>NZ_GG665870.1 GCF_000160115.1 Shuttleworthella satelles DSM 14600
TCCTTTCGAATATTACGCTTATCTGACGCCAGTCTTCTTCTCGTTGCCCTTGTGGCCGCGGAAGGTTCTGGTGGCTACGAACTCACCAAGCTTATGTCCGACCATATCCTCGGTTACATAGACGGGAACATGCTTGCGGCCGTCATAGACTGCAAAGGTATGTCCCACGAAGCTCGGGAAGATTGTGGAACGACGAGACCAGGTCTTGATTACGGTCTTGTCGCCGGAAGCGTTCATCGCGTTAACCTTCTTCAATAAGCTCTCGTCAGCAAATGGTCCCTTCTTTAATGAACGTGCCATTGTATCCTCCTTACTTGATTGCCTTACCGTCGCGTCTTCTTACGATAAGCTTGTTAGACTTTGCGTTCTTCTTTCTGGTCTTCAGACCCAGAGCAGGCTTGCCCCAGGGTGTTGAAGGCGCCGGACGTCCAACAGGAGCCTTACCCTCACCACCTCCATGGGGAGTGGTCGTTGGGGTTCATGACAGAACCGCGGACGGTCGGCCGG
>NZ_GG665869.1 GCF_000160115.1 Shuttleworthella satelles DSM 14600
CGGGTTACTGATGATGAACATGCCCGGTTACTGGAACGTTGTGAGGGTAAACAACTGGCGGTATGGATGCGGCGGGACCAGAGAAAAATCACTCAGGGTCAATGCCAGCGCTTCGTTAATACAGATGTAGGTGTTCCACAGGGTAGCCAGCAGCATCCTGCGATGCAGATCCGGAACATAATGGTGCAGGGCGCTGACTTCCGCGTTTCCAGACTTTACGAAACACGGAAACCGAAGACCATTCATGTTGTTGCTCAGGTCGCAGACGTTTTGCAGCAGCAGTCGCTTCACGTTCGCTCGCGTATCGGTGATTCATTCTGCTAACCAGTAAGGCAACCCCGCCAGCCTAGCCGGGTCCTCAACGACAGGAGCACGATCATGCGCACCCGTGGCCAGGACCCAACGCTGCCCGAGATGCGCCGCGTGCGGCTGCTGGAGATGGCGGACGCGATGGATATGTTCTGCCAAGGGTTGGTTTGCGCATTCACAGTTCTCCGCAAGAATTGATTGGCTCCAATTCTTGGAGTGGTGAATCCGTTAGCGAGGTGCCGCCGGCTTCCATTCAGGTCGAGGTGGCCCGGCTCCATGCACCGCGACGCAACGCGGGGAGGCAGACAAGGTATAGGGCGGCGCCTACAATCCATGCCAACCCGTTCCATGTGCTCGCCGAGGCGGCATAAATCGCCGTGACGATCAGCGGTCCAATGATCGAAGTTAGGCTGGTAAGAGCCGCGAGCGATCCTTGAAG
>NZ_GG665868.1 GCF_000160115.1 Shuttleworthella satelles DSM 14600
CTACCTGCCTGGACAGCATGGCCTGCAACGCGGGCATCCCGATGCCGCCGGAAGCGAGAAGAATCATAATGGGGAAGGCCATCCAGCCTCGCGTCGCGAACGCCAGCAAGACGTAGCCCAACGCGTCGGCCGCCATGCCGGCGATAATGGCCTGCTTCTCGCCGAAACGTTTGGTGGCGGGACCAGTGACGAAGGCTTGAGCGAGGGCGTGCAAGATTCCGAATACCGCAAGCGACAGGCCGATCATCGTCGCGCTCCAGCGAAAGCGGTCCTCGCCGAAAATGACCCAGAGCGCTGCCGGCACCTGTCCTACGAGTTGCATGATAAAGAAGACAGTCATAAGTGCGGCGACGATAGTCATGCCCCGCGCCCACCGGAAGGAGCTGACTGGGTTGAAGGCTCTCAAGGGCATCGGTCGACGCTCTCCCTTATGCGACTCCTGCATTAGGAAGCAGCCCAGTAGTAGGTTGAGGCCGTTGAGCACCGCCGCCGCAAGGAATGGTGCATGCAAGGAGATGGCGCCCAACAGTCCCCCGGCCACGGGGCCTGCCACCATACCCACGCCGAAACAAGCGCTCATGAGCCCGAAGTGGCGAGCCCGATCTTCCCCATCGGTGATGTCGGCGATATAGGCGCCAGCAACCGCACCTGTGGCGCCGGTGATGCCGGCCACGATGCGTCCGGCGTAGAGGATCCACAGGACGGGTGTGGTCGCCATGATCGCGTAGTCGATAGTGGCTCCAAGTAGCGAAGCGAGCAGGACTGGGCGGCGGCCAAAGCGGTCGGACAGTGCTCCGAGAACGGGTGCGCAT
>NZ_GG665867.1:0-294492 GCF_000160115.1 Shuttleworthella satelles DSM 14600
CTACTTACGGAATCGATGTTTCTTTCTCTTCCTCCGGCTACTTAGATGTTTCAGTTCACCGGGTTCCCTTCCATAGCTTATGGATTGGGCTATGGATGACCGGAGTTTGTCCGGCCGGGTTTCCCCATTCAGAAATCCGTGGATCACAGCTTATGTGCAGCTCCCCACGGCTTTTCGCAGCTTATCACGTCTTTCTTCGGCTCTTAGTGCCAAGGCATCCACCCTGCGCTCTTTCTTGCTTGACCTCGCTACGAGCACTTAGACGGTAACGAGCCCTCAGGCGATGTTAGCGTCTTACGTGCGATGCATGCATGGCCCTTGGTGAAAGCGAGTCTGTTAAGACGAAGCTTGAATCTAGTAGCCAGGCGCGTTATTCGCACGCTGCTTTTGTCCTCGTATTCTTTTGATGCATAGCGTTGCATCAGCTTAAAAAAGCTTGTGTTTTGATCTTTCGATCGGTTTGTTAATTCTCGGATGTCTTGATATTTATCGACCTTTCTGTTGCAATCTCCATCTCATTCGCGAACAGGTCCGCTCATGATCCGCAGATCCAGAAGGTCTTTTTATCAATTCTTCTATCTGTATGAAGTTTTCAAGGTACTCCCTGATCTCTCAGGTTGACTGAATTTATCAGTCATTCCGGTGTTCAATCTCTTGAGCACTCGAATGACGAATAAATCGTCTTCTTCTCAATAAAAAGAAATATCTGGCGGCCACCTATTCTTCCGGGCCGTCTCCAGCCGAGTACCGTCGGCCGCCTGAGTCTTAACCATCGTGTTCGGGATGTTAACGGGTGTTCCCCCCAGGCGCATCGCCACCAGAAATATGAAGTTATCTTTGAGCCGCAAGGATCGGAAAAAACAATGCGTCGAATGCTTGCATTCGTAAGCATTTGTTTTTGATGATCCTCGGGGCGAATGCCCCGGCTTGTGGACGAAGTCCACAAGACATGCTTATCGGCTCTGCCGATAAGATGCGCTCATCAGCAAAGCTGACAAGTTGCGCTCAAACACTCGCGTGCCTGATAACTCAACAATGAAACAACACTCTACTCGATCTCTTAGAAAGGAGGTGATCCAGCCGCACCTTCCGATACGGCTACCTTGTTACGACTTCACCCCAGTTATCAGTCCTGCCTTCGGCAGCTCCCTCCTTGCGGTTGGGTCACTGACTTCGGGCATTACCAACTCCCATGGTGTGACGGGCGGTGTGTACAAGACCCGGGAACGTATTCACCGCAGCATGCTGATCTGCGATTACTAGCGATTCCAGCTTCATGTAGTCGAGTTGCAGACTACAATCCGAACTGAGACGTTATTTTTGGGATTCGCTTGGCCTCACGGCTTCGCCTCCCTTTGTTTACGCCATTGTAGCACGTGTGTAGCCCAAGTCATAAGGGGCATGATGATTTGACGTCATCCCCACCTTCCTCCGGGTTCACCCCGGCAGTCTCCTTAGAGTGCCCAGCTTCACCTGCTGGCTACTAAGAACAAGGGTTGCGCTCGTTGCGGGACTTAACCCAACATCTCACGACACGAGCTGACGACAACCATGCACCACCTGTCTCCGATGCTCCGAAGAGAGACGACATTACATCGCTTGTCATCGGGATGTCAAGACTTGGTAAGGTTCTTCGCGTTGCTTCGAATTAAACCACATGCTCCACCGCTTGTGCGGGTCCCCGTCAATTCCTTTGAGTTTCATTCTTGCGAACGTACTCCCCAGGTGGAATACTTAATGCGTTTGCGACGGCACCGATACCCTTCGGGTACCGACACCTAGTATTCATCGTTTACAGCGTGGACTACCAGGGTATCTAATCCTGTTCGCTCCCCACGCTTTCGAGCCTCAGCGTCAGTAATCGTCCAGTAAGCCGCCTTCGCCTCCGGTGTTCTTCCTGATATCTACGCATTTCACCGCTACACCAGGAATTCCGCTTACCCCTCCGACACTCGAGCCGAACAGTTTCCAATGCACTACCGGGGTTGAGCCCCGGGCTTTCACATCAGACTTGCTCTGCCGCCTACGCTCCCTTTACACCCAGTAAATCCGGATAACGCTTGCTCCATACGTATTACCGCGGCTGCTGGCACGTATTTAGCCGGAGCTTCTTACTCAGGTACCGTCATTTCTTTCTTCCCTGCTGATAGAGCTTTACATACCGAAATACTTCCTCACTCACGCGGCGTCGCTGCATCAGGCTTTCGCCCATTGTGCAATATTCCCCACTGCTGCCTCCCGTAGGAGTTTGGGCCGTGTCTCAGTCCCAATGTGGCCGGTCGCCCTCTCAGGTCGGCTAATGATCGTCGCTTTGGTGGGCCTTTACCCCGCCAACTGGCTAATCATACGCGAGCCCATCCTATACCACCGGAGTTTTTCACACAACAAGATGTCTTATCGTGCGCTTATGCGGTATTAACAGTCGTTTCCAACTGGTATCCCCCGGTATAGGGCAGGTTGCTCACGCGTTACTCACCCGTCCGCCACTCGAAATAAAACCGTCACTCCGAAGAGATCGTAATATCATTTCTCGTTCGACTTGCATGTGTTAAGCACGCCGCCAGCGTTCATCCTGAGCCAGGATCGAACTCTCATGTTAAAAGTCCTTCATTCATCCGCCTTTTAAGTTCATCACACAGATCCTCTAACAGATCACATATGATTCTTCTTCGCGGATGCATGCTTCCCAGAATGAATTAGCTTGGCTAATCCTTTACTGTTTTTAAGGTCCTCAGATTGCTCTGAGATTCGCTTTGATTCTCTTAGAATCTTTCAAGGTTGTTTCATTGTTCAGTTATCAAGGTTCTTGCTTGCACCCGCTCGAGTGACAGCTGGAATAGTTTACCGCAGCTGTTATTTCCTGTCAAGATTTTATTCTGTCTCCTGCGGAAATATCCTTGCGCAGTGCACCGACTATACTATCATTCTCCCTCCTGCATGTCAACGCGACATTGTGGTGAGTTTGTGATAATTGTCGAGCGGAGATGGAGAGATTTGAACTCTCGCGCCGCGTTAACGACCTACTCCCTTTCCAGGGGAGCCCCTTCGGCCAGCTTGGGTACATCTCCAAAGCATGATCGATTTCTCAACCATATATCATTGTCGGATCCGAAGATCCGCCAGCGGAGAGGGTGGGATTCGAACCCACGCGCCCTTGCGGACAAACGGTTTTCAAGACCGCCTCGTTATGACCACTTCGATACCTCTCCAAGCATCTGTGCCTTAACAGCACGAAAATTATATTATCACAGCAAATTTCAGAGTGTCAACAAAGAAAAGCGTTTTTCTCCATTTTTGCTATTTTTCAGGGCACGGCAATCCCACGTCTTAAAACAAGGATCTTCATATGCAGTCTCCTATCTGTCTTCAGATGCGCTGTGAAGTTGCCTCTTGTACATATATAACTATAACCAGTCAAAACACTCATACAGGTCTCGCTGATTACAGATCACAAGAGTTTTTCCCTTCATATTTTTTGTTATATCCTGATAGACATTTCTTTGAGATGCCACTCTTCCATCCCAGAGAATCCAGCGCAGGAACTTCCAGTCGAATTTCTCCGGACAATCAGTCCCCATATCTGGCCTGGTTTTTCCCTTGTATGTTAACCATCTCTTTATCACTCTCAGCGCACATGGTATTCGTCCGTACAGAAGCAAAATTATGAGATCCGCCTCTTCTAATCTGCGCTCAAATTCCAGCTTGGTGTAGTTTCCGTCAATGATCCAGGCATCCTTTATATCCATAAAGCTCTTACATATCTGTTGTTCGTCTTCTGCCTGACGTTCACCCCAGTTGGGTAGCCAGTGTACCTGATCCAAGTGAAGAACTTCTATTTGATATTTGTCAGCAAGTTTCGTTGCCAGCGTGGATTTACCGGAACCACTGTAGCCCATGATTACTATCTTACGGGGTTTTTTGCTCATATGCTTTGCCCTCCCATAATGAATCACTCCTGGTACACTCCTCAGTGTTTTTCCCGCATATCCATATCCTCCACAAACTTTGATTTATCGTTTCAACCTATCATTCATATTTCTCCCAATCCTCGGCAGATTCTATTACCAAAATCCAACGATCAATCTCAAATTTTTCATCGTGTTCGCAATCAGATTAAGTCGAAGAGGTCACCCATCTGCTTCGACGACTCGTACTTGTAAGTTGTCGATTGTACGATAAGAAGGATTCTGGGTTCTCCATTTTTCGGCTCATAGCCTCCCTGTACACAGATTGTATTGATATGATAATTTCCATTCCCTCCATATCCAAATACATATACCCTGCTTCCGTTACTCCGGCACTTTCCAGTACCCATTTTTTCTTGCTCCATAACGGATAATCTTCTTTTCTTCTTTCAGACTCGCCAGTATGCGCTGCACCTGTCTCTGTGTCAGTCCCAGCGATAATGACAGGACCTTTGCCGTAAGCCTGCCGTCCTGCCGGAGAAGCTCCAGCACTTTATCCTCATTTGTTACGACATTTCTTGCGACATTTATTGCGACATCATTATTGTCTGTCTTGCCCTGATTCTCACTCAGTTCCTTTAAGGCATTGCGGATCATACCAAGCATAAATTCCACAAACTCTGTGGAATCTCCAGAATTGTCAGCCTTCTGCAGCACCCGATAGTATTCTGTCTGATTCGCATGGACCAGATTTTCCACCGGCAGCCACGCAAACAGGTCATTCCATTTCTGAAGGATCAGGGACTGCCAGAGCCGTCCGGTCCGTCCGTTCCCATCCGCGAAGGGATGAATAAATTCAAATTCATAATGAAAGATACAGCTTGTTACCAGAGGATGATATTTGGATTCCTTCAGCCAGGTCATCAATTGTGAAACCAAATCAGGAACGTATCTCGCCGGTGTGCCGGCATGGATCAGCTGATCACCGGCATACACGCCTACATTGCCGCTGCGGAATCTCCCTGCTTCTTTTACCAGGCCTTCCATCATCAGCTTATGCGCAAAAAGCAGATTCTTTACATCGTAAGGATCAAGCTCAGAAACACGCTCATATGCTTCATAGGCATTCTTCACCTCCCGGATATCCTCCGGCGGGCCAAATACATGCTTCCCGTCGATCACATCGCTGGCGATTGGGCAGAATCCGCCCTCTCCTTAAATCTGAGACGGACTCCAGCCTCGCCTGCGCAGAATGATCTCCGCCATCAGAAGGTCCTCAGGTGTCGTTACCTTGAGATTCTCATAGCTGCCCTCAATCATATAGAGCTTCTTTCCGATCATCAGCTCATAGATCGCCGCGTCATCTGTCGCCCCGCTTCTTTCCTCCTGCAGATACCTTCTGTAAGCCTCCTTGATTTCCTCTGTCAAAAAGCACTGTGGAGTCTGCACCTGCCAGAGTCTGCTTCGATCCGGTGTGCGAATCACCGACTGATCCTCTCCTACTTCCTTAATCGTATCCTTGACGGGCATCCCCATGGCGCAGGCTTCCCCCCTGGAAACGACGGAAAGAGCTGTATTGATCTCCTCTGCCCGGATCAGCGCCCTTGCCCCGTCGTGAATCAGGACCTGTCCCCCGTCGTCCACCTTCTGCAGACCGGCGAAGACAGAATCGCAGCGTTCCCTGCCACCAGCCACAATGGCGCTCACCTTATGAATCTGATACCGTTGAAGAATCTCCTCCGCGCGGTCCCGATCAAGCGGATCCACAACAAGAACGACGCGATCTACGAGCGATTGCTCATAGGCAAGCAGGCTATAGGCCAGAAGAGGCCGTCCAAGAAGAGGCAGGTACTGCTTCGGTAGCTTGCTTCCCATACGCCTTCCCTTGCCGGCTGCAAGAATGATTGCACTCACCATATTCCCATATCCTCATTGCGGCCCGATCGCCGCCCTGTGCCGTCCATGTCGGCAGATGGCCTCAACGCTCTCCCAGCTTAAGTCCCGGCACAGCGTTGAGATCCCAGCCGCTGACAGCTCCTCTGGCAAAATCATAGTAGGCAGCGGCTCCGATCATAGCCGCGTTATCCGTACAGAGGATGGGGGAAGGCCGATAGAACTTGACCCCATGCCGATCACAGGCCGCCTGCATGGCCTCGCGGAAGGCGCCGTTTGAAGCGACGCCGCCCGCTATGGCCATCTTCTTCAGATGGAACTCTTCCATAGCCATCTCGGCGTGATCCACCAGCGCCCCCACGACGGCCTTCTGAAAGGAAGCGGCTACATCCGCCCGATTGACCGCTTCTCCCCTCATTTGCATCTGATTTAAATAGTTGAGAACCGCAGATTTCAGACCGCTGAAGGAAAAATCGTAGACGCCGTCATTGACATGCGCCCTCGGAAACGCGATGGCATCGGGATTTCCCTCTCTTGCCTCTCTCTCAACCTTGGGGCCTCCGGGGTAGCCCAGGCCAATGGCTCTGGCGACCTTGTCAAACGCCTCTCCTGCTGCGTCGTCTCGGGTCATACCCAAAATCTCATAATCCCCATAGTCCCTGACCCTGACCAGATGGGTGTGGCCGCCGGACACCACCAGGCACAGGAAGGGAGGTTCCAGGTCCGGATTCTCAATGTAATTGGCGCTGATATGCCCCTCGATGTGATGAACCCCCAGGAGGGGAAGTCCCTTGGCATAAGCGATGGCCTTGGCCGCAGAAACACCCACCAAAAGAGCTCCCACCAGTCCGGGGCCGTAGGTCACGGCAACAGCGTCCACACCATCCAGGTCTGTATCCGCCTCCTTTAGGGCCTGTGCTATCACCTGGTTAATCCGCTCCGTATGAGCCCGGGAGGCAATCTCCGGCACGACGCCGCCGTAGAGGGTGTGAATGGGAATCTGCGTGCTGATCACATTGGACAAAACCTTGCGGCCATCCACAACAATGGCTGCCGCCGTCTCGTCACAGGAGCTCTCAACAGCGAGGATACGACGAATTTCCTTCTTTTCAGACATAATCTCTCCCTCTCGGCGCAGGTGTTTTTACGGATGCCTGCTTCCTCTGCCCGCCGGCATATACATTTTCGCAGGCACTCGTTTCCTTTGTTTTTCGGCACATGGCATTCCTGCTCGTGTCAGCCCGGCTATTTACGGATACTCACTTCCTTTACCCGCCTGCACATGGCGCTTTCTCCCGTGTCGATTCAAATATTTTTACGGGCCCTTGCTTCCTTTATTCCTCCGGGAAATCCAGGGTACAGCTTCTTCCATCCCAGCCCAGGCTGGCATTGGGGAATATCTCTGTCACCTGATCCATATAACGGGCCGCCCCCACTAAAGAGGGGGAAAAATGGGTCAGCCAAAGCTCCTCTGCCTTCGCCTCCCTGGCCAAAGCGGCGGCCTCCGCAAAGGTCATATGTTTCTTCTTCCTGGCCTTGCCGGCATCCTCCGGATCCCCGTACATGCCCTCACAGATAAAGAGATCCGCGCCCGCAGCCGCGTCAGAGATGGCCGGCGTCGGTCTGGAGTCTGTACAGTAGGTCAGCTTGATCCCTCTGCGGGCAGGCCCCATCACCATTTCAGGCCGGTATACCCTGCCATCCATCTCAACCCTTTCGCCCTTTTGCAGGCGGTTCCAGGCCTTCAGGGGAATCTCCTGCCTCCTGGCAGCATCGGCGTCGAAGCGGCCGGCCCGGGGAATGGAAAGGGAATAACCATAACAGGTCACATTGTGATTGACCCGAAAGGCCTGAATCCGGTATCCAAAGAGGTCAAACTCCTGCGTCCTGTCCTCAATTTCAACCATGCGAACCTCAAAGGGCAGCTCCTGGGCAATGGACCGAAGAGCAGTCACCACGCGAACCAGGCCCCTGGGGCCGATCAGGGTCACCGGATCGGTGCGATCGGCGTTACCCATGGAGAGCAAAAGGCCCGGAAGACCGGAAATGTGATCGGCATGAAAGTGAGTAAAGCAGATGACATCGATGGGATTCGGGGAAATCCCAGCCTCCTTCATGGCGATCTGTGTTCCCTCTCCGCAGTCAATGAGCAGGCTGTGCCCGTTGAATCTTGTGACCAGCGCTGTCAGCCAGCGCCGAGGCAGGGGCATGGTTCCTCCCGTCCCCAAGAGACAGACGTCTAACATGGCTTCTCCTTTTCCTCCGGCAAATCCAGGCGCAACAGCAGGGCGTCCTCGACAGGGTGCCGGTAAAAACGCGGTCTCAGGCCCACAGACGCAAACCCGTTTCTCTCATAGAGACAGATGGCCGGGACATTGCTCTTTCGCACCTCCAGAAAAATGCCCCTGAGGCCAAGATCTCTCGCTTTTTTCTCGAATTCTGTCAGCAGCTCTGTCGCGCAGCCCTGCCTTCTGGCATCAGGATGGCAGGCAATCGATACAATCTCGCCCTCGTCCGCCGCGAAATAGCAGAGCAAATACGCAAGGACGGTCTCCTCCTGTCCGGCGGGAAAATCCCCTGAAGACCTCTCCTTTGCCGGGACTAAATCCCCTGAAGCTTCCCCCTGCGTCAGAACCATAAGCAGGGCCTGATCATTCTTTAGGGCATCGGAAAAAGCTTTCCTGCTCCAACCGTCCGGGATGCTGACCGCCTCGATGGCCGCCATCTGATCCAGATCACTCTCGGCCGCCAAACGAACTCTTCCCATACCCTTCTTCTGCCCGAATCCTTTTATCTCTCGATCAGGGATCTCTTCTCCGCGGCACATCAGACCCTCTTTTCTCTGCTGCCAACTTTTCTCTTCGCTCCCGCTCAGCCTGGGACAGGCGCAGGTAATTGGGGCGGAAGTCCTCTGCCGCCACAAATTCTCCCTTTTGGGCGTAGACATAAGCCAGAGCAGCGAGACTGGAAGCCCTCTGCACGGCCATGTGCAGGGGGGCGAAATGATAGTCAACCCGGCACAGGCCCTCTATCGTCTGCCGAAAAACCGGTACCCCATCGCCCAGAAAGACAACCGGTCGCTTCCGGTCATTCACCCTCTCAAGAATCGCTTCTATACTCATGGCGGCCTGATCCATCAGCACCGTCAGTCCCCGGTCTGCAGACTGATAAAGACCGGTATAGGCCTGCTTCCTGCGGGCGTCCATGAGAGGACATATGAGCCTGTCGGTCCCCCAGCAGTTATAGGCGAGCGTCTCCAGGGTCGGAACCGGGATCAGAGGGATATCAAGGGCCTGCCCCAGACCCTTGACTGTGGCCGCTCCGATACGCAGGCCTGTAAATGAGCCCGGACCCGAAGTTACCGCAATCGCGTCAAGGGTTTTAAGATCCAGATCAATCATCCCGGCCAGCTGATCCAACATGGGCAGAAGGGTCTGCGAATGGGTCTTCTTATCATTGGTCGTATACTCGCCGATCAGACGATCATCTTCTGTGACTGCGACAGAGGCCACCAGGCCCGAGGCGTCCATGGCAAGGATTTTCACTCCTCTACCTCCTCAACTTGAATCCTGCGATAATCCAGTCCTTTTGACAGGTCCTTGGCAATCCGAATCTCCGTGCGCCGGTCAGGCAGGACTTCCTCGATCAGGTTGGCCCACTCAATCAGACAGACTCCCCGGCCAAAGATATAGTCATCAAAGCCGATCATTTGCAGCTCGTCAGGATCAGCGATCCGATAGACGTCAAAATGATAGAAGGGAAGGCGCCCCCCCTCATACTCCTGAACAATGGTGAAGGTAGGACTGTTGACATGGTCCTGGATCCCAAGCCCCCGGGCAAAGCCCTTGGTCAGGACGGTCTTTCCCACGCCAAGATCTCCCACAAGAGTAAAGACGTCGCCGGGTATGGCCCTCTCGGCCAGCATACGGCCAATCTCTCTGGTCTCTTCCTCGCTGTTTGTCTCGTAAATCATAGGGATTTTCCCTCCTGCTCAGAACAATGAAATATTCGTGGAGCGCATCCTCCATTGTCATGAATAAGATCAGACAGATCTAAAGTCAGACAGATCACAGAGCCGGTAATTTACAGTTTGATCTTAGCCAGCGCCTTTAACATATCGGAATTGCCCAGGCCCTCAGAGATATGCTGTCTCCTGTCCTGCCTCTGTCCCTCTCTTCCGCGGTTTCGTCCTGATCCCGCATGCTCTCGGCCCTTTGTATCCTGCTTTCTCTGGTCTTTTCCACTCTTTCGGCGATCGCTGACGGCTCCGCCCCCGCGGACATTGCTCCCGGCGGAGGCTCCGTGGCCCAGCCCTCCTCTACCGGATTTTTTATCCCGATCAGGATGATCTCTTCTGGCGGACATTTCCACAGGATTGCCCTGCGCGTCCACATCTCTGCCAATTCGCATGGACAGGGCGACGCGCTGCTTGTCCAAGTCAACAGCGACCACCTGCACGTCCACAATATCGCCGACAGAGACAGCCTCAAGCGGGTGCTTGATAAAGCGATCGGATATGCGGGAAATGTGCACCAGGCCATCCTGATGTACGCCGATATCCACAAAGGCCCCGAAATCAACGACATTTCTCACCGTGCCCTTAAGCACCATGCCGGGCTTCAAATCCTCCATGGACAAAACGTCCCGGCGCAGAATGGGCTGGGGCATATCCTGCCTGGGATCTCTGCCCGGCTTGGCAAGCTCCGTCAGAATATCCTCCAGCGTCATCTGCCCCAGGTGCAGCTCCGTGGCCATCTTCTGAATATCGCTGACCTCCTCGGCAATTCTCGCGATCCCGCCCTGACTGATCTCCTCCGGCCTGTGCCCCAGCCTGGCTAAAAGCTCTTCCGCCGCCTGATAGGACTCGGGATGCACGGAGGTGGCGTCGAGCGGGTTTTGTCCGTCGCGAATCCGCAGAAATCCGGCGCACTGCTCAAAGGCCTTGGGCCCCAGCTTTGGTACCTTAAGAAGTTGGCGACGACTTGTGAAAGACCCCTTCTCATCGCGATAAGCCACGATGTTCTTTGCGACCGGCGCGGAGATTCCTGAGATATAAGAGAGCAGGGAGGCGGAAGCCGTATTGAGATCGACGCCGACCCTGTTGACGCTGTCTTCGACCACGCCGCCCAGAGTCTCGGACAGCTTCTTCTGGTTCATATCATGCTGATACTGGCCTACGCCGATGGACTTGGGATCTATCTTGACCAGTTCAGCCAGAGGATCCTGTACCCGTCTCGCAATAGAGGCCGCGGATCTCTGTCCTACGTCAAAGGCGGGGAACTCCTCGCTGGCCAGCTTGGAAGCGGAATAGACCGAAGCCCCTGCCTCATTGGTAATGACATAGGATACCCGTTCGGGTATCTCCGCCAGAAGGTCCACGATGATCTGCTCAGACTCGCGGGAGGCCGTGCCATTGCCCAGAGAGATCAGGCTGACACCGTACTTTTTTATCATAGCCGCGAGGATCTTCTTAGACTCTGCCAGCTTATTCTGGGGTGCTGTCGGGAAGATAACCTTAGTGTCCAGGACCTTGCCCGTGGGATCGACAACAGCCAGCTTACAGCCGGTCCGGAAGGCGGGATCCCAGCCCAGAACCGTCTGCCCGGCAATCGGCGGCTGCATGAGCAGCTGCTGTAAATTCTTGCCGAAGACCCTGATGGCCCCGTCCTCCGCGGTCTCCGTCAGTGCGGAGCGAATCTCCCGCTCAATGGCGGGGGCAATCAGACGCTGATAGGCATCGGCGATTACAGCCGTCAGGACAGGCGTCGTGTAGGCGTTCTCCGCGTTGATATAGCGGTCGGCGATCAGCCGCAAAATATCCTCTTCGGGGGCATGGATCTTAACCGTCAGGATCTTCTCCTTCTCGCCGCGATTGATCGCCAGCACACGATGACCCGGGACTTCCCTGATGGGCTCATCAAAGTCGTAATAGGTCTCATAGACGCTTCTGGCAGTCTCGTCCCTGGCTGTAGAGACGATGCGTCCCCGATCCCTGGTCATCTGTCGGATCGTCATGCGCAGGTCGGCATCGTCAGCAATCTGTTCGGCGATAATGTCTCCCGCGCCGGCCAGAGCCTCCTCTGCCGACGTTACATCCTTTTGGGGATCAAGATATCCGGCTGCCTCTTCTAAGGCCTCTCTTGTCAGATTCTGTGCCAGAATGGTCTCCGCCAGACCGGTCAGGCCCTTCTCCCGGGCGATCATAGCCCGGGTTCTTCGCTTGGGCCGATAGGGGCGGTAGAGATCCTCTACCACAACTAAAGTCCTGGCCTCTTCAATCTTAGCCCTCAATTCCCCGGTCAGTTTTCCCTGCTCCTCAATGGCAGCCAGAACACTGGATTTCTTATCCTCCAGATTGCGCAGATAAACCAGGCGCTCCCCCAGATTGCGGAGGACTTCATCATTGAGTCCTCCGGTCGCCTCTTTGCGGTAGCGGGCAATAAATGGGATGGTGTTGCCCTCGTCGATCAGCCTGACAGCCGCCTCGACCTGGCTCTTCTTGACTCCTAACTCCTCTGTGAGCTCTAAAGCAATATCCAATATCTAACTCCTCAATTCACGTATTGCGGGCTTCTCAGTTTTCTTCTTCCTCCGCAAAATCCTTAGCCCAGCCAAAAGCATATTTGACCGCTTTATTCCATCCCCTGCGCTTTTTGTCTCTCTCCTCCTTCTCGATCTGAGGGATAAAGACACGGTCCAGCTGGATGTTCTTGACGACCTCCTCCTTGCTGGTCCAGAAGCCGACCGCAAGGCCGGCCAGATAAGCGGCGCCCAGGGCGGTGGACTCGACACAGGAGGGACGGTTGACCGGGCGGTCCAGCAGGTCCGCCTGGAACTGCATGAGGAAATTGTTGGCCGAAGCGCCGCCATCCACCTTGAGAGAGCGCAGATCAATCCCGGAGTCCGCCCGCATGGCATCGATGACATCGCATACCTGATAGGCGATCGACTCCAGGGTGGCCCGGATGATGTGATTCTTATTGGTGCCCCGGGTGATTCCCACGATTGTGCCACGGGCGTACTGGTCCCAGTGGGGAGCTCCCAGGCCGGTGAAGGCGGGAACCACATAGCAGCCATGCGTCCCATGGGCCTTGTTGGCCCAGTACTCAGAGTCCTCGGCGGAGTCGATCAGCCGCATCTGATCCCGCAGCCACTGGATGGATGCCCCCGCCACAAAGATAGACCCCTCCAGGGCATAGTTGACCTTGCCGTCCAGTCCCCAGGCGATGGTCGTAACCAGGCCGTTCTCGGAGAACACCGGCTTCTGACCGGTATTCATCAGGAGAAAACAGCCGGTCCCATAGGTGTTCTTGGCCTCCCCGTCCGCGTAGCAGGCCTGGCCAAAGAGGGCCGCCTGCTGGTCTCCCGCCGCGCCGGCAATGGGGATCTCGGCTCCCAGGAAGGAGGAATCCGCGTAGCCGTAAATCTGCGATGAGGGAACCGGCGTCGGCAGCATAGCGGCCGGTATCTCAAGCTCTTCCAAAATCTCCTGATCCCACTCCAGGCTGTTGATATTAAAGAGCATGGTTCTGGAGGCATTGGAATAATCCGTCACATGCACCCTGCCCGCCGTCAGCTTCCAGATCAGCCAGGTCTCGACCGTCCCGAAGAGGAGCTCTCCCGCCTTTGCTCTCTTTCTGGCGCCCGGCACATTGTCCAGGATCCACTTGATCTTGGTGGCGGAGAAATAGGCGTCGATCATGAGGCCCGTCTTCCTGCGAAAAGTCTCCTCCAGGCCCCTGGCCTTAAGCTCATCCGCGATGGCGCTGGTCCTGCGGCACTGCCAGACGATGGCATTGTAAATGGGCTCGCCTGTCTTCTTATCCCAGACAATCACCGTCTCCCGCTGGTTGGTAATGCCGATTGCCGCAATATCCGCCGCCTTTGCCCCGATCTTGGACATGGCCTCCACCGCCACTCCCAGCTGAGTGGACCAGATCTCATTGGCGTCGTGCTCGACCCATCCCGGCTGCGGGAACATCTGCCGAAACTCCTTCTGGGCCATGGAGCAGATTCTCCCCTCCTGGTCAAATAAAATACAGCGGTTGCTGGTAGTTCCCGCGTCCAGCGCCATCACATATTCTGCCATAATCAAGCCTCGCTTCCCCTTTAACAGGCGGCTCCCGAAAGAAGCCGCTTCGATTTCACCCCATCCGAATCATAGAGATCAGATCAATCGCCGCCGTCTTCGCCGCAAATTCCTTCTCGCTCATGGGTTCTGTGACAAAGGCGTGCTCCCCATCCTTCTGAGCCTCAATCAAATTGACAGGACCGAAGGTATCCTCAATCAAACTCATAGCGGAGCTGGAGCGGACGAAGAAGCGCTCAACCGTCTCCTGGGGATCACCCAGCGCAAGAGCCTCCGGCTCCCAGTCGATCGGCAGGTTTTTGTCAAGATTCCTGGCAATTTCAACCAGGTCTCCGACAACAGCGGAAGCGGTTGGCAGCTTTCCGGCGCCGGACCCGTAGAACATACCGTCTCCCAGCATATTCCCGTGGACAAAGATGGCATTGAAGACACCGTCCACCTTAGAGAGAGGGTGACTGGCGGGCAGCAGATAGGGGGCAACACGGGCGACATAGGTATCTCCCACCTTGCGGCTGGTGGCCAAAAGCTTGATACTTCTCTTTAAGATTTTGGCATATTTCATATCGGTGGCGCTGATCCCCCGGATTCCCTCCGTCGGAATATCCTGATAGTCCACCTGGCGGCCGGCGATCAGGGAAGTCAGTATCGCGATCTTACGGCAGGCGTCATAGCCCTCGATATCCGCCGTAGGATCCTGTTCTGCGAACCCCTTGTCCTGGGCCTCTTTTAAAACCTCATCAAAGTCCGTTCCATTGGCGGACATCTCCGTCATCATATAGTTGGTCGTCCCGTTGACAATTCCTGTGATCTCCTCGATCACATCTGCGGTCAGACACTCCAGGAGAGGACGGATGACGGGAATCCCGCCGCCAACCGATGCCTCGAAGAGGAAGCTGACCGAGTGCTCTCTGGCGATCCGAATCAGCTCGGCCCCCTTATCTGCGACAAGAGCCTTGTTGGACGTGGCCACATGCTTACCCGCCTCAAGCATGGTCTTGACGAAGGTGAAGGCCGGCTCAACGCCGCCCATGGTCTCGACTACCATATCGACCTCGGGATCCGCGGCGATCTCTTTGTAGTCGCGGACAATCAGCGGCGCGATCTCCTGATCCTCGAACTCGCGCAGGTCCAGAATATATTTCACATCGATTGGAGAACCGACACGTCTTTCGATCACACGGCGATTGACCTTCAACACCTCATAGACTCCGGAACCAATGGTCCCAAATCCCATAATCGCTGCCTTCATAGATACCTCTTTTCCTATCCTATGACCTCTTTTTCAAGGCCTCGCATATCCTGGCAAAACTGCCCCTTCCACCGCCCGACGTCGGCAGAATCTCCGGTGAATCCTGCACCTGCTCCCGCTTACTCCTGTCCCCCGCGCCTGCCGCACCGGGATACTCGCGCACTGCCCGGAAGCTTTCCCGCCCCGCTTTCTCCCCTTCCCGGCTCCTGCTACTCCCTGGCCAGAATCTTGACATAGCCGATGCCCCGGGTCTTCTCAATGGTATTGATCATGTCAGAGAGGTCCAGCGTCTCCGGCAGAACCTCCACACTGAGGGTGATCGAGGCCATATTATTGACCGGGATCGACTGGTGCAGGGTCAGAATATTGGCGTGATACTCGGCTACAATGCGGATGACTGCGGACAAAAGTCCCGGCGCGTCCTCCAGAGAAATCATCATCGTGATGGTCTTGCCCCGGTTGCTCTCATGAAATTTGAAAATATCATCCTTGTACTTGTAGAAGGAGGAGCGGCTGATTCCGACAAAGGCCGTCGCCTCCTGAATGGAGTCGCAGCGACCGGAGTCCAGGAGATCCTTTGCCTGTACCACCTTGAGCAAAACCTCCGGCACCGCCTTCTCCTTAAGAACATAGTATGCTGTCTTATCTGTCATGGATAAACCTCTTATATGCCATTTACGCTTCGAAAGGCGGCTTTTATGCCTCGCAGGCCTCTCTGATTCAGCAGGGAAAACGCTCAGTCCTCTGACATGGCATTTCTATCCGGACAGCCCAGAGAGAGCCAGCGCAGATACGCGTTGATAAAGAGGTTAATGTCCCCGTCCATCACAGCGGAGACATTGCCGGTCTCCTCACCCGTCCGCAGATCTTTGACCATGGTATAAGGCTGGAATACATAGGAGCGGATCTGGTTGCCCCAGGCGATGTCCGTGACCTCTCCCCGGATTCCCTCCGCCTTGGCCTTCTGTTCCTCCATCTTTAGCATATAGAGCTTGGCCTTGAGCATCTGCATGGCCTTATCCTTGTTCATATGCTGCGACCGCTCATTCTGACACTGAACGACAATCCCCGTGGGAAAATGCGTAATCCGGATGGCGGAAGAGGTCTTATTGATGTGCTGGCCGCCGGCGCCCGAAGACCGATAGGTGTCAATACGGATATCCTCATCCTTGACCTCGACATCCAGATCCTGCTCCAGTTCCGGCATGACATCACAGGATGAGAAGGAGGTCTGGCGCTTGCCGTTGGCGTTGAAGGGGGAAATCCGCACCAGCCGGTGAACCCCCTTCTCGCTCTTTAAGTAACCATAGGCGTTCTCACCGTTGACCTGAAAGGTGACCGCCTTGATCCCGGCCTCATCGCCGTCCAGATAATCCAATTCCTCCACTTCAAAGCCCTGGGCCGCTGCCCAGCGGGTATACATGCGGTAGAGCATGGCTGTCCAGTCACAGGCCTCCGTCCCGCCGGCGCCGGCGTGCAGGGTGACTATCGCGTTGTTGGCGTCAAACTCTCCGGAGAGCAGGGTCTTGATCCGGACCCTCTCGAAGTCCTCCTTCATCTGATCCATCATAAGGCGGATCTCTCCCACCATGTCCGCATCATCCTCTTCATTGGCCATATCCATGAGCATGCCGATCTCCTCAATGCTGTTCTTCAGCTTATCGGCGATCTCAACATCGTCCTT
Organism: Shuttleworthella satelles DSM 14600; assembly: GCF_000160115.1. GTDB lineage: Bacteria > Bacillota > Clostridia > Lachnospirales > Lachnospiraceae > Shuttleworthia > Shuttleworthia satelles. Next base: position 16,821 of record NZ_GG665867.1, read on the forward strand.
TAAGGACTTGAGCTCCTTCATCTTCCTGGCGGACAAATCCGCGTCATTCCAGAAGTCGGGAGCCTCCATCTCACGATTCAATTCCTCAATCTTCTGGTGCTTGGATTCCAGATCCAGGGCCCTGGTCACTTCTGCCAGGGGCTCTTTATAGCTCTCCAGTTCCTGTCGCATGGGGTCTAATTCAATCAGCATAAGGCGATCCTTCCACCGGCACGGCCGATTCTTATCTCGTGTGATGACAGTGGTAGAGGCCCTTCCCGCATCAGCCGCGATTACTTCAGCTGATCTTGCAGGAGCTCAATGGCCCGTCCCACCTCATTGTCCTTCAGTATATCATAGGTCCCTGTATCCGTGGACTTCGTGTCAGAATCCTCCATAGAGACATCCGGCTGGATCCCCTTCTTGTGGATGGACTCCCCATTCGGAGTGTAATAGCTGGAAACGGTAATCTTGACTGCGGATCCGTCCGCCAGCCGCATGGTCTGCTGCACGATCCCCTTGCCAAAGGTCGTCTGTCCGATCAGAGTCCCCTTGTGATAGTCGCGGATGGCTCCGGCGAAGATCTCCGCCGCCGAGGCGGAGTCCTTCGATATCAAAACGGCAATCGGCATCTTGAGTTCATCTTTGCCGTCGGTATGATAGTCGGTCCGTTTCCCCTCCTTGTCCACCATATAGACGCTGGTTCCCTCCGGCAGAATATGGTTCAGAATATCTGTGACGGACGTGACCATACCGCCCGGATTATTGCGGACATCAAAGATGACTCCCTTCATCCCCTGTTTCTTCAGATCGTCCATGGCCGCGAGATACTCTTTCAGGGTATTCTCACTGAACTGATCGATACGGACATAGCCGATACCGTCCGCCGCCATCCGATGGGAGACGCTGGGAATCTCAATTCTGCGGCGGGCAACGGAAAGGGTTTCCTCGCTGCCATCCGCCCGGCGCAGAGTCAGTTCAACCCGACTGTCCGCCTGACCGCGGACCTTGGCGACAATATCCTCCAGAGAGAGATCTGCCGTGCTCTGATCCCCCACCTTCTCGATAATGTCGCCGGAGACCATACCCGCTTCACTGGCGGGGGACTTATCGTAAACGGTCACGACCTTGATCTTGCCATCCTCCGTCTTCGTCATGGACACCCCGATCCCGACGAAGGATCCCGTCATGGAAGCCATGAGATCCTCATATTCCCTGGCCGTATAGTACTCCGTGTAGGGATCTCCCATGGCCTCCATAATCCCCTTGTACATCCCCTTCTCCATGGCATCCTTGTCAACATCCTGGTAATAGTAGCGCTTGATAATCTTCTCCAGGGCCATCAGCTTGGCATAGCTGGCCGGATTGACCGCAGAGTCCCCCTTGCCGGCCGAGTAGACGCTGATGCCCAGGACCAGAGCCAGAATCAGAAGGGTAGCCAGGGCGCCGGTGAAAATCCCCCTGACGAAGGATCCGCCCTTTTCCTTTCTTGCCTTTCTCCTTGACCCTCTTCCCGCTTTCTCTGGCAGAGCCTTTTTCCCTTCTGTCTCGCCCGAATCGATAGATGTCTGCTTCTGTCCTTCTGGCTCGCCCGAATCGATAGATGTCTGCTTCTCCTCCGGTCGCGGACTTCCTTCTGTCTCCTCGCTGCTGATCTGCTTCTTCTCATCCATACTTCGTTTCCTCCTGAGCGCAGAAATACATCCCCCGAGACAAGCGGGCGATGTATTTCCATAACAAATATCCCTGAGACGACAGGTCTTCGCAGACCGATAGACTTACACCTTCAAATGTCGTTTTAAGGTCATCCGGCTTCCCAGATACCCGATTCCAACCCCCAGAACCAGGGAGACGGGAACCAGAATGCGAAAGATACTCATGATCGGGATAAAATCCATCATTCCGCTCAGGAAAGAGAATTTGCCGGACACATAGCCGACGATTCCCTGATACATGAAGAAGAGGGCAACCAGGGGAATCAGAGCGCCGAGGAGACCAATGACTACCCCCTCGACGATGAAGGGAGAGCGGATGAACCGGTCCTTGGCCCCAATCAGCTTCATGATGCTGATTTCCTCCTTGCGGACGGAGATTCCGACCGTAATTGTGTTGTTGATCAGGAAAATAGCCACAGCGATCAGAATGGCCACAACGCCCACAGAGACATACTTAAGCAGGCGGTTGAAGTCAGACAGGGTCTTGGCTGCCACCTCTGACTGATTGACCTGCCGGACACCGTCCACTGTCTTTAAGTACTCTACCAGAGAACCCTGCTCGGAAACGTCATTGAGGAAGACCTGGTAGTTGGAGGAATTGGCCAGAGGGTTATCCTCCTTGAAACCGTCCGCCAGATTTTCATTGTTCTTGAAGTAATTCTGCTTAAAGGAGTTCCAGGCCTCATCCGCGGAGACATAACGGTAATTCTTCACCTCCGGTCTGGCCTTGATCGCGTCCCCGATGGCATCCACCTGTTCCTGACTGACCCCATCCACGAAGAAAACAGTGACTGCCACGCCCTGCTCCGCCTCCTTGACCATCTGTGAGAAATTGGTCACCAGGGAATAAAAAGCCCCGAAGAGGAAGATGGTGGCCGCCATCGTCGCGATGGAAGCTAAAGAGAACATCTTGTTGTGCCAGATATTTCGAAAACCCTGCTTAATATTATACATGCTTTGGACTTGTCCCTCCTTCCACGTCGCTGACCAGACAGCCGCGCTTAATCGTGATGACGCGCTTCTTCATAGCCTTGACGATCTCTATATTATGGGTTACGACGACAACCGTCGTCCCGTCCTGGTTAATCTTCTCCAGAAGCTGCATTACCTCCCAGGCATTCTTATTGTCCAGATTACCGGTGGGCTCGTCAGCCAGAATCAATTTGGGACTGTTGACAATCGCGCGGGCAATCGCCACTCGCTGCTGCTCTCCGCCGGAGAGCTGACGGGGAAGGGACTTGTACTTGGATGCCAGGCCCACCAGAGTCAGAACCATGGGGACTCTTCTCTGGATATCCCGCTTCCTGGACTCGGTGACACGCATGGCAAACGCCACATTTTCATATACATTGCGGTCCGGCAGCAGGCGGAAGTTCTGAAAAATGGTGCCGATCCGACGACGAAACATTGGCACCTGGCGATGCCGCATCTTATTCAGGTTCTGCCCGCCCACCGTAATGGTTCCCTTGCTGGCCTTCAATTCATTCAGCATGAGCTTGATCAGGGTGGATTTACCGGATCCGGACGCACCGGTAATAAAGACGAACTCTCCCGGCTCAATATGCAGACTGATATCATCCAGAGCCGGAATGCCGGCCTCATAGGTCTTACTCACATGTTCTAAGCTGATCATTAGTAGTTCTGCTCCTCCATATACTTCATATACTTTACTACCATCAAAGCAATCTTGAAGGTGATCGCGTCCGAGAAGACGCGAAGATCAAGTCCTGTTGCCTTCTCCAGCTTATCCAGCCGGTAAACCAGCGTATTGCGGTGAATATAGAGCTGGCGGGAAGTCTCGGACACATTCAGGCTGTTCTCAAAGAATTTATTGATTGTGACAATCGTCTCCTCATCGAAATCCTCCGGGGACTTATTGGCAAATATCTCCCGGATAAACATCTTGCAGAGGGGAATGGGGAGCTGATAAATCAGCCGGCCGATTCCCAGCTTGGAATAGGCGATCACCTGGTGGTCTTCAAAGAAGATCTTTCCGACATCAAGGGCCATCCCGGCCTCCTTGTAGGAGCGGGACGCGTCCTTGAGCTCTCCGACAATGGTTCCGTAGGAGACCCGGATCTGCTTGTCCACGCGATCCTTAAAGGAATCAATGATCACCTCCGCGGACCGTTCCACATCGGCGTAGCCCTCATCATCCGCAAGCTCCTTGAGAACCACGACATTGCGCTCATCCACAGCCGTGACAAAATCCCTGCTCCGACCGGAGAAGACGGACCGAACCCGATCCAGCTCATCTCCCTCTTCGCTTCCCGCAGTCTCAACAACCATGACTACGCGCCGGGCGTTGGTCTCAATGTGCAGCTTCTTGGATCGATTGTAAATGTCAACTAAAAGAAGGTTATCCAAGAGCAGGTTCTTGATGAAGTTGTCCTTGTCAAAGCGCTCCTTATAGGCCACCATCAGCTCCTGAATCTGGAAGCTGGCCATTCTGCCGATCATAAAGACAGACTCATCGTCACCCTGCAGGATGACAATGAACTCCAAATGCTGGTCATCAAAAACTTTAAAAAAATGGCAGCCCAGAGCGATCTGGCTCTCCGCGGGGGATGCCGCGAATTCTCTGGCCGCGGGGACATAGTCCTCCACCTCCGGAAAGGTCGTCGCCAGAATGCTCCCCTCCGCGTCAATCACGGCCAGACTGTGCTTGCTGATGTGATGCAGGCCATCGATGGTATTCTGCAGGATTTGATTTGAAATCATCTCATTCTCCCTCCGCGCCTGTACAAAGTGTACAAGTGAAGCCGCCATTTTTATGCTGATTGCATATACTCATCCCAAGTCTAATACAAAGTGCGCAGATTGGAAAGAAGATTTTCTCTCTTTCTTATGCATGTTTACTGGTATTTGGGGACACTCTGACTCGCAAGCGCTTTTTTGTTTTCAAGTCAAGTCCAAACTCCCAAAAGTTGATTTTTCGCCCTCTTACACAAAACGTCCGTTTGTTTTTCGCCCCACAAAGGACTCGTTTCCGAGCCCCTCAGATGTGGATAATGTGGATAAGTCCGTGTATAAGTCCATTTTTCGGGCTTTTGGAGATCCCTTCCTGTGGATAATTTTCCTCTCCCGGGAAAGTCGGCCTTTTCTTTTCCGGCAGGTTGAATCAATTCTTGTGCAGGCTGATGATTTACAGTTTGTCCTCCCTTCCCGCTTGACAGATTGCGTGCAATCCCACTTCAAACAAGATCAGAGATTCTCCCACGTATTCGATCGTCTCCTTGCAGCCCGGAACCTTAGCAATCAACTGATCGGCGAAATCAAAAATGGTTTTTGTGCTTTTTTGCGCGATCCCCTTCGCTTTGATATATTCATTTCCGGAGGAAGGAATCGTGATAAAAGCCACCTGGGAATTTGCCATGTCCCTCAGAAACAAAAAAGGGGCCGTGGAATAAGGAAGGTCCGGCTGCCCCATCCGCAGTTGCGTTGACTCTTACATCGAATCAATATCTGCGATATGAGGCAAGCCGCTTTCACATACTCCACAGCCCCTCAGCGTTTTCTTATAAAACGCGGCGAACAGCCAGAATCGGCGCGTAGTTCGCATTGATATAGGTGATTCCCTTGCTGGGATTTAAGGCGTTGATAATCTTACCGCCGCCGGCATAGATGCCGACATGGCCGCTGTAGCATACGATGTCGCCCACCTGCATGTCAGAAGTGGATACCGCGCGTCCCACGCTCCTGTCGGCGGAAGAAGAATGAGGAAGGCTGATTCCAAAGTGCTTGTAGACAGAGAGCACGAAGCCGGAGCAGTCTGCGCCGGACGTCAGGCTGGTGCCTCCCCATACATAGGGGTTCCCGACGAACTGAGCCGCATAGGCGACAACAGCCGCTCCACTGGCAGAAGCCTCAGACTCGCTTGAGACAGAGGTCTGCGCCTGGCTGCTGCTGGCTGCAGTCGTGGTTCTCTGGCTTGTCCCTCTTCTGACAGATGTCTTCCTGGAAGCTGCCTCGGCAGCCTTCTGAGCCGCCTCCTGTTCAGCCTTCTGTCTGGTGACCGCCGCCTCGACCGTCTCTCCGTAGTTGTAATGGGTGTCAACGTCTACATAGTCATTGGAGACGAATCCCTCTGTGTCCTTACCGTCCACACTGGCGCGAACCTTGATCCAGCCATCTGCCTGCTTGGAGAGATCAATGCCGGTCACTACCGTGTCCTTGGCGAATCCGGACAGGATGTCCGCGTCCAGGCTGGCGTCCGCGCGCAGGCGCAGGCCGTTCTCCCTGACCTTGACATCCGTCGTCTGGGCATTCTTGCAGGTCTGCTCATCTCCCACCGTAATGCCATCGGCCTTCACATAGCCGTTGACGTCGCCGGAGCTGATATGAAGCCAGCCATTCTCCTCTGCGTCAACTGTCATCGCGTTGTTATTGTAGAGATAACCGACCAGGCGGGCATTGTCATCAGCGCTCTCTCTGACATTGATCACAGAATCCGTATGAGCGATTCCAACCTTGGAATATAAGGTCTTGTTCACCGCGGAGCTTGCAACCATATCTGTCTGGTTACTGCTGACCGTCGCCTCCGTAGACATAGAAAGCATGCTCATCAGGGAGGCAGACACACCGGACAGGCTTCCCTGACCAGACTCCTTGCTGGTCTCCAGAGCCTGATCTACCGTCGTATCCTGCAAAGTCGCCGCCTGGGATGGGAGTCCCGCGCCGGCAACGATTGCGGAGCCTGCAGCGACAATTGCCATTGTCTTCACTGTTTTACGATTTGCATTCATCTATACAACCTCACTTTAGGCTATCTTCATCTGTTACGATATGACTGCTATAAATATTACATTTATATTACGCACGAGTTTTATTATAGAGACCTGCCCTCCACCTGTCAAGTTCAGGCCGCGCTCTTTCGATCCCGCTTTTCTTTCGCCGAAGATGCCCACAATTCTAAGGCTTTTACGGGAAAATGCCTCCTCATCACTTCGACATTGTCCTCTTGTTTTGTGTGAACTATTTGTGAACTTGACCATGAAGGAATTGTTACAATTTTTCTGTCCGTCGGATTTTCCCATCCTCGATACTGACTCTTCCCTCTTTGTAGAGATGTCCGACCGCCCTCTTGAAGGCATTTTTCGAGAGACCTGTCTCCCGTCGAATCACTTCAGAGGAGGCCTTCTCCGTAAAGGGCAGGACACCCGCGTAGGATTCCAGCAGCCGTAGAATCGCCTCGGCGTCCTCGCCAATGGTCTCGTAGGACTTGCCCCGGATCGAGACGTCCAGTTTACCATCTCTTTTGACCCCGGTCACCCGGCAGCTGATCTGATCCCCGATTCGCAGCTGCCTTGCGTCCTCATGGCGGGGGATCATCGCGGAATAGATATCGTCAACCGCAACAAAGGTGCCGAAATCACGGCTGAATTCGTAGACTCTGGCCCTGACTTCATCTCCCGCCTGATAGGGGGAATCCGAGCGCAGCATGGGATAGATCTCCTTCATGGAGGCGGCCAGCCTCTGGGACTTGTCCACATAGACGCGGGCCAGGATCTGGTCTCCTGCCTCCACCCTGCCCAGCATCTGTCGGTAGGGCAGCAGCAGATCCTTCTCCAGGCCCCAGTCTAAGAAAGCGCCGATCTTCGTCAGCTCCTTAACCTTCATAGGAGCGAACTGACCCACCATGGCCAGCGGTCTGGCCATAGTCGCGATCAGTCGGTCGCTGGAGTCTTTATATAAGAAGACATCCAGCGAATCTCCCTGCCCAATCCCCTGAGGAACCTGCTTGGCGGGCAGAAGGACCCGCTCCTGATCCTTCGTCCCCTCCGCCAGATAGGCTCCGAAATCCACCAGCTTGACCAGAGTCAGCCGGTTCACCTTTCCCAATTCCATCTTCATTTCTCCTCTCTGCGGCTAAACTCAACCAGGCAGTAAACCTCTCCCTGCGGGGACGTCATCAGGGCCTGGATCTTATTTTCCCTTTTCTCCTGCCCCGGCTCACAGCTCATCTTTAACTGCAGCAGGTCTCCCCGCATCGCCTGTTTCTTGTATTCCACCCGGATCAAACCGATCGCGTAATCCGCCGGCAGTTCTTTCCAGGCCGCCGCCACGAAATGGGTGTTGTTCATGTGACCGTTGCTGTCCAGCTGTAGGGAGTTTACAGCGAATTCATAGCGCTCGAAAAAATGCTCCATCGGCCGGATCTTCCGGGAGGGCCAGGGATAATCGATGGCTGGCTCCTGTCCGTAATCTCTGATCATTTTGTCCGGAATCCGGGATGGAAGCATGCGCCGCAGGTCCATATATACCCAGATACTGTTGACCCGGGCGTAGATGCTGCCGTCCTCGCGGACAAGCAGCATATTGCGCATGCCAAACATACCCCGAAAGCGATATCCCCAGGTCTTAAGGGTCAGGCGGTCCCCGATATAGGGCGTACTGCCTTCCAGCGCCAGCTGATAATCTGTGACAAACCAGCCGCAGCCGACCCGCTTCAGATAGCGGATATCATAGCCCAGATCCTGGGAGTGAAAGGTGGCTGCATCCTGCAGGAGATCAAAGAGGGCAGGCAAGGTCAGATACCCGTCCTGGTCCACCTGCGAGTAGCGGATTCTTACACTCATCTCATACATAATCAATCTCTCCCCAGAAGCTGGTCTAAGGTCTTTCCATAGGAGGGCAGGAAAACATCTACGAAGTCAGAGACCTCAGGATAATCCGCAGCCATCCTTTGAACCGCTGCCCAGATGGATTCCTTGGCCGTTCGAAACTCCCGGTTGCCGGCCTCTTCCTCCTCCATGCACTTGATCAAAGCGGAGAGCTTGTCCGCCGCCTTCACCAGCTTTCTCATATAGATCTCCTCGGCATCGTCGCCGCCGAAGAAAAGATCCTCATAGTCCTCCCTCAGGTCCTCAGGGAGAAGGTCAAGCAGTCTTTGCTCTGCTCTGATCTCTACATCCTTATAGGCGTTCAGGATCTGCTCATCTCCGTACTTGACCGGCGTGGGCATATCCCCGGTAATAATCTCGGACGCGTCATGGTAGAGGCCGACCAGGGCCGCTCTCTCGGCATCGACATGATGGCCGTGGCGGCGATTGGCCAGGACACAGAGAGCATGAGCGATGACAGCCACATCCAGGCTGTGCTCGCTTAAGGTCTCCTCGCGGGCATTTCTCATGAGCGCCCAGCGCTCAATATATTTCATTCGGGACAGGGTCGCGAAAAAATGAGACCCTTTCTTCTTTGACTCCATATGGCACCTCCTCACTTCCTTATCACGCACGGATACTTTCAGCGAAAAGACCCCGCCGATGCAGATCGACGAGGTCTTCCATAGAGCTGGCCCACAAGGATTCGAACCTTGAAATGACGGAGTCAGAGTCCGCTGCCTTACCGTTTGGCTATGGGCCAATGTCTGAGCGCTTGAAAACTCAACAATGGATATATTACCCAAGAGCCCTGCGGAAGTCAAGCGGGAATTTTCGGTGGACAGTTGACAGCGGACTTTCAGTGAATTTTCCGCGGGCAGCAGTAGCGGGTTGCGCCTCTCAGCCTTGTTTCTGCGCGTCCAGAACCAGCTCCCCATCCACGATCCCGTAGCTGATGGGGTCGCCCTCCTGCATCCGGGCCTGTCCGCCCGTCATATCCCGGATCTGATCCTCCAGGTCCCGCAGGCCTGCCGGATCTGTCAGCAGCTCAAGCTCCACAGCCTGGGCGAAGGCCTGAGACAGAAGGGGGAGGGACTTCTCTGCGATCAGATGCTCGATCCGTCCGTAATCGCTGTATCCGAGAGACAGTCGAAGGGGAATCCCCTCCTTCTTCTCCATGAGACGGCTGGCTTCCAGTCCCGCCTTTGACGCGTCCGTATAGGCTCGCACCAGGCCTCCCGTGCCGAGCAGCGTCCCGCCGAAATAGCGGGTCACTACCAGACAGACATCGGTCACTTCCCGCGAGATCAAAAGATCCAGCATAGGCCGTCCCGCCGTCTGCGCCGGTTCTCCGTCATCAGAGCAGTGCATGAGCGGATTGGGTTCTCCGATGATATAAGCGGAGCAATTATGCCTGGCGTCCCAGTATTGCCTCTTCATATCGGCGATGAAGGCCTGCGCCTCCCCGACGGAGCTTGCGAAAGCCACATGCGCGATAAAGCGGGATTTCTTTCGCTCAATTTCCGCCTGGCCGCCCTGGTAAATAACCTTCATAAGATCATTTTCTTTCTGATATAATGTGATTACATGGTCAAAAGGCAGTCTCCACAGAGGGCTTCCTCTCAAGTGAAGGCATGACCTTATGACATCCGCATCGCAGTGTAGCAACAATGAACTTTGTTCATGATAGCAGGGGGGGATATCGTCTGACAAGGCATTTGCCTCTCCATGAGGTGACTCAATGAATTACGGCAAGGATAAAACTTCTGCCCGCGTCCGTCAGATCTCTCAGAGAAAAGGTCGTGTCGGCCATCACTTTTTGCTGGTCTTTAGCCGCACGATCTTAATCAGCCTTCTGGTCCTGCTGGTCATTGCCGGCCTGGGCGGCGTCATCTATATCCGGCACCTGATTCAGAAGCTGCCCGACACAGCTTCTGTCAATATCAGCCCCAGCGGATTCAAGTCTGTCATTTTAGACCAGGAAGGGCATGAGCTGGACAGCCTTGCCGCGTCCGGCGCCAACCGCACCTATGTGACGATCGACAAAATCCCTGATTCTGTTCAGAAGGCCTTTATCGCCATTGAGGACGAGCGCTTCTACAGCCACCACGGCGTTGATTACCAGGGCCTCATGCGCGCTCTTGTCACCGGCCTTCTCTCCGGCGGTTCCAAAATGCAGGGGGCTTCGACCATCACTCAGCAGCTGCTGAAGAATAACTACTTCACCGGTTGGACGGCAGAGCAGTCCCTCAAGGCTAAGTTTGACCGCAAGATCCAGGAGCAGGTTCTGGCCACCCGGATTGAACAGGTCACCAGCAAAGACATCATCCTGGAGAACTACCTCAACACCATTAACCTGGGTCAGAGTACGCTCGGCGTCGAAGCGGCCAGCCAGCGCTATTTCGGCAAGTCGGTCTCCGACCTGAATCTGTCCGAGAGCGCGGTTCTCGCGGCGACTACCAAGAATCCGACCCGCTATAATCCGATCACGAATCCCGATCAGAATGCCGGCCGCCGCAAGCTGGTGCTCAACTACATGCTCAAGGATCATTTCATCGACGACGACGCTTACAAAGCAGCCCTGGAGGATGACGTCTATCCCCGGATCGCTGCGAACAACGAGGCGGCATCCGCCTCCCGGACGGTCAGCTCCTATTTCACAGACGCTCTGACCGATCAGGTGATTCAGGATCTGGTCGACCAGGCCCACTACTCCGAGGCGGAGGCTTACAAGATTCTCTACAGCGGGGGCCTGACCATTTACTCCACCCAGGACGCGCAGATCCAGAAAATTGCCGATGAAGAAGTCAACGAGGCCTCCAACTACTCCGGCAAGCCCAAGTACTCTTTTTCCTACCGTCTCACGGTGACCAAGGCCGACAAGAGCAACCAGAATTACTCAGATCAGACCATGCTCTCCTATTACCGGTCCTCCAATCCCAATTACAATCTTCTCTTTGCCAATCAGGAGGCTGCCCAGGCCGCCATTGACCAGTACAAAAAGGACATCATGGAGGAGGGAGACAGCATTGCCGAGGGCAATGAGAAGATCACCTTCACCCTCCAGCCCCAGGTTGCCGTCACTGTCATGGACCAATCCGACGGCAGGGTCCTGGCTCTGGTGGGCGGCCGCGGCGACAAGACAGGCAGCAAGACCCTCAATCGCGCCAGCAAGGTGACCCGGCAGCCCGGTTCTACCTTTAAGATCCTCGCCGCCTATGCGCCAGCCCTGGACGCCGCCGGCAAGACTCTGGCCACGGTACAGGATGACGCCCCCTACAAATACAAGAACGGCTCTTCTCTGCAGAACGCCGACCGGACCTACCGGGGCATGACCACCTACCGAGAGGCCATCGTGCAGTCCATCAATATCGTGACGGTCAAGGCGCTGACCGAGATCGGGACCGATCTGGGCTTCCAGTACATCAAGAAATTCGGCTTCAGCACCATCTCCGATAAGGATAACACCCAGGCTCTGGCCATCGGCGGCATCACTTACGGAGTCACCAACATGGAGTTGACCGCCGCCTACGCCGCCATCGCCAACAAGGGCTCCTACATCCGTCCCCACCTCTACAGCAAGGTCCTAGACCGGGACGGCAAGGTCCTCCTCTCTCAGGAGACGCCCAGCCCCCAGCAGGTCATCAAACCGACCACCGCCTGGCTTCTGACCAATGCCATGCAGGACGTCATGACCAGAGGCACCGGAAAGGACGCCAATATCAAGGGCATCACCCTGGCAGGCAAAACCGGCACGACCAATGATGAGCGCGACTATCTCATGGAGGGCTACTCCGGCTACTACACCGTTGGACTCTGGGGCGGTTACGATGACAACTCCCCCCAGACCTCCTCCACCTACAGCAAGAAGATCTGGAAAAAGATTATGTCTCGCATTCACGAGGGCAAGTCTGATCGAAGCTTCGATATGCCCCAGGGAATCACACAGGCCTCCGTCTGCTCTGTCTCCGGGAAGCTTCCTCTTCCCAGTATCTGCAACGCTGACCCCAGAGGAAGCAAGATCATCAAGGAGTATTTCGCTGAGGGGACGGTTCCCACGGACTACTGCGACCGTCACGTCAAGGTCGATATCGACATCCGCACCGGCAAAATCGCGGCCTCTGGAACCCCTGCCGATCAGATTGTCAGCGGCATCTTCATCAAGGACGGCTCAGCCCATACCCCTGACGCGGCCTATGCCATCTCCTCCGCCGCCTTAAACGGGACTGCTCCTTCACCCAAGTTTCAGTTCGAGATGCCCGCGCAGTCTGACACGCAGACAGAGGAGGGCCAGGCTTCCTCTTCCGGCGGAGAAGGAAGCCCGACCCCCTGATTCAATTCTTGTCAAATCTGTCGCCAGAACACTTTATCCCGCGGGAATGCAGGGCACAGTGCCCCTGTGACCGCCTTACACCTCGAAAATCAGATCCCCATAGGAGGGCATGGGCCAGAGATCCTTGTCCACGATCATCTCCAGTTCATCGACGGGTTGGCGCAGGGCATCCATCCTGGCCATCACCGTCTTATGAAAGTACTGGGCCCGTTTCTCGCTGCCCCTCTGCTGATCGGCGTCAGCGACGGCCTTCTCAAGGGCCCGCAGCGCCTTCTGCGTCTTGGCCAGGAGCTTGGACGTATTCTTAAGAATCGTGCTCTGGACGGAGGTATCCGCCTCCGGACAGGCGGATGACACCTGATTGATGGAATCCGCCAGCCTGGTCGAGTAACGGATCACCGCGGGAACAATGGACTTGGAGGCGACATCGACCATGGTCTTGGCCTCAATGTTGATCTCCTTGGCGTACTGGTCGTATTCAATCTCAACCCGGCTGTTGAGCTCCTCACGGGTGAATACGTGGAAGCGCTCAAAGAGCGCAACCGTCGTTTCGCTTGCCAGGGCCGGAATGGCGTCAACCATAGATCTGATGTCTGCCAGTCCGCGGCGGGCTGCTTCTTTCCTCCACTCCTCAGAATATCCGTTGCCGTCAAAGACAATGCGCTGATGCCGGGTCATCAAATCCTTGATGATCTTCTGAATCGTGGCGTCCCTGTCCTTTGCCTTCTCCAGCTCGTCGCAGACATCCGCAAACTGTTCCGCGACAATGGTGTTTAAGACGACATTGGCCTCACCGATGGAATCCTGTGAGCCGCACATGCGGAACTCAAACTTGTTGCCCGTAAAGGCAAAAGGAGAGGTGCGATTGCGGTCTGTCACGTCCTTGGCAAAGTCCGGGATAGACTTCACACCGGTCTGCAGCTTGGCTCCCTTCTTGGAGTGGGTCGCCTCCCCCTTATCCAAAACCTGCTCCATCACATCCGCCAGCTGATCTCCCAGGAAGACGGAAATCACACAGGGGGGAGCCTCATTACCTCCCAGGCGATGATCATTACCGATGTCGGCCGCGGACTCACGGAGGAGATCCGCGTGTTTGTCGACAGCTGCCAGGATGCAGGCCAGAGACAGAAGGAAGAGGGTGTTCTCGTGGGGTCTCTTCCCGGGATCGATCAGATTGATCCCGTCATCCGTCACCAGAGACCAGTTGTTGTGCTTACCGGATCCATTGACTCCGGCGAAGGGCTTCTCATGCAGCAGGCACTGCAGCTTGTGACGGACGGCGACCTTCTTTAAGGTCTCCATCACCAGATGGTTCTGGTCAACCGCCACATTGCACTCCCCGTAAATGGGCGCCAGTTCATGCTGGGCCGGCGCCACCTCATTGTGCTGAGTCTTGGAGGGAACGCCCAGCTTCCAGAGCTCCTCGTTGACATCCTTCATGAAGGACTCGATGCGCTCCGGAATGGCGCCAAAGTAATGGTCGTCCATCTCCTGTCCCTTGGGGGGCATGGCTCCAAAGAGCGTGCGTCCGGTATAGATCAGGTCCTTGCGCTTCAGATAATTATCGCGGTCAACCAGAAAATATTCCTGCTCAGCGCCCACAGAGGGAATGACCTTCTTGGAGCTGGTATTGCCAAGAAGACGAAGCAGGCGAAGGGCCTGCTCATTGATCGCTTCCATGGACCTGAGCAGGGGGGTCTTCTGGTCTAAAGCCTCTCCGGTATAGGCACAGAAGGCAGTGGGGATGCAGAGTGTCGCGCCGGCGGCGTCCTGGCGGACAAAGGCATTGGACGTGCAATCCCAGGCAGTATAGCCTCTCGCCTCAAAGGTAGCGCGCAGCCCGCCGGAGGGGAAGGAGGACGCGTCAGGCTCACCCTTGATCAGCTCCTTGCCCGAGAAGGACATGAGGACCTTGCCATTGGACATGGGAGCAGTGATGAAGGAATCGTGTTTTTCCGCGCTGACGCCATTCAGAGGCTGAAACCAGTGCGTGTAGTGGGTCGCCCCCTTTTCAATGGCCCATTCCTTCATCTCATGCGCAACCACATCCGCAGTCTCAATATCGAGATCTCTGCCCTCACGAATGGTCTGCTTGAGCTTCTGGTAGGTCTTCTTTGGAAGACGTTCACGCATCACAGTGTCATTAAATACATTCTCACCAAATATATCTGTGACACTGCAATATGTCGTCTCTTTGTTATCCATGCGATTTCCTCCTGTCGGACTAAGCTTTTTTCTGCAATGAGATGCGCGCTCCGCGAACATCCCCCTGTCATAAAAGGTAAAAGGGGCCATTCCGAAAACCGTACGGAACGCCCCTTTGCGTTAAAAACCAGCGGCACGCCATTGCGCCATGAACTTATGCTTCCGCGCGAACGTCACGCCTTGCCCACGCAGCCGAAGACTTCACTTCTCTCACGGCAGACCCTCTTGATGGCCTCAGCACCGGGAGCCAGAAGCTTACGGGGATCAAAGCCCTTGCCCTGCTTATCCTTGCCCTGCTCGATGTACTCACGAGTCGCGGCGGCAAATGCCCACTGGCACTCAGAATTCACATTCACCTTGGCGACGCCCATGGAGACAGCCTTGCGAACCTGGTCATCGGGAATCCCAGAACCGCCGTGGAGAACTAAGGGCATATCACCGGTCTTGGCCTTGATTGCCTCAAGGACATCAAACTGAAGGCCTGCCCAGTTCGCTGGATAAGCCCCATGAATATTACCGATTCCGGCAGCCAGCATATCAACGCCCAGGTCTGCAATGATCTTGCACTCCTCGGGATCCGCGCACTCTCCGGTGGAGATGACGCCGTCTTCCTCGCCGCCGATACCTCCGACCTCACACTCGATGGAGAGCCCCAGCTTATGGGCGACCGCAACCAGCTCCTTCGCCTTGGCCAGATTCTCCTCGAAAGGAAGAGAGGATCCGTCAAACATGATCGATGTAAATCCCGCCTTGATACACTCGTAAGCCGCGTCATAATTGCCATGATCCAAATGAAGGGCAACGGGAACCGTGATTCCGAGAGAATCATGCATCGCGTAGACCATAGCCGCTACCGTCTTGTAGCCGCCCATGTACTTGCCCGCGCCCATGGATACACCCAGGATAACAGGAACCTTGAGTTCCTCGCAGACTGTGAGAATGGACTTGGTCCACTCCAGATTATTGATGTTGAACTGAGGTACTGCGTAATGACCCGCAACGGCCTTCTCCAGCATCTCCTTAGCTGATACAATCATAAATTCCTCCGTTCTTGTCTGTCACAATGACCTTGAAAACGAACTTCGATCCGCCGAAAAACGCATCGGCTGTATCTGCCCGTATTATAGAACAAGCTACTAGCTCAGGCAAGTTACATTTCAGAGAAAAGAGGACGCGGCTGGCATCCGTCCTGTCCTTTCTCCGCCCTGAATAAACGCTCTCGTCAAAGTTCCTGTTCCCCAGTTCCGCTTGCCCCAGCGAAAATACCCTGCCCGGATATCGGACAGGGTATTTTCTGCATCTATTAAGTTACAAAGGAGTTCTCTTATGTATCTAACAGGTTAGATTTATGGGAGTTTATCGTTGGCATACGATATATTTGATACATAAAGGAACCAACAGGATGGTTAGGTTTCCCTAACTGATGTATATGTTAGCTTTCACTAACCATTTTGTCAATAGCTTTTTGCATCTTTTTTAAAATTATTTTTCTAAGAATTTTTGACCTGTTGAGACCCTCAGCCGGAGGACTTTTCCCTCAGCATGATTTGCAGAGACCTGGGCAGGTTCTCGACCACGGACTCCTTGAACTGACCTCCGAACTCTCCGTCCAGGGTCCAGGAGATGGGCTGTCCACAGCTGAAACGGATCCGGCTGCTCTTAAAGGCGTAAATCATATGACTCTGCTTCACTCTGCCCGTCAGATAGGAGATAATCTCGTTTAACTCTCTCGGATGCCTGGGCCGCCGCACCAGGACAACCTCAAATTCACCGTCATCCAGATCGACCGGACCATTGATCAGTCCGCGGAAGCCTCCGATGGAAATAGAATTTGTCACCATTCCATAGATAAATTCATCGAAAATGCGATTGCCGTCGTATTCCACCTGGACAAAGTAAGACGGCACATCCACCATCTGCCGCATCCCCTCCAGAACATAGGCGGCATGTCCGAAGATGTTTTTCATCTCCTGGCTGGTCTGATAAGAGGCCTCTGTAAAGAGTCCGAAGGCGGCCACATAGACGAAGTAGCCATCGTTGAACTTGCCGATATCGCAGGCGAAGGGACGTCCTGTGACAGCAATCCTGGCATTCTCCACCATATCCTGCGAGAGCTGCAGAGAAGCCGCGAAATCATTGCTGGTTCCGGCGGGAATATATCCCACTGGCACCTGGTGTCCGCCGCGCATGAGACCGGATACCACTTCGTCCAGGGTTCCGTCTCCGCCGGAGCAGACGAGCAGATCCTTGTCGCCTCCCTCTGCAAGGGCCTTAACCTCCGCGTCTCCCTGACACTGCGTCGCATAGATGCTGACCTCATAGCCGCCCTTGCACATGACATCGACGATATCCGTCAGATTGCCGCGAATGCGCTCCCTGCCGGAGTGCGGGTTGAAAATAAAGAGCAGTTTCTTTCCGCCCAACTCAGGTCCTTTCACTGAGGAAGTCCTCTAACTGCTGAACCGCCTCAAGCTCGTCATCCCCGTCAGCGGCAATGGTAACCTGCGCGCCGCTGGTCAAAACCAGGCTCATCATTCCCATGATTGACTTGGCGTTGACCTTCTTGTTCCCATCCATCTCAAAGTAGATGGAGCTGGTGAACTGGTTGGCCAGCTGCACAAGATGGGCAATCGGCGTCGCCTCCATACTGCGGGGCATTGATACAACTACTTCCTTACGCATAAAAACAAATCCTCAAATGCTCTTTACCGCAGATCCTCTGCGATTTCACTGATCCGGCGCAATCTGTGATTCACACCCGATTTCCCCACCGGCGGATCCAGAAGAGCCCCCAGATCCTTGAGCGTCATGTCCGGATGTTCCAGACGAACCAGGGCAATCTCCTGCAGATTCCTGGGCAGATGCTCTAAGCCCATGCGATCACGTATCAGGGCGATATCCGCCGTCTGACGAACGGCAGCATGGACCGTCTTGCCGATATTGGCCGTCTCGCAGTTGACCTGGCGGTTGATCCCGTTGCGCATCTCCTTGACAATGCGGGCGTTCTCGTAGGTCATGTAGGCCAGGGGAGCTCCCATATAACCCAGCATGGTGACAATCTGTTCACCCTCCTTCAGATAGACCACCCAGTGTCCCTTGCGGGCGATGATCCTGGCATCCAGATTCAGTGAAAGCATACCCTGCGCGAGCTGGCGGGCTCTGTCCTGGCTTCTGCAGACGATCTCAAGGTGATAGGCCTTATTGGGGTCACTGACCGAGCCTGCACAGAGAAAAGCCGCCGCGAGAAAAGACTTTTTGCAGCACTCCCTCTGAAGCAGGAGGGGGTCGACCCTCTCCATCCGAATCCGCTGTCCGTCATACATCTTCAGCGCGGTCAGCAGGTCTAAGATTTCCTCCCCGGTCATCACTTTTGCGCCAGTATTCATATTACCCAGTTTGGCAATAATTGTAAAGAAAAGGGATCGGATTGTCTCGTTCTCCAGGAGGAAGGTCAGACGGATCTGATCTCCGCTGATCTGAACCTCTCCCTCCATCATGAGCATGGCCGCGGCCATGGCCATGCGGTCATGTCTGGTCCTGGGAATATGGCGGATCAACTCCGCCTTGGTCTCGGATGCAAATGACATCTTACTTACCTCTGGCCCGGTCCTTGTCAATATCCCGGTGTTCCTTCCTGATCCCGTAGTTCTTGTTCTTCTTTAAGCGATCATAGAGCTGATTGGTCAGGGTGATCGACCGGTGCTTGCCCCCGGTGCAGCCGATGCAGACGACCAGCTGATTGCGTCCCTCCTTGATGTAATTGTCAATGAGGAATTGAACCATATCCGTCAGCTTGTCCAGAAAAACATGGGCCTCCGGGCAATTCATCACATACTCCTGAATCTCAGGATCATTCCCCGTCTTGGGGCGAAGGGAGACGACGTAGTAGGGATTTGGCAAAAAGCGCACATCGAAAACCAGGTCTGCGTCCTTGGGAATCCCATACTTGAACCCGAAGGAGAGCAAGGTCACCATCATGCTCTTATAGTCAGAATCCTCCACCAGGATCCGCTCCATCTCCGTCTTGAGTTCCCTGGTCAGCAGGTGACTGGTGTCGATGATATAGTCCGCCCGGTAACGCAGATAAGAGAGGGCTCCTCTCTCCCGGGCGATCCCGGCGGAAAGGCGCTCTGACCCGGAGAGCGGATGATTGCGCCTGGTCTCTTTGTAGCGCTTCAAAAGGGTCTCGTCGTCCGCGTCCAAAAAGAGGACGTCCACCTTCTTGCCATCCCGATCCAGTTCGTTCAGGATATCGGCAATGCGCTCCAGATGTCCTTCGCTTCGAATATCAATGCCGACCGCCACCTTCTGCCCCTTTGGCATATTCTTGGCGGTCAGATCGACAAAGCTCTTAAAGAGGGGAATGGGCAGATTGTCCACGCAATAATAACCCATGTCCTCCAGAAACTTAAAGGCCGTCGATTTCCCGGATCCGGACATGCCGGTCAACAAGAGTAAATGCATTAAAATTCTCCCACAAATCTGACTTCCGGCTCCAGGTCAACATGAAACTTCTCTTTGACCCTCGCCCGGACATCCTCCATGAGCTGACGGACCTCCGCGGCGGAGGCTCCGCCCAGATTGACGACAAAACCGCAGTGCTTCTCTGACACCTGGGCCTGACCGACCCGATAGCCCCGAAGACCGGCATCCTGGATCAGCTTGCCCGCGAAATATCCCTCCGGTCTCTTAAAGGCGGACCCGGCGGACGCCATCTCCAGGGGCTGCCTGGCAGTCCTTCGCCTTGTCAGATCAGCCATGGCAGCGTCGATCTCCCCCGCGTCTCCCCTCGTAAGCTGCAGGATGGCGGAGAGAACAATTCCTCCCTCATCCCTGACGCGGGAATGACGATAGGAGAAGTCCATCTCCTCCAGAGAGTAATTGCGGATCTCTCCCTCCTCTGTCAGAAGCTCCACAGAGGCAAGCACATCCGCCATCGTGCCCCCATAGGCCCCGGCATTCATCATAATGGCGCCCCCCAGACTTCCCGGGATCCCGGACAGAGATTCCATGCCGCTGAGTCCGGCCCGCTGGGCCTGCCTGGCCACCCTGACCAAAAGAGCCCCGGCCTCCGCCTCAATGCGATCTTCGCTGACGCGGATCTGATTCATGGAATTTCCTATGTGGATCACCGCTCCCCGGATCCCCTTATCCCCCACCAGCAAATTGGAGCCGTTGCCCAGAATCATCAGGGGGACCTTTGCCTCTTTCAGGGCCGCGAGCAGGGGAGAGAGCTGATCCTTCCGCGGCTCCAGAAACAGGTCCGCCGGACCGCCGATGCGGAAGCTGGTATGCGCCGACATCGGCTCATCCACACGAATCTGCTTCTCCTCCAGAACGCTTGCTACAGCTCTCATCCAAGAATCCCGCATCCCGTCTTCCAACCTTTCTCTGTGACTGTTCTCTGTGGTCCTTCTCTATGACCTCTTCTGCCGGCTTCTCGTCCCTTATCAGGAGCTTCCTTCTCACAGCTCCTTCGCTGCGAGAAATGCCTGATAGCCCAGCAGGGCCTCGTAAAGGTCCACCTTGCTGACAATCTCCCACGGCGCGTGCATGTTGAGAACGGCGACGCCGCTGTCGATGACCTCCATGCCGTAATTGCCCAGAATATAGGCGATCGTTCCACCGCCGCCCTGGTCAACCTTGCCCAGCTCCGCCGTCTGCCAGTAGACCTCATTGTCATCAAAGATCCGGCGGATCCTTGCCATATACTCCGCGGAAGCGTCATTAGAGCCGGATTTGCCCCTGGCTCCGGTGTACTTGTTGATCACCAGCCCTCTCCCGAAGTAGGCGGAATTCTTCTTCTCCATGACGTCCGGGTAGTTGGGGTCAAAGGCCGCAGAGACATCGGATGAGAGTGCCATCGAGTTCATCAGAGCCCTCTTGGTCTTGATCTCTTCATAATCCTCTGTCGCCGCAATAAGCTCGGCCACCGTGTTCTCGAAGAAGAGAGACTGCATGCCCGTAGCTCCCACAGATCCGATCTCCTCCTTGTCCACCAGAAGACAGGCCTGGGTTCTCTCCTGCGCTTTTGAGGCCAGGATAGCCGCGAAGGAGGGATAGGCGCAGACTCTGTCGTCGTGTCCATAGCCCATGATCATACTCCGATCCACTCCGTAATCACGGGCGGCCCCGGCGGGAACCACCTCAATCTCCGCAGACAAAAAGTCCTCCTCATCGACTCCATACTGCTCAGCCAGGATGCGCAGGACATTGGCCTTGACCCTCTCCTTGACCTGATCATCGCAATCTTCCAGGGGGCGACTGGCGATCAGAACATCCAGAGCTTCTCCCTCGACCACCTTGGCTCCGGGCTTCTCCAGCTGCCTGGCGGATAGATGAATCAAAAGGTCAGAAACCCCGAAGACAGGATCCTCCGGCTTCTCACCGATATTGACGGAAACAAGGCTGCCGTCCTTTTTGGCAATGACCCCGTGCAGGGCCAGAGGCAGAGTCACCCACTGATACTTCTTGACGCCGCCGTAATAATGCGTGTCCAAAAGAGCCAGGTCGCTGTCCTCATAGAGGGGATTCTGCTTTAAATCCATGCGGGGAGAATCAATATGCGCTCCCAGAATATTCATCCCCTGAGCCAGCGACTGGCTGCCTATGATAAAAAGAGCCAGGGTCTTGCCCATATGCTGACGATAGACCCTGTCCCCGGCAGAAAGCCGTCTTCCGGAAGCGATGACCTCCTCAAGGTCTCTAAATCCCGCCTTCTCCGCCTTTTCAATAAAGTAGGAGACGCACTCCCGCTCGGTCTTGTTGGCCGAGAGAAAACGTCGATAGTCCTCGGCGAATTTCATGACCAGAGACTGGTCTTTAGCTCCTTGATATTTTTCCCATGCATTCTTGCGTTCCATGCTTGTCCTTTCTATCTGTCCAGGCGCTCTCCCATGTTGTCCTCCATGCGGCGGTAGAGCTCCTCGACCGCGTTGTAGCCCATCTTCTTCTGCCGGTGGTTGACGGCAGCTGTCTCACAGATAACCGCCAGATTTCGCCCGGGGCGGATGGGCAGGGAATGGCAGACCACATCCTTGCCCAGAATATCCATATGCTCGTCATTGAGCCCAAGCCTGTCATATTCCTGGTCCGGCTTCCACTCCTGCAGACGGATCACCAGATCAATATTCTGGGAGTCCTTGACGCATTCCACTCCAAAGAGGCTCTTGACGTCGATGATGCCAATTCCCCGCAGCTCGATCAGATGCCTGAGGACACCGGGCGCGCTCCCCCGCAGGGTGTGCTCATTGATCTTACGGATCTCGACCACGTCATCCGCCACCAGACGATGGCCGCGCCGAACCAGCTCCAGAGCCGCCTCGGACTTGCCGATGCCGCTCTCTCCGGTAATCAAAAGTCCCTCTCCATAGACATCGACCAGGACCCCATGGATGCTGGTGGCCGGGGACAGCTGCAGGTTCAGATAATAGATCAGTTCCGAGGAGAACTGGCTGGTCGCCGCGCTGGTCCCCAGAAGGGGAATATTGTGCCGGTAGGCCGCCTCCAGAAGAGAATCCTCCGGCTCAAAGCCCCGGCAGAGAATCATCGCCGGGATGTCGTGTGAGAGAAGCGTCTCAAAGATATCCGCCCGCTCCTCCGGAGACTTCTGACGCAAATAGGCATTTTCAACCATGCCAAGCAGCTGAATGCGCTCCGCCTCGAAATGCTCGTAAAAGCCGTTGAGCTGCAGGGCAGGACGGTTAATATCCGGAATCTGCACGCTGTGCTCCTCCAGATTGATCTTGTCCGTGAAATTCACCAGGCTCAGCTGTCTGGCGATATCAGAGAGTTTGGCTCCTTTTTTCTTCATAGATCCCTCCCGAACGCTTGGCGCCTTATTTGAAAGACCGGTTACAGAATAGCACATCAATGCCTGTGCAAAAAGTCCCAGACCGCCTGGGCGGAAGTCCGGTTCATCCCGTCGCTCGCCGCCAGATCCTCTACGCTCTCAGCCGCCATGGCCTGAGCATCATCGAAGCGGCGCATGAGAGCCTTGCGGCGGGCGGGGCCGATGCCCGGAATATCGTCCAGAAAGGAGTGAACCTGGGCCGCGGACCGCAGAGACTTGTGATAACTGATGGCGAAGCGGTGGGCTTCGTCCTGCAATCTGCTGATCAGCTGAAAGCCCTCCGAGCTCTTGTCAATCGGCAGCTCCCGGTCGTGAAAATAGATGCCCCGCGTATTGTGGTGATCGTCCTTGACCATGCCGGCCACAGGGATATCCAGCTTCAGCTCCCGCAGAACCTCCTCCGCGATATGGACCTGGCCCTTGCCCCCGTCCATCATGAGAATATCCGGGAATTTTGTGAAGGCTCCCAGCTTCTCATCCATCTGCTTCTCCCGCAGCTTTTCCTTCTCCTCCATGCCATGCCTGAATCGGCGGGTCAGCACCTCCCGCATGGAGGCATAGTCATCCGGCCCCTCGATCGTCTTGAGACGAAACTTCCGGTAGTCAGACCGCTTGGCCCTGCCGCGCTCGAAGACCACCATGGATCCGACCGTGGCGAAGCCCATGATATGTGAGATATCATAGGCCTCCATGCGCTCCACGCGCTCGAGACCCAGAAGCTGCGCAATCTGGCGCATGGCCCCGATCGTTCTCCCCTCCTGCCTTTTGATCTTCTCCTGATCCCGGTTCATGATCATCTGCGCGTTTTTGGCGGCCAGGTCCATCAGGCGGGCGTTTTTCCCCCGCCTGGGATACCTGAGATAGACCCTCTGTCCCTGCTTATCTGAGAGCCAGTCCTGGGTCAGCCTGCTGTCATCGATTTCAATCGGCAGGCAGATCTCCCTGGGAATGAAGGGGGTCCCCGCGTAAAACTGGTGGACAAATGCCCCCAAGACCTCCTTCTCTCCCTCATCCGCCCGGACATTGACCGCGAAATGATCCCTGCCGATCATCTTGCCCGCCCGGATGTAGAAGACAGATACCACGGCGTCTTCTCCCTCGACCGCCGCGGCGATAACGTCCAGATCCTCCTCGTCATATCGGGTGATCTTCTGCCTCTGGGCTGTGTGCTCGATCGCCTTGAGCAGGTCCCGGTACTCGGCCGCCCTCTCAAAATCCATTGCCGCGGCCGCGTCATTCATCCTGGCTGTCAGCTCCCGCGACACCGTCCCCGTATCCCCATCCAAAAAACGGAGGGCGTCATGAACATGCTCCATGTAGTCCTCCTGAGAGATCTTTCCGTCGCAGGGGGCGTCGCACTGTTTCATGTGGTAGTTGAGACAGGGGCGGTCCTTTCCGATGTTCTCCGGGAGCCTGCGATTACAGGTGCGAATCCGGTAGAGCTTCTGCACAAGCTCAATGGTCTGATGGGTGGCCTCTGCCGAGCTGAAGGGACCGTAGTATTTCGCCCCGTCCTTTTTAACCCTGCGGACAAAGAGGATCCTCGGATAGGCCTCCTGCAGGGTGACCTTAATATAGGGGTAGGTCTTATCATCTCTGAGCAGGGTATTGTATTTGGGCCGATGCTCCTTGATTAGGTTGTTTTCCAGGACCAGAGCCTCCAGCTCCGAGTCGGTCACAATATACTCAAACCAGCTGATGCGCTCCACCATCTGCCGCTTCTTGACGCCCTCGTCATGAGAGGCCTGAAAGTACTGGTGCACCCGCTTGGTCAGGCTGACCGCTTTGCCCACATAGATGATCTGGTCGGTGGCGTCGTGCATGATATAGACGCCGGGCGCGTCCGGCAATTTCTTCAGTTCCTCTTCCAGAATAAAATCCGTGCTGGCCATATCGACTCCTCCCATCCTGTGGAATGCGCGCGCCGCAAGCATTCTACAGCCATGGATAAACAGAACCCGGGATCTGTTCTCCCCGGGTTCTGCTTGAACGATCTGATCCGACGGGGAGCCTGGCCCCCTGTCTGGTCACGCTTTCTCTTTTCCCTCTTCTGCCGACTCAGCAGGCGTCTTTTCTTTCTCAGAGGGATCGCCCTCGGCCAAATCCCTGCTCTCCTCAGAAGCGTCTCTTCCCGTGGAAGCTCTTTCTGCGTCAGCTCTTTCCACGGCAGACTCTTCTGCTGCTCCCGGCACCTCTCCTGAGCGCTCTGCGGGAGTCTCTTTCTCTGGTCTCGACATCCCATCTGAGCGCTCCGGAAAGACGGACTCTTTCTCCTGGGGCTTAAACTCCTTGACCCGGTCCTGGTAACCGCTCTCAGGAACCTGCCCGGCAGAAGACTGGTCTCCGGACTCACCTGCCTGACTGGCCCGATCCGCCTCCATCATGGCCATGGCGGACTCGACGAAGCTGACGGCCTCCTGATCCTCCTGCGGCTGGGGCAGACCCTCCAGCTGACGGAAGATCTTCATGAACTGCTTGCCGGTGATGGTCTCCTTCTCATAGAGGAAATCCGCAATCCGGTCCAGGGTATTCCTGTGCTCTGTCAAAAGACGAACCGCCTCATCATAACCCTGATTGATAAAGCTCAGCACCTCATCGTCAATCTGAGCCGCCGTATTCTCTCCGCAGTTCAAAGCGGCCCGGCCATCCAGGTACTGGCTCTCGACAGTGGCCAGCCCCATCATGCCGAACTTGTCGGACATGCCGAAGCGGGTAACCATGGCCCTGGCAATATTGGTGGCCTGTTCGATGTCATTGGCCGCGCCGGAGGTCATGGAGCCAAAGACCACCATCTCGGCGGCGCGCCCACCCATCAGAGTGGCAATACGGGCCTGCAGCTCCTCCTTGGTCTCCAGGAATTTCTCCTCCTCGGGAGTCTGCAGGGTATAGCCCAGGGCCCCCATGGTTCTGGGCACAATGGTAATCTTCTGCACCGGCTCCGTATTCTTCTGCAGGGCAGCCAATAGCGCGTGTCCCACCTCATGATAGGCGACAATCTTGCGCTCCTGGTCGCTCATAACCTGGTTCTTCTTCTCCCGCCCGCCGACGGCTACCAGTTCGAACGCCTCAAAGAGATCCTTCTGGCTGACGAATTTGCGCCCATGCTTGACGGCGCAGATGGCAGCCTCATTGATGATATTGGCCAGGTCAGACCCCACCAGGCCGGCGGAGGCTGTCGCCAGAGAGTCCAGATCAACCGTCTCGTCCATTGGCACATCCTTGGCGTGAACCTTGAGGGTGGCCAGTCGCCCCTTCTGATCCGGGCGGTCTACAATGATCCGACGGTCAAAGCGGCCGGGCCTGAGAAGGGCCTTATCCAGAACCTCCGGCCGGTTGGTGGCCGCCAGGACTAAAAGACCCTTCGATGTGTCAAAGCCATCCATCTCGGCCAAAAGCTGGTTGAGGGTCTGCTCACGCTCATCATTTCCTCCGCCGAAGCGGGAATCACGGCTCTTGCCGATCGCGTCAATCTCATCGATGAAAATAATACAGGGAGCCTGCTTCTGCGCCTCTTTGAAGAGATCCCGGACGCGGGAAGCGCCCACGCCGACGAACATCTCGACGAAGTCAGAACCCGCCAGAGAGAAGAAGGGGACGCCCGCCTCTCCCGCCACAGCCTTGGCCAGAAGAGTCTTACCGGTTCCCGGAGGTCCCACCAGAAGCGCTCCCTTGGGGAGCTTGGCCCCAATCTCAATGTACTTGCGGGGATTGTGCAGGAAGTCGACGACCTCTACCAAAGACTCCTTGGCCTCATCCTGGCCTGCCACATCCTTGAACTTGACCCCGGTCGATTTCTCCACATAGACCTTGGCATTGGACTTGCCCGGATTCATCCCAAGGCCTCCTCCCATGCGGCGCATGAGGAAGGCGAAGAGGATCCAGAGCAGGGCCAGGGGGATCACCATGGAGGCGATATTGTAAATCAGAGCTGTCGTATCGGAATTGAGCTTGCCAGAGATCACGACATTGTGCTGTTTCATGGCCGGGATCAGCTCGCTGTCCTGTATATAGGCCGTGAAATAAGTGGTCTTGACCTCCTGACCGGTGGCCTCCTGAATCAGCTTGGAGTTCTCCTGCGCCTTATCATTCTTATAGGAGGCGTTATCCTTCAGGGTAAACTCAATGCGGTCGCGATTGATTGTCGCCTTCTCCACCTGATCGGAAGTAACCAGCCTGTAAAACTCGGTGTAGGGAACCTCTGTCTTGTTAGATGAGGCTCTGTTGTAGACCAGACTGGTGAAAAACATAGCCAGCAGGATGAAAACCAAGAGCAAAATCACTGGCTGCGGAACCCGGCTATTCTTCTTGTCGTCTCCGGATCCGCCGCCGGAATTGTAATTCTGATTCATAAAGACCTCCGTTGATCCTACCTCCCCTTTCGGGACTTTTATTTCCGCAATTGCTCTGCGATGTGGATGCCAAAGTTACAGTGACGGATTCTTCTTCCGCAAGCCCTTTGGCATTCCCTGTAGAGGCAGGCAGGGACCAGGTGCGAGTACTCGATTATTGTAAAAAACGCATTTGCCTACCCTATGATAGAGCAGTTAAATGCGCACTTCAATGACTTTATCCGCACTTCCTGCGGCTCTTTATCTACACTTTCCACGGCTTCTGTACCCTTATTCACGGGTTTCTGTGACCTGCCCTGTTCGGCCTTGGTCAGGGAAGCCAGACCCCGACCAGGCGGGCAAAGGCGATCGGCAATCTGGTCCCCCAAGCAGACGAAAGCAACTTTAGAAAGTGATTGTCGGCGCCTTTTCAGAGATCCGGGCCTCCAGGCAAGCGGGAATGACCGGGCGATCAGGCGGATAAGAGCGATCAGCAATTTGGCCCCCCAGGCAGACGAAAGCAACTTTAGAAAGTGATTGTCGGCGCCTTTTTAGAGATCCGGGCCTCCAGGCAAGCGGGAATGACCGGGCGATCAGGCGGATAAGAGCGATCGGCAATCTGGCCCCAAACAAGTGGAAATAACTCAGTCTCCCCTGCATACCGCATCGAACTCTTCTGTCATCTCTCTGGAGGGAGCGGGCGTGACCAGACTGACTGCAATCATGAGCAGGGCGCTGACCAAAAAGGCCGGCAGCAGCTCATAAATGTCCCAGACTCCTCCCAGGGGGCGAACCAGATACTTCCAGGCGAAGACCATGACCCCCCCGGAGATCATCCCCGCGATGGCCCCGTAGCGATTGGCCCGTCTCCAGAAGAGGGCCAGAAGCATGACCGGTCCGAAAGCAGCACCAAAGCCCGCCCAGGCAAAGGAAACAATGGCAAAGACAGAGGAATCCGGGTCTCTGGCAATAAAAATAGACAGCAGGGCGATGGCAATGACCGTCAGACGGGCGGCCAGTACTCTCTGCTTCTCAGTCAGAGACAGTCCGAAGACTTCCACCAGCAGATTCTCCGAGAAGGAGGATGAGGCGGCCAGAAGCTGGGAGTCAGAGGTAGACATGGTACAGGCCAGGATCCCCGCCAGGATTACTCCGGCAAGAAGGGCGAAGCCCAGGCCGTTGCCTGAGAGCAGGTGCGCGATCCGGATAATTGAGTTCTCCGCGTCAGCTGAGGTCTTTGCCACAGCGATTGCCCCCGC
Organism: Shuttleworthella satelles DSM 14600; assembly: GCF_000160115.1. Classification (GTDB taxonomy): domain Bacteria; phylum Bacillota; class Clostridia; order Lachnospirales; family Lachnospiraceae; genus Shuttleworthia; species Shuttleworthia satelles. The sequence goes on from NZ_GG665867.1 coordinate 45,094, forward strand.
CTTACTCATGGCATTGGCGACAATGCCGATGAAGATGGCAACCGCCATGGAAATCAGCACCCACACAGAGGCAATGCGGCGGGAGACCTTGATCTTCTTCTCGTCGCCAATCGCCATGAAGCGAAGGAGGATGTGTGGCATCCCGAAGTAGCCCAGGCCCCAGGCCAGGTTGGCAAAGGCCTGCATGAAGGTGTAGGGGGTCGCTGTCTGCGGAGCGTTGCTGTTGCCCATCTGGCGCAGGCTCAGATAACCCGCAATCCCTCTGGCATTCTCAAGCACCCGGTCCAGACCGCCGGCCGCATTGATTCCGAAGAGGACCACAATGACCAGGGCAACGGTCATGACGATGGACTGTACCAGATCCGTCGTAGATGCCGCCAGGAAGCCGCCCAGCATCGTATAGAGAATGATCACCGCCGCGGACACGAGCATGGCGAGAATATAATTAACGCCAAAGAGGGTGTGAAAGAGCTTGCCGCAGGCCGCAAAACCGGAAGCCGTATAGGGAATGAAGAAAATCAGGATCCAAATGGCGGAGACAGCCAGCAGAATCCGACTCTTATCCCGGAAGCGATTTGCGAAGAAGCTCGGAATCGTGATGGAATTATTAGCCTTGATGGTGTAGCGGCGCAGACGCTTGGCCACGAGCAGCCAGTTGAGATAGGTTCCCAGAGCCAGGCCTATGGCGGTCCAGCTGGCATCCGCCAGCCCCGAAATATAGGCAATTCCGGGCAGCCCCATCAAAAGCCAGGAGCTCATATCCGAGGCCTCGGCGCTCATGGCTGTGACAATAGGCCCCAGCCTGCGTCCCCCCAGATAGAAGTCATCTGTGCTGGCATTCTGCTTCGAGGACCAGATGCCAATCGCCAGCATGAGAATCATATAGGAAACAATGCTGACGCTAATTCCGATTTCATTGATCATACTTCTTGCTCTCTCCCTTTATCGCAGCAGCCCACCAACAGGAGCCCTCACCATCCGTCCCAGACAGGCTCCACACAGGCGAATTCTCACAGTCCGTCTCAGAGGATCTCCGCGCAAGCAGGTCCTCACAGTCCGGCTCAGAAAATCTCCACTCAAGCGGGCCCTCACAGTCCGGCTCAGAAAATTTCCACTCAAGCGGGCCCTCACAGTCCGGCTCAGAGCACCTTGGCCAGGAAATCCCGCAGGCGCTCGCTCTTCGGTGCGTCAAAGATCTGCGCGGGACTGCCCTGCTCGATGATCTTGCCACCATCCACAAAGATCACCTCTGAGGCCACCTCTCTGGCAAAGCCCATCTCATGGGTGACGCAGGCCATGGTCATCCCCTCCCTGGCCAGCTGCTTCATGACCTCCAGGACTTCCCCTACCATCTCCGGATCAAGGGCAGAGGTCGGCTCATCGAAGAGGAGAATCTCCGGATTCATGCAGAGAGCCCGGACAATGGCAATTCGCTGCTTCTGGCCGCCGGAGAGCTGGCTGGGATAAGCATTGGCTCGATCGGACAGATTCACCCGCTCAAGAAGCTCCATGGCCTGCTTCTCAGCCTCCTCTTTGGAGAGTTTTCTCAGCTTCATGGGTGCGATGGTCATGTTCTTTAAGACCGTCATATTGGGGAAGAGATTAAAGTGCTGAAAAACCATCCCCATCTTCTGCCGATGAAGATTAATATCAATTCCGGGATCCGCAATATTGACCCCGTCCACCAGAATCTGTCCCTCCGTGGGCATCTCCAGAAGATTGAGTGACCGAAGAAGGGTAGATTTCCCGGATCCTGATGGGCCGATGATCACCACGACCTCCCCCCGGTCGATGTCCAGATTAATATCGTCCAGGGCCTTGATGAGGCCGCCGCGATAATATTTCTTAAGTCCTCTGACCTGAATCAGGGTATTAGCGCTCATTTTGACGAAGCCTCCTCTCAAGCCGACCGAAAACGGTCTCAAGAATAATGACAATCACCAGATAAATGCCTGCCACTGCAAAGAGGGGCATGAAGGCGGAATAGGTCCTGCTCCGGATGACATCGCCCGCCTTCGTCAGGTCCATAATCCCCACATAGCCCGCGACGGAGGTCTCCTTGACCAAGGTGATGAACTCATTGAGAAGGGCAGGCAGAACCGCCTTGAATACCTGGGGCAGAATGATATAGATCATGGTCTGAGGATAATTGAAGCCCAGAGATCTGCCTGCCTCGAACTGGCCCTCGTCAATGGACATGATGCCGCCGCGGATGATCTCGGCCACATAGGCGGCAGAGTTGAGACCGAAGGCGAAAATGGCCACAGCGACCGCGTTCTTGGATGTGGCAAAAATAATGAAATAGGAGATCATCAGCTGAACAACAACAGGCGTGCCGCGGATGACCGTCAGGTAAATCTTGCAAATGACGTTAAAGCCCTTGAGCAGGTAATAGGCCGGACTCTTGCGGCGTCCCATCTCCTCTCCGCTCTTGTCCCAGGTAGAACGAACCGTCGCCACCAAAGCTCCTAAGAGAATTCCCACAATCACCGCGAAAACCGTGATCTGCAGGGTAACTCCCAGACCAGAGACAAGCGACTGCCATCGATTATCATTAATGAAGTTGAGGACAAACTGGGCCTTGAGCCCATCCCACCAAGCACTCATGCGTTTCTCCTTCCTCTCCCGTCACAAGAGGCCTCCCGACACAGATTCCGGGCTATTTGTTTCCCTCTATACACAGGCAAGGGCAAGGACGGCCTTGGCCGCCCTTGCCTTGCGCTGCCTGAGCTATTGTAGCTGAGGATACCGGTTCTTGCAATTTTCCGCCTTCCGGATGTCAGTGAGAATCCGGGAGCTGACTCGGATCTCTTACTTATTGGACTCATACTTGGCCAGGATCTTGTCGACGGTTCCGTCCGCCTTCAGATCCTTGATGGCCTGGTTGATCTTCTTCTGCAGGTCGTCGTTGCTCTTATTGACCGCGATCGCGTACTGCTCCTCCTCATAGGCGGTAGGCAGAATCTTTAAGGCAGATCCGTTGGCCTTGACATATTCCTGAGCGGGCTTGTTGTCGATGATAACAGCGTCTACCTTGCCGGACATCAGGGCCTGGATTGCGTCAGTGGCAACGGTGTAGCGGGTGATCTTGTCCTCGCCATAGTCCTTGGTGGCGTCAGAGTCTCCGGTGGTTCCGGTCTGCACACCGATCTTGCTGACATCCTTTAAGGCGTCCTTGTCGGCAATCGAGGAGTCGCTCTTGACGATGATGGACTGAACCGCTGAGATGTAGGGATCTGAGAAGTTGACAGACTGCTTGCGCTCATCGTTGATTGTGATCCCGGACATGCCGAAATCGTACTTGCCCGACTGAACGCCGGCAATAATCGAGTCAAATGGAACATTCTGTATCTCCAGCTTGACCCCGAGCTTGTCGGCAATGGCCTGGGAGAGCTCAATATCAATTCCCTTGTAATCATTGCCCTCCATGTACTCATAGGGAGGGAAGTCGGCGGCGGTAGCCATGGTCAGCGTATCCTTCTTCTCAGAGCCCGTCTTGCCGCTGTCGTCTGTCTTGGACGAGCCGCAGGCTGCAAGTATGGATATACTTGTCAGCATGACCAGACCCAGGACTGCAATTTTTTTCATCTTCATATTCATTACTCCTTATTTCTCTCAATCTCCGCCGCATTCGTCTTTCTCACGATCGGCCTGACTGGTTAGAGAGTATAGCAGGGTATGAATAAATTTGCAAGCATTTCTTTTCTTCTTGTATTTTTATTCATATCCAACTGATCCTTCATGACCAAATCGTGCCCAAAATCTTCTTTCCTTCCACCCCTTCCATTTCTTTCCGTTTCTTCCAAAATGATTTGCTCCACCTGTCGGGTCTTCGATTCTGTATAATGGAAGAAGATTTTCTATCGAAAGGAGAACCCATGCGCCTGCTCTTAGCCGAGGATGAACTCGACCTGTCCCGCGCCCTTGTCCGCATTCTCAAGGCCAACCACTACGAGGTGGATGCTGTCTATGACGGCCGGGACGCCTTGGACTACCTGGAAACCGGCGTCTACGACGGGGCCATCCTGGATGTCATGATGCCCAAAATGGACGGGTTTACGGTGCTGCGAAAGATCCGTTCCGCCCAGAATGATATCCCTGTTCTCATGCTGACTGCCCGCTCCGAAATCGATGACCGGGTACAGGGACTGGACTCGGGGGCCGACGACTACCTGACCAAGCCCTTTTCCACGAGAGAACTCATCGCCAGAGTTCGCTCGATCACCCGCCGCAGAACCGTCGCGACCGATGCCAGCATGCATCTTGGAAGGCTGACCCTGGATCAGCTGACCTGCACGGCAAACGCTCCCGGAGGCAGCCTGCACCTGGCCAACAAGGAGTATCAGATCCTGGAGATGCTCCTGGCCAATCCGGGGCAGATCATATCTCCGGACCAGTTCATGGAGAAGATCTGGGGCTTTGAGAGCGATGTCGAACAGAATGTGGTCTGGGTCAATATCTCCAATCTCCGCCGCAAGTTGAAATCCATCGACGCCGGCATCGTCATCAAGGCCTCCCGGGGTCTCGGCTACTTTGTTCAGGAGGAGGAATAAACCATGTTCCGACAATTGCGCCGCAAATTCATCGGTCTGTCCATGCTCTCCGTCCTGATCGTTCTGACCCTGATTATGGGAGCCGTCAACCTGATCAATTACCGGTCCATGACAAAGTCGGCAGATCAGAAGCTGGCCCTTTTAGCCGGACAGGGCGGGCGCTTTGGCAGCAAGCCCCCGGAGGATAAGCCCCCCGGTGATTTCGACGCCGAGACTCCCTTCAGCAGCCGCTACTTCAGCGTCAGTCTCTCCGCGGATAATCAGGTCACGGCCTCTGACACAGACCACATCGCCGCGATCAATGCCGAGCAGGCCGCTTCCTATGCTCAGAAACTGGCTCTCGGGGGGCTCCCCCGCCAGGGCTATCTGGGCCGCTACCGCTATCTTCTGCAGGAAAAGAGCGCAGACCAGGGCAAGTCCAAATCCGACAGCCAGAGCCAGGACAAAGAGGCAGGCTCTTCGGATACGACCGCCAGAACCTATTACTTTTTGGATACCCAGCCCCAGATGCAATCCTTCTACAGCTTTCTCTACGGAAGTCTGGCGGCCGGCGCAGGCGGTCTTCTTTTCGTCTTTCTCCTGCTACTGCCGGCCTCAAGGCGGGCAGTCGGCCCCATCGTTGAGAGCTACAGCAAACAGCGGCAGTTCATCACCGATGCCAACCACGAGCTCAAGACTCCTCTGGCTGTTTTGGCCGCCAACAATGAGGTGATCGAGATGGACTATGGAACTTCCGAGTGGACTGTCTCCAACCACCGCCAGATTGACCGGCTGAATGCCCTCGTGGAGAAACTGGTCCTCCTCTCCCGCATGGAGGAGGAAGGTCCCCGCCTGACCATCGAGAAGGTCGACTTCTCCCAGATGGTCTTGGAGGCCGCTGAATCCTTTGACGCCCCTGCCCGGACCAGGGGACGCAGCCTGACCATCAGCGTCGCCCCTTCCATTTCCCTGGAATGCGATCCCGCCTCCATGCAGCAGCTGCTCAGCCTTCTGTTGGACAATGCCCTCAAGTACTCCGACCAGGGGGGCAGCATCGAAGTAACCCTGGCCTCTACAGCCAAGGGTAAGCTTTTGACGATTCGCAATACGGTTGATTCCATCCCCCAGGGTGATCTCTCCCGCCTCTTTGAGCGCTTCTATCGTCTGGACAGCTCCCGCAATTCGAAGACGGGCGGTTATGGAATCGGGCTGGCTGTGGCCAAGGCCATCGTCAAGACCCACAAGGGGAAAATCACGGCCACAAGTCCCGACGGCAAGTCCGTGATATTTACCGTCCTCCTCCCATGATTTTCAGGAAATGCCTGTCATCCCAAATGGTTCGATAACTGATCTCGGCCTCCATCCACGATTTTCAGGAAATGCCCCTGGAAAACAGGTCGCTTGACAGTAAGTGGACCCGGGGCTAGAATCACTGTGTACACAATCTTTGGGGCAGGTGAAATTCCTGACCGGCGGTGACAGTCCGCGAACCCCTTTGGGGCCGACCCGGTGGAATTCCGGAACCGACGGTAGCAGGCAGATGTCTGGACAGTCCGGATGGGAGAAGATGGATACGCTCACAGGTCGCAGTCAGGACTTTCATGAGATGAACCATCTCGTGGAAGTCCTTTTTCATTCTCGGCAATGGCAAGGCCTCCATCTAGTCAAAGGTGTACCGAAACTTTGGATTTCCCGCGGAAAAACAGCAGACCTGCGGGAGGCAGCAGAATTGGAGGTAATTATGGACACACTTGTCAGAGATAACCCCACTAGGGGAGAAGAAACCCAAAAAGCAAGCGGCTTCAGCACAAGGAGACTGGTGATCATCGCCATGTTCTCCGCCTTATCCGCCATTCTCATGCTCTTTGAGCTGTCGCTCCCCATTGCCCCTTCCTTCCTGAAGTTCGACATTTCCGACCTGCCCGCGATCCTGAGCACCTTCATGATGGGGCCTGTCGCCGGTATTATCATAGAGGCCCTCAAGAATATCTTAAAGCTCCTCTTCCGTGGAACCTCTACCGCCTTTGTGGGTGAGCTGGCCAACTTTGCCGGCGCCGCTGTTTTCGTTTTGACCGCCTCTTTGGTCTACCGCTTCAAAAAAGGGAAGATGGGGGCAGTCCTCTCGCTCTGCGTGGGAACCGTTCTGACAACCATCGCTTTCGTCTTCATTGATTACTTCGTGATTTTTCCCATGTATGTAACCCTCTACGGCATGCCCATGGATTCCATCATCAAGATGGGGACCATGGTCAACGGCCGCATCAGCGATCTCTTTACCATGATGGTCTACGCCGTTGCCCCCTTTAATCTGATCAAGTACGGTCTGGTCTCCCTGATCACTTTCTTCACCTACAAGCGGCTGAAGCAGATTCTCTTCCGATAAGACTCTTTTCGTCCGGAGGCAATTCACTTCTTTTTCGGATATTCGCTTCTTCTGCGGATATCCACTTCTTCCCTGTAAGATCGCTTTCCCATGGAGAGGCTCTTTATCCCTGAAGGATTGCTTCTTCTCCGGATATCCACCTCCTCCCCGAAAGATCGCTTTCCCTCGAAGGCCTCTTCTTACAATTACATATGCTTATTATAAAAGCCGACGCCCTGTTTTCATTTGCACCTGCCTGCATATGCAATATGGCGGCGGCTTTCTTTTTTTGTAATAATGACCGCTTCGTGGAGTATATGGCATACTCGGGCTTCCCATATGCCATTGTTCATGACTATAGAGCATGACTAAGGAGCACTCGTGGTGCATTTTTCGCCGCGTATAAGGCTGCATGCGACCCCTGGGAGCGAATCGATGATCGGTTCGGTAACATCGTGCGCATTGTATGGATACGAATTTTTCAAAACTTTAGGTTGACTTTAACTTCCCCCTGTATTCTCTTCTCATCCCAAGACAAGAAACAAGCTGAAAGGAGGTCAACATGGCAGATCAGATGATTTTCAAGCGCTATGAGCTCAAGTATCTCCTGTCTCCGGAGATGGATCGGGCCATCCGCATAGCCATGATGGAACACATGGTGCCGGATATCTACGGGAGGAATACCAACCTCTCCCTCTACCTGGATACACCTGATTTCCTTCTGGTCCGCCGATCCATTGAGTCTCCTGTTTATAAGGAAAAGCTTCGGATCCGCAGCTACGGAACCGTCGGCCCGGAGGACAAGGTCTTTGTAGAGCTTAAGAAGAAGTACCGAAAGGTAGTCTATAAGCGAAGGGTCGCCCTGACCGAGGATGAGACAAATGCCTGGATCAAAGGGTCTTGTCTTCCCGCGGACAGTCAGATCGTGCGGGAGATCAACTACAGCCGCAGACTTTACCCCCAACTGGCCCCCCGCATGCTCCTCTCCTATGACCGGCAGGCTTTCTACGCGAAAGAGAATCAGGACTTTCGGCTGACCTTTGACCGGAATATTCTCTGGCGGATGGAAGACCTCAACTTACACAGTCCCGTTCGGGGGCGGCCCCTTCTGAAGGACGGACAGGTGCTGATGGAGATTAAGACAGGGGCAGCCATTCCCCTCTGGCTGGTAGAAGTCTTAAGCCGCGAGAAGATCTACAGGAGCTCCTTTTCCAAGTACGGCAGAGCTTATGAAGAGCTGATGCGAAAAAACAAACCAGGGAGGCAGGCATATTGGATGCCCTCCATCCCCGGCGGACACGGAATTCTGTCCGAACAGGAATTGCGAAATTCCCTTCCCGCCCCAACGGAACACGAAGAGAGGAGGCATGACAATGACATCGCTGTTTAGCGGAATTTTCGACACATCAACAAGCACGGTAATCGCCCCGGGATATTTTCTGCTCTGCCTGGGGGTATCCTTTCTGATCGGTCTCTGGCTGGCCGGCATCTACGCCTACCGAAGCCGGCACACCCAGTCCTTTATGCTGACTCTGGCCCTCCTTCCCGCCATCGTCTGCGTGGTGATCATGATGGTCAACGGCAATATCGGCGCCGCGGTCGGCGTAGCAGGAGCCTTCTCTTTAGTTCGCTTCCGCTCCGTCGCCGGAAGCGCCAAGGACATCGCCATGATCTTTTTAGCCATGGCGGCTGGCCTGATCGTCGGCATGGGATATCTGGCCTACGCGATTCTCTTCGCTCTGCTTGTAGGAGCTGCCCTCTTTGCCCTGGTACAGACTGATTTCGGGAGCACTCGCAGATCTCTCTACAGGAATCTGCGCGTGACTATCCCGGAGGATCTGGACTATACGGACCTCCTCGGGGATATTTTCAAAAACTATTGCAGAACCTCCCATCTGGTCTCTGTCAAGACGAGCAACATGGGAAGTCTCTTCAAACTGACCTACGATATCGAGCTCAAGGATCCCGCGAGGGAAAAAGAGATGCTGGATGCGATCCGCGTCCGAAACGGTAACCTGGAAATCACAGTTTCACAGCAGGAGGTGACAAATGAGCAACTTTAAGAGATATAACATCAAGCGTTTTGGCGCAATCGCCATGGCCGGAGGTCTGACCCTGGGACTGGCGGCCTGTGGAGCAAAGACCGCTTCAAAGACTGCTTCCAGCACCACAACGAGCAATACCGCGTCCGCGACTTCTGCCGCCGCTTCTTCCTCAGATTACTTCACAGACCGGGACCTGTCCGGTGACTATGACGACGCGAGCGCCACCCATATCACCCTGTCTGACAGCGCTTCTACGGTCGATGGCCAGGGAGCGAGTGTCGACGGATCCACAGTTACCATTACATCGGAAGGCACCTATGTCTTCTCCGGCAGCCTCTCCAACGGGCAGATCAAGGTAGAGGCGGATGATACCGCCAAGGTTCAGATCGTTTTGAAGGGCGTGAGCATCAGCAATTCCGGCTCGGCAGCCATTTACGTCAAGACGGCGGACAAAGTTTTCGTCACAACGGCGGAGGGCAGCGACAACCGTCTGACCAGCAGCGGAAGCTTCGCCGCGGACGGCAACATCAAGGTGGACGGAGCCATTTTCTCTAAGCAGGATCTGGTGATCAACGGCAAGGGCTCCCTGTCCGTCAAGTCCTCCGCAAACGGGATCGTCAGCAAGGATGACCTCAAGCTGACCGGGTCTACCGTGACGATCGACGCCCAGGGCAAGGGACTGGAGGCCAATGATTCCATCCGAATCGCCGACGGAACCTATACGATCAACGCGACAGATGACGCTATACACGCAGATTCCTCTGACACAGAGGCCGGCTTCTTCTACATGTCGGGTGGCACACTGGCCCTGTCCAGCGGCGATGACGGTATCCACGCCGACGGCAAGCTCAACATCGTCGGCGGCAAGATTGTCGTCAGCCAGTCCAACGAGGGCCTGGAAGGATCCCAGATTGTGATCGACGGCGGCGACATCAATGTCACATCCAAGGACGACGGCCTCAATGCCGCCGGGGATTCCAATACGAGCAGCGACTACTCCGTCACCATCAACGGAGGTAAGCTCGAGGTCAACGCCTCCGGCGACGGCATTGATTCCAACGGTGATATCTATATCAACGGTGGCGAGACCTACGTCTCCGGCGCGACCAATAACGGCGACTCCACCTTAGACTACGGAGATCGATCCAAGGGAGTCATCAGCGGCGGAACGCTGATCGCCACCGGCTACTCCGGTATGGCGGAAGCCTTTGACTCCTCCTCCACCCAGGGCATGATCCTCTATGGGCTGAGCAACACTTCCTCAGAAACTGTGACCGTGACAGATTCCTCCGGAAATGTCCTGGCTTCTTACACTCCGCCCAAGAACTACAACGCGGTCTATGTCTCCGCGCCCGGAATGACGACCGGAAACAGCTACACCATCGCAACCGGATCCTCCAGGCAGACCATCAGTCTTGACTCCATCGTCACGACCTCCGGGAACGTAAACAGCCGCGGCATGGGCGGCCCCGGAGGCATGGGCGGCTCTGGCAATTCGGGTGGCCCCGGAGGTTCGGGCGGCCCCGGAGGTTCGGGCGGATCCGGCAGCGCAGGCGGCCCCGGTGGTATGGGTGGATCGGGCAGCTCCGGCAAGTCCGGCCGCTCGGGCAAATGAGGTACTTCCGGAAAATCCGCCGATTCAGGCAAGAACTGACAGCTAATCAAAATTCCGCGGGTCTCCTCTGAGACGTCAGCAGAAATCCGCGTTTATCATAAAAGCATATTACGCACCACAGAAGAGAGGGACGACGACTGCCGTCCCCCTCTTATTCATGCTTTGAAATCACCATGACAAATGCTCCGTGGATCACCCTGGCGTACTGTGATCGCACTCTACGACCAGTGCTTCGGAATCACTACGACAAATGCTCCGTGGATCACCCTGGCGTACTGTGGCCGCACTCTACGACCAGTGCTTCGGAATCACTATGACAAATGCCTTCGTATATCCCGGGTAGTTCTCGTCTAAAATCAGTCGGTAACCATGCATCTGGCTGATCTTGGCCGCAATTGAGAGCCCCAGGCCCGATCCTCCCCGGCTGGAGCGCGAGCTGTCTCCCATGGCGAAGGGCTCGAACATATGCTCCGCCAGCTCCCGGGGGATGGGCTGCCCGTCATCAGCGATGATCACCAGAATCCCCTCTCCCAGTCCGTATCGGATCCGGTCCTCTTGCGTCTGGCCGCGGCGCATCTGATCATAGGAGAGGGCTCTATCCGTGTGCCTGATGGCCTGCGTGCGAACCAGAATCCTCGTCCCCCTCGGGTTGTGGCGACTGGCATTGTTGATCAGATTGCTGATCACACGTGAGAATTGAACCCGATCCGCCAGGATCTGCCAGCGCTCCTCGCTGATCTGCGCGTCCAGCTCCATCCCTCTGTCCTCTACCTCTTCAAAAAGCAGAGCGGTATTCTCCCGGACCAGCTCATTGATATCCAGGGTTCTCTTCTGCAAATGAAATCCCGTAGAGTTGATCTTCGCGTAGTCAAAGAGGATATTGATCAGATCGTTTACCCGCCTGGACTTGGCCTCAATGGCCTTAAGATATCGCCTGGCCAGAGCGGGATCCGTGACCATGCCGTCTTCCAGTGCCCTGGCATAACCCAAAACCGTCGTGATCGGATTGCGCAGGTCATGGGCGATATCTGAGAGGATCAGATTCCTGTCCGCGTCGAATTTCTCATGCTCTTTTCTCTGCTCTTCCTGCAGAAGACGCATCTGCCCAATCACGAAACGGGCATAGAGGACCCCTGTGATCACATAGGGCAGAGCATAGAGAAAGATCATGATCGCCAGCACGAGCAGAAGGAGAAAGACGCCTCCCCCCGTCAGATGCGGCAGAACCATTCCCTTCGATCCCGTAAAGACATGGCTGACGATCACCGCCAGTATCTGATCCTCCAATTCTGTCAGACTGCCCTGAAAGATCAGACCAAGCAGGCGAACCAAAAGCAGAAAGATCATCCCTAAAAAGAGATAAATGCTCTGCCCGACCGTCATGCTTTGAATTCCCGCCTGCTCCATCAGCGGCAGAATCAGACCCGGCACAAAGAGCCGGTTCACCAGCTGAACAACGAGCAGCTCCAGGCCCGCCGCCACCAGCATGACCACGATAAAACCCGCGATCAGGCGAATGGTCATATTGGTCTGCTGCTCGGATGTCATCTCTTTTTCTCCATGCGATATCCCAGTCCACGGATCGTCCGGATATAGTGGTTGTTGTCCCCATCATCCAGCTTGGAGCGAAGCTTACTGATGCAGACCATGATATTATTGTCCGCAACGATATACTCCTCCTCCCAGCCTCTCTCATAGATCTGCTGCTTGGTAAAGACCTTGCCGGGGTGAGACATGAAGAGATCCATAATCCGATACTCTACCGAGGTCAGGTCGATCTCCTCTTCTCCGCGGTAGAGGGTACAGGCCTCCCGATCCAGGCGAAGGTCCTGCACGCGCAGCTCTTTTTTGCCCCTGTCCTCTCCGCTTCCGAGGGCAATATCCGCTCCCAGGGCATAGAAGCGCCGGATCGAGGCATTGATCCTGGCCACCGCCTCCAGGGGGTTAAAGGGCTTGGACAGATAATCATCCGCCCCCAGATTGAGGCCCAGAATCTTATCAGAATCCCCGTCCTTGGCAGAGAGCATGAGAACTGGCATGTTGCTCTTCTTCCGAATCTCCTTGAGCAGACAAAAGCCATCCATCTTGGGCATCATGACGTCGAGCACGCAGAGATCCACATGCTCTTTCTTAAGCAGATCCAGGGCCTCCAGGCCGTCATTGGCCTCTAAAACCCGATAGGACTCATGATCCAGGTACAGACGGAGGAGTTCACGGATTTCGGCCTCATCGTCTGCCAGCAGGATTGTATATTCCATCTTCCGCGCCCTTATCCTTTCACTCAATTCCCTGTATTCACCGCATCTATTATAACAAAGAGGGTCGACCTCATGTATCGCATGCGCGCATTCCGCAGCGCCGCGACAGATACCGGTCGACCCTGTCTTCACATTTCACGTTTCATCGAATTGCTTCTTAGCGGGACTGATCCTCCCGGTCGGCGGAACGGCTCGCCTCAATTGCCTGAGCAAAGGTCTCCGCGTCAGGGTCGAGACCTCCCTCTGTCGCCTTTCCCTTACTTTCCTCAGACTGCGCTATCTGGCCTAGTCCAGCTTCCTCTGTCTGCGCGGCTCCCTGGCCAGCTTCTTCTGTCTGCACCGGTGCCTGGCTCTCAGCAGCGGTTTCCTCCCTTGGAGTGACCCCCTGGCCTTCGGCTGTATCTGCCTTCTGCGCAGCTACCTGGCCCTCAGCAGTCGATCCCTCCTTCTGTACAGCCGCCTGGCCCTGGCCGGACACAGCTCCTTCCCTCCTGATGTGGTTGAAGGGGTTATTCTCCTCTGTCACCAGATTGGCCTCCGAAGCAAAGGGGGACGTCGGCGCTACCGGAGAGACCGGCTCCTGAGGAACCTGCGGTGTCGGGTCAATCGGACTGTCCACACGGTCGAAGGGACGCTTCTCCTCCTTGATAGCCTCATAGAGGGCAGCCCTCGTCTGTACAACATATGGATTGGCCCAGAAGAAATTGGAAATTCCCAATGTCACAGTCCCAAGCAGGAACCAGGGGATAAAGGAGAGATCCAGAACAAAAGATCTGAACTTATTGCCATTCATCATATACCTGGAGACAGCAAAGGCATCCTCTCTCGGCATATCCGGATACTCCGCCAGCAAATAGGGAATCATCTGATACTCGTAGGACTTGACGATGCCTGGGATCAAAAAGAGTAAACTCCACAGGGATGTGAAGAGTCCCCGCAGGAACATGATCTTCACTCCGTTCATGTAGTGATGATCGAAGCCGTGACCCAGGCTGGACACCCGACCGGGGCCATGCAGATTGTCTAAATAGAAGCGGCTGGCTCCCAGTTCCAGAGGACCATAGACAAAGACGGAGACAAGCAGTCGGATGGTTCCCAGGATGAGGATCAGAGCGAACCCGAGGGCCAGAAACGCAAAGAACATCACATAGATCCGGGCCCAGACTGTATCCTGAATGCGACGGGAATTCCAATAGTCCCTGTTATACTGATAGCTGTCCCTGTAGGAATTGCTGTAACCGCTGGAATAATTATTGCGAAACAGACGGGAGAGATCCTCATCGTCCAGGAGAGAGCTGCGGTCAGGATTGGTCTGATAGGAGGCCGGATAGACCAAATCAGACTGCACATAGCCATTGGAATCTGTCCTGGGAACTGCGGAGAAGAGAAGATCTTCCCAATAATTTGCTCCAGATGCGATCGTTCCCACAACTGTAGCCACGGAAATGCCGTTGACCCAACCGCTGGCAATACCGCCTCCGGCAGTCGCCATCATAAAGGCAATGGTCACCAGCAGTGTACGCCAGTAGTTGCCTCGAAAGGCCTTCTTGGCTCGATCCTTTAAATCTTTTCTTTCCCACATAAAAATACTCCTATCAGAGACTTGTTTTTCAAGTCAAATCATAGGAGTATAACCTTATTCCCGCAATAGAAAAACCTTAAAAGATTCTTAAAAAGCCCTGATTCCTCCCGCTGCCCTTTCGGGTTGACCTGTCTTCACCTGGTCTGCAGATTGGCATTATTCTGGCGAACGCTGTCCTGCCCCGCCTCAGGCGCGTTTCCCTGGGCATTGCTGTCCGTGAAGCTGTTATCCTTATTTACCGTGACCCCAAGCCCCTTTAAGTCTTTTTTGGCTGATGTGCGATAGTGAGAACCGGTCAGATCCGTCAAAAGCTGCTCGTAATACTTGACGGCATTGTCCCGGTCGCCCAGCTTATTGTAGGCAGAGGCCAGCCGATAGAGGGCGGCGCCGTCCTCATATCCGGCACTGGCCTTGTCCTGAACCAGGGGCAGGTACTGGTTGACCGCCTCCTGCCAGTTGCCGGCGCTGTAGGCCGTATTGCCCGCTGTATACGCCGACTTCTTCTTGAAATCAGCCAGCTTATTGTTGAGCTCGTCATAGTCGGCCTTGCCGGTGTCTCCCAAAAGATCTCGGTTCACGGAGGAAAAGGCCTGATAGGCCCCCGCCTGATCATTGGCCGCCAGCTTTCTCTTGGCCTCGATTAGATTCTCATAGGAAGTCACCGCATCCGCCTTGCCGGTATAATTGGATAGCTGACTCTGCAGACTCTCCACCTGCTTCTGCAAAGAGGAAATACTGGTGTCCGACGCCTCCTTCTGCTGATTGGCGGATACTAAGGCATCGGCTGCCGTGCTGTTATTGTGCGCTCTGACCGCCGGGTAAATGAGGAAGACCGAGATCAGAATCCCTGTGATGATCCCCACAAGGATATTGAGGAAGCTCCCTCTGACCCCGTCAAAATAGTCTAAGACAGAGCGATGATCCTCCAGGGGTATCTCATCACTGCCCAGTATAGAAGCCCGGGGAAGACGACGTCGGCTCCCCCTGTGTGACTGGGCGGCCTTCTTAAGGCCCTCCCGGGTCTCCTTGCTGTAGCGAACGGTCACGGGGTCAGAGGCGTCAATCCTCCGGGCCACCTTTAAGGCCCTGTCCGCTTCCTCGTAATTGCCGTCCGCGATTTGGCAGAGGGCAAAGAGCTGATAGGCCTTGACCATATGCGGATTCATCTCCATAACCCGCTTGAGCTGAATCCTCGCCAGGTCTCGGTTTCCCTCCTTACAGTAGCGAACCGCCTGGTTGAACTTGTGCATGGTATTGGTGATCTTGTCCAGGGCGCCCCTGCTCTTCTGGATCTCCTCCAGGTAAAAATCCACCCGATTGCCTTCCGGCTGCAGATTCTTGCTGATCACCCACTCGTTCAGGGCTAAAACCGTCTCGCCGATCTCATAGTAGCACAGTCCCAGCAGGTTTCTTGCATCCGTCAGCCCCTTGTCGCAGTGCAGGGCAGTCTCCAGATTTTCAATAGCGGAAGAAATCTCCCTGTTTTGTGCCCGGCGCAGGCCCTCGTTATAGAGCTGCTGACCCCTGGCCCTGACCCTGCGGTACTCCCTCAGATTGGCGCCGCATATGGGACAGTATTCCTCCCTGTCGATCTCATAGCCGCAATAAAAACAATTCATAGCAGCCCCCTAACGGCGTAGCGCTCCGCCATTTTTGACAATCTCTCGCATGAGATCTGTCAAATCTGTCAGGTCTTTCCCGTGAATAGCGTCTTCCGCCTCTTCAACTTCCATAATGGGCTCGTAATGCTTCAGCTCTTCCTCAAAATCTATCATGAAAAATCCTTCCCCCGGCTACCGGAATACATTTCACAGGGACGCGCCGCAGGGTTTATCTCCCTCCGACGCAGGGCTCTCACACGGACAGCCCTTCCTCGATGGACTTGAGTCGGGCTGTGACATCCGCCATCATCTGCTCATACTTAGCCAGCTTATCCCGCTCAGCCGCCACCTTATCCGCAGGGGCATTAGAGAGGAAGCGCTCATTGCTCAGCATGCCGTGAGACCGCTTCAATTCTCCCTCCAGACGTTTCTGCTCCCTCGTAAGGCGTTCCTTCTCCTTAGTCAAATCGACCAGATCCGCCAGGGGCATATAGATGACCGCGTCGGGAATCACTGCCGACACCGCGTCTGAGCCGATCCCGCTCTCGTCCGCTTGGACACAGACCTCAGAAGCGTTGGCGAGCCCGGCATAGGTTGTTTGATTTTGCGAAAAAATCTCCCGAATCCCCGCGTCCTGAGACACGATAATCAGCTTGGACTTACGGCTGTTGGGCACATCCATCTGCGTCCGGACATTGCGAACGGCCCGAACCAAATCCATGGCGTGCTCCAGAGCCTGCTCCGCCTCCGGATCACAGGCCTGCGCGGAGTAAACGGGCCAGTCCGCGATCATAATGGATTTCTCCTCCGGGCGCAGGCTGCAGTATATCTCCTCCGTAATAAAGGGCATGAAGGGGTGGAGGAGCTTTAAGGCCTCCGCCAGAACTCCCTTCAGGGTATAGAGGGCTGCGTTGGCGGAGTCCGGATCCTGCTCCTTGTGGTACATGCGGGGCTTGACGATCTCAATGTACCAGTCGCAGAACTCATCCCAGATAAAATCGAAGACCTTCTGTACCGCGATCCCCAGCTCATACCTCTCCATGTTGTCCGTAAGCTCTTTTACCACGGTATTCAGGCGGCTTTTGATCCAGCGATCTTCTATTTTCAACTCACTGGACGCCGGCTCATGCAGGCTGACCCCGTCCAGATTCATCAGGATGAAGCGGGAGGCGTTCCAGACCTTATTGGCGAAATTGCGGCTGTTCTCCACACGCTCGATATAAAAGCGCATGTCATTGCCGGGCGCGTTTCCCGTGATCAGAGTCAGGCGCAGGGCGTCGGCCCCGTATCGGTCGATGATCTCCAGGGGATCAATCCCGTTGCCTAAAGACTTAGACATCTTGCGCCCCTGGTCGTCGCGGACCAGGCCGTGGATCAGGACATGGTGGAAGGGAGCCTTACCGGTCTGCTCCAGGGCGGAGAACATCATGCGGATGACCCAGAAGAAGATGATGTCGTATCCCGTTACCAGAACATCAGTCGGATAGAAGTAGTCCAGCTCCGGCGTCTCCTTTGGCCAGCCCAGGGTGGCAAAGGGCCAGAGGGCGGAGGAGAACCAGGTATCCAGGGTGTCCTCATCCTGGACGAAATGCCTGCCCTTGCACTGAGGGCAGATCTCCGGGGCTCCGCCCCGTCTCACGACAATCCGGCCGCAGTCCTGGCAGTAATAGGCCGGAATCCGGTGTCCCCACCAGAGCTGACGGGAGATACACCAGTCCTTGATGTTCTCCAGCCAGTGCTCATAGGTTTTCCCGTAGTTCTCGGGGACAAAGCGCATCTCTCCCCGGTGAAAAGAGTCGAGTGCCTCCTTCCCCATCTCCTTCATACGGACAAACCACTGGGGTTTGATCATAGGCTCAACCGTCGTGTGGCAGCGATCATGAGTGCCGACGGCATGGGTGTGGGGAACAACCTTGACCAGAAGGCCCAGCCGATCCAAGTCCTCCACCATGGCCCTGCGGGCCTCATAGCGGTCCATGCCCGCGTACTTGCCGCAGCGGTCATTCAATGTGGCGTCGTCATTTAAAATGTTGATCTCTTCCAGCTGATGGCGCCTGCCCACCTCGAAATCATTGGGATCGTGGGCGGGCGTGATCTTCACGCAGCCGGTTCCGAATTCTCTGTCGACATACTCGTCGGCGATCACCGGAATCTTCCGGTCCGTCAGGGGAAGGAGGAGCATTTTGCCGACCAGGTCCCGATAGCGGTCATCCTCAGGATTGACAGCGACAGCCGTATCCCCCAGGAGGGTCTCGGGACGGGTCGTCGCGATCTCAACGAACCGGCCCTCCTCTCCCTCAATCGGGTACTTAATATGCCAGAAGCTGCCCTCCTGTTCCTCGTGCTCGACCTCCGCGTCAGACAGGGAGGTCTGACAGCTGGGACACCAGTTGATGATCCGGCTGCCCCGATAGATATAGCCTTTCTCATACAGGCGGCAGAAGACCTCCTCGACCGCCTCGGAGCAGCCCCGGTCCATAGTGAAGCGCTCCCTCTCCCAGTCCGCGGAACTCCCCAGCTTCTTCAGCTGATTAATAATCGCGCGGCCGTATTCCTCTCTCCAGTCCCAGCAGTATTCCAGGAACTTCTCCCTGCCGATGGCCAGCTTGTCAATCCCCTTTCCCTTCAGGGCATTGGTCACCTTGACTTCCGTGGCGATGGCCGCGTGATCCATCCCCGGCTGCCAGAGGGCTTCATAGCCCTGCATGCGCTTGTAGCGGATCAGAATATCCTGCATGGTATTATCCAGGGCATGACCCATATGCAGCTTTCCGGTGATATTGGGAGGGGGCATGACAATGGTGAAGGGCTTCTTATCCCGGTTCACCTGAGCGTGAAAATATCCCTTATTCTCCCATTTCTCATACAGGCGGACCTCAATCCCCTTAGGATCATAGGTCTTGGCAAGCTCCCTGCTCATACAAACTCCTTCCCTGGTCGAAAAAGACCGTGAAACAGCGCATACCGACCGCCATACTCGCGATGACATTCCTGTTCCCGCGCGATATATGGCGACCAGCATGGCATTTCACAGCCTCGTCATGCCTCTTCCTTCCGATTGGCTCTACTCTCTGTTTCCTGCGCCAAAGCCGTAATCTCTAGTCATTTTAAGCGGATCCGGGGGGCTTGTCAACGTGCCGGACAGGCACTCAAACCCACACCGGACGGGCACCCAAGCCTGCCGCTCAAGCCTGCCCGCCCGTCCGGGTTACAGATCCGCCCAGACAGGCAAAAATCAGGCAAGGCAAAAGCAACGTAAAAGAGCACAGCCGGCATGAAGCGCCGACCGTGCCCTATCATCCGTGACAGATAAGTGCCCACGGGCACAGATCTGATTCCCTTTACTCCAGGAGCACAAAATCAATATCCGCTCTCCTGCCTGGAATATCAGCCCTTCTTCTCCTCGGTACAGCAGGATCCATCTGCGCAGTTTCCGCTGCAGCCGATGCAGCCTCCGGAATGACGGATCACATGAACACAGCCGATCACCAGTGCCACAATGGCAACAATCGCAATGATACTTCCAACAATCGTAGGCATATTTGCTCCTTTCTCATCAGATCCCTTGGCGAAGGAACTCTGACGACAATAATAACACTGATATTTTTCAAATGCGCGCAGATCAAAGACAGATCTGCACGCATTGATTTGCATTTACGGCAATGAGAAATTCATTACTGCTTATTCTTCTCCAAAGCCTCAACAGAGGTCTCGCCTCTCACTGTCTCCTCAGGTACATAGCCCTTGCGGAAGAGCAGGTAGAGAACGCCTGCCAGGAGGATGAAGCCCAAAACAGACGCGGCGGTGAAGGGTACGCCGAAGGCCAGACCGATGACACGATAGACGATCAGTGACACAACATAGGCCCAAGCGCACATCCAGCCGACTGCGGCCCAGAACCACTTGCGGTTGTTCATCTCTCTGCGGATGGCGCCCATAGCGGCAAAGCAGGGGGCGCAGAGCAGGTTGAAGCACATGAAGGCATAGGCGGAAATGGGGGTGTAGTCCTTGGCCACATTGTCCCAGATCTGCTCACCGTCGTCCTCCAGATCATCATCTCCCTGATAGTTATAGAGAACGCCGAAGGTGCCGACTACATTCTCCTTGGCCAGAAGTCCGGTCACAGACGCGACGGTCGGTCTCCAGGAGCCGAAGCCATTGGGTCTGAAGATGGTAGAAATGGGCTGGGCGACGGTAGCCAGAATGGAGGAGTCCATATAGGAGACCTCATCCTCATCCACATTCATCTTCTCCGCCAGATCAGTGACGATCTGCGGATTCTCCTCGACCGCGTTGTCCCAGTTGTCATCCTGCAGATAGGAGAACTTCCCTTCAATGAAGCCGAAGTTGGAGGCGAACCAGATGATCATGGTCGCGAGAATAATCATGGAACCGGCGCGCTTTACGAAGGAGAAGCCTCTCTCCCAGGTGGCGCGGGCGACATTGCCCACGGAGGGCACATGATAGGCGGGCAGCTCCATAACGAAGGGAGCCGGCTCTCCCGCGAAGGCCTTGAATTTCTTCAGAATAATTCCTGAGAGAACAATGGAAGCCATTCCGATAAAGTAAGCGGACACGGCGATCAGGGAGTTGCCTCCGAAGATCGCTCCGGCGATCAGGCCGATGATGGGCATCTTGGCGCCGCAGGGGATAAAGGTGGTAATCATAACCGTCAGACGGCGGTCACGGTTATTCTCAATGGTACGAGTTGCCATGATTCCGGGAACGCCGCAGCCGACGCCGACTAAAACCGGAATGAAGGACTTGCCGGACAGGCCGAACTGGCGGAAGATACGATCCATGACAAAGGCGACACGGGCCATATATCCGATGTCCTCCAGAATCGCCAGGCAGAGGAACATAACGACGATCTGGGGAACGAAGCCCAGCACAGACCCGACACCCGGGATAATTCCGCTCTGAATCAAAGAGTAGATAATTCCTCCCTCCTTAAGGTGCAGGACACCTAAGAGGAGCATATCCATCCAGGCCGGAACCAGCTTGGCGAAGAGTTCCTCGTTGATCCAGTTGGTCGCGATGGTTCCGATTCCGATATGACTGCCGAAGTCCCCGTTGGCGCCGCCCATGGAAACGGCATAGACGAAGGCCATGATAACAACGAAAATCGGCAGGCCCAGCCAGCGGTTGGTGACAATGCGGTCGATCCGGTCGGATATGGTCATGGCGTGCTTGCCCGCCTTCTTCTTGACCGCGGAGGAGATAATCTTTGCAATATACTCATAGCGGGCATTGGTCACAATCGACTCGGAGTCGTCGTCGTAGTGATCCTCACAGGCGGAGACGATGTCCTCAATCTGGCTCTCGACGTCCTTAAAGCGGCCTGACTCCATCATCTTGGAGTCTCTCTCAAAGAGCTTGATGGCGTACCAGTGCGCGAACCTGGCGTCGACCTTGCCCGCGATCAGGTTCTCGATCTTGTCAATCGCAACCTGGTCCTCTCCGCTGAAGATGGCCGGAGCGACGACCCCCTGCTTGGACTTGGCAGCCTTTACCGCCAGCTCCGCCGCCTGCGTGGTGGACTCATTCTTGAGCGCGGAGATCTCGATTGTCGGGACCCCCAGCTCCACAGCCAGTTTCTTGACGTCGATGGAGTCTCCGTTCTTCCGAACCAGATCCATCATGTTCACTGCTAAAACCACAGGAGTCCCCAGCTCCATCAGCTGGGTTGTCAGATAGAGGTTACGCTCAATATTGGTTCCGTCGACGATGTTTAAAATAACATCCGGTTTCTCCTCTACCAGATACTGTCTGGAGACGACCTCCTCCAGAGTGTAGGGAGAGAGAGAATAGATACCCGGTAAATCCTGGATCGTCACATCATTGTGACCCTTGAGTTTACCTTCCTTCTTCTCAACCGTAACACCGGGCCAGTTACCGACATACTGTCTGGCGCCAGTCAGGTTATTAAACAACGTCGTTTTACCGCAGTTGGGGTTACCTGCCAGAGCAATTTTGATACTCACACTTGCCTCCTACTCTTCTACTTCAATCATCTCTGCGTCCGCCTTGCGGATGGAGAGCTCATAACCGCGCACATTCAACTCCATGGGATCGCCCAGGGGAGCCACCTTGCGAACCAGAATTTCTACTCCCTTAGTGATCCCCATATCCATGATACGGCGCTTGGTCGGGCCCTCTCCGTGCAGACGTCTGACCGTCGCCTTTTCCCCAACCTTAACATCTTTGAGTACTTTCATATTCTCCTCTTTCTGCACAATAAAATGCCTGCTGCTCTTGCCTCAGGCATTGCCAAACCATACTGCTCGGTGTCCGGACTCTCTCTATACCATAATCCGGTTCGCCATACCTGCATCAATCGCAACGCGAGAGGACTTGATCTGTACAATCAAGTTGCTTCCGTTATCACTGACCACCATGACCTCTTCGCCGGGGACGAAGCCCAGCTCGGACAGGTGGTTGCGCACACTGTCGCGCCCGTTGATTTTAATGATCGTATTCTTGCTGCCCTGATCTGCCATGGAAAGCGGCATCATCAACATCACCTCGATTCTCTCTCAGAAGCGTCCGAACAGCCCCTTCTTCTGGCAGGGAAGGCACTCAGCACCCAGGTAGTCATACCCGGTCTCCTGAATCGCCGCCTCAAGAGCGTCCAGATCCACCTTCTCCTCTGTGAGGAAGGTAGCCTGCTTCTTCCTGCGGTCCGCCTTCACCTTCTTCGCCGATGGGACGGCCTTGCGGATTGCTTCGGCGATATGCGTCTCGCACATGTTGCACATCATACCTTCAATTTTGGCTTTCGTCTGATACATCCAGTTAGTCCTTTCTAACCAGTAATAGTATATTGTAAGGGTACCCTTACTTCCATAGTCAAATTGCACAGATTTGCCTAGCCTAACAGGCGATTTTCAACAAAAAATTACCTCTATTCTCAAATGCTTCTGCAAAAATTCTCATATCCTTCCTCAAAACGCGCTTGGCCGACCGCATTAGCCCTGCCCATAGTAGGCATGGGCCCCATGCTTGCGATAGAAATGCTTGTCGCGGATGGCGTCCTGAGCCGGTCTGGCCTGTGGATTGATTTGCTCTGTCTGACAGGCCATTCGAGCCAGCTCCTCCAGAACGACGGCATGGTAAACCGCCTGAGCGGCATCCTTCCCCCAGCAAAAGGGTCCGTGGCTGGCGCAGAGAACCGCCGGCGTGAAGACCGGATTCAGTCCCCGCTCGTCGAAGGTCTCCAGGATGACATTGCCCGTCTCCTCCTCATAGGCCGTTTCTATCTCCTGCGGCGTCAGATCTCTGGTGCAGGGAACGGGACCGTAGAAATAGTCCGCGTGCGTCGTCCCGTAGAGAGGGATATCCCGTCTCGCCTGAGCCCAGGAAGCCGCCATGGAAGAATGGGTGTGAACAATGCCCCCGATTTGGGGCCAGGCCCGGTAGAGCCGCAGATGCGTTGCCGTATCCGAAGAGGGGCGCAGATCTCCCTCTACCTGTCTGCCCTTAAGGTCTAAAACGACCAGCTTCTCCGGGGTCAGATCCTCATAGTTAAGGCCGCTCGGCTTGATGACAATCAAGCCGCGTTTCCGGTCAATCCCCGAGACATTGCCCCAGGTATAGGTCACCAGCCCGCGCGCGGGCAGCTCCATATTGGCCCGGTAGACTTCCATCCGCAATTCTTCCAGCATATCCTTCTCCTTCTTTTGTCTCTCTACCTTATCTTTGTGTGGACAGACCCTGTCCGCTTCTGTTCACTGCCTGCCATCCTTCTTATTTGAATAAGCCTGCCCGCACTCAAAGAGTCGCCTTAGACCGGCTTTGACCCGCTCCTGTCGGCTCACAAGGGCCGCCTGTTCTGAAGAGTCTAATCCTGCCTTCTGCTCTGTAAGCGTTCTCCGGCGAGCCGCTCAAGCGCAAGTCCCTCCCGATAGTCTTGCATGTAGCGCTCAAAGCCCTCGACATCCTCAGGATCCGGCGTCATAGTCTTCGTCTCCATCCGACAGAAGACCTCCTTCTTCAGATAGGTCGCCAGATCCGGCCGAGCCATTGATTCCGTCAGCATGTATGCCGCTAAAACGGCGATTCCCCAGGAGCCTCCCTCAGAGGCCGTCGCCAGAAGTGAGACAGGGGTGTTCAGAGCGGCCGCCATGAAGCGCTGTCCTACTCCTCTGGTCTTGAAGAGGCCTCCGTGCGCGTACATGCGCTCCAGCGGCACGCCCTCTTCCTTGAGCAGGATGTCCATGCCGATTTTGAGCGTAGCCATGGAGGAATAGAGGTTGGATCGCATGAAATTCGCCAGTGTGAAATGGTCTTCCGGTCGTCTGACCTGCATGGGACGGCCAAGAGAGCAGCCGGTCACATGTTCCCCGGACAAATAATTGTAGGAGATCAGGCCTCCGCAATCCGCCTCTCCGGCCAGAGCCTCTTCATATAGCTTGCCGTAGAGACTGTCCATATCCATCTCTATTCCGGCCAGTCGATTATAGTCCGCAAAGAGCTGAACCCAGGCATTGAGGTCACTGGTGCCGTTGTTGCAGTGGGCCATGGCGACGGGCTTTCCGTCCGCTGTCGTCAGCAGGTCCAGCTCACGGTGGATATGGGAAAAGAAGTGATCCATGACGATCATCGCGAAAATAGAGGTCCCTGCGGACACGTTCCCGCTGCCCGCGGCCACGCTATTAGTCGCGACCATACCTGTTCCCGCGTCTCCCTCCGGCGGGCAGAGCGGAATTCCGGGGATCAGATCCCCCTCGGGATCCAGACATCTGGCCCCGTCCTCTGTCAGGTAGCCCGCCCTCTGTCCGGCCGACAGGGGCTTCGGCAGAATCTTCATCAGGTCCAGGTTCAGACCGGCAATGACAGGATCCACCTGGAAACTGGCAATGTGATCCGCCCGATAATTCCGGGTCTTCTCGTCAATCGGGAACATGCCGGAGGCATCTCCGATTCCCAGCACCTTTTCCCCGGTCAGCTTCCAGTGCACATAGCCCGCCAGCGTTGTCAGAAAATCAATCCTGGCCACATGCTCTTCCCCATTCAGGACGGCCTGGTAGAGGTGGGCGACGCTCCAGCGCTGGGGAATATGATAGGAAAAGAGTTCTGTGAGCCGGTCCGACGCCCTCTCTGTCATCGTGTTGCGCCAGGTTCGGAAGGGAACCAGCAGATTTTTGTCCCGGTCAAAGGCCAGGTAGCCATGCATCATCCCGCTGACTCCGAGCGCTGCCAGCTTGGACAGCTTTACCCCATAGCGATCGAAGACATCCCTCTTCATGGAGGCATAGCAAGCAGCCAGGCCCTTCCAGACGTCCTCCAGATGATAGGTCCAAATGCCATTCTCCAGTCGATTCTCCCAGGTGTAGTCTCCCCCGGCGATCGGCCGGTGACTCTCGTCGATCAGAACCGCCTTGATTCTGGTGGAACCGAATTCGATTCCCAGTACTGCTTTTCCCTCTGCAATTGTCTCTTTCGCCCCCATAGTTCCTCCTTTTTTCCGCGGGAGATTTTCCGTCTTTCCTCCGCCTTATGCTTTCCTCTATCAATTATCACTGTCTTTCGGTTTGTGTGCACGTGCACGTTTTCTCTATCCTATCAGCTTGACGGGCATTCTTCAATCGGGAATCAGCTTTTCGCCTGCTGATACAATCGGGAATCAGGTTAGCGCTTGCTTTTCCTCTCTGAGAGTCTTATCATATCAGTTGTATAAAATCTTTTTTGTGCAAGCTTATTTTGCAACCACAAGGGGTGTGCTTATGAAAATGCAGGAATCGGCCCAGGATTACTTAGAATCCATTCTCATCCTCTCCCAGAAGCAGGACTATGTCCGCGCCACTGACATCTGCGCCTATTTCGGATATGCCAGAGCAACCGTCTCCGTCTTCATGAAGCAGCTCAGAGAGAACGGTTACGTCAGCATGGATGAACACAAGCATATCAGCCTGACTGAGGCCGGCCGCCAGGTCGCCGTCGAGATGTATGAGCGCCACAAGTTTCTCTCCGCCTTCTTCGAGAGCATCGGCGTCCCGGAGGAGATCGCCGTTCGAGACGCCTGCCGCATGGAGCACTATATCTCCGCTGACACCTTCAAGGCTCTCAAGGAACACTTCGGCACATCCGCGGAAATAGAAGTCGGGAAATAAGATTCCCGGGATAAAAGCTGTTCATAGGACAGCGTCTTTGTCAGACGGAATATTTGAGAAGGCCCCTGCGATCGCAGGGGCCTTCTCAATATCGATTGCATATTACAGAAGTTTTCAGAACAGATACATAATCAGGCAAAATTTATCTGGCCTGGTGTACCTTAAGCAGATTGGTCTTGCCCTCGACAGCCAGGGGAAGGCCCGCGGTAACAACCGCCAGCTGATCCTTCTCCATCAAATTCGCCCGGACCGCAGCCTCGACGGCATCATCAAGCAGTCTGTCAATATCGCTCTCGGTCTCAATCATGACAGGTGTCACGCCCCAGTAGAGGTTCATCTGTCTCATGACCTGCTTATCGGTACAGCAGGCAATAATCGGATTGGCCGGACGGAATTTGGAAATCTGTGTGCAGGAATGACCGGATTTCGTCACATTGATGATGGCTACAGCGTCGATATCAGCGGCCAGCGTGCAGGCCGTATGGGCAATCGACAGGGCGACCCCGTCCTCTTCCTTAGCCTCGATCGCTGATACGCCGCGCTCTTTCAGACGGGCCTTGTAATTGATATCTTGTTCCGTGCGCACACAGATCCGGGCCATGGTTTTCACTGCCTGGACCGGATAGTTACCGGCTGCTGTCTCACCGGAGAGCATCACAGCCGATGTCCCGTCAAATACGGCATTGGCCACATCTCCCGCCTCGGCCCTGGTCGGTCTCGGATGAGTAATCATGGAGTCCAGCATCTGCGTTGCCGTGACAACCAACTTCCCCTTGAAGAGGGTCTTCTTGATAATCTCCTTCTGAAGGATCGGGACATCCTCCAGGGGGATCTCAACACCCATGTCTCCACGGGCCACCATAATACCGTCACAGGCGTCAATAATCGCGTCGATATTGGAAACGCCCTGGTTGGATTCAATCTTCGCAATAATCTTGATATTGTCTCCCCCATGCTCATGAAGGATCTTCTTGATCTCCAGGATGTCTTCCGCTGTGCGGGTAAAGGAAGCCGCAATAAAATCGAAGCCCTCCTGGCAGCCAAAGATCAGATCGGATCTGTCCTGCTCTGACAGATAATCCATGGTCAGGTCCACATTGGGAACATTGACCCCCTTCCGATTCGACACCGGTCCGCCGTTTAAGACTCTGCAGGTAATATCGGTATCGGTCAGCCCGGTAACCTCAAGTTCCACCAGGCCATCATCGATCAGGATATGGGACCCGACCTCGACATCTTTGGGCAGATCCCGATAGGAAACCGTGACAATCTCATTCGTTCCCTCAACCTGGCGGGTCGTAAGCGTAAAGGTCTGGCCATCCTCGAGCATCACCTTCCGGTCTCTGAAGTCCCGAAGACGAATCTCCGGCCCCTTGGTATCCAGCAGGGCCGCAACGGGCAGGTGCAGCCTGTGCCTGATCTCACGAAGCTTGACCAGACGTCCCAGCTGCTCCTCGTGATCTCCATGGGAGAAATTAAAGCGGGCGACGTTCATACCGGCCCTGACCAGTTCCTCCATCACCCCATCCCTGTCAGTGGATGGTCCCATGGTACAGATGATTTTCGTCTTGCGCTTGTAATCCATGAAAAATTCTCCTTCTCTCTATTCTCTATTGCCCTGACGCGCGTAGATCCTCACGCCCTCATGGCGACGATCGCTTTTTGGTCAACGATTGCCTTGACGCGCGTGAATCCTCATGGGCAATCACTTTCCGATCATCGTCCCTCTCTGTCCCGCGATGGTCTTCTCCTGACCCTTCAGCCGCGTGATCAAAACCTTGCGAATGGCGGAATCCCCGATAAACTCAATGGCAGCCCGGATCTTAGGGAGCATATCGTCCGCGCCGAACATCCCCTGGTCCGCATATCTCGCGGCGTCCTCAACGCTGAGATAATCCAGCGCCTGCTCCTGCTCTGTTCCGAAATGAAGACAGACCTTGTCGACAGAGGTCAGAATCACCAGCATATCCGCGTCTACCGTCTGCGCCAAAAGTCCCGCCGCGGTATCCTTCTCAATGACAGCAGAGGCTCCCTTGAGGTCCTGCCCTTGCTCCAAAACCGGGATTCCGCCGCCGCCGCAGGCAATCACGAGCTGATCCGCCTCCAGAAGCGCGTTGATAGCGTCTGCCTCCACAATATCTATGGGCCTCGGCGTTGCCACAATGCGGCGATATCCGCCGTCAACCGCCACAATATGATTGCCCTTCTTCTCCTGTGCCCTGGCCTCTTCCTCATTCAGGACGCGGCCGATCACCTTGCTGGGATGGTAGAAGGCCTCATCATAGGGATCCACCGTCATCTGCGTCAGAAGCGTGACGACATTCTTATAAATACCCCTGCGATTCAGTTCGCCCCGGATGGCATTCTGCAGATCGAAGCCGATATAACCCTGGCTCATGGCGGAGGCAACAGACATGGGCGTGGAGGTATACTCGCTGTGATTCTTGGAGAACTCATTCATGGCCGCGTGAATCATGCCAACCTGAGGACCGTTGGAGTGCGTGATCACCACCTGATAGTCCTTCTCGATGAACTCGGCGATTGCCCTTGCCGTCTTGACCGTCGCCTCCTTCTGCTCCGGCAGAGTGGTTCCAAGCGCCTCATGTCCCAGGGCAATGGCAATTCTCTTTTTCTTCATTGCGTACCTCCCATTTCGCATGAAAACTTGTCCCTAGAATAGCATATCCGGGGCTCTTTTACTATGTAAAAAGAAATCCCCGATGCGGCCCGATGCGGCAAAAATACCTTAGTACGGTTCCGTGCGGCAAAAAGAAGTCCTGACACACGCGGCGGCCCGGCCGAACATGTATCGGGACTTCTCTTCATCTCTTGATCTTCTGTCTTTTTCGCCGTCAGCTGGCCCTGCGCGCGCTGCTCATCTACTGCACCGTCGCCAGAGTCACTGTCACTGTCTTGCTCTTATAGTTGTCCGCGCGGGAGGCATAGCGAATCTTGATCTGGTCGCCGGCCTTTTTGCCGCTGATCAGGCTCTTAAGATCCTGCATACTCCCTATGCTGCTGTCATCCACCCCGGTAATGATGTCTCCCTTGGCGAGTCCGGCCTGCTGGGCAGGACTTCCCTCGCTCACCCTGGAGATATAAATGCCCGCGGGTACATTGTACTGAGACGCCTGGCTGGAGCTGATGTCAGCCCCGGCGATCCCAAGATAAGTGCTTCCGGAGGGAAGACTGCCGGCGGATGAATCCCCTGAGCTGTTGCCGGATGAATTTCCGGAATTGGATCCCTTAGACGAGTCGCTGCTGGTCTTGCTTCCATTTTGCATCAGGTCATCGATGATGGTCTTGGCCTGAGAGATCGGGATGGCATAGCCCATTCCCTCAACGGAAGTGTCGGAGTACTTGGCGGACACAATGCCGATAACCTGGCCGTTGCTGTTTAAGAGAGCGCCGCCGGAGTTGCCAGGATTGACCGCCGCGTCCGTCTGGATCAACTTATTGCTGATCTTGTTCCCAGAGTCGTCCTTTAAGGTAACCTCTCTCTCCTTGGCCGAAATGACCCCTGTCGTCACAGACTGGCCGTAACCGAGGGCATTGCCGATGACAATGGCGGCCTGACCGACCTTGGCAGAATCAGAATCCCCGAGCGTCGCTATCTTAATCGCGGACACAGTAGAAGAATCCATGTCAGAGGTCTTGACCTTGACCACCGCCAGATCGTGCTGGGCATCCACTCCAACCACCTGGGCGGCTGCCGTTTTGCCGTCCACGAATGTAATCGTCAGCTCACTGCTGTTGGCGACGACGTGATTATTGGTCGCGATATAGGTATAGGCGTCATCCTGAGAGACGATGATCCCTGAGCCGGCGGAGGTGGACTCCTTGTTCTGGCTCTGGCCAAAGATGCTCCGATACTGCTCAATGGACACATTGGTCACCTGGACAATAGCCGGCATGACATTAGCGGCAATCGTAGCCACGTCCGTCGTTCCTCCATCCGTCACCACTGTCTGTGACAGGGGCCCGGAAGAGGAATTGACACTGGCTGCCGTCCGCGTCTTGCCGCTGATTTTGCCTGTCAGATAATTGGTCCCGGAGAATACCAGGCTGGCCACCAGGCCAAAGACCACGGCGGCTGCGACCAGCCGCCTCCAAAAGCCCTCTTTCTTGCTCCTGGCATGCATATTGCGGGCGCCGATCCCCTCGGTGCCTCCGGAAAAGGAGGGCCCGCGGTAGCTGTCTTCTGTCTGCCTGTCTGCCTCTCTGCTCCGGTAGCTTCCCTGCCCCTGCTGCCAGTTATACCGGGGCTGCTCGTCATACTCCTGCTGTGATCCGATATCGGCCTGACTGCCGTAAGATTCCTGCTGAGACCCCATATCGGCCTGGCCCTCGTTAGATCCCTGCTGAGATCCCATATCGGCCTGGCTGCCGTAAGATTCCTGCTGAGACCCCATATCGGCCTGGCCCTCGTTAGATCCCTGCTGAGATCCCATATCGGCCTGGCTCTCGTAAGTTCCCTGTTGAGACCCCATATCGGCTTGACTCTCATAAGACTCCTGAGACCCTTCGACACCTGTTCCGTCTGTCTCTACCTGCCCTGCCTGCAAATCCTCCTGTCCGAAAGAGGACGCCTCCGAATCAACAAACTGCGGGTCAACAGACTGCGGATCAACAGTCTCGTGGATCGACGCCTCCTCTCTCACCGGCACTGACGCACTGCTGTCCTCCTCATGCGCTGACACAGGCGCCTGACCATCAGAGCCGATCCAGTCTGTCCGGCGCTCTCCGTTTTCTCTCTCCATATCAGCCATAGATCAAATCCTCATCTTTCTCACGATATTTTCTACCTGTTTTTCATCTTACGTATCATTTGTGTCTTATTCGTGTTCAAACAAATAAGTAATAATAACATTTCCTGTCAGGAAAATAAAAAGGCCCTGCAGGCACTCAGCCTGCACTGCCTCTTTCCATGCCCTATTTTGAACAAATCCCCCTCGATCGCCTGTTCGCGCAAATTCATCCGCAGATCTCCTATTCCTTTTTAAATGCCCAGAACTTATTAATGACAAAGTTGAGCGGTACGCTGATCAGGAGGTTGATCAGGGGAGCGATAAATTCAGAGATCCCTATGATTCTGACCCACAGGATCAAAAGAAATGTATTCAAAAACAATCCCGTAAAAGAATACGATATATAGGTCTTTAAGAGAGATTTCCAGACAGATCTCGTCTCTCCTTCCCCCAGCTTGAAGACCATTTTATTGTTCCAGTAATAGGACCAGGCCACACTGAGGATAAAGGCCACGACCTGAGCCAGTAAATAATCTGCCCGGCCAAACCAGCCCAGGATTCGAAAGAGAATCAGCGCCCCCGTGTAGAGCAGATAAGACAGGAGGGTGTTGCTCACTCCCACAATGCCAAACTTTACAAATTGCAAACAGGTGTTGACCGTATTCTCACTCAGCTCTCGATGAAAGATATGACAGAGTATCCCCAGTGCAAATCTCACAGCAACTTCAACGGCCTGCCAGAGGCCCCTGCCCGCTTTTTGCGATGACTGTTTTTCTGAACTCATCTGCTCTTCTCCAAGGTCTTTCGGATCCCCTCCGAAAAAGATGTCACCGGTTTCCAGCCTGTATCCCGGGTCAATTCAGATATATCCGCCAGCAAATACATGGGCTGATGCGGATAATATTCCTTCCTGCCGAAACCCAGCTCTACATTCGGATTGACCGCATCCCTCAAGTCCCGAATATAGTCCGCCAGGTGCCTGCCGCAACCACTTCCCAGCGGATAGACCTTACCGTTCACACCGCTGTCTGCAATCCTCAGGATCGCCTCTGCGGCATCCTCGCTGTAAAGATAATCCCAGGTCTGTTCACAGGGCGTCAGATCCGGTGTCTGCCCGCTCTGAATGCAATCGATCAAGTAGGCGATCAGGGTCTGTTTTCCCTGGCCCGGTCCGTAGACACTCAAAATGCGAACCCAGTTCGACTCCATGCCCAAAGACCGGCAGAGCATCATGGCCAGCTTCCCGGAGGCAAACTTGGCAATCCCATAGCCGCTTTGCGGATTTACTGCCAGATCTCCCGTCAAAGGAGAAGATTGTACTCCGTATTCCGCCTGCGAGCCGGCACCAATGAACTTGCGGCAGCCCAGCCGATGGGCCAGATGCACGGCGTCAAGCGTATATTGAATGTTGCGCATCTGCAGATCGGCATCGTCTCTGCCCGCCCCGCTTGTCGCATCCCAGGCCAGGTGAATGAAGACATCATAGGATTCGTCAAGGGACAGGGACCCGTATTCATCCAGATTGCACTCCAGCACCTTCAAGCGCTCACTGTCCGGCAGGTTCGACAGCCTCTTCGTGTTGCGGTGCACAATACAGGTCACTTCATCCCCATCCTGGATCTTGCGGCAGACAATCGCTCTGCCAATCATACCTGTCGCACCGCTAATGATGATTTTTTCCCTGGACTCCATAAATTACTCTTCCACCGGCTTGATATACATATTCTTCAAAAATTCTTCTCTCGGAAGGAAGGGCGCGAGATCCTCCAGCGGCGGACTTACCAGGGTCCCATCTTCCAAGCGCTTCGTCGAACTCTTGGGTTCAAAAATCTGTTCCGTGGATACAAAGATTTCAAAGAGAACCGGCCCATCGGTAGCCATCATCTTCTCATAGCCTTCTGCAAGCTGGGCATTGCTGTGAGCCTCCACATAGGGTATATCGAAAGCTGCCGCGATTTTACGGTACTCCGGGAAAGACAGATCATGGCTCTCCGGACCGATCCCGACCTTGGGTCTTCCCCCGAAGAGGTTGTTCTGGGTCTGCCGGATGGAGTGATACCCCTGATTATTGATCAGGACGATCTTGATCGGCAAATGATTCGTTGAAATCGTCTGCAATTCCTGCAGATTCATCATTATACTGCCGTCTCCCTCAAGACAGATCGTCATCTTCTGATCATGAGCCATGCATCCTCCGATGGCTGCCGGAAGTCCGTATCCCATACTTGCGATGGCATTGTTATTGAAGAAACGGGTTCCCTTCTTGATAACCCAGCTCTGATGACCGGCCACACAGCAGGTACCGTTGCTCGTAATCACAAGAGTCCCCTCCGGAAGTCTCGAGCTAATGCTGTCAAATGCGGCATAGGCATTGGCAAAGCGGTCATTCTCTTCTCTGTGACGCGGGAGAACAACGGGATAATCCTTCTTCCAGTTCTCACAGATCTGTCTCCAGTCCGATGCGGCGCTGACAAGCTTGTCATTCCCCTCGCAGAGTGCATTGACTCTCTCAAAGAAATCCCCTGCATCCGCATGAATGGGCATCTCTACATGAATGGTAGGCTTGCGAAGCTCTGCCGGATCCACATCCACCATAATGACTTCTGCTTCTCTTGCCCAGGTCTTCCAGTTATAGCCCACAACACGAATCGGGAGCCGATTTCCAACCGCCAGAACAAGATCTGCATTCTGCACCGCGAAATTGCCGGCCCGGTCTCCCATATTCCCGCCGCGCCCGCAGTAGAGCGGATGATCCGTCTCAATCAGATCAATCGCATCCCAGTAGGTGACAACCGGAATTCCCAGTTTCTCAACGGCCTCCCGGAAAGCATCATAGCCTCCGGAGAGACGGATCCCGTTGCCCGCATAAAGAACTGGCCTCTTCGCTGCACGAACTTTGTCCAAGACGGTCTGCACGGTCTCTGCGGATACCGGCGACGGCAGGTTCTGCGCCGCGTCATCCTCAGCCATCTCCTCCGGGCTGTAAGCGACAAGATCATCCGTCTCGATGATTCCCCCCTGATAATTGACGGGAATATCAAGCCATACCGGTCCCGGTCTTCCGGTCGTTGCAAGGTGGAGAGCTCTCTCAAGGTCATGGCGGATGGTCCTGGGATCCTCTATCATCTTGGCAAACTTGCACATGTTGGATACGGACTTGGTAATATCATATTCCTGATCCCCGACTGCGCGCAGATGATAGCCCTGCGTAAACTGCTCATTATATCTGGCAGTCGTGTCATAACGCACCTGTCCGGAGATGATAAGCATGGGGATCGAATCCAGCCATCCGCCGACCACGCCGGTAATCGCATTGGTACCGCCGGGGCCTGTGGTAACGCAGAGCAGGGCTGGTCTGTTATTCCATCTGGCATAGGCTTCTGCGGCAATCGCACTCCCCTGTTCATTGTGGTTATAAATGCTCTTCAGGCCCGGATGATGCCCAAAGGCATCATTCAAATGCATCGCGCCGCCGCCGGTCACCGTAAAGCAATTGCGAATGCCCCAATTCACCAGGTAATCTGCCACATAATCTGCTAATCTCTGCTTCATTTTCACTCCCTCTAGATGCGTAAAATACAAGACCGGCAGGCGGGATACACCGCCCTGCCGATAGACCGTCCCCAATAAAAGGCAACAGGGGACATCGTATTTTTATTGGTCAATCGCCTCAAGAATTGTCTTAGCCATATAGGCAAGCTTGTCATCTGTCATGCCCGGATATACGCCTACCCAAAAACTATCCTCCATGATACGGTCTGTATTGGTCAGCTGACCGACAATCCGATAGCCCTGACCGGATGCGCGCATCTCATCGAAGCAGGGATGCTTGGTCAGATTCCCTGCAAAAAGACGCCGGGTCTGCACGCCGTGATCCTCGACATAATCCACAATCTTCTTGCAATCGATCCCCTCCTTGCAGGTTAAGAGGAAGCCAAACCAGCTGGGATCTGAATTCTCCTCCGCCACCGGAAGGATCAGCTTTGCATCCGCGCCGCCTTCTGCCAGCAGATGATACAGGGTTCTGAAGTTCTGCTTGCGCCTCTCGACAAAGGAGGGGAACTTCTCCAGCTGGGCACAGCCGATTGCCGCCTGCATATCCGTAGCTTTCAGGTTATAGCCAAAGTGAGAGTATACATACTTGTGATCATAGCCGTAAGGAAGCTCGCCATACTGGCCGGTAAAGCGGTGCCCACATCGGTTATCCTGACCGGATGCGCAAATGCAGTCCCGTCCCCAATCTCTCATGGAGCGAATGATCTTGTGCAGGAGCGGGTTGTCGGTATAGACGGCTCCCCCCTCGCCCATAGTCATGTGGTGGGGCGGATAGAAGGAGGATGTTCCGATATCTCCAATGGTGCCTGTCAGCTTAGTCTGTCCGTCAATCGTATAGGTGCTTCCCAGGGCATCGCAATTGTCTTCCACCAGCCACAGGCCGTGCCTGTCACAGAATTCCTTGACAGCCTTCAGATTAAATGGATTGCCCAGCGTATGCGCCATCATAACCGCCTTTGTCTTCTCCGAGTATGCGCTCTCCAGCATATTGACATCAATGTCATAGCCTGGAATCGTAACATCGACAAAGACCGGGATACAGCCATACTGAATGATCGGCGTCACAGTCGTCGGAAAACCCGCGGCCACTGTGATAATCTCATCTCCCCGCTTAATTCTGCGCTCACCCAAAAGGGGAGAGGTCAGGGTTGCGAAGGCCACCAGATTGGCACTGGAGCCGGAATTGACCAGAGAAGCGTATTTCACCCCCAGATACTTGGCAAAATCGCGCTCGAACTGCTCTGTCCAATGACCGGAGGTCAGCCAGAACTCAAGTGCCGAATCCACCAGATTCACCATCTCTCTCTCGTCATAGACCCGGGCAGCGTAGGAGATACGGTCCCCGGGGGTGAACGTCTGATTCTGACTATGATACTTTCTCGCGTACTCTGCCACCTGATCCAAAATCTGCTGGCGGTCTTCATTCTGTCCCATTTCTTGTCCTCCTCTGTCAGATCAAATACATCCTGATTTCTTATATTCCACGGCCTATTGAAGAAAGGCGCGAATCTGCTCTTCTGTCAGAGCGGCCATATCGGCCCCCTCATGCCAGGCCCGATACCACTCTACCGTGTGTCGGATGGCTTCATCAACTCTCCATACCGGCTTCCAGCCCAGGGTATGCCTGAGTTTGGAGCAGTCCAGCTTGAGGAAATTCGCCTCATGGGGTGCATCGGGTTCTGCCTGACTCTTCCAGGCGGCCTCCTGTCCCCAGAACTGTACGAAATAATCCGCCAGCTGTCCCGCGGTAATGCAGTCCTCGTCAACCGGTCCCACATTATAATATCCGGCATACGAAGGATCTTCGGCCTGCTTCATGACAATCATCAGATAGACATATAGGGGTTCCAGTACATGCTGGAAGGGCCTGGTCGAATAGGGGTTTCGGATGCCGATCGTCTTCCCCTCCACCGTGCTTCGCACACAATCCGGCACGATACGGTCCGCCGCAAAATCGCCGCCTCCGATGACATTTCCCGCTCTGGCTGTGGAAATCGCAATATCTCCCTCGTGACTGAAAAAAGACTTCTTGTAAGAATGCGTCACGATCTCCGAACAGCTCTT
This sequence comes from Shuttleworthella satelles DSM 14600, assembly GCF_000160115.1. Taxonomy (GTDB): domain Bacteria; phylum Bacillota; class Clostridia; order Lachnospirales; family Lachnospiraceae; genus Shuttleworthia; species Shuttleworthia satelles. Next base: position 81,568 of record NZ_GG665867.1, read on the forward strand.
GGAGTTCGAATAGGGATCGTATCCATCCAGCTTTTCATCCTCCTGAAAGGCGTGATCTGCAAGGTCATTGTTCTCATAGACCTTATCCGTCGTGATATTTAAGAAACTCTCAGCTCCCGGATACAGGCGCAGGCACTCCAGGATATTTACCGTTCCCATGACATTGGTCTCATAGGTGTAGCGCGGCAAATCATAAGATGCGCGGACAATCGGCTGGGCGGCCAGATGGAATACACAGTCCGGTTTCGCCTGCCTGTAGGCGGACTTCAGAGCCTCAAAATCCCGGATATCCCCTATGGTAGAGTGAATTTCCTTCTCGACCCCCATAATGTCAAAAGCAGCCGGATCCGAGGGCGGCGTCAGGGAATATCCGTATACCTCTGCTCCCAGAATAGACAGGATCTTACACATCCAGCTTCCCTTAAAACCGGTATGGCCGGTCACAAAGACCCTCTTGCCGGCATAGAAGGCCTTCAGCTCTTCAAAATGTCCCATACTCAATCCTCCCATACCTTCCAGGGAGCCGCATTCGCCCCCCACAGCTCTTCCAACTTCTGCTTCTCCCTCTGCGTATCCATGCACTGCCAGAAACCCAGATGGCGATAGCCCATCAGCTGTCCGTCTTCAACCAGCCTGCGCATTGGCTCCTGCTCGAAGATCGTTGTATCATCCGTCAGATAGCGGAAGATCTCCGGCTCAAGAACCATGAAGCCGGCATTGATCGTTGCCCCGTCGTCATCGCTCTTCTCGCGGAAGGAACGAACCTGTCCTTCCTCGCTCACATCCAAAACACCCTTCTGCTGGGCAAGAGAGGTTGTCGTAATCGTCGCATACTTGCCGTTTGCCCTGTGGAAAGCCAGAAGCTGATCCAGATTGACATCGGCAACCGCGTCTCCATAGGTGAGCATAAAGGGTTCATCGCCCACGTATTTCTGCACCCTCTTGATGCGCCCGCCGGTCATGGTGTTCAACCCGGTATCGACAACGGTCACCTTCCACTTCTCGGAATTGTTATTGTGAACCGTCATATCATTGGACGCGAGATCAAAAGTAATATCTGAATTATGCAGGAAGTAGTCCGCGAAATATTCCTTGATCACATACTGCTTGTAACCGGCAAGAATAATAAAATCCCGAACTCCGTAATGAGAATACAGTTTCATAATATGCCAGAGAATCGGTTTCTCTCCGATTTCAATCATGGGCTTGGGTTTGTAGACAGATTCCTCAGAGATCCTCGTTCCGAATCCGCCGGCCAGAATTAACGCTTTCATTGCACCTTCCTCCTACTTGTCTTCTTTGAAGTTCAGTCGTTCCTCTTCAATCACCAGAGGCCGGTTGATCACTCTGGTATTGACACTCATGATATATTCACCCAGCAATCCCACAAAAAACATCTGCAGTCCGCCAAAGAAGAATACACCGATCAGAATCGGCGCGCTTCCTGCTCCGAATCGATCCCAGTACAGGATCTTTAAGATCAAGTATATCAGGGCGACAAGAAAGCTTAAGGCGGAAATCGCAAAGCCCCCGAATGTGGCCAGACGCAAACCTCCCTTGGTATAACTGGTAAAACTAAGCATTGCCGCGTCAAAAAGGGTAAAGAAATTATTGTGCGTCCGCCCCGCCTTGCGCTGCGGTTGCTCATAGGCAATTTCAAGGTGGTCCGGGGCATACTCGGCCACAATTCCACGAATAAAGGGGGTCGGGTCCTTAAGTTGCCGCAAGACTTCCACAAAGCTCCGGTCATAGAGTCCGAAACCGGTAAACTGCTGAATCTGATCCACATTGCTCATGGCGTGGATCAGCTTGTAGTAAACGCCCCGCAGGAAATACATCAGGCTGCTCTCCTTACTGGAAGTTTTGACCATACAAATAACCTTGTTGCCTTCTTCCCACTTCTGGATCATCATCGGGATCAATTCCAGGGGATCCTGAAAGTCACAGCAGACCGGAATGGTACAATCCCCGCTCGTCTGGGTGATCCCGTAGTAGGGACTGTTAAACTGTCCGAAATTCTTCATGTTGAAGATGGCCTTCGTCTTCTGATCCTTCTCGCAGATCCCGCGAAGCAATTCCCTGGTCCGGTCCGTGGACTTGTTATCAATAAAAAGGAACTCATAGTCATAGGCTTCCAGCTTCGTGCGAAAGAGTTCTGTCAGAGCATCATGCATCTGAATCACATTCTCCTCTTCATTATAGCACGGAACCATGATTGATATTTTTTTCATTTGCTCTCTTCCTCCGTCCGAGACCTGCATTGACAATCAGAATCAGGATGAGAAGGGCTCCCGTAAAGGCAAGTCCCTCTCTGACATAGGGTGGCTGATAGGACAGGGACAGGTGATGAGTCCCCGCCGGCATGGAAACTGCCATAAAGGCATTATCGACCTTGAGAATCTCTGCCGGATGTCCGTCGATCTGCGCCTTCCATCCTTTGGAATAAGGCACAGCGAGCATGGTGTAACCGTCCTCTTTTTGCTCTATCTCAGCTGAAATCCGATTGTTGTCGATTGTCAGATCTTTGGCATTGTAATCAATCGTTTTTAGGAGGGAATCCAGAGTGTCCTTGCTCCTGTGAACGATTTTCAGCTGGTCAACACTGTAGGTCCCGGCATTTCGGAAGGTGATCTTGAGCCGGTCGACCGGAACATTGATATAGCCGAGATTTGCAAGCCAATTGTGTTTGTTTCCATACATATGGCTGTGGTATGTCGCCGCGGATAAGAGACTGTCACCGACAATCTGATTGCCGTGGTAGGCCTGCATATGAATATCATAAGAGGCCAGCGTATCACCTACATTCTGCAGGTTATCCAGTTCGACAAGCAGCTCCCCGTTCGCCGGAATTTCCCGGTGGAAGTTCAGGGTCACCGCCTGCTTATCTTTCGAGGCCGAAAACTGATTCCCCTGGACCTGCAGACCCGGGTCTTTCTGCCCGATCTCGTATGGGACTTTCGTATCATAGAGCTTGACATCACTTTTTGGGGTCTGAGACGGATCCGAGAGCACAACCGCCTGTGCCAGGGCCTGCTCCCGCTCATCCAAGTCCATCTTCAGATAGTCGGCCTCAGAGATTGCCTTTGTGCTGCTGTGAATCATGGACACCTTCGCGTCTGTCGTGTACAGGCTCATATTCTCCCGCGTTTTGACAAGTTTGTCATATCCGTAAGGAATCCAACCCTCTTTTCCCTTTTCGGCGATATAGTATTTGGTCGCATTCAGGTGCTCTAAGACAGACCGGCTGTTCAGATTCAGATAGGCTGTCGCAAAATAGGGGGTCATCACGCCAAGCTGGCTGTGATACTTGTCGATATCATTATTGTAATAGCTGTTGTAATAGTCGTAGCCATTCGTTCCCGTAATCATACTGGAATTGCGAAGTCTTGGCAGAAAAGTCTCATATCTTGTCTGCTTTAGATCCGGCATCCCCAGCAGCATGGACTTGGAGTCCGATACCGCCGCCCCCAGAGCAGTGCCGGCGTTCTGCTCCTGGTAGATATAGCGATCTCCGCGCCAGGTAAGATAGTAGCATGCACTTGTCCACAGAGAGGCAATCAGGCAGAGCAGACATAAGACCTGTCTCGCCTTCTTTAGGGATGCCGCCCTTGTGAGGATCAGCATCCCCAGGAAAACTGCCGCAATCAAAAGAGGCCATTTGAAATCAGCGGACCAGATGTGATAGTACTCCTTGACTACCAGGGCATAAGCCAGCAGGACTGCCGCCGTCAGCCCATAGTGTATCAGCCTAAGCGACTCCAGCCCCTCTAATACGAGGACCGTCGCATAAGTCACCGCTAAAAGCCAGGCCCAGATCCAGCGATTGGTCGAATAGTTAAAACCGTTTAGGACATGGCCGACATAGGGAATGAAAAGGCAGGCGGTCAGGGCGAGGACCTCCAGCTTGACCCTCACCTGCTTTCTGACTCCGACCAGCATGAGGATGAGCAGGACCAGGGCCACACTGCAGATGCCCACAATGCAGTCCGTCCCCATATCATAGGTCCCGATAATTCCGGCCAGAACGTTTCCGTTGAACCAGTGCTCATAAAAGGTCGGAATGACCCGCTTAAAGGACAGACGGTCGGTCTGCAGAATCACCATAACATCCGGCAGGATCAGCCCGATTGCAAGGAGAAAGGCAATTGTACCGCTGGCCATGAATCTTGCGATCAGATAGCCGAATTCCCTGAGCGACCGCTTTTGTCCCGTCAAAAAACGGATCAGAGCATGCGCCAGCAAAAAAATAACCGCCATTAGGCTGAAGTAATAGGAATTGCAGAAGCACCAGACTAGCATAAATATGAAGAGTTTCCCGCTCCGGTGCTCCCAGATGCGGTCCACGCCGATCATTAAGAAGGGGAAAATATAAAAGATATTCAGAAACGCTTCCTGCTTAAAGCCGATCATCACCGTGCCGGAGAAAGCGTAGATCAGGGCTCCCAGGAGTACCGCATAATTCTGATGTCCCCGGCTTCTGCACCAGGTCGCAAAGGCAATCCCGGACAGACCGATCTTTAGCATGACAATCAGATCAAACAGGTGCTCGGAAACTGCGGATGGGGTCACCGCAAAGAGCCAGACAAAGGGATCAAAGAGACAATCCCCCAAAAAAGTGCGTATATCACTTCCATAGCCGATCGCCATATCCCATAGGGGAATCGAATGCGTACGGATACTGTTTTTGACCAGGAGACCAAAATAGACAAACTTATTGTACTGGGTCTCCATTCCGTCGACAGACCAGATATAGGATTTCCCATTCCTGGCGAAAAAAATCTGAAAACAAATGTAGTACAGGAACAAAAACAGGATGAGATAGGTCAAATAAAATCTGCGCCTGTCGCTATGCTTGTTGCTCACAATTCCTCCCTTTTGGGTAATGGGATCCGTCCTTGATGCGGATTTCATTGCCATGAATCAATAAAGCCGACCTCACCTTTTTCTAGCCTTTTCCCGCCTTCTCCCGAATCAGTTCCCGCAGGGCCCGTCTTCTGCGGAAGACCAAGAGCTTTGAGATGAAGTAGTTGCTCGCAATGATCAGTAGCTGAGCCAGATACTTCATCAGGGTATTGGACAGGCCAAGACCGTCCACCAGAAAATAGAGCAACCAGTCCTCTAAAATCAGGGTAAAAAAGCGGCCCGTGAAGAAGGACAGCATCTGGTGGAAAAAGGCCCCCATCCCGCACTTGTGATTGACAAAGACCCATCGGCGATTGGTCAAAAAAGCAAATGCCGTCGCAAATATCCAGGAAATGGAATTGGCGAGGACAACAGGCATTCCCATTTTCTCTGTCAGGAGCAGATAGAGATTGATACTGAGCAGAATGGTCCCCAGGCCAAAAAGGGCATAGAGCCAGAACTGCCGATGGTTCTCGTACACCGGAGCGAACCAGCGCAGACACCGATAGGATGTCAGTCTCCGGACGGCTCGGTCAAAAATTGCTTGCTGTACCTCTTCCATCAATACATATTATCCTGACTCTGCGTGCTCTTCTCCGTCGTTCCGGTTACCTTGGAGATCTGCTTGGAGATCTTTGAGACTGTCGCGGATGGTGTGTAGTCCTGATCCTGAAAAAGGTATTCATGCAACTTCTTGACATTGACCTCCAGAGTCGTCGGTATCTCGACCCATCCGATCCCATTAGCTATGTTCCTGGTCGCAAAATCCTTGGGAAAACTGCTTGTATCGACCAAATTATATTCTTTCATGGCTGTTGCCATGGAAATCATATCCGTCACAGACAAAGATGTGTCGATATGAGGGAATACCGATGTGATCAGATGATCCAACTGGGCCACATTCATTGTCTTGGCCTTGGCGATCATCTTGGATACCACTTCCCGCTGCCGCATGGCTCTGGCATAGTCGCCCCCCTCCAGGTGGCGGACACGGGCATAGGCCAGAGCCTGGGCGCCATTGACATGCTGTTCTCCCACGCCAAGGTCATTTGCCCTCTTTCCCGTCACCTCGAAGATCTCGACCTGCAGATCATTGATCTCCTGTGCCATCATCTTACTGTCAATATTGACATCGATTCCTCCAACGGCATCCACGGCATCGGCCAAGGCGTAGAAATCAACGGTCGCATAGTCATTGATTTCCAGATCAAGATTGCGGTTGAGCATATTGACCGCGGCGGTCACTCCCCCGTGATTGTAGGCATAATTGCACTTGCGCAGGAGGAGTTGCCCGTTCACGTCCAGGTAGGTGTCACGGTAAATAGATACCAACCGGACTTCCTTGGTCCCATTATTGATGGAAGCAATCAGGATCGCGTCCGAATTCCCGGTCTCATAGTTGCCAACCGTCCGATTATCTACCCCGAAGAGAGCGATATTGGTATAGCCGGACATGGCCTCCTGGACATGTTCACTGACCTCGTTCTTCTCCGTCTTAATATCCTTATACTTAATCAGGCCGGCTCTGGAAAAAACATAGGCGCCGACAATCAAAAGAAGGAAGAAAACAATTTCAAAAAATAAAAGAACCTTCCTCTTTCTTCGCCTGCTCCGAATCAGGGCCGCGGGATCGCTCTTGGTCTTTGCCATATTTCTCACCTCAATCAGATCTCAAGATATTTCTTCCAGAACTCGACAGACACCAAGTATGGCTGCGCATCCCGATAAGACTTCACAATGGAGGCGCGGTTCCTCCGGTAATAGCGATAGGCCTGATCCCACTCCTTCTTCAAGCTGCGGTACTTGTCCTTATCCATATGTCGCTCCACCGCCGTCCGGTTGTCAACGTTGACGGCAAGCATTGCGTCATGTCCCACATAGCGTCCGGGCTGGTAGACATCGGAGAAGAAGACGGGAATCATCCCCCTCTTGGGCGCCCGAAAGGGCCAGAGCCTCTGGCCGTTGAAGGTGAGGCGGTACCAGAATGTCTCCAGTGGCTTGCGATCAAAATCCTCTAAGATCTCGTCGAAATTGACCTCTATATCAGGCCAGCCATTCATAGGCTGATACTTCTCGTTCTTTTGAACATTCTCTTTGATAATCTCTTCTCCCTGATCAATCTGGAAGAACTCCGGCCCCCTGAGGAAGTCCTTAAATGCCCGCAGGATCAACTCTGCGGCATTGTAGTTGAACTTAAGAAGCTCAGACCGAAAGGCCTTGCGGACATAGTCGGGCGCGTTCACCGTGCCAGGCATGGAGCCAACCGCGTCTACGACCAGCGGATTTCGGCACATCTGGTAGCGGTCCATGGCCAGGTTATACTTGCCGGCAAAGCCCATATGCCAGATGCAGATTCCGTTCATCGTAACGAACTTGGGCTTACAGCGCAGGCCGAATTCCACATCATCAAAACGGATAAAAAGAGGCAGGGGGAGTCCCTTCTCCCGAATCATATGCGTCGGAATACAGCAATACCACCAGCCCGCGTAGCGGTGGCCGTAACCACATGGCTCCTCCTCATTTCTCAGGAGGTTTCTCTTTTCGGTCATATCAAAGATGCCCTTGAGTGTCGTCAGAGTGCACGCGTCACGAATCGCCCCCACATCCTCGTACTGAAGGCGCATCTCCTCATAGAGCAACATGGCCCCGCTGATAAAGGAATCCCTATACTCATCCCTGAGGAAGGAGAGCAATTGATAGGTTCTTCGGATACTCTCCGGCTGAATGGTGACATCGTCATCCATGAGGAGGACGTGGGTCGCCGGCGGATCCTGTTCCATGGCCTCGATCATCCCCCTGGCATAGCCCCCGGAGCCGCCTGTGTTCTTGTTGGGATGGACGGTCAGATGCCAGGAACTCATGGCTTCTGCGTCCAGGGTGCGGCCGTTGTCGACAACATGGATATAGAAGTGTTCCTTCATATCATCATCCGCATCCAAGATCTCCCTCTTCAGGGAAGCCATATTTCGCGTAATGAAGTCCTCTTTCTTCATTGTCGTCGTCGCAACGGAAAGGACAACGTCTTTCTTCTGTTTCGGATCATAGGTCCCATACCAGGCGCCGCCATATACCGTCACATGGGAGATGGCACGGATCTCAAAGCCGATCACCATTTCCTCATTCTCCGGGAAAGGGATCTCAAGCTCTTTTTTATCTGTGAAATCAAAATCATAGAGACCGAAGGTCCGGCGGACCGGGCTGTGAACGTTCAGGTGATAGCCGACCAGTTCCACCTGCCCCCTCCCGGACAGACCGAGTGTCAGGCGCACGGAGCCGACTGCCGTATACTCCTTCCACTTGATCAGGGAAAAAGAATTCATATAACTGCAGAAATCAGTCACGGTAGAATCCGCAAGATGCAGTTTCTTCTGTTCCATTTCATAGATACCGCGTCCGCCCAGATAAAAGAGCTTATAATCCCCTTCCAGCTCTGAGTTCTGCGGGAAAATGATATTCTGCAATAACTGATCCATTCGTTCCTCCTAAATCCTAGCACCCGACTATTATAGCCGTCTGATCCCCCAAACCCCACAAACGATTTCTTCTTTCCCCGGAGTTTGTCAAAAATATATGTTCCTTAAGACCATATTTTGAACTTGCGCAGGATTCGAAGAAGCGGTGGGATCAGGAAGCGATAGGTTCTCTCCGACATGTGTACCCTGTGAAAAAGTAAAAAGATCCGATACTTCCTGTAAACAGCGGCAAAGAGCACGGGAGAGGTCCTCTTTAACCAGGCGTTAAGCCGATCCGCCTGTCTCTCTCCCTGAACCCGGTTAGGATTGACGAGCAGGGTGATCTGGTAGAAGCTGACCAGCACCATGGCCGTCTTCTTCTTCCAGTAATCAAAGCCTCCGGCCGGAAGCCCATCCGTCTGGCTCTCAAAAGCCTGCAGAGCCCGAATCACCTTGGCCAGATGCCCGATCCTTCTGACCTGATTGGCACCGGAAACAGACTGGTTGACATCTCCCAGTCGATAGACATAAACAGAGGCCTCGGAAAATGAAATCGTCTCTGCCCGGCTCAGAGGAATCGTCGCGTATTCCTGGTCTTCGTAGAAGACGCCCTCGAGAAGTTCATAGCCCTGCCTGCGGTAGAAGTCCGTCCGATAGGTGATTCCCCAAAAGGCCATGCAGGCATGAACCTTATCCCAGGCTTCCATCAGTTCCGACAGGCAATAGGTCTTCTTGTAATCAGACAGGTGGCTGACACGAGGGGTGTATTTTTCCTTGGAAATATCGTATTCCCGATAATTGCTGATCACAACATCGCTGTCACAGTCGGCGAGTTCACGGATGAAGGTCTCAAGCCCCTGTCGGTCCACCCAGTCGTCCGCATCGAGCACCTTGAAGTACTTGCCTGATACCAGTTTAACTCCGGCATTGATGGCTGACCCATGACCGCCGTTCTCCTTGCGGAAGAATCGGAAGATCTCCGGGTACTGCGCGGCATAGGACCTGGCAATTTCGTCTGTCCGGTCTGTCGCGCCGTCACTGATGACCCAGACCTCAAGATACCTGCTGACCTCTTCTGATATCAGAAAAGAGTCCAGGCCCTTTTGCAGAAAGCGTTCTGCGTTATAACTTGGAACAATGAAAGACAGTATCTTCTCTTCCACGCTATCGCTCCTCTTATCGGATCTCACCGGCGAATGCCTGACACATTTTTCGGTGGATCTGACCGGTGTTCTCTTCCGGACACCCGCCCCTCAGAGTTCAACTCCATTCTTCTCCAGAAGTTCCCTTGCCGAATCCAGAGAATCAACCCCATGAAGGTTCTTGATCGGGGCGAATTCTCTGTCCCGGATCACCTCGTACGGCAGAGTATTCCCCATCATTGCAACCAGATCTACCGCCAGTGTCTCGAACTTGTATCCATTGGGTTCCTCCGGCTTATGATACCTGCCCTTCTCATCGATATAGGGAATCTTCTTCTCTACCACATGCACCGGCATCTTTTTGGCCATTACCTCCTCCAGTTTGGCAACAGAGAAGAGATAGTTGAGGATGACGCCAAATGCATAGATGAGATTGCCCTTCTCATCTCTGGCCTCAGCCATCTCAGGCGTAAGCTCATAGTACTCAACGACGGCCGGAACACCGTCCTTTGCACAGATAACCCCCATCTTCTCATAGGGATCCACCTTGCGAACCACCTTGGATCCAGAATTTTTACCGCTCAGAATCGTAGCTCCGACGAAGCTTGGATCTGCAATGCGCTGCAGGACATTGTCAACAGCGAAGACATTGAGCCACTCAACGCCCCGCCTGTGCAGATCCTCTGTCAGTCCGGCTTTGGCCAGGGAGGAGAACCAGCCCCCGTTGCCGTTGGGAGAAGTCGCAAGACGACCCGGAGCCTCCTTGAGCAGTTTGCCCTGATAGTCGACTGCCGCCGCCATCTCCTGCACATAAAAGGACACCTCTTCCTCGGGATAGCCAAAATAGTTATTCTCCGCGAAGAAGCGGCGAGTCTCCGCATCATTCTTCTCTGATGTCATCACATACAGGGGCAGGGTCGTCCCCGCCATTTCCGTCACTTCCTGCAGATTCATGACCAGTCTCTGGAAGAGATAGAGGGGTCTGTTAATCCCGATATCGAGTTCTCCCTTGGGTTTATCCAGTCCGAGGCGGGTTCCCATACCTCCGGCCAAAAGAACCGCTCCCACCTTCCCCTGGCGGATAGCAGCAAGGCCGGCCTCTGTAAACTCGCTCTTTCTGGTCTCAATCTCATCAATGTCAACCGCAGGAAGCCGGCTGATCTCTCCGAATGACTGCTTCTCTTTTTCCCCGACCATGGATACGACGTCCCAGTCGATCCGGGCAATCTGGTCAAGCAAATTCTCCTGTTCCTGCCTGCTCAGGCTGTCGAACCCCACCAACACATGTTCCTGCCCCTTTTCAGCAAGAAGTCTGCCTGCCTCTTCGTAAGTCATATGCCCCTCCTTGGGTCATGGGCCACAACGGCCCAACAGTCTCTAGAAATTCTAGCACACCCCGTCTATACTGTCTATTTTGTCCCCCACTTAAGCCTCCGCATAGAAGGCCCCCAGAAGGTCAACTCCGGCCGCGTCCAGATCGGTCAGGGCCCGGTCAATTTCCATATAACGAGCGCCCCGACCAGCGACCGAGATGACAACTGCGGTCCCGGCCCGGCATCCGCCATTTCCTTCCTCCACGTCGCGAATGGTCATATGAATCCCCTTCTCGGACAGAAGCTCCAGGAGCTTTCGGTTTTCCTTCTCAATGGTTTTCCCAATCGGGACCAGTTCCAGATGATCAATCCCCCGCAGATTGCAGGAACAACAGATCTGCCGGGCCGCATCCGCCATAGCCTGCTCCTCGTCTGCATACTTGCCCTGAAAATACCGGTAGGCCGCCCCGGAAAAAAGAAGTTTGCGGACACCACGCGCCTGCCTCTGCATACTCTTGCCCAAAAGAGGGAGATTCCATATTTCCTGCAGCTCTTCCGGTTCCCGCAGAGTCTGTGAGAACATGAGATAGATGCAGAGCAGGGCCAGGTCAGCAATAGCCCCTAAAAAGAGTCCGATGGCAAACTGACGGGGATCCGCCTGCGGCATTTCAGGCGCCTTGGTAACAATATCCTGCCGATTCTCCACATACATCTGATAGAGCTTGGACTGGTCGTCAGACAGGCGGGCCCTCAATTCCTGCGACTGCTGGTTCATCTGCAAAAGGAAGGCCTCTCCCTCCACCTGGGCCCGTGCCAGTTCCTGATCAACCCGAATCGTCTCTTTTTCATCGGTATGCGTCATCTGATAGGTCTTCTCCATGTAGGCGTCAATGGAATCGAGGATCTTCTGCCGCAGAGATTCATCCGTCAGCTTTACCCCGATCGTAAGCCCCACATCTCCAAGCTCATCGAAAGTCCCTGTCCTCACATCGATCAGTTCCTGCACATAGCGGGAGTCGGACTTGGGATAGACCTGACTGAAGAGGGCGACCGCCAGACGGCTCTTAAAGTCCGCTGACTGCAAATAGCTGATCAGTTGAGCCGAGCTGATCCTGGCCCCGATCAAATAATGGATCTCCAGGTATTCCTCGTGATAGGGATTCAACTGGTTGACCAGGTTTTGCCTCTGGTAGCTGACCCTCTCCTGCAGGTGGGTATTTAAGTCCAGCGCCCGCATGACATCACCCTTCTCCGCATCCGAGAGGCGGGCTTCCAGATCTGATTTCTGAACTCTTCCCGCCTTGGCCGCCTGAACCTGGTAACCTGCCATTCGGCTCCGGTAATCCGTGATTGTCAAAGCACTGCCCAAAACCAAACAGGCCAGAACCAAGGCCTTCCAGTGAATGCAATATTCTCGAAAGATAGCAGTCAGGCTGATGGCGCGGCCATTTCGACTCTGATTTTCTCGCATTGATCTTCACCTACTTTCAGCTCCGAGGCCTCCGGCGTTTCATTCCAAAGAGAAAACGGATCCGCCATTGCCGTTTGAAGCGATGCCAAACGGGCTCCCCTCTGAGTAGCGACTATGGCATAAAGAAAAGCCGATAGGGAGTCATATATTTCCACTGCATGGACAGGTTGCTGGCAAAGAGGGCCAGAGATATGACCAGAAAGAGCAGGGTCATCAGCTTCCGGTTCTTCTCGCGGGGCACATGTAAAACCTCTGGAATGGCCAGACACTGGGCCTGCAGAAAATAGTGGGCCAGGCGATAGCCCTGGGTCATATTCTGGGTCAGATTTAAGACGGCCACCCCTGCCGCCAGGATTCTCATCCAGGGATTTTTCAGACTCCTGGGGCAGGCGTAGCAGGCCACTAGGACAGCCAGATTAATCCCGAAAACCTGCAGGGGAACCCCCCATCCGCCATCGCTTCGCATGGCATTGCCCTCTCTGAAAAAGTAGTGCTGGTAAATCTTGGGCACAAAGAGCAGGATGGTCTTCGTGGTCATGATAAAACCCAGCAGATAGGTTCCCAGGAAAATGATAGCGGCCTGCCTCAGATTAAAGCGGACCCAGATCATCAAAAGGCCCAGGAAAAAGATCCAGGCGGTCTTATGGAACCCGATCGCAACCAGCATACACAGGCCCGCCCGGATATACTTCTTACGCAGGGCCATATCCACCGCCAGAAAGCAGAAGCTCATGGCGATGCACTGGCGCATGATATTAAAGGTCTGCTGATAGAAGTAGAGCCCGTAATACAGGGCCATGGCCCAGAGGGCATGCTCCGTGTACCTGTCAAAGAGGTAGGCCATGGGAATGATGCAGAGCAGGGCTGTCAGAAAGAGAATCCACTGGTAGTTGCCCCCCAGGAAAATCACCGCCTTGTTCATCCAGACATAGAGGGGCTCCACCCAGGAATCCAGGCTCTTCCCCACCAGAAGAAAGTTGAAATAGCGATGGTATCCGTCCGCGGAGTCCAGACCGATGCTGTTGTTTCGCAGCCCCGCGAAAAGCACAAGGAGCGCAGTCTCGCCGTAGAGAAGCTGCGCCCTGGTCGCCCATGTGAACTGATATCGATCCGCCAGCCAGGCGACAGTAAAGAGAGCGATAAATATCCCTATGTAGATCATGCTTACTCCTGCTGGGACTGGAAATAGGCGTCGCAGACCTCATTGACCTGGCCGGACATAACCGCGTTCCCCTTCTCGATCCAGAGCGCGTGATCACACATGCGCCTCACATCGTCGATGTTGTGGGAAACGAAGAGGAGGGTCGTTCCCCCACTCAGCATCTCGTTCATGCGGTCCATGCACTTGTGCTGAAAATGCATATCCCCAACGGCAAGAATCTCGTCGACAATCAGAATGTCAGGGCGGACGATGGTCGCAATGGCAAAGCCGATCCTGGCCTGCATTCCGGAGGAGTAATTCTTGACCGGCATGTCCAGAAAATCCCAGAGCTCCGCGAAGTCGACGATCTCATTGAAATGGTCTTCCATGAACTTGCGGCTGTGGCCCAGGAGCGTGCCGTCCAGATAGATGTTCTCCCTGGCCGTCAGATTCATGTCGAGTCCCGCACCCAGCTCGATCAGGGGCGCGATGGTCCCCGCCACCTTGACCGTCCCCTTGTACGGCTTTAAGATGCCGGAGATCAGCTTGAGCATGGTGGATTTCCCGGAGCCGTTGGTCCCGATCAATCCCCAGGCCTCGCCCCTTTTGACCTTGAGGCTGACATCCTTGACCGCCAGAAACTCCTCGAACATGAGCTGGTGCTTGATTAATTTAATGAAGTATTCTTTCAGATTGTCGATATTCTCCGACGCCTTATTGAAGCGAACGGTGACATGATCGACATCAATCATATAATCTTCCATCTTGCCGCCTCTCTTTAGATGTAGAGGATGAACTTGTCCTGTGTTCTGGAGAAGGTGAAGCTGCCGACTGCCAGAGCCAGGGCGGAGAATCCGATCCCCATCAGGAGCAGCCGGTAGCCCGGCAGATGTCCTGAGATGATTACGTCGCGGAACTGGGTCACATAGGAGTATAGGGGATTGATCAGCTTGATGATGACCTTAAGGCGGTCCGGCAGAAGCTCAAAGGGATAAAAAATCGGCGTCGCGTACATCCAGGCCGTCAGCAGGGCACTGTAGATGTACTGGATGTCCCGGAAGAAGACATTGGCCGCGCTCATGAAAAGACCGACCCCCAGACAGAAGAGGTAGAGCTGGGCCGCCACCAGGGGAATGGCCAGCATGGACCAGTGGAAGGGGGTTTTGGTGAAGATGATTACCAGGAACATAGCTCCCAGGGAAAAGAGGAAGTCCAGCATCCCGGAGGTTACCTTGGACAGGGTGAAAATATATTTGGGGACATAGGTCTTCTTCAGAAGGCTGGCATTATCCGTGATGGAATATATGCTCTGGGTCGTGGAGGCGCTGAAGAAGTTGAACATCATCTGTCCGGAGATCAGATAGACCGGATAATAGGGAATATTCCAGCGAAAGATATTGGAGAAGACGATGTACATGATCACCATGATCATCAGGGGATTTAAGACACTCCATACATAGCCCAGAAAGCTCCTGCGGTATTTGAGCTTGAGATCGCGCGATACCAGTTCCTTCAGAAGATCCCGATATCCAAACAGCGTTTTCCGATTCGGATTCATGCTTAACCTCTCTTTTGGCTCCCCCCGGAGCCAGGAATCTTATCTCTTCATCTCTCGGTTTCACCTGCACATGTGACGCTTAACCCGGTAAATATACACCAGGCGCCTGCGAGAAGCAACTGAGGAAAGGCAGGATGCACTCAGCGAAAGGCCTTCGGTTTTTTGATCCGCAGAGCCAGATAGGCCAGGGGCAGGATCAGATAGTTGCAGGCGCGCAAAAGACGAATGCTCTTCTTGTCTGTCGCCCCATAGATGGCCGGATGCTCCAGGCGAACCCCGCGGTCAAAACGGCGCAGGCGTTCGATCGAAGAAAAACGGTTGCCCATGCTGATGTAGATCTGAAATTCATTCTCCAGAAGCTGAGCGCAGCAGCAGACGATATAGTGACGCCGGATCCCACTCATATCGGGCAGCCTCTCATAGAAGGAGGCCAGACTGTCAAAGACCCTGCGGTGCATGCGATGATTCTTCTGCATGCTCTTTAAGCTCATGGACTGGCCGCCCCGGCCCAGTCGGTAGCAGTAGATCTCACGCGCATCGTAATATACGTTTTTGGCCAGGGGGATCGGGTAGGCAATGTACTCGGCATCCACATAGAAGCAGTGCTCATCGATCTGCTGCCCCATCCCCTGGAGCAGACTGGTCTTAATGGTCATCGAGTGCATTTTGATGACCTGGTCCACCTGACCGCTGTCAAAGCTGACAGCATGCCCGTAATTCTCCTCACACCTGGTCGGTTTTTTGACCGAGAGCAGGCATCCGCTCTCGTCCTCGACACAGCGGTAGGCGGAGGCGACGATATCCGCGGGTTCCCTGGCCAGAAGGTCTAAAAGTCCCGGCAATTCCCGGCTATTGAGCCAGTCATCCCCGTCGACCACCTTAAAGTAACGCCCCCGGGCCCGTTTGATCCCGTAGTTGATCACGGATCCGTGTCCCCCGTTTTCCTTGTGGCAGAAGAAAATACTCTCGGGATATCTCTCGCAGTAACCGGCCGCGATCTCACCCGTTCTGTCCTCTCCCCCGTCGTCCACGACCAGGATTTCCAGCCGATCCATACAGGCGGGGTCATCCAGGCACATAGAGGACAGGCAGCGGTCAATATAGGCCTCCACATTATAGGCCGGTATCACGATCGTCAGAAGCTTCATCGGCGTAATCCTCTCTGATAAATGAGCCTGCGCAGGCCGCTCGGAACCAGAGTCATGAGGGCCGTTCCCAGGACTGCTTTGATATAATCGCTTCCCGGCAGAAGGCCAAGCTCTCTCTCCTCTCTTCGCAGCTTCAGATAGCGGCGGAAGTATTGTATCCCGCCTCTTCGCTCATAAGTGGATCCCTCCACCCGCATGCGCACAAGTACCCGCGGCAGATTATAAAACTTCTCCCCTGCCGCCAGCATTCGAAGCCAGAGGTCATAGTCCTCCAGAAGAGGATCGTGCCGGTAAGATCCGACAGCCTCCACCCTCTCCCTGCGAAAGACAGCGGTCATATGATTGACGGGGTTTCTGAATTTCCCATAGGCGGCGATTTCCTCTGCTGTCTCAGGCATCTTCTTCAGCCGTCCCTCTCCCGGCTGCGCCGGATCAAACTCCTCGATCCAGGAGCCCAGGACGGAGCACTCCGGGTGGTCAGCCAGATAGGCCATCTGCAGCTCAAACCGGCGGGGCAGACAGATATCGTCCGTATCCATGCGGGCTACAATGTCATGGGAGCAGTGCTTTAGGCCGATGGCCAGCGCCCTGCCCAGTCCCACATTCTCGGCCAGGGGCACGAATCGGATGGCGGGATAACGCCCGCAGAGCTCTTCCACGGTCCTTGCCAGGGGCAGAGGCAGAGGGCCGTCCCCTACCAGAACCAGTTCTTTTGGAGGGAGCGTCTGGTCCATGGCGCTGGCGATGGCCTCTTTCAGATACTTTGGTTTTTCCCGTCCATAGACGGACATGAGAAGGCTGAATTCCATCTATTTCTCCTCATCAGTTGCCAGGATATCCACTTCCTGCTGACCGCAGGACTCTTCTGTCTCCCCCGTTTCCGAAACTCCGTCCTCACTCTCCTGCGCGGACTCAGCAGGATCACCGTCACCGGTCTCCTCTGTATCCTTGCGCTCACCCAGCACATTGGCGTTGGTCGCTCCCTCTTCCAATCCCTGGGTGGAGTCCTTCATGAAGACCACACAGATTGTCATGAGGATCAGCTGCAGGTCCAGGGCCAGAGACTGGCGCTGAACATAGATGATGTCGAGCTTGAGCTTATCATAGGAGGTGGTGTTATAACGGCCGTAGACCTGGGCATAACCGGTCAGCCCCGCCTTCACATGCGTTCGATAGGCGAATTCCGGAATGGTGCTCTGGTACTCTCGAATGAGCTGCGGGCGCTCCGGCCGGGGGCCGACGATACTCATATCTCCCATGAAAATATTGAAGAGCTGGGGGAGTTCGTCCAGACGAGTAGCCCGGATGAACTTGCCTACAGGAGTGATCCGATCATCATTCTCGGCCGCCAGACGGGCCTTGCCGTCCTTCTCCGCGTTCTGAACCATAGAGCGGAACTTGTACATCTTGAACTCTCTCTGATCCCTGGTACAGCGAACCTGCTTGTAGATTGCGGGCCCATGGTCATAGAGACGAATGGCAATCGCAACCGCCAGCATGATTGGAGAGGCAATCACAATCCCAATGGAAGAGAGAACAATATCAATGATCCGCTTGACGAAACGCTGCGGGAGAGACATGCCCAGATTGCGGCAGAGATAGAGCGGAGTATCCACCACATTGACCTCAGCGGAGTATTTCACCAGAATGTCGGAAATCTTAGGTGTGAAATAAACTCTCTTGTCACGGTCAAAGCAGTACTTGAGGATCTTGTTCTTGACCTCTGACGGGATGTCATTGATCAGGACGGCATCATAGCGGTCAATACAGGCAAAGACCTCCTCCAGCTCTTCCGTATAAGAAATCGAGGCGTCGATATGGTACTTGTCGTCTCTGAGATTCATCTTGTGCGGCAGGGTATTCTGATACTTCCCATAAATCTGCAGGAGTTCAAAGGGAGGAAATATCCGCCGGTAGAGATCTGTGACAATAATGGTGTAAACGAAGAGTTCCGCCGTATTAATCAGCATGATCATCAGATACTGGCTCAGAATATACTGGATAAAAAGCACGCGGCCAATGACCAGAGTGGTGATGCCCAGGGCGATGACATTTGTCATCAGCATGGCCACGGTCTGTCCGATCAGAAGGGCTGATTTGCGTCCTCTCCCGAAGCCGAACCCGCCCAGCATCATGATGAAGGAAAAGCTAAGGAGCGCGTAGATGATCTCGATCAGCAGATTTCCCTTGTTCAGGAACGCGATGGGCTGGAGCATATTCAGGCGGTCTCTCCAGAAGTAGGAGAAGGTCCAGGTGAACATGAGCACCATGAGCACATCAAAGAAAGTTCGGTAGACATATTTCCAGGTCTGCCGGTTGATGCGTCGCTTTTGCATAGGTAACTCCTTCGCTGTCACAGGGCAAAACCCTGAAGCGCTTACTCCCCAAACTCCTCATTGACACAGTCCAGAGCCGCTGCCAGATCCTTGTCCATGTCATAGTACTTATACTGTCCCAGGCGTCCGCCGAAGATCACATCGCCCTCAGCTGCCGCCTCCCGGGCGTATTTCTCATAGAGGGCATTATTCCTGTCGTTATTGACCGGATAGTAGGGTTCGATCCCCGGCTTCCACTCCGTGGAGTACTCGCGGGAGATAATGGTCTTGGGCTGTTTGCCGAACTCGAAATGCTTGTGCTCAATAATGCGGGTGTAGGGAACCTCTCTCTCGGTGTAGTTGACAACCGCGTTGCCCTGGTAGTTCTCCATATCCAGAGTCTCGGTCTCAAAGCGGACGCTCCGATACTCCAGAGGGCCGAACTTGGAATCGAAGTACTCGTCGATCTGGCCGGTGAAAAGGATGCGGTCATAGCTGACCTCAGCTCCGTCAGACAGCCGGGCTGTGTATGTGCCGTCGGCGTCCTTTACTGCCGTCTTGCGCAGATCATAGAAATCCTCGGATGTCCTCACATCGATTCCCTCCAGCATTTTCTCGATGATCTGCGTGTAGCCTCCCATTGGGATCCCCTGGAAGCGGTCGTTGAAATAGTTGTTGTCGTAGATGAATCGGAAGGGCAGACGCTTGATGATAAAGGCGGGAAGGTCTTTGCAGTCCCGCCCCCACTGCTTCTCCGTGTAGCCCTTGATCAGCTTCTCGTAGACGTCTCTGCCCGCCAGAGACAGGGCCTGCTCCTCCAGGTTCTTTGGATCCGTGATGTTCAGCTGCGCGATCTGCTCGTCGATCTTGGCCCTGGCCTCCGCGGGCGTCTTGATGTTCCACATCTTGGAGAAGGTATTCATGTTAAAGGGCAGGTTGTAGAGCTCATCCTTATAGACGGCGACCGGGCTGTTGATATAGTTGTTGAACTCAGCAAACTGATTGATGTAGTCCCAGATTTCCCTGTTGGAGGTGTGGAAGATATGAGCGCCGTAAATATGCACGTTGATCCCCTCTTCCTCCTTCGTGTAGATATTCCCCGCAATATGATTCCGCTTGTCAATCACCAGGCAGTCCCTGCCCCTTTTCTTGGCCTCATAGGCGAAGGTCGCGCCGAAAAGTCCGGCTCCTACCACAAGATAATCATATTTCTTAGCCATAGTCATCTCCTTATCTCCTGTCTTCTCCGCCGGTCATCTGTCGCCGGAAGTCCATCCCCTCTTCGGCAAGATGTCCTCATTATAGCACACCGCCTCAGGCTGGTCGGCTACTGCCCCGCAGTCCGTCCTTCCTCTCAGGCCGGGCGGCCACTGCTCCGCGGTCCGTCCTTCCTCTCAGGCCGGGCGGCTGATCTTTCGCACCGGGAGTCTCTTACTGCTCCTCCTCGTCTGCGAAGCCTCCCTCCACCAGCTCGACCAGGGCCGCGAGCGCCTCTTCCTCGTCCTGACCGTCACAGATGATGTCGATGACGTCTCCGAATTGAGCTCCCGCTCCCAGAATCGAGAGCATGCTCTTGGCATTGGACTCTATATTGTCATCCAGATGAAATTCTATGTGACAGTCATAGTGCATGGCTGTCTCACAGAATTTGCCTGCCGGCCCTATTTTCATTCCCTCCGGATTCACGATTTTCACTGTCTGATGAACCATTTTATCCTCAAATCTGTTGCTCTTGTTGCTATCAGTCCCCGGCCGCCGCTGATGCTTCGGCCGCGAACTGACTCACTGACTGCTCACCGTCAGTCTGGTTGTCGTCTCCGGCGTCAGCAAATCCTCCTTCAGATTCAGCTTGACGCGAACGGTATGGCTTCCCGCAGTAAGTCCGCTGGCGTCAACACTTCCTGTGATATTCTCCGCCTGCAGCTCATTGATCTCCGACCCGCTTCCGGTGATGGACACGGTCACGGTCTGGCTCTCGAATTTACCCTGGTAGCCAGAGGGCAGCTTCTGGATGGTCAGGTTGGCTGTCGGAATATCAAACTGCCTGGTCACCTGTCCCTCCAGGGTCACAATCACCGTCACCTTGCTCTGGTTGGGATCGACCGGCTTGATGCCGCTGGGCAGATAGGAGCTGATGTCCACGGAGATATCACTGGTCGCCGTGATCTTGGACAGGTTGACTGCCGAGGCCGGAATCGTAATCTCCGTCACCTTGTTCAGATCGGTGGCATTGCCCATAATCTGAATACTCTGCGGCGACACGGTGACGCTGACCAGGTTCAGCCCATTGGCCGGGCTCTCAGACTGATTCACTGTAACGGGAACCGTCTTGGTCGCGAACACCTCGGCGCTCACATCGACAGATTGAACAGACGTGGTCAGATTGGTCGTGTCAACTGCCTCTCCCGACTTGTCCAGGTACTTGAGCGCCACACTCTTGGACAGCTTCCTGTTCGCCTTGCTCACATCCAGGTTCGCCTCGACCGCAGCGATGGAGGACACCACATCCTCCGGACCGGTGACCGTCACCACGCCCGGATCCGATTTGACCTCCCCCAGAGCGTAGCCGTCGGCCGGATTCCCTGTGGTCTTGGCTTCAATGGTGAACTGGGTCGTCCTGGCGTTCGTCACCTTGACGTCGACATAATAGTTCTTGGCCCCGACAGAGACCTGATTGGCATAGCGGTTGATCTTGATCTCCACCGGAACCTGACTGTTGTTCTCAATGCGCGACAGATCTGCCGTCGCTGTGAAATCAGCGCTGGAGAGCCTGTCAATCACCGAGCGCTTGGCCGTCACCCGCACGCTGACTGTGTCGGAGTTCTTCAAGACGGTGTAGTACTTGCCCGCCGCTGTCAGCGCCGACTCATTCTGCATCGTGACGGGGACGGAGAAGGACTTGTACTGGGTCGGATCGCTGACGCTTGTGACCATCCACCAGAGAAGGATCGCAAAGAGAAGGGCCAGCAGCTTAAAGATCAGGTTCTTCAGGAAGAGATCTCTCACTTTATTTGCCATGGCCTGCCTCCTTCCTGCGGGATTTGACCGGCTTCATGCGGCTGGTATCTCCCCCCGCCGCCTTGGCCAGGTCGATGGGCCTGGTCAGCTGGGCGCTGTCCGCAAAAGCTCTTCTCTCCGAGGCCGTCTGGCCGGCAGACGGGCTGTCAGCGGGAGTGGGATCCGGTCGGTCCTTGTCCTTTCCGCTCTCAGGCGTCTCCTGCAAGATCTGTATCCGAACCAATTCCTCGGTCAACTGCTCAGGCGTCAGATTGCGCCTTAACTCCCCCTCCCTGGCTGTGGATACGGCGCCCGTCTCCTCTGAGACAATAATCACCAGACCGTCGCACAGCTCGGACATGCCAATCCCCGCCCGGTGACGGGTCCCCAGGTCCTTGGAGAATTCCATGTTCTCAGACAAGGGCAGATAGCAGGTCGCCGCCACAATGCGATTGCCTCGAATGATGACTGCACCGTCATGCAGAGGAGTGTTCTTCTCGAAGATATTGATCAGAAGCTGACTGGTGACAAGGGCGTCCAGATCAATCCCCGTCCGGATATACTCCGTCAGCCGCATATCTCCCTCGATGACGATCAAGGCTCCCGTTTTAACCGCTCCCATACTGAAACAGGCCTTGGTCAGATCAGAGACCATCTTGTCATCAAAGCGCTTGGGGTCAGCCCTTGTGATCCGAAACGCGTCAAGGACCCGGCGGAAGTCATTTCTCCCCAGCGTCTCCAAAGCCCTGCGCAGCTCCGGCTGAAATACGACAACCAGGGCAATCACGCTGGCGTTGACCAGGCGCTCTCCCAGCCAGAGAATCGTATTCATCTGTAGGATCGCGGCCAGAATGAAGAATACGACGATGACAATCAGCCCACGGAAGAGCATCCAGGCCCTGGTATTTTTGATCCAGATCAAAAGCTCATAGAGAAAGACGGCGATCAGGAGGATCTCAATGACATCTGTGGCATTGACGCTCGGCAGACCGGTGCCGAAATACTCGGTCAGTCTCCCGTAAACACTGTCCAAGATCTGACTCATTGCTCGGCCTCCCCTCTGTCAGCTTCCTTCGTGATGCGCTTAATGTGCTTCTCCTCCTCTGTCAAGCGGATCTTGGGCACGGCAGTGACATAATAGTAGTACTCGTCGTCTTCAAAGCTGACATTCTCCACCCGGCTGTAATCCAGATTCTTGATGAAGAAGCTCAAGATGACGCCGAGGGCAAAGAGGATGACATTGACAATAAAGAGACTCAGGATGCGTCCCCGGTTGCCGGTCAGAAGGTAACCCACCATCATGACAAGAAACTCCGTCACGATTCCGCTTCCCGCCGCCAGTCTCCAGCTCTGATGCACGGCGCGCTCCCTGACCGTGTATGTGACCATGAACATCAGCATGAGCGCCACCATATAGAAGTAAAAGAGATTGTTGCTGAACATGTTGCTCATGAGCAGTCCGGGAAGGGAGGCGGCCTTGCCCCCCTCCATCAGCAGGGCGGAATTTCTTCGCACAAGCAGGAAGTAATAGGAGAGGATCCCTCCGCAGATGATCCCAGCCACCTCCTGGACGCCGCCGGTCAGCGCGGAGATCATGGGCAGGGCATAGGGGATTTGCAGGGGATAGGCCAGCGGCAGAAAGACAATATTGTGAAGGTGCTTGGCCCCATAGAAATTCGTGACAAAGAAGGCCACAAGAAAGAGCCCCAGGCCCACCAGGGCGACCTGAGTCGACAGGGCGAAGAGTTCCAGAAGCAGGATTCCCATAATAACCAGCGAACTCGCGCTCAAGGGAATCATGGCGCAAAAGATTGTCAGCCCCACAATCATCAGAGGAGATCTGAAAAAGGGCAGGTAGCCGAAGTAGCCGTTAATCACCAGAAGGCTGGCCAGAGTACAGGCTCCCCGCATTGCGCGGACGGCCCCCTTCTCATGGCGACTGATCAATCGGTTTATGCGGGATTCTAACTGAATTAAGAGATTCATTCTTCCTCCCTCCGGTAGATCTCTTCCAGGCCCTCAAGCTGATCCTGAAAATGAGCCATCACTTCAAGGCCCTTGTCATAACGTCTTCTTGCCCTCTGCCCCACCCCGCGCAGGTAGATGTAGATGAACAGCAGGTAGACCAGAAGTCCTATCGTCACCGCGAGAATCAGAAAAGTCGAATTGATCCTTTTGACCACAAAAGCAAGCAGAAGAGCGATGCCGGCAGCGTAAGCGATCGCGTAGAAAATGCTCCCCGCGATCAGTCCTAAAAGAAGCTTCGTATGAACATAATCGTCTCTTGTATAGGATTGGGTTCCTGCGTATTCCCGCAGTTCGTTCTTCTCGAACATTGCCAGTTGGGTCATATACCTGACCCGATCAACGTTGAGCATGCTATGCCCCTTTCGTTTTCCTCCCGGTAACAGGCCAAATTCTCCTGTGATTATATCATAAGGGTCCCTCAGAGATCATCCCGCCCGATGCAGATGGTCAGCAGATAAACCGCTTCCGCTCCCGCCTCAAGCAGGACCTTGCTCGCGGCGTCGCAGGTGCTCCCTGTGGTGTAGATATCATCCACCAGAAGAATCCGATTTCCCCGCAGACAGATATCCTCCCTGGCCAGGGCAAAAGCCCCTTCCAGGTTCTTCCTCCGCTTCTCCCTGCTCAGAGTCTTCTGGGGAGCTGTATCCCGGGTCCGAATCAGCAGTCGAGAAAGCATGGGAATCCCCACCGCCTCTGACAGGCCCTGGCCCCAGACGGCTGCCTGATTGTATCCTCTCCTTCGCTCCTTGGCCGCGTGCATGGGCACCGGGACAATCCAATTGACTCGGATCCGGGCAAGCCAGTCCGCTCCGGCCAAAATGGCATTCTCCCCATTTCTCTTCCCCCTCCGACAATCCGGGTCCGCCCCATACCGCCTCAGGGCCTCCGCCGCGAAAATCCTCCGGTAGGACAGCCTGCGCGAGTACTTAAAACGGTACATAGCCTCCTTCATAGGCCCCCTGTAGATGAAGAGAGACTTCCCCTGGGTGAAGAGGTGCTCCTCTTTCCGACAGTCCGCGCAGCGCTCCTGTCTCTCGTCGCCAAGCGCTTTGCCACAGATCTTGCAGCAGGGTTCCTCCGCCAGAACGATTTGCTCCAGGCAGGAGCCGCAAAAGCCCCTTTCTCTCTCCTCCGGTCGAAGAACTCTGTCGCATCCGGGACAGGTGGGCGGATAGATGATTGACGTCCATTTCATAATGATGCTCCCGCATCTCTCTTTTCATCTACGATTTTAGCATTTTTCTCAGGCATTTTCCCGGGTTATCTGATTCATCTTTTCCTGCGTCTGTACCTGCTCTGTGATCCGCTGACAGAGCCCGGAGAACCGTCTGGCCTGCGTGTTGTTGTCACACATTTGCCGGAAAATCTGCTCCTTCCCCACCAGGGTGACGCAGGATCTGGCGCGGGTCACCGCCGTATAGATCAGATTGCGGTTCAGGAGCATACGGGGGCCGTCCAGCAGCGGGATAATGACTGCCGGATACTCTGACCCCTGAGACTTGTGAATCGTGATCGCGTAGGCCAGCTCCAGTTCATCCAGCTGCTTGAACGGATAGGTCACCAGACGATCCTCGTCATAGCGGACCGTCAGGCTCTGGCTGAAGTGATCTATCTCCTCAATCCGCCCCATGTCCCCGTTGAAGACTCCGGTCCCCCGGTCGAAGACAAGGCCGTACTCGCTGCGAACCTCCCACTCCATCTGATAGTTGTTCTTGATTTGCATGACCTTATCGCCCTCGCGAAAGATCCTCTCCCCGCAGCGGTATTCCCTTCGGGACTCCCCCTCGGGATTCAGATATTTCTGCAGAATTTCATTCAGTCTCTCCACCCCCAGCAGTCCCTTTCTGCTGGGAGTCAGGACCTGGATGTCGAACATGTCCGCCCCCACATAGGCAGGCAGCTTATCCCGCATCAGCTGCAGGGTCACGCTGATGATATGATCCGCGTCCTCTCTCTCCAGGAAGAAGAAGTCCTTGCTCTTATTGTCGAGAATGACGGTCTGTCCCCGGTTGATTCTGTGGGCATTTACCACGATATCGCTGGCCTCAGACTGGCGAAAAATCCGATCCAGCCGCACGGTCGGAAAGGCCCCCGAATCAATCAGATCCCGCAGAACGTTTCCCGGACCAACGCTGGGCAGCTGATTGATATCGCCGACCAGAATCAGGCGGGTCTGATCAGCGACCGCCTTGAGCAGAGCGTGCATGAGGGAAATATCCACCATGGACATCTCATCGACAATGATGACCTCTGCCTCCAGGGGGTGGAACTGGTCGCGCTCAAATCTCCCCAGAGACTCTCCCTCCTCTCCCGCGCCACCGCTGACCTCCAGGAGACGATGGATGGTTTTCGCCTGACATCCGGTCGCCTCCGACATGCGCTTGGCCGCCCGACCGGTCGGGGCGGCAAGCTGTACATTGAGACCCTGGTCCAGAAAATAGTTGAGCATGGCTCGAATGGTCGTGGTTTTCCCGGTCCCCGGCCCGCCGGTCATCAGGCAGACCCCATGGCGAATGGCTGTGGTGACCGCCTCCTTCTGCTGGGGATCCAGTTCCATCCGCTCGCCTTGCTCCAGTCTGGCAATTGCCGCTTCAATCTGGTCATCCTCCACATGATAGTTGTGATTTAAAGCCAGCATCATCCCCGCCGTCATTTCTTCCATGCGGTAAAATGCCCCCGCATAGACCTGCGGATCTTCCCGGCCCCGGATGACAATCTTCTTCTCCATGGCCATGTTCATAAGATTGGCTTCGACATCTTGCGGATCCAGTCCCAGCATCTGTGCCGTATTCCGCAGCAAAAGCTCCTTTGGCAGATAGGTGTGACCCGAACAAGCAGCCTGATTCAAGATATAGAGGACGCCGCATTGGATCCTGTATTCGGAGCTGGCGCTGATCCCGACCTTAGACGCGATCTCATCCGCGATCTTAAAGCCCACTCCGCTGATATCCTCAGCCATGCGGTAGGGATTGTTGGCAATGACGCTGTAGACCTGGGAGCCATACTGCCTATATACCTTCATGGCTAAATTCGAGTGAATCCCATAGCTCTCCAGGAAGACCATAGCCTCACGGGTATCCCTTTTCTCTATGATCTGTCCGCAGATATCCAGGGCCATTTTCTCGGAGATTCCCTTGATCTTGGACAGGCGGGTCGGATCCTCCTCCATGACCCGAAAGGTGTCTCCCTTGAAGGTCTTGACAATACGGGCAGCCAGCTTTGGCCCCACCCCCTTGATGGCCCCGCTGCCCAGGTAGCGCTCCATGGCCACGGCATCCTCCGGCGGGCGGACCTCATAGGAAGTCGCCTTGAACTGCTCTCCGTAGGAGGCATGCATGACATATTCCCCCTGGAGGGTCAGGTTCTCTCCCTCTGAAATTCCCGGAAATGTTCCGACAACCACCTCCTGTTCCCCGTTGACCGCCACAGACATCACGGTATAGGCATTCTCCATATTGTGATAGATGATGTGATCTACATAGCCATGGATTTCCATGCTCACTCCTCATCGGCAGTCCAAAGCACCGTCCGACATGGTCGGGCAGGCCAATGGCTCCGGCTTCAATCGCTCTGTGATCCTTCTACTGTTGCGGACAATAGAAGGCACGGGATGTGGACTCCAGCGTCATAAAAAGTCCCACGCATCATCCCCGCTGAAAACAGGCGGATATCTGCATGGGACTCAGCATTTTCAAAAAATTTCCGACTGACAGCCAGACGACCGACTGTGAACTGCAGCCCGGCGCTTTCAGACAGATCAGCAAAAATCTTCAATCTGCCGTCAGCTTATCGCCGCTCAAGAGATCTACATACTTGCCGGTACCGATCGCGACACAGGTCATGGGTTCCTCCGCCGTCATCGCATTGATTCCGGTGCGCTCCTCCATCAGCTGTTCCAGACCGCGAAGGAGGGAACCTCCTCCGGTCAGGATGATTCCCCGATCAGCCACATCGGCTGCCAGCTCCGGAGGCGTCTTCTCGAGGACGGAATGCACCGCCTCGACAATCTGGACCGTTGGCTCGTGCAGGGCCTCTTCCGTCTCCTCCGAGGAAACCGTGATCACCTTGGGAAGGCCGGTAACCAGATTCCGGCCGCGGACATCCATCGTCTTTGTCTCATCCAGAGGATAGCAGCTGCCAATCTTGATCTTGATGTCCTCCGCGGTGCGCTCGCCGATCAGAAGGTTGTGCTTCTTGCGCATATAGCGAACCAAAGCCTCGTCGAAGTTATCTCCGGCGATCTTTATCGATGTGCTGACCACAGAGCCTCCCAGGGAGATTACAGCGATATCAGAGGTTCCTCCGCCGATATCGACAATCATATTGCCGCAGGGCTTGGAGATATCGATCCCGGCCCCGATTGCGGCCGCGATTGGCTCCTCAATAATGGCGACCTCTCTGGCGCCGGCCGCATAGGTAGCGTCCTCGACCGCTCTCTTCTCCACTTCCGTGACTCCTGAGGGCACGCATACGGAAATGCGGGGCTTGCGATAGCTCCGCCTGCCAATGGCCTTCTGAACAAAGTACTTGATCATCTTCTCCGTGACCGTGTAGTCTGCGATCACTCCCTGACGCAGTGGCCGCACCGCGATAATATTGCCGGGCGTACGGCCAATCATGAGACGGGCCTCCTCACCGATCGCCTTGATCTTGTTGGTGTCACGGTCAAAAGCGACTACGGAGGGCTCCTTGAGAACAACTCCCTTACCCTTCACATATACAAGAATGCTGGCCGTACCCAGATCAATACCGATATCCGTTGAATTCATTCGGAACTCCTTCCCCTTCTTCTATCTGCAGATCCCTCGCCCCCCACAGGGGCGTCGCACGGGATCACAAGTCATCTCTCAAATGGGCTGCCCGCTTCCGGGCGGACTACTTAATTATTATAGCGAATCATCCGCGTATTTCAATTTAGGAAATGGTTTGCTCCGGTTCCAGTCAAAAAAAGCGCCCCGGCCAGGCCGGAGCACTTTGAAATGATAATTTTACAGGTTCTCCCGGATTCTCCCAGGTTCTCCCGAGCGGCGCCTGATCTCAGGGTCAGTGGGTCAGCTCGTAAGCCTCATGGCAGGCCCTGCTGATGCCATCCCAGTCCTTTGCCCTGACCAGATCCTTCTTGCAGACCCAGGTACCGCCAACGGAGATAATCTTGTCGAAGGCCAGATAGTCGTTGACATTCTGCGGATTCACACCGCCGGTCGGCATGAACTTGAGCTGGGGGAAGACGGAGGCCAGTGCCTTGATCGTTTTCAGACCGCCGTATGCCTCCGCGGGGAAGAACTTGACCATGGGCAGATTGTAGCGCAGGGCATTGGCGATATCTGTCGGTGTACAGGTGCCGGGGCAGTAGGCAACGCCATGGCCGATTGCGTATTGCGCCACCTCATCAGAGAAAGAGGGGGCGACAATGAACTGCGCACCCGCGTCGATGGCTCTTGCGCACTGCTCTCTGTCAAGAACTGTCCCTGCGCCGACAATCACTCCCGGAACTTCTCTTGCAATACGGGCGATGGATTCTGCGGCAGCCTCCGTGCGGAAGGTCACCTCCGCCATGGGAAGTCCCCCGGCCTCCAGGGCCCTGGCGAGAGGTACGGCATCCTCAGCATCGTCAATGACAACAACGGGACAGACCTTAATCGCCGCCAGTTTCTGCATAAACTCTTCCTGATTCATTCTTGCCTCCTCATTCGAATTCAGTCATCAGATAGTTTTAGAGTAGCACCCCTCTCGATCGGGTGAAATCTATAAACTTGCTTATTTATTTGTAAATATTGCGCAGAAGGGCATTTCTTGCGAGCCATTCAACCTCTCATGGATTGCAGGTCACCTGGCAGGTTATCTGTCCCCTCACGTGTTGCAGGGTACCTGTCGCAACCCCAGTCCTCTCATACATTCCAGGATACCTGTCATTTTCTCACCTGCTGTCCTTTTGCTGCAGTCTTGAGGTAGGGCGCGAGGTACTCTCCGGTATAGCTTTCCTGGACCTTGACGATCTCCTCCGGCTTACCCTTGGCGATCACTCTTCCTCCTCCATCGCCCCCTTCCGGACCCAGGTCGATGATATAATCGGCGCACTTGATCACGTCCAGGTTGTGCTCGATGACGACGACGGTATTTCCTCCCTCAGAGAGCTGGCGCAAAATTTTGACCAGCTTGTTGACGTCCTCAAAATGCAGTCCCGTCGTGGGCTCGTCCAGCACATAGATGGTCTTGCCCGTACTCCGCTTAGACAGCTCTGTGGCCAGCTTGATCCGCTGGGCCTCACCCCCGGACAATTCCGTAGAGGGCTGCCCCAGGCGCACGTAGCCCAGACCGACATCATAGAGGGTCTGAATCTTGCGGCGGATTGTCGGCACATTGGCGAAGAACTCCAGGGCCTCTTCCACCGTCATATTCAAAACGTCATAGATGCTCTTTCCCTTATACCTGACCTCCAGGGTCTCCCGGTTATAGCGCTTGCCCCCGCAGACCTCACAGGGTACATATACATCCGGCAGGAAGTGCATCTCAATCTTAATGATACCGTCGCCCGCGCAGGCCTCACAGCGGCCTCCCTTGACATTGAAGGAGAAGCGTCCCTTCTTATAGCCTCTGGCCTTGGCGTCCGGGGTCCCGGCGAAGAGGTCACGGATCATGTCAAAGACCCCTGTGTAAGTAGCGGGGTTGGAACGGGGCGTGCGGCCAATGGGGGATTGATCGATGTCAATGATCTTATCCAATTGCTCCGCGCCCTCGATCTTCTTATATTTCCCCGGGACCAGACGAGCCCGGTTGAGCTTTTTAGCCAGGGACTTATAGAGGATCTCATTGACCAGAGAGGACTTGCCGGAGCCGGATACCCCGGTCACAACCGTCATGACGCCCAGGGGGATCTCCACATTGACATTCTTGAGATTATGTTCCACTGCCCCTTTGATCTTCAGCTTACCGCTGGGCTTTCTTCGCTCTCCGGGCAGATCAATCCTGCGCCTGCCCGCCAGGTAGTCGCCCGTGATCGACTCCGGCGTATTCATAATATCTTCCACGCTGCCAGCGGCTACCAGCTTCCCCCCGTGTTCACCGGCTCCCGGTCCGATATCCACCAAGAAATCCGCCTGCCGCATGGTATCCTCATCGTGCTCAACGACAATCAGGGTATTCCCTAGATCCCGCAGACCGCGCAGAGAGGCCAGAAGCTTGTCATTGTCCCTCTGGTGCAGGCCGATGGATGGCTCATCCAGGATATAGGCGACCCCCACCAGTCCGGAACCGATCTGGGTGGCCAGGCGGATCCGCTGGGCCTCGCCCCCGGACAGGGTCGCTGTCGCTCTGGCCAGGGAGAGGTAATCCAGACCTACATCGTTGAGGAATCCCACGCGCCCACGGATCTCCTTTAAAATCACATCGCCGATCTTGTGCTGCTGAGCCGTCAGCTTATCGTCAATCTCCCGCAGGAAGGTCAGGAGATTTTTGACAGACATATTGGTCACTTCATAGATATTCTTACCCGCCACAGTGACTGCCAGGGCCTCCTGCTTCAACCGCTGCCCATGGCAGAGGGGGCAGTCGGAAAAGCGCATGAAGGTCTCATATTCCGCCTTCATCGAGTCAGATGCCGTCTCCCGGTAGCGGCGGTTCATATTCGCGACCAGTCCCTCGAACTGAATGTCATAGTCCCCCTCGCCCCTCTGCCCCTTATAGTGGACCTTGACGCTCTTGGGAAAGCCATTGATAAACATATCGCGGATCTTTTTGGGCAGCTTCTCGTAGGGAGTATCCAGTGAGAACCCATACTCTCTGGACAGGGCCTTTAAAATGGCATTCGTAAAGGACTTTCCGTCATTGGCCGACTGCCAGCCCATCGCCTGCACACAGCCCTCATTGAAGGAGAGACTCTTGTCCGGAATCATCAGATCCTCGTCGAACTCCATCTTATAGCCCAGGCCGAAGCACTCAGGGCAGGCTCCAAAGGGATTATTGAAGGAGAAGGTTCTCGGTTCGATCTCATCAATGGAAATCCCGCAGTAAGGACAAGAATAAGACTCCGAGAAGCGGATGGGATCTCCTCCGATCACATCGACAATCATGAGACCGTTGGCCAGCTTGAGGACGTTTTCGATCGAGTCTGTCAGTCGCTTCTCGATGCCGGGCCTGACTACCAGGCGGTCCACCACGATCTCGATATTGTGCTTGATGTTCTTCTCCAGCCGGATCTCCTCGGAGAGCTCATAGGGGTTTCCATCCGCAATCAGGCGGACATATCCGGACCTTCTGGCGGAGGCAAAGAGCTTCTCGTGGGTTCCCTTGCGACCGCGAACCACCGGCGCCAGCAGCTGAATCCTGGTCTTCTCAGGCAGGGCCAGGATCTGATCCACCATCTGATCTACCGTCTGCCTGTGAATCTCCCTGCCGCAGTTGGGGCAGTGGGGAATCCCTGCTCTGGCATAGAGCAGGCGAAAATAATCATAGATCTCCGTCACCGTTCCAACAGTGGATCGCGGATTGTGACTGGTGGACTTCTGATCGATGGAAATCGCCGGCGGCAGGCCCTCGATTTTCTCTACATCCGGCTTCTCCATCTGTCCCAAGAACTGCCTGGCATAGGAAGAGAGAGATTGCATATATCGTCTCTGGCCCTCCGCGAAGATGGTGTCAAATGCCAGCGAGGACTTCCCTGAGCCGGACAGGCCGGTCAGAACAACGAATTCATCCCTGGGAATATCCAGGCTCACATTCTTTAAATTATGTTCATTGGCGCCCCGGATCTTAATGTATTTGCGCTTACTGCTGTCAGCCATAGTTACCTCATTCATCTCTGCTTCTTCGCATCCTCCTGATGCCGGCGCAGGTCGATCAGTTGATCGCGCAGGTCCGCTGCCCGCTCAAAGTTGAGATCTGCCGCCGCGGATTCCATCTTCTTGCGGATATCCAGGATCCGCTCCTCCAGCTCCTCTGCGGACATATCCTCCGGTTCCTTGCAAAAAGCGGCGTCCTCTTTCGCCAGCTCCCTGGAGATGGCGATGACCTCCTGGATCTTCTTTCGGATGGTCTGTGGCGTAATTTTGTGTTCCTCATTATAGGCCTGCTGCATAGCCCGTCTGCGGTTGGTCTCCTCAATGGCCAGCCGCATTGAGTCCGTGATGGTGTCCGCATACATGATGACATGGCCCTCTGAATTACGGGCCGCGCGGCCAATGGTCTGAATCAGGGATGTCTCAGAGCGCAGGAAGCCCTCCTTGTCCGCGTCCAGGATAGCCACCAGAGTGATCTCCGGGATATCCAGTCCCTCGCGCAGGAGGTTGATGCCGACTAAGACATCGAAGACATCCAGACGGAGGTCGCGGATGATCTGGGCCCGCTCTAAGGTGTCAATATCGGAGTGCAGGTATTTGACCCGTATTCCCAGCTCCAGCATATAGTCGGTCAGATCCTCTGCCATGCGCTTGGTCAGGGTCGTGATCAGAACCTTGTGTCCCTTCTTCGTCTCCCCGCGGATTTCTCCGATTAGGTCGTCAATCTGCCCCTCCACAGGGCGCACGAAAATCTCCGGATCC
The DNA here is from genome assembly GCF_000160115.1 of Shuttleworthella satelles DSM 14600. GTDB lineage: Bacteria > Bacillota > Clostridia > Lachnospirales > Lachnospiraceae > Shuttleworthia > Shuttleworthia satelles. Next base: position 114,571 of record NZ_GG665867.1, read on the forward strand.
AGAAGGCCTGTGGGCCGGATCACCTGCTCCGTCCGCATCAGCTCGTGCTCCGCCTCATAGTCCCCGGGTGTCGCCGACACAAAGAGCATCTGGTCGATCTTATTCTCGAATTCCGCGAAGTTGAGAGGACGGTTGTCCAGAGCTGAGGGCAGGCGAAATCCGTAGTCTACCAGAGACCGCTTCCGGGCCTGGTCCCCATTGTACATTCCCCGGATCTGGGGCAGGGTGATATGACTCTCATCAATAATCATCAGAAAGTCATCCCCAAAGTAATCGATCAGGCAGTAGGGGGCCTGGCCGGGCTTCTGCCCAGTCATATGGCGGGAGTAATTCTCAATCCCGGAGCAGAAGCCTGTCTCCCGCAGCATCTCAATGTCAAAATTGGTTCGCTCCGCAATCCGCTGAGCCTCCAGGAGCTTATCATTCTGCTTGAAATAGCGGATCCGGCTGTCCAGCTCCTCCTGAATGGTCTTGCAGGCCGCGTCAATCTTCTCCTGGGGCACAACATAGTGACTGGCCGGGAAAATGGCCACATGCTCCATCTCGTGCCTGGCCTCCTGGGTCAGCACATCGATCTCAAGGATGCGGTCGATCTCGTCACCGAAGAACTCCAGCCGGTAGGCATAGTCGCTGGCCACAGCTGGAAAGATGTCCAGGACATCTCCCCGGACGCGAAAGGTTCCCCGGGAGAAATCCAGGTCACTTCTCGTGTACTGCATATCAATCAGAGATTTAATGGCGTCATCCCGGTCAATCTCCATTCCCGGGCGGAAAGAAACCATCATGTTCTCGTAGTCCTCCGGCGATCCAATCCCGTAAATGCAGGACACCGACGCCACAATCACCACATCCCTCCGCTCTGCCAGGGCCGCCGTCGCTGACAGGCGCAGCTTGTCAATCTCGTCATTGATTGCGGAATCCTTGGCAATATAGGTATCGCTCTGCGGCACATAGGCCTCGGGCTGGTAGTAGTCATAGTAGGAGACAAAATACTCGACGGCGTTCTCTGGAAAGAACTCCTTCATCTCTCCGTAGAGCTGGCCGGCCAGGGTCTTGTTGTGGCTGATAATCAAAGTGGGTTTGTTCAGCTTCTGGATGACGTTAGCCATGGTAAAGGTCTTGCCGGAGCCGGTAACCCCCTTCAGCGTGGCGAACTGGTCGCCCTCTCTGAAGCCCTTGACCAGAGCGTCAATGGCCTGAGGCTGGTCTCCGGTCGGCTTGTATTTGGAATGTAAGACAAAATGATCCATGATTCTCCTCAATCTCAGCTTCCGGACGCCTCTGTTCCAGGTCCCTCTTTTCGAACATGTATTCTGGTTCGCATATTATAGCACGACTACTCCCCCTGTCCAGTGCCCTGACAAATTTCGCCGCCTTTCCCCTATTTCCCGCATTTCTCCCCATTTTCGCATTTCCCCCACAGCTGCATCAGGCCCCGCAATGGCTGAAAAAGAGGAAGCCCCTCGGCCTCCCCTTTCTCTGTACTGTTCCTGTCCAAAATCAAAGATAAGCTCCGCAGCAGTCATTCAGGGTGTCATTTCCCCGCCACAGCAGTCACTCAGACTGTCACTTTCCCGCCACGGCAGTCACTCAGACTGTCACTTCCCCGCTCCATGACAATACTTGTACTTCTTCCCGGAGCCACAGGGGCAAGGATCGTTGGGATATACCTTGGCATGTCGGCGCACCCTAGGACCGGAGGCGGATTCAGACAGATTGGTCCCGGTCTCCTGGGCCACCTCTTCGCGTTCAACAGGCCGCTCAATCCGAATGCGATAGAGCATCTGCACCGTATCCTCACGGATGGCCTGATTCATCTCATCCACCATGTCATAGGAGATTCTCTTGTACTCATCCACAGGATTGCGCTGGCCATATCCCTGCAGGCCGATTCCCTGGCGAAGCTGGTCCATATCGTCGATCTCCTGCATCCAGTGCTGGTCAATGGCCCGCAGGAGTACAACGCGCTCGATCTCGCGGAAGTCATCCGGATTCTCGAATTCCGCCTCCTTCTTCTCGTAGAGCTCAACTGCCTGTTCTTTCAGACGCTCCTTAAGCTTGTCGACCCTCTTGATGTCCGCCAGACTTTCCACGGTCAAATTCTCCAGGGGAATTACCGGGATTAGAACCCGCTTGAGCTCATGGATATCCCACTCCTCACGATCCAATTCGGGCGTGATGACCGTGTCGACCAGACTCTCAATATTCGTGTCGATCATATCCAGAATATTGTCCCTCATATTCTCGCCGTCCAGGACACGACGACGCTGCTCGTAGATCACCTCCCGCTGCTCGTTCATGACCTGATCGTATTCGAGAAGATTCTTGCGGATGGCGAAGTTGTTGGACTCAATCTTCTTCTGCGCGTTTTCGATGGCCGAGGAAAGCATCTTGTGCTGAATGGGTTCATCCTCGGGAACCCCCAAGGACTCAAACATGCCAATCAGCTTCTCGGAGCCGAAAAGACGCATCAGATCATCTTCCAGGGAAATAAAGAACTGGGACTCGCCGGGATCGCCCTGACGGCCGGAACGGCCCCGCAGCTGATTGTCGATACGGCGGGACTCATGGCGCTCGGTGCCGATAATCTTAAGACCCCCGGCAGCCCTGGCTCCCTCATCCAGCTTGATATCCGTACCACGGCCGGCCATATTGGTCGCAATGGTCACAGCTCCGTGCAGGCCTGCGTTGGCAACGATCTCCGCCTCCTTCTCATGGAACTTGGCGTTTAAGACGTTGTGCGCGATTCCCTGGCGGGAGAGCATTTTCGAGAGAAGCTCTGAGACGTCAATATTGATGGTGCCGATCAGAACCGGCTGTCCCTTCTCATGCGCCTCCAGGGCCGCCTCAACGACAGCCTTGTACTTCTCCTTCTTGGTCTTATAGACCACGTCATTGTGATCCAGCCGGATCACCGGCATATTGGTGGGGACCTCGACGACATCCATCCCGTAAATATCTCTGAACTCCTGCTCTTCCGTAAGAGCCGTACCGGTCATTCCTGCCTTCTTATCATATTTATTGAAGAAGTTCTGGAAGGTGATGGTGGCCAGAGTCTGGCTCTCCCTCTTGACCTTCACGTGCTCCTTGGCCTCAATGGCCTGGTGCAGACCATCGGAGAAGCGGCGGCCGGGCATAATACGGCCGGTGAAGGAATCTACGATCAAGACCTCATTGTCCTTGACAACATAGTCCTGATCCCGGTGCATGAGCTGATGGGCGCGCAGGGCAAGGATCACATTGTGCTGAATCTCCAGATTCTCAGCATCCGCCAGATTGTCCAAATGGAAGAAGTTCTCGACCTTCCTGACGCCGTCCTGGGTCAGACTGACCACCTTGTCCTTCTCATTGACAATGAAATCCCCTGTCTCCTCAGGCATTTCTCCCATGAGAGCATCCATCTTGGAGAGCTCCGGCATATCGGCCCCGCGCTTCAACTGGTTGGCCAGCACATCACAGGCCTCATAGAGGCGGGTGGACTTGCCGGATTGGCCGGAGATGATCAGAGGAGTTCTGGCCTCATCGATCAGGACCGAATCGACCTCGTCGATGATACAGTAGTGCAGGCCCCGCTGAACCATATCCTTCTCATAGACAACCATGTTGTCGCGCAGATAGTCGAATCCGAGCTCATTGTTCGTAATATAGGTAATATCGTTCTCATAGGCCTCGCGGCGGGAGTCCTTGTCCATATCATTGAGGACACAGCCGCAGGTCAGCCCCATGAAGCGATGAACCTGCCCCATCTGATCCGCGTCACGCTTGGCCAGATAATCATTGACTGTGACGATGTGAACTCCCTGGCCGGTCAGGGCATTCAGGTAGGCCGGCATGGTCGCAACCAGCGTCTTACCTTCTCCGGTCTTCATCTCGGCGATACGACCCTGGTGAAGAATAATCCCTCCGATTATCTGAACCTGAAAGGGCTTCATGCCAAGCACCCGGTAATCCGCCTCGCGCACGGCGGCATAGGCCTCCGGGAGCAGATCCTCCAGGCTCTCGCCGGTAGAATAGCGATCCTTGAATTCTCTCGTCTTCGCTGCCAGCTCCTCATCGGTCAAGGCCTGCATGGCCTCGTCATAGGACTCGACCTTTCTGACCAGAGACATAAGGCGCTTGACCTCACGCTGACTGTGCGTTCCAAAAAATTTACTTGCTAAACCCATCTTATCTCCTGCGGCGGTCAAATGCGCCTCACGGGCATTTCATCGCTATAAACTAAATAAAAAGTGAAAGCTGTTTTGGCTGCTCTTTCTGCTCCTGCGCTCCGCCTCATCTATCCCTTGATCCATCCTAAGATCAGATCGCGCGCGCTGTCTTCAAGGAAGGCCGTGAGGCGAAATCAGGCCTCCTCTGCGCTAAGCGACATTTTAGCACGAACCAAAGATTGTTCACAAGTTTTCTGTCTCCATAGTTGTCAGAATTTTCTCAATATTTATTGTTTTATATCCATAAACTATTCTGAATATTATTTGTTTGCAGTTTTTTCTTGACAAGGCTGATCTACCTGTGTATGATGAAGTCACAAAGAAACAAGAAGAGCCGATCGGATAACCAAACTTCTTACTTCTTTATTCAACATTAAACTTTCATCAGATTGGAGGTACAGTCCGAAGGGTCACATACGAACTACCCCAACCGCCATCAGCCGGTATAAGTTGATAGGATCTTCCTGAACCATACACATCCGACTTTATGATAGAAGCTATTTCAGCTTAGGTTCCAGAAGGAGAACCAGAAGAGACAGAGCGAAGTGATACGAGATGAGACATGTATGAAGTCGTCAGATGATCCGGGAGGAAAAGAGGCGCGAGCAGGGCTCGCTGTATTGTAACCGTTGACTGTTACCCGAAAGGGGGTAAAAGTCCGTTGGACAATTTAATAGATGTTAATCCGTAGGCGGGGATCCTGGTCGAAGAGAAAGGCCAAGGTCCTCGCTTTTTTGGCTCTATGTCAAATGTTGGGGCGGGATCCTTAAGAGCCCATAGCGGACTTTCGATTAAGCAGGGTGATACTACCAGGAAATCATCTCATAGCCGTCCTCGGTGACAAGGACCTGATACTCCCACTGGGCGGACAGAGAACCATCCAGCGTGTAAATCTCCCAGCCGTTCTTTTTGTCCGTATATACCTTACTGCTCCCGGCATTGATCATGGGTTCAATAGTAAACATAAGTCCCGGCGCCATAACCATCTCGCTTCCCCGCCTGGTCGTGAACCCGACCCAGGGATCCTCGTGAAAGCCATTGCCTACCCCGTGGCCTCCGATCTCCCGAACCACCTGATAGCCGCAGGAAGTCGCATAGTCGTTAACCGCCTGACCGACATCGCCCAGAAAGCCCCAGGGCTTGACCTGCTCCAGACCCAGATCACAGGCCTTCTTGGTTGCCTCCACCAGCTTTCTGGCCTCCTCGGAAACCTGCCCGATCATGAACATCCGGGAGGAGTCGGCATATTTCCCATTTAAAATGGAAGTGCAGTCCACATTGATGATATCCCCTTCCTTGAGAAATACGTTCTCAGAGGGAAAGCCGTGGCAGACCTGATCGTTGACCGAAGTGCAGACGCTGTATGGAAAGCCCTCATAGTTGAGCGGGGCGCAGACAGCGCCATAGCTGGCCGTCTTCTCCGCAACGATGCGGTCAATGTCCGAAGTGGGCATCCCCTCACAGATCTTCTCTGCCACCTCATCTAAAACGGCCCGGTTGACCTTGGCGGCCTCCCGAATCATGGCAATGTCCTCCTGCGTCTTGATCAGGTCACGACGGGGAACAATGTGCCCCTGACTGGCCAGATGATCCAGCTTCTGGTCAAACGCCATATGGCACTGCTTGTACTTGCGTCCGCTGCCGCACCAACAGGGATCATTTCTTCCAACTTTCATCTTCCGCTTCTTTCTATACACAGAATTGGTTCTGCACAAAAATTCTTGAACAGGATCCTGAACTTGTCCTTTCTTTGGAATCCAATGCAATTCTGCTCTCTGATTCCTGATCTGTCAACTCAAGAGGAGCATTTCGTCTTCATCCCATCTCAAGAGAGGCATGCTGTCTTTACCTCATCTCAAAAAGGGAGCATTTCATCTTCAACTCATATCAAGAGGGGCATGCTGTCTTTACCCCATCTCAAAAAGGGAGCATTTCGTCTTCGACTTATATCAAGAGGGGCACTTCATCTTCCGGGAGAAGACAGCCCCCTTGTCAGACTAACAGACCGACCACTATCAGCGCATCTGCGTCAAGCGCAAGATTACGATTGATAGTGGCCGGCCTGCCAGTCAATTCTTCTTATTGAAATAGATGTTCCTGTTAAAATCAAGTGCCCTGTCTCAGACGCCCAGACGGCGAATCGCGGTGATGGAGCCGAAATACTTATTGTAAGGGCGGCCATAGCGGATCCCGCACTGCTCATTCTGAGCCTCAACGACAACTCCGTTGCCGGCATAAATCGCCACATGGCCAGGGTAACAGATGATATCTCCCGGCTGCATATCCCTCTCGGCCACCGGCTTACCCACATTTACCAAGCTCTCTGAGGTGTAACCGTGTTTGTCTGCCTGCGCCTGACTGAGCAGGCCGAAATGCGCCATCACCTGGCCGACAAAGCCGGAGCAGTCCGCTCCATTGGTCAATGACGCTCCTCCCCAGACATACCTGCGTCCCACAAACTGGCAGGCATAAGCGACGATGGCGTTCCCGCCTGAATAGCGCTCTGTTGTCGTATTGCTGCTATTATTCCTGTTCGTGGAGGTATTCTTATTGGTAGTATTCTTTGAAGGTGTGGTGTTCCCTCCATTGTTCGAGTTCTTCCTGGAAGTATTCCCACCATTGTTGTTGGAACTGTCCTGACTGTTATTCGCTTGTCTGGTCTGGTTAGTGCGATTCTGGCTCTGAATCTGCGCGAGTCTCGCGGCAGCCTCCCGCTCCTGCTTCTGGCGCTCCAGTTCCGCCTGTTTTGCAGCTAAGGCCTTGGCCTCCTCCAGCTGGGCGGACAAATTGCTTGCCTCCCCCTGCTTGGAAGAAATCATGGTGTTGAGATTGGTCTGCGTCGTCTTCAGCTCTCCCTGACGAGCGCTCAACTCAGCCTTCTCGGATTCCAGAGACCCCTTGAGGGCAGTCACCTCTTCTACGGTCGCCTTGTAAGAACCCAGAAGATTTCGATCATAGGTGTAAAGCTGATTGGAGTACTCCACGCGGCTGACCAGTTCGGCCAGGCTGCCGGATTCCGCCATGATGGCCAGGAGGGAATTATTATCCCCTGTCTCATACATGCTCTTCATACGGGCCTTCATATCCCGATACTGCTGATCCGCAGCAGCCTGCCCGTCCTTAATGCTCTGCTCCGTGCTTGCGATCTCCTGCTGCTTGTCTGAGATCTGCGTCTGCAGATCCTCCAGCTGCTTGACCACCTGCACCAGATTACTGTCCAAAGAGGCGAGCTCACTCTGAACCTGTGCCTGCTGAGCCTCAATGTCGCTGATCTCCGCCGCTTCTACCTGGGGATAGGAAGCAGGCATCATCACAAGAGCTGATGTCAAAACAAGCGAAAAGGTAATTCCCTTGGCTGCCAGCTGAAAAGTACGTCTGCGCATTCTGAAAACTCCTTAATCCTCAATCCTCGCACAACTGCATGCGAATCTCTTTGGTAATAATGTCCGTGTAACTGAAACTCAGAAGCTGAGCCGGTTTCCTCTCTTCTCTGTCATCCACCAAAATCGTGAAGACACTTGGATAGGCCTCCTGAATCACGCCTTCCTGAACATCGATCTTGTTCCTTCCGCGATCGAGTTGAAGACGAACTCTGCTGCCGCAGCTCTGGGCAACGGAAGCCCGTACCTTATCGAAGTCTGAAGTTTCCATCTATTATCCTTCCTGGTGTCGGATCCACGCGATAGACGCCAGAGTCAAGAGCTCCAGATAAGGCGGATCACATTTTGGTCTATGATAACATCTCATCTGTATTTTGTCAAAGTTCTGTAACATTTACTTGATTTTGATACGGTAGCATTTCCCTGATCTTCGACCCGGTTATTTATCTGTAACATTTGCTTCGTCTTCTTCCCTAAAATACTCCAAAGCAGCTTGGCCCGCCGGAAGAATTTTATCCCCTTCATATGATATGATAGGGTCATCATGTGAATTGATCTTTCAAAGGAGACCGCAATGATCCGAGGCGTCATCACCCTTCTTTTTGTCATCCTCTTTCTGCTTGTAACCAGCCCTCTGCTTCTCGCGCTCTGGCTCTGGCACAAGGCATCTCCCGACTCAGCCTGGCGCGTCAGCCACAGGATCTTATCCTGGGCTGTGACTATGATCCAGCGACTGGTGGGCGTCAGACTGGTCGTCCGCGGTCTAGAGAATATTCCCCGGGACAGGGCTCTTATCTATATGGGCAACCACCGGAGCTTCTTTGATGTCCTCTGTACTCTTCCCCTGCTGCCCGGTCCCACTTCTTATATCGGGAAAAAGGAATTCTCCAGGATCCCCCTTCTGTCCACCTGGATGTCCTGTCTTGATGTCCTCTTTTTAAACCGCAAAAATACCCGTGAAGGCCTGAAAATGGTCCTGGAAGCCATTGATATGCTCGGGCGCGGACACTCCATTTTTATCTACCCCGAGGGCAGCCGGTCCAAGACCGATTCCATGCTCCCCTTCCACGGGGGCAGTTTTAAGATTGCCAGCAAATCAGGCGCCCCCATTATACCGGTTGCCATCAGCAACAGCTCCAGAGCTCTGGAGGATCAATTCCCCCGCCTGCCCTGGACGCGCAAATCCACTTTGATCCTGACCTTCGGCCCCGCCATTGAAACCGCGGATCTGGACCGTCAGGCCATCCGCCGGCTCCCCGATCAGGTTCGCTCCTGTCTGGCAGGAATGCTTCTGGAAAACGGAGAAGTCTGGCAGCACGAGGCCTCTGCCCTGGAATTAAGAGAATTTGCCGCAGGCAAGGCCTCCCCCTCTAACCCCGGCGTCAGTCTGCAGGACGCGGGGCTTTCCGCTCCGCCTCAGCCTCTTCCTCGTTGACCTTTTTGGCCGCCTGGATGGCCTCGTTGAGGGAGAGCATCTTGGCATCCAGCATAGAGACGAAATCCGCGCACTCCCTCAGATCTCTGCTGATATAAGCCGGGGCCTTGCCCTCGAACTTGTAATAGATCTTATGCTCTAAAGAGGCCCAGAAATCCATAGCTATGGTGCGGATCTGGATCTCCACCTTGGTGTCCACCACCCGATCTGACAGGAAAATAGGCACAGAAACCAACAGATGATAAGATTTATAGCCGGATTCTTTGGGCTTGGAAATATAGTCCTTGACCTGGAGAATCCGCAGGTCATTCTGTCTCTGGATCGACTCGACGATTCGATAGATATCAGAGGTAAAGGCGCACACGATACGGATTCCCGAGATGTCATTGCAGTACTGAACCATGTTATGAATGGTCGGCTCATAGCCGTATCTCTTTAATTTGGCCACAATACTCTCAGGGGACTTGATTCTTGACTTCACATACTCGATGGGATTGTAGCGGTGCACATGCTGAAATTCATCGATCAGGATCTCAACCTTGGTATTGATCTCCTTGAGCGCCGCATTGTACAGGAGCATCATCGTATTCCAGCTGTCCGGCCCCTCGCCGATCGCTTCAAGAGCTTCCATCTTCCACCTCCCGGCCTGGTACTCACTCCTTCTATTCTACCATAGATCTTCTTCAAGCACTTGAATCTCCAGGAAGTCAAAGGAGAGCTCTTCCAGGAAAGAGTCCTGCCCGAAACGCGTTTTCGCGTGCCGCTTGAACTCACGAATATTCTGGTCCAGCCAGATGGGCCTGGGAAGATCAAGGGCATAACAGGCCTCTTCGATCGCCCCATAAATCTTCCTGGTCCGACTTTGATTACTCTTGTCTTCCACCGTGTAATCAGCGATATTTCTGCCCGAGGCAATCTCCCGAAAGTCAATCCTCATCTTATCCTCGCCTTCTCTGTCTCGCCGCCTCATACATGAGGATTCCGGCCGCCATCGCCGCATTTAAAGACTCCAATCGTCCCCCCATAGGGATACGGATTCTGGCCTCTGCGAGGGCAGCCGTCGCATCCCTCAAGCCGCTCCCCTCATTGCCGATCAAGAATCCGCAGGCTGTCCTGCAGTCCGCCTGATCATAATCACACTTGGCCTGCAGGTCAGCCGCGTAGAGACAAACGCCTGACTCCCTGGCCCTCTTAAGATAGGAGGACAAATCCTCTGTGATCAGCCAGGGAACCCGATAGAGGGAACCCATGGTAGACCGAATCACCTTGGGGGAGAAGAGATCCACCGTATCTCTGCTCATCAGAATGCCCGTTGCTCCCGCCCCTTCTGCCGTGCGAAAGATCGTCCCCAGATTGCCGGGATCCTGAATGTTTTCTAAAATCATAAGAAGGGTCTTGTGTCCGCCCAGAAGCTCCTCCCACTGATAGGCGGGCTGTCGGACCACTGCCAGGATTCCCTGGGGTGTCACGGTATCGGACATGTACTCCATCACAGGATCAGAGACTTCCAGCGGACCTGTTTGTCCGCCCTGCGTTTTTCTGTTTTGATTTCGGCCCGCTTCCAGGCTGTCCAGGAAATCCCGATATCCCCTGTCCTCTCCGTGCTCTGCGAGGAAGCGCTCTGAGACGTAGATCTCTCTGACCAGCTCCGCCGGGGTCTCGCAGACCATGCGAAGCCCCTCCGCCACAAAGAGCCCCTCCTTGCGGCGAATCCTGCTCTTCTTCTGCAATTGGCAAACCTGTCTGACATGTTCATTGGATGTGCTTGAGATCATTGTTCCCCTTTTCTCTTTAAAAATCCGAGGCTCTATGACAGGGATTCATTCCTGCCTTCAGGCCCGCTTCCAACGAGTCTGCAGCAGGGTCCGCTTCTACAGTCAGGACTCTTCCATAAGAAAATAGAGGGAGCAGCCGCCTGCCTCCTCTATCTCTTTGGTCCCGCTTCTTACTGCCAGTCCTCTCTTGGTCCATCAATTGGACAGGACGCGGCAAATCTCCACCTGATACTTGTCCAAGTCCTTATTCATCGCCAGGGCCTCGTCAATATCAAAGTCCTGGAACTCGCCATGATTATAGCCCACAACCCGGTTGGTTCTACCCTCACAGAGGAGATCCACTGCCATGGCTCCCATGGTGGAGGCGTAGACGCGGTCTTTAGCCGTGGGAGACCCCCCCCGCTGCATGTGACCCAGGATGGTTGCTCTGGTTTCGATTCCGGTCGCGGCCTCAATTCTCTTGGCCATGGACATGGAGTGTCCGATGCCCTCCGCGTTGACAATAATGTGATGCTGCTTGCCCCTGCGGCGATCCGCGATAATGTGGTCCACTATGGACTGCTCATCATAGTTATAGATCTCCGGGAGGAGAACATCCTCGGCGCCGTTGGCGATACCGCACCAGAGGGCAATGTAGCCGGCCCCCCGTCCCATCACCTCAATGATGGAGCACCTCTCATGCGATGTCGATGTATCACGCACCTTGTCGATCGCCTCCATGGCGGTATTCACTGCCGTGTCGAAGCCGATGGTGTACTCGGTACATGAGATATCCAGGTCAATGGTTCCGGGCAGGCCGATGGTGTTGATCCCGTGGGCGGCAAGTTTCTGTGCCCCCTTGAAGGATCCATCGCCTCCGATGACAACCAGGCCGTCAATCCCATGCTTCTTGCAGATATCGGCAGCCTTCTTCTGATATTCTTCCTGGGCAAACTCCAGGCAACGGGCCGTCTGAAGAATCGTCCCACCCTTGCCGATGATATCAGAGACACTGTGGGCGTTCATCTCCACAATCTCCTCATTGAGCAGGCCCGCATAACCCCGATGAATTCCCTTGACCTGCCGGCCGGCTGCCAGCGCCTTTCGAACAACGGCGCGAATGGCTGCATTCATTCCGGGCGCATCGCCTCCGCTGGTCAACACGCCAATGCATTTAATCTCTTTCACCATGGACTCTTCCTCCAGTTTCTATAATATCGGGCTCATTTTACCGCCCATCCTCTTTCTTTTCAATAGAGAAGAAGAGTCAGGGTCCTATGAGGCGCTCTCTGATCATCTTTTCTCTTTCCCCTCACGCTCTTCTGCTAGGGCAGATCCGGGCGATATCCCTGCCGCTTTCTGCCGAATAAATATTTGCCGCTGACAAGTCTGACATTGTCCTGTCCGAACATCTGACCAAGAGAGGTCAGGGACTCCGAATCTGTCCCCATCTGCCAGTCCGCCGGCATACGGCGGATCGCCCTGTCTGCTCTGCGGTAAATGATCAAATCGGCGGATCCGGCCGCGGCCTGACGCTCCCGCGAAATCTGACAGAGCTTCTTCAGCGCGTCCGCTTTCTCATCGTACTCGGCCTGATCCCGGATCTGGATCCATATCTCCCGGGGCACCTGGTCAAATAAGACCAGATCCTCAACCAGAACCTTGGCATCCCTGTCAATCTCCACACCCGCTCTGCCGTAGACTAAGACCTTGGTGTCCAGCTCCAGAAAATCCCGAACTCTCTCGAAGGCCTTCGGGAAGACGACAAGCTCGACCGTCCCGTAGAGGTCCTCCAGGTTGAGGATCGCCATGGGCTGGTTGTTGCGAGTGAAGCGAACATTCTTGGAAGTGATCATCCCCGCTAAAACCACCTGCTTCTTGTCCTGGATCGGAGCCTGTCCCTTCTCCTGATCCAGCCGAAATTCCAGTGTATTATCGCTCGTATTCTTTCGGATCAAATCCAGATCGTCTTCCAGGGGGTGTCCCGAGACATAGATCCCCAGAACTTCCTTCTCGAAGGCCAACAGCTGCTGCCTGTCAAACTCCTCCACATCCGGCATCTTAAAGGCGAAATCCTCTCTGCCCTCTTCCCCGGCGATATCAAAGAGACTCATCTGTCCGGCCATGGAGTGCTTCTTCTCAGAGCTGACCTGATCCATAATCGTCGGAAAGATATAGGTCATCTGCCTGCGATTTCCATCCAGGGAGTCACAGGCTCCCGCCTTGATCAGGTTCTCGACAGACCGCTTATTGACCGCCTTGTCGGACACCCGGGTCAGGAAATCCTCGAGGGTCTTGAAAGGCCCGCGGGCATTTCTCTCCGCGACAATGGCGTCAATGACCGGATGTCCGACGCTCTTGATCGCATACATTCCGTAGCGAACCCCCTTGTCATCCGCCACAAAGCGCCCATCCCCGGAGTTGATATCGGGGGGCAGAACCTCAATCCCGATCTCCCTGCAATGGGCAATATACTGAGATACCTTGTCCGACTGGTTGATAAAGGTCGTCATCAGGGCTGCCATAAACTCCCTGGGATAGTAGTGTTTGAGATAGGCTGTCTGGTAGGTAATCACCGCGTAACAGGCCGCATGGGACTTGTTAAACGCATAGTTGGCGAAATCCATCATCTCATCGTAGATCTTACTGGCAACTGCTTCGGAAATTCCATTGGCAAGACAGCCGGCCACACCCTCTTCCCTGTTCCCGAAGATAAAGTTATGGCGCTCCCTCTCCATCTCATCCGCGTGCTTTTTGGACATGGCGCGGCGAACCAGATCCGCTCTGCCCAGGGAATAACCGGCCAGCTGCTGGACGATCTGCATCACCTGCTCCTGATAGACAATACAGCCATAGGTCGACTCCAGGATCGGCTTGAGCTGGGGACAGTCGTAGACGATGGCGTCCGCATTCTTCTTGCCCTTGATATAGCGGGGAATAAAGTCCATGGGGCCGGGCCGGTAGAGGGCGATTCCCGCGATAATGTCATCCAGATTGGCGGGCTTGAGCTCCTTCATGAAGGACTTCATGCCGGCGGACTCCAGCTGAAACACCCCTTCACACTGGCCCCTGCCGATCATGGCGTAGACCTCGGGATCGTCATAGGGGATCCGGTTGATATCCAGGTCAAGCCCGGGATGATTGGCCCTGGCGTCCCGAACGGCATCTGCAATGACATTTAAGGTGCGAAGCCCCAGAAAATCCATCTTGAGCAGGCCAAGCTCCTCCACCTCAATCATATTGAACTGGGTGACGACATTTCCGTCGGTTCCTCTGGCCAGGGGCACATACTCATCCATTGCCTTGGCTGCGATTACCACACCGGCGGCGTGGGTAGAGGAATTGCGGGGGAGGCCCTCCAGCTTCCGGGCCATATCAATCAGATTATGGACCTCCTCGTCCTCATCGTAGGACTTCTTCAGCTCCGGATTGGCCTTCAGCGCCTTGTCAATCGTGATCTTCAGCTCCTGCGGAACAGACTTGGCCACCGTATCCACCAGGCCATAGGGGAGATCCAGGACACGCCCCACATCTCGAATGGCATTTCTGGGCGCCAGCGTTCCGAATGTGATGATCTGTGTGACCGCGTCTTCCCCGTATTTCTCAGTGACATAGCGGATGACGTCGCCCCGGTGCTCATAGTCGAAATCCACATCGATATCCGGCATGGTGACTCTCTCCGGATTTAAAAAGCGCTCGAAAATGAGCTGAAAGCGGATGGGGTCAATATCCGTGATCCCGGTCGTATAGGCCACCAGAGAACCGGCGGCGGACCCGCGGCCGGGACCGACGGTACAGCCGTGGGTCCTGGCGTAATTGATGTAGTCCCAGACGATCAGGAAGTAATCCACATAGCCCATCTTTTGGATGACGCCCAGCTCGTAGCTCAACTGAGGCTTCAGGGCATCCGCCCCATCCCCGTAGCGCCGGTCTAAACCCTCATAGCAGAGTTTGTTGAGATAGGTCCAGGCGTCATAGCCCCGGGGCACCGCGTAATGAGGCATCTTGGTCACACCAAACTCTATGGTCACCTGGCAGCGGTCGGCAATCTTCTGGGTGTTCTCGATGGCCTCCGGGGCGAAGGGGAAGAGCTTGCGCATCTCTTCCTCACTTTTGACATAGTATTGACCGCCCTCATAGCGCATGCGGTCTGTGTCCGTGATCTTCTTGCCTGTCTGAATGCAGAGCAGGACATCGTGAGCTTCCCAGTCCTCAGCCATGGTATAGTGGCAGTCATTGGTCGCCACCAAGGGAATCCCGGTCTCCCCCGAGAGGCGGATCAATTCCTGAACCACGCGTCCGTCGACGGCCTGTCCGTGATCCTGCAATTCCAGATAGTAGTTGCCATGGCCGAAGGTATTCTCGTGCCAGAGGGCCGCCTCCTTCGCCGCCTCATACTGACCTCTCTGCAGATACTTCTGCACCTGTCCCGCCAGGCAGGCGGAGGTGCAGATAATGCCCTCGTGATAGCGCTCTAAGATCTCCCGGTCAACGCGGGGTTTATAGTAGTAGCCGTCCACGAATCCCGCGGATACGATCTTGATCAGGTTAGCGTAGCCACGGTTGTTCTCGGCGATCAGAATCAGATGGTAGTAGCGATCCTCCCCCGCCGACCCGGAATTTCTGTCAAAGCGGGAGCCGGTCGCGACATAGACCTCACATCCGATCAGGGGCTTGATTCCCTGCGCATGGCACTCCTTATAAAATTCAATCACGCCGTACATGACACCGTGGTCGGTGATCGCCGCGGCATTCATTCCCAGTTCCCTGACCCGGCTCACATAATCGCGGATCTTATTTGATCCGTCCAGGAGACTGAACTGGGTGTGGCTGTGAAGATGGACAAAGGACATTTACAACTCCTCTCACTCTACCTCGACAATCCGTGGAGAGCTGCCGCGAACCAAAAGCTCCAGCCCCGCGTAAGCCGCGATCAGTCCGCCAAACAGGCAGACAAAATAACTGACCGGATTATCCGCGGAGATAACAAGTCCGGGGATGAAGGCGCTCGTGGCGTTAAATGCCATATGCAGAAGAATCACCAGCGTCAGATTCTGTGACTTCTCCTTGACATAACCCAGAGCCAGCCCCAGGAGAAAGGCCATGGTCCCCTGCAGCATATTCATGTGGAAGAAACCAAAGAGCAGGGCCTGGAGGATATTCGCCATCCAGAATCCACCGACGCGGCGGGCATAACTCATGGTCAGACCTCGAAAGCAGAGTTCCTCGCAGACAGGGCCCAGACAGACGGCATAGAGGATCATGGGAAGGGAGGTCTGAATGTCATCCAGTCCCGACGAGCGGAGGATCCCCTGATATTCAGCCATCCACTGGGGAACCAGGGCTGCCAGAGTGTTCATGATATAAGTGGACAGGTACTGAGCTCCCAGGATAAAAAGCAGGATCCCCGGGATCAGCATCCAGGACCAGTGCTTGTACTGGCGGACCAGGCAGCGGTAATCCCTGGCGGGCTTCTGGGTCAGAAGAAATTCTCTGCGATACCAGATGCCGAACCAGATCACGCAGATGAAAGCGTAGACAAGCAGGGTCAGGCTGGTAAAAGCCTGCCCCTGCATCCGCTCAAAAGAGGAGCGGATGAAATCGGCATAGGAGCCTCCCTCGAAGTGAATGGCCTGATCCACCACCAGGATCTGACTGGCAAAAACCGCCACCAGGTTCTGGACCAGGGCCGCCGCCAGAAAGGGCAGAAGGATATACCAGCCGGTATTCCGACGGGGCCGGCGTGTGTCTTTGGGTGATATATTTCGATTGTTGTCGGGCATGCTTTTGTCCTCATTGTTCAGCTCATTCACCAACCTATTCTAGCATAGTGTCCCCTTCTTCTGCAGTGTGCCCTCCGATTTATTCCGGTCGCAGCCCGCTGATTGATTCCGGTCGCAGACAGCAAACTCATACCGTGCACGACAGACAGCAACTCTATGCGACGTACAGCAAACGATACTGCCTGCGGCAAAAATGGAATATACAGAAAATCTATGCTGCGTACAGCAAACTATGCTGCACAAAAAAGACCGCGGCCAGGGGAATCTCTCGCCTGACCGCAGTCTTCCTGCTTATCGCCTCATCGGGCCTGCGCAAGTCTTCTGATCTGCGCAGCTCTTTAGAACTTTCCGTCCTTAGCGGCCTCCTCAACAGAAACAGCTACGGCAACCGTTGCCCCGACCATGGGGTTATTCCCCATACCGATCAGACCCATCATCTCAACATGGGCAGGGACAGAGGAAGAACCCGCAAACTGAGCATCCGAGTGCATGCGGCCCATGGTATCGGTCATACCGTAAGAAGCCGGGCCTGCGGCCATATTATCCGGATGCAGGGTACGGCCGGTGCCGCCGCCGGACGCAACTGAGAAGTACTTCTTACCCATCTCATTACACTCCTTCTTATAGGTGCCTGCGACGGGATGCTGGAAGCGGGTGGGGTTCGTGGAATTGCCGGTGATGGATACGCCGACATTCTCCTGGTGCATAATCGCAACGCCCTCCTGGACATCATCGGCTCCGTAGCACTTGACGGACGCGCGTATCCCCTTGGAGTAGGGAGTCTCACTGGTGATGTTCAGCTTGGCACTGTGATAGTCGTACTGTGTCTCTACAAAGGTGAATCCATTGATCCGGGAAATGATCTGGGCGGCGTCCTTGCCCAGTCCGTTTAAGATCACACGCAGAGGCTTCTGGCGAACCTTGTTGGCCTTGCTCGCAATGCCGATCGCCCCCTCGGCTGCGGCAAAGGACTCGTGTCCTGCCAAAAAGCAGAAGCACTCTGTCTCCTCCTCCAGGAGCATTTTACCAAGATTTCCATGGCCAAGTCCTACCTTGCGGTGGTCTGCGACCGAGCCCGGAATACAGAAAGCCTGCAGTCCCTCACCGATTGCGGCGGCTGCATCGGCAGCCCTGCGGCAGCCCTTCTTGATCGCGATGGCCGCGCCGACCGTATATGCCCACTTGGCATTCTCGAAGCAGATATTCTGAATTCCCTCTACCATATGATAGACATCGAGACCGGCGTCCTCTGTGATCTTCTTAGCCTCCTCAATGTCCTTGATCCCATAGCTGTTTAACACGGAAGTGATCTTCTCGATTCTTCCCTCATAATTCTCAAATAATGCCATGATTATCGTCTCCTTCCTCTCGAATGATCACTCTTTACGGGGATCGATGAACTTAACAGCGTCATCGATGCGGCCATACTGGCCCCTGGCCTTCTCCCATGCTGTGTTGGGATCGTCACCCTTCTTAATAAAGTCTGTCATCTTACCGAGTGAGACGTATTTGTAACCGATTACCTGATTGTCCTCATCTAAAGCCAGGTCCGTGACATAACCCTCTGTCATCTCCAGATAGCGGACTCCCTTGGAATTGGTCGCGTACATGGTTCCAACCTGAGAACGAAGGCCCTTGCCCAGGTCCTCAAGGCCGGCGCCGACAGCGAGTCCGTCATCAGAAAAGGCGGACTGAGAGCGCCCATAGACAATCTGAAGGAAGAGCTCGCGCATTGCGGTATTGATTGCATCACATACAAGGTCGGTATTGAGGGCCTCGAGAATGGTCTTGCCCTGGAGGATCTCCGCTGCCATCGCGGCGGAATGGGTCATTCCCGAACATCCGATCGTCTCGATCAGGGCCTCCTCAATGATGCCGTTCTTGATATTCAAAGAGAGCTTGCAGGCACCCTGCTGCGGCGCGCACCAGCCAACGCCATGGGTGAATCCTGAGATATCGCCAATCTGCTTGGCATGAACCCACTTTCCCTCCTCGGGGATGGGAGCCGGTTCATGCTTTGCGCCCTTGGCGATCGGGCACATATTCTGTACTTCTGTTGTGTAGATCATCGTTGAACTCCTTTCATAGATGCAACAATACACTGCGGTACTCCCACATACCGCGCATATCGTTAATATCTTCACACATCTGAGGAGCTTCGTCTAGCACTTCTTTTCCCACGCGGACTCTACGCCCACGCGGGCTCTCATACAAATCCATACCCTGAAAGCAGTTCTTTCGCCTTCCGCCTCTCCGGGAACCCCCGCAAATTCCATTTCATGGCCTCCCGGGGCAGACGCCTGAGGCCCTCTGCTCAGCTTAAGAAGGCAAAGGGATCCCCCTCCCCCAGAAAATGCATGAGCTGATAAGCCGTCGGCATGCTGACCTTGCCTTTCGCCAGGATCTCTCTGACTCTTTTTCGATCGGCCAGAATCACCTCGATTTCCTCGCTGTCCTCCTCATGCGCTGTATCAGGCAGGCCGTAGGCGTAGCCGTAGACGATCCCGTTGTTCTCATCCGTCATGCCAATCGTGGTGAAGCGAGCCTTCTCAAAGATGGGATCGACATCCAGTATGTCCAGCTTCAGTCCGGTCTCCTCGAAGGTCTCCCGAGCCGCGGCCTGGCGCATGTCCTCTCCCGGATCGACCAGGCCGGCGGGCAATTCATAGACAAAAGAGTCCACTGCCGCCCGGTATTGACGGACCATCACAACCCGAAGATCCGCGGATTCGCGAAGGCTCTGACAGGCCGCCTCATCTTTTGAGTCGAAGGCTTCTTCTCCCGCATAGAGGGCATAGACGATCACCGCGTCCGCATCCTCTTTTTGCGACTTCATCTTCAAATCTTCCACCCGTCCGGCACGGGAGGCCAGCTGGTAGCGCATGGGAGCGCCAGTCTTCTTCTCTCCCTCCAGGATATACATGTTCAGGAACTTCTCATCCGTAATCTTATGGATCCGCCTGATCGTAGCCATCCTTCCTCCTCTGTCTCCATCAAACTGATCAAGAGTAAATTCGCTCCAGAGCAACAAAAATCCTATCCATCGACACACGTCCCGGAGCAAACCCGTTCTCTACTCTCTGTCCCCGCCATGGGTATCCTCTTTTCCATAGCTCTCCTGAATCGCCTTCACCACTTCCTCAAAGCCCATGAAATGTGACGCCTTGACTAAAACGGTATCGCCCTCCTTGAGCCGGCCAAGGAGATCCGCCAGCAATGCGTCCCGATCGGGACAGGCATAGATTTCCATCGGCTTCTCGCGCCGATGGGCACCTCCCCCTTCCTCAGCAAAGAAAGCTCCTTCCTCCCTCCTGTTCAAAGAGGCATCACTGGCCCCTCTTGCGATCTCCCGGCCCAGAGCTCCTGCGGCATAGAGCATATCTATCCCTTCCTCTGCCGCTCTTTCCCCGAGTTCGTAGTGCATAGCGGGGGCATTTTCTCCCAGCTCTCCCATATCTCCCAAGACGGCGATCCTGCGTCCCTTTGCCCTTGCCAGAACCGCAAGAGAGGCCCGCATCGAAGAGGGGTTGGCATTGTAGCAGTCATCAATCAGAGTCAGCCCGCCCAGATGCAGGAAATGAGCTCTGCCGGAAATGGTGCTGGCCGTCTCCATCCCCGCCTTGATCTCATCCAGATCAAGTCCCAGGCTCTGTCCGACAGCTGCAGCCGCCAGCGCGTTGTAGACATTGTGCTCACCGGGAATGGGAATGACCGCCTCAAAATCCCCTTCGGGTGTAATAAAGGAGGCTGACATCCCCTCCATGCCCAGGGCCGACAGATTCTCGGCTCGATAGGTCTCCCTGGCCAGGCGCTCCTGGTCCGTATAGGCGGCGCTCATATCAAAACAGCCGTCAGCCAGACCATCTCGATCCTTAGCCTTGGCCAGATGCTCCGCGATCTGCCCATTCAGCCGGGCCAGCTTGTCTTTATCCTTCTCCCTGGCAGCCGCGGAGGAATCTACTCCCAGACCATAAAAGATAATTCTGGCGCCGCCTGCCCTGCGGATACAGTTGAGATGGTCATCATCGCCGTTTAAAATAACGCTTGCCCCGTCCGCCAGATAGTCAAAAACTTCCGTCTTAGAGGCCAGGATCCCGTCTCTGGTCTTCATGAATTCCAGGTGCGCCTCGCCGATGTTCGTAATGACGACAATATTTGGACGGGCAACGGCGGCCAGGGCGGACATCTGCCCGAAGTTATCAATTCCCATCTCCACAACGGCGACCTGGTGATGGTCGCGAATCTTCAAGACTGTCATGGGCATGCCGATCTCATTGTTGAAATTCCCCTCCGTCTTAAGAACAGAGTAGTGCCGACTTAATACCGAGGCTACCATCTCCTTGGTTGAGGTCTTTCCCACACTGCCGATAATACCCACCAGGGGAAGCTTCAGCTGCCGGCGATAATACGCGGCAATGTCCATCAGGGCTCTCTGCGAGCTCTCTACACGGATACAGGGGCCGACGGGATCCGTCAAATCCTCTTCCGAGAGGGAACAGGCCGCCCCCTGCTCGAAGGCCTGGGGAATGAAGCGATGGGCGTCTACCTTCTCGCCGACAAAGGGGATAAAGAGAAAATCTCTCTCCACCTGCCGGTTGTCTGTGACCACTCCGGCAATGGTCAGCCGCTCATAGTCGGCCTTCACACGGCCGTTTGCGTAAGGCTCTTCAGCCGGAAAGATCAGCTCTCCTCCACAGGCAGCCGCAATATTTGCCAGGGTCATGTTCTTCATCTTACTCTCCCCTCTCTGATCCATCCTGTCTTAACTTCTCCTATTCTGCACAAAAAACCCTCTGTCCGCAATGGTACAGAGGGTTTGGAATCTGATTCGGTCTCATTTTATTTCTGATATTTTTTGAGGGAGATGCGAATGATCTCCTCACACAGGTCATCATAGGACATGCCCAGAACCGCCTCCTCCTGGGGGAGCAGAGAAGTCGGTGTCATACCCGGAAGGGTATTGGCCTCCAGACAGAAGATGCGGCCGGATTCATCCAGGAGAAAATCCTGTCGGGAATACGTCGTCAGTCCCAGCGCCTTGCAGACATCTGCGGCATACTTCTGCATGAGCCTGCTTGTCTCCTGGGGCAGGTCCGCGGGGCAGGTCTCAACCGCGGATCCCGCCGCGTACTTGTTTTTGAAGTCATAGAATCCCCGGATGGGAGCGATCTCTATCACGGGAAGAACCTGATCCTCCATGACGCCGACAGAGAACTCCCTGCCCTTGATATACTCCTCAATGACAACCTCGTCCTCCCAGTAGAAGGCCTCATCCAGGGCCTCCTCAAGCCGACCGGGGTCCTCCACAATTGTGACTCCCACAGAAGACCCCCCGCAGGCGGGCTTGACCACACAGGGATAGTGAATCTTTGCCTTCTTAGCCGCGTCCTGACGTTCCTCTTTCTCCAATGTGATTCCGCTGGGCGTCGGTATTCCATAGGCTGTAAAGAAGGTCTTGGCCACTCCCTTATCCATGGCAATGGCACAGGGCAGATAAGAATTCCCTGTATATTGAATGCCAAAGAGGTCAAACGCAGCCTGTACTTTTCCGTTCTCTCCATCGGCCCCATGCAGAGCCATGAAGACGATATCGGCCGCCTGACAGATTGCGATCACATTGGGACCGAAGAAGGTCTTGGACTGATCCTTACGCCCGGCACGGATGGCCGCAATATCCGGCGCTGTTTTGGGGATATCCTCCACCCTGACAGAGACCTCCTCCGCCCGGTCGAAGATATCGCTGATATCGCACTCCGCATCCCCATAGCCCATGAAGACGTCCAAAAGCAGAACCTGGTGTCCCTTGCGGCGAAGAGCCCTGGCCACCATATCCCCGGACTTGAAAGACACATCCCGCTCGGTACTTAAGCCACCTGCCAGAACAACAATCTTCATCTCTAACGCTCCTTCATATCCGAGAACCGGTGCGAAAAGCTCCCGCGGCACTGCATCCGCAGGGCTCAAATGTCTGGTCAAGTGTACTTCATACAGGGCAAAACCGCAAGGATCCTGTCACAATATGGCGATCCCGAGAGGTCTCTGCATAATCCGCTGTTCTTCCATCTCGTCCACCTTGCGGCCGGGCAGAAGCGTGCAGATTCCGTGGATGGATCGCCGATCTCGCTGATATCCCTCCTCATCTCCCATTGCCCGCAGGATCTCCATATGCGTGCGCAAAAGTCTTGCCAGAAGCAGAGCGCTCCCATCCCTCCGCATATTGGAGATTGCCTCATTGACGTAAATGAGGGCAAACTCATAGATCTGCCTCGAGGCATAGCAGAGAGCCAGATTGTTCTGAGCGACCGCCAGCAATCTGCGCAGGGGAACCTGATTGCGGCTTCTCTCCTTGATCACTGTCATAACGCCGCCCAGAAGATGGGCCGCCTTCCTGCCTTCCCCTCCATATAGATAGACCAGACCAAGAATATTCAACAGATGAATCTCCAGGCGATCCGGCCCCATGGCCGGGATGGAGGCCATGGGATCGAAGTCCCTGCGGGTGATCGCCATCGCCTGTAATGCCGCCTGCTCCAGTCTGTGATAGAAGCGGATCTGTTCCGCGTCAATCGCATTGTTCTCCTTCAAAAAACGCTGATGTATCCCATATCTTTCTTCTCCCTCCGCCAGCTTTTTACTTCTATGATATCTGTCAAAGGAGACCGTTACATTATCCCATTGCCTTGCAGCCTCCGACGCCTTCTCCGCCTTCATCGTCCCCGTACCCGGGAAGAAGTTCTCGCCCCGGGCCTGAATCATCTGGCGCTTCTCCTTGATCATCTCCAGAAGCCCCAGCAGTTCCAGGTACTGTCTTGCGGCCAGATCATCGTGCTGTGCCAGCTGCTCTAAGATCCAGAGCCAGTCCGGGTCTTCCTCCAGGATCCCAAGCTCAAGCAGCCGATAGAGTCTCTGCTTGATCTGCTCGGTCAGATACTCCTCCGTATTCGAGCAGGACCAGCAGAACTCAATGGGCAGACCCAGTCGGTCCAGAATCTGCATCAAGAGGCGAAATCCGGGCATCTGCTCTCCTGTCTCAATGCGGGACATGGTGCTGCAGGAGCAGAGCCCCTCGCACAATCGGGTCTGGGAAATGCCAAGTTCCTCTCTTCTTTGCCGGATCAGTCCCCCGATCTGATCCTGGTTGCACGTAAAACCAGGCCTGGCATAGGCCGGGCCTCTCATCTTTGTCATAACATACCTCCCCTTAACAAACAGTTCTTACGATTTGCCTCGCGAATTTTTATTCTCCCCCAAAGGCAACGAGACGCGACTTTTCCATCTGTCTGCTGCCATGAATAAAAATCTGCCTGATTTGATTTTATCATCCAAAAAAGCCCGCCGTTCATGACATCCCATGCAATCGCGGGAGGCCTTTTGGGCGGGCTTTTCATGATTCATAACTGTTGGAATGCCTACGGTGCAGACTTGTCATAATTTATGACGATAGAATGCTTGCGACGCGCAGTCCATGATTTTCAAAATAAGTGCAATGAGAAAAGAATGGCCGCAAAGCCTGTTACTCCTCCGGCTCGATCAATCCGTAGCTTCCATTCTTTCGGCGGTAAACCACATTGACAGCATCTGTCTCCGCATTGGTGAAGACAAAGAAGCTATGCCCCAGAAGCTCCATCTGCGCGCAGGCATCCTCGGCGTACATGGGTTTTAAGTCAAACTTCTTGGTGCGGACGATCTTAATCTCTTCCTCCTCGTCCTCGTCAAAGCCCTCCTCAAAAGCGGCGTTTAACACGGCTCCCTTATGAGCCCGGTCAACCAGCTTGTGGCGATACTTGGTCAGCTGATCCTCAATTCCCTCAGAAGCCGCGTCAATGGATACATACATATCGTCTGTTGTCTTCTCACAGCGGACAATACCTCCCTTGACAGGAATGGTCAGCTCAACCCTCTGTCCGGCCTTATCGACACTCATTGTCACATGCGCCAGTGTATCCTCACGAAAATATCGATCTAACTTAGAGAGCGCGTCCTCCACAGCGCTCTTCAATCCATCGGTCAGTTCAATGTTGCGTCCGGTAATTGTCGTCTTCATAAAAGTCACCTCCAGTTTCTAAGGCGAGAGGACTTGTCCCCCTCATACTCTTATTATAAGCATTTATGACCTGCCATCAAGCAATTTGCCTTAATATATTCTGATAATTTCTGATCCTTTATTCATTTTATTTGATAAGTAATTGACCGCCAGATCATTTATAATAGACTTATCTGTGGACATCTCATGGGCTTTATGGACTCCATGAGCTCTGTCATCCTTCATTCCCCTATCATTCCCGGAGTTAAATCAATGACATCTTCTGCTCAAACTTCTTTACATCAAAAACCGCATTTTTCCTCTGCCGTCTTTTCTACAAGTCCCCACTCTCCCGCCCTCAACCCGCCCTGCCCGGGGTCTGCCTTTGTGACCGGCGCCTCCGGTGGAATCGGATCTGTCATAGCAAGGGCTCTGGCTCAGAGGGGCTATCAGCTGACACTCCTGGGCTATCACTCGGAGGAAGCGCTGCAAAATCTGACAGAAGAACTGCGCTCTGCTTCTAAAAACCAGGACTCCGCTATCAGGGTCCTCCCCCTGCTCGGAGACATTGCGGATCCGGCTTTTGTAGAGGAGGCGGCCCGAAGGCATTTAGAGCAATACGGTTCCATCGACCTCATCGTCAACAACGCCGGGATCGCCCATCTGGGCCTGATCACAGATATGTCCGTCGGCGACTGGCAGCGCCTGATGGACGTCAACGTAAACGCCCTCTTTTACACCAGTAAATTTCTGGTCCCCTCCATGATCCGGGCGCAGAAGGGGCAAATCGTCAATATCTCCTCGATGTGGGGTCGGGTCGGAGCCTCCTGCGAGGTGGCCTACTCGGCCTCAAAGGGAGCCGTCAACGCTTTCACCATGGCTCTTGCCAAGGAATTAGCCCCCTCCCATATCCAGGTCAACGCCCTGGCCTGCGGCATGATTGACACCCGGATGAACGCCATGCTCTCCCAAGAAGATAAGACTGCCATCATCAGGGACATTCCTGCCGACCGGATGGGCACCGCCCAGGATGTCGCCCGCGCCCTGATCGCCCTTCTGGATTCCGGCGATTATCTGACCGGTCAGGTGATCGGCCTTGACGGCGGCTACATCTGAAATTACATATCGTGCAAACGCATGATTTATCCCGTAAATGTCCAGTCTGCCACGCAAGCTTTCTGTAAACTGAACCTATTCTTTACAGAGAGGAGCAGGTTCATGGGACGCAGGAAAGCAGATTCGGATTCATTCAAGTATCACGATATCACGAAGGATCCGGAGCGTCTCAGACGCGCTGCTCTTCTGGCTAAGAATCTCAATTATCTGACCCTGCGGCATCCCGTAAGCAAAAAGGAATTGGGTGATTATGTCGGCGTCCGCTACGAGACGATCACCCGCTACTATCGGGGGCAGATTCTTCCAACTCCCGAAAGGGAGGCCAGATTAGCCTCTTTCTTTGGCGTCAGTCCCGCGGACCTCTACTTGGCAGACCACATCATTCCGGCAGAACTGCGCGAGACCGATCCCGATACGCTGCGCGACGCGCTGGATCAACATCTGATCCGCTATTATCAGCTTTCCCCCTCTTCACGAAAGCAGGTAGATCTGCTGACAGAAGATCTCTACTGGCAGGATCGTATCAATCAGCTCACTCAGCCGTCCGATAAGGGGCTTAAAGATTACAGCGGGGAAGACAGCTGATTTCCTGCCGTAAATTCCCGCCAGGCAAATGATTGCGGATCAATCGTGACACATCCCGATGTCTGATCTTATAATATATATGATATATGCAGCTTCAAAAGTATTTCCCCAAGGGATCTTCTTACCAGTGGGACATAGGCTTTTGATACCTGCTGCATCTCAATATTCTTAGTCCTGACAGAGGGGGGAATTTCATATGGTTAAACACGTTATTTTGTGGACACTGAAAGATGAATACAACACAGCCAGAAAGACCGAGATCAAACGGAGAATCAAAGAAGGACTGGAAAGTCTGGCCGGACAGATCCCCGGACTGGTGAAAATCACGGTTCATACCAATGGCCTTGAAACCTCCAACGCGGACCTCATGCTGGATGCCAGCTTTGACAGTTTTGAACATCTGAAGGGTTACTCTATTCACCCCGCCCACGTAGCAGTCGCCGACGGTATCGTTCGGCCCTATACCGCTTCCAGAGTTTGTCTGGATTTCGAGGCCTGACCATCAACCTGAAACCAGTGGATTACTACGATTCTGCTCTGTTTTATCCAAATTTCTCAACAGAAAGTCCGGATCGACTCCGTCTTCGGTGGGATTCCTTAATACCGAAAATTGTCTTTCTCTCACTGATGTCCTAGATAAACTCATCAAAATAGAATATCTGATGTCGTTTTATACCTCTTATGGTATAATTTATCGACCTGATCCATCGAATTTCCAAAGAAAAGGAGGCCATAATGAGCCGAATTGGCGACTATGTAAAGGAAAACCGACGCAGACTCGGCATCACCCAGGAGGAGTTCGCCGTCCGTTCCGGACTGGGTCTTCGCTTTGTGAGAGAGTTAGAGCAGGGCAAGAAGACCGTCCGTATGGACAAGGTCAACCAGGCCCTGCAGATGTTTGGAATGGAGGCCGTCCCCGGTCCCATATCGCAGACACATGAAGCATCCTCAGCGGGCAGCGTCCCCTCTGCCAAAAAGGATAAGAAGAAAACAGAAAAGCCGTCGTCCCTTCCTGATCGATCGGAGGAGGAGGAAGATATCTGGCTTCTTTAAGCCAGTTTCCTCAAGTCAGCTTACGCAAGTCAGTTTCCCCAAGTCAGTTTCCGCCTTTCTCTTCCCGGAAGATGTCTGGGCGCAAACATCAGCAATGCGAGACGCACGCCGCCGGACGCAAAAAGAAAGGCTGATACGCACAGGCTTTTATGATCCAGCCAGTGCGTATCAGCCTTTACAGGTCAACGATTAAAACCGCCGTGTACCGAACGGTACGCAGGGTGGTCTGAGAGGACGGGGATTACTCACCACCTTGATCCAGCCCCCTTCGAAGAATCGCATATCCCATGCCGCCCAGGATCTGATCACTGCAGCCCTCCTGCATCAGGAGTTCTCCCCCCTGCAGATCAGCACTGATATCAAATTCTTCTGCGCTGTTGTTCAGGCAGATGATCAGTTCTTCCTCTTCATCGGAACGGGAGAAAATGTACAGGCCCGCTTCGTTCTTGCGAACCAGCCTGAACTTCCCATATGTGAGAACCGGATTCTGCTTTCGCAGAGCGATCAGACGCCTGAAGAAATCGCTGTAACCCAGTCCCGCTCTCTCCCAGGGCATCGGCCCGCGAAGAGCGGACTCCGTATCCCCGTCCATTCCAAGCTCATCTCCATAGAAGACGCAGGGAATCCCAGGAGATGTGAACAGGAATACTTCCGCCAGCTTGAATCTGTTCTCATCCCCCTGGCAGTCTGACAGGAAACGATTCACATCGTGGCTGTCAAGCAGGTTCAGCTGTACACGCAGACTGCTTGTGCGGTAACGCAAGAGCATTTTGGCAACCCGATCATGGAAGACTTCCGTTCCGATCTTCCCTTGTCCGAAAAAATCCAGGCAGATCCTGCGAAAGCTGTAATTCATCGTGGAGTCAAACATATCCCCGTTGAGCCAGGTTTCAGCGCTCTCCCACACTTCTCCAATCAGAACGCTCTGCGGGTTGCTTGCCCTTGACACGCGCTTAAACTCCCGCCAGAATTCCCGATCCACTTCATTGGCCACATCCAGCCGCCAGCCATCAATCCCAAACTCCTTTAGCCAGTATCGGCACACCTCCATAAAATAGGCCCTGACATCAGGATTTGACGTATTCCACTTTGGCATCTTGTGACTGTAAGCGAAACAGCTGTAGCGGGGTTTCTCTCCTCTTTTCCCTGACCTGATCACCGGATGTTCCAGACGATAAAACCAGTCCGCATATTGGGACTTCGCGCCATTTTTGACGACATCATCAAATTTAGAAAAGTACCAGCTGCAATGATTAAAAACCCCGTCAATGATAATACGCATCCCCCGACGATGCGCTTCTTTGACCAGATGACGAAAATCTTCATCTGTTCCAAGATTCGGCGAGATGTGAAAGTAATCCAGCAAATCGTATTTGTGATAGGCGCCTGCCGTAAAAATCGGATTTAAGTAGATGCAGTTAAATCCCAGCTCCTGAATATATCCAAGTTTTTCTCTGATGCTGTTGATTGTCCCTCCTAATCTGCTTTCGAGCTGAATCCCCCTCTCCCAGGGCATTTTCTCCCCAGCGGCATTCATCTCCTCTTTCTCACTTACGAAACTGTCCGGAAAGATGTTATAGACAATCGCCTCCTGAAACCACCTGGGTTCCCAGCCCAGCTCCTCCCTCCGGATATAGGGATACTGATAGCAGTCGTCGCTTTCCCGGGGAGGGATCTCCTCCGTCTGTTCCGCATAGTGGTAGAGCATTTCCTCCTCGCTGATCAGCTGAAAATAATAGCAGACGCGTTCAAAGGGGGTCTCAAACGTCGCGTCAAAGTAGTCAAAGAGACCTGCGGACATGATCTTATCCATCTGGACAGGAATGAAATGGCTCGGGTCGCTGGGCGGCACCCGATCTCCATACCAGAGAACGACCCTCTCAACATTGTTCCTGGCGGTTCTGAGCCGAATGGTCATATTCGACTCCGTGTTCGCAAAGGCATATTGGGACAGGGGAATGTGTAATATGGCTTCTCGCTTAATCATTCATCTCTCTCCTGGAAAACAGAGCCTTTCTGCTCTTCGCTCTCTTGGCCCTCCGGGTGTCAACTGTCGATAACTATATCACGATATCGGCCGGCTTTTCTACTCCCAGTCCTTCCAGGTCTTCGGCTGATAGCCGATCGTAGCCTGTCTGCCATTTCTGACAACAGGCATCTTCATAACCTGGGGATTCTCCAGGAGTTTATCAAAGCGATCTTCCTCAGCCAGATAGCGAAGAAGCGTCACCATCTTCTGATCCTTTGCCCTCTCGTCGATCAAAAGCTCCAGATGGCCTCCGACGGCATTTAAGACGGACCGCAATTCTCCCCTGGAGAAGCCTTTCTCCCTGAGATCGACACTCTGGAAACGAATTCCCCTCTCCTGAAAGAAGCGCTCGGCCTTGCGGGTATCCGCGCTTTTCTTCACTCCAAAAATCTGAATATTCACCTTCTGCTCCTCCTCTTCACTCACGCAGGGGTTCAATCATCTCACAGCGAACCTTGCGATAGAAGATAATGGAAAGGGCCAGAGAAACCCCCTCCGCAATAATAAAACAGAACCATATGATATTCACATTTCCAAAAAGGGAGAGAAACCAGGCCACCGGCAGAAGGACAAACATCTGTCGTCCCAGGGAGACCACAAGGGAATAGGTGGACTTGGCAAAGGCCTGAAAAATCCCCCCGAAGAGGATTCCCACCGCGGCCAGAGGAAAATGAATGGAGATGATCCGCAGGGCGACGATTCCCATAGCAGTCACCTGCGGGCTTGCGTTAAAAAGCTTGAGCAGGCCATTGGGAAAGATCCAGAAGACCAGAGTTCCAGTAACCATAATCACTGCTGCCAGCATGATGCCAAAGCGAAGCGTCTGCTTGATGCGGTTCTTTCGTCTGGCCCCGTAGTTATATGCGAGGATCGGAATGATTCCATTGTTAAGACCAAATACCGGCATGAAGAAGAAGGACTGCAGCTTGAAGTAAATGCCGAAGATAGTCAGTCCATTATCCCCGGCCGCGTGACCCAGGATCAAATTCATGCCCCAGGACATGACAGAGCCGACAGCCATCATGGCAACCGTGGGAATGCCCACATAGTAGATTTCGCGCACCATGGCCGCCTGCGGGCGAAAAACCCTGGCCAAAGACAGACGGAATTCACGGCAGAAATACAGGTTCAAAGAGAGTCCCACAGCAGCGGCCACGAACTGGCCGATAACAGTCGCGTAGGCTGCACCTGCAACGCCCATCTTCGAAAAGGGTCCGTGTCCGAAGATCATCATATAGTCCAGAATCGTATTGACAAGCGCGCCCGTGATCTGAGAAATCATGGACAAGTGACTGCGGCCGGTGGCCTGCAGCATCCGCTCAAAGGTCATCTGCAGAAAAAGTCCCGCGGAAAGTCCCAGGACGATATGCAGGTAGTTCTCAGCGTAAGCAATCGTCTGTGCCTGAGAGGTCTGTCCATGAACAAAAGCGGAGGTCACTGTGATCGACAGGATCAGAAAGATAAGGTAGTTGATCAGATTCAGCAGAATCCCCGTATTAGCAGACGCACCCGCCTTTTGGGGATTCTTCTCTCCGAGAGAGCGGGATAAAATTGCATTAAATCCGACGCCGGTTCCGGATCCGAATGCGATCATCAGAGTCTGCAGAGGAAAGGCCACCGTCAGAGCCGCCACACCGTAGTTGGGATCATACTGACCGATAAAGTAGGAATCTACAATATTGTAGAGCGCCTGCACCAGCATGGAGATCATAATGGGAAAGGACATCGAAACAACCAGAGGCTTAATCGCCATGGTTCCCATCTTATTTTCTTTGTATTCAGACATATGTTCTCCTCGTTACAAATTGCTATGGTTCACGGGGCAGATAAGAAAACGAGACCGCATGACTGCGGCCCCGGCTTACAGTGCAACAATACTAGCATATTTCCCCCTGCTTATCACGGGAAAATACAGGATTCCAACCTGTCCTGCAATGGTTCAGGCCAACCAGTCGCTTCCCTTATCAGCTGCTGAATTTCCATTTTTATCCCTTCACCCGGATTCCTTTTTTATCTTCTCCAGCAATTCCCTGGCCCCCGGATGCTCCTTCCTGGCAGCGAACGAGGCCCACTTTCTCGCCTTGATCAGATTCTTCTCTCCATAGCTGCCAAGGAGATAACCCTCTGCCAGCTTCATAATTGCATCCAGATCCCCTGTCGCCGCCCTGTCAAAGAGGGCGATCCAGTCGGCATTGGCCATGGTTCCCCGAAAGGTTACTTTCTTCTTCCCGGCCCGCATCCGGGCCTTCTGATTGTTGAAATATGCCATTTCTCCACCATCTTGTTCTCTCTATTTTCACTGATTCCAATCAGTGAAACCCACACAGTCCAATTTTACTTCAAGCTGATTCCATGATTTTGGACGTCATGCGCCCGCCTCCCATTGCCCCTGGAAAAGCGGCCGGTCTTATTGATGATCTGCGGAATGTACGCTTGACGAATCTCTCTCTGCCCTGGTCACTTCCCGCAGGGCCGCTCTGACTTTCAGCGTGGACACTTTGGTTCCGTAAAAATCCTTCCTGGAGCAGCCGGCCCTGCCACCGCCAGCGCAGGCGCAGGCGCAGGCACAGCTCCCGCCGCCTCCGCTTCCTCTTCCGTGAAAATAAGCCCTGCCACTACCCGCATTGGCATCATAGGTATCCACCAGGGTCTTCCCCCTCCCCAGAAAACGAAGGAGGACAAAGACCAGGACGGGACCGCCCAGCATAATCAGGACCAGATAGAGATAGAGATTGCCATTGGGACGGATGCTGCTGCCATCCACAAAGCCATAGGCGTCCGGATCATAGGAGACACTGACCGTCATTTTCTCTCCCTGGTCCAAGCCTGTGCGCCCGGCATGGTAGTACTGCCTGCCGTCAATCATGAGGGTCTGCGCTTCCTGCCCATCATCTGATCGCAGAAACCCATCCGTTTGCCTGACCTTATCCGTCCCCCAGTAGATGTTCATCTCATCGACCGGCGTATCGTCAAACCAACCGGGCGTGAAGGTATAAACTACCTTCCGGTTCTCCGAATCCTCCTGGAAAATATTGTACTGGGTCAGTTCAAAGGAGAAGTCAACAATATCTCCCGCGTAGTATTTGCCATCCAGGTCGACACGCGCATAGTCTCCTCCCTGATCACGCATATACTTGACGCTCTTGACTGTATCACTTTTGCCCTCAAAGTCTTTGGCGTGCTGATTGCCGATTCCTATCTTAACCCAGGTCAGAGGCCCCTCCGAACTGTCATCCAGGACTTTCCATTTCAGATCATAGCGAATGCGGGCGGAGCCATCCTCATTGATCGTCAGGCGAATGTCATAGCGCTGAATTTCATCCAGGGGATAGGACTTGTAGGCATAGACCCTGCCAGCGCCCTGCTCTCCTCTCGCAAGAGGAGCGCCTGTTTCCCTGCCGGAGACCCTCTGCTCTTTATCTGACCGGATTGCCTCAGTCAGAGAAATTCTTGTTCCGAAAGACAGAATCCCGGACAGTACAAAAACCATGCCCAGCAGAAAACCGGGCAGGGACAGATACCGGCCAATAAATTTATTTTTCCGCTTTCCTCTTCTCATGCGAATACGCTCCGATCTCATTCAAACGCTTTCTGATCTGGCGCGAACATATTCCGAACCAACATTCTCATCTGGCTCATCCCCCTCCCGCTGACTGAGCGGACAGAAGAGACTATTCTTCGCCGAATGCGTTCGAATCTGCCTGGTTCGCGGCGCATTCCAGATCTTCTTCCAGGGGTCCTGCAGCATGTTCCCCAGCGGACGGTCTGACAGCCAGGACTGACATGGGACGAGATCCCCGTTCGGGGCGATGGCCATGTTGGAGAGAGCGGCTCCGCATCCCGGTACATCCAGCGCCAAAGCCCGCAGAGTCCCACTGTCCACCAGTCCCGGCGAGGTGAAATTAAGTTCCATGTCATGAGCATAGACGAAATCGCAGGCCTCTTTCAAGATCTGAGTCAACATCTTTTCTGTCAGTGTCGACGCTCTGGACCCGATTGACCTCGCGTTGCCGGTTACAATCAAACCGGAGACTGTAACGAAGCGAACCCCCAATCCATACAGAAAGCGCAGGGTCTTCAGGTAATCCGCGTTGACAGAGCAGAGAGGGGTATTGACAGAAATGCCTAAACCCGCGGCCAGGGCATTGCGGATTCCGGCGACCGTCTCATCGAAGCGGTCTGCCCCGACCAGATGGTTGTGCACATGGCGGTCGGCAGAGTAGAAGGTGATCTGTACGTTATCCAGCTCTGCCCAGGCCAGCTTCTGACAGAAATCCTCTGTGAGTCTGACTCCGTTGGTGTTGAGGCGGGTGATGAACCAGCGGGCGTAGGCGATCAGTTCCGGCAGATCCTCCCGCATGGTGGGCTCGCCCCCTGTGAAGGTCAGCTGTGAAATCCCCGCCTGATAACAGCGGTCAATGATCTGCTTCCACTCCCCGGTGGACAGCTCTCTGACCTGCCCCATTTCCTGGCCTGCCGCATAGCAGTGAAGACATCTCTGATTGCAGTGCCAGCGCCCATCTTTTGTCATCGCGGAAACCATGAGATCCATCCGGTGAGGTGCCGGCATATAAGGCGCATAATCCCCAAGCGCCATATCTCTCAGTTCAGCATCCGGTTCCCGCCCGCTGTTGATATCCTCAATGACCCCCATCAGGGTCTCCAGTTCATGAGCTAATTGAGCCACAGAAGCTCCCGTGTAGTATTTCTGCACATTTCCAAAAGCTTCCTGCAGGACTTCCGCCAAGTGATTACTACTCGTGACGGAATTCCGGTCATTTTTCTCCTCCGCGAAGACCCCATCTCTACCCCCGAAGGCCGGTGTCCCTTCTCTAGTCTCTTTCCTGCCCCCGGAGACCGGCGACCCCTCTCTGGTCTCTTTCCTGCCCCCGGAGACCGGCGACCCCTCTCTGGCCTCTTTCCTGCCCCCGGAGACCAGCAACCCCTCTCTGGCCTCTTTCCTGCCCCCGGAGACCGGCAACCCTTCTCTGGCCTCTTTCCTGCCCCCGGAGACTGGCAACCCTTCTCTGGCCGCTTTCCTGCCCCCGGAGACCGGCGACCCTTCTCTGGCCGCTTTCCTGCCCCCGGAGACTGGCAACCTTTCTTTGACCTTTTCCTCTGCCGGAAGTCTCCTGTACGTCCCTGATCCCGATACTGACATGCGGGCATTGATCACTTCAATCACTTCCGCCAGAAGAATCGCCCTGTAACGTGAAAGGGGCAGGAAATCCTTTCCATTGATGATGACAATGGCCGGCGGCCTCCTGCCCAAAACATAGCGGGGAAAAATCAGGTGCAGACGCAGTACATCGCTGGTCCCCGGATTCCATGTGGTATGGAAGGCTCTGCCGGCATGCCTTTTCATATACAGCTCTTCTGCCAGCATGATAACTCCTCTCTGCGCAAATGTACCAAATCACAATATTTCGCATTCAGGCTCCTGCTTCATCCCCACGTAGGAGGAGTCAAATTTTGAGGCATCTGCCTGGGACTCCACATCAGCCTTCATCCCATGCAAGAGAGGGCAGACCTTTGTCCATGCGACATGAACATTGTTTTCATCCTCGCTTCTCCTTCGTGCAGGAGTCGCCTTCATGCAAGAGACGTCATCTTTGAAACAAGGCGCACAAAAGGATGACATTCACCGCATAAACCGCAATAAAAAAAATGATTTCAAGGAGCAGGGCCGGGTAATAGCGCACATGGCCCCGGGCCTTTCCCCCGGTCTGGTGTATAACAGCCTCTTTGTTCTGAGCGTAGAGTCTGCGATTTTTATCGTAGCTATGAAGGAGGGCCCCGCAGGAAACAGCATAGAGCACAGGGAGGCCGATCGCCAGGAGATTCGACAGCGTCCCGTAGTTTCCTATCAGCACCATTCCCGCGGCAAAGAACAATATCACAAGGAAAAAGCGATTCCTGAAGGCAGCTTCATAGAAGTATTTATGGTCAAAGAGCCTGCCCTGATCCAGATAAAACCTGGGCATCTCCTCCAGCATCCCCAGGGGTAAATGCTGGCAGAAGATCTTGTAACATTCCTCTGTGTGCTTGCGGTCATCCAGACTGCCGATCTCATAATGGAAACTTAACCTGGCTCCCCGGCAGAAAAAAGATACGGCCGTACTGTCATAGAAATAATGGCCCTGCCGTATGGACATAGCCCAATCATCATAGGAAATCTTTCTCTCATTTCCGAAGAGCCCCACGTGACGGGTCCCTGTCATCTCCAGATAAGTCCCTGTCCGAAAGATCCCCTGTAGGATTCCCCTGGTCACGAAAAAATAGATCAGACACCAGATCGCGAAGAGGCAGAGCGGCCCAGCCAAAAAACCGAGCACAAGAATCACCGGGATCAGATCAGCCACCTGATCGACGAGCTGATCAATGACCTGCTTGATCAAGAGAAGCGCCTGACCGGAATGCATACTTGTCGCGATAAGAACCAGGGTCGCGTTGGCACTGATGATTGCCCCCGCGAGAAAGACAAATTTCTGCAGGGACAGGATATTCTGACACCAGGCGTCACTGTGGTCCGGCAGAAAGCCGGGCTGACGCCGGGCATCCTCCCGTTTCATCTTCCGCAGGTGGATCGCTTCTCTCCAATTGATCGACTTGGTCATGTGCTCTTATTCTCTTCAATGATTTATTCCCCGGACAGGGATTCCCTCATACATCACCCCTATTCTAGCAAATCCCATGACGCCTTGCATGAGCAGGCTTAACAGGTTGGGTACCTCTTTTCTATGATGAAATCGGGCTGTACATTTTCTCCGGCATTTTTCCCGCAGAAATCGGGCTGTAAATTTTTCGTCAAATACCTCTGATACAAATAATTAATCTTAAATTTGTGCTCTGTCACAGTGATAAAGGCCTGCCGATTGCTTATACTGTTGTTAGAAATCTTTTTCCCATCCTGCCGATCTGAAAGGAGCCGGAAGATGAAGCTGATGACCCTTATGGACGATCAAGCCAGTGAGCATCTCGGCCTATACCACGAGCATGGTCTCTCTTTCTATATCGAGACAGCCTCCGCCAGAATTCTCTTTGATTTCGGGGCCGGAAGCCATACCCTGGACAATGCCCGCGCCTTAAATCTCCCCCTCTCTTCCGTTAACTATATGGTTGGAAGCCATGGTCACTATGACCATGCCGGCGGATACCCCGCCCTGGTCCGGTCCGGCCTGCGCGCTCCCCTTGTCACCGGAAGGGGCTACTTCCGGGAAAAATACGCCGTCAGCGGAATCCGTATGACCTACCTTGGAAACGGATTTGACCAGACATTTCTGGAGGCCAACCAAATCGAACACCTGGAGTGTGACGGCCTTCTGCAGCTGAGCGGGCAGTGCTGGGTCATGAACCGTTTCCAACGGGAGTACGACTTCGAGACCATCCCCAGACGCTTTATGCTCGGATCATCTTCGGCCACCTCTCCTGTCAGTCCGCATTGGCAGGAGGATCACTTCGACGACGAAATCTGTCTGATCATCCGCGTAAGAGACGGCCTGGCTGTCATTGTCGGCTGCAGCCATCCCGGCATTCTCAATATTCTCACCGGCGTCCAAAAAACGTTTGATCTTCCTATCGTCGCGGTGGCAGGAGGAACACACCTGATGGAGGCCTCCGACGACAGGATCCGCAGGACCTTAGAAATCATGCGATCGATGGGAATTTGCTCCATCGGTTTTAATCACTGCTCCGGCAGCCGCATGTCCGAAATCATGAGCAGGGAATTCCCAGATCTTCGCGCCGCCCACCTCGCCGTCGGCGACGGCCTTCTGATTCCAGAGGAGGAGGGCGCAGGCGCCATGGACATGCAGCCGACATAAATCGGGGCAAAAATACAGGACAGCTTAGGGGGATGAATGAAAAATATAACGATGTCGGTGTTCTCTGATCTGGCCCAGGATTTTGTTGAGGCAACCTCCTCTTTGGTACGGGGACGCACCATTAATCTTATGGATACCAAGGGGATGATCATTGCCTCGACGGAACACGGTCGGATCGGCAACTTTCACCAGGGGGCCAAAGAGGCGATCGAAACAGGTCGGCCCGTCCGTATTGCCAAGGCGGACCTGCCCAAATATAAGGGGGCCAAAGAGGGCTACAATATGCCGATTTTTCAAAACGGGCAGGTCATCGGCGTCGTCGGCGTCTACGGGCAGGAGGAAGAAGTCCAGGACGTTGCCAATCTTCTCAGGGTCTATGTCACGCAAAGCTTTAAGCAGCAGGTCATCGCCCGCAGGCAGGTTATGGAGGGAGAGCTCCGCAGTCAGCTCTTAGACCTCTACCTCCTTGGCAATCCGGATAGCCAGGAGAACATCGAGCAACTGTCGGATGTCCTCTCCTGCCACCTTTGCTTTCCTGTCACCGTCATTGTCTTAAAGACGACGGCGCCATCGGGAATTTCGGGCATTTATGATATTCTGCGCCAATATTTCGGAAATGATGAAGTCTTCAGCCGCAATGATATCTACGGGGCCAAGGACAACATTTTCATTCTGATCCGCTCTTTCACCGGTTCCAAAAGGCCCGACCATTTCGAGGATATCGCCGCTAATCTCTGCCGGGGGAAAAAAGAACTTCGGATGGTCATCAGCGACAGCTGCGCTAATGCCGGCGAGATCGTAGAGGGCTACAAGGAGGCAAAGGCCCTCCTGTCCCTCTCCGGAGACGGTATCGACCGACTCTCCGAGGCTAGGGCAAAAAGCAAGCTCTATCTCGGCAAGCTCTTGCAGCACGGCGGTTCGCACTACATCCAGCAGCTCAACCGAACTTTGCGAAATGAGGTGTCGGCACAGCAGGAGCAAACCCTGCTGGAAAATGCAAAAACCTACTTCCTCATGGACGGTTCGGTCAGCCAGGCTGCCCAGGCCCTTCAAATTCACAGAAATACCCTGCTTTACCGGCTGAATCGCTTATATGAAATCCTGGGCTTGAACGATGTGGCCCCATTTGAAAGAGAACTTTTTATCCGCATGCTGATTGCCTTTCGTGCGGAAGAAGGATAGTAACTTGCAGGATGAACAACCCTGCAGAAAGGGGAAGTCGTAAGGAGGTTTATTATGTTTTATCTTGTTGTTATTCTCGTTGCAGTCATACTGATGATTCTGGCGATCCAGAAATTCCATCTGCATCCTTTCATCGTCATGACTGTCATCTCCATTCTTGTCGGTCTCGTCTGTGGTCTTGGCACAGAGGATGTCATCAAGACCGTGAAGAGCGGTTTTGGCAGTATCATGGGAAATATCGGCATTGTTATCCTCTGCGGCACGATCATCGGAACCATCCTTGAGAAGACCGGAGCCGCCCTTACCATGGCCAATTCCATCCTGCACCTTGTCGGAAAAAAACGCAGTATTCTAACCATGGCCATCACCGGCTACATCACAGGCATCCCTGTCTTCTGCGATTCCGGTTTCGTCATCCTAAGCCCTATTATGAGAGCTCTGGCGGCCCAGTCTGATATCTCTCTGGCCGTGATGGCAACCGCCTTATCCGGCGGTCTCTACGCGACCCACTGCCTGGTTCCGCCGACTCCCGGCCCCATCGCTATGGCCGGCACCCTAAACGCCGATCTGGGACTGACCATTCTCGTCGGTCTGGTGGTCTCCATCCCCGCCACTCTGGTCGCCTATATTTACGCCCGCAGGGTATCAGGCAAGGTTCAGATCCCGGCCAACCCTGAGAATACCGTTGAAGAACTCATTGAGAAATACGGAAAGCTTCCCGGTGCCGCTCATAGCTTTGCCCCGATTCTTCTTCCGATTGTCCTCATCGCCTTAAAGTCGATCAGTGACTTTCCCAGCGCTCCCTTCGGATCAGGTGCCGTCAAGAATTTCTTCTCCTTCATCGGCAATCCAGTTGTCGCCCTGATCCTGGGTGTCTTCATTGCCATGACACTGATTCCCAAATCCGAATCTAAGAATACACTCAAGTGGATCACGGAGGGCGTCACCAACTCGGCCGGTATTCTGGCGATTACCGGGGCCGGCGGCTCCTTCGGCGCTATCATCCAGAAGCTGCCCATTGCGGATGTTCTCAGCGCCAATCTGCTCGGACTGGGTGTCGGCGTCTTCCTTCCATTTATCATCGCCGCGCTCTTAAAGTGCGCGATGGGCGCATCTACCGTCGCGATGATCACAACCTCCGCCATGATGGTTCCCATGATGGACTCTCTGGGATTCACCTCTCCCATCGCCAGGGTTCTTGTGATTATGGCCATCGGCGCCGGTTCCATGACAGTATCCCATGCCAACGACTCTTACTTCTGGGTTGTCTCTCAGTTCTCCGATATGGACACCGAGCAGGCCTACCGCTGTCAGACCGGCATGACCGGTGTCATGGGAATCACGACCATTGTGATTGTCTTCCTGATGTCTCTGATTTTTGTTCATTAGAGAACCTATCGACTGTCCCATAAAAACAGCGCACCATGTCTGCACCCCGTCCACTCGGATCTGAGTGGGCGGGGTGTTCTTTCGCCTCTTCCTGGCAATGCCGCTGAATCTTTGATCTCTGTATCACTTCCACGCCTGCTTATTTCAGCACAATCGCCTGTGACAGGTGTCTGGGGGAATCTGCGTCTATATCCTTTCGCAGCGAAATATAATAGCCCAGGAACTGTCCGATCAAGCCCATCAGGGCGGCTGCCTGAAGCTCGCTGTAGGCCTCAGGCGTCTTAAGCGCGTAATCCAGTCCCCGCATCTGATCTGTATCAGGCCCCAGTCCGCAAGTCACTCCTCCGAAGGATCTCATCTGTTCCATCAAATCCTCATCTGTCTTCCGGGTCTTCTCATTCGACAGGAGCAGAAGAAAGGTATTCTCATCCACAAGACTCATAGGCCCATGTCGGTACTCCATAGAGTAATAGGCCTCGCTGTTAGCGATTCCCATCTCCTTCATCTTGTTCATGCACTCGTTACTGACGCCATAATAAGCGCCCTGTCCCAGGGTCACGAACAGGTCTGCTTCAGGATGCTCTCTCAGGATCTTCTCCGCCAATCCGTCGCACTCCTTTAAAAGTTTCTCTGCCTCTACCGGATAATCTCTCATCGCATTGATCATCTCCTCATGCCCTGAGACATGCATACTGAGAATCTCGGCCAAAAAAATCATTGACGTGAAGGATCTGGTCATAATCACACTATCCTCTGCCGTCTCCGGTGCGAGAATATAATTTTCATTATAGTGACTGCTGTCCGCATCGCAGGTAATGGCCAGACTGCTGACTCCCGGGATCTCATGAACCCGATCCATGGCCTGTCTTACCTCCGTAGTACAGCTTTTTCTGGTAATTGGAAGAACCAACGTCTGATTCCCCTTGATATAATTCTCCGGAAAAAAGAGAAGTTCACTGCAGGGAACCGCGATCGCCGGCGTATCATTCAGCGCCCTCCACAGATAGGACGCGGTCTGTGCCAGGTAGAAACTGGTTCCGCAGCCTGTAAAAATCAAGCTGTCATATGGTTCTGAAAAGACCTGATCTAAAGTCGTTTCAATCTGTGGCAGCGTCTCCAGGATTGCCTCAAAGGACCTGGCCCCCTCATAGAGTCCGTTATTGATTTTTCCTGCATTTTCAACATCGGAGTAATCACGATTCTCAATCAGGACAACCGGAATCCCGGCCTTGATGAGTTGACGGATATAACCCTTGGAAAAACTGATGGAGCTGATAATCACACCGTCAAATTGTCTGGAGATAATGCTGTTGACAAAATCCTCTGTATTGCGATTCTGACACAGAGAAATCATATAGCCCAGATCATAGGCCCTCTTATCCATCTCACTCAAAAGGAGCGAAAAATGCTCCGTCACAATCTGATCCGCAATAAAAACGATGTGGTTCAGGCTCTTCCCCTTGAGCGCTCTGGCCGCTGTGTTTGGCTTGTAACCCAGCTTCTCCACTGCCGCGAGCACACGCTTTCTCTTATCGGTATTGACATAACGATTATTGTTGAGTACATAGGAGACGATGGTCTCTGTCACACCGGCCTCCCTGGCGACATCTCTTCTTGTGATTTTTTTGAATCCCGCCTGTGTCATAAGCGCACATCGTCTCTTTCCTGGACTTTTCTTCTCTTTTTTCATGCCTTTGTCAGAATAATTTTTAGTAAAATCCATTCTGGCAAAACGGTTTTCCACTTGTTTTCACTTGTAAATAAACCAGATTTTTTCTAACTCCTCTTATTCAGCAGGTAGCCCGTCACGGATCCAACAGCTCCGCCTACGATATGGGCCATATTGGAGATATTATCCACAACCGTAATCCCCTGATAGACCTGCTGACCTATGTAAATAGCCGCCACAAGCAGAAAGGTCAGAGGGATCTCCCCCTCTCGAAAACCGGTGAAGGAGGCCAGCACAATGAAGGCAAAGACAATCCCACTGGCTCCGCAGAGAGCCACACTGGGAAAGAACATATAATTGATGATCCCCGTCACAAAGGCGGTGATTACCATGATCTCAATCAAGGTCTTGGATCCGTACTTTTCCTCCAGCATGGGACCCAGAAGAAGGAGGTAACTGGCATTTCCAATAAAATGCTGCCAGCCGCTGTGCCCGATCACATGGGTGAAGAAGCGGGGATAGGTCAGAGGATCCAGAAGAGACGAATGGTAAGTCATAAAGAAAAGGCGTGTGCTGACTCCGCCGGTCATCTGGCCCAGGACGACCGAGACAAGGCAGATCAGGCAGAACGTTAAAACGACAGGGGCATTATAGGATATTTTTAATTTTCTCATGGCTCTCCTTGTTCTCAATGATCTGATATTTTTTCGATGTTGCTATAATCTGTTTTCACTTTATGCTTTCCATACCATTTTCAATGGTATTTTATCACAACTGTGATCCGCGCTGGACAGACGAAAACGCAGGGACGATGGAAGAAGTCTCTCTTCCATCTAGTTAAAATATGTCAATATGTTATAATGGTCATTATAACTAATATTTTTGTTCTTATCAGGTTAAATGGGGGTAACTTTATGGATTACAACGCAAAATTATTAGAACTCGATGATTTTTTCGGTAATTGGGTCAGGAATACCTCGGCATTTCCGGGCCAGGAATATGCAAAACTCACAAATTCCCTCTATCCCTATAAGGAGCTCTTTTCGCCTATCAAAGTCAACAAAACGGTTATTAAAAACAGAGTTGTCATGGGGCCAATGGGAAACCTCATGATGTGCGAAGAAACCGGCCGTCCGAATCAAAAAATGCTCGAGTACTTCTTTGCGAGGGCGAAAGGAGGGGTAGGTCTTCTTACAACCGGTCTGATTCCTGTAAGCCACGGAATTGATCCTACCGTGACTGAGGCGGGAGACAGAAGTATGTTCCCGAGAATCGACAAGTACAGAACGGTATTCGCCGGGTGGAGAGATCTGGCCCAGGGAGTTCACGCTTACGGCTCCAAAATGTTCGTCCAGATCACACCCGGGCTGGGAAGAGTCGGGCCTCCGACTTGCTTTATAACAAAGCATAAGCTTCCAAGATCCGCATCTTTAAATCCAAACTTCTACATTCCTGAGCTTCCATGTATGAGGCTTACAGATTTCAGCCTGCGAAAAATCGTGAACAACTGCGGGCAGGCGGCAGCCGACGCGAGAGAAATAGGCCTTGACGGCATATACCTCCATGGACACGAGGGATATCTGCTGGAACAGCTTACAAATCCGGCGTTTAACAGAAGGCTTCTGGGACGCTACGCGGATCCCGAGCAATTCGGACTTGAAATCGTCAGAAAAATCCGGGACAGGGTCGGTTCCGACTATCCTATCATGTACCGCATTGACCTCTCCCTGGCCCTGAATGAAACCTATCGAGAAAAGATGGACACCGTCCCCTCTCTCAGGAAATTCAAGCATGGGCGCAGCATCCAGGCAACGCTGTCTTATATGAAGCATCTGGTTGAAGCCGGTGTTGATATGTTTGACGTTGACATCGGATGCTATGACAACTGGTGGCTTCCTCACCCTCCCGCCGGAATGCCTGCCGGCTGT
Source organism: Shuttleworthella satelles DSM 14600 (assembly GCF_000160115.1). Lineage (GTDB taxonomy): Bacteria > Bacillota > Clostridia > Lachnospirales > Lachnospiraceae > Shuttleworthia > Shuttleworthia satelles. The sequence continues at coordinate 157,928 of NZ_GG665867.1, forward strand.
TTCCTTGATATTTCAAGAATTGCCAGGGAGTACTTCGCTCAGAATAAGATTCTGTCAAATGCCGGAGAAAAAGTTCCTGTTGTTGCGGTCGGTAAGCTCGGCTATCCGGATCTTGCGGAAAAAGCCCTTCGGGACGGAGACTGCGACATGGTGATGCTGGCAAGACCTCTTCTCAGCGACGCAGACTGGTGTAAAAAAGCATACAGCGGAAAAGTGAACGAAATTCGCCCCTGTATCGGATGCCAGGAAGGCTGCGTCAATGAATTCATTCTGGGAGGCCATCCTCAATGCGCCGTCAATCCAAGGACAGGCTTCGAAGACGTCCTCCCAGAAGAGCTTGCGCCGGCAAAAATCAAGAAAAATATCGCGGTCGCAGGCGCCGGTCCTGCCGGAATTATTTTTGCGTTGACCGCCGCGCAAAGAGGACATAAGGTGACTCTTTTCGAGAAGAGCGCACAGGTGGGCGGCAAGTTAAATCCGGGAAGCGTACCGAAGATCAAGTTCGACCTGGCAAACTATGTTGATTATCTGAAGCATCAACTGAAGATGGCGGAAGAGAACTGTGATCTAACCCTGAAATTGAATACAAACGTTGATCCGGATCTTCTCAAAGCAGGAAATTACGACACCATCGTATGCGCCTACGGAACCCGTGAAATCGTCCCGCCTTTTGAAGGGTTCGATCAAGTCCACTGGGTCCTCGGCGTTGATCTCCTGGATAATCCCTCTCTCATGGGAGACGCTCAGAAGATCGCAGTCATCGGAGGAGGCGTAGTCGGATGTGAAACCGCTTACTGGCTGAAATACGAATATGGCAGAGACGTGACCGTCGTAGAAATGATGCCCGATTTCATGGAGGGCGTATGCACGGCGAACCGAGGACATCTGCTCCATTACCTTGAGAAGGGCGGGGTAAAGCTGATGAACTGTGCCAGAGTGATTTCTTTTGGAAAGAATCAGGTGCATATCCTCAGGAACAGCTCGGCTGCGGTTCCGAACCCCTACAATACCTGGCAGCCCCTGCTGCCCGACAATATTCCCAACCCCCTGGCTAAGAAACCCGGCAATTCCAGAAACCCTATCACAGTGGACGCAGACCTGGTGGTTTTGGCACTGGGCGGAAAAGCGGATCAGGATCTGTACTTTAACTGTCTTAAGGGCCATCTCGCTCCCGAGATCCTGAATATCGGCGACAGCGAAAGAGCCGGCAGAGTGCTCGAGGCGGCAAGGGCCGCCTACAGAACAGGCATCCGCGTATAGATGAATCCCCTATGAAAGGATTGACAACAGAAATGAAACACAAGCCAAAGATCTATGCTCTGACCGGAAAGGGCGGTGTCGGAAAGACCTCCGTTTCCGCCGCTCTCGTGAAGGTTCTGACCGAAAAATATCCCGACAAAAAGATTCTGGCAATCGACGCGGACCCGGCAATCGGCCTGGCAACTGCCCTGGGAATCCGGGCTTCTCTCACACTGAATGACATACGAAATGAAATTGTCGCGCATGTAGAAGATGGGAATTCCAAGGCGGCAATGGAACTGATTTCGGAGTCAAGATACAAAATCGCGGAGGCGATCGTAGAGACAGATTCGTTTGCCTTTCTGGCCATCGGCAGGCCGGAGTCAGCAGGCTGTTACTGCAGAATCAACGCCTATCTGAAAGAGGTCATCACCATGGTCGCCGATCAGTTCGACTATGTCGTCATCGACGGGGAAGCCGGCATCGAGCAAATCAACCGAAGAGTCATGGAGAAGGTCACCCACCTGCTTCTGGTAACCGACACCAGCAAAAAGGGGGTTGAAGTCATCAAAACCATAGCCCGTGTCGCCTCCGGCATGGTCTCATACGACGAACTCGGCGTGATTGTAAATCGGGTGGAAGACATATCAAGAGTCGATAAGCTCGGCCTGGCGGATCTGAAGCTCCTTGCCGCAATTGCATCGGATCCCATACTGGCTGAATATGATTTCGAGGGGAGAAGTCTCCTTGAACTTCCCGGTGATTCCGCCGCAGTCAGAGGAGCCGAAAGGGCATTAGAGAATCTTGGAGGCTGAATATGAAAGATCTGAAACATATGATTTTCTTCGAGAAAGTCCTCGAAAGCGCCCACAACGACCTGGTCAGACAGGCCCGGGAAAAAGACGGAAAAATTGCCATCGGCTATACCTGCTTCCATATTCCGGAGGCGATTCTGAATCTGCCCGGATGCTTCTCGGTTCGACTCCGCGCTCCTTTTATGGGGTCCACCGACATTGCGACCTATTATCTGGCCAGCAGCTCATGTGAATTCTCCAGGGCGCTTCTGGAACGGGGCATTGAGGGCGGATACCGTTTCCTCGATGCCATTGCGGGCGTGGATATCTGCGAGTGCATGAACCGCTGTTACGAAAACATGGAGCTTCTCGGCTGCGTAGGGGAAGGAAACGACAAATTCTTCCTGTCCTATATTGACGTTCCCGGAAAAGACGAGGAGATTTCGGTCGATCACGTCACAGAGCAGCTGCAGAGGAAACTGCTGAAGCCCCTGCATGTAAACTACGGCATCGACATATCCGATCAGGCTCTGCGCAAAGCGGTCGAAGATCACAATGAAATCTGCGATCTGATCACGGAAATCGGCAACTTCAGAAAGCTGGATCCCGCTCCAATCACGGGAGCTGAATTTCACAAAATCTGTCTTGCCACTTATGTCTGTCCCCAGTATCTGATCAAAGACAAACTCAAGGAGACACTGGAAGAAATCAGGACAAGAGCGGCAGATGAGAAGAAATTCAGGGCAAGGCTTGTAATTGTAGGCGGAGAGATCGACGACCCCGAAATGATTGAGCTCTGCGAGGAAAGCGGAGCGCTGATTGTGGCGGATCGTTTCTGCTATGGTTCCATTCCGGGGAGACAGAGAATCGAACTGAATGACAGGGAAGACGCACTCTCCCAGATTGTAAGGATCAATATCCGGCAGACCTCCTGCCCCAGGTATATTACGGACAATAAGATTCTCTACCGGCAGGAAGAGGCGAAACAGCTGGCCAAAGACTACCACGCAGACGGCATTATCTATGAACAGATGAAGTTCTGTACCTACTGGTCCTATGAGAGAACCCTGCAGAGCCATGTGCTGGCTGAGGAGTACGGGATTCCCACCCTTTCCATTGACAGGCCTTACCGGGCAGGGGCATCCGGTCAGCTCAAGACAAGAGTGCAGGCATTTGTCGAGAGTCTGGAGATCAAACAGATCAAGGCGAGAGCCGCAAAGAGGGAGGCTCAACATGTTCAATAAACGAAAAAGCAGGCTTCCTGCGCTGATGGAATACCTGAGAGGAGCAGCCGCAGACATCCCATATATGGTCAACGATATGAAGGCTGCCGTACCCGTGATCACAAACTACATAAAAGAAAACAAAGAAACCCTGAAGACGCAGGCGGCGGAGGACGCAAGGCACTATCTCAAACCGAGATTCCGCCTTCATATTGAAGGAAAGGGCGACTACTATACGGAGGGCTACCGGTCATTTAATCAAAGAGAATGGAAAGGGGTCAAGGACACCGCCTATGATTTCAGACGATGGCTGAAACTCTACGGCTATATGCTTGCGACCTTAGGCACTCACCCCTATGCCCTCATGAAGGCCTTCATCAGATACCCCTGGATGGCAAGCTATCTCACCGCCGCGAACATGATGGATCGGCACAAGCTCGGTCTCAGAGGCAGGCAGCTTCGATACACGGAAGAACAGTTCTTCGGTGTCATCCACAACTCCGTTGAAGTGATTCTCCACATCATTGAGCGGGACGCCAACCTGCACAGCCCCAACAACAGGAGAGCCGCAAGACTCAGAGATAAGACAGTCATGTTCGACGAAATGACTCCCTCCATTATCATGGCCGGATTTCCGGACCTTGACTGGATTGATGTCGCCATGTCTCCCGTCTGCCTTCCGGGAGAAGTGGATCAGTTTGCCAATATTTACTACGTAGACGCAGCTGAACGGCAGGGACTGGCAGCGGATGTATGTCCCCTCCCCTCCGCGGAAGTAGGATGTGCCATTGTTGATGATTATCCCCGCGTGGGATCCTCCTTTGTGACAAGCTCCATGCCCTGTGACGGCTCCATCGGCGCCGCTCTCTTCACCGGCAGATACTTCCATGATCTTCCGCGATTCGCGCTCACGCCTCCGCAGCGTTTTAACGAGCCCGAGACACTTGCGTATGCGGTGAAAGACGTTCGCAACTGCATCCATTTCATCGAAAGGACCTATGGCGTCAAATGGAACTGGGATCGTTTCTGGGAAAAAGCCAAGGAATACAACCTCACAACGCAGTGCATGCTCGATAAATGGGATGTCAACTGCACGCCCTATCCCCAAGTGACAGGAAGCGCCCTCTCTCTCCAGCGAGAATATGAATTCCAGACTGCGGGATGTCTGGATCCCTATATGACCAGTCAGGATCTTAAGGTCACGGATATGATGCTTCAGGGATACGAAGAAGATAAGCTGGCAGACAGACGCGATTACAAATACCGGGCTATCGTATGGTGCTGTCCCGCCCACTACTATACGCACTTTACGACCTGGGCCGAACAGGTATGGGGGATCAAAACCCTGGTCGATATGGAGAGTATGCTCAGCCACCACTTCTACCACATCGGCGAAAAGGACGCGGCTCTTGCGGATATTGCAATGGCCTATGAACGCATGATGATGCGATCCCACTCTAACGGAGGATACGCAAACGCTCTGGATGAGTGCTGGAAAATGTGTGAGAAATTCAACGCGAACATCGTCATTATGTACGATCACGTATCCTGCAAGAACTTCGGCGGGCTTCACGGCCTCTTCGAAGATCAGGCCCGGGAAAGGGGAATCCATCTGATCTGGGTATCCCATGACCTTATGGATCCGCGCACGGTCTCAAGAAAAGCGATGAGAGATGCCGTCAACAAGTACATGGTCAATGTGTTCCGGGAAACGCCTCTGGATCCGACCTATGCTGACTATTCAGATGAACTCACCTGGTAAGAGAGCAGAAAGGACAAAGTGTCGATATGAAATATTTTGGAGGATGTGACGTAGGCTCAACCTACACAAAGACCGTGATTTTAGACGAACAGGGCAAGATGGTCGCTTCAAATACCATCAAGAGCAAAATCAACAGCCGTGAAAGCGCCGAGCTGAGTTTAAAAAATGCTCTGAATGACGCCGGATTGAAAGAAATCTCAGACCTTTCATACCTGATCGGAACAGGCTACGGAAGAAACAAGGTCCCTCAGGCTCAGGAAAACATCAGTGAGATCAGCTGTCATGCCATGGGCGTTCACATTACGAATCCTGAGGTAGAGGCAATCATTGATATCGGCGGACAGGATGTCAAGGGAATTGCCGTAGACTCCGACGGAACAGTAAAAACCTTCGCGATGAATGACAAGTGCGCGGCCGGAACAGGCAGATTCTTTGAGTCTATGGCGAATGCCTTCGAAGTCTCGCTGGATGAGTTCTCAAAACTGAGTCTTACTGCCAAAAATGTGATTCCCATTACAGCACAGTGCACGGTATTTGCGGAATCCGAAGTCATTACCCTGGTGGGAGAGGGACAACCCAGAGATGAAATCGCGGCCGGAATCCAGCAGGCTGTCGCCAAGCGATGCTTTGTCATGGCGAAAAAGGCAGGCGCAAAGAATTCAATCACTCTCACCGGCGGCTGCGCCAAGAACGAGGGCTTAAAGCGCGCGATTGAGAAGGTTCTGCGGATCAAAGTCATCGACCTGAATATCGATCCTCAGTTGATGGGCGCTCTGGGCGCCGCTGAATTTGCCCGCCAGAAAGGTCTGGACAAGGAACTTCTGTAAATTACGACCGGCGGATCCATTGCAGTTTCCCTGACGACAGATTCGAAGAACCTGCCCGACACATCAATGAGAAAGAAGACGAAATATGAAAGATATCATGCGCAAGTTTGAGATACTTCTGGCAGTCCTCCTGCTTCTCACCGGAATTCTATTCATTGTGTACATCACCAATGCCGATTCAAAGCTGGTTGAATTCATATATGATAAGCTTTGGGAATTCCACCACAATAAAGTGGTTGAGGACAAGATTTAACTATGAATGTTTATGACAGCGTCATCAAAGAGACCCGTGAGCTTCTCTCCTCCTATCAAGCCAGAGAGCTTCCCGTGAGCAAGGGGAAGCCCTGGCCTTTACTCAAAGAAAATGAATTCCTTCTGCAGAGAGATGTCGCCTACGAGCTCGGCATCCGAACCAGGCCCGGTGTCTGCTACAATGCCGTCACCAGCGACAGCGAGCTTCTGGAGCAGGACCGTATTCTCCTCTACGGGAGAGATCTGCCCGAAATAAAGAATGACACGGTCTTCTCCAGAATTACCTTCCTTCATATCGATCCCATCGAGGATCCGAACAAGGCCTATCAGACCGTCAGGAGATTGGACTTCACAAGATTCAAGATCATCCCGAAGGGGTATATGATCCTGTCTTCCAGCATGGAAAACCGCGAGAACATAAGAGTTAGTAAAAAGGCCATCCAGAACGGACTGGACTTCACGACGATCGGAAAGCTTTTTATTGATCATTACAAAAAAGCAGCTCGCGTGAATCGGGCTGAAATCATCTTTATCACAGAAGAATTGAATGCCATCGGACAGCTGGAGAAGGAGGCCCGCAAGATCGAAGAAATCACAGATGCCTTCGACCACATCCTGAAAGGTCTTGTTTCCGACTGTGATCTCTGCCCCCTTCATCCCATCTGTGATGAAGTGGATGAGCTGAGACAACTGCACTTTCTGAATCGTCTGCCATGATTTTCCTACAACTTCCTGCATTCTCCCCTGCGGATTCCATTCTCATTGAAGGCGTCCACACGGACGAAATACTCTCTTCCCTGAATCAAGGCACCGACCCGATGCGTCCCCGCCTCAAAGCAGAGCAGGCTGTGGTAGAGCTTATCCTCGGAATTGCCGAAGAGAATATTGTAGCCTAAGGCATCCTCCTGCTCTTTAATCGCAACCGTCATATCAATGTCAGAATCCCGGTGCGCTGTGAAGTCGGGCACCGCAGGTATTTCTCCCTCTCCTCTTCCAAAAATACGGAGACCAGAGATGCAGGGAGCCTGATCGAAAGGCACCTGTATCTGACTGACGCGAACGTAGCGAAGTTGCAATCCCTCCTCCCGAATCAGAAGGTCATGGGAAAGATCCGTCTTCGCCCGGCTCTTATCCTCAATGACAAACCAGTTCTCTCCATCCAGACTTCCCTCCAGTTTCCACTGCGTGACATGGTCTGCCTCATCAATATAGCGAGCCTGTGAGCCGGGATGAATCTGACCCGGGCAGGGAATATTAATCTTATCATCCGCAAAGTTGATCTGAATGGCATACACCTGGTAAATGCTGCCCAGATCCACTTGCAGCCACTCAGATCGGTCTGCGCTTTTGGCCTGCCACCAGCTTTTAGCGTTCTCCTCACAAGCTAGCTCCGCTCCATGTCCCTCGGTCGAGGATGAGGCACTGGCCCTCTTTCCCAAGCTTAAAAGCATCCAGTCCGGGTCCCTCCAGGGATCTTCAGCGGCGGCTTCAAGAGACATGGGCCAGTCCCCATAGCGCTGATTGCTAAAGAGCTGTCCATTTGCATCAAAGCCAGCCGGCCAGATGCCGATTCTTCGCTCGAAGTCATGGTTGGCAGAGATGCGCATCGTTGCCGTGTGCCAGTAAGCTCCTTTTTTGTCCCGCATAGTTGATCCATGTCCTGCCCCCGGCATAAAGCCGCCCGGCCGATAGGAGTAGGGATTGTTCTCTGCCAGCCAGAAAGGCCCCAGGGGATGATCAGCGACATAGACTCCGTCCGAATAAGTATTGTACTGGGTTCCCGGCGCCGCATACTGCAGGTAGTACCTATCCTGATAACGATCCATCCAGGCACCTTCAATGTAGGGCTTATCTGAGAGCATACCGCGGATCAACGGCTTAACTCCCTCCGGAATCTGATCCTCACAAACCCTACCATTTGCAATAAAGGCCTGATAGCGCCGCTCAATCTCTTCCTCTGAGGCTGGCAGCCTGCTGTTGTTCTCCCCCACCCGCTCATAGCCAATCGTCTCAGGATGTCCCTCAATCAGGGCGACCTTCTCTCCCATAGGCAGCATCGTCTTCGGGTCTAATTCCACGCCATAGATCGGAGTGATATTGGAGCAGCCCCAGTAGAAGTAAACTCTTCCATCCTCATCAACAAAAAGATTGGGATCCCAAAATGGGAAGCTCCCCTCCAGCTTCTCGTAGGGTCCTTCTAAGATGTTCTTCGTTCTCCAGCGGTCGCAGTTCTTCTCCCGATTGGATGCGCAGAAGTAGACATAGTCTCCCATAACCCTCACATCCGGCGCATAGTCATAGAGGGGGAGCTCCTTGGGCAGGGAGTGATATTCCCAGTGGGCCAAATCCTCCGAGACAAGGACACCCAGGGACATGGAGGCGAAGATATAGTAGCGGCCACCAAATAAAATCATAGAAGGATCTGCTGCCTCCCGGCATATCTGAAGCAATCCTCGCTTGCGGGGGTCAGCATTGAACTGATAGCGATAGTTGATATTTAAAGGATTACAGATATAGTGCATGGTCACCTCCATTCTTCCATTTGCTGAGCCACATTACACCTGACCGGGATCTCCTTTATGCAACTGCTCTGTGTAAAATTTTTCCTGCATCTGTGCCTTCTTCTGCGCGATTCTCTTCTGTACCTCAACCATCTGGCTCTTGCCCAGCTTACAGCTGCGCATGGCGATAAGTGTACAGAGGAATCCCAGAATGGCCAATCCATGGCGAAGGAACATGGAGATTCCCAGGACTCCCGGAGTCATCGGATCCGTTGGCTGCGGCATAGTGCTTGTATACCCGATCAAGGCCACACAACCTGTCGCAATCGCTGCTGAAAAAGAAGATACCAGCTTATCTACAAGGCTGTATGTACCGGTGACAACAGCCGGAATATACTTGCCGCTTCGATCCAATTCAAAATCAATAATATCTGCCATGAACGCAGCATTTGCCGTTGTAATCCCCATAGCAAAGCCATTCGTCAGGAAAGTCAGAATGACAAAGAGACATTTAAAGATCATCTGTTGGGAAATCACCCGCGTCCCCACCGTCATATAGGTGGCAACGAAGAAGACGATCATTGCGATATTAGCCAGAATACAGACCCGCGTCCAGGTAATGATGGACTCCTTATTACCGTGCTTGCCGGCATAGTGCGCTCCATACATGGCAAAGAGGATGGAAGGAAGCATCCCGATCACGCCCAGGGTGGTTGCAAGTCCCATATCTCCAATCAGAATACCGTTAACCATGGTTCCCACAATAGAGACAGAAGCTGCCTGCTGGGCGATCTTGTCAGAGGAGGCAGAGATGATGTAGCTCTGCAGAGGTTTGTTGTGTCCCAGAACATCCAGCATATCCTTAAGTCTAAGTTTCTCTGTCTTTCCGATTCCCTTGAAGTTTTCCGGTTTATCATAGGCGGAGATGCCGATGCAGACCAGGGCAACCCCAACGAAGGAGATGGCAACGCAGAGCCAGGTAACCGCATTCAGGAAATTCTGATTGAACTTGCCTCCCATTGCCGGCAGAATTCTGGTATAAACCACAATATTTAAAGCCATAGGAGTGAGATAGTTGAGTACAGTCTGCCACACGCCGACCGTGGGACGCTGTCTGGGGTCATTGGTCATCAGGGCGGGCAGGGTCTGTGCCGTCATATTGACAATGGTATAGCCGATAACATAGAGCATATAGAAAGCCAGGAATACCGGTATCCCGTGACCCTTGCCGGAAAAGAAATGAAAAAGGCAGAGCAGACCCGTACTCTGAATTGTCCAGCCGATCAGCATCAGGGGCCGGACCTTGCCAAAGGGTGACTGAAAGCGATCATAGACGAAGGCCAACAGCGGATCTGTGATCGCATCAAAGATCCGTGTAAAAGTCAAAAGCCCTCCGACCACAAGCGTTGCGATCCCATAACCGATACTGGCAGAGTAGCTCGATAATCCGATCAAAAAATAGACTGCCATTCCGTTGAACGCATTAAAGGCCACCAAAATGATCTGCCAGAGCTTGGCTCTTCTGTACTGAACTCCATCCACCTGGCTCTGTGATAGCTTCTCCATTGTTCCTACCTCCCTTTTCTTCGTTTGTAAGTTTATAGCCGGGTATTCTCTACAAAAACACCCCAACCTGAACTCCCCAATCTGACACTCACGCTATTTCCCAAAATATCTTTTTGTTCTCTTTCAGATACATGATATGATAGAAGTTCAAAGGGGCAAAGCTATTCATTCGGGAAAAATGATACTGATTCCGGGACTTCCTGACATCCCCTGGCACAAAATACGAAAAAGATCACTGAGGATTCACTACAAATGGAAGATACACGGATCACAGCCACAGAGAAAAATCTGATTTTCCTGCACTCGGTCATTCCGGCCGCAGAGAAATTCTATCTCTGGTGCTTTGGCCGGGATGGAAGGTGCCTTAGCTCCACCTGTCCCGCAGAGGTTCGCCCTCTCTTAGAGACTCTCTTTCGCAGCTTAGGCGGACTTGATCAGGCAGTCGCTTATGCCGCTTTGGACAAGAGGATTCCCCTGCTGATCAGTTCCTCCCTTGGCATGCAGTGGGCCGTCACCTGCGAGACAGAACGGGGATCCGATCTTCTCTTCGTTATGGGTCCCGTCTTCTACAGCAGTCCCCGCAAAGAGCAGATTCAGACCGCCATGCGCAGTCCTGATCATGGCGTCCGCCAGCTGCGGCTGGAAAGAATGCTCCTCTCCCATCTCTCCAGCTTGCCTGTCCTTCCCTACGCTGTCTTCATCCGCTACGTTATCATGGTCCATAATATGCTGACCAAAGAACAGCTGGACATCTCAGTCTTCCGTCCGAAAGGAAGTAAATGCCAGGAGCCCTCTCCCAGTCATAACCACGACCGCAGCAAGATATACCTGGCAGAGCAGGCTCTGCTGAGAATGGTACGTGAAGGGGATATCAACTATGAGGGGTTTTTGATCCAGAGTCTTACCATGAGTTCCGGCGTTCCTCTGCCAGACGCCATACAGCAGACCAGGGCAAATATTATTATCTTTACCACCCTTGTCAGCCGCGCCGCCATGGAAGGAGGGCTTCACCCGGAGATCGCCTATCCTCTAGGTGACTCATACATCGCCGCCGCCCTTAGAAGCAGGGACTTCGGAGAACTCAGCGCTCTAGCTGCGACCATGTACCACGACTTTATTTGCCGGGTTCACCAGAACAAGACCAATCCTCATTACTCCACTGCCATCCAGAAATGCTGCGACTACATTGCTCTGAGCTTGGGCAAAGCCATCCGGATCTCTGACCTGGCCGCCCTGACCGGCTACAGCAATTACTATCTGACAGAGAAATTCAAGAAGGAGACCGGACTTCCCCTCTTCCTTTACATCCGCCGGGCCAAGATTGCGCGGGCCAAGCTTCTTCTTGAGACCAGTGATCTGAGCGTCAGGAGCATCTCCGAGCAGCTGGCTTTCCGCACGCCCAACTATTTCATCAAATGCTTTCGGAATGAGGCGGGCACTACCCCCGCCCAGTACCGGAAACTGTATTCTGCACGCAGTTCCATTCATGGTAATCAGATGTTCGCGGAATAAATCTCTGATTACTCATGGCATTGACCATTGCTGAAGAATGCCATCACAGCCTGCGCGATTATGGCTCACAAGCAATCAAAGCCTGTGAACACAATGTTGTAATCCCCTTCCTGATCCCGTATAAATAAAGTTGACACTTTTCTGCACCGAAGAGAAACTTCTCGCTTTTCCAATCAATCATTGCTCTATCGGTGCTGTACGGGCTGTCTTTGATCGTTTAGAGAGATGAATGGGAATCTTTCATTTCCAGGAGCAATTTCAAATATGTCTTGACTGACCTCGGAAGTGAATTGGTGATCTGGAAACTTTAGAAACCCGAGTCGATGGTATCCAGTCTTCCAGCATCTACTTCTGTGATCCTATGAGAAGTGGTCAAAAGGGTGTCCTCGAACAGGCGCACACCATACTTCGAGATGTCCTGCTAAAAGGAGCCCGCATTGAATATCTCACGCAGACAGACGTAAAACGCATCGTAAACCATATGAACTCAACACCTAGAGCGAGTCTTAATAATCGCACGCCTTACGATGTCGCTTTATCAATTGGCCATGATTTTCTGAGCGCCATATAGGAAATCAAAAAGTTTGCAAGCCAGCCGGCCGGTACAGCAAGCCAGACAAACGCAATGCCAAAACGCGGTGCAAAGATCAAAGCAACCGACAAGCGAACAGCAAGGTTTACCATATTTGCAACGAGAAACGGACGCATGATCCCGAGTCCACGAATGACTCCGTCTGTTGCCATTTTGATACCCATGAAGATGAAAAAATAGCCGAGCCATCTCATATAATCACCGGATACCTGATATGCGAGGGCCGTTCCATCTTTCCCCAGGAATAGCGAAGAGATTTGCGTGTGCAGTGTTTCAATGATTATAAAGGCAAGGATTGCAAAACATATGTCTAATACCAGTGCAGCGTGGTAACCCTTTTTGATCCGCCCGGTTTTCCTTGCTCCAAGATTCTGGGAAACATATGGCGAAACGGCATTACCAATGGATACAAACATCAGTGAAAAAACATTCTCTACCCTCATCGTCGCCGCATAACCTGCAAGTGCCTGTGTTCCGAAGGGATTCACAACTGCCTGTACTATCATCATACCGACTGACACTGTGGACTGCTGGAGAACCGACGGAACGGCAATTTGAAGCATTGAATGTAATTCCTGCCTGACAAACCAGTTAAAATGACCTTTATATTGCCGAATCCGATAAACGAAAAGCAAAAGCGAAAATACTGCGGAAATTCCTTGCGCAATAAGGGTTGCAAGCGCTGCACCGAGCACGCCAAGACCAAGGCCGGCCACCATCCAAAGATCCATAAAAATATTTAAAACAGATGAGAATATCAGAAGGCCCAACGGAATTTTTGATTCTCCGATTGAAGTAAACATTGATGCTGTATAAATAAAGTTGACATCTTATTCTCAAGGATTTCATTATAATTATAAGAGAATAAGGAGGCGTTTACGGTGGCAACTAACAGACAGTACGATCAGGAGTACAAAATCCAGGCAGTTAAGCTGGCAAAAGAGATTGGCCAGGCAAAAGCTGCACGTGAACTAGGCATCCCCAAAAACACGCTCTATACATGGATACGCGCTAATAGGCTCGGAAATCTGGATCTTGGAGCGGGATCCCAGACCCCCAAAAGTGCTATGACCCTGAATGAGGAGCTGATCACCTTACGTAAGCAGGTCAAAGATCAGGATAAGGAAATTCGCCGTCTTAAAGAAGAAAACGAGTTCCTGGAGGAAGCCAGCGCTTTTTTTGCCGCGAGCCGTCTGAAGTCAGCAAAAATGAAAGACTGAAATATATCACTGTTAAGACAGAAGGCGGCATGATTAAAGGGAAACTTACATTCTACTGTCGGATGCTCCATGTGAGCCGCCAGGCATTCTATAAATACCTGCAACGTAAGGATCGGCCTTGGAAATATCAGAAGCTGGCCGATGCTATGCGGGATATCCTAAAGGAAGATGAATGTAATGATACCTATGGTCGTTCCAGGATGCGCGACGCTCTTCTGCAGAAGAAGCCGAAGGATATCGATATCCCGAGTGAGCGGACCGTCTATCGAGTAATGGAAGAAATCGGCATCAGTCATCGTCCAAAGCGTAAGCCAAATGGAATAACGAAAGCCGACAAGGCTGCTCGTAAATCGGATGATCTGCTCAAGCGGGATTTCAGGTCAACAGAGCCACTGACAAAATGTGTTACGGACATAACCGAAATCAAGGCAAGTGATGGTAGACTCTATGTTTCTGCTATGTTTGACTGCTTCGATCTGGCTGTCTTAGGACTGGCAATGGCTACCAACATGAAGGCCCCGTTGTGTGCCCGAACCCTGAGGAATGCTCATAAGGCTTACCCGGAGATCAAGGTGCGATCTGCCATAGCGATCGCGGAGTACAGTACACCAGTGATTGCTACCGTAGAGCCGTCCAGGACTGCCATATAACACAGAGCATGAACAGTGATGGTGGCCGTTGCCATGATAATGCTCGTTGCGAGAGCATGTGGGCGAGAATGAAAATCTGAACTCTTATATGATCGCTATGATACCGAGAAGATGACTGTAACAGAGCTAAAAGAGCTTATCTGGCGTTACTACATGAGCTACTGGAATAACCGTCGAATCTGTTCCGCAAATGATGGCCTTCCACCCATGGTCAAGAGACAACAATACTATTCATCTTTACAGGAATCAGCTTAGGGTTGTAAATCCTTGAGGAAAATCTGTCAACCATTATTGACAATATCACATGGTTGAAAGTATGTTGTACATAAATAAAAAAGGGAATCCCACAAAATATACACGCAAATACAGCACTGCTTCATCCAGTATATCAGCAGGTGTTTCTAATAAGTTCATCATCAAATGAGAAAAACAAAAGCCAAAAGCGCCCAGGATTATACTTAGAAATAAAAAGCTAATCAATGATGTTGATACGATTGTTTTCATTTTGCTGTAATTTCTGGCGCCGAAATATCGACTCACAAGCACACCCGCACCCACACCGGCACCTAGTGCCACACAAATAAAAACATTCGTAAGTGCGGCACAAGCACCAACAGCCGCAAGTGCTGAGGATCCAACAAACTGACCGACTATGATTGAATCCGTCATATTATATACTTGCTGAAAGAAGCTGCCGAGAATCAGGGGCATTGCAAAAACAGTCAGTGCTTTCAGTGGTGTGTCTGTGATTAAATACTCGTCTTTTGACATTATTATGTCCTTCTAAAATCTACTCAAAAGCTCCTTCTTTTGTCTCGTAGATTGTCTTCCTGTCAACCGGATAGACAGCAGACAGCCCTTGGTACTATTATTCTTCACTTCATTCTTTTCATCCATGCCGTCTTTCTTGAATCGGCGGCTCCTTTCCCATATACTGAACCGCTATCCTGTTTTCCGGGTGAACATCAGTCAGATATAATATGATGAGGAATACCCATTCCAGAGGCTTCATCAAAATATAGACCAGATCCGCAACCCAGCTCTTCCGGATCATTTTCGCAATTGGAAATCCATAGCGATCATAAAAAGCTCTTACCGCTTTATGAAAATGTGGCGTCTTCTCTTCCAACACCTGCTCGAAGGCATTTGCAACGCATAGCTGCCGGTTTACGATCACCGGATGCCCATGTCGAACGCCCATCCGGATCGGTTTCACAATCTTCTGATGACCACCTGCAGCCACCGTGCACAGGTAATGTTCATCGTGGAAGATATTCTGCGGTGCCTGCTTTGTGGAAAGTCTCCAGTCTGCAGTCTCCGTCCATGCCTTGATGACTGAATCCGGAGCCTGTCCGAACAGCATAAGAATTGCGATGAGGATTCCAAGAAGAGGCAGTACCAGAATCAGCCCCCATAATGGCCAGAATGATGCTTTCGACAACAACCCGTCCATTGTATTTAAAATTCGGTTCTGGTGGATTTTCCTCTTTTCCATGGGGAGCACTTCCCACTCACGGACCCTTGCAAGAATCGTTCTTGCACACATCAGCACCAGACTAGCAGGCCAGATCAGAAGCATAAAAGCCAGATCATCACCTTGTACTCCAATGACCTGAACCGAAAATACAATCAGTTCAACAATACCAAGATACATGGCAGAGATAGATATGACCGCCATCAGCGGCGGCATTTTTTTCATTGGCCTGAAGCTCAGGTAGTAGTATCCGACAATCGCCAGAACAGCAATCAAGAAAATAATCGGCCAGGACCCAGTATATACCGGCGTATGCTTCTCCCCATTGGTAAGCTGAATCATCCAGTCCGACCCGGTCGCACCAATAAGTCTCACATATATATATTCCAGAAGCATTACATACCATAGAGCCACCTGATCAACCTGCCATGCACACGGGCTCTCTTTGTTCATGGCAGCCAGGATCAGGTACGTGACTTCCATTACAAGGATCAGAAAGGGATAAAAAATGCATGCACTTACAACCAGCGAAAACAGGAAGGCTAACACAATCTCATCTGCCCGGACTTTACCTGATACCATAATCACCAGAAAAATTATGCATCCGACAACTATTGAGCATAGAACACTAAAGCGAAATGGATGTTCTTTTATTAGGGACTTCAACATACGTTAATTCTCATCTTTCCATTATAGTTCATCAGATCCGACCAGTGATTCGCCGGATGGTAGTAATCAAAAAAGGCGATCTGTTCCAGTGACTCTGCGCGCTGCTGATCCGTCAGTTTTGCCTTATACCTGGTGACTTCGTTTGCATCCGTATGCCAGCTCCCTCAATTTGGCCGTTGCTTGCTTATAATATCAGTGCAGCGATAATCTTGCTCCTTAGTGTACCTCATCTATTCTCACAAGGGTATCATGATATCCAGGTTTTTGTTCGCATTGTAGGGTTACAATTGATGTGAGACCATACGATATACAAAAAGCGGTTGAGCCTTTCAGATATTAATCACCACAAAAAACATCGAAAGGAGCTTCAACCACCATGAATAATATAGCACACTCGAAACGGTATGATGCCGTTGACTGCCGGATCCGGTTTCTGGCCCTCTTTAACCGGTTCTTCACTCCGTCGTAAGTGCAGTCCGTCTCATCTGCCAGTTTCAGAAGATTGTGTGACCCATTCAAATAAGAATCCAGAACTTTGAAATCCGACCAGGGCAGCGTTTTAATCTGAGCCCTTACCAGAAAATAGTCATTGTGCATTTCCCGGATCACTTCCGCTTCTCTTCTGTATTGCTCCGGACACTCAATCCCCTTCAGCTCCTCGTCAAGATTTCCTGTTTTAATTGCCTCCAAAAGCATAACCCTGTCAATTGCTTCATTTGCTGTAGGATCACTGATGCCGGTTTTCTGTACTCTTACTCCAAGATCCCCATGCTTCTGCGTCTTGCCGCCCGCCGGTCATTGAGGATCAAATACTTCAGGCTCTCTTCGAAGCTGTCCATGATCTCAAGGAAATTCGGATAATTATCCAGGATGATCTCTATCTTCCCCTTCATGTCTGCCATGGCGTATTTTTCTACGATTCTGATTGCTCCATCTGCCATCTCCATCCTCCTGTCTCTGATGTAGTGACACCGAAGCTGCTCGCTGCTTCATGTCTGTATCTCTCTGACATGATCTATATTAAGTTATCTTCCGATATTTCTCGTTCCCTAATCCGTGAACCCGGGTTCACAAAATCCGAACATAGAAAAAGGGCCCGGTCATTACGACCAGACCCAGACAGATTCCTGTATTTCACTAATCGAGCATTAAGTTTGCATTATTATCCGATTCTTTGGACAGATGCCCTTTTGATTACAGCAAATCGAATAACTTTACTATGCTGTCCATGACTTTCTCATAGGAAATATCTGCTACATAGCTATATTTCCTGCAATAGGCTTCCCATAATTTTCTGAGGTTTCCATCGTCCCGGATTCCTTGAATGATTTTCTGACCGGCATGGATAAGTCCGACAGTCTCTCGTTTGCGGCATGTTGCGGCAAACGCTTCCCTAAATACATCAATATCCACGTCTCTTCCATAACACAGAAGCAGCGTGTAAACATCATAGAAATCTCTCATCCTGGTATTTAAGACACCTCGAACAAGGATTGTCTGAAGTTTTTCACCAAGCACTGTTTCCAGGTTATAAGACAAAAGGCGAATTGAGCGATCTTCCAGCAATAATTTGTACTGATACTCTATAACCCTTGGCGTAATGGCATCACCTGTCGATATATCGATCTTGATTGGTGTGATCATCCCATCTGAGATGGCATCTGCAGCCAGTCGAATTCCCGGATACTCCATGTCATCCATGATCCGTTCTGCATGTTTGATCTCAAATGTAACCCCATCGTCCAAATTTATCTCACCAATTTCTTTCACTATCTGGAGGGCATCATTTTCAGTCAAATTAAAATTTCGTATCGACGTGTCAATGTCCATAGTGGATCGCTGAGCTATTCCCAGCATAGAAGTGACCAAGATCCCTCCCTTAATAACAAAGTCGTCTGCGTAAGGAGATCTGGATATTCTTTCCAGAAAACGCTCCATCATGTATAAACGCATTAGAGTTCTTGCATCGGCATTTTTGTTTTTTGCCAGGCTTTTGATTTTCCCTTTAAGCTGTGCCTGCGTTAACATATTAAAGCATTACCTCCATATACTCCCTTACCTTCGCATCAACATGAAATGCTTTTGCATACCCCATTAATTTGTTAAGATCCTTATTCTTATTTCTGATATATGACTGCAGGGCCATCTGATAATCCTGGATTTCAAACCGGCTCCTGTTTCGTATCAAATCGCAGATTGTCCGGTCCATATCGTACATCGGGATATTATGTCCAAATGACGTTGAAACAACTATCTTCCCCAAACCCAGAAGTTCTTTCTTGACGGTAAAGACTTTTATTCCACCCCTTGTGAGTCTGGATGTACTGTATCCTGTATAAACCGTAATTGTTCTCTGCAAAGGCTCTCTGTCAATTAATCCGTAATGGTACAGTGCTTCATCATGCGAAATAACCCCCTTGGGGCAGCGCAGAGACAAAATATACAGTTCATCAGCCCAGGCAGTGGGCGAGACATAAATTCCCTGCCCTACCTTTTCAAAAGAGTTTTTTTCAAGGAAGGCATATAATGCGTATTTGCTGATTCCTGACTCCTCTGCATCTCTGGTTAAAATAACTCCAGAGGGATCAACCAGTTGCTCAATTGATTTCATGTGTATCACCAACTTTCGTGCTAATATCATATCTAGCATTAGCACAAAAGTAAATACACAAAACACGAACAATTGGCCTCCGTTTATCTCGTCATTCCATCAATGCGACAATCCGAATATGTTCGATTGCTGCCTTTCTTCCCTTCTCTGTCTTCAGGTCCTTCGGCAGCTGAATTGCCAGGACTATATCCGGATCTTCTTTAGCAGCATGTCCGGTCACCAGGTAATTCATGGTGGATCCGAGAACATCTGCCAGGATTGGGAGCATTGCCAGCGTGACTGCTCTCTTGTCATTTTCATATTCCGAGATGACGGACTTCTTATTCACCCCGATCCGGAACCCCATCTCCTCCTGGGACCATCCCTTCTGGATCCGTATTGCCTTGATCCTTCCGCCCATGGTACTTGTGTCGATTTCTGTGTTCTTCTGATTCATTCCCGCACCTTTCCGGTGCCTTCCAAAGCGGAAGCCTTCCGGAAAAGAGTGCTGGAATACCGGAGAGCGAGATTTTCCCCAAAAAACAGACGTCAAAAATCTGCAAACCACTGCCTTGGTTAGACTGGTTCTGGGCATGCCCGATTTTTGTACGTCTGTTCATATGTATTTTATTCAATTGTTGAAATTATATCACGAATCCAGAGCGGATGCAATATAATTCGAAACTTCACTATCAGGAATGCCCAACGCGAATCCAAGCTCTGTATATAAAGCCTCCTCCGCCATTTTCATATACCGGTCATCTGTGCTGGTCTTCTTTCTACCGATTTTTAATCGTTCCTGTCCCCGGTTATAGATGAATTTGAGCAGCCGAATCCATGCAGTATAGTTGTTGGTGCGCAGATACTACATAGTCAAGAAACTTATAAGTTATTGCTTCACCACTCTCCAAGAACCATCTCGTTTAGAACCTATACGTTCGATATATCCTTTCTTTTGTAACCCAGACAACGCCCTCTCAGCAGTCCTCTTTGTCACTTCCAACTTTTGAGCTATATCGTCTGCTGTAACGTAAGCGTCTTCCAGAAGTATGCCAATTGTCGCTTTTTCTGTTTTATTTAAACCGATATTCAAACCGACATTCAAACCGACATTCAAACCGACATTTTTCTTTGAAAGTTCCAACACCTTGCTATCAAAAGGAATTGTACATCGAATTAAATTTTCTTCGATTTCAAATACATTTGTTCCATATCTCTCTACTATTGTAGGAACACCATGTCCGGTATGTTCAGTCAATCCCATCGCTAAAAAGATTCTCATCAAAGTTGCGTTCCTTGGCTTACTGACACCTTCAAAAAATTGTTTCTCCGTTAATCCTTTTGTAAGCCCTCCATGAGAAACTATTTCAATACGATCAGAGTACATGGAAATCTGAGGTTCTGTAATAGTCCAATCATTATGCACAAGTGCATTAATTACAGCTTCATTAACAGAATCATAATCAAACAAATACTTATCTACCCTTGGTCGCACCGTAGTATCCGATATACATATGTTTTCAGCAAGTAAACGCGTTTTTATTTTGTTATAAGTGGTTAACAAACATCCACAGCCATAATCATTCCTTTCAGAAATAGCTGCCTTGTTATCACCTTGAAACTTTACAAAAATAAAAGGAATATTGTTTTTATCTGACAATAATTCAGCCAATAAATTATAGTCACCATTATCATTCTTCAGGCTTAGATTTGATTCAAAATCACCTCGATCAGTATGAAATCCTTTTTCTTCATAGTAAATCTTCAATTCGCGGAAAGATAGGTCTGCAAATCCAGACTTCTTTTTAAGCATATATTCCAAATCGGTAAAGTTTCTCTCATATCTAATTCGAATCTGTTCAGGTGTCATTTCTCGGCAAGTAGTACCTATTCGAACAGAACATCCACTAGATGAAAAGCCATACTTTTTTTGACAATATATGTTTTTACTGCCTTGGTTTACGTGGATATAAATAAGTGTATTTCCATCCTCAAATTTCAATTCTGAACGGATTTCATCCTGGGGATTAGGTTCAATCTGCATAGTGATTACATCAGATATTTTTTTCAAGGTTTCATCGACCTTTTCTACTCCAATCACTGTACCATCGTCTTTAACACCAATTACCAAGGTTCCTCCCTCAGTATTTAAGAAGGATACGATTTCCTTGCAAATTACATCTGTATATTTTTCTTTTAATTCTAATGTCTCAGACTCAATATATTCCATAAACGCCTCTACCGACATTTTATGATTTATACCGACATTTTTTTGTCGGTTTATAATTCAAAGTATATCACGCACCCCTACTATCCGAAGTACTTTTTATGCGACGTTTTTACATTATTCTGCTTAACCTGCGCATATCTCAATGTTGTATCTATTTTCTCATGACCTAATAGTTGAAGGTTACGTCTCATATTATCCAACGTAACCTTGCTTATTCCCTTTTCCCTCCTATAGTCAGAGAGAAAAGCTCTTATATCATCAGTATTTAACAGACACACATTCTTATCTACCGATGCTAATAGTTTCTCAATATTATGTTTATACAGTCCAAGAGTGAGCTCAGATCTACCTTCCAATCGCTTTACTGCTATAAATAATTCCAATAATTCTTCAGACGATTTTACATCCTCTATATCAGTATTATCCGATACTCCAGCCAAAATCTCTTGTAGCTTAACCATCTGAACATTGTCCAAGTATACAGATATCTTCTGAATGATTATGTTTATCTCTTCACGTGTAACCATAGCGTTCCTCCTATTCTACCAAAATAGACATCACCATCGATGTTCATTTTAATATTAGAACGTGGTACATAAAAAACATATCATTTATATTGAATTGCGAGTTAACTTAACGTACCAATATCTCGGTATTTTTATACTCTTATTTCTTCCTCGCATTGTTTAACAAGCTAAGTAGTCCCTTTTCCTTGATAATGGCAAGTCCCTGACCCTCATCGCCTAAAACAATAAGATTATCACCTGTATTAATATCAAATATCTTACGAGCCTTAGCTGGAATTACAATCTGTCCTTTATCACCTACCTTAACCATTCCAAAAATATGTTTTCCCTTTGGTGGTACTCCAAGCCCTAGATTATCTTCTTTGTTCTTATCATAAGAAATTAGATCATCTATACTAACCCCGAATGCATCTGCCAGTAACTTGCCTTTTTCAATATCCGGAAGAGATTCGCCGGTCTCATATTTAGACAACGTTTGTCTAGAAACTCCAATTTTCTCTGCCAGCTCTTCCTGGGAAAGATCATGATATTTTCTAAGTTCTATCAAATTATCTGCAAAGCTCATTTTTATTATTCACTCCTTGATTTTATTTTGTTTTATCCCTAAAACACACCATCGTAAAACAGGAATACGACTTATAATCTCATATAAAAATAATGCTCCTGTAATTCCTGATACCAACACCAACAGATATACTAAAAACACCGGCATCTGAGGTAGATACATTTTAATGTACCAGCTACTGATAGCAATTCCCAAATAGTGAAAAATATACATTCCCCAGGATTTTCTACACATCCATTTTGAAAAGTCATTTTCCGAATTGCCCCATTTTTTCATAAAAGTAAGAACACCAATTGTTCCAAACCAGGCATACATATTACAAAGAAATGTATCGAGCACTTCATGATCCGGATATGGTTTTCCCAGGTTAAATACTACAAACAAAATACAGAAAGCAACAGCCAGTAAACTAAAAATTATCCAGTATTTTTCTAATTTTTCCATTACCTCTTCGTGTGAAAAGATAAAATATCCCAGTAAAAATCCCAATCCATATATTCCAAATCTATATACAACAATAATGGGGGTATTCAATACCTGCGCCGCACCATATACAGAAATTCCAAGTAATACAATTATAAAAACATTAGTCTTTTTACCTAGATTATATAATCTGTCTTTTTCTATTTTTCTAATCCAGATCAAAATAACACTAAATAACCACAGCATCTGGATATACCACAGAGGCCCTATACCGCTGATACACATTATCAAGAATAAAATAGGCTTGGGCACAGTTCCCATTGTCTCAAATGCTCTACCGATAAGCATATTAAAATAGCCTAGGATCCACCAAAACACAAAAAGACCTATTGTGGAAGGCACAAGATATTTTCTAGTTCTATTGCGAATAAATCCACTTTCACCCTTAGCATCTAATTCAAAACGAGCAGCCATTCCCGAGACGACAAATAGCAGAAACATAAACCATGGGTATACAATATATTGAAAAATATCCTGAGGTTGCTTTTCGCTGAATGGTCCAATTACGCCATATGTAGTTACACCATTAAACATATAAATAACATGATATATTACAACGATTAATATTGTGATCCACCGTATATTATCAAGGTATGTCTTTCTCATAATAATACCACCTTTGCCATTATTCTTAACATCATTATATAAATAATTACTCCTCTCAGTCTAGCAAGAGGAGTTAACATTCATTAAGCAATCCTGTTAAAAATCATAGCAAAACACAGGTACATATTCGCAGTAGCATGTGGATTGGTGCCGTATGCTGAGGTGGCACGAAACTCATCTGATATCTGCTCTTCGCCTATCTTGGTTTTACTCATTGCTGTTCTCCTTTACGTTAGATTTGTGATATCTGTTGCCATGGATTCAAAACAAACAAAAAAAGAGGCACCTTCCTAGAATTTCTTCTAAGAAAGTGCCTCTTGGCATTCATGAAATATTCGTTATGTAACTTATCTGGACTTATCCGTTTTCATCTAAAAATGCGGATTCGTTACAATTTCGTTGTAATTCTCGTCCAAGACTTTATCTATGTCTGCAACTTGTTACACAAATCAAGTACGTTTTAGTACAGCTTAGCACCTGCAGGGATGTGGTTATCAACCATGAGAAGGTGAAGTTCTTCCTCATCGCTGTCCTTCTTATTGTTTACTGCAGAAAGCAGCATACCACAGGACTCAATACCCATCATTGCTCTAGGTGGAAGGTTTGTGATTGCGATCAGAGTCTTTCCAACCAGCTCTTCAGGCTCATAATAAGCGTGAATACCAGAAAGGATCGTTCTGTCTGTGCCTGTTCCATCATCCAGTGTGAACTGAAGAAGCTTCTTGGACTTTGCAACAGCCTCACAAGCCTTAACCTTAACTGCTCTGAAATCAGACTTGCTGAAGGTATCGAAGTCTACTTCTTCCTCAAACAGAGGCTCGATCTTCACATTGGAGAAGTCGATCCTGTTATTTGGAGTGAAGAATCCATTATTGTCAGATGCTGCTTCGTCGTTCTTTTTGTCCTTATGTACTTGAGTGTTATCCCTACGATCGCTCTTGAGTGTCGGGAATAGAAGAACATCGCGAATGGCTGGGCTATCGGTCAAAAGCATCACAAGACGGTCAATCCCGTAGCCGATGCCGCCTGTAGGAGGCATGCCGATCTCCATGGCATTTAAGAAATCCTCATCCGTGTGGTTGGCCTCCTCGTCACCGGCTGCTGCCAGGGCATCCTGCTCCGCGAAACGCTCTCTCTGATCAATGGGGTCATTGAGTTCGGAGTAAGCATTGCACATCTCGCGGCCATAGATATAGAGTTCGAAGCGCTCTACCTTGGACGGGTCTTTGGTGCTCTTCTTGGTCAAAGGAGAGATCTCCACAGGGTGATCCATGATAAAAGTGGGCTGGATCAAAGACTCCTCGCAATTCTCCTCGAAGAAGAGATTGATGATATCCCCCCTCTTGTGATGGGGCTCATAAGCGATGTGATGCTCATCAGCCAGCTTCCGGGCCTCCTCCAGAGTCTTCACCTGATCGAAGTCAATCCCCGTCTTCTCCCTGATGGCGTCAATCATCGTCAGACGGCAAAAGGGCTTGCCCAGGTCAATCTCAGTCCCCTGGTAAGTGATCCTGGTACTGCCGCAGACCTTCTCAGCCAGATAGCGGAACATGGACTCCGTCAGTTCCATCATTCCGTTATAGTCAGTGTAAGCCTGGTAGAGTTCCATGAGCGTAAACTCAGGGTTATGCCGGGTGTCAACACCCTCATTACGAAAGACGCGGCCGATCTCGTAGACGCGCTCCATGCCGCCCACAATCAGCCTCTTTAAGTAGAGTTCCAGGGAGATACGGAGTTTAACATCCTCGTCGAGGGCATTGTAATGGGACTCAAAGGGACGCGCTGCTGCCCCACCGGCATTTGATACCAGCATGGGGGTCTCAACCTCCATGAAATCGCGGCCATCCAGGAAATTGCGGATCTCCTTTATGATCTGGGATCTCTTGACAAAGGTATCCTTGACCTCTGGGTTCATGATCAGGTCCACATATCTCTGCCGGTAGCGGGTATCCGTATCCGTCAAGCCGTGGAATTTCTCCGGCAAGGGCTGCAGGGATTTGGACAAAAGCGTCACTTGACTGGCATGAACGGAAATCTCTCCCATCCTGGTGCGGAAAACCACCCCGACAACACCCAGGATATCCCCCACATCGTACTTCTTGAAAAGCGCGTAGTCCTCCTGACCCAGATCATCACGAGTCACATAGATCTGCATGTCTCCCTTGAGGTCACGAATATTG
Organism: Shuttleworthella satelles DSM 14600; assembly: GCF_000160115.1. Taxonomy (GTDB): domain Bacteria; phylum Bacillota; class Clostridia; order Lachnospirales; family Lachnospiraceae; genus Shuttleworthia; species Shuttleworthia satelles. The sequence continues at coordinate 183,390 of NZ_GG665867.1, forward strand.
GCAAATGAGGCCTTGCCCATGACCCGCTTAAACATCATACGGCCTGCAATCTTGACCTCTTTTCCCTCCAACTCCTCAAAATGCTCGCGGATATCGACACTGTGATGTGTCTGATCGAACTTTGTGATCACAAAGGGATCCCTGCCCATCTCCCGCAGCATGGCGACCTTCTCGCGGCGCACCTTCCTGAGCTGGTTGGTATCCTGCTTCTTATTCTGCTCTTCCATAATCTCTCCTTATATGAACCGGGAATTTATAATCGTGACGGAAGATTTCATCTCCATGAATGAAGCCGACCGCCATAATTCGTCGCTGCATATCCCGCAGGCGCGAATATGGTGGCCGGCCTTCTCTTTCGGCCCTGATGACCTGTCTCTGATCTTTCCCTTTATTCGTCATGTGAAATGGACAGGATCTTGTACTTGAAGCTTCCTGCCTCTGTCTCAACGGTAACTGTTTCGCCTGCCTTGTGGTGAAGGATGGCCGCCCCTACGGGAGACTCATTGGAGATCTTTCCGCCCAGGCTGTTGACCTCTGTCGAACCCACAATCTTGTAGGTCAGTTCCTCATCGTACTCCAGATCCAAAAGGGTTACGGTGGAGCCGATATTGACAATGGACTTGTCCACGATATCGTCCGCAATCTCTGCATTTTTTAAGATCTTTGTGATCTCATTGATCCGGTTCTCGATCTGCCGCTGCTCCTCCTTGGCCGCCTCATACTCGGCATTCTCGGACAGGTCTCCCTGCTCACGCGCCTCAGCGATATCTCTGGAATTCGCCTTACGCTTATTAGTCTTCAGATCCTCAAGCTCTGCCTCTAACTTCTGCAGACCCTCATAGGTCATCAGATTCTTTTTTGCTTCTGCCATGATCTCTCCTCACCCGGGCTCCTGCCCCCTTGCACGCTCTCGCCCGCATCTCATAAAAATACCCCTACGCGTAAGCACAGGGTTATATATGCTCAAAATTATAGGAAGATGCCAAACAAATGTCAAGATAGCGTTCCCGGGCCGATTGAGTACGGGCGTTCCCTGACCGCCTCGATCCCGATGGTCCCGATTGATCTCCTCTCGACGCTCACGGGCTGCCACTATCACAATGATATACCTCGTGTCTTTATCTCTATCGGTCTCCTCCAGATACACACAAACCGCCAGGCTTCACGAAAGGCCAAAGTACGCCCGAAACAGCTGCTCCAGGTCCTCGTAGGTCTCCACATCGTTGACCATGCCCCTGAGCCTGGCCGACCTGGGATAGCCCGCTGTATACCAGGCGGCCTGCTTTCGCATCTCCCGGATTCCTAAATATTCCCCCTTCAGATCGCACATCATCCTGGCCTGGCGCAGCATTGTGTCGCACATCTCCTGAGGACCGGGTTTGACAGGCTCCTCTCCCTCCTGATAGAAGTGGAGGATTTGCCTGAAAATCCAGGGATTTCCCTGGGCCGCGCGGGCGATCATGTAAGCGTCCACTCCGGTCTGCTCATACATGGCCTGCACATCGGCCGGACTCTTGATATCGCCGTTTCCAATGACCGGGATAGAGACTGCTTGCTTGACTCTTGCGATCTGCTCCCAATCAGCCGCCCCCATATAGAACTGATCTCTGGTCCTCCCATGAACCGCCACCGCCGCCGCCCCGGACTCCTGGGCGATATGTGCCATCTCCACAGCATTGATCGTGTCCGGGCTGACTCCCAGACGAATTTTGACGGTCAGGGGCTTATGAATGGCGCCTGCCACGGCCTCGATAATCTGCCCCGCCAGAAGCGGATTCCTGAGCAGGGCCGACCCGTCTCCGTTATTGAAGACCTTTGGGACCGGGCAGCCCATATTGATATCTAAGATGTCCCAGTGCAGGTCTTCGATTTGTCTGGCCTGTTCCGCCATAATGACAGGGTCAGACCCAAAAATCTGCAGGGAAACCGGCCGTTCCTCGTCCGAAACCTTCAGGAGCTCCTTCGTATTTCTGTTCTTGTAGGCAATCGCCTTGGCAGAGACCATCTCGGTACAGACAAGCCCCGCCCCCTGCTCGTGACAGAGCAGACGAAAAGGGAGGTCACTCACCCCCGCCATCGGCCCCAAGATCAGATTATTGGCCAGATTGACACTGCCGATGGTCAGAGGATGAATCACTGCATTTTCTCTCCCATCCTTCCTTTCCTTCGCCTGTGCCCTCTCTGTCATCCGTCCTCCTCTTCTCTTTTATGTCTTGAGCGACCCGTTCACAAATTGCATCAGCGATCCCGTTCGTCCCCGACATCAACCATTCCTCTTACCTATGCCATCAGACAGCCCTCTCGCATGCGCCATTAGCCATTCCTCTTGCATACGCCATCAGGCAGTCCTCTCGCATGCGCCATCAGCCATTCCTCTTGCATACGCCATCAGGCAGTCCTCTCGCATACCCAATCAACCGCCGAATCCGCCTGCTCTCCCGCAGTCCCTATTTCCTATCCCCGGTCGGTTTTGTTATCTTTCTGACTGCCGCTTTTCATATACCATCTCATATGCAGCTGCCGTCATATACAGCGGGTTCATATGTCAAATACCCTCTATTTTTGAACCCGTCTTCTCTGCTTCTGATATATGATCTTTAATCCCAGCAAAGTCAGGTTGGGATCATAGATATCTATACAGTCGGTCTCCTTGGCGATCATCCCCCCCAGGCCGCCGGTAGCGATGACTTTGACCTTCTGATAACCGGACGCGCGGATCATCTCCCTGACGATATACTCGGTCTGGCCGATCTGTCCGAAGATCAAGCCCGCCTGCATGGAGGAAATGGTTTCTTTTGCAAGAATACTCTTTGGCTTAGTCAGCTCCACCTCGGGCAGCTTGGCCGCCCTTTCCCAGAGAGCTGAGGCGGAGATGCGAATCCCCGGTGCTATGACTGCCGCCTCAAAGGCCCCGTCGTCTCCAATCAGGTCATAGGTGGTCGCCGTTCCATAATCCAAAACCAGACAGGGGCCTCCGTAGATCTCATAGGCCCCGGCAGCGTCCACAATGCGGTCTGCGCCGATCTGCTTCGGATTCTCCGTGACGATCCTGATGCCTGTCTTAATGCCGGCCTCTACCAGAAGCGGATGAATTCCGAAATATTTGTAGATGCCGTTGATTAAAGAGTAGTTGATTTTTGGTACAACCGAGGACAGGATACAATCCTCGACAGAGGAGGGATTCATCCCATTGTACTGCAGAATATCTGTCAGAATCACCCCGTACTCATCACTGGTCCGGTCTGATCGGGTCGTCATCCGGTAGGGCCCCCTCATCTCCTCACCGTCAAAAACTCCCAGAGTAATATTTGTGTTTCCAGCATCAACGCAAAGCAACATAGCAATTTCCTCAGTGACAACAGAAAATGATCCTGCTGTCCCCTCTCCTGTTCTTCCTCTCACTCCGCTCAATTTGATCACTAAATTTGATTATGAAAGGATTCCTTCTCTGACTGCAACTTTCCAACTGTCTCATGAGGCAGTCGAACTCTTCTGTTTATCGTATGCCCTGTAACGAATTTCTTACGCTTCCTCAGGGACTGCCTGTCCCAGCCGTGTGACCTTATAGTAGTTCTCTAAAGATTCCAGAAGTTCCCTCCGCTTGCGCTGCATTTCTCTGATCTTAAGCCCGCTCCCGATCTCGTCAAAGAGGGCGTCATCCTCCCTGTGATCAGCGCGAATCAGCAGGTCTCCATCCGGTGTGAAGACCAGCTCTATCTCTCCGCTGACCTCCGAGCTGTACATCACACACATAATCTTCAGATCCTCTTGAATGCCCTTGGGCAGAGAGGCAAATTCCGGATTGAAATAGAATTTCCTGCTGTAGGAACTTGCTCCACAGAGAACAGTCCCCCTCGTTATATCCGCCATTTTTTCACCCTTCATCTGTTTTTTCATTGATCCCGAGATGACATGCATCCGCCCCTCCAAAAGCGACACATCTCTCGGACATATCCAATCATTCCGGGTAGCTCATCTCATTCCGGGCAGCTCATCACAATTCCTATCCGCTCCCCAGAGGCACATAGCTCAGACATAGCCATAGAGCCCGCGCACATGAACCTCACCGGAATTAATCATTCGGCGTCTTCCCTCGCTTTCAACAATCAGTTCTCCCCGGCTGTTGACTCCCCGGCAAATGCCCTCATAGGCCCCGGCCGGATCCATAACCCTGACCCTCTGTTCCCGATTGACCAGACGTTCATTGTAATCCGAGAGAAAGAATTCCAAATCGGCCGTCTGCGAAAACTCCCGGTAGAGGTCGGAAAAATGCTCCCAAATGGACCGAATCAGCTTTCTGCGGCTGATATGAGAAATACCGGCACGATCACCCGTCTCCCGGTTGTCCGCATGCACAGATTCCCTGTGCCCAAAATCTGCTCCTTCCCGCAGGAGAACCGCCTCATCTAAGGAGATCGCCTTGTCTGCGATCTGCGGGTCGTAGCTTCTCTGGTGAACATTGATCCCAATGCCGACAAGCACATAGCGGGCTCTGCCCCCCTCGGCCGCCATCTCTGTCAGAATGCCTGCCGCTTTCCTGCCCGCGATCACAATATCGTTGGGCCATTTGATCCGGCTTTCAATTCCTGTCTCCTCCTCAATTGCGAGGACTGTCGCCATGGCCGCCAAGAGGGTTAATCTGGGGACAGCCTCCATGGGCAGTGTATCCGGATGCAGGAGCATGGATGTCGATATCGACGTTCCCGCCGGAGACTGCCAGCTGTGGCCGCTTCTCCCCCGACCGGCGGTCTGCTGATTGGCGGAGACAACATATCCCTCCGGAAGAACGCTCTGACTGCTCCTCCTCTTCAATTCACTGTTGGTAGAGTCGATTTTCTCAATCCAGTCATAGGAAATCTGCATGCTTGATCTCTTTTCATCGCGGCATGGTCGCGTACATGATGGCCTTGATCGAGTGCATACGATTCTCCGCCTCCTCAAAGACCACACTGGCAGGGCTCTCGAAGACTTCGTCTGTCACTTCCATCTGACTCAGGCCAAATTTCTCGTAAATCTGGCGGCCCAGTCCGGTTCCAAGATCATGGAAGGCAGGCAGGCAGTGCATAAAGAGACAGGTATCCCTGGCGTAGGACATCGCTTTCGCGTTCACCTGATAGGGAAGCAGGTCACAAATCCGTTGCTCCCAGATCTCAAAGGGTTCCCCCATGGAGACCCAGACGTCCGTGTATATCACGTCCGCGTCCCTGCAGCCCGCCTCTACATCACTTGTCAGAGTCACGCTTCCGCCGCTGGCCTCACAGATTTTCTTGCTGTAATCAACCAGCTCCCGGGAAGGAAAGCAGTTGGGATGAGAACAGAGGACATAGTGCATGCCGAGCTTGGCACAGGTCACCATGAGAGAATTGCCCATATTAAAGGAACCATCCCCCATAAAGACGAATTTCCTTCCCTCAAGCTCTCCCAGACGCTCCTTGATTGTCATCATATCCGCAATCATCTGCGTGGGATGAGACTCGTCCGTCAGACCGTTCCAGACGGGAACTCCCGCGTACTTGGCCAGCTCCTCGACAATCTCCTGTCCAAAGCCCCGATACTCAATCCCGTCAAACATCCTTCCCAGGACACGGGCGGTATCCTTGATCGACTCCTTCTTGCCGATCTGGGAGCCGGATGGATCCAGATAGGTTGTATGCATGCCCAGATCCGCCGCAGCCACCTCGAAGGCACAGCGGGTTCTGGTCGAAGTTTTCTCGAAAATCAGGGCAATATTCTTGCCGAAAAGCTCTGCGCTCTGGTCAATCCCCTCTCGCTTCTCTCTCTTGAGACGAATGGCAAGATCAATCAGACTCCTGATTTCTTCCCCGGAAAAATCCTTCATCTTCAGCAGATTTCTTCCCTGTAAATTCATGTTCTACTCCTGTAAAAATCAGCGCGGCTTCAGGCTGTTCCCTCTGCCCGCAGTTGACCTGTCCTACGTCCCTTTTGGCTCGCGGTCCGGTTAAATTCCGCTTCATTATATCCCAGTTCCGCTTTTCTGTGAATTCTGTAGAGCAAAGGAAAAACTGCATGAAAACGGCACCACTGGTCCCCATTTCCACACAGTCTTTCTCATTGCTCTCGCATTTTCATTCGTCCCCGGCAAAGCCCTATGCGATCCGCTCTTATATCACTTCAGACGAGGTGAACGGATATCGGTCTTTGCGGCCTCACTGGCAGACTTGGTAGTTACCTCATGATTAATGGAACGAGTGGTCACAGAAGCCTCTATGCCTCCTTTCCCGGTATCGGAGTGAATGCACGGATCTGCAGTCGTGTCGACATTGGGGTTTGGTGCCTTATCGACAGGCGTATAATCTCCGATCCCCAGCGCCTCGCCGGCAAGTCCCAAATTGGCAATGGTACTGCTGATATCAGAGGGCATAAAGATCTTAGTGGCGCGGCCGTCCGCCACATCCTTCAGGGCCTCCAGTCCCTTGAGCTTGAGGACGCCCTCGCTGACCTTGGACTCATTTAACATCTTGACACCGGCTGCCTCTGCCTCATATACAAGCTCAATTGACTTGGCGCGGCCTTCTGCCAAAGCGATCTGCGCTTCCTTCTCCGCCTCGGCGGCCAGGATCTTGGCCTTCTTATCTCCCTCGGCGCGACTGACAACGGCCTCCTGATGCGCCTGCGCCTCAAGGACGGTCTGCCGCCTCTCTCTCTCCGCCCGCATCTGCTTGGTCATAACCTCCTCGATCTCGCGGGGCGGCTGAATATTCTTGATCTCAACACGGGTTACCTTGATTCCCCAGGCATCAGTCGCCTCATCCAGAACGGCCTGCATCTTGGCGTTGATCTGCTCGCGGGAGGTCAGGGTCGCGTCCAGCTCCATCTCTCCTATGATGGAACGAAGGGTAGTCGCTGACAGATTCTGCAGACCTGCCAGGGGATTCTCAACTCCATAGGTATAGAGCTGGGGATCAAAGACCTTGCAGAAGACGACGGAGTCGATCTGCATGGTAACATTATCCTTGGTGATAACGGGCTGGGGCGGGAAATCAAACACCTGCTCCTTGAGCGAAATGTTCTTGACCACCCTCTCAATAAAGGGTACCTTCAGATGAAGGCCGGCATCCCAGGTCGCCTTGTAACGGCCAAGGCGCTCAATCACATTTGCGTGGGCCTGCGGTACGATACGTACGTTGGACACCAACAGCGCCAGAACAATGATAAGGATGACAATTCCTATAATTTGTGACATATCTTACCTCCTCGTTTCCAGTCTCTGCTCCATCACATATTGGAAGATCACTGTCCCCATTATATCAGACAGGTCCTTTATATTCCTTAACAAAAACTGAAAAATTGACTTTTATCCAACCCCGGATAGACTTAAGATATTGATTGTCCCTCTTCTCTCTGATGGCAGCGATTCAAATGACCTTTTGCTATATCAATGATTGTGGCAGTCCCGCGAAAAAGGAGTGTTTCATATGAAGAAAATTGTACTGACCGGCGGCGGAACAGCCGGTCATGTGACCCCCAATATCGCCCTTCTTCCCCGTCTGCGAGAAGAAGGGTATCAGGTAGAGTACATCGGTTCTTATCACGGAATGGAGAAAGGGCTGGTTCAGAAGGCCGGCCTGTCCTATCATGGCATTTCCTCCGGCAAATTGCGCCGCTATTTTTCCCTGAAAAACGCCACCGATGTTCTCCGCGTCGCCAAGGGCTACTTTGAGGCTCTCTTTCTTCTGAAGCGGCTTCGCCCCAATCTCGTCTTTTCCAAGGGCGGCTTTGTCTCTGTCCCCGTCGTCCTGGCGGCCAAAACCCTTCATATTCCCGCCATCATCCATGAATCCGATATGACGCCGGGCCTGGCCAACCGCATCGCCATGCGGGGGGCCGTCAAGGTCTGCTGCAACTTCCCGGAAACGCTCAAGTACCTGCCCAAAGACAAGGCCGTGCTGACAGGATCTCCCATTCGTCAGGAACTGCTGCATGGCGATCCTTCCAGAGCTTACGCCTTCACCGGCTTTTCCCATGACAAGCCCGTCCTTCTCATTATCGGAGGATCCCTGGGCTCCGTCTTCATCAATCGCGCCGTGCGCGGTTCTCTGGATCAGCTCCTGGACCAGTATCAGATCATCCACCTCTGCGGCAAGGGAAACCTGGATGCCTCCCTGGACAATCGCGAAGGCTATCGCCAATATGAATATATCTCTGAAGAATTGCCCGATCTTTTCGCGGCTGCTAGCCTGATCGTCTCCAGAGCCGGCGCCAACGCCATTTGTGAGCTGCTCTCTCTGCGCAAGCCCAATATTCTGATTCCTCTCTCCGCCGCTGCCAGCCGCGGAGATCAGATTTTAAACGCACGCTCTTTCGAAAAGCAGGGCTTCTCCTACGTCATAGAGGAGGAGGCATGCAATGAGGAGAGCTTAGCAAAAGCCATTGATTATGTCTCTGAGCATGCCTCTGACTATATCTGCGCCATGGAGGACTCCGGTCAGATGGATTCCATCGGAAAGATTATGGACCTGTTTGAGACCGTCGCCCGATAAGATTTCTTCGATTCCAAAACGCTCTGAAACGCTCTGATCCTGAAACGCTCACGGAAAAAAATTGTCTTAACCACCTTCTCGATCCCCTGATAGGGGTTCCCCCGGCCCCGGCAGCTTTTCTTCCCGGTTGAAAACTCTGATCTCTTCTTCTGACTAGCGGATTTGACGGGCCAGTTTTTCTCTGATCGCCTTAATCTCCTCCTCTGAGAGTCCTCTTTGCTTCCAGAGCAGGAAGCCCTGGTTATTGGGGGCATTTTTATAGCGGGGGATCAGGTGCATGTGAAAATGAAACACGGTCTGACCGGCAATCTCGCCATTATTCTGCAGAATGTTAAACCCGTCACAGCCAAGCGTCTCCGTCATGGCACAGGCCATTTTCCGGGCCAGGGGAAAGAGCCTGGCGGCAAGGGTATCGTCCAGTTCATAGATATCAGCATAATGCTCCTTGGGGAGAATCAGCGCATGTCCCTCGCTGGCAGGATTGGCGTCTAAGATGACGCGAAAATCCTCATCCTCATAGATGGTGTTCGCGGGGATCTGTCCGTTGGCAAGCTTACAGAAAATACAGTCGTCTCTCTTCATCGTCCTGGCTCCTCGATTGTCCTATCCTCTCACAGGTGAATTTCACAGGCTCATTATAGGACTTGCCCTAGCGGAAGGCAAACGGTTCCCCGGCGAAGAAGACCTCTTCCCCCATGGAAAGACGGTGCTCCTGATGGGGCGCGAGCCAGACCTCCTCCCCCCGTATTTGACAGAAGGTTCCGTTCAGTGAGGATAAATCCTCCAGATAGACCCCGTCTCTCTTTCGATACAAAACCGCGTGCATGCGGCTGATCCCCGGGCTCTTTAAAATGACCTGGTTATCCGGTCCTGACCCAATGTGACAGGTCAGCCCCTGCATCTGAAAGCTCTCGAATCCTCCTCTTCCCTGATATTCAAAAAAGCCCCGGGCACAATGAGGCTCTTCTCCTGACTCCTCCCTCTCTTTTCTTCCCGGCTCCAGCAAAACCGTCTCGTCCGATTCCAGCCGATCCTCATCAAAATGCACTGGAATCTCCTCTTTGGCCGGCGGAATCAAAACACTCGCCCTCTGACTCAGGCGTTCTGTCAGCCCCTTCTTCCTCTTGACAGCGGAACCAAGGCCCGATAACAGGCGCTGAAGCATCCCCTTCAGCGGAGACTGCGCTTCCAGCAGCTCAAGTGGAATCATCTGGTCAGACTCTTCTAAGTGACGCTGAAAAAGGCGGGTGACCGCATCCGCCGAAGAGACGTCTTCCCGGTTACTGATGTCTTTGATGAGAGGCTCTTCTTCCCCCGGGGATTTCTCTTCTGCCTCTTCCTCTTCGCATTCTTCTCTCACTTCCTCCGCCGGGATCTGTTCCAGCAGATCCCGGATGCGACAGGAATCCGCGGCGAGCATCTCGTACAGCTGATAGCAGGTCTCGCGCAGTCTCTCATCTCCATGGTCCAGAACCAGGAGCAAATACTCAAATACGGAGAGCAGACCTCCCTCCCCCTCGGGAATATCAATCGGGCAGTAACAGAGGCTCACTCTCCCGCTCCCCTGATGAAGATCCAGATAGAGACTTTCGGCGGACAGATAGATGGATCGCTCCGAGATCAGATAGCGGTCCAGTTCTCCATAGGCCTGTGCCAATCCGAGAAGAATCCTTCGCAAAAGAGTCAGATCCAGTCCTCCCTCTTGTTCAAGATAGTCCTTGAGCGCACGTTTCCCACTGATATCGTACCAGACCTGCCTCTGTTCATTCTGGTCAACCAGGTGAAAGGGAAGAAGGCAGGACAACTGCTGCCTCTGCAGCATCCGGTCTTCATACCCCTCCTCTGACGGTCTGCCCTCCAGGATCATATAAATCTTCTGTCTGTTTCTGGAATAGCGGTAATTCATAATCACTTCCCCCGAAGATTTCCGATGACATCTGCCGCTGCCCTGGCCAGACGAAAGCGGTCCGCCGCCTCTGACGGGCTTCTGCCGCGAAATTGTCCCGCGATTGAGCGAACCGACTCTGCGCCGGCTCGAAAGACCTCAAAGGACAGCAAAATCCCTCCCGCGATCAAAAGCAGCGAAATCGAGATAATCAGCGAAGCTTCTATCGTGTATGCGGCAGGTACCCATAGATCATCCTTGTATTTCATTTCCTCTTCTGCTCCTCTCAGAATCCTGACAGCGATCCTGTCCCATATCCCATATCTCAGCTTTTTCTCTTGATTCAAGCCCTGCGCAGGCCTGATACAGGACTCTATTTGCGCTTCCCGAATCTTTTTTTGATGTCTTTTGTTTGTTGCCTTTTGTTCACTGTCCTTTGTTCACTGTCCCTTATTCGCTGTAAAGACGCTGTAAACAAAAGAAATGACCTTATTTGAAAAGCTCAGCTCAAAAGACCAGGAAGGATCCTACAGAACACTTCTATGGCCAGGCCTGTCAGACTCAAAACAGGAGCAAAGGGGAGCGCGTAATTTCGCAGTCGATTCCCTCTCTCCTTCCCTCTTCCCATCCGCCAGACAAAAAGGCCCAGGCCTGCCGCCGCAAACGAAGCAAACCAAAAGATCAGCAGGGCCTCTCCAAAGCCCAGCGCTGTTCCGAGAAGCGCCACAAGAAGCGCATCCCCCATGCCGATCGCATTCCGACTCAGAATCGAGACCAGAATGAGTAAAAGTCCCAGGAGAAGCCCTCCTCCCACTTCCCGAACCGTCAATTCTCCCACCAGGAGATTCCCTGCCCCCGCCAGAAAAATCCCCGCCGCAGGAAGCGGCCAGAAAATCCGCCGATAGCGCAGATCCTGCCAGGAAGCTATGGCAAGAATGAGACCAAGCAAAAGATACCGCGCAAGTATGTATTTCCCTTCCATAGTCCTCCTTCTTCCCTTTCCTCACCAGGACGATCTACACACCAGGATGATCAGCGGCCTTGCTTATTTCGCAAATCCTGCAGCTCCTGCCTATCTCGCAGACCCTGCAGCCCCTGTCCCTCTCTAAGCTCCTGCGGCTCCTGCCTATCTCGCAGACCCTGCAGCTCCTGTCCCTCTCTAAGCTCCTGCGGCTCCTGCCTATCTCTAAGATCCTGCGGCTCCTGCTCCTCTCGCAGCTCCTGTGGGCCCTGCCTCGGTCCCACCCTGTCCCGCACAACGGGGACAGGCATGATAGCCCCGCGCCAGGGCCTCTGAGAGAGATATATGACAGACATGCCGTCTCAGGGCCGGACTGTCCAGGCGATCGTGATAGACCAGCCCGTCCTCTGTGATATAAAAGATGCGATTTTCCTCCTCTTTTCCGATATGTTTGGGACAGGAGGGCCCCGGCTTATATTTTGCCCCGGCATCATTTCTCGCCTTGGACAGATCCTTTCCCAAAATCGAGTGAATCCGCGGATTCAAGTAAACGCAGGCGGGATCCCTGTGGTAGGCGACGCCGCTGGCTGTCACATAAACCATCTCTCCTGTCTCTTTTTTCTCCATAGGATCCCAGCCTGTCCAGCGCCGTTGGCTTGCGGTCGCTGTCATCCTGGCTTTCCTTTGTCCCAGGAGAGGAATCGGCAGAGCGATCTGATATTCTGCCACAGCGCAAATCTCTCTCTCGTCGATCCGGCTTTTCGCATAGGAAATTCCCAGCCATTTGCCCCGAATCAGCCCGGGATTGACCCCCTTTTTCAGCAAATCGGCCTCTGTCAGAGCACCGATCTCCAGGGCGTTTTCCCCCTTCCCGGGGAGAAGGGCCATCTGTCTGGTCGCCTGGCGAAGAGAGGTCTGTATCTGAAATTGCAGAGTAAAGATCTGGATGAGGCAGATAGCCATGGCTATAGCCGCGATAAAAAGGGGAAGAAGGATGCTGGCCTCAAGGGTATAGGACGCAGAAAGTCCGGTCTTCCCCCATCGACAGCGAAAGCCCCCTTCGCTCCTGTCTGTATTTTCCGCGAAGGTGTGTCGAGGTGCCTCTATATGGAACAAATGATGTGATTTTGAATGAGCTGGTCGATGACACGATCTTGTGAAAAGAGAGATTTTTGAATTTAGGGTGAATAGGGTTCTGAAATGATTCCATAACAGATGTAGAGACACCTCGACACACCTCCTTTCTTCCTTATTTCATAGGGCAAACGCTAAATACAGGCCAACATTCCATGAATTTCATATGCAGAACAGTCTTCTATGAATCCCGGATGCGGGATATCTTCCATAAGATCAGCATATACAGCGTGATTTCAGATTCCTGTCAACCGCTCACAGGAGACTTACTGATAGGCGCAAGTCTCTTCATACTCCCTCTGATACCAGGGAAGCATGGTCTTCTTCGGCAGAATCTGAAAATACGTTCTGGCCTCATATCCATAGTGCATATTCAGTCCGCAAATCATATGATCCATCCGTGTCCCCCCATATGCCTCCTCCTGCCGAATGCTGGCCTCCATTAGATCCATCGCCCTTAAAGCGAGATCTCCACTGTCCGCGAGCAAGAGCAGGGCCATCAGATACATCTCATAACTAATCCCTGCGGAAGACTCTCTGGCTTTGACTGCCGTGTCCAGATAGATCGGAAACTCATAGATATCACTGGTCCACTCTGCCGGGCTTTTAAGAAGCGCGGCCTTTCCCCCGGTCAGAACCAGGCGGATATCCAGAATACTCTCCAGATAGGCCCAGGCCGCGACAATTCCTCCCTTGACCAATTGCAGGACTGCCGGATTTAACGTCGCTCCCGCCAAAAGCACTGCCAGCTCTTCAACCTGCGCCATCCGGGCTGGATCTCCCAGGAGGCACCTGCAGTTATCCAACTCGCGAAGGGCCAGCAGCCGACCCACCATAGCCTCCAGGTTCCGCTTGTCGCTCTCTTTCCCACAGAGGATGTACTCCATCTCATAAGAGAGGGCATGCCCCTTTCCCTGCTCCTTTCCGAAGCGGGAGAAATGATCCCGCAGGTAGAGGCGAAAAAGCCCCTGATCTTTCAGGTCTGTCTCTATCTTCTCCTCAGAGGTCCCCTGGAGCCTCTTCCTCTTCGACGGACAGTCCTTCCCGTCCGGCAGGCTCGCCTCTGACAGCTTATTGTCCGGAGGCAGAACCTGGGCGAGAATCGCCTTGCTCTTCCACTCCAGGGCAGTCCGTATCGGATTCGCCTTTGGCTTTCTTCCATTGGACGGGGAACGCTCTTTTTCTCCTGATTCCGCCTGATCCCCGCTCTTTTCTTCGCTTTTCTTCTCTGAGATGTCCGGGCTGTCCTTCGCCGATTTTCCCTCTTCCCTCTTCTCTTTTTGCACTTGCTCCAGGGCCCCTTGCCCCTCCTGCAGCATGGATGAAAGATCACGCTTATCAGACGTGGACTCCGCTCCCCGGACATAGTCTATGATTCGATCAATGCCGGTCTGTCCCAGCTGACCAACCTCCTGTCGCGCCGCCTGACGAATGAAGGGTCCTGCCCTCTGATCCGTCAGCAACTGATAGGAGCGTATCGCGCAAGAGGTCAGACTGGTCTGATAGAGCGTGTCCCCCAGTTCTTCCTCCAGGCGAACCCGAAGTCTCTGCTCCAGCTCTGACGGGTCAAACCGGTCTTGTCCATATCCGGCATCCATCCCGAGAATCCCATACTCCTCCCAGAGGATCCGATTGTATTCCCCCAGGGCTCCTTCTGTCGCATAAGTCGATAACTGCTTCTGCCCGGCGGCAAGGCCCAGGAGATGAACTCCCTCCGCAAGAGTCAGCAAAAGAGTCATAATCAGCATCAAGATCAGGCTCAGGAAAACCGTCACGGAGGCAGTCAGCCAATAAGACTCCTGCTCTGCTGGGTAATGGTCTTCCAGATATTGTTGACCAGATTTGTAATCTGCTTCTGAAAAATAATGACAATCCCGATCAGGACCACCAGAATCAGGATGATCTCCACCGTGCCGATTCCCTCTTCCTCCCATATAAATTCTCTTCCTTTTTCTCGTAACCAATCCATTCTTCTACCTCCTCATAGGTGCATAAACAGGGCCGGAGCCAGCAGGATCATCAGAACTACCGCCAGCAATCCCACCATCGGGATCAGAAGCCTGGTTGACGCTTCATCCCCGAGCTTCTTGCAGCGCAGGCGGCCGGCCTCTTCGGCCCTCTGTTTCTCCTCCTCGAACAGCTCTGCCAATCGTCTGTTCCCTCTCTGCAGATTCTGTATCAGCAGCATGGAGAGCTTGCGATAGGACGCCGTCGGACACAGACCAGGCCAGTCTTCATAGGCCTGTCTCTCAGATATCCCCTCTTTCATGCGCCGAACCAGAAGAGAGAGCGCCTCATACCCCTCATGACCGGTCTGCCCTTGCTTCCTGCGCTCTTCGTAGGCCGCGCTGATCCGTTCCAGCGCGTTTTTCACTGTGACCCCGGCCGAAAGATATAGGGCGATTTCACTGATGATCGACGGATAATCCCGATCCGCGTTTTCCCTCCGCCTTTTAACGGCCTCCATTCGGCTTTTCTTCTGCGCGAAGAGCATCAGAAGGGCTCCTGTAAATCCAAGCGCGAGGAGCTTCTCTCCGCGCCAGGAATAGGGACGCATCCAGCGGATGGCCTCTCCTCTGAAATCCTGCTCGGGCAGATCCATCTTCTGATTTTGCCGGTCCGTTTTCTCTCTTTCCTCCAGGGCTCTTTTGATCCTGCTCCGATACCCCTCTTTGCTGTCGGCGGGATAAGCCCTGGCCAGAAATCGGATGGTCTCCTCCCGGCGGCTGCTTCCGCAGATATAGACCAGATTCGCTGCAATCAGCTGATCCTCCGATAAAAGATCCCGATGGAACCGGCCGTTCTGCTCAAGAATCCCCTCCGGCTGCATGCTCCAGTGAAGGGCAACCTGGCCCTTTTGCAGGCTCTGCGGAAAACGAAGATCCCTGTCAATCTCGCGGATATCAGCTTTATCTCCTTCCCCCTGGCTCCTCTTACTCAAGCCCTCTGTCTCCTCTTTTTCCTTCCCCCCGCCTGCCTTTGCCCTTTCTTCCCCGGCTTTCGGATCCGGACTCTCCCCGGACAGAGCCTCTGTATTCTCTCTCAGAAAGTCTGCCAGCTCCGTCCTCGCCGCTGTGATCTTGTCTTCTGCCTCCCGGGCGCTCATCTCCCGCTCCTCCAGGGTCAGCTGATAGCGAATTTCTCCCTCCCTCGTCCCGGCAATCAGTGATTCTTCCCGTCCAGCCTTCCCGTTCTCCGGCCGGACCAGGTCACTGACAAGTCTGCCTGCCGGCAGAAGCTCTGTCCCCGAGAGAATAAGAGCTGCAAGTTCCGCCCCCAGAAGCATCCGGCAGATCTTCTTCGGGTATGTCTTGCCATGGCGTCTGCGATTTTGCAAATAGAGGATGCTTCCCAGCAGAACAATAAGACTGATCATCTCTCCCTCCCTTACCCGTCTTCCATCTCTTCATGATCTTCCTTGATCCAACCAGGCCCCGTTTGGATCCTCCTCTCTTTAGACCTGCATCACCCGGTAAATGATCCTCTCCCCCAGAAGAAACATTCCCAGGTAAAGTCCCAGGCAAAGACTCATCATAATTGTCCCCAGAGGAGGCCTGTAAAGCGGCTCCAGATAGGCTCCCGCGGTCAGGCGAACATAGAGCAATACCGCCAGCGGCATAACCGACATGACTCTCTGTTCATACTCTTTTGCCGCGAGATCGGCTGCCATCTCTTCCTTCAGCTCAATCCTCGACGCGATGGAGCGGGCGCTTCTCTCCAGAAAGCGGCTGTAATCCCCGCCCAGCCGCCTGGCAAAGGCCATCAGGTCTGCCAGATTTACCGCCTCCTCATAGCCCAGTTCCCGGGCCATCTCCACAAGTCCTTCCTCCAGTGGCATCTGCAGTCGGATGCGGGCGGACAGCTTTTGGACCGCTGTCAGAAGGGGGCTGTCCGCCGGAGTGATTTTCCCCAGCTCCTCCTCGGCAAGGCGGAAGGCATTTTCCGCGGAATAACCGTTGCGAAGGGCAGCGACCAGCAGTTTGAGATAGTCCTGAAACTCTCTGAGGAAAATCCCGTACCTTCTCTGCTCCCGCCGTTTCCTCAGGTAGGGGCCAAGCCCCAGATAAATGGGGATGACCAAAAGAAGGGCCAGGGGACTGCTGTAGAAGAGCCATGCCAAAAGCAGGGCCAGGGCGCAGCTGATCAGCACCCGCTTCCTTCTGTCATTCCCGCCCGCTGCAGTTTTCCCCTTCTCTGCAGAGCATTGACGCGTTTCCATTGTCCTCTCACCTCCTCTCCAGCCTCCGCCTCATAGCGGTAGAGACAAGAGAGCTTTACCTGCCCTTCTTCCATTCCCAAAACCTCGTTGATCTCCAGAAGCTTACGGCTTCCATCCCGCAGTCGTCCCAGATGGATGAAGATGTCGATCCCCGACGCAATCTGACTTAAAATTGCCGGCACGGGCAGAGAGACGTTCCCCATCAAAACCATCGTCACCAGTCGGGAGACCATATCCGCAGTCGAATTCGCGTGTCCCGTCCCCAGCGTTCCATCGTGCCCGGTATTGGCCGCCTGGAGCATTTCCAGGGCCTCGCTTCCCCTGCACTCCCCGACAATGATCCGATCCGGCCGCATCCGAAGAGCAGTCCTGACCAGTTCCCGAATACTCACCTCAAGGTTCCCGTCCATGCCGGCCTCCCTGGCTTCCAGTCGAACCAGGTTGTCGATTCCGGTCAGCCGCAGCTCTGCGGAATCCTCGATGGTGACCACGCGCTCTGATCCGGGAATAAACTCCGACAGGGCATTCAGAAAAGTGGTCTTGCCGCTCCCCGTCCCCCCGGAAATAAAGATGTTGTAACCGGCCCTCACAAGGTCTGCCAGAAAATCCCTGATCTCCTCGGAAATCGAACCCAGCTCCAGCAGCTGATCCATCCCGATCCCTTTCCTGGGAAAGCGGCGAATCGACACCATGATTCCATCCACGGCGACCGGAGGCAGGACAATGTGAATTCTGGAGCCGTCCTTCCATCGGGTGTCCGCAATCGGCCTGGACTCATTCACCAATGTGTTCGTCGATGCGACCATCTGCTGAACCAGGTCCGCCAGCTTCTCCTCCGAGGAAAAATGCCTGTTCAGCCTTCGAATCTTTCCGCGCTCCTCCAGGAAAATATTCTCATGCCCGTTGATCATAATCTCTGTAATGGTGTCTTCCTCCAACAGATCCTGTAAGATATCCAGCTTGCGCATGGAGTTAAAGAGCTCCCGCTCCATCTGAACCCGGTCTTCCAAATCCATGGGATGATCCCTGGCATACTCTACCAGGATCTCCCGTATGACCCGGCAAATCTCCTGATCACTCTTCCTCTGATCCGCACAGGATTCCTGCAAATGCTCCAGAACCTTGTCATGCAGTGTCTCGCGAACTTCATCCCACACTTCGGCACGCATGCTCTTCCTCCCAGCGATACTTCTGGCTCACGACATAATTGCCCAGGTTTCCCGCTTCGATTTCCTCCAGGCTGAAGTTCCATTCCCCCCGGCTTCCCAGAGAAAGCGGCAAATCCATCGTCTCCAGCTCCAGATGCCGAAACTGCCTGCGAAGAGCCCCCTCCGTCCGCGCTGTCAGCCGCCGATAATAGGGCTCCTGCTTGCTCAAGAGAAACATCTTCCTGCAGTGATCCAGCATGAGCTGGGCTCCCTGGTGGAAAGAATCATAGAGCAATACAATCCGTGCCCCTGTCTCCTGCAAATCGCCCAGAACCAGCTGCCACTGGTCAGGACTGATTCTTCCCAGCTCTGTCGGGCTGTCCACCGGCGGCATGATTGCCAGTGCCCCGTCATATATCAGAAAATCTGCAAGTTTTCCATCATCTGTGCTTCGCAGATACAGATAATCCGTCAGTGTCCCCCTCCATTTGCAGGAAAGGAGTTCCCCGAGCCTGGAATTTTCTTCTAGATCCATGAGGATAACCGGTCCCTCCTGCGCCAGAGACCGACACATGAGCAGGGTAAATGCCAGGAGCAAATCATGGTGCATGGGAGAGTATACCGCCCAGAAAGAGTTCCGGTCCCTCCCCTCGCAGACCCTCTCTTTGCCCGAGGCAGCAAGCAGCTCCCCGGTATAAGCGCCCATGACCCCGTCAGAAGCTTCGTGCAGCCGCAGGGAACCCGGATACTTGACTCTTCCCAGCAAGTTCACAAGAAAGTCCATGGGCTGATACTTCTCCATCTCATCCACTCCGAACATCCCCTGCCCCTTTTCTTCGGTCAGCTGCAGAAGAGATCCCGTTTTGCGGCGTATCTCTCCCAGCAATCCCGCCTCCTGCGCAATCGCAAGATACTCCTTTCCCAGAATGGTCAGGTCAAAATCTGTCCAATCCAACTGACGGATCTCTTCCTCAAAGGCCAGAGGCTCTGTGAATGTCCGAATTCCGTACTCCTCCTGCCGGCCCATCAGAAAGTTGACAAGAGCCTCCACATAGGCTCCGTCACTGTCCGCAATCAAAATCTGTATCTGACTCATACTCCCCCCAATTCATTTTCTTTCGCCTGCCGGGGCCTGTCCGGCAGTCATTTTCTCTTCTAGACATTGATCAGGCGCGAGAGATCCGCCGCAAGTTGCCAACCCAGGCAGACTAAAAAACCATTGCAGATGCAGATCGTAAAATGTACCCTCGTCTGCAAGTCTCTTCCCTCCGCGAGCGGATGGCCTGACCACAGGAGATGGCCCAGGGTCTCGATTCCTCTGCCGCTTGTTCGCATTCTCCTTAAAAGACTCATAAGCCCGAGCAAGGCTCCCTGTCCAAGCGCGATTCCCAGCATTGGCCGGTAAAGGTCAGCCGGTAAGAGTCCTGCCAGAAGAGCTAGTAATTTCACATCCCCCGCTCCCAGCGCTCCAAGGAGAAAGAAGATCGCGAGAAACAGTCCTGCCGCCAGCATAGGCAAAAGCATGTCCCGGGCGACCGACAAAAGATATTCTCCGCCCATGTCCGACCAGACCGGATCAAACATGCCGATTCCTCTCCGACCGCCACGCTCGATGCCGATATACCAGGGATCTGCGACCTGCCAGGCATAGCTGACAAGGCCGAGAAATCCGCCCATCAGCAAGAGCCGGTTGGGAATCCTTCCGCTCCTCAAATCCTCTCCCAGAGCCAGGGCAAGCAGAGCAGATCCCAATATCAATCGCAGGCACATGCCGGCCTCCCCCTGTCTTTTCTTCTTCTCTTCCTCCTCATCCGCTTTTGCCTCGGTCTGATCCCACTTCATTCATCTCTCCTCACCTCCCTCTTGTCGGTCCCGCAGCTGCCTTTCTCTTGTGTCCAAAAATATATCAGGCCCCCTTTTTGTCTTCCATATCGTTTGACGAAAGATTCTTTTCTGTTGATTTGTACGAATTGTTTTTCTGTGCAGAGACGACAAAAAAGCGACTGTCCATCTGTCTACTTTGGATAGTCACTTTCTCTTATGTCTATAGAATTGATCTTACTTAGCTCTATTTTATCTGGGTCTCGGACGAGATTTCCTCCACAATTGACAGATCCCGGGATATCGTCCTGTCAATATAGACAAATGTTGATACATCTGTGGATCGTCTGTGGAAATCCCCTTGATATCCTCTCTTTTTCTGTGTATAACCGGGATATTTTTGTTATTGTGCGGGAATTGTCTGGTCTATAAATCCCGCCTTCCATCCAGGGCCCGGAGCAGAGTCACCTCGTCAATATACTCCAGGTCTCCACCGACCGGAACTCCGGAGGCAATTCTAGTCACACGGATTCCGGTTGGCTTGATCAGCTTACTGATATACATGGCCGTCGCCTCTCCCTCCAGAGAGGAATTCGTCGCGATAATCACCTCTTCCACATCCTCTTTCTGCAGACGGACAAAGAGCTCCTTCATGCGGATATCCGCCGGTCCGATCCCCTGCATGGGTGAGATCGCCCCGTGCAAAACATGATAGACTCCCTCATACTTCCCCGTCTTCTCATAGGCCGCCAGATCGCGGGTGGACTCCACCACCATGATCTGCCTGTGGTTGCGCCTGTCTGAGGCACAGATGGGACAGATCTCCTGGTCGGTCAGTGTAAAACACTCCTTACAAAAGCGAACATTGGCCCGGGCGTCCATCAGGCTTTTCCCCAGCTGATCCACCTCTTCTTTTGGCATGCGCAGAATGTGGAAAGCCAATCTCTGGGCGGATTTAGAGCCTATCCCCGGCAGCCTGGAGAGCGCCCCGATCAGCTGGCTGATTTCTCTGCTGTAGTATTCCATGAACGCCTCTGATCAGATTCCAAAGCCGCCGGTAAAGCGGGACATGGACTGCTGCGAGAAGGAATCCACCTGCTTTAAGCCCTCATTGACAGCTGCCAGTATCAGATCCTGCAGCATCTCCACATCCTCGGGATCTACTACCTCCCTGTCAATTTCTATGCTCTTCAGCTCTCTCTTCCCGCTGACAACGACACTGACCGCGCCGCCGCCGGCTGTCGCGGTGAAATCTCTCTCCTCCAGATCTGCCTGGGCCTGCTCCATCTGCTTTTGCATCTTCTGGGCCTGCTTCATCAGGTTATTCATGTTGCCGCCGCCGGGAAAACCGCCGCCTCTTCTTGCCATTGTGTCCTCCAATCCAGGATCTTAAAATCCTTTGAAATGCTTGTTTTAAAAGTCTTCTTCGACGAGTTCGACCCCGGCCGTTTTGGCAAAATAGTCAATCGCGTCGGTATACATCTGCTCCTTAGGTCGGCGGTCCTCATTGCCGACCACCTTGACCCTGACCTCCTTGCCGGTGGTCTCAGACAGGACTTGCCGCAATTCCTCCATGGTCTTAGCCTGCGTCATCTTCTTTCTGGCCAGGTTCTGATCAGGTGCCTCCACATCATAGACTAAAAGGAGCTCTCCCTCCTCGGAGACGGAGACCAGGGCCTTGCTCAGCATGGAAGCCAGCATGCGATCTTCCATAGCCGCTATCAGCTTCTTCCAGCTGCCTGCCAGCTGCCTGACCTCCTCCGGGACAGCCGCCGGCAGGTTCTTTTTTGCTGCCCTGACAGGAGCCTCCTGCGTCTGGCCGCTCATCTGACCGCCGGCATCCGATCTCTTACCCTCGGACGCTTGCGCGGGGATTCCTTCCTCCAGCTTCTCCTCCAGAGTCGTCAGCCGGTCAATCAGGGAATCATAGGAGGTCTCCATCTGGGGCTTACAGAGCTTGATCACAGCGATTTCGATCAGAATTCGCTTCTGACTGGCATAGCGGATCTGGCTGGAGAGATCGCTCAGGATACGAATATAGCGCATGAGGATCTCATCCTCAACCATCTGCGCCTCCTCCTGAAGCAGGGCCAGGTTGTCACTGGAGATGTCCAGGGCGTCTTCCATATGATCCCCGCTCTTTAACAGGAGCAGATTGCGCAGATACCAGGTGAAATCATTGACGAACTGAACCGGCTCTCTTCCCTCCGCGATAATCTCCCCTATCATGCGGATCGACTCTGTGACGTCTCTGCCAATGATCGCCCGCAGGAGGTGACTGAAGACATCCGTATCCACCGCTCCCAGGACCTTGAGCGTATCGTCATAGGTCAGCTTCTGCCCGAGGTAGAAGGCGATGCACTGATCCATAAGGGAGAGGGCATCCCGCATGGATCCGTCCGCTGCTCTGGCGATATAATCCACTGCCTTATCCTCAACTGCCAGCCCCTCTTCCTCCATGAGCTGGCGCAGGCGGCCGGCAATGGTCACCACGCTGATCCGATGGAAATCATAGCGCTGACAGCGAGAGAGGATCGTGATGGGGATCTTGTTGACCTCCGTAGTTGCCAGGATGAAAATGACATACTCCGGCGGCTCCTCCAGGGTCTTTAAGAGGGCATTATATGCCCCGGGAGAGAGCATGTGAACCTCATCGATGATGTAGACCTTATAGCGGCCCTCCGTCGGCGGATAGGCCACCTCCTCGATGATCTCCCGGATATTGTTCACACCGTTATTGGAAGCCGCGTCGATCTCGATGACATTCATGGAGCTGCCGGCATTGATCGCCCTGCAAACGCTGCACTTGCCGCATGGACTGCCGTCAACGGGATGCTGGCAGTTGACTGCCCTGGCCAGGATTTTGGCGACGGTTGTCTTGCCGGTTCCCCGGGTCCCCGTGAAGAGATAGGCGTGGCCGATGCGGTCGTTCTTCAACTGGTTCTTCAGGGTTGTGACGATATGATCCTGCCCCTTGACGTCTTCGAAGGTCTGGGGCCGGAATTTGCGATAGAGCGCCTGATAGGCCATGCCGGCTTCTCCTTTCCCTGTGTTTTCCGCAAACAACCTGGAACACTTATTATAGATGATGAGAGGCTATGGCACAAACCATACGCTTCGTACGTATTCCTTTATCATGAATCCTCGGCTTCTTTGCAAGCGCTTCTCCTCTTGCTTTCCCCTCAATTCACCTGCTCGCCTGATAGATGGCCAGCATATCCTTCTCGCTCAGCTTTCTGGCAGAACCAATTGAGCCGCCTGCGCCAACCGCGCATTTGTGCGCCATATCCACCCAGACTCACGTAGGAAATCCCCGACGAATCCAACTGATCCTTCACCTTCTGCAGGAGACCAGAGTGGATGACGCTGCCCCCTCCATAGTGAATGAGCAGCTTCTTTCCGCCGAACTCCCAAACCAGATCGGTAAGCTGCTCCTCGGTATTCCTTCCAAAGACAACCTTAGTCGGCGCATAAAACTTAAAATGATACATAAAAACCTCCTGACTTATGTGCCGTGGCGACACCTCGCGAACTCACCTGCCAGCGCGAAGGCGTCTTAAAAATCACGCCTGGTCTCAAGAAGATTTTACAACTGAAAGCTAACGTTAACGCAAGAATTATAATAAAAAGTATGCCTTCTTCCGCACGCTCTCCCGGTATGATATGACAGCCGCGGAGAATCCGGTTCGCCGGCATTCTGATTGTTATAAAAAGATCCCCGGGCGCTCTGTTCGCAAACACCCGGGAACTTCCGCATACAACGCTCTATTGTTGATTTTTCAGGCCGATCATTCCAGCCCTTGACGAAGCCAAGGACTGAAATGCTCTCTGCCGTGATTTTCATCGGCCCATCAGGAAGCTCTCTCCTTCTTCTTCGCCTCTCTGGCCTGTTTTAAGACCATGTCCTTAACCTTCATCAGGCGAACCTGAGTAGACCTCTCATTCTCGTCCAGCTTCATGGAAATGGTCCTGATATTCTCCTGCGCCTCCGGAATAATAACATGCTCTAAGGCGTTAACCCTCCGTCTGGTGCGCTCGATCTCGGCTGCCATCAGCTGACAGGCCTTCTCCCGCTCCGCCAGGCGAAGCATATCCTCCGTCAGATCCGCCAGCTCTCTGACCGCCGAATCCAGTTCCCCGGAAGTAAAGGCGAAGCCATAGGCGTAGATGTCATTGGGATCGCTGGTGCGCATGTCGATCTCATATTGGGGAATATCGACAGACATGACGTTTCGCCTGGAGCTCTTTAAGCAGATCTCCTGCTTGGGAGCCATCAGAGCCTCCTTGAGAAGCTCCTCCGACATCCCCGCCCTGGCTAAGACCAGGCCGGCATTGGCCTTTTTGATCCCCTCTTCCACCTTCAGGCGCAGATCCATGTTTTCGCGAACCTGGTCCAAAAATTCCCGCATCAGCTCGTCTCTCTTATCCTTGAGCAGACGATGGCCCTTAACGGCGGTCGCAAGCTTCTGCTTCTGCCGGGTCAGCTCCATTCGCGTGGGATTCACATTCGTTCCCGCCATCTATTTATCCTTCCTCAATCCACTCCGAGGAGCGGCCCTGTCTGATGAGATGCGCACTCCGCCGGTGGAATCCCCGGCGACTCTACTTCTCGTAATACTTATCCAGCATATCGTCGCTGATTCGCTTGAGCTCCGACCTTGGGAGCAGGCGCAGCAAATCCCAGCCCAGATCCAGGGTCTCCTCAATGGACCGGTCGGTCTGATATCCCTGGGAGATATAGCGGCTTTCGAATTCATCCGCGAACCTGGCATAGAGCAGGTCCATCTCTGTCAGGGCCGCCTCGCCCAGAATCACCATCAGTTCCTTGGCGTCCTTACCCCTGGCATAAGCAGCAAAGAGCTGGTTCATCGTCGCCGCGTGGTCCTCACGGGTCTTGTCGGCTCCGATTCCCTTGTCCTTCAGACGGGACAGGGAGGGCATGACATCCACAGGGGGGGTAATTCCCCTGCGGTAGAGATCACGGCTCAAAATAATCTGTCCCTCCGTGATATACCCGGTCAGATCGGGAATGGGATGAGTCTTGTCATCCTCCGGCATGGACAGGATGGGAATCATCGTAATCGATCCCTTGTGCCCCCGCAGGCGGCCGGCTCTCTCATACATGGTCGCCAGGTCCGTGTACATGTAACCGGGGTAACCACGGCGGCCGGGAACCTCCTTGCGGGCCGCTGACACCTCGCGCAGGGCGTCCGCGTAGTTGGTGATATCCGTCATGATGACAAGGACATGCATGTCCTTCTCAAAGGCCAGATATTCCGCGGCGGTCAGGGCCATACGGGGGGTGGAAATACGCTCGACGGCCGGATCATTGGCCAGATTGACAAAGAGAACCGTCCGGTCAATGGCCCCGGTCTGCCGGAAGGACTCCTGGAAGAAGTTAGCCTCCTCGAAGGTGATTCCCATCGCGGCGAAGACAACGGCAAAGGGCTCGTCAGTCCCGCGGACCCTGGCCTGACGGGCAATCTGGGCAGCCAGCTGCGCGTGGGGAAGACCGGAAGCCGAGAAGATGGGCAGCTTCTGTCCGCGAACCAGGGTGTTTAAGCCGTCGATGGATGAGACCCCGGTCTGAATGAACTCCGACGGGTACTGACGGGCCGCCGGATTCATGGGCAGACCGTTGATGTCCATCCGTTTCTCCGGAAGGATCTGCGGCCCGTCGTCGATGGTCCGCCCCATACCGTCGAAGACGCGGCCCAGCATGTCCTCGGACACGCCCAGCTCCAGAGACTTGCCCAGAAAGCGGACCTTGGAATTGGACAGGTTGATTCCGGTTGCGGTCTCAAAGAGCTGTACCAGGGCGTTTGACCCGTCGATCTCCAGGACCTTGCAGCGGCGGATGCTTCCGTCCGCCAGCTCGATCTCGCCCATCTCATTATAGCTGACGCCTGATACCCCCTGTACCAGCATCAGAGGTCCGGCGACTTCCTCTATCGTGCGATATTCCTTCGCCATAATTTAGTCCTCCTTGTCCTGGGTCAGCGTGGCGATCTCGGTGGCCAGAGCCTCCTGAACCGAGCTGTACTCCTCCGCGATATCGCTCTCCTTCGTATACTTGAAACGGCCGATCCGCTCGCGGACCTGCATGCTGACGATATCTTCAATATTGGCTCCGGCCTTCAGGGCCTTGCTCCCCTCCTCGTAGAAGGCGTATACCAGCTTCATCATGTCGTACTGCTTGGGCAGAGAGGTATAGGTGTCGATCTCATCGAAGGAATTCTGGTGCAGGAAGTCCTCGCGGATACTTCTGGCCGCCTCCATCTTCAGGCGGTCCTGGGGCGAGAGGGCATCCATTCCGACCATCTTTACGATCTCATTGAGCGAGGCCTCCTCTGTCAAAAGGGACATCAGATTCTGCCGGACCTGCATCCAGTCCGACTTGACGTTCTCATTGAACCAGGGCTCCATATCATCCAGGTAGTTGGAGTAGGAATTCAGCCAGTTGATGGCCGGGAAATGTCTCTGATAGGCCAGGTTGGCGTCCAGTCCCCAGAAGACCTTGACAATGCGCAGGGTCGCCTGGGAGACAGGCTCGGAAATATCTCCTCCCGGAGGAGAAACGGCTCCGATGGCGGACAGCTGTCCCTCGCGTCCCTCCCTGCCGAGAGAAATCACCCGGCCGGCCCGCTCGTAGAACTGAGCCAGACGGGATCCCAGATAAGCGGGATAGCCCTCCTCACCCGGCATTTCCTCCAGGCGCCCGGACATCTCGCGCAGGGCCTCTGCCCAGCGGGAGGTGGAATCCGCCATCAGGGCGACAGAGTAACCCATATCGCGGAAGTACTCCGCGATGGTAATTCCCGTGTAGATCGAAGCCTCGCGCGCCGCAACGGGCATATCAGAAGTGTTGGCGATCAGAACGGTCCTCTTCATCAGGGACTCCCCGGTCTTGGGGTCAACCAGCTCGGGGAACTCGTTCAAAACGTCTGTCATCTCATTGCCGCGCTCACCGCAGCCGATATAGACCACAATATCCGCCTCGGCCCACTTGGCCAGCTGGTGCTGGGTGACAGTCTTTCCGGAGCCGAAGGGGCCGGGGATCGCTGCCACACCGCCCTTGGCAATGGGGAAGAAGGCGTCGATGACCCGCTGTCCCGTCACCAGAGGCATATTGGGAGCCAGCTTCCTGGCATAGGGGCGCTGACGGCGGACAGGCCATTTCTGAACCATGGTCACATCCACGTCTCCCGCATCCGTCTCAATGACCGCGATCGTCTCCCGGATGGTATGCTGTCCGGACTCAATGCGCTTGATCCTCCCGGAAAGGCGGTAAGGAACCATGATCTTCTGCGTGACGACCGCCGTCTCCTCAACCGTGCCGATGATATCGCCGGCCTCCACCTCGTCTCCTACAGAGACCGTCGGGACAAAGTTCCAGACCTTCTCCTCGTCCAGAGCAGGTACCTGTACCCCCCGGTGGAGGAGATCAGACCCGGACACCTCCCTGATCTTGTTGAGGGGACGCTGAATCCCATCGTAGATGGAGCCGATCAGACCCGGCCCCAGATCGACCGACATGGGCATCCCGGTCGACTCCACAGGCTGGCCGGGGCCAAGTCCCTGGGTCTCCTCATATACCTGAATGGAGGCCTCGTCTCCATGCATCTCAATGATCTCTCCGATCAGATGCTCATCGCTGACGCGAACCACGTCAGACATGTTGGCATCGCGCATTCCGGTCGCGATAACCAGAGGTCCCGCAACCTTCTTGATCACTCCAGTGCTCATCGCACGCCTCGCTTTCCTGTCTTAATTCTGGGAGAAGAGAATGTCGCTTCCGACCGCCTGCTCCACAGACCTCTTCACCGCGTCGACACCGACTTTTGTATCCCCGCTGATCCCGGGAATCGGAACGATCGCCGGGCTGACTCTCTCTCTGTATTCTTCGATTGTCTCTGCAAGCTCCAGACAGACCGCCTCGGTGATGTAGATGATGCCGTACCCGCTCTGGGCAAGCCTGCGCAGGGTGCCGGCAGGATCCTCGTCCTCATCCGTGGGAAAGAGCTCCATTCCCAGGGCCCCGAAGCCGTAAATGCTGTCGTAATCTCCCATGACCGCTATCTTATCCATACATCTCACGCACCCTTCCGCGAATTGCCTCCTCCGGGAAACCATTGGCCTTAGCCGTCAGCAGAATGCGAACGCTCTTGATCTCATTCTCCTTAGCCAGATAATAGGCCACAAGAGGGCCGACCGAAATTGTATTGGTCTTCTGGGGCTTCAATGTCTCGATCAGGCGATTGTCGCACCAGCGGTCAAACGCCGACGGGCCCTCCTCAATCGCGTCCGCGGCCTGTCCGTATCCCGCGCCCCTCAGGAAAGTAAGAAGTTCCTCACTCCCCCGGCTGGCCGCGTCAGCCAGAGCAGAGACGGAAATACTGTCGCATTCTGCCAGCCCCTCCCTGAGGAAGCGAAGGCTCTTTCCCGTCCTGGCCGCCCGGTAGGCAATGCGGATGTCCGTCACCGCGACGGTCATTTCCTCGTATGCCCGGATCAGGCTGCTGCCGTTCTTTCGGCCGATTTCCATCATGGCATCCAGGCAGGCCCGGTCAACCATCAGATCACAGATCTGTCCGTCCTGGGTAGACGCCATGGTCTCATAGGCCTCCGCGGCGACCTTTTGCATATCCTCCGGAAGCGCCCGGTAGTCCTTCTCCCGAAGCAGCTCAAGAAGTCTCTCTCTGCCAAAATCCTCTAATTCGTAGTAGGCCCCTGCCACACGGACCTCTGTGCAGAGTTCCTTAATCGCGGCCTTTAAGTTGTGAAAGTAACGGGGATAGGTCAGGATCCGAAAGATCTCCGGATCCACCTTGAGCTCCCGCATCAGGTCCAGGGTCTTCGACGCTTCCGCCGCCAGAAGACGGTCGGGATCCTGCTGGCTCCCGTCGCCCCAGCCCCTGTCCAAAAGGTAGGCCACGACCGCAGGCACATCTTTCAGACTGATCATGGCGCTGATGTCATCGTCACTGAGCAAATGCTTCTCCAGCACGCGGATTCTGGCTACCGCAAAGGTATATTCCACATCCCTCATAGACACTTACTCCTGCCACAGAATCGCGGAGACCGCGTCCTGCATCTGCTCATACCGCTCCGCGAAAATCGCCTTCAGCGTACAGTTCTCGTCAATTCCTCCGAAATCAAGGACAAAACCGTTGGTGACCGACGCATCAGCCGCAATCGTCAGGTCGGCTCCCGCTTCCCCTGCCCTCTTCTCAATCGACGTTCTGACCTCCTTTGGCATGCGGTCCAGATCCCTCTGAGAGAAGCAGATCCTCCCCTTCTCCGGACGGATATGGGTGTCCAGAAGAGAGAGCACCATCTGCCAGTAGGACTCCTGGTCTTCATTGGCCAGCTGATCGTAAGCTTCCGCAATCAGGCCTGAGACCGCATCCTGTTTTCGGCGAAGGATTTCCTGTCTTCTGAGCATCTCCTGCCTCGACGCCAGGCGAACCTGTCCCGCCGCTCTGATGCGCTCACAATCTCCCTCCGCCAGCCTGCGGATCGCATCCAGCTCTTCTGCGGATTCTGCCGCCAGCTTCTTTGCGTCCGCCCTGGCATCCTCGATCAGGGCATCGGCCGCAGCCTGCGCCTCCTGCAGGATTTCAGATTGAATATTATCAATTCCTGCCATAGCTACTCCTGTCTTTACTCTGTCAAGCAACGGAAGATACGCTCTTCCTGCATTTCATTGCCATAAGCGATGGAATATTCGCCTGGCGAAACCCTCTCTCATGAGCAATCGAATGCGCTCTCTGCGGGGAATCCATTGTCATGAATGAAAAACTGCTCAACCAATATTCGTAACCGCGAGGATAGAGACCAGAAGAGCCAGGATAGCGTAGGTCTCTACCATGGCGGGGAAGAGCATGGCCTTACCGAACTGATCCGGCTTCTTTGCTACAATGCCAATGGAGGCCACAGAAGTACGGCCCTGATGGTAGCCGGAGACAAGTCCCACAATGGCGATGGGAAGGCAGGCCGCCAGGTACAGAAGTCCCGTCCAGGTATCCGTAATGGCGCTGCCCCCCAGGACACCGATCCTTGTCAGCGTGATAAAGGTGACCAGAAGTCCATAGATACCCTGGGTACCGGGAAGGAGCTGCAGGAGCAGAACCTTGGCGAACTGATCCGGATCCTCCGCGACGACGCCGGCGGCCGCCTGACCGGCGAGACCTACGCCCCAGGCAGATCCCATGCCTGCCAGAATTGTTGCCAGAACCGCTCCGGTTAATGCAAATACCATTCCTAAACTCATCTCACTTGTCCTCCTTGATTTGAATGTACTTATACTGTCTGCCAAATGGCTGGAAGGCTCTTCCGCCTCCGTCGTAAAACTTACTGAAAAACTCGACGTATTGCAGTCGGTTGGTGTGAACATAAGCGCCCAGCAGGTTGATGCCGATGTTGAGGCTGTGGCCGAGGATAAAGACGACGGCAAAGAGAATCGGTCCGAGAGGACCTCCCCCCACCATACTGGCCATCAGGTTAATGACATTGGCGATGACGCCGGTCGCGAGCCCCAGGGCCAGAAGTCTCGAGTAGGAGAGCAAATCCGACAGCCAGCCGGTCACCCCATAGATGTCATAGGCCCCCAGGGCTATCCGAAGCGCCCAGTTCTTCTTGCTTCTTCCGCTCATGACAAGGATGATCAGGGCGCCTCCCCCCGCAAGAATTTTAGAGAATGCGACCAGCCAGGCAGGGAACTGATATGCCGTCCCCGCAATGGAGCCGTAGAGGTCACTCGGCAGAAGCATCAGCACCAGACCTGTCAGCATCATGAACCAGGACAGGATGTCCGAGATGAATCCCACCACATCATGGGCCTTCAGGGTCTCATATCCCTTGATGGCCAGTCCGGTATAGAGATGAATCAGGCCGAAGAGCATGCACCAGATCAGAAGACGCATGGGATCCTTCAGCGGCTCAAACCAGAGAGGCTTTAATATGGCGTCTCCCTGATAGCCGAAGAAGGTCGAAGCCACGGTATCTATGGCATTTCCGAAGAATCCGCCGTACATAAAGCCCCAGAAGGTCGTTGACAGGCCGCACATGAAGAAGAGCTGCAGCATCCGCCTGAGTCCTTCTTCCAGGCGCCTGTGGCGGAGGAGGATGAGACCGGTCCCCAGAGAGACCAGGATCCCGTATCCGGCATCGGACAACATCATTCCGAAGAAAATCACATAGAAGAAGGTCATGATTTTCGTCGGATCAAATCTGCCGTGCGTCGGCAGTCCGTAGGAAGCCAAAATGGGTTCGACGGGCCTGGCAATCCGGGGATTTTCGAGAACCGTGGGCTCCAGCTCGTCCTGGTTCCGCTCTTCCCTCTGCACAAAGGCTCCGTACTTCTCACTTAAGAGCCTGGCAAGCGGCTCGGCCGACTGGTCTGTCACCCAGCCCTGCAGAAAGAAGATATGCCGGGTCTGCGGGATCTTCCCCAGGAGCTCATACTTGAGCGCGCGGCTGCGATAGTAGTCCGCGCTGATGTAAAAGTCCCGGCGCAACAACCCGTAGGAGGCCATCTCCTTTTTGTTTTCTTCTATTTTCCTCTTCCGCCGCTCGATGGATTCCTCCAGGCTTTTGATCTTGTCCCCGGGGATCCGCCTGCAGCTGACCGCAGGCCGGGCAAAGCCCATCTGGCGCATGTTTTCTGTCAGGGTCTCGCTGATCGATTTGGCGGCGATCAGGCAGACGTAGACCATCCGGTTCTCTCTGGCAAGAATATTGACATCGAGCGGAGCATCCGCCGGAAGATCCGCTGTCAACCCCGCGATCAGAGCCTCGTCGCTCTGGTCTTCGGGAAAGGTTCCGATAAAGACCTCCGTCTTCGCGGTTCCCCTGGTCGACATCGGAATATCCAGACTCATCCAGGGGGTCAGACCGCTGATCGTCGCCCGATCCTTGAGATTGGCCGCCCCAAGCTCATGAATCTCCTTCTCCAGGTCCACCAGCTTCTGGGCTTTGGTCAACAAGCCCGATGCCCGCGAGTCATGCGCCTGAAAATCACTGCGCGGGATCAGCTTTTTCTCGGAAAAGAGGGAGAGTCCGGCGTTTTTCTCCGGCGCGTACTCCTTGAGAAGCTTCAGCGCCAT
Organism: Shuttleworthella satelles DSM 14600; assembly: GCF_000160115.1. Classification (GTDB taxonomy): domain Bacteria; phylum Bacillota; class Clostridia; order Lachnospirales; family Lachnospiraceae; genus Shuttleworthia; species Shuttleworthia satelles. The sequence continues at coordinate 215,166 of NZ_GG665867.1, forward strand.
ATCCAGGGTCTGCGCCGCCCGCTCAAAGTTATTGCGGGCCGCCTGGGTATCCATGCGTTCTAAATCGACGTCCTCAATCTGTTCCTCATGGAGCTCCATCAGCCCCATGTCCTGCAGCTGCTCGAGAATGGCTTTCCTGTGTTTCTTCGCGGCGGCGATGCTGATCTTTTGCATCTTCACAATCGCCATGGAACATCCTCCTTACTTCAGCGCCAGTCCGATCACGGCGTCGATCGCCGCTCTCCTCTGATCCTCCGGCAGTTTCCGGGTCTCTCCATCTGTCGAAGCAGGATGCTCCGCCGCAGCGGTCAGGGCATCGGCCGCTTTTTTGGCTTCCTTCCGATCAGAGTCAGCCTTCGCAAGCGCTTCCTCTTTCGCTCTGGCCGCGTCTTCCTCCGCCTGGCGGCGAATCTGCGCCGCCTGACGCCTGGCGGAGGCGACGATCTCATCGGCTTTGGCCTCCGCCTCTTTCACCTTGACAATCGCGTCTTCGATCATCCTCTCACCTCTTTCTATTCCCACGTCAGCGGTTGATTGAAGAGAACATCTCTCCCGAAAATTCCACGAGATTTATTATATTCTACCTTATCCGTCCTCCGCAACGGAAATCACTGTGAAGCCAGCCGGATCAGAAAGCGAATCCTCCCCTTGTCCCCGGTCACCCGGTATGGGATCTCATAGTTGGACAGGATGTTTCGGACAATATACAGACCTAGTCCGTTCCCCCTCTCGCTGTTCAGGTCAAAACCGCCGTCAAAAATCTGATTGGGATCCGCCTCTGTCTCCTCATCAATCGTATTTTCCACATAGAGCCAGTTGTCTTCCGCTCCGATGTGAATCTCTCCCTTCTCATTCGCGTACTTGACGGCATTGCTGATCAGATTCGACAGGACCATCTTGAGCGCCCGCCTTCCGATATACATGGTCTCATCGCCCAGCTCCTCGCTCACGCTGATATGCCTCTGGCCCGCCAGCAGTCTGTACTGATCCAGAAGCGGTTGTAAAATATCTCTGACCAGAACCTCCTCCTCATCATTTTTGAGCTGGTCAAGGGATGAGACGGACAGCATCTGGGAGATATTTCTGGTCAGCTGATCCACAATCGCAAGGCAGCTGCCGATGTACTTGTCCCGGTCCTTGTACTTTCCGACATTGTATTGCATATTTTCCAGGATGATCTTCAAGCTGGCCAGGGGTGTTTTCATCTCATGGGAGGCTCCTCTGAAGAAATCATATTTCAGCTTCTCCAGCCGCAGAACCTCCTGATTCTTTTGTTCCAGGTGCTCCATGGAATTTAAAAGGGTCTCATACAATTCATTGATCTGTCCCTTCAGTTGCCCCACTTCATTGGTCGAATCCACTTTCAGGCTGGCGTCCTTGTCCAGCTTCATCATCTGATCTGTGACGTCCTTGATTTCCTGGATACTCTTTGTGATCGACCTGGCATAGATCAGGGAAATGACGACAGAGAGAAGAAAAGACAGGATCAGGGAATATGGCAGGAATTTCAGGCTCAGCTCTTTGGCATCTCTTTGCATATCCGCAGTCGAGACGAACTGAACCCATATCTTTCTCCCCGTGTTTAATTGGATCTCTCTCTCCTCAATAACCAGAGAGTTGCTGCTGCTCTTTAAGTCAGCTCCCACTTCCTCTTCGATTCTGATCCCGTCATCAGCTCCCTGCTCTTTGACAAAGGCCTTGATCTGGCTGGTCTTGGAGTAGAAATCCAGGGACTGCTCGACGAAATTCAGATCTCTCCCCTGAATATTGCTGGCAATTTCATCCGCCTTGGCAGATACTTCCTGCTTTCTGGTCTCCAGATAGGTCTTGGGGAAGACGAAAAAAATCAGCAGATGCATCAGAACAATGAGAATGCTCAGGATCGCAAAGGTCTGCAGGAACATCTTGGGAAATATTTTCAGATTCTTCATTGTCTCTCCAGCTTGTAGCCCACATTCCGAACGGTGATAATGCAGTCCAGTCCCAGTTTCTTCCGCAGTTCCTTGATGTAGACATCAATGACCCGGTCAAAGGGGATTTCCTCTGTCTCCTTCCACACCCCGTCCAGAATCTGCGCCCTTGTCAGGGCGCAGCCCTCATGTTCCAGCAGAAATTTTAGAATCTCCACTTCCTTAGCGTTCACATCGACCTTTTCCCCGTCCACTCTGGCCGAATAGCTGCTGAAATTCACCTCCGTTCCCTTGTAGGCAAATCGATCTGTCAGCCCGAAGTGCCGTTCTATCAGAGAGTCAATGCGGGCCTTTAACACAGGCAGAGAAAAGGGTTTTTCAATATAGCCGTCCGCCAGACTGGTAAATGCCTCTATCTTATACTCCTCATCACTGAAGGCCGTTAAGATCAGTACCGGCAGCCTGCTCTTTCTTCGAATCTCCTTGAGTACGTCCAAGCCGTTGATATGCGGAATCTGTATATCCAGGATTACCAGGTCGATATCATCAGAATAAAACCTGGCAAGCGCCTCTCTCCCGTCCCCCGCCTCGACCATCTCATAACCGGATTCGGACAGGTATTCGCAGACGCCCTCCCGGATCATCTGGTCATCCTCAACAACAAGTATTTTCATAGGCTCTCCCCTTCCTGCGCAAGCGCCCCGGCCCTGCCGGCATATCCTCGAATTTGCCGTCAAAGCCTATTTTACCGACCACACCCGGCAATGTCTATGAAGGCACGCAAAACAGCCGGGCATTCGCGCTGCTTCCCCGCCAGGCGGCCGCTCTGAAGGAAAGGAACCCTCATTCGCAGAGAAGACGCTCCAGATTACTGTCATTCCATGTCGTGAATAATAGATAAAGAGAGCCGACCATCATAGGACACATGCGCTCCAAATACGCGCATGCGTCCTATGACAATCAGCTCTCGCTTCATTCTTGGATCCGCTCTTATGATTCCTGTCCCCTATGAATGGACCATTCCCCGATCCCATCAACAGGTATGACAGCAGAGCGATCCGAAAGTTCTTTACGACCCAGCCGGGCTTCACTGCTTTGCGTGATCTCTTACTTGGTATCTGTCAGCAGTTCCTTGGGACTTCTCTTTAAAATCGCAAACGAGGATATGAGGACGGAAACAATCAAAATCAGCGACATAAACAGTACCACATAGATCAGAGCATTCGGACCGACGATCACATCCAGGCTGGTCAGGGTCTTATTGAAGCCGTCCACTTCCGCGCCGCCGCCCAGGCCGGTCGATGCCGACTGCTTGGCTATCTGATCCGCGATATTCCCCGTAACTCTCTGGAGGATGCGGTTTCCGAGCGCTTTCCCCACATGTCCGGCCAGGAAGTAAGCCCCGATATAGGCCGGAATCGCGATGAACAAAAGTTCCATCATAAACTGCCCCAGAATTCTCATCTTGGAAAAGCCCAGTGACAGGAGAACCGCGATTTCTTTCTTTCTGGCATTCATCCAGAGGAGCAGAAGCAGAGATACGACAAGACCGGCAAAGACTAAGGATCCTGTCAGCAACTGGTTGGCAATTGCGTATACGCCGGAAATAGACTTCTGCAGAGCCGGATAATTGGACGAGCTCTTGATCAGGTTATAGGCCTTCCAGTTGATATCCAGAGAGCCCAGATCCTTGATCACCTGATCCAGGTTCTTATTCCCCTTCACGAAGAAGGTCGCGTCCTGATAGGTGGCGGTGTCTTCCGTATTGCCATAGACCTTCGCCGCCGTGTCCAGATCTGTAATCAGCGTGTTCTCATAGAGCTCCTGGGCTGCGCTCACGCCGCCCTTGTTGTGTCCGTCAAACAGGCCCTTGATTTCCACTTCCACCGTCTCATTGGCGCCCTTCTCATTATCCGCATCAAAGAGATTGGACTTGATCTTTAACTTATCCCCCACTTTCAGATTGTTCTTGGCTGCCAGATCCTTATGCATCAGGATTTTATTCTTATCCGTCCCGGTCAGGTGCTGTCCCTCAACCAGCTGGTATGCCCCGGATACGAATTTCGTCTCCTTGGATGAATCGTTGACTCCGGTCAGCATAACGGTTCTCTTGAAATTCTTTGCGCGCTCTTCAGACTGGGATGCCAGCGTCTCCTTGGTCTCAATGATATCATAGCCATCCAGATCGGCCACACTGTTGATTCTCTTCACATAGCCGTCAATATCCTTGGACTCAGCTATTTTCTTGATATCCTGTCCTCTTACATTTCCTCCTCCCCGCGGTGTTCCCTGGTTGACCCGCCGGTTAATCTCCATGGAGAAACTATTGGTAATCGTCCCAAAGGTCTCCGCTGAGGCCCGGTTGGTCGCATCCCTGATCGACAGACTGATCAGACTAAGGACAGACATGGACAAAATCACCAGAAGTATGATGAAGGATTTCAGACTCTTTCTTGTGACATAGGCAAATGCGTTTCTGATCATTGTCGCCCTCCTAGATATATTTCACCTGCTTGATCTTCTTATTGCTCAATTCCAGAATTGTGTCTGCCGCGCCGGCGACTTCCTTGCTGTGTGTCACCACGATGACGCACTTATTCCTCTCTTTGGCCAGTTTCTTTAAAATTCCTATGATTTCTCCGGCGGTAGACTCATCCAGATTTCCTGTCGGCTCATCCGCCAGAATAACCGGCGCTTCTGACACCAGGGCTCTGGCAATTGCGACTCTCTGCTGCTGGCCTCCGGAGAGCTTCATGACATTTCTTTTGATCTGGCTTTTATCCAGCCCGAGCTCCAGCAGAATTTCCTCAGAGGCCTTGCTGTTGACCAGCCTCACATTCTCCAGGGGGGAGAGATAATCGATCAGGTTGTAGTTCTGAAAGACAAGCGATATATGATTTCTCCTGTGCCTGCTGTATCCCTCTTTCTCAATATTCTCATTCTTAAACAGAATTTCTCCCCGATCGGGACGATCCAGTCCTGCCAAAAGAGAGAGCAGGGTTGACTTTCCAGCGCCGGATTTCCCGATGATTGCATAGAAATTCCCACACTCAAAGCCCTGGTTGATGGATGAGAGAATCCGCTCTCTGGAGCCGGAATAGCTGTAAGTTACATTCTTCATTTCTAAGATACTCATACTGGCCTCCTAACTGATTTGGGATAAAATCTCTTTTGGCTTTTTGATCAGAATCATTGCGGATGCAATGATCACTGATACCGCGATAACGGCAGCCAAAACGCCATAGCTCTGTACAAACACCAGCAACTGACTGACTCCGCCCGCACCGGTCGGTAAGTTTGTCATAAGAGATGCTGTCTGATCCGCCCCCAGCAATCCCCCTGCAATTTGCCTGACTGCCAGACTCCCGACCACAAAAGCGGCCAGGCTGGTCGGAATGGATATCAGGATCAGCTCCACAAGAAACTGGCCCACGATTTTGACCTTGCTGACTCCAATCGACAGGAGGATTCCAATCTCATAGATTCGCTCTCTCAGCCAAAGGATCAGAATCAGGGAGAGTACAACCACGCCGCCAGCCATAATCGCGTAGGTCATCATCCCGATCATGTGCCTGACGCCGCCGATTGCCTCTATGGCCTCCTGAAAGGCGCTTGTATTCTTGTCAACACGATATTGGGACCAATCCGCGGGGAGCTCCTGAATCTTCCTGATCGCCTCATCCATCTTCTCAGGTCCCGCGCAGGACAAAGTGATCTTACTGGCAATCCACTGATTCTCCGACAGGCCAAGCCCCTTCTGGCTTGACGCATAGTCTGCGAACATCATGTTCTCACTCAGATCCGACGACAGCCCCGTGTACCTCTCCTGCTTCTTCCCGGAAAAAATGCCTACGATTTTGTAGGTGCGCTCCTCAAGTTTGCGATCTGCATTCCTGGAGTCAATGTATTCCAGACGAATTTCATCATTTACCTTCAGCTTGTTTTTCCTGGCGAACTCCTCGTGGACGAGAAGAGCGTCCGAATCACCTCTCTGAATCCCTCTTCCTTCTTTCAGACTGAATGTCCCGCTGCTGAAGAGGACGTTTTTATCTGTTTCACCGCCGGCCTCAATCGAGACCAGATTTTTGAATTCGTCCGTCAGATCGTCTCTCGTAATCGCCTGCTCCCCCTCGACCGCTTTTGCATTGGTCAGTCTTGCCGGCCCCTCATACTGAGGAGACGACTGGGTAATCTCTTTGATCTGATCTGTCTGCGCGAATGGACTGATCTCAAAATATCCGTCCGCGTCCTTCTTCGTGATCGAAAGGGATGAATTTGAAGACTGATATAAGGTCTGCTCCAGATTTTCACTGGTACGCATAATGCTTAAGCATATATACAGACAGGAGAGAACCAATGTCAGTATGACAAAAACTATCAATGTTCGGGTCTTTTTTCGCAAGACATATGCGATGGCATTTTTGATCACTGCTGCCCCCCACTCCTTTCCTTCTCGCCCCCTGCAGGTAAGGCGTCTGTTTTCCCGCCGCTTTTGTTCACAAACCATATGCTATCGATCCTATATGAAACGTTTATGAAATCGAATGAAAAAAATAGAATTTCTGCTCTGCCTGTATTTGATTCCAGACGAAAAAGAGAGCGGCTTGGGGAAGCCGCTCTCAGGAGAAGGTATTTTACTATGGGGGTAGTAAAAAATGTAAAAATGTATTGGGGTTTTTACAAGACTTATCCTACCTCATCTTGGGCAATGAGTCTCAACAAATTTGCCAATTATATAACCTGTTTTTTGTCTATTATTTACAATTTCAAAAGAAATCTTCCACCGCCTCCCCCGATCGACCGGTCTATGTCCGGCGTCAGCCCCAATATGGCAGAACCTCCTGATACTCTCCCCGCCGAATCCAAATAGGCTTCTCTTCGGCAGAACCGGAGAAATATCCATCTGCCCCTTTCCATCTGTGCTACACTTGTATGAGAAGACAGAAAGGAGAGCAGACCATGAAACATGTCGCCACAAAAGCAATCTGGATCGGACTTGTCATCATTTTCATCCTCCTGGGAGCAGCTGTCGTCATCATCGGCATGCGCATGAAGGCCTCTCCCTATAACTCTTACCCCAAGACAGAGGCCCGCATCCTCAAGGTGGAGAACTACCAGAGGCGAAGCGATGGCTCAGACACGAAGTATGGAAGCACACTGCAAGTGGAATACACGGTCAATGGCAAGCAGGTACAGGCCTGGGTGACCTTTGACAGGGACACCAGCCTCCAGGTGGGCGAGACCCTTACCATCGCCTACAACCCAGATCATCCGAGCGACTGCCACGCCATGGATGGCAAACCCGATATCACCAGGATTCTGGCTCTTATCGCAGGAATTGCCCTCGTCATATGGATATGCAAGAGGACTCTGACCTCCCGCCGCTGACCCGCGCTCCACAGCTCATCCGCCTTTGATCCCCCTGTCTGCCGACCAGTCGCAGGAGGCGCTGCAGCTCACATCTCCTCCACCGTCACGCCGCCTTCCGCCGGCTGGCTGTAGTGTTTTGCAAAGAGCGCCTCGAATTCCTCCCGGTGAATCTTCTCCTGCTTGATCAGCAGGTCCGCGCACCGGTGAAGGACATCCATATTGGCTGTCAAAATCTCCCTGGCCTTATCATAGGCTGAGGAGATTATTTTGTGCACTTCCGCATCAATCCCTGCCTGCGTAGACTCCGCGTAAGACTTTGCATGAGCCAGATCCCTGCCGATGAAGACCTCATCATCATCGTCGCCATATGCGATGGGCCCGATTTTGGAGGAGAATCCGTACCTGGTCACCATCTCCCTTGCTGTGCGGGTCGCCTGCTTAATGTCAGCAGAAGCCCCCGTCGTCACATCATCGAAAATCAATTCCTCTGCGACACGACCGCCGAAGGCAACCACGATATCCTGGAACATCTTCCCCCTGGTGACAAACATATTGTCCTTCTCCGGCAGCGGCATGGTGTAGCCTGCCGCTGAAGCGCCTGTAGGTATAATGGAGACCGAATAGACCGGCCCTACATCAGGCAGAACATGGAAGAGGATGGCATGTCCCGACTCGTGATAAGCCGTAATTTTTTTCTCCTGCTCGGAAATGATCCGGCTCTTCTTCTCTGTCCCGATTCCGACCTTGACAAAGGAGGAGCGGATATCCTCCATCCTGACATAGGCCCGTCCCTCTCTGGCCGCGGCGATGGCGGATTCATTCATCAAATTCTCCAGATCCGCACCTGTAAAGCCAACCGTCGTCCGCGCCACTGTCGCGAGATCCACATCTTCTGCCAGGGGCTTATTCTTGGTGTGGACACGGAGGATCTCCTCTCTTCCCTTCACATCAGGCCTGCCGACGAAGACCGACCGGTCAAAACGCCCGGGCCGCATAATGGCAGGATCCAGGATATCTACCCGGTTGGTCGCCGCCATAACAATGATGCCCTCATTGACTCCGAAGCCGTCCATTTCTACCAGCATCTGATTCAGGGTCTGCTCCCGCTCATCATGACCTCCGCCCAGACCGGCTCCGCGGCGCCTCGCCACAGCGTCAATCTCATCGATAAAAACAATGCAGGGGGCATTTTTCTTAGCCTCCGCAAAGAGGTCTCTGACGCGGGAAGCGCCGACCCCGACGAACATCTCCACGAAATCAGAACCCGAGATTGAGAAGAAGGGAACCCCTGCTTCCCCCGCCACTGCCTTGGCCAGCAGGGTCTTTCCCGTTCCCGGAGGGCCTACCAGGATCACTCCCTTTGGAATACGAGCCCCTACCTGAGTGAACTTCCCCGGATCGGAGAGAAAGTCAACCAGTTCTCCCAGACTCTCCTTTTCCTCCTGAAGACCGGCCACATCCTCAAAAGTTATATTCGTGTCTTCCTTTCTGGCCATCTTTGCCCGGCTCTTACCGAAGTCCATCATCTGACCGTTGACGCCGTTCTGGGCCCGGTTCTGCATGTTCATGATCAGGATAAAGAAGGCGATCAATATGACCCCTACCACAGCAGATGGCAGAACGGCCATAAGCCATTGATTGTCCCTCACATCCTTGAGTGTGTAATTGTCAAATCCCGCCGTCCGAAGGGTATTTTCAAGGGTCTTCACATCCGACACGGCCAGCTTGTATTCCTGTCCGTCCGCCAATCCGACATCGGCGCTCCCTGTGGGAACCTGCGCGTTCTGGTGGATCACCACGGTCTTAACCTGTCCTGCCTGCAGCGCGCTCTGCAGCTGGCTGTCGCTCATGGCCTTGCCGAGCCTGGGCGCGTTGAAATACCAGACGATCATCAGGCCAAGCAATATCAGCAGATAGATGGCCGCTCCCCGTCTGCGCCTGTTCTCGTTATCCAAAATTACTCCTCTCCTGCGCCTGGCGCGATACATGTGCAGAAAGCGGCCGGCTTATCTCACAGGACAATATCCGGTCGCTTTCATCGCTTCTCTTTGGTTCAGCCATTCAGTTCAACAACCCCGATATAGGGGAGGTTGCGGTATTTCTGATCGTAATCCAGGCCGTAACCCACAACGAATTCATCCGGAATGGAAAATCCGGTGTAATCAACCTCCACCGGAACCTCGCGGCGGTCAGGCTTGTCCAGAAGGCAACAGGTGTGCACGCTTTTGGCTCCCTTATCCCGGAACCAGTTGAGCAGGAACTGGAAGGTATTGCCGGAATCGATGATGTCCTCAACAATCAGCACATTCTGACCGGAAGGATCCAGATCCAAGCCCTTCTTAATGACGACATTTCCAGAGGAGACGGTGCCTGCTCCATAGCTTGAGGTCGACATGAAGTCCATGGTCACAGGAACCCTAATGCGCTTGGCCAGTTCACAGGCGAAAAAGGAAGCCCCCTTCAGGATGCAGACCAGGAAAATTTCCCTGCCCTGAAAATCTTTGCTGATCTGCGCGCCCAGTTCCCTGATCCTCGCGTCGAGCTCATCCTCGGAAAGCATTACTCTGATCTTCTCACTCATCTTTCACTCTCCTAATCTCCAAGACTCTTTTCGTGTTCTGATTCGCCTGATAAAACTGACTCTGCCTGTATCCGATGATCCAGACAATCTCAGATCCATCCGCTAAAAGAGGGCAGGAGGCCCTGAGTCCCGCGGGGATCTTTCGATTGATCATAAATCGCTTCAAGCTCTGTCTGTGGCCGGCCGCATCGATACAGACGCGATCATGCGGCTCTCTGAAGCGAATCTGAAGAGCAGTCCTGATTTTATCATAATCAAATGCCTTCGTATAGGGCGCCAGCCGACCTTGCTCCTTTCCCCCGCCCTCGATCAGACGGTAATGATAGCGGTCTTCCCCCAGCGCGATCAGCCCCGAGTCACCGATTCTAAGATCTGTGGGAATGCGGTCCTGACGGATCTTCGCCCTGTTAGCTGTCTCAAGCCCGGGGCCTATCTCCGGTCCGGGGTCTGTCTCCGGTCCGGGGCCTGTCTCCGATCCGGAGTCTGTCTCCTCTTCTCCGGACGATCTCGAAAAGAACTGAAGACTCTTATAGCCCCGAATGACGAGCAGGCCATAGGGCAAATCCAGCCGCCGTCCCGCCTGGCCGCGCAAAAGGTCGAGTAGAGCCTGCACATGCGCGCAGCCAAGGTCTTTAGCCCCTCCGGCCGCCGTCTCTAGGGCAAGACGCAGAATCTCCCTCTGCAAAAAGGGGTCTTCCCTCTTCAGGTCAAGAGAGAGAATCCAGCTCGCGGGGCGGGGCAGAAGGCGCTCTGTCAAATCTCCCCTCTCCTGTCCTCCCGGCAGAAGATACCGGTCCAGGGCTCTCTTTGCCTGCCTTCGGATATAACCTGACGCCTCTCTCGCGATTCCCGCCGTGCGCGCCATATGCTCCAGGGCTCTTTGGTTCTCCCCCAAAAGGGGAGGCAGGACCTGATGACGGATCCGATTGCGGCTGTAGGTATCCTCCTCGTTGCTTCGATCTCTTCTCCATTCCTGGCCCAGGTCACGCAGCCAGTCTTCAATCTCTCTTCTGGACGCGGCCAGAAGGGGGCGGACAATCCTGCCCCTTTTGGGGGGGATTGCCGCCAATCCCTCCAGACCGGTCCCCCTGACCAGATGAAAGAGAAGGGTCTCCGCCGCGTCATTCAAATTGTGGGCCAGGACGATTTTTGCCCCGTCCCATCGGGCCGCCGCCTCTTCCAGGGCCTGATAACGGAGTATGCGGGCCGCCTCTTCTTCAGACCGCCCTTCTGTCTCCGCGAGAGCCCGCACATCCACCGGCACGACCTGACAGGGCAGGCCGTGCTCCCGGCACAGCTTCCTGACCCAGGCGGCATCCTCCAGACTCTCCCTCCCCCGAAGGCCGTGTTCTACATGTAAAACCCGCAGGAGCAGATCGTATTTTCGCCTCCAGATCAGAGCCAGCCGCAGAAGGGCAACCGAATCCGCCCCACCGGAGACCGCCAGAAGAAGACGGTCTTTGGGCGCAAGCATCTCTTCTCCCACCGCATAAGACCAGATCCTCTCCGCAAAATCGTCCACCGCCTCGTCTTCCTCCCTCTTCTCCTGTCGGCCCGCGCTCCCGGCAACAGGCTTTCAATCGCTCCGACGGATCCCCTCACTTGCCTGCGGGCCGCCGGCCGCATCCCTTCTCTTCTCTGACAAGAAAAAACCCGACAAGCCAATGTCGAGTCCTCCTGTCCTTATTTCTTCTCGCGGAAGATGATCTCGTTGGGATGAACCATCCCCAGCTTGCTCTGGGCCTCATGCTCCGCGTAAGCGTCTGTCATCGTGTAGTTCACCTGGTTCTCAAGCTCTTTGGCCCTCTCCTCCTGCTGCTGCAGCTCCTTCTGGTAGACGGCAGCCTTCTCCTTGTAGCTCCGCTGCTTCTGATAGAGACGGGTCAGCTGGACCAACATCGTCACAGCAAAGATCACTGTCAGCAGAGCAAAAACTGCCCGCCGACGCCGCCTGGTCTTGTTGGCCTGTGGCCTTTCCTGCCTTTTGATTGGTCTAATCTCTTCGCTCATGAATTTCTTTCCTGGTCTGATCCCCTGCTGACAGCTCGCAGATTAAGCTCTCTGAATACAACTATGATAGGAGCACGAGCCGGATTTGGCAAGTCAGAGGTACTCAAAGAGCTCCTTGGCCTCTTCCTTCTTCGTCGTATCCTGTATCTCCAGAACACGAACCTTGACCGTGCGATTCCCGAAGGCGATCTCTATGATATCTCCCACCGAGACCTTGGCAGAGGCCTTGGCCGGCCGGCCGTTCACAAGCACGCGTCCGGCATCGCAGGCCGCGTTGGCCACGGTTCTGCGCTTGATCAGTCTTGAAACCTTGAGGAACTTGTCCAGTCTCATATCCCTCTCCTTTTAAAATATCGTCCCTTTGAACTCCTGTCCGGCAAAATAAGACTGGCCGCAGGCATCCTTAAGCCGCAGTCATCCCGCAATCATGAATAAGAAAAACCGATCTCCATATTTCGCACCTGCATATCCATGCACATACGCTATATGGCGATCGGCTCTCTGTCTTCTGCAATTTCTTACAAATCGCTCAATTCGAAGAATTACTTGTTTACAGCATCCTTCAGTGCCTTGCCGGCCTTGAACTTAGGTGCCTTAGAAGCAGCAATCTTCATGGTCTTGCCGGTCTGGGGGTTGCGTCCGGTTCTTGCGGATCTCTTGGAAACCTCAAAGGTACCGAAGCCGACAAGCTGGATCTTCTCGCCCTTCTTAAGGCTCTTAGATACAACGTCGGTGAATGCCTTCAACGCTGCCTCTGCATCCTTCTTGGACAGATCAGCCTGCTCTGCAATTGCTGCAACTAACTCAGTCTTGTTCATTTCTATTCCTCCTATATTAACAGTTCCGATTCTCCTTGGGTTCTCCCCCGAATCGTATAAACCCTTTATAATGGATTTTATTTTGCTTGTCAAGAAAAAGCCCCGTCTTGCGGGCTTTCCCCGAGATTTAAGAGAATTTCCCGGCTTTTCTTTCTCAGATAGTCCGCCTGATTGTGCTCCGGCTCCTCTAAGACATCCTCTAAAAGGGCGGATAAGACTTCTCCCACCAGCCTTCCCTGGGGCAGTCCCATCTCAAGAAGGTCCCTTCCCGAAATAGCCAGGTCTCCCACGGACAGGGCCTCCTTTTTTTGCAGAATCTGCTCCCGCAGGCGCTCGAAATCGTCAATCTCCCCCAGCTTCTCCTCACGCTTGTAATCACTCTGGGCCAGCATGTCCGCCCGCTTCAAGGCAAAGAGCCGGGGAAAGGCCTGTGCTCCCACCCGAACCATAGCCCGGCGGACGGACCGCAGATCAGCCCCGGGACGCTCATCATGATAGCACACCAGCTGTACTACCCGATCCGTGGTATCCTTGTCAAAGCGCAGACGCCTGAGAATTTCCCCGGCCATCCTGGCTCCCTCTTTTGGATGCCCCTTGAAGTGGTCGACGCCCCTTTCATCCGTCGTTCTGCAGACCGGCTTGGCGATATCATGAAGGAGGGCCGCCAAACGCAGGACGGGGTCATCGGGCACCCCCTGCATGACAAGCAGGGTATGGTGGCCCACATCGGTAAAGTGGTGGGGGGTATTCTGCGGCGTCCTCATACAGGCGTCGAACTCCGGGAGGAAAACTGCTGTGAGCCCCAGCTCATAAGCCATCTCAAGGCAGGCCGGATGAGGGGAACAGATGGTCTTCATCAGTTCCACCCGAATGCGCTCCGCCGAGACCTTCTTTAAGTTCTCGGCCAGGTCCCGGATGGCTGACGCTGTGTCCGCGTCCAGCCCGAAGCCCAGCTGGGCCGCAAAGCGGACCGCCCTGAGCATGCGAAGCGCGTCCTCGGTAAATCTCTGATGGGGATCCCCCACGCAGCGGACCAGCTTTCGCTTTAGATCGCCGATCCCGTCAAATTCGTCCACCAGGCCGCGATCGGGATGGTAGGCCATGGCGTTGATTGTAAAGTCACGGCGCTTCAGATCCTCCGTGAGACTGGGCGTATAGCGGACCGTCCTGGGATGACGTCCGTCCAGATACTCCCCGTCGACGCGGTAGGTCGTCAGTTCATAGCCGATATGATCCAGCATGACGGTCACAGTCCCGTGCTGAATCCCCGTATCAATCGTATGGGAAAAGAGGGCCTTGATCTCCCGGGGACAGGCCGAGCTGGTAATATCCCAATCGTCCGGAATGCGCCCGAGGACAGAGTCCCGGACGCATCCACCGACGGCATAAGCCTCATGACCGGCCGCCTCCAGAGTATGAATGATCTGCCGCACAGGGGCCGGCAGATCAATTGACAGCTTCTGACCTCTTCTCATCAATATGCCTTACCCCAGTAGACCAGCCTGTGCGCGGGCTTCCCGCAGCAGACGCATTTGTCATCAATGGTATCCTCGTCAAATGGCATGCAGCGGCTGGTCGCTGTCGTATCCTCCTTGATCCTGTCCTCACAGGCCTCGTCTCCGCACCACATGCCGCGGATGAAGCCCGGCCTGTTTGCAACAGCGTCCTTGAATTCCTCATAAGTGTGCGCATCTGAAATATGGCTGTTCAGGAAGTCCTTTGCCCTTGCAAGCATATCCTCCTGCTCCTGCTCAAGAAGCTGTTCCGCCCTCTCTGTGAGCTCACGCATGGGCACAAAGACCTTCTTGCGGTTGTCACGGCGAACCATGACTACCTGTTCCTTCTCAATATCCTTGGGTCCGACCTCAATGCGAAGGGGGATTCCCCTCATCTCCGCCTCGGCAAACTTCCAGCCGGGGCTCTTTTCAGAGTCGTCCAGCTTGACGGAGAATCCGGCCTTCTGCAGTTGCTGACGGAGTTCTTCGGCCTTCTCGAGAACTCCCTCCTTCTGCTGCATGACAGGCACAATGACAATCTGGACGGGGGCGATACGGGGAGGAAGCACCAGGCCGGAGTCGTCTCCATGCACCATAATAATGGCCCCGATCAGGCGGGTAGATACCCCCCAGGAGGTCTGATGCACATACCGCAGCTGATTATTCTTGTCCGTGTACTGAATCCCGTAAGCTCTTGCGAATCCGTCTCCGAAGTTGTGGGAGGTTCCTGACTGGAGAGCTTTGCCATCATGCATCAAGGTCTCAATGGTGTATGTCGCCTCTGCTCCGGCAAACTTCTCCTTATCGGTCTTGCGCCCCTTAATCACGGGAATCGCCAGATATTTCTCGCAGAAATCCGCATAGACATTCAGCATCTGAATGGTTCTGGCCTCAGCTTCTTCCGCAGTCGCATGCGCGGTATGACCTTCCTGCCAGAGGAACTCGGAAGAGCGGAGGAAGGGACGGGTGGTCTTCTCCCAGCGGACAACAGAGCACCACTGGTTGTAGACCTTTGGCAGGTCCCGATAGGACTGGACAATGGTGGAATAGAGATCGCAGAAGAGGGTCTCTGATGTCGGCCGGATGGCCAGTCGCTCCTGCAGGGGCTGGATGCCGCCCTGGGTCACCCAGGCCACCTCCGGGGCGAAGCCCTCGACATGCTCCGCCTCTTTTTTCAGGAGACTCTCCGGCATCAGCAGGGGCATGTAGACGTTTTCCACCCCTGTCTCCTTGAACATCGCGTCCATATTCTTCTGGATATTCTCCCAGATGGCATAGCCGAGGGGCTTATAGATCATAAATCCCTTGAGAGAGGAGTACTGCATCAGCTCCGCCTTCTTAACCACATCGGTATACCACTGGGCGAAATCCTCACTTCTGGGTGTAATCTCCTCGACAAACTTCTTATCCTTAGCCATGATATCTCCTCACACGCCCCTCTCCTTCGCCTTCGACTGGCACACAGCGGCCAGCTCCCCGGCAATCCTCGCGGGCATTCACTGCCCTATTCTAGAAAATGCTCTATTTTCTGTCAATCTGAGCCGTCATATTCAGGTAGTGTCCATGCCCGAAGCCCTCATAGAGCCGGGTGAAATGATCCTGATAATCGCTTCCCGGCCTGCCGTCGGGATCACGCCTCTGATCGGAGAGGAAGACCTGAAAGACAGCGCAGTTATTGACGTCGATCTTCCAGAAGTCCTTTCTCTCCACATGGCCGACATAGGCCAAAAGGGCGTGCAGGGCCGCCCCGTGCGAGACGACGAAAATTGTGGGCCCTGTCTTACGATCCTGACACCTTCTGTCTTTCCTAATATGACATTCTCCGGCATCTTCTTGTACAGGCTCTTCGCAATCGCTTACCACAGCCCCCCTATTTGCACACAGAACATACTGATCTCTCAAGTCCTCCACGAAGTCCGCGATGCGGTCGAAGAGGTCCTCGTAGCTCTCCGCTCCGTCCGGCGGCTCATAGTCGACGACCGTGCGAAAGAAAGATTCATAGAAGCCCTGGGCCAGCTCCTCATTGGGTTTGCCCTCCGCCTCTCCGAAGCACATCTCAATGATCCGGTCATCCGGCTCCTGAAGGTCTCTGGGCCTGCCGGAGACAATCTCCGCCGTCTCCCTGGCCCGATCTAGAGGGCTTACTATCACGCGGTCCGGGACGATTTTCTCCTTTTTGAGGAATTTCGCCGCCTCCCTGGCCTGCTGCCTTCCCTTTTCATTGAGTCTGGTATCTGTCCTGCCCTGCATGCGGTGCAGGACGTTCATATCGGTCTGTCCGTGCCGAATGATATATAAGTTCATGTTCTCCTCATTTCCTGGCAAGCCCTGGCGTCTGCAAAGACACTGTCAGACCGGCTCTGATCTCATGACAGGTCGATATCAGATTCCATCCGATCCTTCTTCGAGACAGTTTTTAAATCGGCCGAAGGCTGTCCCCCTCGGCAAAATCTCATAGGAGATCCGCTCTCCCGTCCCTGGATGGGGAAAGGACAGCTGACAGGCACAGAGGGCCAGGGGCTGGCCGTTGGGATCGGCCCCGTACCTGGCATCTCCCAGGATCGGACTGCCCAGACCTGACAACTGCAGGCGAATCTGGTGGCGGCGTCCCGTCAGCAGGTGAACGCGAAGCAGGGCTAATGCCCGGCCGTCTTTTGTCTTTGAATGGTCCAGGATCTGATATTCCAGGCGGGCTTTCCTGGCTCCCTTGATCCCCGGCGCAAGCAGGCAAGCCTTCTTAGCTTCCCCAGTCCCCGGCGCAAGTTGGCAAGCCGTCTTAGCTTCCCCAGTCCCCGGCGCAGGCAGGCGGGTCTTCTTCGCCCCCTTGTCCTTCACCGCAGGCTGGTGGCCATTCTTGGTCCCCTTGTCCTCCGGCGCAGGCTGGTGGCCATTCTTGGTCCCCTTGTCCTCCGGCGCAAGCAGGCGGCCATTCTTGCCGCGGGAAGCTGGCAGCATGTCGTTCTCCAGGAAAATCCATTCTCCCTTCCGATGGAGGGAATCCGCCTCCTGCCCGCAGTCGGGCCCCTTCGGCAGTCCCTGTGTCAGCGCCAGATAGTACTTGTCGATCCTGCCTTTCGCCTGCGCCGCCTCCAGCTTCCCGGCAGCCCGCGGGTTCTTGGCGATCACCATAAGGCCCTCGACCGGCTGATCCAGGCGGCCAATCAAGCCGATATAGTCTGACTCTCCCCGGCTCTTGCGGTAGTTCTTCAATTCCGAGACCAGGTCTGCCTGCAGGGCAGAGGCTGTCTGTGTGGCAAATCCCGCCGGTTTATAGCAGACAAAGATGTCTGCGTCCTCATATATAATTTCCGTCCGCATCATCCTTGTGTCTTCCCTTGATTTCCCCTGTCCCGCTTTCCCCAGTCGGGGCGCAGGATCTCTTCCATGTCAGCCGTCTCAAGATCCAGCTTCTTTCGTCTTTCGGCATCAATCGCAATCCACTCTGACAGAGTCCTTGGCCGGTAATCACTGAACACGCAAAAGGTGTTGATCATCTGGCAGGGCAGCTGGCGGACTGTGCCATCCCTGCCCCGCACCTCCATCTGCTGGCTCTGCCGCAGGAAATGGTGGACCAGGCGCTCATCCCTCGTGTCATGCACATGTCCATAGAGCATATAGACATTGGCCGATCCGTCCTTCCCCACATGATACTGCCCGTTGTAGCAAAAGGTGGGATAGTGAGAGAGAATCACATGCCGCCCCTGATCCCGAATCTCTTTGTATGGAGCCGCCCAGACAAAACGAGACAGGTGTTTCTGATCCAACTTCCGAAACCACTGGTCGTGATTCCCAATGACCAGGTGCAGGCGGCCAGGCAGCTGATCCAGGATCTCCATGGTCTCCTGCCCCTTCCCATAGGAGAAGTCCCCCAGGATATAGACCTCGTCCCTGGGGCCGACCGCCGCCTTCCACTGGCGGATCATACAGGCGTGCATCTGGTCCAGATCCTCAAAGGGCCTGCGGTCCATCGACGTCAGCAGGGCCTTATGGAAGAAATGACAGTCTGAGATATACAATTTCCTGGACATATCACTCCTCTCCGATCGGCCGATCCGCGTCTCTTCTCCTGATCTGTCCCCACTCGCCGGTCCGCGCCTCTGCCCCTCAGACGCGGAAGCGGTATCCCACGCCCCAGATCGTCTCGATATACTGGGGCTTAGAGGAGTCCATCTCGATTTTCTCCCGGATCCGCTTGATATGAACGGTCACTGTGGCGACCTCCCCATTGGAGCTCATATTCCAGATCTCCCGGAAGAGCTCATCCTTGGAGAAGACATGGTTGGGATGCTCCGCCAGAAAGAGGAGCAGCTCATATTCCTTGGCGGTAAATGTCCTCTCCTCCCCGTTGATCCAGACCCGCCGGTCGGACTTGTCGATCTTGAGACCTCGGATCTCCAGGCAGTCATTCTTGATTGGGGACGCTCCCACCAGGCGGGAATAGCGGGCCAGATGCGCCTTGACTCTGGCCACCAGTTCCGAGGGGGAAAAGGGCTTTGTCACATAGTCATCGGCCCCCAGACCCAGACCCCGGATCTTATCGATATCGTCCTTGCGGGCAGAGACCATGAGAATCGGCCTGTCCTTGACCTCGCGGATCTTCTGGCAGATCTCAAAGCCATCCGCGCCCGGCAGCATCAGGTCCAGAATAAAAATATCGTAGTCCCCTTCCAGGGCCTTTTTCAGCCCGGCAGCTCCGTCGGTCTCGATATCCACCGAGAACTCGCTTAACTCCAGGTAATCCTTCTCCAGCTCCGCAATGGAGCGCTCATCTTCAATAATCAGTACTTTGCTCATCTGACTTCCTCTTCCTGATACTTGCGCAGAACGAAATAAATACAGGTTCCCTTGCCGGGAGTCGACCTGGCCCAGACCTTGCCCCCGTGATCCTCGATGATTTTCTTGACAACGGCCAGACCGATCCCGCTGCCTCCCGTATTGGAGTTGCGGGAGGAATCGGCCCGGAAGGTCCGGTCAAAAATATAGGGCAGGTCGGCCGCTGTGATGCCCTGTCCGTCATCAGACATCTCCACCTGGACGAAATCGCCTACATCTTTCACCAGCATGTTGATATGACCATCGGCATGTCCCATGTACTTGACGGAGTTGCCGACAATATTGGAAATGACCCTCTGCAGCTGCTCCGGGTCAGCGATGACCTCTGTCTCCTCGGGCAACTGGTTGGCATAGCCCAGACGAATCTGCTGGTTGGACAGCTCCACGGTGAGCTCCCCGGCGCAGTCGTCGAAGTAGTCTCTGGCGCTCATGTGGCGGAAGTTATAAGGGATCCCGCTGGTGTCAATCTTGGTGTAGGTGGTCAGCTCATTGATCAGCTTGTCCATCTCCCCCGCCTTATTGTAGATGGTCCGAACATAGGCCTCCTGCTTCTCCGGCGTTCTCGCGATCCCGTCTAAGATCCCCTCCGCGTAGCCCTTGATGGCTGTGATCGGGGTCTTGAGATCGTGCGCGATATTGGAGATCAGAGCCAGCTGCTCCTTCTCGTTCTCTAACTTCTGTCTGGAGGAATCCTCCAGACGGGCGCGCATCTCCTCGAAGGCGCTGCCAAGCCGGGCAAACTCATCCTTCCCCTCCATCTCGATCTTGAAGTCCAGGTTGCCCTCCCGGATATTCTCGGCCGCCTCTGTCAATTTGCGGACCTGAGGAACCATGCCGGAGTAGATCCAGGCTGTCAGGAAAACGGCGGTCAAAATCAGGATGGCCAGCACTGCCAGGATATACTGAATAATCAGTCTCTTTGCCTCCGGCAGATCTCCGCTGGCGGAAGTCAGCAGGTAGACGCTCCCCACGGCGCCGTTGATCGTGTAGAAATCAATCTGCCGGACGATCGTAGAGGCGTCTCCCTCCAGGTAGGTAAAATTATTGGCGTCCCTGGCTCCCGTCCCAAAGGATGGCAGATGCTCCGGATCCAGATTGCTGTGCTCGGACAGGCCATTGTAATAGACCTGATCCCGATAGCGAACCAGGAGGCTGGTATAGCTCTTCTTCAGGTTCTCGTTCTCCTTCTGCAGATAATCTGTGTTCAGCAAAACGGACGGATCTGTCCTGGCCTGCTCCAGAATGGTCTCATAGGCCCTCCTGGAGTAGCGGTTCATGATCTGCATGGAATCTGTCACCAGTCCCTGGTCGGACCCCCGGCCCAGGAAGCGTACTCCATAGAGCAGAAGGATGGCCAAAAGAATGGGAACCACAATGACAATGGCGAAGGAAATTATCAGTCTCTTGCGAAAATTCATCCTCTCTCCCCGGCCCAACGGGCCTTTTATTGTCATGTGTTCCAAGTCAACGATGAAATACGCGGGAATACGCGCGTCGCTAGCATCCCACAGTCGTAATAAAAGCCGCAAGCAGAGCTTGCGGCTTTTATTATACTATATCCTGTGCGCTCAGAGGGCCTTCTTGAGCACTTCCACCTTATCTAAGGCCTCCCAGGGGAAGGCCACGTCGTTACGGCCGAAATGACCATAGGCAGCCGTGGGGCGGTAGATGGGGCGGCGAAGGTCAAGCATCTTGATAATGCCGGCCGGGCGCAGGTCAAAATGCCTGCGAACCAGCTCCACCAGCTTCTCATCAGAGATTTTCCCGGTGCCGAAGGTATCGACATTGATGGAGGTCGGCTCAGCGACGCCGATGGCGTAACTCAGCTGAATCTCACAGCGGTCCGCCAGACCGGCAGCCACGATATTCTTGGCCACATAGCGGGCGGCGTAAGCCGCGGACCGGTCTACCTTGGTGCAGTCCTTGCCGGAGAAAGCGCCGCCGCCATGCCGGGCCATGCCGCCGTAAGTATCGACGATCAGCTTGCGCCCCGTCAGTCCGGCATCTCCGTGAGGGCCGCCGATGACGAAGCGGCCGGTGGGGTTGATGAAATACTTGGTTCTCTCATCCACCATCTCCCTGGGAATGACAGGATCAAAGACGTATTTCATAATGTCACTGTGAATCTGCTCCTGGCTGACCTCATCGTCATGCTGGGTGGAGAGGACAACGGCATCCAGGCGGGCGGGTCTGCCCTCCTCGTCATACTCGACGGAGACCTGGGTCTTGCCGTCAGGGCGAAGATAGGAGAGTTTTCCCTCCTTGCGGACCTCTGTCAGCCGCAGGGCGAGCTTGTGGGCAAGCTCAATGGGATAAGGCATATACTCATCCGTCTCGTTCGAGGCGTAACCGAACATCATCCCCTGGTCTCCGGCCCCGGTATCCAGGTCGTCGGTCAGGCTCCCCTCCTTGGCCTCAAGCGCCTTGTCAACACCCATGGCGATATCCGCGGACTGCTGGTCCAAAGCGACGAGAACGGCGCAGGTATTGCCGTCAAAGCCGGTTTTCGCGTCATCATAGCCGATCTCCTTGACCGTCTCTCTGACAATGGACGGGATGTCCAGCCTGGCCTTGGTCGTGATCTCCCCGGTCACCAGGATGAATCCGGTACAGGCCGCGGTCTCGCAGGCGACACGGCTCATAGGATCCTGGGCCATGCAGGCGTCCAGGATCGCGTCGGACACCGCGTCGCAGACCTTGTCCGGATGTCCTTCCGTCACTGACTCAGAGGTAAAGATTCTTCTCTCCATATTTTCCTTTCCGCTCATCCATCGAGCTGTGGCTCGGCCATTTCCAGAGCCGGGGTCAGACCGGCAACAATTTACAAATCATTCTTAATGGCCATGAACAATCGGGTGCGCGTGGAACTGCCATGCGCAAAAAGATCCGCATGTAACTGCGGATCTGACTCAAGTGAAGATAATCAAATCCTCTTATTGTTCGAACATACTCGCTCAGGTTGGCACCTACCGCTTTGGGGGTTGCCGTGGCTTCACGGATCCTATGTATCTCCACCACTCTGAATAAGAGAACTGTATGTAACCTGCCGCGCGGGCCGGTATTTTCTGACAGGATCTGACTGTCTCAACGGTGCCTACGATAGCCTAGAAAATGCCCGGCTGTCAATACTTCTGACAACCGGGCATACATATCCCTGAAACTGTATACGGGTCTTATCCCGCTTTCTGTCATCCTTCCGGAAGAGCTCTCCGACCCGTCATCCCACTTTGCCGATAAACTTGCGCAGGGCCTCCTCGCTGGAGACGCACTCGATCTGAGCCCCCAGGCCCCTAAGCTTCTGATCGAAGCTTTCATAGCCTCTCTGTATGAAGTGGATATCATCGACCGTCGTAATCCCGTCGGCCGCGAGACCGGCGATCACAAGGGCGGCGCCGGCGCGAAGGTCCGGGGCGGAGATGCGGGCCCCGGTAAACTGATTCACTCCTCTGATAATGGCAATATTGCCCTCTACCTTGATGCAGGCGCCCATGCGGGCCAGCTCATCCACATAGCGAAAGCGGTTCTCAAAAATCGTCTCGGTCACGGTCGAAGTCCCGGAAGCCAGAGCCAAAACAGCGGTCATCTGGGGCTGCATATCTGTCGGGAAGCCCGGGTAAGGCAAAGTCGTGACAGAGGTCGGCGTCAGGGGACTCTTGGCGATCACCCGAACCGCGTCATCGTACTCGACGATCTCACAGCCGGCCTCCATGAGCTTGGCACTGGTTGCCTCCAGGTGCTTGGGCGTGACATTCTTCACCGTGACATCCCCGTGGCTGATCGCAGCGGCGCACATGAAGGTTCCGGCCTCAATCTGATCGGGAATCACGGAGTAGGTCGTTCCGTGCAACCTCTCCACTCCCTGGATGCGGATGACGTCCGTCCCGGCCCCGCGAATATTGGCTCCCATACTGTTGAGGAAGTTGGCCACGTCAACTACGTGGGGTTCCTTGGCGGCATTCTCGATCACCGTCTTCCCCTCTGCCATGGCAGCCGCCATCATCACGTTGATGCTGGCTCCGACAGAAACCTTATCCATGAAGATGTGCGCGCCCACGAGCCGGTCCGCCCTCGCTCCCATGAGTCCGTAGCTGACCTCGCACTCGGCGCCCATCGCCCGAAAGCCCTTGATGTGCAGATCAATGGGACGACTTCCGATATCGCAGCCGCCCGGAAGGGCTACCTCCGCCTCCTTGAAACGACCCAGAAGCGCTCCCAGCAGATAATAGGAGGCGCGGATCTTCTTGATATACTCATAATCCACCGTGAGGCGATTCACCTGATCCGCCGTGATCTCAACCGTGTGCCGGTCGACATGCCTGATCTTAACGCCGATATCCTCCATGGCCGCGTTCATGACAATCACGTCGTGAACATCCGGAAGATTCTCGATGCGAACCGTCTCGTCAGTCATGATGGCCGCCGCCAGGATCGCCAGAGCCGCATTCTTGGCGCCGGAAATATCCACCTCGCCGTGCAGAGCGACTCCGCCTTGAACTACATATTGATCCATACTTTTCACACCTCTATATCGCCGTTTTACCACCGCGAACGCCACTGCGCACTGGCTCTTTTTCTTCACTTATCATACAGGAATTCATTACAAGTTCACAATTATAGTGAGCGCGGGTAATGACTGTCAAGACGAAGCCCCCTTAGAACCGCTGTTTGTTCCGCTCTGGTTCTTGAGCTTCTGCCCTTTGGTCTGGAAGAGACTGTTAAATTTGACCTTGCTCCAGGCGGCTTCATTCAGGGTCATGCCGTCCTCGTTCTCCCACTGCTTGAAGACCTCCTCGGCGTGCTCTGTTTTCTTCTTATTCTCCAGTGTCTTCTTCTTGGCGGCCGTCGCGTCCGCGTCAGACAGACTGTCTAAGCGAAGCACATAATAACCGTCATTATCGACCGTGACGACATCAGAGACCTTACCGACCTCCATCCCCTCCAGGGCGGTCAGAACCGCCTGAGGCAGCTTGTAGGACTTGTCTCCCACATCACTCTTTCCGTAATTCGCTGTCTGCACCGTCTGCTTCATCTGCTTTGCCGTCGTATCGAAGTCAGCAGAGGTAGACAGGGTCTTGGCCTGCTTCATCAGCTCCGCCTTCTGCTCCTCCGTCACCTGACTCGTCTTACCCGTAGAACTGTCGGTGGACTGAAAGGCGAACTTCACATAAGAGAACTTCTTCTGGTTAGCCTCCTCGTCGCTGACCGTCGTGTCAGCCTGCCCCTCTAAGGCCTGTTCCACATGATAGTAATAGTATTGATCCTCGAAGAAACGAACGACGTAATCCCTCTCGGCCCCCAGCTGCCTGACAGCCTCCTCGGAGTTGGCGGCCAGGAACTTGTCCGCGGCCTCGCCGATCTTCTTCGATTCCTCTTCACTGATACTGATATTGAAGTCAGCAGCATGCTGACGGGCAACGTACTGTTGCTTCAGGGAATCCGCCACCGTCTCCTTGACCTGCTGCTCCAGGGTCTTACCCTTTCCGGACATATCCGTTGTCCAGTAACGGTCCCCATAGTAGCTGCGATAGCTGGCGTCATACTGAGCCTGCATAAGCCTTGCCACGAAATTACCGTAGCCAAGCTCTATTCCCTCTCCCTGACTGACCTTGATCAGATTCTCCTTCGCGTTGATCCCGCATCCGCTGATCAGAAGCGCTCCTGCCAGCCCCAGAGCCGCCAGGGAAGCAAATATCCTCTTCATTCCCAATTCTCCTGTTGTCCACGGGCCTATCCCGTTCTCTCTCGTATGATTTAATGCTCTTATTATAGTCGTCCGCCGTCTCACAGACAAGTTGCCTCCCGGCCTCCCGGTTCATGCGCCTTAAGCCTCCCGGTCCACAGCCAGCTCCCGAAACTCCTCTACAAAGCTGCGCAAAGCCTCCGGAATCTGTCTTTTTTCCATCCTGGAATTTCTGCCGAAATCAAGTTCCAGACGGGGCTCCTGCGGGTCTGCCGTAAAGTGCAGATAAGGGCTGTAGCGGCTGATCAGCTGCGGAATCACCGCGGGATTGATCGGGGCCTGGTGAAAGAGCGTCAGGCTCACCTGCCAGCCCTTCTGCCTGATATCCCTGATCCAGGCCCTGTGGGCGCGAGCCTTAAAGAGGGCGATCCAGAGCAAATTCTGTACAGCCCTTGCCGGCTCTCCAAAGCGATCAATCAATTCCTCCAGCATGGCGTCATGGTCCTCCTCACTGCGGATGTCCGCGATACGCTTGTAAATTTCCATGCGCTGGCCGGCGTCCGCCACATAGGACTCAGGCAGATAGGCGTCCATGTCCAGATCCACTGAGGTCTCGAAGGGCTCGTAGATCTCCTCCCCCTTCTCCTGACGAACCGCCTCTCCCAGCATCTTGCAGTAGAGGTCATAGCCCACGGATTCCATGTGTCCGGACTGGCTCTCTCCCAGGACATTTCCCGCTCCGCGGATCTCTAAATCCCGCATGGCGATCTTGAAGCCGCTCCCCAGATCGGAGAACTCCTTTATCGCCAGCAGCCGTTTCTCCGCGACCTCTTTGAGCAGCTTTCCCCTGCGGTACATGAAGAAGGCGTAGGCGGTCCGGTTGCTTCTTCCCACCCTGCCCCGCAGCTGATAGAGCTGGGATAGGCCCATATTGTCCGCGTCGTCAATGATGATCGTGTTGACATTGGAAATATCCAGGCCGATCTCGATGATTGTGGTGGAGACCAGAAGATCGATCTCCCCATCGATGAAGTCCACCATGATATTTTCCAGCCTTGTCTGGGACATCCTCCCATGGGCATAGGCGACATGGGCCTCGGGCAGGAGCTTTTGCAGACGGGCCGTCATGTCGGCAATCTGTGCCACCCGGTTGAAGACATAGTAGATCTGTCCGCCCCTGGCCATCTCCCGAAGAACCGCTTCCCGTATCATCTCGTCATTGTGCTCAAAGACGAAGGTCTGGATGGGGGTTCGCTCCATAGGGGCCTCGTCTAAGATGCTCATATCGCGGATCCCCACCAGACTCATATGCAGCGTTCTCGGAATGGGAGTCGCCGACAGGCTGAGGACATCCACGTTCTTCTTCATCTGCTTGATCTTTTCCTTATGCCTGACGCCGAAGCGCTGCTCCTCATCAATAATCAAGAGTCCCAGGTCGCGGAAAACCACGTCCCTGGACAGGGCCCGGTGGGTCCCGATGACAATATCCACGCGGCCGCTGGCCAGCTCGCTCACCGTCTGCGCCTGCTGTGTCTTGTTCCGGAAGCGACAGAGCAGGCCCACCTTGATCGGATAAGGCGCCATCCGCTGGACAAAGGTATCGTAATGCTGCTGGGCCAGAATGGTTGTCGGAACCAGATAGACGACCTGCTTGCCCTCCTGCGCGGCCTTGAAGGCCGCCCGCAGGGCAATTTCCGTCTTGCCGAAGCCCACATCCCCGCAGATCAGCCGATCCATGATCTTGGGACTCTCCATATCCTTCTTTACGGCCTCGATGGCCTCCAGCTGTCCCTCTGTCTCCTCGTAGGGGAAGGCCTCCTCAAATTCTCTCTGCCAAACCGTGTCCGGCCCATAGGCATATCCCTTGTCCTCCTGGCGAACCGCGTAGAGTTCCACGAGCTCCCTGGCCACAGATTCCACAGCCCGCTTCACCCTGGATTTGGTTCTGGACCATTCCTGACTCCCCAGCGAATTGAGCCTGGGTCTCCTGGCATCCGCCCCGGCATACTTCTGCAGGAGGTCCATCTGACTGGCCAGGATATAGAGGATCCCGGAGTCGGCGTATTCTATCTTGATATAGTCCTTGGTGACCTGGTCAACCTCGATCTTCTCCATGCCCCGGTAGATACCCAGTCCATGGTTCTCATGAATGACATAATCCCCCTCGTGCAGCTGGGCGAAGGATGCGATCGCCTCCCCCTCTCTGTGCCGCCTGCCGCGCTTTCTGCGTTTTCTTCGCCCTCCGAAGAGGTCCTCTTCCGTCAGGAGGACAAATCCGGCATCTGTCAGCTCATAGCCGGCCGACAGAGAACCCCTGGTGACCATAATCTCCGCTTCCTTGACCTCATGCTCCGGATCCTCTGTATAGAAGACATTGAGATTCTCCTGCAGAAGGTCATCCGCCAGACGCCTGGCCCGGGTCCTGGAGTTTCCTACGTAGACCAGCTTGCGGCGATTTTTCTTGTACTCCCGCAAGTCCTTGAGCAGGAGTTCATAGCTGTTATTGTAGACGCTCCCCTGTCTGATCCGAATATGAAAATGCTCTCTGACTTCCAGGCCCTGGTCGCGCCCCTCCAGGGCGGAGAGGAGGACTCCCCGTCTCCCCCGCAGCTTTGCTGTCAGGCTCTCATTGTCATAGAGCATCTGCATCTGTCCCGGCAGGATATAGCCCTCCTCAAGACGGCGCGTCATCGAATCGGAGAACTCCTCCATAATGACCTTACCCGACGCCATCAGCTCCTGAAATCCATCCAGAAAGATCACTCCGTCTTCGGGGATGTAGTCGATCAGCGAAAGGGTCTGGTCGGTAAAATAAGTCAGATGGGACTCAACCTGCTGGCTCCCAAATCCCCCCTCGACATCCTCAATGATCTGGTCCGCCGCCGCCTTGATCCGGGCGGCCTCTTCGGTCTTGAAGCTCTCCCTGTAGCCGGCGCAGACCCGGTCCGCGTCCGCGCGGATGCCCTCAAGGCCCCGCCGCAGCTCCTCCGGGGACAGAACAATCTCCGCCGAGGGAACAATGCGGATGGTCTGCAGGGGATCCTCATCCGAAAGAGAGAGCTGACTGTCAGGGTCGAAGAGGCGCATGGTATCCACCTCGTCGCCCCAGAGCTCAATCCGGATGGGGTTTGCATCCGTCAGGGGAAAGACGTCAATAATCCCCCCGCGGACAGCGAATTCCCCCGGATGCTCCACCCTGGCCACCGGCTCATAGCCGCTTCCGATCAGAGCCAGGCGCCATTTCTCCACCGGCATGTCATCTCCCTGCGCCACTTCAATGATGTTTTTATCATAGGAGGACAAAGGGGGCAGTTTATTCATCAGGGCTGACCAGGTGGTCACTATGACCGTCTCCTCTTTCCCCCGCAGCGCCTCAACCGCCTGCATACGCTGACGGGTCAGCACATTGGAGCGGATATCCGACTGATAGAAGAGCAGGTCCTTGGCCGGATAATAGAAGACATTTTCCGTGAAGAATTCCAGCTCCTCCGCCAGCTGTCTGGCCCTTTTCTCATCGCGGGTGACAACCAGCCTGACCAAATAGCCGGCTCCCAGCCCATAGATCAGCTGGGCCTTGGCGGGATCGATACATCCCAAGACAGCATAGAAAGCTCCGCCGTCCCTTAAGTCCCGGCGAAGCTCGCGCATCTCTTCTAATGTTTCAAAGGGCTCAAAAAACGCTCTCATCTCTTCTCTCATCCTCTGGCCTTGCAAGGGCTGTTCTCTTCCGGCCGCATCCCGTTATAGCGGTTCATGGCCTCTACGATCTGCCCCTCCATGACCATGACAGCCGCCTCAGCCGCATGCTCCTCTCCCAGAGCCATGTTCTCCCGCTCCTCAGGACGGATCCTGCCCAGAACATGGGCGATCATATCTCCCCCCGTCGGAACTTTCCCCACCCCTACACGTACCCTGGGAAAGCAATCCGTCCCCAGGCAGGCGATAATGCTCTTTAAGCCGTTGTGACCACCGGCCGACCCCTGCTTTCTCACCCGGATCACTCCGCAGTCTAAGGTCACATCGTCAGAAATCACGAGCATATCCTCCAGAGGATCCAATTGATAGAAGCGGACAAACTGCTGGAGCGACCGGCCGGAGTCGTTCATATAGGTCGTCGGCTTCACCAGCAGCACCTGTCTTCCCTCAATGAGTCCCTTTCCATAGAGGGCCTCGAATTTCATCTCCCGCAGGCAGATCCCATATTGATCAGCCAGACGGTCTATGGTATCAAATCCCGCATTATGTCTGCTATGCCTGTATTTCTCACCCGGATTTCCCAGGCCCGCGATCATATACATGAAAAGCTCCTTGCTCTGCCGAATGCCTCGGCTCATTGTAGCTTATTTCCGAAGGACGCGCCCCCTTTCTCCACGGAAAAGGATGAATGATAATCCGCGGAAAAGGATGAATTACAGTCCATGGAAGAGGATGAATGGCGGGAGGAAGGGAAGCCTGTCTTCAAATCACCCCCTCGCGGAAAAAACTGTGAAAGAAAAGACCGACCGCCCTGTCCGCATCTGCGTCTCGTGCACAGGTGCGGTCTCTGGCGGTCAGCCCTCTCTTCACAGCCTCTTCTCAGCCTGCAATTGCGACGGAAGCTCAATTGTTCTTGACGAAATCAATGTGATCAATCTTCAGCTGGCTGTCAGATATCTTGATGGTAATGCTGCCATCCTTGTTGATCTGGCCCTGTCCCAGACCCAGTTTGGAGCCTCCTTCCGCAAAGATCACCTTGCCGCCGGCAACCTTATAGCTGCCCTTGGAATTGGTGTCAATTCCTTTTGCCACTTCCTTCTTCATGGCGTCTTCCATGGCCTTGAGCATCTGATTCTTGAGCTCATCATAGAAGGCCTGCGCGCTGTCATAGCCCGCCTTCTTGGCCAGGTCGTCGGTGATTTGACTCCTGTCCATCTTCTGCTGTTTGAGCGCCTCATCGACGATTTCGTCGAAGTGATCTGTCGCGTACTGCTTGACATCGCTGATCAGCTTGTCGCTGTCCAGGGAGATGCTGTAGTTCTTCTTGTCCAGATTCATCTTCAGTGTGACGTTCATGTTCTCCATGAAGCCCTTGGTAATCGCGTCATCCGCCTTCTCGGCAGCGTCATTGATATCGCTCATCTTAACCGTGGCCGTATAGTCTCCTGAGATATCTTTCTGTCCACAGGCCGCGAGGGCGAAGATCAGGGTCATCGACGCCATGAAAAGTGCTAAAAACTTCCTCATAAACTGGATCCTCTCTTTCCTAAAATGCCCCATCACTGTAACATAATTCCGGCAAAAAGCAAAGAATCCAGCTGTTTTAAGGTTTTCTATCCGGATATTTTAAGGTTTCATTAAGGTGTCATCTCAGTCGTTGACGATTTTCCCCGTGTAGAGCTGATAGTACTTGCCATGCTGCTGAATTAGTTCCTCGTGACTTCCTCTCTCAATAATGTGCCCCTGCTCCATAACCATGATGCAATCCGCATTCTGAATCGTCGACAGGCGGTGGGCAATGACAAAGGAGGTTCTCCCCTTCATCAGGGCGTCCAGACCGTTCTGCACCAGCTTCTCCGTGTGAGTGTCAATGGAGGATGTCGCCTCGTCCAGGACCAGAACCGGAGGATTGTAGATGGCCGCTCTGGCAATGGCCAGAAGTTGTCTCTGTCCCTGGGAGAGGTTGCTTCCATCCCCGGAGATCACCGTGTCATAGCCCTCGGGCAGGCGGCGGATAAAACCGTCCGCGTTGGCCAGCCTGGCCGCCGCGACCACCTCCTCCATGCTGGCGTCCAGCTTGCCGAAGCGAATGTTATCGGCGATGCTGCCGGTAAAGAGATGGGTATCCTGGAGAACATAGCCCATGGAATGGCGCAGATCATCTTTCTTAATCTTATTGACATTGATCCCGTCGATGCGGATTTTGCCGTCCTCAATATCATAGAAGCGGTTGAGAAGATTCAGGATGGTCGTCTTGCCGGCGCCCGTGGCCCCGACAAAGGCCAGCTTCTGTCCCTTCTCAGCGAACATGTCTATGTCGTAGAGGACCTGCTTGCCCGGAAGATAAGCGAAGTTGACCTTCTCGAAGGTCACATGGCCCTTCTGCCAGGTGTAGGTCGTCGTCCCCTCATCCCTGTGATAATGCCTCCAGGCCCAGCGCCCGGTTCTCTCTGTACTCTCTACAGGATTGCCATTCTCGTCCTCGCGGGCATTGACCAGAGTGACATATCCCTCATCCCTCTCCTTCTCCTCGTCCAGCATGGCAAAAATACGGGTCGCTCCCGCCATGCCCATGACGATAAAATTCATCTGCATGGAGACCTGGTTGATTGGCATGGTAAAGGATCGGTTAAAGGTCAGGAAAGAGGCCAGCCTGCCCAGGGTCATTCCGGCCAGTCCCCGCATGGCCAGAAGACCGCCGATCACTGCGGACAGGACATAGGAGACATTGCCCAGCTGTCCGTTGATGGGCATGATGATATTGGCGAATTTATTGGCATTGTCTGCAGAATGAAAAAGCTGGTCATTGAGCTCGACAAAGCGATCGATGGCCTCCTTTTCATGATTGAAGACCTGAACCACCTTCTGCCCGCTCATATACTCCTCAATATGGGCGTTGACTCTGGCGATATCCCTCTGCTGAGCTCCATAGTACCTGCCGGACTGGCCGGTCAGCTTTCCGGTCACAAAGAGCATCAGGGCGACCATAGACAAGGTAACCAGAGTCAGCGGGACAGAGAGGATAATCATGGAAATCAGCGTCGCCACAATCGTAATCGCAGAGCTGACCATCTGGGGAATGGCCTGGGAGATCATCTGCCGAAGGGTATCTACATCATTGGTGTAAACAGACATAATATCCCCGTGACCATGGGTGTCAAAGTAGCGGATCGGCAGGTCTTCCATATGGGTAAAGAGCATGCGGCGGACCTTATCCATCATTCCCTGCGTCACCCGGGCCATCACCAGACCCTGGACCAAAACAGAGACTATCCCGATCCCGTAGAAGCCTGCCACCCTTGCCATGGCAGCTAAGAGGGGGCCGAAATCCGCCGCCTGGCCTGCGGATACCTGCCTGGTCAGGGGCAGAATATAACTGTCAATCAGGGTCTGAATAAAAAGATTTCCCTGCACATTGGCAAAGACATTTAAGAATATACAAGCCAGTACAACCAGCAGATGCACCGGGTAGCTCGCAAACAAAAATTTCATCAGGCGTCGGAAGGTATTTATGCTGCCGCGAATATTCTTTTTTGGTCCGCCGCTTATTTCTGCTCTTGCCATCAGTCCTCACCTCCATTCTCATCAAAGTCTCCGCTTCCTCCCTGGGTCTGAGCCTCATAGATATCGCGGTAGATGTCATTGCTCTCAAGAAGGTGCTCCGGCGTATCAAAGGCATTGACCCTTCCGTCGTCCATAATGATAATCCGGTCGGCATCCCGGACGGAGGAGACACGCTGGGAGATGATAATCTTGGTCGTATCCGGAATATCCTCCCGAAAGGCCTTGCGGATTCTGGCGTCTGTCGTGGTATCGACTGCCGAGGTGGAGTCATCCAGAATCAGAACACGCGGCTTTTTTAAAAGAGCCCTGGCGATACAGAGCCTCTGCCGCTGACCACCGGAGACATTGGTCCCCCCCTGCTCGATAAAAGTATCATAGCCCTCGGGAAAGCGATCGATGAACTCATCGGCGCAGGCCATCTTTGCCGCCCGTCTCAGCTCCTCATCCGTGGCCGTCTTGTTGCCCCAGCGAAGGTTCTCGGCAATCGTTCCCGTAAAGAGCACATTGTTCTGAAGAACGACCGAGACTGCGTCCCGCAGGGTCTTAAGATCATAGTCTCTGACATCGTTGCCGCCCACCTTGAGGCTTCCCCCTGAGATATCATAGAGGCGGGAAATCAGGTTGACCAATGAGGTCTTTGCCGATCCGGTCGCCCCCATGATCCCGATGGTCTCGCCGGAGCGAATGGTCAGATTGATGTCGGAGAGGACGAAATTCTCGGCCTTCTTCTTATAGGCGAAGTTGACATGGTCAAAGACAATCTCCCCGTTCGGGACCTCCATCAGAGGATCTTTGGGATTGACAATCTCCGGCTCCTCCTCAAGAACCGCGACGATACGCTCAGCGGATGCCGCGGACATGGTAATCATGACAAAGACGAAGGAGAGCATCATCAGCGACATGAGAATGTTCATGGAATAGGCCAGAAGACTGACCAGCTCTCCTGTTGTCAGCTCCGAGGAGACGATCATATGGGCCCCGAACCAGGAAATCAGAAGGATGGACCCGTAGGCCGCCAGAGACATGGCAGGAATTCCCGTAGCTATGATGGACTCCGCCTTGACGAACATCTTGCGCAAAGCCTTCGAGGTCTTTGAGAAGACCTCCTTTTCTCTGCTCTCCCGGACATAGGCCTTGACCACGCGAATCCCGGTGACATTCTCCTGGACGGACTCATTTAAGTTGTCGTACTCCCGGAAGACCTGCCTGAAGATCTGACGCACGACAGAGATGATCACGAAGAGGAAAAGGCCCAGAAGCAGCACAATCACCAGGTAAATGCTGGCCAGCCTGGCGTTGATATAGAAGGCCATAAGCATAGCCACAATCAGGGATGCCGGCGCCCGAACCGCCATGCGCAAAAGCATCTGATAGGCATTCTGCAGGTTGGTGACATCCGTGGTCATGCGGGTGACCAGAGAAGCGGTGGAAAAGTGGTCAATATTGGCAAAAGAGAAGGTCTGAACCTTGCGGAAGAGGGCTTCTCTTAAATTGCGGGCAAAGCCGGCGGAGGCCCTGGCCCCGTACTTACCGCCGGCAAAACCGGCAAAAAGACCGACAAGGGCCAGGAGGATCATAATCCCCCCGTAGAAGAAGATCGCCTGCAGACTGTTTCCCTGGATCCCCTTGTCTAAAATGTTCCCCATCTCCAGCGGGATCATCATCTCCATCGCGACCTCTAAGAGCATGAAGAGGGGAGTAGCAATGGAGGCTCCCTTATACTCTTTCACCTGCTCTGCCAACTTTCTGATCATAGCTTCACCTCAAAATTCTCACTCATTTGATCGATCACACGAAAAAAGCAGTCCAGATCCTCCGGGGAGATTCCGGCTCGCAGCTGATCCTCCAGTTTCCTGAAACGGTCTGCGGACCGCTTCTGAAAGTCCTGTCCTTTCTGCGTCAGAACAACTTTTTTCAGACGGGCGTCCCTCTCGACCGGAATCCTTCGCAGAAAGCCTCCCCTCTCCAGGGTCTGAACGATGCCGGTGATTGTCGACTTGGCCAGGGGAATCATAGACTCCAGATCCTTCTGATAAATGTCTCCCTCATTCCTGGCAATCAGGCCGATCAGCCAACCGCACTTGGCAATCTCCTGGGGAATCTGATCCTCGGCATCCGCCCGCTGCATCTCCTCCCGAATCCGCTTGGACAGCCGGTAAATCGCCAGCCCCAAATACCTCTCTTCTCTCGGCTCACACATATAACATGCTCCTTCTGCCCCGGCCAACCCCGGCTCACATAAGCTTACAGGTCATGGTCCTCGTATCCGCAGGATAAACGCCCGGCCCCGGACTATTCACCTTCGAACAGTTCGGTGTCGAACAGTTCGGTGTCGAATTATATTGTAGGAATTGCCCCTGTATCTGTCAACCTCTTTTCCCTCTAAAAAGGAAGAGCTGTTTCCCCTTAAAAAAACAAAGCTGTCTTTTTTCTTTCAAAAGCAAAGCCAGCTAAAAAAAGCGGATCCCCGCAGGAATCCGCTTTTTTTAGCTGGCTTTTCTATATCAATCCCAATCCATTCTCAGTGCATTTCCTTGCCCTTGAACTTGAGCCTGGAGAGGGCCCTGGCCATAGCCGCCTGGGTCATGTGGTACTCCCTCTGACTCTGCTGCTGCCGCAGGCGCTCCTTGGCCCGCTCCAGAGCTTCCTCCGCTCTTCTGGCATCCAGCTCCTCCTCCGTCTCACAGGTGTCCACCAGAACCGTGGCCCGGTTGTTGGCGAAGACCATGGACCCATATCCCGCCACGACATCGATCCACTCGCCGTCTCTGGTGCGTATTCTGAGTTCCCCGGGAGAAATGGCTAAAATGGCCTGGCTGTGATGGGCCAGAAACTCC
The DNA here is from genome assembly GCF_000160115.1 of Shuttleworthella satelles DSM 14600. GTDB lineage: Bacteria > Bacillota > Clostridia > Lachnospirales > Lachnospiraceae > Shuttleworthia > Shuttleworthia satelles. Next base: position 249,961 of record NZ_GG665867.1, read on the forward strand.
TGCTGGCCGTCCACGGTCTGCACGACCAGAGCCTCAGCCTGGTCATGATAAAATTTTTTGTCTGACGCGATCACGCGCAGAAAGAAGGTTGCCTGATCAGCCATAGATAGACTCCTTATAGGCCTTGTGACGCCCTGACCGGTTCAGCTCCTCCCCGGTTCCACTTTCTGATACTGTCTTTTTAAGACGCTTCCTCCTGGGCCTTCTTAGCGACGTCATCGATGGACCCGCAGTTTAAGAAGGCGTTCTCCGGGTAATCATCCATCTGACCGTCCAGGATCGCCTGAAAGCCGCGGATGGTCTCCTCCAAAGGCACGTACTGGCCCGGAATTCCGGTGAACTGCTCGGCGACAGAGAAGGGCTGGGAGAGGAAGTTTCTCACCTTGCGGGCCCGGTAGACGGTCAGCTTGTCCTCATCGGACAGCTCCTCCATCCCCAGGATCGCGATGATATCCTGCAGCTCCTTGTACTTCTGCAGAACCTGCAGAACCCGCTGAGCCGTCTCGTAGTGATCCTTGCCCACGATACTCTCCTCCAGAATGCGGGAGGAAGATCCCAGAGGATCAACCGCCGGATAAATACCCTGCTCGACGATCTTACGGCTCAATACCGTAGTCGCGTCCAGGTGGGCGAAGGTGGTCGCCGGGGCGGGATCCGTCAGGTCATCCGCGGGCACATAGACCGCCTGGACAGAGGTGACAGACCCGGCCTTGGTGGAGGCGATTCTCTCCTGCAATTCTCCCATCTCGTTGGCCAAGGTGGGCTGATAGCCCACGGCGGAGGGCATCCGTCCCAGAAGAGAGGAGACCTCTGAACCGGCCTGGACAAAGCGGAAGATATTATCGATGAAGAGGAGGACATCCTTGTGCTGAACATCCCGGAAGTATTCCGCCATGGTCAGTCCGGTCTCAGCCACGCGCATACGGGCTCCGGGCGGCTCGTTCATCTGTCCGAAGACTAAGGCGGTATTCTTGATGACACCGGACGCGCTCATCTCGGAGAAGAGATCATTTCCCTCACGGGACCGCTCGCCGACGCCGGTGAAAATAGAGTAGCCGCCGTGCTGTGTGGCAATGTTGTGAATCAGCTCCTGGATCAGGACGGTCTTGCCGACACCGGCGCCGCCGAAAAGGCCGACCTTACCGCCCTTGGCATAGGGGGCGATCAGGTCAATGACCTTGATTCCGGTCTCCAGGATCTCCTGTACCGGATTCTGGTCTGTGAACTTGGGCGGTTTGCGGTGGATCTCCCACTCTTCTGCGCCTGTGATCTGCTCCCCTCCGTCAATGGTATCCCCGAGGACATTAAAGAGGCGGCCCAGATTCTGCTCTCCCACCGGCACTTCGATCCCGGCGCCGGTAGCGAGAACGGGCATATCCTTCTGCAGCCCCTCTGAGGCGGACAGCATAATGCAGCGAACCAGATTCCCTCCCAGATGCTGGGAGACCTCCATCACTGCCTTCTTGCCGTGATTGTCAACCTGCAGGGCTGACTTGATCAGCGGAAGGGGCTCTTCTGCGAATTCCACGTCTACAACAGGCCCCATGACCTGTACAATCTTACCGATTTGCATCCGGCATGACTCCTTTCTTAAGCTTCTTGCGCCCGGCGGCAGCCGCCAGCTGCTGAGCTCTGGCCTTGGCGCCCGCCGCAACCTCTGTGATCTCCTGGGTGATCTGCGCCTGGCGCTCCCGGTTATAGCGGATATTGAGTTCCTGCAAGAGCTCCTGTCCGTTCTTGTTGGCGCTGTCCATAGCCTGCATGCGGGCGGAGTGCTCGGAGCAGAAGGCCTCGACTAAGGCGGAGTAAATATATCCGTTCAGATAATCCGGAACGATATTATACAGAAGCTCCGAGGCATTGGGCTCCAGCTCAAAATCCTCCTGAATTCCCATGGCCGTCATCGCCTCCTCCTGGTTAAAGGGCTTGGCATTCAGCCGGATCAAAGGAAGCAGCTGGGTCATGTTGCACTGGGTCTCCATTGAATTCTTCATCGAAGTGAAGACGATAAAGACCTCATCGATCTTCTTCTCCTCAAAGAGATCCAGCATCTCGAAAGCAATGCTTCTGGCCCGGGCCAGGGTGGGTTTCTGGGCGGTATAGTGGAACTCGCCGTCAACCTCGATGTGATGCTGCAAAAAATACTGTCTTCCCACTTCGCCGACGGTAAAGAGCATGCCGTTGGGATGATCCGCCAGAAGCTCTTCTGTCAGCTTGATAATGTTGTGGTTATAAGAGCCGGCCAATCCCTTATCCGCAGTCACACAGATGATTGCCCTGCGCAGTCCCCCCTCCTGCTGCCGCTTCTCGCGGTTATCCAGATAGGGATGGTGGAAGCCCTCCGGCAGATGGCGCATAACGCGGGCGAACATGTCCTGCAGAGCGTAGAAATAGGGCTCGGTGGCTGCCAGGGACCTCCTGGCGTTATTCATTTTCGTAGATGAGATCATATACATGGCATTGGTAATTTTCATCGTGTTATCAATGCTGCTGATACGATCTTTGATCTCACGTATCTGGCCCATGGAATTCCTCTGTACTAATGCAATGCCAGGCGCTTAAGCCTGGGCCTTCTCATATAGGGGAGCGAACTCATCGGCAGCCTCTAAGACAGACTGTGTCAGGACATCTGTCAGGCGGCCGCTCTTATCGATCTCTCCCGCGATTTCCGGATGCTTGTCGGCGAAGAAGTCCAGGAGCTGTCTCTGATACTCCTTGACCTCCTTGACCGGCACATGAATCATCTTCCCATTCTCAGCGACCAGAAGACTGATCACCTGGTCGCTCATAGACAGCGGTGATCCCTGCGGCTGCTTGAGCAATTCCATGAGAACCGCCCCCTGCGCCAGCTGATTCTTCGTCGCCTCATCCAAATCGGAGGAGAACTGGGTGAAGACCTGCATCTCCCGATACTGGGCCAAATCAATACGCAGGGACCCGGTGGCCTTTTTCATTGCCTTGGTCTGCGCTGCGCCTCCCACACGGGATACGGACAGGCCGACATTGACGGCGGGACGCTGTCCCTCGAAGAAGAGATCCTGCTCCAGGAAAATCTGACCGTCCGTAATGGAGATTACATTGGTCGGAATATAAGCGGATACATCTCCGTCCTGGGTCTCAATGATGGGCAGGGCGGTAATGGATCCTCCTCCCAGTTCCTCAGAGAGACGGGCGCAGCGCTCCAAAAGCCTTGAATGCAGGTAGAAGACATCTCCGGGATAGGCTTCCCGTCCGGGCGACCGTCCGAGAAGAAGGGACAGGGCCCGATAGGCAACCGCGTGCTTGGACAGATCATCGTAGACGATCAGCACGTCCTTGCCCTTGTGCATGAAGTACTCAGCCAGAGCTGTTGCGGCATAGGGTGCGATATACTGCAGGGGCGCCGGGTCAGAAGCCGTCGAGGCGACGACGACGGAGTAGTCCATGGCGTCATGCGCCTGTAAGGTGTTGACAATCCCCGCAATCGTAGATGACTTCTGTCCGATCGCCACATAGATACAGATGCAGTTCTTGCCCTTCTGATTGAGAATGGCATCCGTCGCAATGGCTGTCTTACCGGTCTGCCGATCTCCGATGATCAGCTCACGCTGACCGCGGCCGATCGGGAACATAGAGTCTATGGCAAGAATACCGGTCTGCAGGGGAACATTGACCGGCTGACGGTCAATGATACCGGGGGCTTCGTTCTCAATCGGGCGGTAGTCCGACGCTTTGATCGCAACTCCTCCGTCAATGGGATTGCCAAGCGCGTCGACGACGCGGCCCAGGTATGCGTCAGATACAGGTATCCCGGCCCGCTTACCGGTCCCGGTCACATGACTTCCCTCGCCGATTGTCCCCTCCTGGTCGAAGAGAATGGCGCCCACGCTATCGGACTTGATGTCCTGGATCATACCCTTGACGCCATTGTCAAAGAGAACAATCTCCCCGTACTGGACGTGGTCAAAGCCGCTGATGGTGACAATCCCGTCTCCCACAGTCTCAACCGTTCCCACTTCAGAGGCCTTGGCCGCCAGATGGAAGGCCTCCACGGCCTCCTGCATGATCGATACGATCTTGCCCTGATCCGCGCCCCGCGAGGCTCTCTGACGGGCTTCATCGATCTGGTCTTCAAACTGGCGCTCCCTGCCCCGGGTGGACCAGTCAAACTCATCGGAGCCCACAGCCAGAATGAAACCTCCGCCGACCGAGGGGTCCGTCTCAACAGTCAGATCCACATCCGCTGCACTGGCGGTATGATAACGCTTTGATAAAAACTCCTTGAACTGAGCAACCTGCCTCTCGGAAGGCGGCGTCACACACCGCAGCCTGGCCTGAAGCATTGTGCTCACATCCCTTGTATTGGTCTCGCTCATTTATTTCTCCACTTCCTTCAGGAAGGCGTCATACATCTGCTCATCGGTCTGAGAATCCACCAGCTTGGCCGCAGCGTTCTTGACCAGATCGGTGATCTTCTCCTCCGCCTCACGGCGCTCGATCTCCGCCGCGGCTCTGGCCTTCTTCTGCGCCTCTTCAATCATCTGATCAGAGCGATCGCTGGCTTCGCCCAGGATGCGGTCATACTCGGCATTGGCCTTCTTGATCGCCTCCATGCGGATATTGGCCGCCTCCGCCTGCGCTGACTGCTGCTGGGCCTCGTACTTCTCATGCAGGGCCTGCGCGTCCGCCTTGACGCTGGCCGCGTCGTCATAGGACTTTTTGATCTGTCCCTCGCGCCTGGCAATAACGTCGCGCACCCGTCCGAAGAGGAATTTCTTCAGAATAAAATAGAGGATGATCAGGTCAATGATGACCCACAGAATTGTCAAATCAATGTGTAACATTGCTTCTCCTAACTTGCTGCTTCCACATCCGCGGTTCCCGCCCCGCGGGCGCCGTCTCTGCGCGGATCAGCCCAGCATGAAAATGATCAGGATGCCCAACACAAATCCGTAGATCGCGGTCGCCTCGGAAAGCGCTGCGCCCAGGATCAGATTTGACTGAATCTTCTTGTCCGCCTCAGGCTGTCTTGCGATTGCGTCCGCTGCGTGACCGGTTGCGATACCGATACCGAGACCGGCTCCGATGCATGCGATGGCTGCAATACCTGCTCCGATTGCTGTAACACTCATGATTTTTTCCTCCTGAAAGCCAGAATATTGATTTTGGAACGAATTCCACGTTTAAATGCCCCCTGGGGCTCTATAATATCGGCATCCGCCGCTATTATCTTCACTTGGCAGGACGCCTGTCCCGCTAATCCTCAACCGCCTCCGCAATAAAGAGGGAGGTCAGGAAAACAAATACATAGGCCTGAATAAAGCCATCGAAAATATCAAAGTACGCGCTGAAGACCAGGGGCAGGCCCACAGGCACAATGTACTCAATGATCTCCATGATGACGTAAGAGCCCAGGACATTGCCGAACAGTCGCATGCACAGAGAGAGAGGCCGGATAAAGACCTCCAGTATATTGATGGGCGTGATGATGGCGATGGGTTTGGCAAAGGCCTTGAGCCAGCCGCCTACTCCCTTCTTCCGAATGCCGGCCGCTTCAATCAGAACAATGGACATGGCCGCAAGCGCAATCGTAACGCTTAAATCCTTGGTGGGCGGCTTAAGCCCCAGCAGTCCGATGATATTGGAGAGACCGATATAGAGAAGAATGGTCTCCAGATAGGTAGAGTATTCCGCTGCTCCCTCGCCCAGCATCCCCTTGACGAAATTGTCCAGCCAGGTCACCGCGCTCTCGACGAAGAGCTGCTTTTTGGACGGATGCTCCACGGACATGTGACTGGTCAGCCACAGGGACAGAACGATCAGAATAGCCATAACCACCCATGTGATCAGGAGCGATTCATAGATATCAATCCCCCCGAAGATCGGGATGGTAAACGCCTTTTGTACCTGTAATTTCTCAACTAACTCCTGGGCCATTGCAGACTCCCTTACCAAACTCACGCAGCAGAGCTTCCGGGAAATCCCATTCCCAATGCCGCGATCCTCCTCGCGAAAAATCACAAAAATCAATTGTCATTTTAGCACTTTCACTCCTCTTTCGCTAAGACATCCAGCAGAATTTGTCTGGCACTGCAAAATCGGCCAGCCCCCTTGGGGTGAGTACCGAAATTCCTCTACCATTCTGCATGGTATTGAACTCTGCCTCTGCCGGTTGCCATGAAATGAGGTCTTTCTTCTATTCACAACAGAATATCTGCAAAGCACGTCTGTGATTGCTTGTTATGCGCTTATTATAGTAGCTCAACTTTGGAATGATTTACCAATATTGCTCTGCTTTTCAGTCATTTCTTTGTCTGATTTTCTCTGTCTCTCCCGCTTTTTTATAAGTACCTACGGCTCGCAGCATAAAGCTTTTCTGCCGGACAATCGGATCCCGCAGCCTATATCTGCAGCATTTCATTTTGCCGGCCATTAGCTCCTCAGGATCTCTGCCTCCAACGCCCCTGCGTCAGAGACAATGGGACCTGCCCCTCTCTCCTCCAGAAAAGAATGGCTGCGAAATCCCCAGTCAACACTGATACAGTCCATTCCTCCATTGGCTGCCGTCTGCATATCCACCTCGGAATCACCGATATAGACCGCCTCCTCGGGGACAACGTTCAGCCGCTTCAGGACGAGATCGGTCATATCCCGGGCCGGTTTTCTCGGGATGCCATCCTGCTCGCCGATACAGGTATCAAAAAGGCCGGCGAAGACCTCCTCGGCCAGAATTCTGACCGCTTCATCAGGCTTGTTGGATACCACAGCCGTGGGAATCTTCTTCGCGCGAAGGGTCTTCAGAAGATCCAGAATTCCGGGGTAGGGGCCGGTCTTGTCGTTGGCGTGCTCGGCATAGAAGGGCTTATAAATCGTCGCGATCTCCTCCACTTCCTGATCAGATACTCCCTCAACACTCTCAAAGCCCGGGGTTCCTATCCTGACCAGATCCTCCTCCGGCATACCCTTCTCATAGGCTAAAGCCCTCTGAATGGCCACATTAACACCGGAGCCAAAGAACTGCCGAACCATATTGCCCTGATAATCGTGGCGATGGCCGCTCTGCTCCAGAGCCCAGTTGAGGGCAGTCACCAGGTCATCCAGCGTGTTTAGTACAGTTCCGTCCATATCAAAGATTGCCGCCTTGTACTTCATATTTGCTCCTTTAACTTCCTTACAGTGCCGTTTTTTCTACAATTTCAGGGTGGCCATATTTGACCAGAGTGGCACAAGGCTCCTCCATTTTTACTGCGTCTTGTCTGTCCCGAACGCGTAATGAAAGTACCCGCCAATATGATTTTGATCCAGGCCCTCTCCGATCACGATCAGAACCTCCTGTCCCTGCGCGCTGTCACTCAGCTCGATTCCATCCGCAGTGGCATTGACCTTAAGCCAGCCGGCCTGACCGGCTCGCTTGACCTCTTCCTCGGCATGATTTGTTTCCCCACGCCCTCTGCCATCCGCGCGCAAATTCAAATAGCCCTTCACCCGGATCACATGGCCACAAGCGGGATCCGCGAAGATCTGCCGCAGGTCCTCCGCCAGTTCCTCTCTTGTCGCCTCTACATTCATATAGAAGAGCTGGTCATACTGGTCTTCCCGGCTGACAGGCAGCTTGAGGTGGTCCGCTCTCTGATAACCTGCCCGACAGATCCCCTCCAGATCAGCGTCTGTAAGCTGATCCCACGGTTTGGTCTCTATCTCGCCCAGCGTCAGCCGCCGGTCACAGTGAAAATGCTCTAAGGCACGGTTTATATGGTCCACTGTCCGGGAAAAAGATTTCTCATCCACCTCCTGGCTCTTGGATAACACCACCTTTCCGGCATTGGCCAGCTGCGATACCAGAAGATAGTCGGTCTCCTCATCCGTGTTCTCCGGCAGATGAGCATCCAGGATAGAAATAACGCTTCCTATCTGATACCAGCGATTGAGCGGCTCCTCCTGGAGGGTGTCGAAGAACTCATCCACGTCATAAATACCCGACGGCTCCACAAGAACCCGGTCATAGCCCAGCATACCGAGCGTGATGAGTTTGGTCTTAAAGCGTCTCTGATGGGTCTCATAGTCCTTATCTCCCAGAACCATTTCCACATCACAGGACTCTCCCTCCAGATCGGATAAGAGCATGCGATCCACATTGATGGCTCCAAAGTCATTCTCCAGGATCGCGATATTCATTCCCCGATTTATCAGATACCTGGCGTAATGCCGCAGAAAGGTCGTCTTTCCGGAGCCTAAGAACCCGGTAATCAAATCAATTTTCGTCATTGAATCTCCTTTTCTCCGGTTATTTTCGGACACAGCCGCATCCTTTTATCTCAGATTTTATCTGTCTCTTACGCTTCTTTCCTGCCTTCTGTTACTTTCTGCCCTTCTGTCTCAGATCTCCTTCGCTTATCCCCGCCAGTTCGCGCGCCCGGGCCAGTCCTCCGCCGATATAGTCCTCTCCATAGCGATCCAGAATCTGACTGGCATAACACCTGTCGGGATCTTTAATCTTATCGATCTGCCGGCTGATCGCCTCATGAGCTCCCAGCACATTCTCCATATCCGCAAGGATTTCCAGCGCCAGCTCAGGCAGAGGGTGCATCTGCCCGTCCGTCCAGAAGAGGGACACCTTTTCCAGGGGATAGGATGCCGCCTGCTTCATATTCCGCATGGCCCGCCTCTGACGCATGACAGACAGATCCATCTTGGGCCTGGCAGTCAGATAGAGCAGGAGCAAAGTCAAAAACTCCAGATCCGAGGGGTCAATCCCCTCATCCCGCAGGGGATTGATATCCAGCATGCGCAGCTCGATATGGTTCACGCCTTCCCGGAGCTTATCCAGGGCATTGGTGCCCTTTGGCTTCAGGCGGACCGGATAGTAGAGCTCCGCCGCGGAATAGAGTTTGCCGGTCTCCACATAGTAGTTCATGGAGTCCAGATAATTCGGGATTGCGTCGAAGTCCAGGACGGGTTCAAACTCATTCCAGTAGCCCCTGTCCGAGCAGCGGTAGGAGGAATATATGCCGGCCAGAATCTCCCCCGGCTTTCCACCTTCGAAGGAAGCATCCATCAGGGGGGAGGCCGCCGTCAGGGCGACAATCAGCCAGGAATAAGCCAGCAGCTTCTCCGCCAGGTTCAGGTAGATCTGATCCGCAGAGACGCCCTCTTCCCTCAGGCAGTCCAGGAAAGCCTGTGGATAGGAGAAGTTGAAGTGGATGCCGCACAGAGACTGCTTCTTTCTGCCGTACTTGCCCGCCAGATAGTTGCGATAGACGGTTTTCTCCGCTTTCTCTCCCACGAACTGCGCGATTCGGATATCCTTCTCTGAGCGCAGGCAGGGAGGGTTGGAGAAGGGCCAGAGCAGCTCCGGTGTGTTTTGCCCCGCCAGAAAGCGGGCTACCTCCCGCCGCTTGTCCCCTAGCGCCTTGACCAGCTCCCGGGGATTATGGTGTACCCCGGTAATGATCTCCAGCTGGCTCTCGCAAAAATCCCGGTCCAGAACCGGATCATCCCCAAAGGGATGATCCGTCTGTGCCAGGAATCCCTCCGGAGTCACCCGCTGATTTTCTTCTTCCAGACCAAATCCTCCCTGGGTGAAGGTCGGTTTGATCCATTGTCTGATGTTCATTTTGGATGCTCCCTGGGTGTTTCATTGTTTCAAATTGACTTCCTTGCAGTTTACTCCCCTGTATGACTGCCGTCAATCGGCCTTGCCTGCGTCAAGCCCTCCTCCCAGGAGAAGATCTGCTTGTCCTCCACGTAGGCCAGCAATTTCTCCCGCAGGAAGCTCTCCATCTCTTCCAGGAGAGGGGCCGGATAGTGACAGTAGCCTCCCTCTGTCACAAAGGGAAACTGCACACTGGCGGCAAGGGGCTGATTGCGGCGCAATCGCTTTAAGTAATCCGCGGAGACGCGAAAGCTCCCTATGCTGACGTCCATGATCTGTCCGGGAGACAGGTCTGTAAAAATCCGGTCCACCAGGTCTGCGTAGGCCTTTTTCCAGCCGGGCTGAAAGATCATGGGGTCCAGGGCCAGCCGGACAGTCGCGCCGGCCTCGACAGCAGCCCGGACGCTCTTGAGCCGGGCAGTCAGGCTGGCAGCCCCCATCTCCATCTGTCTGATATAGGTCTCCGGGGACAGGGTCCAGGCGAAGATCAGATCCTTTCGCCCCCGGTAGTGATCCCAGCCCGAGAGCAGAGCCGCCTTGGTCCGAACCTCAAGGCTTAAGCCCGGCCGATCAGCCGCGAAATCGGCCCAGGCAGAGACATACCCTGTCACCGCCTCCAGCGCCAGCAGATCCGTGTCGTAGGAGACGCAGAGGTAGACCGGATGCTCTGTCAAAAGCCGGTCCACCTCCTCCATAATCTCCTCCAGATTGACGAAGATAACGATATTCCCGGAGGGGTACATTCCCTTGAGATAACAGTACTCACAGTTGAAGGGGCAGTTCATGACGGAAGACGCGTAATAAAAATGACTCCTTCCGAAGCTCTGGCAGACCGGCGCCCCCGGGTATACCGCCTCCCCCTGGCGGACAGCCAGAATCAGACTCCGGTGATTGATCTGCAGACCAACATCCTGCCGCCTGCGATTGAAGACATCCTTATAGTGGTCAATCAGGATCTGTTCGGCCCCGGGAAAATGCCTCAGGATCTGTCCGGTTCTCGGCCAGTCCAGAGCCCTTTTTTCGATGTAAATATGGCGAAACTGCTCACTCATCCCGCATCACCCAGTCTGCAAGCTCCCTCAGGAGAAGCTTGCCCTGTCGCCGGTCCGCCGCGGGAAGCTTCTCCTTTACCTCCATTTGCTTAAGGCGGCCTCTCCAGTCCTTTCCCGCCAGACCGGCATAGGTCAAAAGCTGCTTCAATTGCTCTTTCATGCTGGCGGAGCAGCAGAGGTCACCGGCTCTTCTGACAAGCTCCTCCTGACCGGGCAGGACAGCTGCCATCCGATCTGCTGTCTCTTCTTCCTCCCGGGCCTCCTTCATCAGGGCCCTCAGATAGGTCTCTATCTGCGAAAGCCCGCTTCGCATGCGAGTCTCCAGGAGCTGCGCGGTCATCCTCTCTCCCTCTGCCTGTCCCCTGTCAGAGACCATCTTCAGAATATGAATTTGCTGAGGCCCCAGGTAGCTGTTGGCTGCCTGAAAAAAGGCCGCCCCCTCCATGTCAAAGAGCGAGACGCCAGCTCCTCTATTTGGTCCTCGTTCCGCAGGGCTTTCCCCGCTCAGGCCCTCTTTTTGGCCACAAACCGTCCTGATTTCTTCCGGAGTCCAGATCCTGGATCGGCTGTACAGAGCAGCCTCCGGCAGGGGGAAGGCATAAGGATAGATCAGGTCCGGGTAGAAGCTCCTTCTCCCGTCCGCGTCGATCAGTCGGTTGACCCGATAGGGACCGACATATTGCCCGGTCATCTTCCCCGCCGCGCTTCCGACCAGGACAAGCGAAGCTGGGCCGTGCACAGCCAGGACAGCGCCGACTGCTGCCGCCACAGCCACCGGCCCCGGTCCGGTCAGGGTCAAAAGGACTTCCCCCCTCTCATCCTGATACTGGCGATATGGCAGTTGGCTTTGCCTTGCGCGCATTCCCATCATTCGAACCAGTCCTCTGACCTCCGGCCACAGGGCCGCGAAGAGCAGTATCCGCATCTCTCCTCCCACTCTCTGTCTGGCGAATATGATATCCGCTTTTCCTGAAGCTCCCTGCGCCTGACACCATCTTCCAGGTCTCTCTCCAAAATCTCTGCCGCATACAGGCCCACAGACGTCAGGCAGGCGCATTATCCTCACGGACAATGAAGCGGTCGCGCCGCGAGCATTCCATCTCCATGAATAAGAAAAGAGCTCCGGATCCCCTCCGAAACTCCTCTTCCTTAACAGCAGTCGGCGTGACAGGATTTGAACCTGCGACCTCTACGTCCCGAACGTAGCGCTCTACCAAGCTGAGCCACACGCCGATGATTTCCTCCTTGGGAAATCAGCCCTTGAATAATAACAAATCCTCCCCCAAATAGCAAGGGGGAGGTATTCCATCAACAACCGCTGTCAGAGGCTATTTTGTCAATGACCGCTGGACGGACTGGCGGGACTGTCCGTTTCGCCCCCGCCTCTCTGGTTCGTGCTGTTTGACTCTGAAGATTTCCCCTTTGAACTGCTGGACGAAGAGCTGTCCTCCGACGCGGGCGACTCCTGCCCGGTGGAATCCGTCTGAGACTTGCTGTTGCTGTCCGCGGAATTCTTCTTATCCTCCTTCTGCCCATCAGTCTCCTGACTTGAACTGCTTCCGCTGGACTTGCTGTCAGAAGACGTCTTCGATGTCTCCCAGGAGAAGTTCTTGTAAGTCAGCTTCTTGTGGGCCGCGGTCATGAAGTCCCTCCAGATCCGTCCCGGGTAATTGGCCCCGGTCAGATTCTGCATGGACCTGGGCGTATCATAGCCGGTCCAGATCGCCGTGGTGTAATAGGGTGTGAAGCCGCAGAACCAGCCGTCCTTATAGTCGTTGGTCGTTCCTGACTTGGCCGCGGCCACCTGGTTATTCAGCTTCAGACCTGCGCCGGTTCCGTAATCCAGGACCGCCTTCATCATAGTGATCATCTGATGAGCGGCATCCGACTTATAGATCTGTGTCTCCCCGTGGTTGTTCCTGTAAATGGTGTTGCCATTCTTGTCGTCAATATGATCGATGCAGGTCGGCTCACGGTATTTGCCGTCATTCTCAAGCGCCGCGTATGCCGAGGCCATCTCTACGGTTGTGACCCCGTTCGTCAGTCCGCCGATCCCCGCCGCCAGATTCTCATCGTTCTTGGATATCTCCGCGAAATGCATCTTGTAGAGATACTGCAGGCCCTTGGCCGGCTTGACATCCTTAAAGACCTTCCAGGCAACCGTATTCAGCGAATAGGCCACGGCCTGGGTCAATGTGACATTGCCCATATAGGAATTGCCGTAGTTCTGAGGTCCATTGGTAATGGGGGCGTCCTGCACGCGGGTGTCGGGCGTATACTTTCCGGTCTCAAGCGCCGGCGTATAGACCAAAATGGGCTTGATGGAAGAACCGGGCTGACGGTAGGAGCGATAGGCGCGGTTCAGCGTGTAGGTCGTGATGTTATCCTGGCTTCGGCCGCCGACAATAGCAACCACATTCCCGGTCGTGTTATCAATGACAGTCCCCGCGGACTGGGCCGCATATATGCCCTTATCCGTCGTCTCGCTCAGCTTGCTCATGTTCTTGTCCACTGCGGTCTGGAGGGCCTGCTGTAAATTCGCGTCCAGACTGGTGTAGATCTTATAGCCGCCTGTGTAGAGTTCGGAGGCGTAGCTGTCGTACTCCTTGCCGTACTTGTCCTCATAGGCCTTGCGCTCATCATCGCTGTTGAACTGATACTGGAAGTCAAATCCGTCCGCCGTCATCAAAGCCCGCACGGCGGAGTACTCGGCGAATGTTGTCTCATAATTATGGAACTCCTTCTGATCCTGGGACAGATTCAGGGCGATCTGCTGCCCGGTGGCCTGATCATACTCCTCCTGGCTGATCTTCTTGTCCTTGAGCATGTTCTTGAGAATCAGAGTCTGCCTCACGACCGTGTTCTCAGGGTGATTGATCGGATCATAATAGCTCGGGCGATTGGGAATGGCGCACAGATAAGTGATCTCCGCCAGGCTCAGCTCGCCGATATCCTTGCTGAAATAGCCCTGGGACGCGGTGCCGATGCCGTAGAAACCATTCATGAAATAGACATTATTGATGTAGAAATTGAGGATCTGGTCCTTGGAGTATTTCTTCTCCATTTCCAGGGCAACAAAGATCTCCTCCACCTTGCGCTCCCAGGTCTTATCCTGGGTCAGAAAGACCGTTCTCGCCAGCTGCTGGGTAATCGTGGATCCGCCCCCTGAGACCTTGTGGTTTCTGACCATGGCAAGAGCCGCGCGGGCAATTCCCTTGAGGCTGACGCCGGGATGCCTGTAGAAGCTCTTGTCCTCAATGGCGACAAAAGCCTCCTTGACCTGCTTGGGCATCTTATCGCTGGTCACATACTGAATCTTCTTCTTGCCCCCCAGCTCCGCCAGTTCATTTCCGTCCTTGTCGTAGACAAAGCTGGATCGGGAGGCCTCGAAGGTCTCCTCCGAGGAATTGGCCACCAGCTGAACCGCCTCGTCGTGCATGGCTATGATTTTACTCGCGTAGCCTCCCGCTACCAGGTAGATCGCGGCGAACGCAATCATGATCAGGAGGATGAGAAGAATCAGACGAACCACACGCCAGACTCTGCGCTTCTTCTTTTTGGGCTTGTTGGGCTTGGGGTTCCTGTGCTCAGGGCTCCTGTGCTCAGAACTCCCGACTCTATGCAGTTGTTCATTATTTTTAATCTCACTCATAGCCCGTATTTTACCTTCTACCCTCAATATAAGCAACTTTTTCCTGACCGGCAAAAGCCTGCGTTTTCCTGATCGACGAAACCCTGCGTATTTCCCCTGACCCGGCGTCGATCCTTTCATATGGCGACTGTATCCTTTTCCGTCGATGGATTCTCCTCTTGCCGCCCGCCCAGCTTCTTTTTAAAATAGAATCAAACGCACTGCCAAAGGACAGCCGGCCGGACGATATAAAAAGGCAGGGTCGACCGAAAATGAGCCGGTAGCAAAAAGTCTGTGGGGGTCGATGAATCAAAGTTCGAGGAGGGGAAAATGACTGAGTCAGAGATCTGGGGCAGAGGTCCCCATGGAGAGGAAGTGAGAATTTGGACGATTTCCAACGGGAAGGGTCTGCGCGCCAAATTCATGAATCTGGGGGCTGTCCTGCTGGAGCTGGATGTTCCGGACCGCAGGGGAGAGACAGCGGACATCGTCCTGGGCTACCGGGATCTGGAATCTTACTTCCGCAATTTCGCCTGTTTTGGCGCCACTGTCGGCCCAAACGCCAACCGGATCGGCCAAGCAGCCTTTGAGCTGGAGGGAAGGCGCTATCAGCTGGAGGCAAATGACGGCGTCAATAATCTGCACTCCGGCTCCGACTCTTTTCACCACCGCGTCTGGCAGCTGGCAGAGGCCGGTGAGAATTCCATCTCATTTGCCATCACAAGCCCTCATATGGACCTTGGTTTCCCCGGCAATCTGACCCTGACCGTTTCCTATCAGCTGAGCGAGGACAACCGCTTGATCATCGACTACGAGGGCATTTGCGATCGCACTTCTCTCTTTAATCCGACCAACCACAGCTACTTCAATCTGGCCGGCCACAATTCCGGTCAGGTCTTCGATCAGCTGCTGCAGATTTCATCCGACTCTTTCACCTATGCTGACGCCGCTTCCATCCCCGACGGACAGATCCGTTCCGTCGAGGACAGTCCCATGGACTTTCGCGTGCCAAAGCCCATCGGCCGGGATTTGAAAGCTGATTATGATCAGCTGAAATATGCGGGCGGATATGACCACAACTGGATTCTGCGAGACTGCAATGGCCAGGTTCGCCCCGTGGCCACTCTCTTGGATCCCGTCTCCGGCCGCCGGATGACCGTCTCAAGCGACCTGCCCGGAATCCAGTTCTACACCGGCAACTACATCGATGAAAGTGAAATCGGCAAGGGCGGCTGTCACTATCCCAGGCAGGGCGGGGTCTGCCTTGAGACCCAGTACTTCCCCAATGCCATCAATGTCGAGAGCTTCACCTCTCCTCTGATCTACGCGGGACAGCCTGTGCACAGCCGAACCGTCTTTGCCTTCTCTGTGATCTGACAGAAACTGCCTCTATCTGCTTACCCTGTCGGAGATTCTCTCATTGACCCGATGGGCAACAAGGGCGGTCAGTATCTTTCCTGTCTCTACCGCAGGGATGCTCTCATCGATCCTGTGGCCAGCAAGTCCGGCCATCACCTTGCCTGCCTGTTCCCGCCGGGGAATTCTCACTCGTATCTGAGGGCATCGATCGGATTCATCCTGGCTGCCTTGCTGGCGGGAAAATACCCGAAGAAGATTCCGATTCCCATGGAAAATCCCAGGGCGATCAAAATCCCTCCCAGGGACGGCCTGGCCGGATAGCCCAGAAGCTGAGAGGCCGCTACGCCCAGGGTGATTCCCAGAATGACCCCGATCAGGCCTCCGATCAGACAGATGATCGTGGCTTCTACGATAAACTGAGCCCGGATAGAGGAATTCCTGGCTCCCAGGGCCTTGCGGGTCCCGATTTCCCTGGTTCGCTCCGCGACGGAGACCAGCATGATATTCATGACTCCAATGCCTCCCACCAGAAGGGCAATTCCCGCAATAATGGAAATGGCTGTCGTAATCGTCCCAAGCATAGTCATCAGCATGTTGACCAGACCGCCGAAGGTGACCGCTTTGGCCTGGTAATTCGGATTGTTCCGATAGTAGGGCTTAAAATACGTATCAATTGCCGCAGTCAGCTCCTCCTGGTTCTGCTTCTGATCCATCTGCTGACCGGCATGCCCCGTCGCCGCGATAACCTGAATCATGCGGTAGCGACCGCCCGTCTTGCCCACCATCTGATTGTAGGTTCCGATCGGTATATAGAAAGAGGAACCCGCGAAGGCCGTCTGTGTCGCCGCGTTTCTGCTCTCGCTCTGATAGACTCCCACGATCGTAACGCCGTAAGTCTTACCGTCCAGGGACATCTCAATCTCCTGGTTCAAAGCGTCCTGTATCCTGTCGCCAAACATCTTTTCCGCCGTCTCCTTTGCGATCAGGGCTACGCGGCGTTGATTGGTAAAATCCTCGGCCGAGAACATTCGCCCGGCCTGGATACTGTTCGGATGATTTAAGAAAAACCCGGCATTTACCCCCAAAAGATTGACGTCCGCGCTCTGTCTGCCCGTCTTCTGACTCAGCTTTACATTCCCGCTCTGTCCCCAGACCACGACGGCCCGGACCCTGTCCCCCAGGTAGTCGACCAGTCCCTTGACCATGGCGTCGCTGATGTAATCGCTCTCCTGCATGCTCTCTCTTGTCTGCCGGCCGGCAAAGCGGATCCCATCCACCGCCTGCCTGGGATCTCTCTCCCCCTTCTCCTCTGAGCGCGGCATGACATTGACATAGATGTCGTTGGCGCCCGCGCTCTGCATATTGTCGGATATGGAGAGCGTCAGGGAATTTCCCACGGTGAAAATGGCGATGACAGCCGAGATTCCGATGATAATTCCGAGCATGGTAAGGAAGGCTCGTATCTTGTTGGCCTTAAGACTGGCAAATGCCAGCTGGATATTCTCTCCCAGGAGCATCAGTCTCTCCCTCCCTGATCCATGATCTGACCGTCGCGAATCGCGATGATCCGATCGGTTTCCGCCGCCAGCTCCGGGGAGTGGGTGATCAGGATAATGGTCTTGCCCTGCTCCCTGTGCAGCCTGTGAAACAGATCCATGACCAGACGTCCGGTCTTGGTATCAAGAGCTCCGGTGGGTTCATCCGCCAGAATAATGGCTGGATCGTTGGCCATGGCCCGGGCAATCGCCACCCTCTGTTTTTGTCCGCCGGACAGCTCCTCGGGCAAATGCCTGGCCCGGTCTGTCATCTCCACCATCTCCAGAAGCTCCCTGGCCCGGGCTCTGCGCTCGCTCCGTCCCAGTCCGGCATAGAGCATGGGAAGCTCCACATTCTTCTGGGCATTTGTCTTGGCGATCAGATTGTAGGTCTGAAAGACGAAGCCGATCTTCTTGTTGCGGATATCGGACAGCTCGTTGTCCGTAACCCGGCTCAGATCGATCCCGTCCAGAAAATACCGCCCCTCTGTGGGCCGGTCTAAGACCCCAATCAGATTCATGAGTGTAGACTTGCCGGATCCGGAGGGCCCGACAATGGAGACAAATTCTCCCTCCTGTACAGAGAAATTGATATCGTGCAGAATCTCCAGCTCATTGGGCTGGCCCAGGTAGAATCTCTTTACAATGTGCTCTAAGCGGATGACCTCTCCCATCAGTTTACTCCTCCGCCTGCCCCCATGGAGTTGAGCAGCTGATTGACGGAATTGTCACTCTTTGTCTCCGGAACCACGACCTGCATCCCCTCCTGAACCTGATCAGAGACAATCTGGGTATAGTAGGTGCCCTCCAGACCTGTCGTGACCGCGATCCGTCTGACGCTGATCTCCTCCTGCTTTTTATCCCCGCTCTCTCCTGTCTTCTTGTGCTCGACAATCTCAATGAAGGAGCTACCGTCTTCCGCCTTCTGCACGGATTCAAAGGGGACGCTGAGGGCGTCAGGCGCCGAAGAGGTGATAATGCTGACATCCGCATTCATCCCCAGGCGCAGGCGATCATTTCCGGCAGGAAGGGCAATTGTCACTGTAAAACCGGAGGAGGAAGATCCGGAAGAAGCTCCCGCAAGATCTCCCAGGCCACTGAGACTTCCCAGATCCAGTCCTCCGATCGAGCCTAGCCCACCAAGTCCTGTCCCGGAGGAGGAAGATCCGGCCGCCGGGGCGACCGCCGTCACATTGCCGTCCAGTTCCGCCTCCCCAGTCGCGCCCGTCTTGACCTTGACCGCCATCCCCGCCTGAACATCGGGGATATCCGCCTCCGCGACCGTTGCTAAAATCTGGAAGGAGGAGTCGTCTTCGATCCTGGCAATGGTGCCGCCGCTGTAGGTCTTGCCCGCTTCCGCCTTCACCTGCGTCACCAGTCCGTCCATAGAGGCTCGTATCGCGCCCTTGTCAATCTGCTGCTGCAGTTGATCCAGCTGATTCTGCAAGCTTGATATACTTGACTCTGTGACAGAGGATCCGGCATTCCCCAGAGAGGACAAGTCGGCAGACGGTGCATTTTCAAGAGCCTCCAACTGAGCCTGCAGCGCTGTTTCCTGTGCCTGAAGAGCCGTCAGGGCAGCCTGGCTCTGCTCAACCCGGACCCGGTCTGCCGCCAGCGTGGCCGCGTCCGCTCCGCTTCCTGTCTCCAAATCCCGCTTCAGCTTGTCCTGGGCCTGGCTCAGACTCTTCTCTGCCTGGTCTTCTCTGCTCCTGACCTCCTCCAGCTTCTCCTCGATTCCCTGCAGCTGGCTCTGCTTCGCCTGGGCCGCCTGGGCTGCCTGCTGAGCCAGCTGTGTCTCCGTCTCCTTCTGTGCCTGACGGGCAGACCGGATCTGCTCCTTCAGACTGTCGCGGCTGGCCTCCAGGCGGCTGGTATCCATCTGCGCGATCAGCTGACCGGCCCTGACCCGGTCCCCCACCTTGACATTTACGGTCTTGATCGGGCTGGCCAGAAGATCACTGGTCAGATCCTGACTCTGCACAGAGGTCACCTTGCCGCTTCCCGTGACCGACTTGACGATCGTCCGCCTGGAAATCGTCTCTGTCTTCGGCTCCTTATCTGCTGCCTTCTTACCGAACTGCGCGCGGACGATGGCAGCGATGACCAGAGCTAAAACGATGATCAGAAAAACAAGCAATTTCCTGTGCTTCTTCCAAAACTGTATGAATCTCGCCTTCATAATAAGCCTCACGATATTCCAGGATTCCAGGCTGATGTCAAACCCCCGCCTGCTGCCTCCAACCTTCCATCTTCCGCGCCAGGCTTCTGGCCTGCTGCCTCCAAACCCCCGCCCGGTCTGTACAGCCCCTGGCCTTGTCTGATATGCTTTCCCGGCAGGCTGTCCTCCGCTGATTTACTGTCTATTATAGACATCATTTCCTCCGGGACACAAGAAAAAGGGACCGTGAAAAACGCGTTCGCGCAATTCTCACAGCCCCTGGCTTCCTATTCAATTTTAAAGCCACGACACAGAGGTGTCTGGCCAGCCATCAGGGATTTTGGCTCTCGTAGGCATTGGCCTGCGCTTCATCTAACAATTGTCCGGACGCGTATACATAGGCGGCCACCCGCTTGCCGCTGACAATGAAGCGGTCAGACGTCTTAGAGCAGGTAGACAGGGTCACCACCTTATCATCCGCACTGACCTGCACGTCCGTCTTAGTCATGGCGTCCTTCTCTAGAAGCTTCAGATGGTTGGCGTAATCCTCTCCCTTGTCCTTAAAGACAGCATAGACATCGCTGTCCTCGTTCTGGTCGGACCACGCAAAGACCTGATAGCGGTAGACCACATCTCCCCGGATAATCTGAAAATACTGATGATCCTGGTAATAATTCGGATCATCCTTGTAGTCGCTCAGACTCCCGAACATGGTCTTGTTATTCATCTGGTGCCCGTAGACCAGGGAGTGGTAGTCCTCGAAGTTCGGCCGATTCTTCCCCTCCAGGAAGATGGAGCCGGCAATCGCGTACTTGCCGTCCATGGACTTTCGCAGCCAGTAATTATCATCATTCTCCTTGTAAAGCACCGGATAATTGACGTGGTCATTATTCTCCATATAGATCCAGGCCTTGACCGTGTCATTCTGCTTGAGCAGCTCGGGGAAGTCGACCATCACCTGCTGATACCACTCCTTGGCCTGCCCTTTCGATGAATCCGCCACAGTGACCGCGCCCCTGGCGTTCTGGTACACCTGCTCCGAGTCATGATAATCCTTCAGCGTCAGGAGGATCCTCCCCCCTGAATATACGATTACCAGGAAACAGACAGCGATCAGGATGTTATAGACAATTCCCGACTTCTTCCTCTTCTCCTTCTTTGGCTCCTGCTTTATTTCTCTCATAGAACTTCCAATCAATTGCATTTATGAATGTTTTGTGAATAGAACCCATTCTAATCAATCGATTGGGCAAAGTCAATCCGCCTGTTCCCAGACGTATTCCAGGTTCGCGGGATCCCTTTTGTCTGCCCGGCCCGGATTCGGGGAGTAGGCTCTCGACAGAGACAGGGAGACATCCGGGGTTTTCTTTGCCCTCAGATCCCGGGCGAGAGAGAAAAGAGCCAGTGCTGTCAATCCGCCTGCGGCCAGCCAGTATGCCAGAATAAGGCGGTTGCTTGTCCCGTAAATAGCAAGGACTCCGCTCATAAGGCTTCCCAGGGTCAGAGTCAGTACCGCGGCGTCCCAGATACTTCTGGTCAGGGAAGAAATCGCCCTTCCGACGCCATGGTCTCCTTTTTGCCTCAAGCCGGCCATTGTCCCCGCATCCGCGTCTTCTCCGGGATCAGCTCCGATTCGGCCTCTGCGATGACCCTTGATCCCGGACCAGAGAATCAGGCTTGGAAGCAGACCTCCCAAAAGGGGAATCAGGAAGGCCAAATACATGGTCGGGGCATACACTCCATAGCTGAAACACTCGTAAATCAGTCCGAAGGCCAGGATAAATCCGGTCATAAGTCCATAGTTTCTGCTTCTTTTCTTAGCTTCCGATGTAGACAATGTCGCTCACACTCCTCTCACTCGTTCCGTGTCCCGTTGTTGTGGGATTGTTGATTACCTTACCCTGGAAGACCATGGTGGAGGATCCTCCGCCGTCCAGATTATAAGCTGTTGTGGCTCCCAGCGATTTCATGAACTGGGCCAGTTGATAGAGGGATAGTCCCTGGCTCTCGCTGCTGCGCCCGTCGGAGACCACAAAGACATAGTGACCCTGTCCGACCTGGCCGATCGCGGTTCTCGGGTTGGAGGCCATGGCCTTGCCCACCTCGGAATTGGCCGTCACAGTGACTTTGCCGTCCTGAATCAGACCCGGTCCAAAGCTATAGACCTGCCAGGCCCCCTGATCGACCAGCTCCTGCGCTGTCGCGTCGGAGGCATTAACCACCTTCATGGATCCATCCGTCCCAATGGCCAGAACCTGGTCGTCACTGTCAGCTGTCGACCGGTAGACAGTGCCGTTGCGGACCACATAGCCGGATTCCTGGGCCCCGTAGTAGTCGCCATTAATCGCGAGGATCGCTCCGACGCTGTCAGCGATGCTGGATGTCTTGGCTGTCACGTTCTTTCCGTAGGTCCCCTGGGCGAAGGCGCTCTTGATGTATTCCGCTGAGCTGACCTGAACATCCGCCACATAGATATAGGTGCTGTTCTCATAGAAGCGGTATACCGTAATGGTCACATTGTCGTCCGAATAAGTCCCTACAACCGTCGCGTCAGCATACACTCCGCTTCCGCTGCTCCCCTCCGTCAAGGTCCCGGTCGTCTGACTGGAGCTGCTCTTTGAACTCCCTGAGGAGGATGAAGAGCTCCCGGAGCTGCCTGACGATTTCAGACTGGCGAATTCCGAGCTGCTGAGAGAGCTCTGACTGGACGCGGCATAGGAACGGGCCAGGACAAAGGTATCCAGGAGGAAGTAGCTGCTGAAGGCGATCAAAAGGGCCGTCGAAGCGATACGAAATCTTCTTCCTGCCAGTCCCCGGCCCTTTCCGCCGTCTGATTTCTTCTGAGTCCCTGATCCGGGATTCTTACCTTCTCTGCCCTCCTGAAATTCATCCTCCATTTTTTTCTTCTCAGGCCACATAGGGCACCTCCTTTCTCACAAATACAAAGTTCTTCTGGACCAGATAGCTGAGGATAAAGATGGTCGGTTCCGCGATCAGCTTGGCGGTCAGTGCCCCCAGCCCAAGCGCGGTCAGCCCATAGACCAGACATGTGTCAGCGCAAAGCACCAGGACAGCCGTCAACGCATAGCGGCTGAGACTTCTTCCCAGCCTGCCCCGATGATGGAAAACGAGCTTCCGGTTCAGACTGTAATTGAAGGCCGCGCTGATCAGACGGGCCAGGACGTTAGCCCCGACGACAGGAATCATCAATGTCATCAGGGCATAGAGCAGATAGTCCAGTCCAAAGGACGCGAGAGAAACTCCGGCAAAGGAGATGATCTGCTCGAAAATCACCCTGTAGATGCGAATGGAGTCCCTCACCGCGTGGAAGTGACTGCCGGCATTATTGTTCTCATAGATTGTCTCGATCGGGATCTCATAAATGGGGATCCGATCTCCGGCAAATTCTAAGAGCATGCGCATCTCGTACTCATACCGCTCTCCGCCGATCTTGCACATTTTCGGAATGTAGGCCGTACAGAAGGCCCGCAGTCCTGTCTGCGTGTCCGAGACCTTCTGCCCCGTCACCAGAGCAAAGACCTGACAGGTCAACCGGTTTCCCAGCTTACTGCGCAGTGGGATTTCCCCGGAAAAATGTCGGCTCCCCAGATAGAGTCCGTTGGCCCCATACAGGCAGCGGTGAGCCAGATGCAGAGCATCGTCCGGTCTGTGCTGTCCATCCGCGTCCATTAAGACCACAACGCCGGGCTTCTCAACCAGCCGTCTCAAATAGGCAAGACCTGTGCGAAGAGCAGCTCCCTTTCCTCGATTCTGCGGATGCCGAAGGAGCATCAGGCGAAATCCCGTCTTTGTCCTGTTCTCACCCGTCTCAGGCATAGAATCGGAGTCCGGTCCAGCCTGGCCGGCCAGTTCCTCAAGACGGCGAAAGACTGCCTGGGCTTCCGGCCTCCTGCTTCCGTCATCCACAACAAGCACATGCAGATTTGCCTCCAAAGAGCCGCTTCTGCCCCGCAGCTCCTCCACAAGTTCCAAGAGCCTATCGTCCGGCTCATAGGCCGGGATCAAGATGAAATAGTCATCCATAGCGTCCTCCTTTCCAAGTCTCGCCCTCTTCCCGCGCTCCGGAGTCAGTATGATATGAGCTGGTCGCTCCTCATATTTCTTCATCCGTCATCGCGCGATCCGAATTGACTTGTACATAGACTAGACGCCCGCCCTTAAATGAACCTTAAAGCGAATACTCCCTGGCCAAAAAATAGAGCGCTTAAGTCAAACGACTCAAACGCTCTTTCTGATCACAACTAAATTCTCTTTTTGCGACTTTACATATTTACATACTCTCTTATCTTGCCTGTCTTCTCTTCTTCGCAACCAGACCGCCTGTAAGCACTGCCGCGAGAAGGAGAAGGGGGCTATAGACGGGAAGTCTGCCCAGATTACATCGGCCGGTCCATACGCAGAATCAGCTTCAGCATATTGCCCGCGGCTCTCTGCAGTTCCGCCAGCGTCAAAGGATAGGGAACTTCCCCCTCCTTCTTTCCAAGGGCATTCAAAATATCGTCGACATCCTCCTGACTGCCAGGCATGGTCAGGTCATTTCCAGCCTTGACACAGCCTGACGCATAGGAATCGCCATACTTTCTCTCGCTGGAATTACCGCTGGGATCCAACTGCCCCATACTGCCTGTCGTCCCCCAGTCCGTCATGATGATTCCGTCAAATCCCCACTCATCTCGAGCAATGGCCGTCAGAAGATCGTAGCTGTTCGCCGTATGCTCCCCATTGATCAGGTTATAGGAGGTCATAATCGAACAGGGGTGTGCAGTCTCGACCGCAATTTGAAAGCCCCTGAGGTAGATCTCGCGAGCAGCCCTCTCACTGACATGAGAGTTGACATGATTTCGATTATCCTCCTGATTGTTAAAGGCAAAATGCTTGATCGTCGTACCTGCGCTCTTATGTCTCTGCACGCCCAGGGTATCGGCCGCAGCGCATTTCCCGGTGATCAGCGGGTCCTCTGAATAATATTCGAAATTTCGACCGCAGAGGGGAGAGCGATGAATATTCATGCCGGGAGCAAGCCAGAGGTCGACGCCCAGCTCCTCCATCTCCTCACCCACAATATCGCCTGCCTCTTCAATCAGATGCAGATCCCAGGTCTGTGCCAGGAGCGTCGCGATGGGAATCGCCGTCGTGTATTGATAGTAGTCTATCGCGTCAGCGGGTATCTCTGGCTTGGGAGCCAGAGTCTCCAGAAACTCAAAGCCTGGGATTGCCATACCGGAGGTCAGGACATTCCCCTTCGTATCTGCCTTGAAGCTGCTGGACAGGCGAAGTCCTGCCGGCCCATCCGCAGTCACCAGATTGCGGACTCCGCAATCATCAATCAGAAGAGATGTCGTATCCCCGGCCGCGCCGGCAACCGCAGTCGATGATGCGCCGATCTGAGGACCTGAGGCGCCAAACTGTCCTCGCTGACTTCCGACGCAAAGGGCGGCCAATTCCTCCGGACGCAGCTGCCCGAGGAAATCCTCCAGACAAATCTGCCCCTCTCTCACCTGTTTTAAAGTCAACCGCTCTGTCCGGGCTGCGCGCAGGGGAATCTCCTTCGGTGGTTTGGAATAAGTCACCCTGCGGCTGGCTATCTCCTCTGCCATAAGCTCCAGAACCAGGGCATTGGCAATCTCAGCCTCCTCATCAGGATAGGAATAGGGCCTGACACCTGTTCTGGACAGCTCCTGCATTCGGCAATCCAGAGGCAGGCGATTGGACAGCTGTTCCGTAACTACTTCCCGACCCAGGTGAATTCTTGCGACAACCCGGCTGTCTCTGGAGTGCTGACCAAGGCGGATCAGATAATCCCCGGGCTCCAGGATCCAGGCGGCCTTCTCCTCATCATAAGAGGCCAGCGATCTGGTTGGGATCTCGATAGACAGATCCTGATAAGCGCCTGGCTCTAAAAGAGCGGATTTGGCATAGCCCTTCAACTCCTGGTAGGGCTTCTCCAGCCTTCCGGCAGGCGCGGAAACATAGACCTGCGCCAGGCCCCTGCCCGCATAGCGATCTCCCGCATTGATTATTCTTACCTGCAGGCGAATGCTATCTCCATCAAGCTCGATGTCATTTGCCTCCAGCCGGAACTTTGTATAGGACTTACCATAGCCAAAGGGATATTGCGGGGTCACATTAAAACTGTCATAGTACCGATAACCCACGTAAATTCCCTCGGTGTAGTACTCATCATCCAGATCTCCATTCCGATAGCTGAAGCTGTCCGCAATCGGCGTATCTTCATAATTGACCGGCCAGCTTGTGGTCAGATGACCAGAGGGTGTTTCCTTGCCGGTCAGGACATCGGCCAGAGCATACCCCCCATAGTTGCCGGCCTGGGACATAAGGAGAACCGCATCTATCCCCGGAATAGACTTGATTTCCTTCATATCAATGACACCGCCTACATTAAGAACCAATATCAGATTCTCATATGCGACGGCCAGCTTCTTCAGGGCCTCAACCTCCTCTTCGAAGAGATAATATTGTCCCGGATCAAGCCGGCGATCCGCTCCCTCTCCTGAATTCCTTGAGAGGACAAATATGGCCGTATCTGTCAAATCCGTCTTGATATCGTCATCCTCAACAGACACAATTGCCGGCTCAATAAAAGGATTCGTGAAAATATCCATAATTGCGCTCTGACCATTCCCGCGCAGATTGGCAATGATTTTCTCCTGATACTGGCGCAGCGCACCTGCCACATTCTGACAGTCGCGATCAATCCACTCCTTCGTGACAACCTGATAACCGGCATCCTCCAGTCCCATCTCAACGTTGACGATCTCACGGCTGTTGACATCGCCGGATCCGGTTCCTCCCTTAATCGTGCGCCGCGCTCCATTGCCATAGAGAGCGATATTCCCAGATGCCTCCCGCAGAGGAAGGGTACCGTTATTCTCCAGGAGCACCATTCCCTGGCTTGCAATTCGCCTGGAACGTTCTCCGTTGCGTCTCTCCCTCTCAGAGACCTCTGGACTTCTGCTTGCGTAAAGTTTCGCCACTCTTCACCTCATTTCTAATCTGCCTCATTGTTCCGATATGATTTCCTATATGATATAAAATTTCCTCCATAAAAACTTCAGTTTTCATAAACGATGAAATGATCTCTCACAGATATTGCTTTGATATGAATAAGAGTAACACAGAGTCCTGTAAATTTACCTGTAAACTTTGGGAACTGACCCTCAAATCGTTTGAAATACAAGGATATTTGCAGGAAAACAGATACTTCTTTGGGCTTGTTTTTCATGAGGAGGGGAAAGTCAATGTTGCTCTGCACCCGTGTGGGAAAACAGATACAATCGCAAAATCTCCTTGATGGGCTTCGGCGATCTGTTGGACAATCAGCAGCCCAAGTCCATGCCTCAAATCAAGTCGTTCATCTGTGCTTTTCATATAATGAGGCTTTTCTTCCATCTCCTGCAGTTTTTCCGCAGACATTCCTATTCCGTTATCTGTAACCGCCAGGATAAGTTTATTGTTGGATATTGCAAGAGAAAGGCAGATTTCACAGCCCTGCGGATTGTATTTCATGCTGTTCTGAACAAGGTTGTTCACAGCTCGTAAAATCAATCTGGTATCACATTTTAATACCGTATTTTCGGAATCAGGAGTAATCTCAATTCTAATATGATAGCTGTCGGCAACTCCTGTATTCAACAAGTCAGCTACATAGGAGCGCAGTAATTTGGATAAGCGAATTTCTTCTTTATGAAGCGGTTGCATTTCATATTCCAACTGCGATACTAAATTCAAATCCCTTACCAGCTCTTTGATCTTTACGCTTTGTTTCCGTACGATTTCTGCCTGTTCCCGAATGGTCCTGCTGGCAGTTTCATTTTCTGCAATGCGGCCCGCATACCCCATAATCATGGAGAGAGGTGTGCGGATGTCG
Organism: Shuttleworthella satelles DSM 14600; assembly: GCF_000160115.1. Classification (GTDB taxonomy): domain Bacteria; phylum Bacillota; class Clostridia; order Lachnospirales; family Lachnospiraceae; genus Shuttleworthia; species Shuttleworthia satelles. The sequence continues at coordinate 277,239 of NZ_GG665867.1, forward strand.
TGAGAAATACCGCTGATCCAGTTTGCGCGTGCCTCATTTTGTCTGTTCAAAATAGAAGAAGCCTTGGTCACGCTACTGGCAATTTCCGATAGTTCGCCGCTGATGTGAAGGGAAACTGTTTTTCCGTCCGCTAGAGTTTCTATAGCAGACACAATCGGTTCGGTGCTGCGAATGATTTTACGTTTAGAAAAATAATAGGCCAAAAAGAGACATAGAACATCCAATGCAAACATTCCCAAGGCAAAGACAGGGAATCGCCTGAGTATAGCAATAGAATAATAATTGCTGGTAAGTTTTGTATAACTGTCTTTTGGATACCCCAATATCAGCAGCCCGTCATCGGTGTTCCAGACAAAAACCGGGTAATCCTCAATATATCCTTTTGAAAACAGTGCAACATCTTGGATGGTATAGCTTTTCGGTACTTCATCGGGCAGATCAATCGACCAATAACATTTTCCATCTGCGTTTAGATAAAGCGCCCAAATATGATTCTGCCGGAGCTTTTGCAGCGCATTTTCCGACACTTGTTCCGGCGTGGCGGCAGCAGCAGTCATTTTCAACATGGATTGCGGCGATGAATCTCCATAATCCTCGGTCACCATCTTTTGAAATGTCAAAGTGAATATTACTGCGTTAAGCAACAGCAATATCAAGATAAAGGCGGCAAAAGATATGAGGTGTTTCGATATATAATTTGCAAATGATCTCATAACATCACTTTCTTGCTGTCAATTTGTAACCCAACCCTTTAATCGTTATCAGGGACACAGGCTTTGACGGGTCGGTTTCGATCTTTTCCCGGACGCGCCGGATATGAGCATTAAGGCTGTTTTCATAGCCAAAGGGATTATCTCCCCATAGCGCTTCACAAAGCGCATCCACGGTAACAATCTTTCCTTCATTGTGGGCAAGTGTTTCGAGTAAGGTGTGTTCTTTGGCAGTTAAGGAAATAATTTCGCTGCCCTTATGAACTTCGGCCCGGCTAAAATCAATCGTACATCCATCTAAAACAAGCAGCGGCGCATCCTCTTTATAGGCGCGACGCAGTACCGCATAGATACGCAGCAATAATTCCTGCGGCAAAAAAGGCTTTGAAATATAATCATCTGCACCAAGACCCAAGCCCGATAATTTATCTGTTGCCTCGTCTTTTGCTGTCAGGAAAATGATCGGTACATTACTAATCGTACGAAGCTGCTGCATCAAAGAAAAGCCGTCTCCATCCGGCAGCATGACATCCAGAACAATGAAATCAGGATTTTCTTTTTTTGCGATTAAAATAGCCTCTTTGACAGACGCAGCCGTAAAAATAGTTTCAAATCCTGCATCTTTCAATATATCTGTTAGCATCTTCAATAACTCCTGTTCATCATCTACCAACAGGAGCCTCTTAGTGTGCAAAAAGGAATTGTCCATAGCGTTTTCTCCAATCTGATTCCCTGATTTTCATTATATCATCGGCGTATATTCTGCGGTCTCATCCCTTAAAAAGTAAGGTAAAAGTAAGGACGGGAGAATGTAGATGTCAGGTTGCAGTTATACCATAAAACCATAAAAGCATCGAAAGGAGATATTTCTATGGACTATATCATGACAACGGAACAGTTGACAAAGAAGTATAAGAATTTTACTTCGGTCAACAATGTTTCACTCCATATTCGCAAGGGCAGTATTTATGGTTTCCTTGGTCCCAATGGCGCGGGAAAATCCACAACTATGAAAATGCTGCTGGGCCTGACGGCACCGACAAAGGGCAACTTTACCATTGATAATAAGCAGTTTCCGGCTGATCGGATTAGCATTCTCAAAGAAATCGGTTCTTTCATTGAAGCGCCGTCCTTCTATGCAAATCTGACCGGTCGGGAAAATCTCGATATTATTCGCCGCATTTTAGACTTGTCGAAAACCGATGTGGAGGATGCCCTGGACCTGGTAGGGTTGACCGAATTCGGTGACCGGCTGGCCAAAAAATATTCACTTGGTATGAAACAGCGTTTGGGTCTTGCCGGAGCACTTCTGGGGCGCCCGCCAATCCTGATTCTGGATGAACCCACCAACGGTCTTGATCCGTCCGGTATTCACGAAATCCGCAATCTGGTAAAATCCTTGCCCAGTCTTTATAACTGTACGGTGCTGATCTCGTCCCATATGTTGTCTGAAATCGAATTAATTGCGGATGATATTGGTATTCTAAACCACGGACGACTTTTGTTTGAGGGAAGTATGAATGATCTGCGTCAATATGCCCTGCAATCCGGTTTCACTGCGGACAATTTGGAAGATGTTTTCCTTTCTATCGTTGAAAAGGACAATACAGAGAGAAAACGGAGGGCTAGATTATGAAAATTCTGGCAATCGAACTTCGGAAAGAAAAGCGTACCGGCGTGATTCCTGTCCTGCTGGCTGTTGGTGTTTTGGGAGCCCTCTACGCGTTTGTTAATTTCCTTGTGCGGAAAGAGGCACTTCTAAATCTTCCGCTGGCTCCGATGGATGTCCTGCTGACCCAGCTTTACGGCATGATTCTGGTTTTGAATCTGTTCGGTATCGTTGTTGCTGCCTGCATAATCTACAACATGGAGTTTAAGGGAAATGCTGTCAGGAAGATGTATATGCTTCCTGTAAGTGTCCCGACAATGTATCTATGCAAATTTTTACTTCTGACGATTATGTTTTTGCTTGCAATCGTGCTGCAAAACTTGACGCTTGCACGAATCGGCATGGTGGATCTGCCGGACGGAACATTTAAAATGAGTGCCTTGCTTTGCTTTGCCGGATATTCTTTTATCACATCCATGCCGGTGTTGTCATTTATGCTGTTGGTTTCCTCGCGTTTCGAAAATATGTGGGTGCCGCTTGGCATTGGTATCGCCGGGTTTTTAAGCGGTATGGCTCTTGCAAATTCCGATCTGACTCTTCTGTTGCTACATCCTTTTGTGGTCATTCTCAAACCGGCGGTAGCCATGAGCGCCCAGCCTGATCCGACGGTTACACTTGTCGCTTTGGCGGAAACACTACTTTTCCTTGCCATGGGTTTGTGGTTGGCGAAGTATAGACGCTACGAGTAGGAGGACTGAGAAAATGAGCTTTTGTGATTTACTCAAAATCGAGTTTATAAAAGTAAAACGATCAAAGATCGTACCCCTGATCTTTATTGCACCTCTGCTAGTGGTTACAACCGGTGTTGCAAGCCTAAGCCACCATTTTACCCCGGAATCTACAAATGCATGGTCTGCCATGTTCATTCAAAGTACACTGCTTTATGCGTATTATCTGTTACCACTCAGTATGATCGTTGTCTGTGTGATGATTGCAGGTCGGGAAACTGGAAATAATGGTATTCTGAAAATGCTGGCTTTGCCAATCAGCCGATATGCGCTTTCCATTGCCAAGTTCTGCGTGCTGGTATTTTATCTGTTCATGGAAGTAGTGGTCTTTCTTGTCGTTTTCCTAATTGCCGGGATGCTTGCAACACGGACAATGGGAGTGACAGAGGCCTTACCAATCCTCTATCTGCTGCAACGGTGCCTGGGCTTGTTTCTGACAATGCTGCCGAGCATTGCAGCTATGTGGGCAATTACTGTACTGTTTGAAAAGCCGATTCTTTCTGTGGGATTGAATTTGTTACTTATTATTCCTGGCGTATTGGTTGCGAACACGCCGCTGTGGATTGTTTACCCGTATTGTTACAGTGGTTATCTTGTATCTTGCTTGCTCTATGACTTTACGGCAGAAACATCCGGCGCTGCTGCTTTTGAGATGCTTCCCTTCCTGCCATGTGCGGTTGTAATGTTTGTTCTGTGTTTCGTTTTGGCGGTTACCCAGTTTGGGAAAAAAGAAATGAGGTAAATTATCAGAAACCACACACTTTGAGAATAAGGCTTATGCGGCAATCAATATCTATTTGCCGTTGACGGCGGTAACAACGCCAGCGGGCGCTGCGTGCTATAAAGCTTGTAATAAAGCCGAACAAAGAATAAGTCCCCGGGGAACGGGGACTTACGAAAAGGGAGTTATGAAAAAGATTAATGTCGAAATGAATGTCGGTTTCATTTGACAGTATTTATGTTAGTTGGATTTCGTGTTCAAATTGTGTTTAAGTCGATAAGCTTCCAAAAACAAATATAAACAAACTATAAAAATATCGCCCTGAAAACACCTTATCCCAGTGCCCACACAGAGAAAGCGTTGAAATGGATTCGTGACTATCACTGCCGTAATCTATTTCCGCTTGCGAGCTTTACGGTAAGCTGCGCACACAAAAAGGGTACTACAGGCATCCTGGCTCTCTATATCGTATTGATGTTGTCAATAATAGTTGACAGATTTTCCTCAAGGATTTACAACCCTAAGCTGCTCCCTGTAAATTATGGTGTCGAACATGCGGCTTAGATAAATATTCCGGATACTTTTCAACCCAGTGATAAAGCATTGGATTTGAAGGATATCCTAGTGTTTGTGCGACCGTATTTGCCGAGCCCGTTGCACTATATAATGTCAGTGCGACGATAATCTGCTCCTTGGTGTACCTCATCTGTTCTCACAAGGGTATTATGGTGTCTAGGTTTTTGTCCGCACCCCCTCGGGGGCTTTTCAGAGTGGAAATAAACTTTTCACTTCAGCTAAGAATATTAACCTCAGTTTCCCTTGCTAAATCCTTTATATAAGAATCTAAGACAATCATAATCTACTAATATAATCACTAGAACTGAAATTATGATAATAAGAGAGAGTAAAAATTTTTCAACTTTTGTTTTTCCTAAATACCTATAACTCAAATTTATCATTACACGTATAAAATAGCCAAAAGCAATTATAACAATTGGATACAATAATAGTTCGTATTTACTCCCCCATCGATTAATATTTCCTAATGCATCGTAATGTACAGGGATTTTACTACCAATGAATGGTAGCAAACATACAGTGACTACAACCGGAAAAATTGTTAAGATACATATTACCCGATGTATAATTATTTTGCCTTTACTATCCATCTTTCATATTCCGCCTCATATTAATTGGTTAAGTCAAGTACTGAAATAGTGACTGAAGGATACACGAAATAGAACGTCTTCCTTTCTGTTCTACATGGCCTTGTTTATCCCCAGCCCTCTACGGCAACTACACCCCTATGTTTACCAGAAGCATCGTTGCCTACAGAGATCCTCACTGAATTCGTTCTTTCTATCCATAATTAGAGTGTCAACTAAACTCCTACACGGGATTACCCTCTATGGATTGATATTCCGTCTATTACTGGCTCATTCTTTGTATTTTTTTCTTTCTGTCTCCCTTCCTATATCAGACATTGGTATTTCGCGCCTAGAATTTGATAGGCATTGTAACCATTCTATAGCTTTATGAGCCGTCCAGTCTCAGCTACAGCCATCTCCAGCGCTTCTGTTAGCAAAATACACCTGACAGTCTGACCAACATCCACCAATGTATCCATTAACCTTAAGTTCTTCTTCATCTTTGCTAGTATTTTCATTAACTTCTAGTTTAATAAGCATATCTTTTTCCTCCCTCCGTGTGTGTGACTATCCTCAACTTAAATTTATTGTACTCTCATTTGTGTAATATGTAATAATTTTTTTAAAATTTATTATTTTTTAGTCATAATGCACATTGTCTTGCTCGGATGTACATCATCATGCATAAGCACACATCAAATGTTATTGTTAACAAATGAACAAGGATCTCAATTCCCATCCGCATATTACTACTCTGAAAAAAGAACATTGTACTCCATAATGAAGACTCCGCCACTATTTTCGTAGACACTGCCAAAAGTGCTCAACACATACGGAGAGGGGGTTGCCTACCTTATGCAAGTAACTCCCTCTTTTTAAAATTTCTGCAAAATACGTCTTAGTCCCTGTCAAGCCAACGCTCATACTTTTACCTCATTTAATACCTCGGCAAACCATATCTGTAAATCGCTTTTCCCCCAACGGGATAGCTTCTCGTCCGACATTCATCTCCGGAGTTGCCTTCTACCGTATAGACCGTTCCGTCTTCGCATTTTTGGACGATACCCACATGGGTTGTCACGCCGTTTCCGTCCCAATCGAAGAAGATAATATCTCCGGCTTTCGGCTCATAGGTTCTATCTGCCCATTGTCCTTTCTCCTTGAACCACGCCTCCCCAGAGGTGCATAGCGCAAACTTAGGCAAGATCCCGGAGTCGATATAGCCGCATTGCTCTGCACTCCACGACACAAAGCAGGCGCACCAATCCACATGCTCGGAAAATCCGTACCATGACCAGTAAGGCTGTCCGCCTACATTTCCCACCTGTGATAATGCCACCTCGACGATTGCTGTATCGCCTCCTGTCGTAAATGCACGGCCATAAGGGTAGTAGCGAAGCACATGGCTGACATACTGAGTATCACCGTATCGCTCCCATCCAAGCTTTGCTGCCTGCATGGTAGAAAATTCCACGGCATTGCTATAAGAGTATCCTCCATACTTGTCTACTGCCCAAGTGATATACCCTCCGCCAAAGTTATAGCCTTGTAAGGCCAGCTTGATATGCTCCATATCCAATGGATTTTTGGCCTTTGCTGCCTGTAGGACGGATTTTATTTGTTTTGCCTGAGCCAGCGCTGTGCTGAATCAGATAATTCTGCGTGGTTCCATTTTCTCGCACATCACCAAGAAGCAATACATACAGAGCCGCGACGATTGGCAGTTTGTCCACATGTATACCGACGAAAGCATCACTGGCACCAGCACCAAAAAGCGCGAGGGCTTTAAGCAGATGGTCGCAGATGCGCTGGACGGCCAGATTGACCTGATTATCACAAAATCGGTCAGCCGCTTTGCCCGCAACACCGTGGACAGCTGGCATGGGCTGGTGGACTACGCCACCGTTTACAGCGAATACGACATCCGCTTCACCTTCAAAAACGGTCAGGAAATCAAAGCCTGATCCTGACCCAAAGCAAACTCCCGATCATCGGTATTGTGCCGATGGCCGGGAGTTTTATTTTGCTTTACAGTAATGCTTTCAGCACTTCTCCAATATCCCCATCAATGCATATGCTCCTGTCCGCGATCTCGCCGGGACAAAACGCCTCTCCGTAATTGACACAGGCGTACACCGCGTTTTTGTTTGCCAGCGTCATCTGCCAGAACGGATATTTCACAATGACAGGCGTATTGGCTCCCACACCAAGTTCAAGATAAAGCACATGAAGATTTTCGTGCCTGCGCAGAAAGTCGGAATATGCCGCAGACGCACTGTGCCATCCCTCATCTTCCGCAAAGGAATCATCGGCGCGGAGATTCATTGTAACATCCGAGCCGTCCTCCGGGCTTTTCGGTATAAGCTCTGCCGGGATACGCATGGTTATCTTTCCGTCCTCCGGCACCTGGAACACGTTGTCCCCATCTTTCACAAACCCCTGTGCCGCCATCGCTTTCATTGTCCATTCCTCATTGTCATAGGTCTTGCCGTTCCTGCCGTCCGCGGTTTGAAAAAGTCCGTAGTCTCCCTGCGTATAGAAGAGACGCTTTTTATCAAACCCCGCTCTCTGGAACTGATGATCCACATTTGTGGTAATGGAGAACCAGTCTTTATCTTTCACAAGCGCAAGAAGCTCCTGATACACGGGCTTAGGCGGTTCAATAAAACGGTTGAAATAGATGTGCCTTGCCCACCATGCCCAGCGTGTATCATCATCGGGGAAGGGATAGAAACCGCCGGAGTAGATGTCGCGGATACCGTACTTCCTTGCAAAGTCAAAGAAGTATCTTTCAAACCGCTCCCCACTATAGGTGAGTCCCGCAGACGTGGAAAGCCCCGCGCCGGATCCGATCACGACAGCGTCCACCGTTTTGATTTCCTGTTTCAGCCTTGCAATTCTTTCTTCCTTTGTCCCTGTTCCTAAAGCCATATGCCTGCTGAAGCACCTTACTGCGGCGAGTCCCTTCTGAATGCTCTCCAGATATCCGTTAGGCATTTCATCATACAAGTTCTTCATAGTATTTTTTGTCCTCGTCCTTAAAGACATTAAAGATCACCCTTTCCATGTATCCGGGATGCTCCTTCATCCAGTCTGTCACTGTTTGTACCGCAATCTCCGCAGCCCGCTTATTCGGGAAATGAAATACGCCCGTGGAGATGCAGCAAAAAGCCACGCTTGCAAGACCGTTTTCCATACACATATCCAGTGTGTTCCGATAGCAGTCTGCAAGGTCTTTTTCCAATTCCGGCATCAGTCTATACTGAACGATAGGTCCCACAATATGTACGACCTTTTTTGCCGGAAGATTATAGCCTGGCGTCAGCATCGGAACAGCGGTAGGCTGCTCATAATCTCTGCCGCATCTTTCCCGCAGCAGATTCATCTGACGGTTGCACTCAGCTCGAAGCTGCACACCGGCAAAGGTGTGGATGCAGTTGTCGATGCAGGTATGACACGGATAGAAACAGCCGAGCATCTGCGAATTGGCAGCGTTTACAATAGCATCCACGGCAAGCCGTGTAATATCTCCTTGCCAGATGGAAAGCCCGTCCCGTATCACAGGAACGTCCGAAAGCTCCACGATCCCGTTTTCATAGATGCGTTCCTTCAGATAATCGTCCTGAACACGGAGGACAGATTCGTCCATCTTTCTTGGCATACGGATATTCATCAGCGAACGGAGAACTCGCCGTTTCCCGTTCTCATCGTTCGGTGTCTGCAAGTCTTTATATTCATCGGAATCAGCTTTGAATTCTTCTACCAGGTAGTCAAGCCGCTGATCCTGCGTCATTCTCTCATTCATGTGGTTACCTTCTTTCCACCGCACCGACAGGGCAGGCTGTCAGGCAGTTCCCACAATGCAGGCAATGTTCCTGTTCGATAATATAGGGAATACTGTCTGTCACGATGCAATTCTGCGGACAGACTGCCGCACAGCTTCCGCAGCCGATACAGGCATCAGTAATGAAATAACCCTTCGCTTTTTTCTCTGCTCCGCCAAAGGTAAAGGAAGCTCTTTCTATCGGTTTCTTCGACAGGTTGAACCACTCGCCGGTTCCTTCATAAATCTGAAAAACCGTCAGTGCCCGCATGGATTCTTCTGTCGGATAGATTTCTTTCATATAGGGATTCTTCTCAAACAATTCGGGCATCCTTTCGTTCCCAAGTTCACGCACCTTGCCGCGAATGGATACCGCCACGCTGGACATAGTGCCCTTTCCCTTCATAGCGGTCAGCGCAAGATACTGCCGCTTGACCAGGCGATCATAAAAACCCTTGCCTTTCGCTGTCAGAAAATACAGACCGCTCTCATCCGCATCCATCATATCGATGGCTGCCGTAACAGGCAGTCCCTCATCATCAGCTGTTGCAACAACGGTTGTGTGGATGACCTTTACAATATATTCCAGATATTCCTTCGTATCCATCTGCAACACCTCTTTACCCAAAAAGCGGGCTATCGTCATTCCGACAACAGCCCGCCGTTTTGTCTTGCGCCTGATGTTAAATCAATCGGCGGAGTCGACTTCCTTTTTTATATCCGCCGCAACATCGGCAATCGTGATATGGCGCAGTTCATTTTCCATCGTATCCTGTACCCGCTGCAGTTTTTCATCCATAGCCAGATGAATATTCCTGCCAACGGGACACTTGATATTCGGATTCTCGTGGAAACGGAAAAGTCCCTCGCCGTCTACACAGTCTACAGCCTTATACACATCATAAAATGTAATCTCGTCAAGGCCTTTCGCAAGGCTGATGCCGCTCTTGCCCTGACTGATTTCGATGATGCCGGACTCCTTAAGGTTTCCCATCACATTTCTTACAATGACGGGATTCGCTCCAACACTTCCCGCGAGGAAGTTGCTCGTGACTTTTTCGCTGTCTTTGAAATAATCGATGGCAGTAATAATATGAACCGCTATCGTGAATTTACTTGTAATCTGCATTGCCCATTCCTCCTGCTTGTAATATAAATCGTTACAAGAAAGATGTCCATGCAGACATTACAAGCTTCGGTGTCATTATTCCCTTACCACGCTGATTCTCTGCTGGATATGATTGCCTTTCTCGATCTCGTCAATCATGGCAATGGCATAATCCGCATAGCTGATGATGCTCTCACCCTTGCTGTTAAGCGTAAGCTCCTCGCCGCCAAGAATGTACTTACCGCCGCGTTCGCCGTCAGCCTGGAAATCTCCAGCAGGGCTGATATATGTCCACTTCACATCCTTACGCTCACGAAGCTCGGTGAGAGCCTTCGCCATAGCCGCCGCCAGAGGCTTGAACGCATCCGGGAAATCAGGACCGTCAGAAACCTGCGCGGTATGTTCGGGATTAACATAAAGGCTGCCCGCGCCGCCAACAATGAGAAGACGGGTATCCGTACCGGAAAGGATGTCACAAAGGTGCGCAAGAGAAGTGCTGTGCTGGGAAAGGGTATCCTCCGTCCATACTCCGAATGCATCAACCACTGCGTCAAAGCCCTTCAAATCCTCTGCGGTCAGATCAAACAAGTCCTTCTGAACATAATCCTTCGCATCGGTGTTGTTCTCCTTGCGGCCGAAAGCCGTAACCTCGAAACCTCTGTTCACCGCCTCGGTGATAACCTTTCCTGCCACTCTGCCGTTTGCTGCTACTACTGCGATCTTCATGATGAAATCCTCCTTGTGAAATTCGTTTTTGCACTTGTAATATTTATCATTATAAGTGCACTATAGCAACCCGGTGCAAACTTGTCAATAGTTTTATTACATGTTTTTCAAAAAATAGCCGGTCTGTAAAACCGACACTCCTAAAACCTATGCGACACCCCTGAGAGGGAAATCGTTAAATTGTATCGATCCTCTCACGATATCAGTTTTGTCTGTCGTAGATACAAGATTTCCAAAGCCTCCCTAATGCGTTGGAACAGGCGATTTGATGGGACGAAAGAATCTTTACCGGATAAGTCCCATCGCCCCTTCAACAGTTCTTTCTTCTTCGGAAGCTGTTTCACCTCCGGCTTATCAAAAGCTTCTTCGAGCAATCATCACACCAATCGGCGCCAGACCTCCATATACAAATTTCATTTCAACTACTGAAAAGCCATATTCCTCAATAAAATCTTCAAATTGCTCTTTATTCCATTCTTGATACATTTTAAATCCTAAAATAGACATCAACCTTTTTATAATTTTTCTTTGCTTTCCCTCTTTCCACAGAAAAGTCGGAGCAAGCAAAGTACCATTCGGTTTCAATACCCTGTATATTTCCTTCATTGCCTGATCTGGCCTGGGCATAATATGAAGCGCACTGGCAATGACGACACAATCAAATTCTTCATCTGCAAAAGGTAATAATGTTGCGTCGGCTATTTCAAATGTAAGGTTTTCGTATTCTCCACGTTTCCTCGCTTCCAGAATCATCTGTTCGGAAAAGTCTGTTCCAATCCAACTTTTCGTGTGCTTTGAAAGGCGAAACGACAATTGTCCCGAACCACAGGCAAGTTCAAGCACATTCATTTCTTTATTCAGATAAGGACTGATGTATCCGCAAACTTTATCATAAACTGATATTGTCAATAATGGTTGACAGATTTTCCTCAAGGATTTACAACCCTAAGCTGATTCCTGTAAAGATGAATAGTATTGTTGTCTCTTGACCATGGGTGGAAGGCCATCATTTGCGGAACAGATTCGACGGTTATTCCAGTAGCTCATGTAGTAACGCCAGATAAGCTCTTTTAGCTCTGTTACAGTCATCTTCTCGGTATCATAGCGATCATATAAGAGTTCAGATTTCATTCTCGCCCACATGCTCTCGCAACGAGCATTATCATGGCAACGGCCACCATCACTGTTCATGCTCTGTGTTATATGGCAGTCCTGGACGGCTCTACGGTAGCAATCACTGGTGTACTGTACTCCGCGATCGCTATGGCAGATCGCACCTTCGATCTCCGGGTAAGCCTTATGAGCATTCCTCAGGGTTCGGGCACACAACGGGGCCTTCATGTTGGTAGCCATTGCCAGTCCTAAGACAGCCAGATCGAAGCAGTCAAACATAGCAGAAACATAGAGTTTACCATCACTTGCCTTGATTTCGGTTATGTCCGTAACACATTTTGTCAGTGGCTCTGTTGACCTGAAATCCCGCTTGAGCAGATCATCCGATTTACGAGCAGCCTTGTCGGCTTTCGTTATTCCATTTGGCTTACGCTTTGGACGATGACTGATGCCGATTTCTTCCATTACTCGATAGACGGTCCGCTCACTCGGGATATCGATATCCTTCGGCTTCTTCTGCAGAAGAGCGTCACGCATCCTGGAACGACCATAGGTATCATTACATTCATCTTCCTTTAGGATATCCCGCATAGCATCGGCCAGCTTCTGATATTTCCAAGGCCGATCCTTACGTTGCAGGTATTTATAGAATGCCTGGCGGCTCACATGGAGCATCCGACAGTAGAATGTAAGTTTCCCTTTAATCATGCCGCCTTCTGTCTTAACAGTGATATATTTCAGTCTTTCATTTTTGCTGACTTCAGACGGCTCGCGGCAAAAAAAGCGCTGGCTTCCTCCAGGAACTCGTTTTCTTCTTTAAGACGACGAATTTCCTTATCCTGATCTTTGACCTGCTTACGTAAGGTGATCAGCTCCTCATTCAGGGTCATAGCACTTTTGGGGGTCTGGGATCCCGCTCCAAGATCCAGATTTCCGAGCCTATTAGCGCGTATCCATGTATAGAGCGTGTTTTTGGGGATGCCTAGTTCACGTGCAGCTTTTGCCTGGCCAATCTCTTTTGCCAGCTTAACTGCCTGGATTTTGTACTCCTGATCGTACTGTCTGTTAGTTGCCACCGTAAACGCCTCCTTATTCTCTTAAATTATAATGAAATCCTTGAGAATAAGATGTCAACTTTATTTATACAGCATCAAACGCCTTTATCTTTCTTCATAAAGGCAGCATACCGCTTGGCAAATTTATCCCAAAATTTTTTATTGCTTTTATCATACATCGTCAGCACTCCTTTCGACATAAATGATCATATCGTGATCTTCATCCGCGTCGATAAACAGATACTCCGGAGCACGTTTTTCATCCTGCTCCGGTTTATCCTTTTCCAGGGGGAATTCCAACGCATGGATTCTTTCTTTGACGGTCTGTCTGCTTACTTGACTCAAAGTACTTACTTCTTCACCGCCCCTACGGTAAGAGGTCTGTACCGTTTCTGCAAGCAGGTTAGCGAGTGCGTCGTCTGTGATCCTCTGATGTTCACCGATACCAAGGATCCGATCTACAAGGTAACATGTTTCTTTGGTCTTGCTGTTCTTAAACAGCGTTTTCTGGAACTGTACATTGCCGAGAGATGTGATCAGGGCCTTGCTGTCTCTGCGGACGATCTGCCACCCTTTCATCCTCCGCACGGCACTCCCTCGCAGCATCTCATCGCAACTGTTCAGAGTCTGGGTGATGAAATCCAGTCCCATGCGAAGGAATTCGTCTCTTGTTGTAAGGATAAACTCTGACATGGTGGATGGATCCCGGAAGAACTGCTCCTGGACTTTTATTAATCTATCGATGCTTCTGGGGTCAAACTGAGGTATACTGACATCGAGGTCTCCTTCGTGTCGCTGGTTGTGTTTGGATACTTAACCTTAACACGTCGGGGTACCTCTTTTCTATTATTTTCAAATTCCTACAAAAACTTTACGCTAACTTATACCGGTTTGACGGTGAGTTTTTATATCGGTCAGATGATTAGGAATAAGTATAAGTTAGTGTTTATCCTTTTACAACCAGCCCTCTATATCTGCTGATAGCCGCAAAAACTTCCTGTTTTCTTGGCATTGCAAGATTACCGGGATGACCTGTATATGGTGATATGGAATCCAATCCTGATTTTTCAATATGTCTGTACATCTGATCCAGTGACTGTTCAATTGTCTTCTTTTCATCAATCACTTTATTCTTTAAAAACCCGATCATAACGGCGATACAATTTGTCTGACTTTCATCAACAAGCTGCTCCAGCCCTGAAATATCTATATTGTTCCATCCATACAAAATAGTATATTTGCCTTTGGCTTTCAGGCGATCTTCTTTACCTGACAAAGAGAATCCTTTTTTCAAAGGAACACGATGTGTTACTTTACCAAAAACATTATCTGATAAAAATTCTCTTTTATATCCGTCGGTAGACGCTATTTCCTTTGCTCTGTCGGTGACATCCTTTGGAATATACTCATCCATCATTATAACTCTGTCGGCAACATCAAAGTAATCTCCGCAACCTCCCACTATGAGTATGGTGGAAACTCCCAAATCTTTATATAAAGGTTTTACTTTATCAATAAAAGGTGTTATAGGCTCTTTTTCTCTTGCAATCAGTTTTTGCATACGACCGTCACATATCATAAAATTGGTGGCGGAAGTATCTTCATCAATCAAGATAAGTGAAGTTCCGGATTCTAAAGCTTCCATTACATTTGCCGCCTGTGATGTGCTTCCGCTGGCATTTTCCGTAGAAAATAAATGTGTATCCTTATTTCCCGGCAGATTATTTATAAAAGCACTTATATTTACTTTTTCAACATTTCTTCCATCCTCTGCACGAATCTTGACCGCATCAAAACAGGTAATCACCATTTCACGCCCGTCACCTGAAATATGATTATATACTCCGCGTTCAAGTGCTTTCAGCAGTGTTGACTTGCCATGGTAGCCTCCGCCTACAATCAATGTAATACCTTTTTCAATTCCCATCCCTGATATATGCTTTCCGCTTGGAAGATCCATATCTGTTTTAAAACTTTTTGGACTCTGAAAAGGAATCCCGTCACGCAAAGGCTTATCTGAAACACCGCTCTCACGCGGCAAAACAGATCCGTCGGCAACAAATGCAACCAAATTTCTTCGCTTTAATTCTTCCCTTATATACTCTTGATCGATCATTAAAGAAATCTGATTTTTCAATTCATTATGATCAATATTTTCATACAGTAATGCCGCATCTACAATTTTTTCAAGAGTTTGTGAAAAAATCCGATTGGCTTCTTTTCCTAAAACACGTCTACCGGCTGCCGGAAGCCCTATCTCAAATCTTACCTCAACTCTGTTATCCTTAATCAAAACGGAAGTTCTCTCCAACATCTCCTGTCCGCATCTGTCAATTACAATCATACCGCTACCACCTGTAGCATTTATTTTCCGACTGTAAATTTCAGTTTTTTTATAAAACTCCCTTGTTAAAAAATCCGAAACGGCAATAATTTTACTTTTTGAATCAAGTAATTCATCAGGAATACCTGTTACTTTCCTGTTCATAATAATCCGCACTTTTGACGGCGGTGCATACGGGTCAACTTGTACATGGTCAATGGAAAGAATATATTTCCCGAAGTTGTACTCTCCCTTTATAGATTTATATGCACCATATCCCTGACCGTTTATTGAAAATAATAACTGCTCCAGTTCCTGTCTACTTTTCAAATGTATACCTCCATATCATGTTTCCAAACATTCTAATACTTTTTTTATAAAATCCTGCTGTTGCCTAATCATTGCAAACATATTATCAAAAACCAACTTTACCATAGGCGCAACATCATTATTCATTGCTTCACACTTTTCTTTCCAGCCTTTCATAACAGATTCATATTCAATATCAAGCCTTTTAAGTTGACTTTCCAAGGCGGTATAAATCTCACCGGATGTCAGCTTATCACATAATGATATCCCGGCATATAAAGATGACGGATAAGAAAGAGAAAACTCCGTCAACGAATCATAAATTAATGTTCTCAAATATTTTTTCCCTTTTTGAGTAATACTATAAGTTACTCTCGGTCTGTATTGTGCCTGTTCCATATCCGTTACACAGATATATCCGTTCTTTTCAAGCTTTTTTAAAGCATAATAAATAGAACCTATGAGCACTCCTCCCCATCTTTTTGCATCCATTGTTTGTAACATCTGCTTTATATCATAACCTGACATAGATTCGTTATCCAGCAGCCAAAGCACCAATAAACGTATCACAAACCCACCTCCATATTCAACATTGAATATAATACAATTAATATTTTTATATGTCAATATATGACACTTCTACCTATTAAAAAAGCTATTATGAATTTTTCGGTTATGCCATAAAAGATGCTGACATACCATGGAACACCTAAATCCGCCCAAACACAGTATTAGGGCGGGCTCCCGAAGGATCCCGCCCCAACATTTGACATAGAGCCAATATAAATATATACAAACTGTAAAAAGGCATAAGAATGCCCAGTTCCGGAATCGAACCAGAGACACGCGGATTTTCAGTCCGCTGCTCTACCAACTGAGCTAACTGGGCAAAAGTTGCGGGAATAGGATTTGAACCTATGACCTCCGGGTTATGAGCCCGGCGAGCTTCCAGACTGCTCCATCCCGCGATATGAAATTGATGCCTTTCGGCAACTGGGTGGTGGTGGATTCGAACCACCGAAGCAATTTGCAGCAGATTTACAGTCTGTCCCCTTTGGCCACTCGGGAAACCACCCTGATTCGATTGTTGTCAACTGACAAAGCCGATGATAGGACTTGAACCTACAACCTGCTGATTACAAATCAGCTGCTCTGCCAATTGAGCCACATCGGCTGACAAGAACCAAATGGCTCTCAATGGGACCTATAGGGCTCGAACCTATGACCCTCTGCTTGTAAGGCAGATGCTCTCCCAGCTGAGCTAAGATCCCACATGACTCATGCGAAATATTCTGAAACTCTCTCGCATGAAACGACCTAGGAGGGGCTCGAACCCTCGACCTCCGCCGTGACAGGGCGGCGCTCTAACCAACTGAGCCACTAGGCCATTGAGAGAAGGCAGATACCTTCAAAACTTCATACAGATGAATTGCAAACCGCGGATCTTTTCTCACACTCTTCGAAAATGGTCATCTCGCATCCGCAACTTCGTTGCTTCTGCTCGATGCGTTTGCTGCGCAAACTTTCTCAGAAAGAAAGCATGCGCTTTGAATGCAAGCATTCTCGCTTTGCTTTCTTCCATTTTCTACGAAATGGACTCGCTCGAAAACAGGTCGCTCCAAGCGCAAGCGCTCTCGCTCCTCTTTTCCTGCTCGTCCGCTTTCTTCGCTTTTGGTCAAGCCTTCGATCGATTAGTGACAGTCAACTGAACACATTGCTGTGCTTACATCTCTGCCCTATCTACCTTGTACTCTGCAAGGGATCTTATGTCCTTTTGGACGGGATATCTCATCTTGAGGGGGGCTTCACGCTTAGATGCCT
>NZ_GG665867.1:294592-296195 GCF_000160115.1 Shuttleworthella satelles DSM 14600
CAGGACTGGTTGGAATACCAGTCTATTTATTTATGAGGAAGTTTGTGCCAAATGACATAGCTGTCATATTCCTTATCGTATCCACGCTTCCTATCTTTTTCATCACACTATTTGAAAAAGACGGACTGACATTTGAGAAATACTTTAAGCATATTTATCTTCATAAGTTTTATCAACCGCAAAAGAGAGTGAGAAAGGAGGTTTACCTTGAACAAGAAAAGAAAAATTCAGCAAATAAAACTCATGCAAAACGAAAAGGCATTGAGAAGTCAAAAGCGGGACTTAAAGAAAAGTAATTGCAAGCCAAAAAAAGATAAGGGAGGAATCCTTGACCTTATCTTTAAGAAAGAACCGAAAAGATATACGGTAGAAGATACCATTCCCTATCTAAGGCTTTTAAAAAGCGGAATATGCCAGCTTGATGAAAGGCACTTCAGTAAAAGTATAGCCTTTCAGGACATTAACTATCAGCTTGCCTTAGATGAAGATAGGGACTTGATTTTTAATCAGTTTGCAAACTTTCTAAATTCCTTTGATCCGAGCATCAGCATTGAGTTTTCATATATCAATCAACTCGGACGAAACGAAGAAATGAAGTCGGCAATTCAGATACCGGATAAAAAGGACGGTTTTGACGATATACGCTTTGAATTTAGAGAGATGCTTAAAAGCCAGATTGTAAAGGGAAATAACGGACTTAAAAAATCAAAGTATGTAACCTTTACAGTGGAAGCGGATAATTTAGAGCAGGCAACATCAAAACTTGAAAGACTGGAGATAGATATATTATCTAATCTAAAGAGCATGGGCGTGAGAGCAGAAAGCCTAAACGGAGAAGAAAGGCTAAAGATACTTCATGATGTTTTAAATCCAAATAAAACATTTGGATTTTCCTACAAAGACCTAAAGAAAAGAGAAAGCACAAAGACATATATTGTGCCTGATGAGTTTAACTTTACACCGAGTAGATGCTTTAAGTTCGGCAAATTCATCGGATCAACGAGTCATTTTCAAATCCTTGCCAGTGAGCTTTCAGATAGGATGTTATCCGAGTTTTTGGATATTGACGATAACATCAATATTTCCTTTCATATTAGGGCAATCGACCAATCGGAAGCCATTAAGATGGTAAAACGAAAAAACACTGATATTGATAAGATGAAGATTGAGGAAAATAAGAAGGCGGTAAGAAGCGGTTATGATATGGACATTCTTCCATCGGACTTAATTACCTATGGTGAGGATGTAAAGAGCCTCTTAAAAGACTTGCAGACAAGAGATGAGCGAATGTTTGTAGTAAGTATCGTCTTTATGAATTTTGCAAGGACAGTGCAAAAGCTCGATAATACCATTGCTCAGATAAGCTCTATTGCAAACAAGTGATATTGTCAATAATGGTTGACAGATTTTCCTCAAGGATTTACAACCCTAAGCTGATTCCTGTAAAGATGAATAGTATTGTTGTCTCTTGACCATGGGTGGAAGGCCATCATTTGCGGAACAGATTCGACGGTTATTCCAGTAGCTCATGTAGTAACGCCAGATAAGCTCTTTTAGCTCTGTTACAGTCATCTTCTCGGTATCATAGCGATCATATAAGAGT
>NZ_GG665867.1:296295-299952 GCF_000160115.1 Shuttleworthella satelles DSM 14600
CCACAGAGGAGCTTTTTATCAATTCAAGTAATAGTCTTTACTACGGACTAAATGCCCTAAGCCATAACCTGATTATGGCAGATAGAAAGAAATTAAAGAACCCAAACGGTCTAATCCTCGGAACTCCGGGCAGCGGTAAATCCTTTAGTGCCAAAAGAGAAATGGCAAATGCGATTTTAGTAACAGATGATGATGTGATTATATGCGATCCGGAAGGAGAGTATGGAAACCTCGTAAGGCAGTTTAAGGGAGAAGTCATTAAGGTCAGCAGTAAGTCAAAGGATTACCTGAATCCCCTTGATATAAACATGAACTACGGTGATGGGGATGCACCGCTGAAAGACAAGGCAAACTTTATCATGAGTATGCTTGAGCTTGTAGTAGGCGGTAGTGGTCTTACAGCAGAAGAAAAGTCTGTTATTGATAGATGCCTGCCAAAGATTTATGAAAAGTATTTTGAAAATCCGACTCCTGATAATATGCCAATACTCCAAGACCTATACGATATGTTAAAAGGGCAGGAAGAAAAGGTCGGTAAGAAGCTGGCAACAGAGATGGAAATCTATGTATCAGGTTCTCTTAATGTCTTTAATCACAGGTCAAATGTGGACTTAAATAAGAAGCTCCTTTGTTTTGATATTAAAGAACTTGGAAGTCAGCTAAAGAAAATCGGTATGCTTGTTATTCAGGATCAGGTGTGGAATAAGGTGTCACAAAACAGAGGAAACAAGTCTACAAGGTACTATATCGACGAGTTTCATTTACTTTTAAAAGATGAGCAGACAGCATCGTATTCGGTTGAGATTTGGAAGCGTTTTAGAAAATGGGGAGGTATTCCAACAGGTATTACGCAAAATGTCAAAGACCTACTTATGAGTAAGGAAATTGAAAATATCTTTGATAATACGGACTTTGTCTTAATGTTAAATCAGGCTTCGGGAGATAGAGAGATACTTGCAAGAAAACTTAAAATCTCACTTCCTCAGCTTAGGTATGTAACTAACTCTAATGAGGGTGAGGGACTACTGTTCTTTGGAAATACCATTGATATTGTCAATAATGGTTGACAGATTTTCCTCAAGGATTTACAACCCTAAGCTGATTCCTGTAAAGATGAATAGTATTGTTGTCTCTTGACCATGGGTGGAAGGCCATCATTTGCGGAACAGATTCGACGGTTATTCCAGTAGCTCATGTAGTAACGCCAGATAAGCTCTTTTAGCTCTGTTACAGTCATCTTCTCGGTATCATAGCGATCATATAAGAGTTCAGATTTCATTCTCGCCCACATGCTCTCGCAACGAGCATTATCATGGCAACGGCCACCATCACTGTTCATGCTCTGTGTTATATGGCAGTCCTGGACGGCTCTACGGTAGCAATCACTGGTGTACTGTACTCCGCGATCGCTATGGCAGATCGCACCTTCGATCTCCGGGTAAGCCTTATGAGCATTCCTCAGGGTTCGGGCACACAACGGGGCCTTCATGTTGGTAGCCATTGCCAGTCCTAAGACAGCCAGATCGAAGCAGTCAAACATAGCAGAAACATAGAGTTTACCATCACTTGCCTTGATTTCGGTTATGTCCGTAACACATTTTGTCAGTGGCTCTGTTGACCTGAAATCCCGCTTGAGCAGATCATCCGATTTACGAGCAGCCTTGTCGGCTTTCGTTATTCCATTTGGCTTACGCTTTGGACGATGACTGATGCCGATTTCTTCCATTACTCGATAGACGGTCCGCTCACTCGGGATATCGATATCCTTCGGCTTCTTCTGCAGAAGAGCGTCACGCATCCTGGAACGACCATAGGTATCATTACATTCATCTTCCTTTAGGATATCCCGCATAGCATCGGCCAGCTTCTGATATTTCCAAGGCCGATCCTTACGTTGCAGGTATTTATAGAATGCCTGGCGGCTCACATGGAGCATCCGACAGTAGAATGTAAGTTTCCCTTTAATCATGCCGCCTTCTGTCTTAACAGTGATATATTTCAGTCTTTCATTTTTGCTGACTTCAGACGGCTCGCGGCAAAAAAAGCGCTGGCTTCCTCCAGGAACTCGTTTTCTTCTTTAAGACGACGAATTTCCTTATCCTGATCTTTGACCTGCTTACGTAAGGTGATCAGCTCCTCATTCAGGGTCATAGCACTTTTGGGGGTCTGGGATCCCGCTCCAAGATCCAGATTTCCGAGCCTATTAGCGCGTATCCATGTATAGAGCGTGTTTTTGGGGATGCCTAGTTCACGTGCAGCTTTTGCCTGGCCAATCTCTTTTGCCAGCTTAACTGCCTGGATTTTGTACTCCTGATCGTACTGTCTGTTAGTTGCCACCGTAAACGCCTCCTTATTCTCTTAAATTATAATGAAATCCTTGAGAATAAGATGTCAACTTTATTTATACAGCATCATAAGGGAGGAATCCTTGACCTTATCTTTAAGAAAGAACCGAAAAGATATACGGTAGAAGATACCATTCCCTATCTAAGGCTTTTAAAAAGCGGAATATGCCAGCTTGATGAAAGGCACTTCAGTAAAAGTATAGCCTTTCAGGACATTAACTATCAGCTTGCCTTAGATGAAGATAGGGACTTGATTTTTAATCAGTTTGCAAACTTTCTAAATTCCTTTGATCCGAGCATCAGCATTGAGTTTTCATATATCAATCAACTCGGACGAAACGAAGAAATGAAGTCGGCAATTCAGATACCGGATAAAAAGGACGGTTTTGACGATATACGCTTTGAATTTAGAGAGATGCTTAAAAGCCAGATTGTAAAGGGAAATAACGGACTTAAAAAATCAAAGTATGTAACCTTTACAGTGGAAGCGGATAATTTAGAGCAGGCAACATCAAAACTTGAAAGACTGGAGATAGATATATTATCTAATCTAAAGAGCATGGGCGTGAGAGCAGAAAGCCTAAACGGAGAAGAAAGGCTAAAGATACTTCATGATGTTTTAAATCCAAATAAAACATTTGGATTTTCCTACAAAGACCTAAAGAAAAGAGAAAGCACAAAGACATATATTGTGCCTGATGAGTTTAACTTTACACCGAGTAGATACTTTAAGTTCGGCAAATTCATCGGATCAACGAGTCATTTTCAAATCCTTGCCAGTGAGCTTTCAGATAGGATGTTATCCGAGTTTTTGGATATTGACGATAACATCAATATTTCCTTTCATATTAGGGCAATCGACCAATCGGAAGCCATTAAGATGGTAAAACGAAAAAACACTGATATTGATAAGATGAAGATTGAGGAAAATAAGAAGGCGGTAAGAAGCGGTTATGATATGGACATTCTTCCATCAGACTTAATTACCTATGGTGAGGATGTAAAGAGCCTCTTAAAAGACTTGCAGACAAGAGATGAGCGAATGTTTGTAGTAAGTATCGTCTTTATGAATTTTGCAAGGACAGTGCAAAAGCTCGATAACACAATTGCTCAAATAAGCTCCATTGCAAATAAGCATAACTGTAAGCTGAAAAGACTTGACCATTCTCAGGAACAAGGTTTAGTGAGCGTGCTGCCTCTTGGTGTAAATAAGATTGAAATAGATAGAGGATTGACAAGCTCATCAACGGCAGTATTTATGCCATTTACCACAGAGGAGCTTTTTATCAATTCAAGTAATAGTCTTTACTAC
>NZ_GG665867.1:300052-676438 GCF_000160115.1 Shuttleworthella satelles DSM 14600
AAGTTTCCCTTTAATCATGCCGCCTTCTGTCTTAACAGTGATATATTTCAGTCTTTCATTTTTGCTGACTTCAGACGGCTCGCGGCAAAAAAAGCGCTGGCTTCCTCCAGGAACTCGTTTTCTTCTTTAAGACGACGAATTTCCTTATCCTGATCTTTGACCTGCTTACGTAAGGTGATCAGCTCCCCATTCAGGGTCATAGCACTTTTGGGGGTCTGGGATCCCGCTCCAAGATCCAGATTTCCGAGCCTATTAGCGCGTATCCATGTATAGAGCGTGTTTTTGGGGATGCCTAGTTCACGTGCAGCTTTTGCCTGGCCAATCTCTTTTGCCAGCTTAACTGCCTGGATTTTGTACTCCTGATCGTACTGTCTGTTAGTTGCCACCGTAAACGCCTCCTTATTCTCTTAAATTATAATGAAATCCTTGAGAATAAGATGTCAACTTTATTTATACAGCATCACATTGTGCCTTTCCTTGATAAGTTTCCGAAAGATACAATCCTTTATCAGAAGATGACTACCAAGCCGGAAGAAGTGAGGTAGCCTATGGGAAAGAAGCTGAAAAAGGACTTTAAGGAAAGGCACAAGGCAAGCATTGAAAAAGAAATGCTCCATAGTGAAACAAACATTATACCTGAAGAAAGTAAGCTAAAGGATACCGATGATTACAGAGGGAAAATCGTTCATGAGAAAGAACGGTTTCAGGATAAAGTTCATAAAAAGACAAGTAAGATAAATGACGATGATGATCCTTTAGGAAAAGACCTTGATAATGATGGGATTATAGACAGATACGACAATGACTTTAGGGATAGCGGCTATTTTGAGTCAACCTATGATGTCGAGGATAATCTTCATCATAAAGCAGAAAATACAAATAGCTTCTCAAAAAGCCAAAAAGCTCAAAAGAAAAATTATAAGAGAAAAAACTATACCGAAAGCCTTTATACAAGGAAAAAGGATGATGTGTTAAAGGAGAATAAGCCTGAAGATAAAAAGACTGGAAAAGATACTGCAAGCAAAAAAGTTCATAGCAGTATTTATAAAGAGCAGAAGAAAAAGCTAAAAAAAGACATGGTAAAGGTATCTGCCCTTTCAGGACTTGCTAAAGGAAGTGAAACCGTAAGAGATTACTTATCTCATGGAAGTGATGAAAATCAAGGAGTGGAAGCAGGAGAAAAGACAGCAGATACAAGCTCCAAGCTCATTCATGGCATAAAGAAGTATTCTGATAAGAAAAGAGCTAAAAGAGGCTATGACCTTACAAATAAGGACTATAAAATCAGAAAGCGTAAGTCAAAGTTGGAATTTCGTGATGCCAAAAAGGAACTGAAAAAGACGGATGAGTATAAAAGAGCAAATGCCTATAAAAGATTTCAAAGGAAAAATCAGGTAAAGGCAGCAATTTCTCGTGAGAATAAGTCAAGGCTTAGAGATCGAATTAAAGAGGGACTTATCGGAACACTGAAAAGCTCAAAGGATATGATTGTCCGAAAAGCAAAAGGACTAATGCTTATTTTCATAGGTATCATTATCTTAGGGACTTTTGTGATTAACTTTGCAGGAACGGGAATGACAGGCTTTATGAATTCTACAAGCTCTGTGCTTACAACAAGCTATTTATCAAAGCCAAATGTCCTAAGTGAAATCAATCAGAAATTTTCAGATATGGAGGTTGAGCTTCAAAGTGAAGTTGACCATGTGAAAGAAAATTATCCCGGATATGATGAATATATCTTAAATAATACAGAATATATCGGGCATAATGTCCATGAGCTTTTATCCTACATTACATCAAGGTGTGGAGAGGTAAAGAGTGTATCGGAAGTAGAATCCATATTAAAAGAATTATTTGATTCCATGTATGACCTTGAGTATAGGGAAGAAATTGAAATCAGATACAGGACGGTTAACAAAAACCTATACCGATGAAGATGGCAATGAATATACCGAAAGCCACGAAGAACCTTATGAGTATAAAAAACTCATCGTAACGCTTCATAAAAAAGAGATGGACAGCATTATCCGAAAGGTCTTTGCAAACTATCCCGATAATCTAAAGCACTATGAAGCCTTGTTCCTTGCACAAGGCAATATGGGAGAAGCCTTTGGTAATTCTGACCTTATCAGTGCAAATGGAGGTATCGGCGGTGGAAAAGAGTATGAGGCATCTACGGAAGTACAAAAGAAGATTGTTAATGCTGCATACATTACGCCATCTCCGGGTGCAGGCTGGTGTGCCATGTGGGTATCACAGGTCTATCAAAATGCAGGACTTGGATATATAGGCGGGAATGCCTGTGATATGTACCGAAACTATACCTTTACATCAGACAGGTCAAAGCTCAAGGTCGGAATGCTTGTGGCAGTCGAAAGCAGCAGTAGCGGAAGCAGTGCAGGGCTTACCTATGGTCATGTAGGTATTTACATTGGAGATGGAAAAGTGATTGATAACATCGGTCGAATAAGAGTAACTACCTTAGATGATTGGATAGCAACATTTTGTAAGCACCATCCCGTAGGATTCGGTTTTCCGCCAAATGTAAAGAAATAGGAGGTAACAATTTGAAAAAGGAACTGATAGCAGTAAAAAACAGAATAAAGAAGTTAAAGGATAAAAAGGCTCTGATTGATGAAGAATTGGAGCCTTTATTCATTCGTGAAGAAGAGCTTGAAAATGAAGAAATCATTGCCATTTGCAGAAAGAATAACATCACAATCAGCGATTTGATGGCAAAGGTAAACAGACAAAAAGCAGAAATGAAAAAGGAGAAAACAAATGAAAACCAGTTTGAAAAAGAATAATAAGTTTTGGACGGTAGCACTTGCGGTAATTGTAAGTATTAGTTGTATTTTAGGTCTTTGGACGGTTGTTTATGCACAGGAGCAAAAATCTGAAGCTCCAACAAAAAACGAAGCTGTTCAAACGGAAGTTGAAGTAAATGTAAGGTATATCTTTGAAGATGAAAAGGTCTTTAAGGAAGAAAAGATAAAGGCTGAGAAAGGACAACTTATTGATAGCGGAGATCTTCCAATGCTCCCAGATGATATGAAATTCATTGATGAATTTCTGTTTTATGAGGTAAAGGGAGATGGAAAAGATGAGATTATCCGTAAGGTAGCAAAGATAGAGGTTAAGGATAAGGGAACGCAGACAGAGCTTTCTAAAGACGATATTTCAAAAATAGAAAAAGAGGCAAAAGAGCTTCAGGATAAACTTGATAAGTTAAATTGCGAACTTAAGGATAAAGACAAATTAAGTGATAAGCAAAAGAATAAAATTAAAGATCTTGAAGATGAAATTGATAGCCTGAAAGAAAAAATGAAGAAAGATAAGGGAAATAAGGACTTATCAGAAGATATGAAAAAGGAAATAGATAAGCTGACGGAAAAGGTGAAAGAGCTTGAGAAAAAGGCAACTGAAACAAATAAAGCTCCTGTAACATCACAATCAGTTACACCGATTAGTCCTATTTCCGGAATTAAGACAAGTTCAGGTATTTCTCCTCAAACACCACAGACTTCTGTAAGTAGTACCGGTAAAGGCTCATCGGATTCGGTAAGCTCAGGTAATACTACAAAGGATACCGGTAAAGGCAAAACGGAAGTAAAGGAGAAAGAAAAGGAAATTCGTTATCCTAATAAGCTGACAGCTAAAATGCCTGCTAACAATAACAGCCAAGATTCAGCTATGGATGGCACAAGTAAGAGTGTAAATACCAATAAGGGAGTAGCTTCTGCACCGTCTAAGGCAAGAGGAAGTATTACGGAAAATAAGGATAATGCCAATAAGGAATATCCGATTCATCATGGGGATAGCAGCGATAATAAAGAAACGGATCAGTATTCGGCTGATGCAAGGCAGTTTATTACCTTTCAAACGAAAAACGGTAAGACTTTTCATCTTATCATCAACCACGATGAAGATAGTGAGAATGTAATACTTCTTACGGAAGTATCTGAAGATGATTTGCTTAACATGGTGGAGAAAAAAGAAGCACCAAAGCAGGAAGTGGTAAAAGAAGAACCTGTTAAGGAAGAAGTAAAGCCTGAGAAGAAGGACGAAAAGAGTAATTTAGGAACCTATATTATTTTGCTTCTTGTAGTAGGCGGGGCATTGGGGGCAGGCTACTATTTTAAGGTTGTGAAAAAGAAAGAAGATAAAGAACTTGAAGCCTTAGAGGAGGAAGATGATGATTTCTTTTCTGAAGCTGAAAGCGAGGAAGAAATAAATGATGCAGATGAAGTAGAAGATGAAGAATAAACGCACCTAAAAACATATTATTTTGAGTGCAAAGTTAGGGCGGGAGAGTAACATCTTTCGCCCTATTTTGATTTATAACAGGAGGAAAACACAGATGAAGTTAGTTATTGCAGAAAAGCCGAGTGTTGCAATCTCCATTACAAAGGTTATTGGAGCAAATAAAAAGAAAGACGGATATTATGAAGGAAACGGATATAGGGTGAGCTGGTGCATTGGACACCTAATTCAAATGGCAAATCCGGACGCTTATGATGAAAAATATGCTAAATGGAATATTACAGATTTACCGATTGTTCCAAAGAACTATAAGTATGAGATAGCAAAATCCACGAGGAAACAGTTTAATATCCTTAAAAAGCTGATGAATGATAAAGAAATAGATTCTGTTATCAATGCGTGCGACGCAGGTCGTGAGGGAGAAAGCATTTTTAGACTGGTATATAACGAAGCTAAATGCAAAAAGAAGATGAAACGCCTTTGGATTTCATCTATGGAAGATAGTGCCATTAAAGAGGGCTTTGATAAGCTAAAAGACGGAAAAGACTATGACAATCTCTTTGAATCGGCACAGGCAAGAGCGATTGCCGACTGGCTTGTCGGAATGAATATTAGTAGGCTCTACTCTTGTCTGTATCAGCAGAATTACAGTGTTGGCAGAGTGCAGACACCTACCCTTGCCATGATTGTAAAAAGAGATGATGAGATAGCAAATTATCAGAAAGAAAAATATTACACAGTAGAGCTTTCTACAAATGGTTTTACACTATCAACGGATAGAATTGATGATGAAGTTGCTGCTGAACAGCTCTTAAATTTAGTAGGCGATAAGATTGAAATAACCGATGTAATTCAGAAAGAAAAGATTACTAAACCTGATTTACCCTTTGACCTTACAACACTTCAAAGAGAGTGCAATAAGTATTTCGGATACAGTGCTAAACAGACACTTGACTATGCTCAAAGCCTGTATGAAAAGAAACTGATCACCTATCCAAGAACAGACAGCAGATGTTTAACGGAAGATATGATTGTAAGTACGGTCAATAACATTTTGGGTAAAAATGACTTTGATACAGAGCGTATTAAGGTAGTATTTGATTCTAAAAAGGTTACAGATCATCACGCTATTATTCCGACAGTAAGCTCACTGAGTGAAGGTTTATCAGGCATTCCTGAGAGTGAAGCAAAGGTATATAGGCTTATATCTAATAAGCTCCACGCAAGTGTGGGTTATCCGCTTATTGAAAACACAACAAAGATTGTAGCTTCATTTGATGGTTTTGAATTTACAAGTTCAGGTAAGGTAATTAAGGATGAAGGCTTTAGCAAATACCTTAAAGAATACAAACCCAAAAAGAGTGAAGATGCTGTATTGCCTGATGTAAGTATTGGTGATGTTTTAAGTATTGAAAATAAAGAGATTAAAGAAAAATTTACTCAACCACCGAAACACTTTACTGAAGATACGCTTCTAAAGTCTATGGAGATTGCAGGAAATGAAGCCTTAGAAAAAGGTGTAGAAGTGGAAAGAAAGGGACTTGGAACACCTGCAACAAGGGCAGGAATTATTGAAAACTTAATCTATAAGGGTTTTGTCGAAAGAGATAAGAAAAATTTGATTGCCACGCATAAGGGGATCAGCCTTGTAACAATAGTATCCGATACCTTTAAGTCAGCGGAAACAACTGCAAAGTGGGAAATGGAATTAGCGGATATTGCCAAAGGGAAATCTTCCAAAGAAAAATTCTTGAAAGATATTGAAAGCGAGATACAGGAGGCGGTTTTAAAATATCGCAAGTAAGTGCCTGCTGATTTCAGAGTGGAGAAAATCCTCTGGAAATGGTATAATATACAAATAAAATTTTTGAAAAGAGGAGGTATTATGCAGCTTTTAGATATAAAAAGAATGGCTCATAACATTCTTGAAAATCAAAACATAGAAAGCAGTTTTATCGAATATAAAAAGTCGGCAAATTTTAAAGATAAAATTCTAAAAACTGCTTGTGCCTTTGCCAATAACTATATGAACAATGAGATAGGCTTGTTGTTTGTTGGTATTGAAGAAGTCGATGATAAAGAAACGGGAGAAAAAGCAATTCCTAAAAGACCGATTGAAGGGATAAAGGAAGCAAAATTAGAGGGAATAGAAAATGAACTTAAATCGCTCCTTGCCAATATTCATCCTAAAATCAACTATCACATTATTACGGATCAAATTGATGATGAATACTATATCGTAGTTGCGGTAGAAAGTGGTAGTAACGGTCCGTTTCAAACAAGTGAAAGGGCAGAAAAAGATAAAGATATTCGATTAAAGGCAGGAAGATATATTAGAGTCGGTAGAGATTCAAGGCTTCCAAATCCAACCGAAGAATTTGAACTTTTGAAGAAGTTTGCAAACTTTTCTTTTAGCTCAAACTTGAACGATACAGCTACCATAGATGATTTAAGCTATGAATATATGAAAGAATATTTGCTTCAAACAGGAGCAAAAAAAGATATTAGAGAAATGTCTAAGCTGGATATGGCAAAGAGTATGGGGCTTGTCAGTGAAAGTGAGTATGGCGGTTATAGAGCTAAAAATTTTGCTGTGCTGATGTTTACAGATACACCAAATAAATTTATTCCAAATGCCCATGTTGAAATCATAAGAGAAATTGATGGAACTGATAAAATGGAATCAAAGAAATTTGATGGTCCGGTTTGGATACAGGCAAAGCAAGTCAGCAAATATTTTGAAGATAATATTATGGCTTCATATACCATAAGGGAAGCGGATAAAATCGAGCATAAGATTGTCTATAACTATCCTCTTACAGCATTTGAGGAACTTGCTACAAATGCCATTTTGCATAAGGAATACGATACGCCTGAATATGTTGGGATATACATTTACAAGGACAGAATTTCTTTTGTGAATCATAATAGACCGCTCCCTCCTGTAACCATTGAGGCTCTTAACAGGGATAGAACTTTTGATCGAAGGCAGTATCTTAACAAAGAACTTAAAGATATGTTCTTTTCACTTAATTTGATAGAGTCTTACGGTTCGGGTATAAGGCGTGCAAAGGATGCACTATTAGAAAATGGTTCTCCTGAGCTTAAGTTTTATCCGGATAATGAAGAAGATAACTATACCAACGCAGTTATGGGTGTGAATAAAGAATTTTTGAAAGAGTTTAATGGTAGTAATGATGAAAAAACTACCATTAAAACTACTACTAAAACTACTATGAAACAGGAAGAGATTATTAAGATAATAGCTGAAAATCCTCACATAAGTGCGAAAGAAATGGCAGAAAAACTAAACCTGACTGTTGATGGTGTACGTTATCATTTAAATAAAATGAGGAAAGCAGGACTTATTCGATATGAAGGCTCAACGAAATTAGGTCGGTGGGTAATTATGAAGTAGTGGTAAGTTGCAATACACAGAATTAAAAGGTGATTAGAGTAAAATCTAACCGCCTTTTTTTGTTTGGGAAAACGAAGGAGGTAAAAATGCGAATAAATGATTTTCATAACATTTTGGAGCTTATAAAACAAGATGTGCTTCATAGTGAAGTAGAGTATCTGAAGCTCTTAAAGGTTGTCGGAAACAATCAAAGATATGACTTTAGAAGTCAATTAAGTATCTATGATAAAAATCCTGAAGCAATAGCTTGTGCCAAGTTTGACTACTGGAGGGAACGTTTTAATCGAACAGTAATGCGAGGACAGAAAGGTATCCCCATTTTAGAGGACTATGGCACATTCAAAAAAGTGGACTATATTTTTGATATAGGTCAGACAGTTTCAAGAAACAGAGATGTCAACGAAGTAAATCTTTGGAAGTTTGACAAAGAAAACCATCAAGATGTGTTAAAGGAAATGATTAAAAGCGAGGGCTATGATGAAAGTAAAAGCACACTTGAAAACATCTTTTCTTTAAGCAGACTCTACGGTGATGAAAAAATAGATACCTTAATGAATGAACTTAGAGTAGCGGATGAGGATAGAATATCCTTTACCAAGTTTGTAAGGGACTCGGTAAGCTATGCGGTAGCGTCAAGATTTAAGTTAGATTATTCGATAGATTATGAGCTTTTAAGAGAGAATTTTCAAAGACTTGACAGCATATCTCTAATGAGTCTTGGTGAAAGCGTATCGGATATTAGCGGAAAAATTATTGATGCGACCATTCAAAAAAGCAAAGAACTGGAGCTTCAAAAAGAA
Source organism: Shuttleworthella satelles DSM 14600 (assembly GCF_000160115.1). Lineage (GTDB taxonomy): Bacteria > Bacillota > Clostridia > Lachnospirales > Lachnospiraceae > Shuttleworthia > Shuttleworthia satelles. Next base: position 308,534 of record NZ_GG665867.1, read on the forward strand.
GTTTTAAGAGGAAAAGAAGCAGGATATAATAGGATTAAGGAAGAATTAGAGGAGGTAGAAGAAAATGTACTTCGACGAGATGATCAGAAAAGAAATGAAAACGAGCGAGTTCTCCGAAATGGAGAGTACGGACGAGATAATAGAGAAAATCAGGGAGAATACACTAAACAGCTTGGAGGAACAGACGGATTTCATGAAAGAATTCCCGAATCCGATTTACGCAGTGATGAGACTCACTTATCTTTCAGAGAGCGAGGAGCAGAGCCATTTCGAGATGTTAGTGGATCTATACAAGGAGAAGAAGCTGACAGGACACCTGATGGATATTCAAAAACAAGCGATAGACTTTATGAGAGCGGAGAAGCCGAAACTGATGGCAGCGTGGAAGATAGAGGACGAGAACAATCCACAGTATGGAGCGATGATTTCAGCTCTCAAAGAAATGACCATCAAGGAAGTGGTAGAAATCTAAAAGATAATACTGAAGCAGAGATAAGAGAAGCTGATAATGCTTCTTTTTCTTTGCCTGAAAATTCTTATGGACAGATACTCCTTACTATCCCACTAACCGAGAAGGATATAGATACCGTTCTTGTTAACGGAGGAAATCACGATGGCGGTAGACTTCCTGTTATTGCTGAGTTTTCCAAAGAAAAAACAGTAGAAGAATTGGGAGAATACCTCAAAGATACCTTTAAAGGAGGAAATGGATTTTACATTGATGAAAAAGAAGTATCTTCCTGGTATTCGGATAAAGGAATTCATTTAGCTTACGGAACATCGGCAAGAGAAGATGATACGCAGGTTTTAAGTTGGAGTGATGCTGCAAAGAGGATAAACGAACTTCTTAATAACGGAGGGTTTGCCACAAATGTAGAGATTTCTGAAGCTCTTGATTATGAAAGAGATCGGATTTCAGAATCTCTATGGTATTTATCTAATGATTTAAGTGAAGAAGGAAAAGCACAGGGTTATTTTGATTTTATAGAAAGAGGAGGGGGCTTTCCGGAAGAAACGAAAAGACTCTCTGAGGCATTAAAAAATCCTGAATATCTAAAGGAAACAATCAAAGAATATGGCAGGTTTTTAGAAGGATATAAAGAAAACAGAAATGTATTAAGGTTTCATTATCACAAGCTAGATAGCCTTTATCAGAAGTTGCAAGAACTTGAGCTGCCACGAAAGGAATATAGTACCAATCTGACAGAATTTCCTAAAGTAAAGCCCTTTATTACAGATGACGAAGTTCTTGCTACCCTGTCAAGAGGAAGCGGAATAGATAAGGGAAAAGAGCGGATTACAAAATTTTTCAAAGAAAACCATACACTTCAAGAAAAAGCTAACTTCTTAAAAGACGAATATGGAATCGGAGGACATTCCCATGCGGTTTCAGGGGCAATGGGAAGTGATGAATGGCACGATGCTAAGGGACTTAAATTACAGAAGAAGAATTGCAGTGATGTATTTCTTACTTGGTCAAGTGTGGCAAAACATATGGATGAGCTGCTTTCTAAAAATCTGTATGAAGAAAAGAAAATAGAGAGCAAGACAGAGATAGAAGAATCAAAAGCACCACAATATTATTCTAAAGATGATCCTGAAAACTTAATGACCGATGAAATGCTTAAAAGAGTGCCTGAACTTTATGCACAGGAAGATGTATCTTTAGCAGATAAGCAAGTTCATGCTGCATATATTATTCCCTTTAGAAGCAATTGGACTTGGTATATGACAGAATACGATAGAGAAAGTGGAGATGCCTTTGGACTTGTACTTGGGATTGAACCTGAATGGGGATATTTCAATCTTGAAGAATTGAAAGAATTAAATACCCAAAGGCTTATTTTAGAGGATTTTCCAAAGACTTTTAGAGAGCTTAAAGATACAGAACTTGCAAAGCAGATGGATGAACAGGAGCTTCAATCAGTCTTTAACGGAGAACTTAGCTTTGAAGATAAAGAAGAACTTGAAATATCTGAAGAAGTAGAAGAAAGAGTAGCTGTAACACCTGTTCAGGAAACACTATTTGATTATCTGAAGGAAAGAGAAGAAGTAGAGCTTAACGAAGAAAAGGGAAGGCTTTCAGATGAATTTGCAGTTAAAGAGGGCGATACCGTTTATTTTAATCATGAAGAATATACTGTAAGGGAGATTGCTAAAAACCAAATCACAGGAAGAAATGATTTATGGCTTGATCCGGTAAGAAGTGGAAACCATCAAATCCCTATTGTAGCTTTTATAGATAATGAAGATTTATTAAGACAAGTAAGCCCTGAAAGACCTGCGTTTATCGTTGGAGATGAAATTAAATATAAGGACAAAAACTATACCATTACACGCTTTGATGATATGGGAAATAATCTAAAGACGGTAACGGTTAAGGACAATACAGAATATCTTGGCGGTATGATAACAGGCTCCGATGTGATTCCTTATCGTCTTGAAAGCGACCTTGAGAGGATATTTGAAAATCTGACATATCAGAATCCTGAAAAGACAACTGAAAAAATTGAAATAAAGAAAGCTGAGGCTCATAACTTCAAAATTAAAGAAGAAACGCTACCTGACAAGTTATCTCCAAGTGAGAGATTAAACGATAACCTTGAAGCAATCTCGATGTTAAATCGAATTGAAAGAGGTGAGAGAGATTTAGATATTACCGCTCAGGAAGTTTTGGCAAAGTATGTCGGATGGGGCGGACTTGCTGATGTGTTTGATGAAAGTAAAGAGGGACAATGGGAAGTTGCAAGAAGTTTCTTAAAGGAAAATCTATCGCCATCTGAATATGAAGCTGCAAGAGAATCTACTTTAACGAGCTTTTACACACCGAAAACAGTGATTGACGGAGTGTATAAGACGCTTTTGGATATGGGATTTAAACAGGGAAACATTTTAGAGCCAAGTATGGGAATAGGGAACTTTATAGGCAATATCCCTGATGAAATGAATAAGTCTAAGTTTTATGGTGTAGAGCTTGACTCTGTAAGCGGTCGAATTGGAAAGCTGTTATACCCTGAAAGTGATATACAGATTAAGGGGCTTGAAGAAACTTCCTTCTCCAATAACTTCTTTGATGCGATTATCGGCAATGTACCCTTTGGAGAATATAAGGTAAATGACAGGGAGTATAACAAAAATAACTTCCTTATCCATGATTATTTCTTTGCCAAGTCCATTGATAAAGTAAGAAATGGCGGCGTTATCGCCTTTATTACATCAAGCGGAACAATGGATAAAAAAGACGAAAGTGTCAGACGCTACCTTGCAGCAAGAGCAGAGTTTTTAGGAGCTATCAGACTTCCAAATGATACCTTTAAGGGTGTTGCCGGAACGGAAGTAACATCGGACATTATTTTCCTAAAGAAAAGAGATAGTATCAGAGAAAGAGATGAGGACTGGATACATCTTGTGGAAGATGAAAATGGTCTTATCTACAATAAATACTTTGTAGATCATCCTGAGATGGTTTTTGGAAGTATGGAGGAAGTATCAGGCAGATTTGGAAATACGATAGCTTGTCTACCGAAAGAAAATGCTGACTTAAAGGAATTACTTACAAAAGCAAGCGAAGAAATCGCTAAAAATGCTAATTATGAAGAAATAGAGCTACTTGATGATGAAATCAGCACAATACCCGCAACGGACGATGTCAAGAATTTCTCCTACACCATTATTGATGATGAAGTTTATTACAGAGAAAACTCCCTATTTGTAAAGAAAGAAGTAACGGATAAAAACAAGGAAAAGATTAAGGACTATCTTGAGTTAAATGTTGCCTTAAAGGATGTTATTTACAAACAGAAAGAAGATTTTTCAGATGATGAAGTAAAGAAAGCTCAGGAGAAGTTAAATGAAGTCTATGACAGTTTTTCTAAAAAACATGGGTATGTCAATAATCTTTCTAATACCAGAGCCTTAAAAGAAGATAGTAACTTCCCGCTTGTATCTTCCATAGAAATCCTTGATGAAGAAGAAAACTTTAAGGCTAAGGGAGATATTTTTTCAAAAAGAACAATCATAAAGGCAAAGACAATCGATCATGTTGATACTTCCCTTGAAGCTCTTGTTTTATCTATGTCTGAAAAAGGTTATGTGGATTTTGAATATATGGAAAGTCTGACAGATAAAGATAGACCTACTTTGATTGAGGAGCTTAGAGGGGAAATCTATCTAAACATCAGAGAGGAACAAAACTTTTACAGACCGCTTTCCTTTAACCTCGAAGATGGAGATTTGCCTTTTGCCTGTGCCAATGGCGGCAACTCCTATAAGTATGGCTATGTAACAAAAGATGAGTACCTAAGTGGAAATATCAGAGATAAGATTGCCATCGTAGACAGCTACCTTGCAAAGCTAAGACAGACAGAAAGAGAGCTGCCTCATCTTGGTTATGCCGAAGATGGGAAAGAAAAAGAGCTGATAAGCTATGAGATGAGCCGATTGGAATACCAAAAGGCTGAGCTTACGAAAGTTCTCCCAAAGGAGCTTGAAGCAAGTGAAATCAATGTCCGTCTTGGTGCAACTTGGATACCGATTAAAGATGTTGAAAAATTTATTTTTGAAACACTAAAAACACCGGGTTGGGCGAGATGGGATATTAAGGTTAAATTTTCAAATCTCACAAGTGAATGGAATGTAGAGGGAAAGAGCAGGGACAGAGGAAATGACCTTGCTGAAATGACCTACGGTACATCAAGGGTAAATGCCTATAAGCTGGTTGAAGATGCTCTAAACCTTAAAGAAACAAAAGTGTTTGACCAGATTGTAAATCCTGATGGCTCAAAAACTTCTGTGCTAAATAAAAAGGAAACCTTACTTGCAGGGCAAAAGCAGGAGCTTCTAAAAGAAGAATTTAAGAACTGGATATTTAACGATCAGGAAAGAAGAAACAGACTTGTAAAACTGTATAATGAGCGTTTTAACTCCATCAGAAATCGTGAGTATGATGGAAGTAAGCTATCTTTTGAGGGAATGAATACTAAAATAGATTTAAGACCTCATCAGAGAAATGCCATTGCAAGAAGTTTGTATGGTGGAAATGCGCTACTTGCTCATGTGGTAGGTAGTGGAAAGACTTTTGAAATGGTAGCTTCCGCAATGGAATCTAAAAGACTTGGGATGTGTTCCAAGTCTTTATTTGTTGTGCCGAATCATCTAACAGGACAAATAGGCAGAGAGTTTATGCAGCTCTATCCGTCAGCAAATATCATGGTGGCAGATAAAAAAGACTTTGAGCCGAAAAACCGTAAGCGTTTCATCGGTAGAATTGCCACAGGAGAGTATGATGCCGTTGTAATCGGGCATACACAGTTTGAAAAGATCCCGATGAGTAAGGAATATCAGGAGAAGCATATTCAGGATCAGATTGATGAGATTATTAACTATGTTGAGGAATATAAGCATGACAGAAATCAGAATTTTACGGTAAAGCAGCTCGAAAAGACGAAGAAGAAACTGGAAACAAGGCTTGAGAAATTAAATGATGATTTTAAGAAAGATGATGTTATTACCTTTGAGGAATTAGGCGTAGATAAGCTCTTTATCGACGAGGCACACAACTACAAAAATCTTTATCTTTACACAAAAATGAGGAATGTAGCAGGTATTGGGCAGTCCGAAGCCTTTAAGTCCTCCGATATGTTTATGAAGTGTAGATATATGGATGAAATGACAGGTGGTAAAGGGATTGTCTTTGCAACAGGAACGCCTGTGAGTAATTCTATGACTGAGCTTTATACCATGCAGCGTTATCTTCAGTATGAAAGCCTTAAAAAGAATAATTTAGAGCATTTTGACTCTTGGGCTTCTACCTTTGGGGAAACGCAGTCTGCTTTTGAACTTTCTCCGGAGGGAACAGGGTACAGAGTAAAGACAAGATTTTCCAAGTTCTATAACTTGCCTGAACTAATGTCTATGTTTAAGGAAGTTGCGGACATTCAGACAGCGGATATGCTTAATCTTCCAACACCTGAAGCACACTATGAAGTCATTAAGACTTTGCCAAGTGAGGAACAAAAGGAAATTCTAAAGAGCTTATCTGAAAGAGCAGATGATGTGAGAAATAGGGTGGTAGAACCTGACGAAGATAATATGCTGAAAATCACCAATGACGGCAAGAAACTTGCCTTAGATCAGCGTTTAATCAATCCTTTGCTACCTGATAATCCTGACAGCAAGGTCAATGTGTGCGTGAAAAATGTCTTTTCCATTTGGGATAAGACAAGAGAAAATAAGTCCACACAGCTTCTTTTCTCCGATATATCAACTCCAAAAGGAGATGGAGAGTTTAATATTTACGATGATATTAGAGAAAAACTTGTGGCAATGGGAATACCGAAAGAAGAAATAGCCTTTATCCATGAAGCAAATTCCGACAAGCAAAAAGATGAACTCTTTGCAAAGGTAAGAAAAGGAGATGTGAGGATTTTGCTTGGTTCTACTCAGAAGATGGGAGCCGGAACGAATGTGCAAAACAAGCTGATTGCACTTCATGACCTCGATGTCCCATGGCGTCCTGCCGACCTTGAGCAGAGAGCAGGCAGAATTGTGAGGCAGGGAAATGAAAATAAAGAGGTAAATATCTATCGTTATGTAACGGAGAATACCTTTGATGCGTATTTGTGGCAGACCATCGAGAATAAACAGAAGTTCATTTCTCAGATTATGACAAGTAAAACACCTGTAAGAGTGGCGGAAGATGTGGACGAAAGCAGCTTAAACTATGCAGAGATTAAAGCCCTTGCTACAGGTGATCCGAAAATCAAGGAAAAGATGGATTTGGATAATGAGGTTACAAAACTTAAAATGCTTGAAGCAAACTATAAGTCCAACCGTTACAGATTAGAGGATAAGGTTGCTAAAAACTATCCGGAAGAAATTTCAAGAACAGAAAAGCTCATTGAGGCTGTAAAGAAAGATATTGAAGATGTAGAAGCAAAAGCTGAAGGAGAGGAAAAGTTTGCTTCTATTACTATCGGTGGTGAGAAGATATTAGATAAAAAGTTAGCCGGAGAAAAGCTGCTTGAAGCTATTTCTAAAGTAAAGATCAATGAAAGCAAAGTTATCGGTAAGTATAGAAATATGGACTTGGAGGTAAGTTATAACTTCTTTACCAATGCCCATGACTTTAGCTTAAACGGTGCTGCAAAGCATTCAGGAGAGCTTGGAACGAGTGCGGACGGTAATATTACAAGGCTTGATAATGCTCTTGAGAAAATGCCTGAGAAATTAAAGAGGCTTGAAGAAAAGCTCTTCAGCACAAAAGAACAGCTTGAAAATGCCAAAGAGGAATTACAAAAGCCTTTTGAAAAAGCTGATGAACTAAAGAATAAGGTGCTTCGCTTGGCAGAACTGAATAAGCTCCTTGATATGGGAGAAGTGGAAGAAAAGAGAAATGATAATCCCCTTGTAGAAGATGTAAAACGAGCCATCATTGACTTCTGCAACAGAGAGTATGAGGAAAACCATAGTTATGATGAGTTTGACGCTCTATATCCTGATTTAAAGCACATAGGAATTGCTTATACTGATACACCGGATGAAAGACATGGCATACAGTTTGAGTTAGACCTTGAGAATTATACAGCAACTCAATATGTAAATGATGTTGTAGTAAGTCATTATGATTATGTAAAGGAAAATGGAAGTGTTGAAAAGGCTCTTGATGTCATAAAATTTGAAATGGAAAATGGAGAGTTTAATACCTTTGTTTCGGTAGATGAAGAAGAATTAAAGCAAGCAATGGGACTTGAAATTGATGATGAAGGTAACTTCTATGATCCACTTTCTAAAGACCTTGATAATGATGGAATTGCTGACAGATATGACAATGACTTTTAAGGACAGCGATTATTTTGAGTCAACCTATGATGTTGAAGATAATTTGCATACCAAAGAGGAAGCCACACAGAAAACGGGTGATAAACCATCTATCTTAGGACAGATAAGAGCCTATCAGGAAGAAAGTAAAACAGAAGAAAAACAAACTGCAAAAGAACAGGAATATGTACGATAAGGGAGGGAAACCTCCCTTTTACCATGAAAGGAGATAAAACATGGATTACAAAACAATGAGAAATCAGATAGAAGATATGGTAAGTGATAATCACAAGGACTTTGTTAAGGCGGTTATCAGCATGGAAAAAGGTATCAACGATGAAAGTGCTTTGGATAAGCTCTATGAGGCTTATATGGACAATGACACCGTTAATTTACTGCATGAGGAATTTGATTACATGATTGAAGATTTAAGAGAACAGGGGCAGATTAAAGATCTTCCTTATGTTCAAGAGGAGAAAGATAATCTTGTCAATATCGTTGGAAATATTGTAGGAAAGATCGATGTAGTTGAAAGAGAAAATAAGAACGGCGAAGCCTTTCAAGTAGTAAACTTCTCTGTGGCATCTAAAGATGATGAGGGCAATAAGGTATATCATAATTGCTCCGCATACGGAGAAAAGGGTGATATTCCAAAAGACTTTAAGCAGGGAGATTTTGTAAAACTCTTTGGACAGATCAGAACTTCCGTTGACGATAACGGCAAGGAACATACTAACATCAGGATACTTTCTTCAAAGCTCTTAAAGGCAAAAGAACAGATGAAAGGTCGAGATGAAAAGAAAGAGTCTGTGCTTGGAGCTATCAAAAAATATCAGGCTGAAGATAAGGAAAAGCCTAAAGAAAAGAAAGAAACATCAAAAGAAGCTGAGAGATAAACTTATGGTCGGTGTGGTCTTGGGACTGCACCGACTCTTTTTTTATTTGCGAAAAAAGGAGATAAAGATTATCTCTCCATCTCCTTACCCATATAAATTCCGTAATTTTTTCGTATCTTATAAAGCTCGTCCATAGTGGATTTTGAGGAAGAATACTCTTGCATAAGGCTATTCTTTTTTTCTTGTAATTTATCAAGCTCAGCTAAAATATCCTTTGAATTTGGGAGCTTGGAATAAGATTTTTTAAGCTCTGAGAGAGCATTTTCATATAGGGTAATCTGGGCTTTGTACTCTTCAAAAAATGCCTTGTCAGACGGATTAGCAGTATATTCCTTGTAGCACGCTCTGTATTTTTTAACGGTATGAACTTGCTCCATAGTGGTGGAAAGCTTCTGCATTTCCTTATCAATAGCCTTGATTTTCTCTTGTATATTTTGCCTTTCATCGGCTGCTTTTTGAATATACTCGTCAAGCTGTTTAACGGATTTAATGCCATGTTCTCTGATATAAATAACAGACTCAGCCATTGTATGAAGGTTATGTTTGGTTGCCCAATATTCGTAGCCTTTGCTTTCCTTTACCTTTGCATTGGTGTTCATGTCAATAACATTGCCGATGCGTTTTTTGACGTCGGGAGTCTTGATAAACTCTCTTTCTGCAATTCGTTCTTTTAATCTTTCCTCGGTATAATCTTCTCCGATTGTTTTAGTCCTTGTAAATCTCGCCTTATCTTTTGGCTTAAAAGCAATGTGCTTACCGTATTTGATTTCATAGCCAAGATCAGCCATCTTCTTTAAAAATTCGTCCCAGTCCTTTGACTGTTTTATTATTCTATCAATGTCAAATTGAAGTTTACTTTTCCAAGAAGTGCCATGCTTTGCCTGTTCGTTTTCATACCAAGATTTACCGTTAATCTTATATTTTTTCTTATAGCTTTCGTAAAACTCGTCAATGACAGATAGGCTATTTTCTTTGCAGAGTTTATCACTCTGATAACGGATTTGGTGGTAGCTTTTCTTGTTAGACTGGTAGCACCTACCTGTTACCATATTTACATTATTGAAGATGATGTGATTGTGGATATGCCCCTTATCTACGTGAGTAGATAAGACAAATTCGTACTCATCTTTGAGTATCTTTTTACACAGCTCCATACCAATCTGGTGAGCCAATTCAGGGCTTGTTTCTCCCGGTAAAAATGATTGAATGAGATGTCTTGCAAGAACGGTTCCTTTTGTTCCTGCGTCATTTCGTGTCCTTAAAAACTGAGTGTGAGCAGTTGATTCGTGGCATTTATGAGTGCTTACTAAAAGCTGCTCGTCTGTTTTATCTCCATTTACAATGTAGTCGATAGCAAGATTAAGAGTCGATTTTATTGGGTGTATTTTTGTAATAGCCATTATTATTCACCTTCCGTTTCAGATGTTCTTTTCAGAAGTAGTGAATGAATTTGCCATAACTCTTTTGAGAAATGTTCAATCTCTTTTTTTATATCACCTATGTCCTCTTTGTAGATTACACCTGTCGAATTTACTCGCTTTGCAATCTGATTGATGTTGTTTGTAGCGTTGTAAAGTAATCCTTGTAAATCTCGAAAAGGCTTTAAATCTACTTGATATATTTCCTTTTGTAAAACGCATTTGCGGATAAAATGACTCATATTTCTGCACTTTGCAAGTTTCCTTTTCTCTTCAAAAAGAGCTTTTTCTTCTTCGGTTAATTTAATTTCAAGTCGTTCATTTCGTATCCTATTTGCCATAGGTAATTCCTCCTTTATATGTATTTCGGGGTCTTAGGGTTCTCCCTAACAAGCTAAAAATTGATAAAAAAAGAAGCAGATCCCAAAGGGCTGCTTCATCAATTTTTCCGTAAGTGTCCGTACACTTACTGTGCTTGCTACAAAAGAATGATAAGGACAGCAAGCATTAAGCAAATATTAAGTCCATAGATATTATAACATAATACATGAAATGTTTGAAATTCATTTATCCGCTTTTTGTAAATGAAAATTCGAATATTTTCGAAATAGAATTGACATGTTTTGTGTAAAGAAGTATAATCTATTTAGAAATAAATCGAAATAGCTTCATTACGAGTATTAAATATAGATTAGAAGAGGTAAATTTAGTGGGATTTCCAAATACATTTAAAGCATTAGCAGATCCTGTCAGGCGGGATATTTTACTCTCCTTAAAACAAAAATCACTTACAGCGGGCGAGATTGCTGAAAAATATGATTTATCTAATTCGACCATTTCTTATCATTTATCTTTGCTAAAGAAAGCAGAGTTAGTAACGGAGAGGAAGTATAAGAATTTCATATATTATGACATAAATATATCCGTATTTGAGGAAATGATAATTTGGTTATCACAGTTTCAAGGAGTGGAAAATGAAGAATAAAAAATGGTATGTAGTAATAATGCTACTTAGCTTTTCGGCAAGTATATATCTACTAACTACTGGAAATAGAGAAATTGGTTTTTATAAGATGTATGTATTACCAGTAATAATTTCAACATTTAGCATAGGCTTAGATATTATAGGCAGAAGACTTGCAGAAAAAGATAGGTTGCCACATAAATTAATACTACCAATTGCAATGAGTGTCCCTGTAATATTTGCCATATCACAATATGGTCAGTATGTTTTTAATCAGGAGAATGAAAATTATACTCAGGAAATAATTCGTGTTTTAGTAGCTTTAATTATCATTGCAGTTGGAAATTATTTGCCTAAGACAAAGCCCAGTCGGTTTGTAGGATTGAAATTTTTCTGGCTTCTGGATAAACCGGTATTATGGTTTAAAGTGCATAGGTTAGCGGGATATTTATGGATTATTTCCGGTGTTTTGATGCTCTCCATGAGGGTTTCAAATAAATGGTTTTGGGTAGTTAGTTATGCAACGCTGCTATATGTCATTCCACTGATATATTCCATTGTATTGTTAAAAAGAGAGAGGGAGGAACAATATGAAAACATCAAAAATTAAGCATCTAATCATCAGCAGTATTTTATGTTTAGCTACAATTGGTATTTTTCTGGTATTTGGTAAAAATTTACCAGATGTAGTGCCTGTACATTGGGATTCATCGGGTAACGTTAATGGTACTATTGCCAAAACTTATTTAACTTACGGAGCACCGATTGCGTATTTACTTATTAATTTTATTGCAATTGCAAAGTTTCAAGGAAGTGAAAAGGCAACATGGAAATACTATCTTGTACCAATAAGTGTAATAGCAATTAGTTTCTTGGTAATATTTTTAGCTTTAAGATAAGAAAATATAGCAGAGTAAAATAGCTCCAGACAGATTATTCTGCTGGGGCTATTTTTAGGAGGAGTTATGCTGGAAATAAGTAATTTTTCAACAGTTTATAGCAATGGTCATGTGGCAGTTGATAATTTAAATCTAACAGTAGAAGCAGGTGATATATATGCTTTTATAGGTTCCAATGGTTCAGGAAAGACATCAACTATAAAGGCTATTGTGGGGATACATGATTTTAATGGAGAAATTATTGTTAATGGTAAAAAGGTAAGCAAAAATAATGAAATTTATAAAAAAGATATCGCTTATATACCGGATAACCCTGATGTATATGAAAATTTGACAGGATTTCAATATGTAAATTTTATATCTGATTTATATGAAGTCGAAAAGAATGTAAGAAAAGAAAAATTAGACTATTTCTCTAACTTGTTTGAGATGAAAGCCTTTCTAAGCAATGCAATCTCATCCTATTCGCATGGTATGAAGCAAAAAATTGTTATTATTTCAGCGTTTATACATTCTCCGAAGCTATTGGTAATGGATGAGCCTTTTGTGGGCTTAGATCCCAAATCATCATACTTGCTAAAAGAAGAAATGAGAAAATTAGCAAGAGGTGGTGGAGCGATTTTCTTTTCAACACATGTTTTAGAAGTGGCAGAGAAGTTATGCAATAAAATTGCAATGATAGATAATGGACGTTTGATTGTTGAAGGGGAAACGACGGAAATATTAAAAAATGCAGATGGATTAGAGCAATATTTTATGGAGATGATTAAAAAATGAAAAATACTATGATACTTGCAAAAAATCAAGTATTTAATAATCTCCTTAATATAGGAAATGGAGAGAAAAATAAAAAAGAAACGTTGACTTATACTGCATTAAGCCTATTTTCTGTGTTTCTGTTGGTGTGCTTATACAATTTGTTTTCAATAAAATCAATTATAGAAATGGGGTTAAATAAGTATGCGATGTCATATGGAGTTTCCGTATCATTTTTCTTTGTAGTATTAGCAACGATTTTTAAAAGTAATTCTATTTTCTTTTACAATAAAGACTTTGAAATGCTTAGTTCTTTTCCCGTGAAAAAGTCGGAAGTCATTGCAAGTAAGTTTTTTCTATTATATCTAATAGATATAGTTATATGTGAAAGCATATTATTACCGGATATGATTTTGTTGGTAGTTAAACAATACATTTCAATTAAACTGTTTCTGTTTTTTTTAGCAACAAGTATTGTTACGCCTGTCATTCCTATGTGTGTGGCTTCTATTTTAGCAATTTTAATAGAGATATTAGGGAACTTATTTAAAAGAAAAAATATTGTGAATATCGTTTTATCATTTTTATTTTTTATAGGATATTTCATAGCCATATCAATAAATCGTGATGAGAAAAATGTGGCGTTAGAAGAAATCGTAGAAAATAAGCTTATAAAAATATTTCCTTTAGCAAAGTTGTTTTATATAGGAGAAAATCTACAAAATGGGATTGTTCTTTTCATACTTATTTCAGTGGTGATTTTCAGCTTGTACTGTTTTTTAATAATGAAAAACTACGATAATATACATCAATATCTGAATAGAAGCTTTCAAGGGAAATCTTGTATCAATTTGGAGATTAAGATAAAGAAACCATGTAGAGCATTGTTTGAAAAAGAATTGAGAAGGTATTTAGGTTCAAGTAGTTATGTTATAAATACCTCTTTAGGTGTTATGGTTTTGTGCTTTACTTCGGTTGCGAGTATTTTGTTTGGAGTTTCGAATATAGAGAAATTATTTGGGATAAGGTCATTAGATTTAATCCTTTCTCAATATGCTTCATTGGTTATTGCTTCGTTTTTAGTAATGTCTTGTACGACTTCGTCATCTATATCATTAGAGGGTAATAATCTATGGATATTGCAATCATCGCCGGTATCTGTCAAAAAAATTGTAAACAGTAAAATAGCGGTAAATATCTTGATACATTTTATAGGCTATTTTTTCGCCGTTACAATGATCTTCTTAAAAATTAAATTAAATGTGATTCAAATGCTTTCGATATTGATTGTTCCGATATGTTATTCATTATTTATTTCAGTTGTGGGACTGTATATTAACATGAGGTATATGAAATTAATATGGAGTGATGAGATAAGTGTAGTAAAGCATAGTACAGCAGCTATACTAACCAATCTCATTGCAATATTTATGGTTGCTGCTCCTGTTACAATGATGATTTTCTTGAACTTGTCATATCAAATAGCGATGCTTATAATATGCACCTTAATGCTAATTGTTTGTCAAAAATTATATAGAGTTACTCTATCTGCAAATTTGTGCAAGTGATGCGAAGAAAATACTCATGACTTAATAGTAAAACTAAATACAGAAATAACTCCAAGAGGACCTTTTACGCCAAAGTGTAGAAGTCCTCCTTTTTTATTCTCAAAAGCAAAACAGAGAACAGGCAAAGGAGGATAATACAATGGCTAAAGAATATTCCCTTTATATCAAAGGAAAAGCTGTATCGGTAAGCGAAGATGTCTATAAAGCCTATTGGAAGATAATCGAGCATGAAAAATATCTTCAAAAAAAGGATTGGAAGTATGGAATTATTCCATTTTCATCATTGGATCATGATGGACACTTCGCAGATAACATTGTTGATGAAAGCATTGATGTAGCAAAAATTGTGGAAACACAGATAATGATTGAAGCATTGAGAAATGCTATATCAAGACTAAATGATGAAGAAAGGGACATCATTGAGCGTTTGTACTTCAATGATGAAACGCTTCGTTCAGTAGCAAAGCTTAAAAGTATTACACATCCAGCTTTAATCAAAAGAAGAAACAAAATTCTTGAAAAGCTGAAAAAATTCATCGAAGAACTTTAAAACTTCGGTAACCAAAGGGGTCAAATTTTCCTTATGTAAAGTGAAGGGGAGTTTGACCTCCTTTACCTTTATAAGAGATATAGCCTATTTATGACAAAAAGGAAGATGTAAAGAAAATCCCTTTCAAATATTTGTTCTTTGACAACTGAATAGACCATGACGGGACTTTTAATTACTTAGTGAGCGTAAGAAATTTACGCCAAGACTTTTCTGCTGAAGAAATTCGGTTTAAATGAATACTGTCAAAGATAAGGATATAAGGAAACGAGCGATGAATAAATTTTCTTAAAGCAAAGGACAAGGATAACTTTGTGAGCTATGACCTGAGTAATGATAATGATACTTCTTTAGTGAAAGCCGGCTCATCTTAACAGGGGCGGTGGTGAGATTCCAATGTTGCTTATCCTAAGCACCCGTTAATGTCATAAAACTTTAGATAAAATTATATGAGGAGGATTTAGAATGAATAATGAACTATTAAGATATAGCCTCCAATTATCTATGCTATCTATCTTGCTCTCTAAACATTTACTAAACGATATTGAATACAGAAAGATAAAGTTAAAACTGATGAAAAAGTACAATATTTCAACAGAATTATATTTATAATGTTTTGCGAGTGTGGTATAATAGAACTGCATAGAGAGATACAAAAAGGAGGCGGATGCAGTGAAGAAAGATGTAAAAGTTATTAAAGGTGATACCACACTGAAAAGAACTGCATCAGGCTGTGTTGAACGCTCAATAAAGCGAGTGGCAGCTTATTGCAGAGTTAGTACAGATACTGAAGATCAGATTAACAGCTATAATTCTCAAGTAGAACACTACACAGAATTTATAAAGAAAAATAAAGAGTGGACACTTGCAGGAATATATGCTGATGAAGCGATAACCGGTACACAGGTTGACAGAAGAATTGATTTTCAAAGACTAATCAATGATTGTATGAACGGCGATATAGATATGATAATTACAAAGTCTATATCAAGATTTGCAAGAAATACATTAGACACCTTAAAGTATGTAAGAAAGTTGAAAGAGTTTAATGTTGCGGTCTTTTTTGAAGAGGAAAACATAAACACCTTAACAATGGACGGAGAGTTGCTTTTAACAATTTTAAGTTCAGTTGCGCAACAGGAAGTAGAGAACATTTCAGCCAATGTCAAAAAAGGTTTGAGAATGAAGATGGAAAGAGGAGAAATGGTCGGCTTTCAAGGGTGTTTAGGCTACGACTATGATCCGGAAACTAAAAGCATTTCTATCAATGAAAAAGAAGCTGAGATTGTAAGATATATTTTCAGAAGATATATTGAAGGTGTTGGCGGTATGGTAATCTCCAGAGAACTTGAAGAACAAGGATATTTATCGCCAAGAGGAAATAAAAGATGGACGGAAACAACAGTTTTAGGAATCATAAAAAACGAGAAATATAAAGGGGATCTTATGATGGGAAAGACCTATACGGTTGATCCTATTTCAAAGAGAAGATTGGATAATTTCGGAGAACAGGATAAGTTTTATATAGAGAACCATCACGAGCCAATCATTTCGGAAGAAGATTTTGAAAAAGCTCAAGGTATTAGATTAAGAAGGTCAAAAAACAGAAATACCGTTGCTAATAATGGCGGTAAGAGAGAAAAGTATTCAAGAAAATATGCTTTTAGCAGCATGCTTGAATGTGGATTTTGCGGTCATAATCTTTCAAGAAGAAATTGGCATTCGAGTTCAGAGTATACAAAAGTTATATGGCAGTGTGTCAATGCTACTAAAAACGGAAAGAAGTATTGTCCGCATAGTAAAGGGATTGAAGAAGAAGCCATAGAAAAAGCATTCATGGAAAGCTATCGTCAGGTATGCCACAATAATGTGGAAATTACTAATGAATTCCTTAAAACTGTGGAAGAAGAATTGAAAGACAACAGTTTAGCTAAAGACCTGAAGAAGATAACAAATCAACTTGATAAGATACTAAAGAAAGAAAAGGATCTTGTTGAGTTAAGGCTGAATGAGTCAATCAGCATGGATATATATCAGGATAAGTATAATGAAATAGCTATTAGTAAAGAGAAATTACTTGCAGAAAAAAGGACTTTAGAAGTAACACTCACTGATGAAAAAGCGTTGAAGAAAAGGCTCGAGGGGTTTAAAAAATTACTTGAGTCCAATAAATATCTTGAGGAATTTGATAGGGCAGTATTTGAAAGTATAGTAGATAAAATCATCATTGGGGGAACTAACGATGAAGGTGAAATTGATCCTGCAATGATTACTATCATATATAAGACTGGAAAAAAAGATTCTCAGGACGGAAGATTATTCAAGAGCAGAAGAAAAAATGCCAAGGAAGTTAATGAGGAAACTGACAACAAATTGTATCCTCATTCAAGCGACGAGGTCAATAATTTGTGTTCCTATCCTATGGACAACACATGTGGAGACGGTGGTGTTGATGTCAAGGATTAAGGAGTGAAACTCGTAGAAAGCCCGGAACTACAAGAATTTGCGGGAGATGAAAGTTATGTCAAACTTCGGAACTCAGGGAGTCTGTTTTTACGTGAATGAGGGTTCTGTAAATATGATTTGAACACTATAGCATTGAGTCAATATTGCAAAAAAATGGCAAAGCGCTTGCAAAGAGAAACCCATCTTTGACAGTTAATTAAGAGTGAGAAGCCCACAAGTCGCGTAGTTACGCCATTTGTGGGCTTCTGTTCTGTTTCTAAATTCTAGCTATATTTCTACTTTCTTGTTACTGTTAAAATCTTTTTCATATTTCTCTGAGACACAATCTCATAATCCGTTCTGAAACCAAATACATCGTGCAGTTTATCCGTAAGATCAGTGCGAGTGTACTCCGGGATATACCCCTCACCGGGCACTACCAGCATGTTCATCTCTTTCAGCGTTCTTATGATGTTTTCGCTGGTATAGCTCTCGCCTAGCTTCTTCTCCAGAATGCGGTAAAGGATCAGTGCTGTGAAGCAGGTGATGAAATGTGCCGTGATTCGATCTTTTCGGCTCAGATATACCGGTCGAGCCTGGAATTCGCTTTTCATAATCCGGAAGCATTCTTCTATCTGCCATCGTTTTTGGTTGATGCTGATGATCGTTGCGGCATCATCTTCAAGGTTTGTACATACGGCGTAGAAGCCGTCATAATGTTCTTCCTCTCTGGCAACATTTTCATCCATCGAAGCGATCATTTTGTCTGCAATCTCACCGTCAGAGGTACAGTGATCCTGACGGATAAACCGTTTGGGATCGTTCGGTCGCTTTCTTTTCAGAGAAGAGGGGTTGTCGACAAGTTTTTGGGCACGTTCAAGCTGCCGACTGCGTATTTTTCTCATATAGTCCCGGTATTGGAAGGAGAAGGTAACGATAAGATGCTGCTCAAGGCCGTCCTCGTTAATCCATCGGTCTTTATAGAAGGTTTTCTCATAGTTCTCATTCTCATCTAATTCACTAAGCTTGTACTCTCTTTTGTCCCCGATCAGATGCCATCCATCCGCATCAAGACAGTAATCCTTGAGAAATCCTTTTAGCTTCTTGATCGGTTGCGTTGTTACAAATTTCCGGTTTGGAGTGCTGTTGAAGATACGATTCGAGACGGATGATAGTCCGGCAACTGTACAGACAATAAACTTCGTCATTCCAAAGTCGGTAAGGATCTTTTTCTCCAGCGGCTTCATTGAGGGCTGTTCATTTTCATTTCCGTTAAAGACGGAGAAGGTGAGTGGAATACCATCTGCATCCATAAACAGACCCATCTGGACAATCGGATTCGGTCGATTTTCCTTGGAATGACCATATTTTCTGAAATCATCAGCTTCTTCAATCTCAAAGTAATAGTTGGTGCAGTCATAGTAAAGGACTCTCTTGTGCCGAGTCAGCACCATTTCAGAATTCTTGTAAAGCTGAGCCTGGAAAAAGTCGTTTTCTTTTGCGAGGATCTCCAGCGCCCGGTAAACGTGATGGAACTTACAGTCTGGCTTTTCAAGAAACTTCCGTGAAATTTCAAGAGAAGATCTCTTGGATCCCGGATAAATAATCCTGGAGAAGAGCAGCATCGACAGGATGTGATTCAGATCATACTCGAACTTATACTTTTCAGCGATCTGCGCACAGATGTCGTGGATTTTTAAATCATAGTAGATGTCCTTGAGGAAGAGATAGCCGACATTTACGCTGCGGCAGGTATCTTTTTTAATCCTGGCAGAAGAGGAATACTTGATTATGATGTCCTTTTTTGAAGCTTTTTCTTCTGCAGAGCGTTTGGCGGCATACTGCTTAGCCCATTCTAGAGGAGTGAGATCTCCGCAAATCTTTAGGAGATCGTCTTCGGCACCGATCTTCTCTATTGTTTTCGTAGTGGATTTACCATTCACCCAAACAGATTTACTCAGGTAATAAATAGTCTGATTCTTAGATTTTGATACGGACACCTTCATGATGTTGTTCCTCCTATATATCCATTATACAACATATAGCCTAATATAGCTATCGTAAATCCGATGAAATTTGACAAAAAAACAGGCTTTTCAAGGCCTGTAGGGTTTTTAGAATTATTCAACTGTCAAAGTCCCGAACTGTCAAAGTCCCAATTATAGCAAGATGCAAATTTTTACTAAAATTATGGCATTTCTTTTTTGGTGGTAAAATATAAATAATAAATTAATTTATTCGGTTTATGGTGGTATAATGAAATGAAGACTGAAAATAGGAGGAGTGCGCTCTTGGGCAGGAAACGGTATAAGCGGAAAGATGTGTCAAAAGAAAAAACCGCGGCTCTCGGCATCGACGATTTGTTCGCGCTGAAGACGAGCGATGACAATCACTTTTATGCCGTGCATGAGCGTTACTTTTCCGATGACAAGGTGGCGTGCCCGGCTTGCGGATCGACTAAAACACGGTGTTCAAAAGTCGTGAAGCGAAACTTCAAAGACATATTGTGGGATAAGCCATCAGGCAAGGATGAGGAAGAAAAGAAGTTCCGTGTGGTAGACCTGACCTTTTATCAGCGATACCTTCGCTGCGACGGCTGCAACAACAGCGTCTTCCCGGAGCCTATTGATTTCGGAGATAAAGGATGCCGCTATACCAACAGGCTGTCAGACGACTTGGCAGATGGGACATTCCGCTTCTCTTATAAGAAGGTTTGCGATTACTACGGTGTCCCGGCGTCTACTGCCTCTATCGGACCTATTATGCGCAGAAGGATTCAATACCGTGAATCACTATTGCTGCCGGTCAGCACACCGCAAAGACTTGGAATCATGGAAGTAGTGTTCTTTCGTGAATCCCGACCTATCGTATATGCGCTGCGAGATGACGGCGTGTACTGCCTGGATATCCTTGAGGACTCCCCGGAAGAAACTGTACTGACTTTTTTGCGTACATTGGACACGAACGAGGTTGACACGGTTTTCATCGATCCAGTTGAAAGCATACGCAGTGCTGCAGCGACCGCGTTTCCGGGCGCAAATATTGTGGTGTCAGATGAGTGCCTGCTTCGCTATGCCAGAAACGCAATGCTTGAAATCATACATTCGGATGGAAAGCGGTTTCCTGTGAAATTCAAGGATGCGGCTCTCACCATGCAAGACAAGCATCTTCAAAGCGATTTCGAGCGGCAGCAGATAAAAGACGGCATGGAAAGCCGACCAAGATTGAAATCTGCGTATGAGAGGCATCAGGCTTTCATGGAACTTCTATCTGGTGACTGGAAGACAGAGGATTTGGAGAAATGGGTGGATGCGCTGCCGGACGATTTGCCGGGGTTCGATCCCCTTGTCGATGTGATCGATTTGTTTAAGCAGGAAATCTCCGGCTACCTTGAATTAGAAGAAAAACCGCCGGATTTCTATCCAACGGCATTGCAGGCGGTGTGTGAAGCATTCCGAGGAATGCCCCACTGCATATTCGATGTGTTGAGGGCGCGATGTTTCCTTACTATCGCTTACGACACCATCGAAGAGAATGGCGAAAAATATCGGCTTGGGATACATACCACCAGGCTGACTCAAAAAATGAATGAGATTTCGAACAACATCAAGGAGGCAAGAGAATATGGACTCTAACGATAAGATCAAGGCAGTTGGCATCAATATTAAAGAAAAGGCAAACCTGATCTGGAATGTGGCTAACTCCCTGTTTGGTGCATACAAGCCCCATGAGTACGGTCTTGTTATCCTGCCGATGGCTGTGATTAAACGATTCCACGACTGCCTTCTCCCCACCCATGATAAAGTGCTTGCGACATACGAAAAGATCAAGCATCTCGCTGTGAAAGAAGGATTCCTTCGGACGGCCACGGGCGGTTACCGTTTCTACAATGTCAGCCCCTTTACTTTCGAGCGGCTGAAAGCTGACCCAGAGAACATCAAGGCAAATTTCGAATCCTACATCAACGGCTTTTCCGACAATGTCATAGACATTCTTGCAAACATGGGATTCTTTAACCAGATCGACCGCATGAACGATGCTGGGGTTCTGTATCAGGTCATCAGCGACTTCTGCGAAGATAGCGCAGACATGAGTCCTGACAAAATCTCTGCTGTCGATATGGGCTATGTATTTGAAAATCTCGTCCAGAGATTTTCCGAAAGCTACGACGAAGAAGCCGGAGCACACTTTACCAGCAGGGACATCATTTATCTGATGTGTGACATGTTGACAATGGAGGCTGATTTTTCGAGCTCCGATAGCCCTGCCAAGACCGTATATGACA
Organism: Shuttleworthella satelles DSM 14600; assembly: GCF_000160115.1. Lineage (GTDB taxonomy): Bacteria > Bacillota > Clostridia > Lachnospirales > Lachnospiraceae > Shuttleworthia > Shuttleworthia satelles. Next base: position 330,130 of record NZ_GG665867.1, read on the forward strand.
TGGCAATGGGAACAAGCCAGATGCTTACCTGCATGGAGGAACGCATAAAATCGCTGGATGCGGAAGCACAAATCATCTGCTATGGTCAGGAAATTAATCCGTTTACTTTTGGTATCGCTAAAGCGGACGTGCTTATCCGCGGCGGTGATCCTGACAACATGCGGTTCGGCGATACATTAAATGACGATAAGTTCAAGGGATACACCTTCGATTATTGTATTTCCAATCCGCCCTTTGGCATCGACTGGAAGCGCGAGGCAGCGGACGTTGAGAAGGAGCACAAAAAGGGTGATGCTGGACGTTTCGGAGTCGGACTTCCTGCGAAGTCGGATGGGCAAATGCTCTTTATGCTGAACGGTATAGCCAAGCTGAAAGATACCGGCCGAATGGCAATTATCCAGAATGGATCTTCTTTATTTACAGGGGATGCCGGAAGCGGTCCAAGTGAAATCAGGAGATACATTATAGAGAATGACTGGCTGGATGCCATTGTTCAGCTGCCGAATGACAGTTTCTACAATACCGGGATTGCCACCTATGTATGGATCATCACAAAAGATAAGCCTGTGACGCATCGAGAGCAGGTTCTGCTGATCGATGCCAGCGGCTGCTATGAGCAGCGCAGGAGCCCAATCGGTAATAAGCGTGTAGATATCACTGAAGTTTGCCGTGATCTTATTGTCAAAGCCTACAGCGACTACGACAGCAAGACTTACGAAAAGAAAATTGACAGCAATACAGCGATTGTTGTTAAAAGCAAAAGGTTGGATTCGATTTCGCTCGGCTATAACAAAATCACGGTGGAAAGCCCACAGCTTGATGATGACGGGGAACCAATCCTCAAAAAGGGGAAGAAAGTCGCTGATACATCCAAGCGTGATACGGAAACCGTACCTCTGGATGAAGATATGGATGTTTACTTTGAAAGGGAAGTTCTTCCTTATCGTCCGGGTGCATGGATAGACAAATCGAAGACAAAGGTTGGTTACGAGATTCCATTTACCAAGACATTTTATGAATACCTTGAAATGGAGTCGGCCGATGAAATAGCCAAGCGCATCGAAGAGCATGAACACAGCTTGATGCAGAAACTGCGGGCGCTGTTCGGAGGTGAGCAGAATGAGTGAAACAGTTCGATACACCGACATGAAGGACAGCGGAATCAAATGGATTGGCGAGGTTCCTGCAAGCTGGAATGTCCGGACGCTCTATCAGCTTGCGACAAGGGTGAATAACAAGAATTCTGACCTCGCTGAACAGAATCTGCTCTCTTTAAGCTATGGAAAAATAAAGCGCAAGGACATCAATACCAAGGACGGTCTGCTGCCTGCTTCTTTTGATGGATATAACATCATCGAAGCCGGTGACATTGTGCTGCGCCTTACTGATCTTCAGAATGACCATACGAGTTTGCGTGTCGGGCAGGCTACAGAACGTGGCATCATTACTTCGGCATATACTACTCTGCAGCCGATCAACCCGTCGAATGCCAGATATCTGTATTATTTGCTTCATGCTTTTGACCTCAAAAAAGGTTTTTACGGCATGGGTTCAGGAGTGAGACAAGGCTTGAACTATGACGAGGTTAAAGAGCTGCGATCAGTTCTTCCTTCACAGATAGAGCAAGATGCGATTGTTTCTTATCTGGATGATGTTTGTCAGCAGATAGATTTGATAATCGAGGAAGCAAAATCCAGCATTGAGGGCTATAAAGGGTGGCGGTTATCGACCATCAAAGAGGTGACTACTCATGGCATCTCCAAAGACGTTGAAATGGTAGATACAGAAATATCGTGGGCAAAATCGATTCCTTCGAATTGGAATATTGGAAAAGGGCATTATTTTGCCTCAACATATAGTGGTAGAGCGATCCCTGGTGATGGTACTACAGGAAGCATACCTGTTTATGGCTCAGGTGGTTCTTTTAAGAAAACAGAGAATCCGTTATACGCAGGAGAAGCTGTCCTATTTGGACGAAAGGGTACTCTCGGAAAGCCTATATATGTAAATAGACCTTTCTGGGCTGTCGACACTATTTATTATGCCGTGTGCAATGAAAAATGGATGCTACCCAAATATCTATACTATATGCTTACGATATTTGATTGGGAGTCTTTCATTACACATACTGCCCTTCCAAGCATTGTGGCGAATGAAGTCTTTTCATCGGTGTTCATTTGTCCCCCAATATCAGAGCAACTACAAATTATAAAAAAATTAGACTGCGTATGTGACAATGCAGATACTGCGATTGAGGCAACTGAACATTTGATTGAAGAACTTGAGTTATATAAGCGTTCTCTAATTTATGAGGCTGTTACAGGAAAGCGAAAGGTGGTGTGACCTATGAATGAGAAGAAAGGATTTCAGGATCGTGCCAGAGCGTATTATGATGGAGTTCAAAGCATGGATGAATCCGAAAAAAGATTTGAGGAATTCATAGAAGACTACCTCATTTCTGAAGAAGGCGGGTGGACGAAGGCGACGGATGCCGGACTTCGTGGCGAGGAAAGCCGTGGCATGAATCTGGACATTGTGACGCTGACGGACTTCGTAAAAAGCACCCAGCCGATGGCATGGAAGCGCTTCGAGCGGATGTGTACCATCAATCCGGTACGCCAGTTCTACAAGTCGTTCGAGAACGCTGTTGTTCAGAATGGGCTCATTTCCGTTCTGCGTTATGGGTTCAAGCATCGCGGCGTCAACTTCCGTGTGTGCTACTTCAAGCCGGAATCAGAACTGAATGAACTGGCGGTGGCGAACTATCAGAAAAATGTCTGCCAATGCATCCGGCAGTGGCATTATTCCGAGCAGAACAAGAACAGCATAGATATGCTGCTCGCCGTCAACGGCATCCCGGTCATTGCCATCGAACTGAAGAATCAGCTGACCGGGCAGTCTGTGGATGACGCAAAAAAGCAGTGGGCATATAACCGGAATCCGAAAGAACCGGTCTTCAGTTTTAATAAGCGGATACTGGCTTACTTCGCCTGCGATCTTTACGATGTTTACATGACCACGCGGCTTGAAGGTCCGATGACAAACTTCCTTCCATTCAATCAGGGGAGCAACGGCGCAGGGCATGACGGCGGCGCAGGTAATCCGCCTAATCCGACGGGCGGGTATGTGATCTCCTACTTCTGGGAGAATGTTCTGCAAAAGGACAAGCTCCTGGATATCCTTCAAAAGTTCATCAGCTATGAGAAGACCGAGAAGAAGGAAATCCTGCCTGACGGCTCTGCCAACATCAAGAAGACAGAGAAAATCATCTTCCCGCGCTACCATCAGCTCGATGTTGTGCGGAAACTGGTGGATCATGTCCGCGAGAACGGACCGGGACACAATTACCTCATCCAGCATAGCGCGGGCTCCGGCAAATCAAACTCCATCGCATGGACAGCTTACCGAATGGCGAGTCTGCATAATGCCGAAAACGAAGCTGTATATGATAGCGTGATCGTCGTGACAGACCGCCGTGTACTTGACCAGCAGCTGCAGGCGACAATTTCTAGCTTTGACCACACGCTCGGCAGCGTAGAAACCATCGACGATAAGAAAAGCTCGAAGGACCTTCTGAACGCAATCAACAAGGGTAAGCGCATTATTGTCACTACCCTGCAGAAGTTCCCAGTCATTTATGAACAGGTCAATTCGTCTGTTGGCAAGCACTATGCCATCATCGTGGACGAAGCGCACAGCAGCCAGACCGGGCAATCGGCGATGAAACTGAAAGCCGCTCTCGCTGACGTCTCGGATGCGCTTGAAGAATATGCGGAACTTGAGCAGAAAGCGGTGGACGAGATTGAGGCAAAGGACATCCTCGTTCAGGAAATGCTCAGTCAGGGGAAACACAGTAATCTGAGCTTCTTCGCTTTCACAGCCACTCCGAAAGGCAAAACGCTTGAAATTTTCGGCGAGCCCCAGCCGGACGGTTCCTTCCATCCCTTCCACATCTACTCCATGCGTCAGGCAATCGAAGAAGGATTTATTCTGGACGTTCTGGCAAACTACACCACCTATAAGATGTGCTACCAGATTGCAAAGAATGTGCCGGACAATCCCGACGTTCCCACATCAAAAGCAGTACGCACCATCCGCCGCTATGAGGAACTGCATCCGCATAATCTCGCGCAAAAGGCTGCTATCATTGTTGAGACGTTCCGGGATGTTACCAAGCACAAGATTGGCGGTCTCGGAAAGATGATGGTCGTAACCGCCTCCAGGCTTGCGGCGGTTCGCTACTACCACGAAATCAAACGGTATCTGGAACAGAATGATTATGACGATGTGGAAATCATGATCGCGTTCAGCGGAAGCCTGAAAGACCCGGATGATCCGGACGGTCCGGAATACTCCGAAAGTTCCATGAATGTAGACAGCAATGGAAACCGCGTTAAAGAGAGCCAAACAAAGAATGTCTTCCACGATGAAGGGGACATCCTGATTGTTGCAGAGAAATACCAGACGGGATTCGACGAGCCGCTGCTCCATACCATGATTGTGGATAAGGAACTTAGGGACGTTAAAGCGGTTCAGACTTTGAGCCGGTTGAACAGAACCTATCCCGGAAAAGTGGACACCTTCGTTCTGGATTTCGTAAATGATGTTGACCGCATCAGAGAGGCTTTCCAGCCGTTCTATCAGGAAACGAGCCTTGATGAAGAGATTAATTTTGACCTGATTTACACCACGCAGAATATCCTTCATGGATTTAATGTTTATTCCGAAGAAGATATTGAGGCAGTATCGCAGATATACTTTGACCCGGATATTCGCAAGGCAAATGCCACACAGGGGAAGATTTCAAATATCCTCAAGCCTGTTGCTGACCGGTACAATCAGCTGAATCAGGAACAGCGGTATCAGTTCCGCAGAGAAGTCCGAGCTTTTGTGAAATGGTATAATTACATTTCACAGATAACGAGGATGTTTGATAAGGAACTTCATAAGGAATACATCCTGTGCTCATACCTCGCGAAACTGCTGCCCGCCGATAAAACACAGCCGTTCGACCTCGATAACCGCGTAAAACTGGAATACTATCGGCTTGAAAAAACCTTCGAGGGCGCGATTGAACTGGAGGCTGAACCGGGCTCGTGGAAGCCTACGCAGCCAAAAAAAGCCGGCGGACAAAAAGACAGGATGAGTCCTCTGGATGAGATTATTGCCAGGATTAACGAGGAATTTTTCGGAGACTTTACGGATGCAGATCGCGTTATGGTAGACACGCTCTATTCCAAGATGCGCAAGGATGCAAAGGTGAAAAAGGCTGCCAAGAGCAACGACAGGCAGGTTTACGAACACAGCATCTTCCCCGGAATCTTTGACACGACCGCACAGGAAGCCTACATGGAGAACACGGAGGCTTATGAGCAGCTCTTCCTCGATGCGGAAAAATACAGAGTCATACAACAGGCTCTTGCTGAACGGCTCTACAAGGAGCTGCATGGAGAAAACAAGTAAAGGAGTCGAAAAGCAGGATGAAAACGAATGACAGACCACTTACCGATTTGATGAAGGCTGTGGACAATGGAGCGGCACAGCTGCCGGACTTTCAGAGAGGCTGGGTATGGGATGACGGGCGCATCAAGGCATTGATTCTCAGCGTCATACACAACTTTCCTGTAGGTGCGGCGATGTGATGCTGTATAAATAAAGTTGACATCTTATTCGCAAGGATTTCATTATAATCAAAAAAATAAGGAGGCGTTTACGGTGGCAACTAACAGACAGTACGATCAGGAGTACAAAATCCAGACAGTTAAGTTGGCAAAAGAGATTGGCCAGGCAAAAGCTACACATGAACTCGGCATCCCCAAAAACACGCTCTATACATGGATACGCGCTAATAGGCTCGGAAATCTGGATCTTGGAGCGGGATCTCAGACCCCCAAAAGTGCTATGACCCTGAATGAGGAGCTGATCACCTTACGTAAGCAGGTCAAAGATCAGGATAAGGAAATTCGTCGCCTTAAAGAAGAAAATGAGTTCCTGGAGGAAGACAGCGCTTTTTTCGCCGCGAGCCGTCTGAAGTCAGCAAAAATGAAAGGCTGAAATATATCGCTGTTAAGACAGAAGGCGGCATGATGAAAGGAAAACTTACATTCTACTGTCGGATGCTCCATGTGAGCTGCCAGGCATTCTATAAATACCTGCAACGTAAGGATCGGCCTTGGAAATATCAGAAGCTGGCCGATGCTATGCGGGATATCCTAAAGGAAGATGAATGTAATGATACCTATGGTCGTTCCAGGATGCGTGATGCTCTTCTGCAGAAGAAGCCGAAGAATGTCGATATCCCGAGTGAGCGGACCGTCTATCGAATAATGGAAGAAATCGGCATCAGTCATCGTCCAAAGCGTAAACCAAATGGAATAACGAAAGCCGACAAGGCTGCTCGTAAATCGGATGATCTGCTCAAGCGGGATTTCAGGTCAACAGAGCCACTGACAAAATGTGTTACGGACATAACCGAAATCAAGGCGAGTGATGGTAAACTCTATGTTTCTGCCATGTTTGACTGCTTTGATCTGGCTGTCTTAGGACTGGCAATGGCTACCAACATGAAGGCTCCGTTGTTTGCCCGAACCCTGAGGAATGCTCATAAGGCTTACCCGGGGATCGAAGGTGCGATTTGCCATAGCGATCGTGGAGTACAGTACACCAGTGATTGCTACCGTAGAGCCGTCCAGGACTGCCATATAACACAGAGCATGAACAGTGATGGTGGCCGTTGCCATGATAATACTCGTTGTGAGAGCATGTGGGCGAGAATGCAATCTGAACTCTTATATGATTGCTATGACACCGAGAAGATGACTGTAACTGAGCTAAAAGAGCTTATCTGGCGTTACTACATGAGCTACTGGAATAACCGTCGAATCTGTTCCGCAAATGATGGCCTTCCACCCATGGTCAAGAGACAACAATACGATTCATCTTTACAGGAAGCAGCTTAGGGTTGTAAATCCTTGAGGAAAATCTGTCAACCATTATTGACAATATCAAGAACATCTATGTGTCAATTGAAAAAGCTGAATTATCAATCAGAAGAAAAATGAGAATCATTGGCTGTATAGCATCTGGGTTGAAGTCTTCTTTGAGAATCACTGGATAAATGAAAACGAGAGAATAAAAATGCGGATTCCGCAAAAATTATTCAAATAACACTTGAAAACCTTTGCACGATCATGTATATTAAACACGAAAAATAGATGCGGATTCCGCAAAATATTTCGTAAAGGATAAGGTGCTGATGAATGGAATTTAAAAGACAACAATACCTGCAGAAGCTGATTGCAAAGATGAATAACGGCAAAGTGAAGGTTATCACTGGTATAAGGCGGTGTGGAAAGTCATATCTGCTGTTTGGACTTTTCGCTTGTTATCTTCATGAGAATGGTGTGGCTGATGATCAGATTATAACCCTTGCTCTTGATGAAGTCCTCAGCGCAAAATATAGAAATCCGATGAACCTTGATAAATTCATCAGGGAACAGATAACAGATAAAAAGAAGCAGTACTATATCTTTATCGATGAGATTCAGTTTGTGGAGGAAATCCGAAATCCCTATATAGACAATAAAGATGCGAAAATCACCTTTATCGATGTTATTCTCGGATGGATGAAAATCAAGAATGCAGACGTGTATGTAACCGGAAGCAACTCGAAGATGCTTTCCAGCGATGTGTTGACACAGTTCCGAGACCGCGGGGATGAAATATGTGTTTACCCGCTCTCATTTGCAGAATTTCATGAAGTATATGGCGGAAATGAGAGAGACGCCTGGCCCGACTATTATACTTATGGGGGCATGCCTGCCGCTTTTTTACTTCCATCACATGAAGAAAAAAGCAGATATCTCCAGGATTTGTTCAGGCGTACCTATATAAAGGATGTCATTGAACGACATAACATACAAAATGATGCAACCGTGCTTGATGATCTTCTTAACATCACAGCATCAGCGGTTGGGTCGCTTACAAATCCGACAAAGTTAGCAAATACATTTCGAAGTGAAAAACAGGTGCGGATTAATCCTGCGACGATTGAGCGGTATCTCGGCTATTTTGAGGATGCTTTTCTGGTATGCCGGGCCAATCGGTATGATGTAAAGGGAAAGAAATATCTGCAGACTCCCCTGAAATATTATTACACAGATGTCGGACTGCGAAACGCCAGGCTTGGCTTCCGCCAGCAGGAGGAAACGCATATTATGGAAAATGTCCTCTATCTCGATTTGGTTCGGAGAGGATATGATGTTGATGTGGGCGTTGTGGAACAGAATATCAAAACGCCGGAAGGGAAGAAACTGCGGAAACAGCTTGAGGTGGATTTTGTTGTGAATCGCGGGAATGAGCGGTATTACATTCAATCGGCATTGTCCATTGCCGAACCCGAAAAAAGGATGCAGGAAATCGCATCGCTCATCCGCATCCCGGATTCCTTCAGAAAGATTGTAGTGACCAGAGATTATATTAAGCCGTGGATGGATGAAAATGGTATCTTGTACCTTGGAGTTGAACAGTTCCTGTTGGATGAAAATGCACTTAGGAAATAGACTTCTTCAGTCATACTGTTTTGACCTATGAGATTTTTGGTACAACCGTTGACATCCACGGCATTGTCTCAAGGCATGTGGAGACGGTCTGTTTGATGTCAAGAGTCGAAGGGAAATAGGCGCGAAAACGAAATGATTGCCTGCTGCTCTGATAGAACGAGACCGGTTATTTTCAAGCATTTGAACAACGAGGTGGAGTGGAGTGAACAAGGATCCATTTGAAGAGTATATCAAAGAATCTGAACCGGCAAAGCGAGACAAGGGCTATGCATGGCATACAGCCATTGGCCTGCAGGCGGTTGACGGGCTAAAGACATCAGAATATCTTGTGCATACTGCCGTCCGGAATATCGAGGGGGAGATTTCCTTTGAAGAGGCAAATGCGCTTTTACAGATCTATTACGAGGAGAATCCTACCCGTGATGCGTCAGACCGCACCGAGGAAGCCGACAAGGTTTCCGCACGGATTGCTGCGCTGCTTTCCGAGCGTGCCTTTAGTTTCACGCCGAATGAGTATCTCTCTATTCATAGAAAGCTATTTACCGGTATCTATTCCCATGCAGGGCGAATTCGGGATTACAACATTACAAAGAAAGAATGGGTGCTGAATGGAGCAACTGTGCTTTATGGAAGCGCTACGGAGCTGCGAGCGACACTGGATTATGATTTCTCGGAAGAGAAGAAATTTTCTTATAGGAATCTCTCGATGGACGAGATCATTCATCATCTTGCGTTTTTCGTTTCCAGACTGTGGCAGATCCATATTTTTGCCGAGGGCAATACCAGAACGACTGCGGTATTCTTCATCAAGTATCTGCGCACGCTGGGCTTTGATGTGACGAATGACATCTTTGCAGAGAATGCTTGGTATTTCCGCAATTCACTCGTCTGCGCAAACTATAACGATCTGAAAAATGGTATTCATGAGACGATAGAATATCTTGAACTGTTTCTTCGCAATCTCCTTCTGAACGAGAATCATCCTCTTCATAACCGGACATTGCATATTAGTGGAACATTTAAAGAAACAGAAAAACCGGACATTGAAATTAAAAAACCGGACATTGAGACGTTAAAACTGGACATTGAAAAATCATTCCAGACGAAAACAGCAAGTCATATTTTGAAACTTCGTGAAGCATTTCCGGGTCAGACGATCTTTGGACGCTCAGATGTGATGAAGGTGGTTGATATTAAAGCATCCAGAGCCTCTGATCTTCTGAGGGCAATGGTGGAATATGGAGTCATTGAATCTGTGTCGGGACATGGCAAAGGTAAATATCAATTTCGGCAGCATTAGAGTCGAGACGATGGAATTTCAGACTTGTTCCCTCAGAGCGAAATCTAGAAGCGATCATCAAATCTGTGAGTTTGCATATTATATTATAGGTAGGAGTAAGGTCTTTTACCTGTTTCCAAAAACGCACAAGGGTAAGAATAGGTGTGTTTTAAGGCAAAAACTCCCCGCACAAATTCATTGTCATTCAACTGCATTGAAAGAAGGTTTTTATTATGAGCAAAATCGTAATTATGGAATCCCTTGGCATCTCTGCCGAAGAGCTTGCCGCCCGCAAAGCACCTTTTGAAGCACAGGGACATGTGTTTGTGGACTATCCCAAAACCACCGATTCCGCCCAGCTGGTCGAAGAAGCCAAGGATGCAGATGCCATGATCCTTGCCAATATGCCGATGCCAGCCGATGTCCTGCGCAAATGTGATAAGCTCAAGTTTATCGATGTTGCTTTTACCGGTGTGGATCATGTTGGTCTGGATGCTGCCAAGGAGAAGAATATCGCCGTTAGCAACGCTTCCGGTTACTCCAATGAGGCAGTTTCCGAGCTGGTCATCGGTACGACTCTTTCTCTTGCCCGGAATCTCCGCAGTGTGGAAGACCGCTGCCGTGAAGGAAAGGACAAGACTGGTCTTGTCGGCTGGGAGATTAAGGGCAAAACGGTCGGTATTATCGGTTTTGGCAAAATCGGTACCCGGACTGGCGAACTGTTCCACGCATTTGGGGCTAATGTTCTGGCTCAGAGCCGTACGCACCATGATGGCGTTGCAGGATACATCGAGCAGGTCACTCAGGACGAATTACTCCGCCGCTCGGACATCGTTGTTCTGCATTGCCCGCTGAATGATTCCACCCGTGGCATGATCAACGCAGAAAAGCTTGCGATGATGAAACCCACCGCTCTTCTGGTCAATGTTGCGCGCGGCCCTGTTGTCGCGGGAAAAGACCTCGCCGTAGCACTTGAAAACGGTGTGATTGCCGGTGCTGCCATTGATGTCTTTGATAAAGAGCCGCCGCTGGACACCGCCTCTCCCATCCTGCATGCCCCCAACTGCCTTGTAACTCCTCATGTCGCATTTGCCACGCAGCAGTCTATGAGTCTCCGAGCTGAGATTGTCTTTGATAATCTCGCCAAATGGATGGAAGGCCATCAGATCAACGTCATTCTCTGATTTCTCCTGTATTTACTATTTTCTTTGAACCATTTCTCCTTAAAAACAGTCCAGCGCAGCAGATGCACCTACTGTACAGCTTCCTGTTCTGGAAACGGATGTTTTGGTTGCCGGTGCTGGTACGGCCGGCTGCATCGCTGCAATCGCAGCTGCACGCCAAGGCGCATCTGTCATCCAGATCGAAAAACTGCCCGTTTCCGGTGGCGTTCCTCATGAGCAAAAGATTGATGGATGGCGGCGTCATCGCCAGCGGTGTAAGCGGATGGAGCCGGTAAGCAACTGGCTCCATACTATGCTCCAGAAATTCGGCAGCGCATAGAACACCTGCTTTGGATGCAAATTTGTAAATATGCCTGTATTACACGTAAACAAGGGCAAGACGGCGGCACTGTGCCTCGCAAAGCGGCTAGATTTTCTGGGCAAAGGCGTCGGCTACGAAGAATGCGTTTGACGTTCTGCCGGAAGGAACAAAACTTTCCACAATCAACAAACTGTGCGCCGAGAGAAAGCGGCTGGTTGAAGAACGGAAAGCTGAGTATGAGTTAATTGTTTGTATTTAGCCATTTGATCCTCCTGTTCTAGTCAGAGCAACAGGACAAGACCCCCAGTAGCTATTTTAGTTCTTTCGGAAGAATTGACTTCTAGCGACTAAGAGGAGGGGGTAGAAACTCAGATTGCAATTCACCACGGGTCAGAGAAGCCGAGCGAAGAGTGGAAGATATATTGAGAAAATCATAGTCATAGTGTAGGGTATGATTTGTTAAGTAGAGAACAATAATAGAGTTGAAAACAAGGAGATGTTATGGGACTTCTCGAGCCGCTTACTCATAAAGAAGAAATTGAAAATCTTTTGAATGAAGCGCAAACCACATATGATCAATCAAAGGACAAATTCGAAAGTCAAAAAAAGAAGACAACCAAATCACTTGAAAAGCTCGGAAAGGTAAAAGTTAAAGCGTGGTCTGATGGGATGAACTCCTTTGTGGATAATTTTAAGGCGTTCAATAATATTGAAGTTGTCCAAACTGTCGATACAAACATGAACTTCATCGGAAGCGATGAAGAACCAAAAGAAATCATTGTCAACATGGAACAGGCTTCTCTTACGGCAACAGAAGTTGCAAAGGTAGGGGCGGCTGCGATCGGAACTGGTGCGCTTGTAGGAATTGCGTCTTATGGTGGCGCAATGATGTTTGGTGCTGCTTCGACAGGGACGGCAATAGCTGCTCTGTCGGGAGCAGCAAAGACCAATGCGACTCTCGCATGGTTCGGGGGAGGAGCAAAGGCTGCAGGAGGCTTGGGCATCGTTGGCGGGAAAGTAGTTTTGGCTGGTTTAGTTGTGGCTCCTGTGATCGCGATTGCCGCTGTTATTGGAAGTTCGAAAGCCAAGGAAAAACTTGCGGAAGCAAAAAAAATAAACGCAGAGGCTAAAGATGCTGCTGCGAAAATGGACGTAATGACTACTGGGATGAATGGAATTGAGAAGATGTCAGACAATTATTCCAATTTCATTCAGAAGCTAAACAAGAAATTCAAACCCTTTATAAGAGAAATGGAAAGAATCAGGGGTGCTCATCCGATGCCCAGTGGTGAGCAAATTGATTTTAATACGCTGACAAATGTCGAACAAAAGACGCTTCATCTATCTTGGCTAATGGCTCAGATATATTATCATGTACTTTCTACTCCGATTATGACTTCAAAAGGGGAGGTGTCTTCTGATGCGGGGAAGGTACTATCTGTTGCGGATAAAGAGTATAAACAGTTCAGAAAGGATACATATAAAATGTCGGGGGATGATGCCAAGGCCGCGGATTTGCTTTGGCGATCCTCGGCTAACAATATGACCGTATTGGGCTTCGCACAGGTGGTAATTTTTATAGTCTGTGCAATTGCACTTGGTACAGGAATAGTAAGTAAAATAATATTTATTGGAGGGGCCGTCATAGCATTTCCAATTTTCTTCAAATTCAGAGATATGCCTGCAAGTAAACTCTACACATGGAGAAAAGTTCGCTGTATATCAGCATTGGCCTTTGTTGTTATGATGCATATTTTGATGGGGGTCTAGTAATGTCTTTATTTCATAAAGTCACGAAAGATGCCGCCAGTAAAGTGGGGACTTTTATTGGAGACTTTGCATCGGAAAATGAGCAGCGTGCAACCAATTCTGCAATAAAAGGAATGGATCTTTTTAAAAAGGTTGCCGAAGAGAAGCATAATGTTGCGTTCGACCAGGCAAAAGGGAATTTATTTGAATATATTGAGGCAGCGAAGTTTAATCAGAATGCTGCCCGTAATAGGAGTGATCTTGGGGCTGTGGTAACTGCAGCCGATGGTCGACCTGCCGATCCGGCGGATATCGAAATCTTGAATTGTCAAGCTAAGTGCAACACGATTGAATGATAGACTTCATAGGGTGTTTTGAATCCAAGGCATTTTCGTGGTCGTTTGTTCATTTCATCCACTTTGCTTTGTATATATTCTTCTGTCACATCATCAAGGTCGTAACTCTTAGGAAAATACTCTCTAAGAAGTCCATTTGTATTTTCATTTGTTCCTCGTTGCCAAGGATGATGTGGCAGCGGAAAATAAAATTTAACCTTTTCGAGTGCAAAGGGAAATTTCAGCGTGTTTCGCAAATTCCATGCCTCGATCAGGTGTAATTGAGTGACAAGGTTGCCCTGTAAGACAGGAAATCATAGTATCTCTTACAGACACAGAATCTTTCTTCTTGGCTTTAGAACTTAGAAGAAAACGACTCTTTCTGTCAACCAGAGTAACAAGGCAAGCCCCGCCTCTCTTGCCAATAACCGTATCGGCTTCCCAATCTCCTATGCGGATTCGGTTATTAGCTTCCTTAGGTCTATCTGAAATATTGTTGCTGATTGGAATTTTCCCGCGTTTTTCAATGTACCATTGTGCATGTCGTGATTTCCCACGATGACGAAGTTTGCGGATGGCACCACGATTACCATTCGAAGCACGTTCCTTGTCAGTGTCAAACATTCCAGAATATATAGCACGATATATTGTTGCATAACTGATATATCGCTCGGATTTCTCCAGTTTTAGCCGACCACATATTTGTTCAGGTGACCATTTTAATTTTAGAAACTTATCTCTAACATATTTGAATATTTTAGGATTAGAGAGTTTGAGTTTAGGTTTGCAGTTGGTACGACGTTTCAAATATTTAGTATGAGCTACACTTGGTGAATAAGCTCCCTTATAGCTGTTGCGAGCTATTTCTCTGGAGACTGTTGACTTATCACGATGAATAGTCTTGGCTATATAGGTCAATGTTTTATTCTGAGAGTGGAGAAGAAATATCTTTTCTCTCTCAATTGGTGTAAGATGTTTGTAATGACTCATAGTTCCTCCTTGGATTTTGGATGTCTTAGCAAACACCATTATACCAAGGCTATGAGTCATTTTTTAATTGTTGCACTTAGAGTGTATATTCAAGATTGTAAAAAATGGTAAAATTGTACGCCAGGTTCAGGCGAAATTCAGCGATTCTAAGCATGCTGCCGCTGATTCTGTCTCCATGCAGAGAAAACAAAAATACAGGGGTATGCAGCGGCTTATTAGAAAAGAAAACCATTATGTGGATCCTGCAATAGGAAAAGAAACAACGCTTCTAAAAAAAGCAAAAAGTCTTGCAGAGAACCGAAGTGGAATAGAAGGGAATATTTATCAGGAAGATTATAAGGATGTTACTGAGAATCTGACGGATGAGCTTCATTACGGCAATGTAAGTTCCGGAGGTACTACTTTAGATGATCTTCAGAGGGCATATGACAATCCGAATGCCTATGCAGGCGCATATGAAAAAGCTCAAGTTGCAAGAGAAATCAGGGCGTCCGCTTCCAATATGGCAGCAGCCAGTATGGTGACAGGGGGAATTGCATCTGGTATAACAAACATGTTTGCTGTTTTCAATGATAACAAAGAACTTGCAGAAGCTTTCCATGATGTTGGGGCTGATGCGATAAAAAGTGGTATACGAGGTGGTGCAACAGGTGCTTTAAGTACTGTCATCAGATATAAAGGGGTCAAGGCCGGGAGTGCATTGCTCAGCGATTCGATGTCTGCAACTGTTATGGCTGGAGGGATCATTGATGGGGGAGTTGCACTATACTCTTATGCCAGAGGGGAAATTTCAGCTGAACAATTAAGAGACGAATTAGTGGACACTACAGCGAAAGCAGCGACTACTATTTACTACACGAAAGCTGTGACCGCAATAATGGGGGCCTCTGTTCGTCCGTTTATCCCTATAGCAGTGTATACAACGGCAAGCTATGTGATTATCGCCACACGTGAAATTATCAGAAATGCTAATTTAAATGCGGTTGAATACAATTGTCTTGCTGCGATTCTGGAAGAATCAACGCGCCAGACTAAGGAAGCACATGAAGAGTTTTTCAAGAGGGTGCAGGAATGTGAGGAGCGACAAAGAGTTATGCTCAATAGGTTCATTGACGCTTTTGAGTATAACATAGAAACAGGTGAGAACTATGATCAGGCATTATACGCGATTGTAAGCTTTGCAGACGAGGCGGGAATTGCCCTGCAGCACGTAAAATTTGAGGATTTTAGTTCGGCCATGAAATCAAAACAGACATTTCGTTTAGAATAAGATCGATGAAAATATTTTGAACTCGCGTCATATAGCAATCCGGCCGGATGGGAAAGAGATTTCCTGTCCAACCCTTGTTTTTGCACTGGAGACTGCAGGATCTTTTTATCCAACAGATTGGGTTTTCGTCCAAAATAAAAGTATAATTGTACAAAAATAAAGTCCGCTGGACGAAAGGAGTTCTAGTGAGATCGAGTTTGAAATTTCCCTTTTGCTGTCGGCTTCAGATGATACAATAGACATGGCGTAAGTCCTCTAAGGTGTGATTGGTTGTTCGTTGAATCTATTATACCAAGGCATGGGGCTTATGCCTTGATATTGTCAATAATGGTTGACAGATTTTCCTCAAGGATTTACAACCCTAAGCTGATTCCTGTAAAGATGAATAGTATTGTTGTCTCTTGACCATGGGTGGAAGGCCATCATTTGCGGAACAGATTCGACGGTTATTCCAGTAGCTCATGTAGTAACGCCAGATAAGCTCTTTTAGCTCTGTTACAGTCATCTTCTCGGTATCATAGCGATCATATAAGAGTTCAGATTTCATTCTCGCCCACATGCTCTCGCAACGAGCATTATCATGGCAACGGCCACCATCACTGTTCATGCTCTGTGTTATATGGCAGTCCTGGACGGCTCTACGGTAGCAATCACTGGTGTACTGTACTCCGCGATCGCTATGGCAGATCGCACCTTCGATCTCCGGGTAAGCCTTATGAGCATTCCTCAGGGTTCGGGCACACAACGGGGCCTTCATGTTGGTAGCCATTGCCAGTCCTAAGACAGCCAGATCGAAGCAGTCAAACATAGCAGAAACATAGAGTTTACCATCACTTGCCTTGATTTCGGTTATGTCCGTAACACATTTTGTCAGTGGCTCTGTTGACCTGAAATCCCGCTTGAGCAGATCATCCGATTTACGAGCAGCCTTGTCGGCTTTCGTTATTCCATTTGGCTTACGCTTTGGACGATGACTGATGCCGATTTCTTCCATTACTCGATAGACGGTCCGCTCACTCGGGATATCGATATCCTTCGGCTTCTTCTGCAGAAGAGCGTCACGCATCCTGGAACGACCATAGGTATCATTACATTCATCTTCCTTTAGGATATCCCGCATAGCATCGGCCAGCTTCTGATATTTCCAAGGCCGATCCTTACGTTGCAGGTATTTATAGAATGCCTGGCGGCTCACATGGAGCATCCGACAGTAGAATGTAAGTTTCCCTTTAATCATGCCGCCTTCTGTCTTAACAGTGATATATTTCAGTCTTTCATTTTTGCTGACTTCAGACGGCTCGCGGCAAAAAAAGCGCTGGCTTCCTCCAGGAACTCGTTTTCTTCTTTAAGACGACGAATTTCCTTATCCTGATCTTTGACCTGCTTACGTAAGGTGATCAGCTCCTCATTCAGGGTCATAGCACTTTTGGGGGTCTGGGATCCCGCTCCAAGATCCAGATTTCCGAGCCTATTAGCGCGTATCCATGTATAGAGCGTGTTTTTGGGGATGCCTAGTTCACGTGCAGCTTTTGCCTGGCCAATCTCTTTTGCCAGCTTAACTGCCTGGATTTTGTACTCCTGATCGTACTGTCTGTTAGTTGCCACCGTAAACGCCTCCTTATTCTCTTAAATTATAATGAAATCCTTGAGAATAAGATGTCAACTTTATTTATACAGCATCAAAGCATAACTGTAAGCTGAAAAGACTTGACCATTCTCAAGAACAAGGTTTAGTGAGCGTGCTGCCTCTTGGTGTAAATAAGATTGAGATAGATAGAGGATTGACAAGCTCATCAACGGCAGTATTTATGCCATTTACCACAGAGGAGCTTTTTATCAATTCAAGTAATAGTCTTTACTACGGACTAAATGCCCTAAGCCATAACCTGATTATGGCAGATAGAAAGAAATTAAAGAACCCAAACGGTCTAATCCTCGGAACTCCGGGCAGCGGTAAATCCTTTAGTGCCAAAAGAGAAATGGCAAATGCGATTTTAGTAACAGATGATGATGTGATTATCTGCGATCCGGAAGGAGAGTATGGAAACCTTGTAAGGCAGTTTAAGGGAGAAGTCATTAAGGTCAGCAGTAAGTCAAAGGATTACCTGAATCCCCTTGATATAAATTCAAATTATGGAGATGGGGACGCACCTCTTAAAGACAAGGCAAACTTTATCATGAGTATGCTTGAGCTTGTAGTAGGTGGCAGTGGTCTTACGGCAGAAGAAAAGTCCGTTATAGATAGATGCCTGCCTAAAATTTATGAAAAGTATTTTGAAAACCCAGAGCCTTGTAATATGCCAATACTGCAAGACCTATACGATATGTTAAAAGGACAGGAAGAAAAGGTTGGTAAGAAGCTGGCAACAGAGATGGAAATCTATGTATCAGGTTCTCTTAATGTCTTTAATCACAGGTCAAATGTGGACTTAAATAAGAAGCTCCTTTGTTTTGATATTAAAGAACTTGGAAGTCAGCTAAAGAAAATCGGTATGCTTGTTATTCAGGATCAGGTGTGGAATAAGGTGTCACAAAACAGAGGAAACAAGTCTACAAGGTACTATATCGACGAGTTTCATTTACTTTTAAAAGATGAGCAGACAGCATCGTATTCGGTTGAGATTTGGAAGCGTTTTAGAAAATGGGGAGGTATCCCGACAGGTATCACGCAAAATGTCAAAGACCTACTTATGAGTAAGGAAATTGAAAATATCTTTGATAATACGGACTTTGTCTTAATGTTAAATCAGGCTTCAGGAGATAGAGAAATCTTAGCAAGGAAACTTAAAATCTCACTTCCTCAGCTTAGGTATGTAACTAACTCTAATGAGGGTGAGGGACTACTGTTCTTTGGAAATACCATTGTGCCTTTCCTTGATAAGTTTCCGAAAGATACAATCCTTTATCAGAAGATGACTACCAAGCCGGAAGAAGTGAGGTAGCCTATGGGAAAGAAGCTGAAAAAGGACTTTAAGGAAAGGCACAAGGCAAGCATTGAAAAAGAAATGCTCCATAGTGAAACAAACATTATACCTGAAGAAAGTAAGCTAAAGGATACCGATGATTACAGAGGTAAAATCGTTCATGAGAAAGAACGGTTTCAGGATAAAGTGCATGAAAAAACAAGTAAGGTAAGTGCTGATAATGAAAAGTCTTATGGAACATCCAAGAGAAACGAAAAATATAGAGATTCAGATAAGGGAGACGTAAATTCCGCAATTGAAACGGGAAGATCAGATTATATTACGGAGGTTAAGGATGAAAAAATCTATGATCCTTTGGGACAAGACCTTGATAATGATGGAATCATAGACAGGTATGATAATGACTTTAGGGATAGCGACTACTTTGAATCAACCTATGATGTAGATGACAATCTCCATAAAAAAGATGAGTTTATTGGAAGTTCCTCTAAAAATCATAAGGCTCAAAAGAAAAATTATAAGAGAAAAAACTACACCGATAGCCTTTATACAAGAAAAAAGGAAGATGTGCCAAAGGAAAATAAATCTGAAGGTAAAAAGACAGGGAAAGATGTTGCAGGCGAAAAAGAGTATAGCAGTCTATCAAAAGACCAAAAGAAAAAGCTAAAAAAAGACATGGTAAAGGTATCTGCCCTTTCAGGACTTGCCAAAGGAAGTGAAACGGTAAGAGACTACCTTTCTCATGGAAGTGATGAAAATCAAGGCGTAGAGGCAGGAGAAAAGACAGCAGATACAAGCTCAAAACTCATTCATGGCATAAAGAAATATTCTGATAAGAAAGGAGCTAAAAGAGGCTATGACCTTACAAATAAGGACTATAAAATCAGAAAACGTAAGTCAAAGTTGGAATTTCGTGATGCCAAAAAGGAACTGAAAAAGACGGATGAGTATAAAAGAGCAAGTGCATATAAAAGATTTCAAAAGAAAAATCAGGTAAAGGCAGCAATTTCTCGTGAGAATAAGTCAAGGCTTAGAGATCGAATTAAAGAGGGACTTATCGGAACACTGAAAAGCTCAAAGGATATGATTGTCCGAAAAGCAAAAGGACTAATGCTTATTTTCATAGGTATCATTATCTTAGGGACTTTTGTGATTAACTTTGCAGGAACGGGAATGACAGGCTTTATGAATTCTACAAGCTCTGTGCTTACAACAAGCTATTTATCAAAGCCAAATGTCCTAAGTGAAATCAATCAGAAATTTTCAGATATGGAGGTTGAGCTTCAAAGTGAAGTTGACCATGTGAAAGAAAATTATCCCGGATATGATGAATATATCTTAAATAATACAGAATATATCGGGCATAATGTCCATGAGCTTTTATCCTACATTACATCAAGGTGTGGAGAGGTAAAGAGTGTATCGGAAGTAGAATCCATATTAAAAGAATTATTTGATTCCATGTATGACCTTGAGTATAGGGAAGAAATTGAAATCAGATACAGGACGGTTACAAAAACCTATACCGATGAAGATGGCAATGAATATACCGAAAGCCACGAAGAACCTTATGAGTATAAAAAACTCATCGTAACGCTTCATAAAAAAGAGATGGACAGCATTATCCGAAAGGTCTTTGCAAACTATCCCGATAATCTAAAGCACTATGAAGCCTTGTTCCTTGCACAAGGCAATATGGGAGAAGCCTTTGGTAATTCTGACCTTATCAGTGCAAATGGAGGTATCGGCGGTGGAAAAGAGTATGAGGCATCTACGGAAGTACAAAAGAAGATTGTTAATGCTGCATACATTACGCCATCTCCGGGTGCAGGCTGGTGTGCCATGTGGGTATCACAGGTCTATCAAAATGCAGGACTTGGATATATAGGCGGGAATGCCTGTGATATGTACCGAAACTATACCTTTACATCAGACAGGTCAAAGCTCAAGGTCGGAATGCTTGTGGCAGTCGAAAGCAGCAGTAGCGGAAGCAGTGCAGGGCTTACCTATGGTCATGTAGGTATTTACATTGGAGATGGAAAAGTGATTGATAACATCGGTCGAATAAGAGTAACTACCTTAGATGATTGGATAGCAACATTTTGTAAGCACCATCCCGTAGGATTCGGTTTTCCGCCAAATGTAAAGAAATAGGAGGTAACAATTTGAAAAAGGAACTGATAGCAGTAAAAAACAGAATAAAGAAGTTAAAGGATAAAAAGGCTCTGATTGATGAAGAATTGGAGCCTTTATTCATTCGTGAAGAAGAGCTTGAAAATGAAGAAATCATTGCCATTTGCAGAAAGAATAACATCACAATCAGCGATTTGATGGCAAAGGTAAACAGACAAAAAGCAGAAATGAAAAAGGAGAAAACAAATGAAAACCAGTTTGAAAAAGAATAATAAGTTTTGGACGGTAGCACTTGCGGTAATTGTAAGTATTAGTTGTATTTTAGGTCTTTGGACGGTTGTTTATGCACAGGAGCAAAAATCTGAAGCTCCAACAAAAAACGAAGCTGTTCAAACGGAAGTTGAAGTAAATGTAAGGTATATCTTTGAAGATGAAAAGGTCTTTAAGGAAGAAAAGATAAAGGCTGAGAAAGGACAACTTATTGATAGCGGAGATCTTCCAATGCTCCCAGATGATATGAAATTCATTGATGAATTTCTGTTTTATGAGGTAAAGGGAGATGGAAAAGATGAGATTATCCGTAAGGTAGCAAAGATAGAGGTTAAGGATAAGGAAACGCAGACAGAGCTTTCTAAAGACGATATTTCAAAAATAGAAAAAGAGGCAAAAGAGCTTCAGGATAAACTTGATAAGTTAAATTGCGAACTTAAGGACAAAGACAAATTAAGTGATAAGCAAAAGAATAAAATTAAAGACCTTGAAGATGAAATTGATAGCCTGAAAGAAAAAATGAAGAAAGATAAGGGAAATAAGGACTTATCAGAAGATATGAAAAAGGAAATAGATAAGCTGACGGAAAAGGTGAAAGAGCTTGAGAAAAAGGCAACTGAAACAAATAAAGCTCCTGTAACATCACAATCAGTTACACCGATTAGTCCTATTTCCGGAATTAAGACAAGTTCAGGTATTTCTCCTCAAACACCACAGACTTCTGTAAGTAGTACAGGTAAAGGCTCATCGGATTCGGTAAGCTCAGGTAATACTACAAAGGATACCGGCAAAGGCAAAACGGAAGTAAAGGAGAAAGAAAAGGAAGTTCGCTATCCCAATAAGTTGACGGCAAAAGCTCCTGCGAATAACAGTCAGGATTCATCAATGGGGTCTGCAAGTAAGAGTGTAAACACCAACAAGGGAGTAGCTTCATCTCCGTCAAAGGCGAGAGCATCCGTTACGGAGAATAAAGATAATGCAAATAAGGAGTATCCGATTCATCATGGAGATAGCAGCGATAACAAAGAAACGGATCAGTATTCGGCAGATGCAAGGCAGTTTATTACCTTTCAAACGAAAAACGGTAAGACCTTTTATTTAATCATCAATCATGATGAAGATAGTGAGAATGTAATGCTTCTTACGGAAGTATCTGAAGATGATCTCTTAAACATGGTGGAGAAAAAAGAAGCACCAAAGCAGGAAGTAGTAAAAGAAGAACCTGTTAAGGAAGAAGTAAAGCCTGAGAAGAAGGACGAAAAGGGTAATTTAGGAACCTATATTATTTTGCTTCTTGTATTAGGCGGAGCATTAGGAGCAGGCTACTATTTTAAGGTTGTGAAAAAGAAAGAAGATAAAGAACTTGAAGCCTTAGAGGAGGAAGATGATGATTTCTTTTCTGAATCTGAAAGCGAGGAAGAAATAAATGATGCAGATGAAGTAGAAGATGAAGAATAAACGCACCTAAAAACATATTATTTTGGGTGCAAAGTTAGGGCGGGAGAGTAACATCTTTCGCCCTATTTTGATTTATAACAGGAGGAAAACACAGATGAAGTTAGTTATTGCAGAAAAGCCGAGTGTTGCAATCTCCATTGCAAAGGTTATTGGAGCAAATAAAAAGAAAGACGGATATTATGAAGGAAACGGATATAGGGTGAGCTGGTGCGTTGGACACCTAATTCAAATGGCAAATCCAGATGCTTATGATGAAAAGTACGCCAAGTGGAATATGGCGGACTTACCGATTATTCCAAGAGAATATAAGTATGAGGTGGCAAAGGCAACTAAGAAGCAGTTTAACATCCTTAAAAAGCTGATGAATGGTAAAGAGATTGATATGGTTATCAATGCCTGCGACGCAGGTCGTGAGGGAGAAGCTATCTTTAGGCTTGTATATAATCAAGTGAATTGTAAAAAGAAGATGAAACGCCTTTGGATTTCTTCAATGGAAGATAGTGCCATTAAAGAGGGTTTTGATAACCTAACAGACGGAAAAGACTATGATAATCTCTTTGAATCGGCACAGGCAAGAGCTATTGCGGATTGGTTAGTCGGAATGAATATTAGTAGGCTCTACTCTTGTCTGTATCAGCAAAATTACAGTGTTGGCAGAGTGCAGACACCTACTCTTGCCATGATCGTAAAAAGAGATGATGAGATAGCAAATTATCAGAAAGAAAAATATTACACAGTAGAGCTTTCTATGAACGGCTTTACATTATCGACAGACAAAATTGGTGATGAAATAACCGCAGAGCAGCTTATTAATTTAATAGGCGATAATATTGAAATAACCGATGTCATTCAGAAAGAAAAGATTACTAAACCTGATTTACCCTTTGACCTTACAACACTTCAAAGAGAGTGCAATAAGTATTTCGGATATAGTGCCAAGCAGACACTTGATTATGCCCAAAGCCTTTATGAGAAAAAGCTCATCACCTATCCAAGAACAGACAGCAGATGTTTAACAGAGGATATGATTGTAAGTACGGTCAATAACATTTTGGGTAAAAATGACTTTGATACAGAGCGTATTAATGTAGTATTTGATTCTAAAAAGGTTACAGATCATCACGCTATTATTCCGACAGTAAGCTCACTGAGTGAAGGTTTATCAGGCATTCCTGAGAGTGAAGCAAAGGTATATAGGCTTATATCTAATAAGCTCCACGCAAGTGTGGGCTATCCGCTTATTGAAAATACAACAAAGATTGTAGCTTCATTTGACGGTTTTGAATTTACAAGTTCAGGTAAGATAATTAAGGATGAAGGCTTTAGCAAATACCTTAAAGAATACAAATCAAAAAAGAGTGAAGATGCTGTATTGCCCGATGTAAGTGTTGGTGATGTTTTGAGCGTTGAAAATAAAGAGGTTAAAGAAAAATTTACCCAATCTCCGAAACACTTTACTGAAGATACGCTCTTAAAGTCTATGGAGATTGCGGGAAATGATGCCTTAGAAAAAGGTGTAGAGGTGGAAAGAAAAGGTCTTGGCACTCCGGCAACAAGGGCAGGAATTATTGAAAATCTAATCTTTAAGAGATTTGTCGAAAGAGATAAGAAGAATCTAATTGCAACGCATAAGGGGATCAGCCTTGTAACGATTGTAGCAGATACCTTTAAGTCGGCAGAAACGACAGCAAAGTGGGAAATGGAATTATCGGATATTGCTCAGGGTAAATCCTCTAAGAAAGAATTTTTAGATGCGATTGAAAATGAGATAAAAGAAGCGGTTTTGACATATCGCAAGTAAGACAGCACTAATTTCAGCGTGGAAAAAATGCTTTAAAAATGCTATAATGCAAAGTAATCAATTTAATGATTGAGAGGTGATTATATGTCTAAAATAAATGTTGAAGGTTCAGAAATCAGCATTATTGCCATAGACAATAGAGATTATATTTCTTTAACGGATATGGTTAGAAATATTGAGAACGGTTCTGCTTTGATTGAAAAGTGGCTCAGAAACAAGAATACAATAGAGTTTTTAGGTATTTGGGAAGAAATGTATAACACGAATTTTAATTCCCCCGAATTCGAGGGAATTAAAAATGAAGCAGGATTTAACCGTTTTATATTATCGGTCAAGCAATGGGTGGAAAAAACTAATTCTATCGGTATCGTTGCGAGAGCAGGAAGATATGGTGGAACTTATGCTCATAAAGATATAGCGTTTGAGTTTGCTTCTTGGGTATCGCCATACTTTAAATTATATTTAATCAAGGAATTTGAACGCCTAAAGGAAGAAGAACAAAAGAAGTTAGGATGGGATATTAAGAGAAATTTGGCAAAAATCAATTATAGAATTCACACAGATGCCATTAAAAACAAACTTGTACCGGATAAACTTTCAAAAGAAAAAATCAATTTTATTTATGCAAGTGAAGCGGATATTCTTAATGTTTCTCTATTTGGAATAACAGCTAAGGAGTGGCGTGATGAAAATCCGGATTTAAAAGGCAATATTAGAGATTATGCGGATATATCACAGCTTGTCTGCCTTTCTAATCTTGAGAATCTTAATGCGGTATTTATAAATGAAGGCATGAGCCAATCTGAAAGATTGGAAAAATTAAATGCAATAGCTATTGAACAAATGAAGATACTATCTGAAAGTGAATCAATTAAAAAATTGAAATAGAGTAATAATATTTGGTATATAGCGAAGGTGATTAGAGTAAAATCTAACACCTTTTTTGTTTGTAAAAAAGAAGGAGGTAAAAATGCGAATAAATGATTTTCATAACATTTTGGAGCTTGTAAAACAAGATGTTTTGCAAAGTGAAATAGAATATCTAAAGCTCCTAAAAGTTGTCGGAAACAATCAGAGATATGCTTTTAGAAGCCAGCTTAGTATTTATGATAAAAATCCGAAAGCGACAGCCTGTGCCAAGTTTGACTACTGGAGGGAACGCTTTAACCGAACCGTTATGCGAGGTCAAAAGGGTATCCCCATTTTAGAGGACTACGGCACATATAAGAAAGTTGACTATATCTTTGATATAGCTCAGACAGTTTCAAGAAACAGGGATGTCAATGAAGTGAATCTTTGGAAGTTTGACAAAGAAGTACATCAAGATGTCTTAAAGGAAATGATAAAAAGTGAGGGATATGAGGAAAGTGAAAGCACCTTAGAAAATATCTTTTCTTTAAGCAGGCTTTACAGTGATGAAAAGATAGATAGCCTTATGAATGAGCTTAGAATAGCAGATGAAGATAGAATATCTTTTACAAAGTTTGTGAGGGACTCAATAAGCTATGCAGTTGCTTCAAGATTTCAGCTTGATTATCCTATGGATAAGGAGCTGTTAAGAGAGAATTTTCAAAGACTTGATAGTATATCTCTTATGAGTCTTGGTGAAACCGTATCGGATATTAGTGGGAATATTATTGATGAAACCATTCAGAAAAGTAAAGAACTTGATAAAGAGATTTTAAGAGGTAAAGAAGCAGGATATAATAAGATTAGAGAAGAAATTGAGGAGGTAGAAGAAAATGTACTTCGACGAGATGATCAGAAAAGAAATGAAAACGAGCGAGTTCTCCGAAATGGAGAGTACGGACGAGATAATAGAGAAAATCAGGGAGAATACGCTAAACAGCTTGGAGGAACAGGCGGACTTCATGAAAGAATTCCCGAATCCGACTTACGCAGTGATGAGGCTGGATTATCTTTCACAGAGCGAGGAGCAGAGCCACTTCGAGATGCTTTTGGATCTATACAAGGAGAAGAAGCTGACAGGACACCTGATGGATATTCAGAAACAAGCGATAGAGTTTATGAGAAGAGAGAAGCCGAAGCTGATGGCAGCTTGGAAGATAGAGGGCGAGAACAATCCGCAGTATGGGGCGATGATTTCAGCTCTCAAAGAAATGACCATCAAGGAAGTAGTGGAGATTTAAAAGACAATACGGATAAAGAGATTAGAGAAGCTGAAAAGGCTTCTTTTTCTTTACCCGAAAATTCTTATGGACAGATAAGCCTTACTATTCCGCTAACTGAGAAGGATATAGATACCGTCCTTATTAACGGAGGAAATCACGATGGCAGTAGGCTTCCTGTTATCGCAGAGTTTTCTAAAGGAAAAAGTAATGAAGAATTGGGAGAATACCTCAAAGATACCTTTAGAGGAGGAAACGGATTTTACATTGATGAAAGAGAAGTATCTTCCTGGTATTCGGATAAAGGTATTCATTTAGCTTATGGAACATCGGCAAGAGAGGATAATACACAAATTTTAAGCTGGCGTGATGCAGCAAGTAGGATAAATGAACTTCTTGACAGAGGTGAGTTTGCTACAAATGTAGAACTTTTAGAGGCACAGGACTATGAAAGGGATAGAATTTCAGAATCCTTATGGTATCTAACGCACGATTTAAGCGAAGAAGGAATAGAGCAAGGATATTTCAACTCTTTTGAAAGAGGTGGTGGCTTTCCGGAAGAAACGAAAAGATTATCTGAAGCATTAAAAAATCCTGAATATCTGAAAGAAACAATCAGGGAATACGAAAGATTTTTAGAAGGATACAAAGAAAACAGAGATGTACTAAGGTTTCATTATCACAAGGTTGATAGCCTTTATCAAAGACTCAAGGAACTTGAACTGCCACGAAAGGAATACAGTACCAATCTGACAGAACTTCCGAAGGTAAAGCCTTTTATTACAGAAGATGAAGTCCTTGAAAGCCTTTCAAGAGGAAGCGGCGTTGATAGAGGAAAAGAACGAATCACCAAGTTTTTTAAAGAAAATCATACGCTTCAGGAAAAAGCGAACTTCTTAAAAGACGAATATGGAATCGGAGGACATTCCCATGCGGTTTCAGGGGCAATGGGAAGTGATGAATGGCAC
Source organism: Shuttleworthella satelles DSM 14600 (assembly GCF_000160115.1). Taxonomy (GTDB): domain Bacteria; phylum Bacillota; class Clostridia; order Lachnospirales; family Lachnospiraceae; genus Shuttleworthia; species Shuttleworthia satelles. Next base: position 357,482 of record NZ_GG665867.1, read on the forward strand.
GATGCAAAGGGACTTAAATTACAGAAAAATGATTGTAATGATGCGTTTCTTACTTGGACAAGTGTTGCAAAGCATATCGATGAGCTGCTTTCTAAAAATCTCTATATTGAAGAAACGGAAATAGGAATTAAGTCAGAGATAGAAGAACCACAATATTATTCCAAAGATGATCCTGAAAACTTAATGACAGATGAAATGCTTGAAAGAGTACCGGAGCTTTACGTACAGGAGGATGTAGCTTTGGCGGATAAGCAGGTTCATGCTGCATATATTATTCCCTTTAGAAGTAACTGGACTTGGTATATGACGGAGTATGACAGGGAAAGCGGCGATGCCTTTGGACTTGTGCTTGGGATTGAGCCTGAATGGGGATATTTTAATCTTGAGGAGTTGAAAGAACTAAACGCACAAAGGCTCATTTTAGAAGATTTTCCAAAGACCTTTAGAGAACTTAAAGACAGTGAACTTAAAAAGCAGATGGATGAGCAGGAGCTTCAGTTTGTCTTTAATGGAGAACTTAGCTTTGAAGATAAAGTAGAGCTTGAAGCACCTGAAGAAACAGAAGAAGATACAAAGCGTGACACAGTTCAAGCTACCTTATTTGATTACCTCAAAGAAAGAGAAGAAGTAGAACTGAATGAAAAAGAGGACAGCATTTTAGAAGAGTTTGCAGTTAAAGCAGGCGATACCGTCTATTTTAATCATGAAGAATATAAAGTCAGAGAAATTTCTAAAAATGAAATCACAGGAAGATATGATTTGTGGCTTGATCCGGTAAGAAGTGGAAACCATCAAATTCCGATTGTAGACTTTACAGATAATGAGGACTTGCTGAATAAAATAAGTCTTGAAAGACCGAACTTTATTGTCGGTGATGAAGTTAAATACAAGGACAAAAACCATACCATAACACGCTTTGATGATATGGGAAAGAACCTAAATACGGTAACGGTGAAGGACAACACCGAGTATTTTGGTGGGATGATAACAGGCTCCGATGTCATTCCTTATCGTCTGGAAGGTGACCTTGAGAGGGTATTTGAAAACCTGACATATAAACAGCAAGAGCAGACTACTGAAGAAACTCAAATAAGGAAAGCGGAAGCTCATAACTTTAAAATTACAGAAGAAACGCTCCCTGAAAAGTTAAGTCCAAGCGAAAGATTAAATCAAAACCTTGAAGCAATTTCCATGCTTAACAGAGTGGAGAGCGGACAAAGAGCGCTTGACAGTACAGCTCAGGAAGTTTTAGCAAGGTATGTAGGATGGGGCGGACTTTCCGAAGTGTTTGATGAAGAAAAAGGCGGACAGTGGAAAGAAGCGAGGAGCTTTCTAAAAGAGAACTTATCGCAGGCAGAATATGAAGCTGCAAGAGAATCTACCTTAACGAGCTTTTACACACCGAAAGCAGTTATTGACAGCGTATATAAGACACTTTCTGATATGGGATTTAAACAGGGAAACATTTTAGAGCCATCAATGGGCGTCGGAAACTTTATAGGCAATATCCCTGATGAAATGAATAAGTCCAAGTTTTATGGCGTAGAACTTGACTCGGTAAGCGGTCGAATTGGAAAACTACTATACCCTGAAAGTGAAGTGCAGATTAAAGGACTGGAAGAAACTTCTTTTTCCAATAACTTCTTTGATGCGGTTATCGGCAATGTACCCTTTGGAGAATATAAGGTAAATGACAGGGAGTATAACAAAAATAACTTCCTTATCCATGATTATTTCTTTGCCAAGTCCATTGATAAAGTCAGAAACGGCGGTATTATCGCCTTTATCACATCAAGTGGAACAATGGATAAAAAGGACGAAAGTGTTAGACGATACCTTGCAGCAAGAACAGAGTTTTTAGGGGCAATCAGACTTCCAAATGATACATTTAAGGGCGTAGCCGGAACAGAAGTAACCTCAGATATTATATTCCTAAAGAAAAGGGACAGTATCAGAGAAAGAGATGAGGACTGGATTCACCTTGCTGAAGATGAAAATGGTCTTACCTATAACAAATATTTCGTAGATCATCCTGAGCAGGTACTCGGCACAATGCATGAAGTTTCAGGAAGATTTGGAAACACACTTGCGTGCCTGCCGAAAGAAAATGCCGACTTAAAAGAGCTTCTGACAAAAGCAAGTGAAGAAATATCCAAAGGATCAACTTATGAAGAAATAGAGCTTTTAGATGATGAAATCACTTCAATTCCTGCAACGGATGATGTCAAAAATTTTTCTTATAACGTTATTGATGATGAAGTCTATTACAGAGAAAACTCCCTTTTCATCAAGAAAGAGATAACGGATAAGAATAAGGAAAAGATTAAGGACTATCTTGAACTGAATACTGCCCTTAAAGATGTTATCTACAAGCAGAAAGAGGACTATTCCGATGATGAGGTAAAGAAAGCTCAAGAAAAGCTCAATGAAGTCTATGATAACTTTTCAAAGAAGCATGGCTTTATAAATAATTTAAGCAATACCAGAGCCTTAAAAGAGGATAGCAATTTCCCTCTTGTATCTTCCATTGAAATTCTTGATGAAGAAGAAAACTTCAAGGCAAAGGGGGATATTTTCTCAAAGAGAACCATTACAAAAGCCAAAGTCATAGACCATGTGGACACTTCCCTTGAAGCTCTTGTCTTATCGATATCTGAAAAAGGCTATGTGGATTTTGAGTATATGGAAAGCCTTACAGGTAAAGACAGACCAACTTTGATTGAGGAACTTAGAGGGGAAATCTACTTAAACATCAGAGAGGAACAAAATTTTTATAGACCATTATCCTTTAACCTCGAAGATGGAGATTTGCCTTTTGCCTGTGCTAATGGTAGCAATTCATATAAGTACGGCTATGTAACAAAAGATGAATACCTAAGTGGAAATATCAGAGATAAGATTTCTATTGTAGACAGCTACCTTGCAAAGCTAAGACAGACAGAAAGAGAGTTACCTCATCTTGGCTATGCGGAAGATGGCAAAGAAAAAGAACTGATAAGCTATGAGATGAACCGATTGGAATACCAAAAGGCAGAGCTTACAAAAGTTTTACCAAAGGAGCTTGAAGCAAGTGAAATCAATGTAAGGCTTGGTGCTACTTGGATACCGATAAAAGATATTGAAAAGTTTATCTTTGAAACACTGAAAACGCCGGGCTGGGCAAGATGGGATATTAAGGTTAAATTTTCAAATCTTACAAGCGAATGGAATATTGAGGGAAAAAGCAAAGACAGAGGAAATGACCTTGCTGAAATGACTTATGGTACATCAAGGGTAAGTGCCTATAAGCTGATTGAGGATGCCTTAAACCTTAAAGAAACAAAGGTCTTTGACCAGATTGTAAATCCTGACGGCTCGAAAACTTCTGTGCTAAATAAAAAGGAAACTCTCCTTGCAGGACAAAAGCAGGAGCTTCTAAAAGAAGAATTTAAGAACTGGATATTTAATGATCAGGAAAGAAGAAACAGACTTGTAAAACTGTATAATGAGCGTTTTAACTCTATCAGAAATCGTGAGTATGATGGAAGTAAACTATCTTTTGAGGGAATGAATACTAAAATAGATTTAAGACCTCATCAGAGAAATGCCATTGCAAGAAGTTTGTATGGTGGAAATGCGCTACTTGCTCATGTGGTAGGTAGTGGAAAGACTTTTGAAATGGTAGCTTCCGCAATGGAATCTAAAAGACTTGGGATGTGTTCCAAGTCTTTATTTGTTGTGCCGAACCATCTAACAGGACAAATAGGCAGAGAGTTTATGCAGCTCTATCCGTCAGCAAATATTATGGTGGCAGATAAAAAAGACTTTGAGCCGAAAAACAGAAAAAGGTTCATAGGAAGAATTGCAACAGGAGAGTACGATGCGGTTGTAATCGGGCATACGCAATTTGAAAAAATTCCGATGAGTAAGGACTATCAGGAAAAGCATATTCAGGATCAGATTGATGAAATCATAAATTATGTTGAGGAATATAAGCATGATAGAAATCAAAACTTTACAGTAAAACAGCTTGAAAAAACAAAGAAAAAACTGGAAACAAGGCTTGAAAAGTTAAACGACGATTTTAAGAAAGACGATGTTATTACCTTTGAGGAATTAGGCGTTGATAAGCTATTTATCGACGAAGCACACAATTACAAAAATCTCTATCTCTACACAAAAATGAGAAATGTAGCAGGTATCGGTCAAAGTGAAGCCTTTAAGTCCTCCGATATGTTTATGAAGTGTAGATATATGGATGAAATGACGGGTGGAAAAGGTATTGTATTTGCCACAGGAACGCCTGTAAGTAACTCTATGACAGAGCTTTATACCATGCAGCGTTATCTTCAGTATGAAAGTCTTAAAAAGAATAATTTAGAGCATTTTGATAGCTGGGCATCTACCTTTGGTGAAACACAGTCTGCCTTTGAATTATCTCCGGAGGGAACAGGGTACAGAGTTAAGACAAGATTTTCAAAGTTTTATAACCTGCCTGAGCTAATGAGTATGTTCAAGGAAGTAGCGGATATTCAAACAGCGGATATGCTGAATCTTCCAACACCGGAAGCACACTATGAGGTTATTAAAACATTGCCAAGTGAGGAACAAAAAGAAATCCTAAAGAGCCTATCTGAAAGAGCTGATGATGTCAGAAATAGAGTTGTTGAGCCTGATGAGGATAATATGCTGAAGATTACTAATGACGGAAAGAAACTTGCTTTAGATCAGCGTTTAATCAATCCTCTGCTACCTGATAATCCTGATAGTAAGGTCAATGTATGCGTAAAAAATGTGTTTGCCATTTGGGATAAGACAAAAGAAGATAGGTCAACACAGCTTCTATTTTCCGATATGTCAACTCCAAAAGGCGATGGAGAGTTTAATATATATGATGATATTAGAGAAAAACTTGTAGCAATGGGGATACCGAAAGAAGAAATTGCCTTTATCCATGAAGCTAATTCAGACAAACAAAAAGATGAACTCTTTGCAAAGGTAAGAAAAGGAGATGTGAGGATATTACTCGGTTCTACTCAGAAGATGGGAGCCGGCACAAATGTGCAAAATAAGCTCATCGCTCTTCACGACCTCGATGTTCCTTGGCGTCCTGCCGACCTTGAGCAGCGTGCAGGTAGAATTGTAAGACAGGGAAATGAAAATAAAGAAGTGAATATCTATCGTTATGTTACAGAGAATACCTTTGATGCCTATCTCTGGCAGACCATAGAGAATAAGCAGAAGTTCATATCTCAGATTATGACAAGTAAAACACCTGTCAGAGTAGCGGAAGATGTGGACGAAAGCAGTTTAAATTATGCTGAAATAAAAGCACTTGCAACAGGTGACCCAAAGATTAAGGAAAAGATGGACTTGGATAATGAAGTTACAAAACTTAAAATGCTGGAAGCAAACTTCAAGTCCAATCGTTATAGGTTAGAGGATAAGGTAGCGAAAAACTATCCGGAAGAAATAGCAAGGACGGAAAAGCTGATTGAGGCTGTAAAGAAAGACATATCAGAAGTTGATCCGCAAGGAGAGGACGAAAATAAATTTACTTCGATAACCATAAAGGGAGAGAAGATATTTGATAAAAAGGTCGCAGGAGAAAAGCTACTCGAAGCTATCAAGACCGTAAAAATCAATGAAAGTAAGATTATAGGAAAGTATAGAAATATGGACTTGGAAGTAAGCTATAACTTCTTTACCAATTCACATAACTTTAGCTTAAATGGTGCTGCAAAGCATTCAGGAGAGCTTGGAACAAGTGCAGATGGTAATATCACAAGACTGGATAATGCTCTTGAGAAAATGCCTGAGAAATTAAATAGGCTTGAAGAAAAACTTATCAGCACAAAGGAACAACTGGAAAATGCCAAAGAAGAATTAAAGAAACCTTTTGAGAAGGCAGATGAGCTGAAAACTAAGGTGTTAAGGCTTGCAGAACTGAATAAGCTCCTTGATATGGGAGAAGTGGAAGAAAGGAGAAATGATAATCCACTTGTAGAAGATGTAAAACGAGCCATCATTGACTTCTGCAACAGAGAGTATGAGGAAAACCATAGTTATGATGAGTTTGACGCTCTATATCCTGATTTAAAGCACATAGGAATTGCTTATACTGATACACCGGATGAAAGACATGGCATACAGTTTGAGTTAGACCTTGAGAATTATACAGCAACTCAATATGTAAATGATGTTGTAGTAAGTCATTATGATTATGTAAAGGAAAATGGAAGTGTTGAAAAGGCTCTTGATGTCATAAAATTTGAAATGGAAAATGGAGAGTTTAATACCTTTGTTTCGGTAGATGAAGAAGAATTAAAGCAAGCAATGGGACTTGAAATTGATGATGAAGGTAACTTCTATGATCCACTTTCTAAAGACCTTGATAATGATGGAATTGCTGACAGATATGACAATGACTTTAAGGACAGCGATTATTTTGAGTCAACCTATGATGTTGAAGATAATTTGCATACCAAAGAGGAAGCCACACAGAAAACGGGTGATAAACCATCTATCTTAGGACAGATAAGAGCCTATCAGGAAGAAAGTAAAACAGAAGAAAAACAAACTGCAAAAGAACAGGAATATGTACGATAAGGGAGGGAAACCTCCCTTTTACCATGAAAGGAGATAAAACATGGATTACAAAACAATGAGAAATCAGATAGAAGATATGGTAAGTGATAATCACAAGGACTTTGTTAAGGCGGTTATCAGCATGGAAAAAGGTATCAACGATGAAAGTGCTTTGGATAAGCTCTATGAGGCTTATATGGACAATGACACCGTTAATTTGCTACATGAAGAATTTGACTATATGATTGAGGATTTAAGGGAACAGGGGCAGATAAAAGACCTGCCTTATGTTAAGGAAGAAAAGGATAATCTTATCAATGTTGTAGGAAATATTGTCGGAGAGGTAGATATAGTAGAAAGGGAAAATAAGAACGGCGAAGCATTTCAAGTAGTAAACTTCTCTGTGGCATCTAAAGATGATGAGGGGAATAAGGTATATCATAATTGCTCGGCTTATGGAGAAAAGAGTGATATTCCAAAGGAGTTTAAGCAGGGAGATTTTGTTAAGCTCTTTGGACAAATCAGAACATCCATTGATGATAACGGCAAGGAGCATAGCAATATCAGAATACTTTCTTCAAAGCTGTTAAAAGCGAAGGAACAAATGAAAGGACAAGAAGAAAAGAAAGAATCTGTACTTGGAGCTATTAAGAAATATCAGGCTGAAGATAAGGAAAAGCCAAAAGAAAAGAAAGAAGTAAACAAAGAAGCTGAGAGATAAATTTATGGTCGGTGTGGTCTTCGGACTGCACCGGCTCTTTTTGTTTTGGTGAAATTATGGTATAATATATAAAGTAAAAATTCAATTATACGAAGATTAAGGATGACAATATGAAAATAAACTATAATGGTTTGTGGAAACTTTTGATAGATAAGAACATGAATAAAAAAGATTTACAGAAGAAGGTTGGGATTGCTCCAGCAACTATAGCAAAAATGGGAAAAGGTGAATTTGTTAGCATGGAAATTTTGTACAGAATATGTATTTCTTTAGAGACTAATTTTGGAGAACTAATTTCGATTGTGGAGGAGAAGAAATGAACAATATAATTGATAAAAAAGAATTGGTTGGAATTATTGAGCAGGCATTATATAGTGATGAATTAGCAATTTTCGCTGGTGCAGGACTTTCTATAGGTGCAGGATACTATAGTTGGGAGGAGTTATTAAAAAAACCTGCAAAGAATCTGAATTTAGATATATCCAAAGAAAAGCACGATTTGATTTCTTTGGCTCAGTTTTATTACAATAAACATATCACAAATTTCCAATTATCATTTTGAATATTCTTAAATGCTCGTAAAGCCTTGTTATGTAGGTTTTCGGGCATTTTTTCTTTAGGAAGATACTTCACGTTTCTTTGTGTAATTTGTTATGAATTGATTGTTAAAAGTGGTAAAAGGGTAGTAAATTCATTTCTTTTAAAGGACTAAACATCTTGCTTGTTGTTCTTTTTCCAAGCGTTTCATTTCCTCCATAGCCGAATTACAGGTCGCATGTGCATAATAGTTCAGTGTCATGGTTATGTTTGCGTGTCCCATAATATATTGCAGGGCTTTGGGATTCATACCGGCATTGGCACAGTTGGTGCAGAATGTATGCCTAAGTGTATGCGGTGTGATATGTGGCAATTTTTCCTCATGGCATTTGTTGTACTTTTTAATGAGGTTTCTTAGTATGCTGTTAAAATCACATGCCGTTTTAGGATAGCCATTTCTGTTGAGAAAAAGAAAGTTGCTATATCCATCAATCTCAACACATTCGTTTTGGTTTTGCACTGCCAATACTCTTTTCAATGCCTGACATGTAACTTCAACCATTGGTACTTGCCGCTCACTGCTTTTGGTTTTAGGTGTTTCAATGTAATACCCAAGCTCAGTGTTTCTTAGTAGCTGATGATTAACCAAGATAAGATGATTTTCAAAATCCAAATCTGTAACAGTCATACCGCATAGCTCTGAAATACGAAGTCCGGTTTTTAACAGTATCAGAATTTCGTCATAATTCTTGTGATAGACCGTATCAGACTTTGCGAAATCAAGCAGTCTTGCTTCCTGTTCCAGTGTCAATATCGTTTTAGGAACGGTATCATCATCAATAACGGTATTAAGCTGAAAATCAAATGGATTCTTTCTTACATAATCATCCTGTATCGCAATGTAAAAGGAAGCTCGCAGTGACCGCTTATAGTTATTGATGGTGGAATAGGCAAATCCGTTTTCACTCATTCTAATAGCCCATTCCTTAGCGTCAGACGGTTTAATGCTGTCTATGCTTCTTGCGCCCAGCTTATCGTTCTTCAAAATTTCCATCAGATATTTACGTCCGGTCTTTGTGTTTGCTTTTACATTAGGACGCTGAGCATTTTGCTTGGCGTAAAGCTGGCAAAGTGTCATCTTCTTGCCGATAACATCAATCCCATCTTGAACATCTTTTTGTATCTCTGCAATTTTTTCACGCAGTGCGATACAATCCCGCTTGCCTGCCGGTACTCTGTCCGTAGATACCAGCTTCCATGAGTAGATAAACTGTGTTTCTCCGAATGAATCTATATATTTGTATAAGTATCTTCCGTCTTTTCTCTGGCTCTCTCCAGTCCTCAAAATCCGACCTTTACGGTCACGTCTTTTTTCTGACATGGTATCTGCTCCTTTCCTGTATGGAAAGAGCCTTGATACGACTTGATACGATTATACCATATCTATTCAAGACCCTTATACCCTATATGACATCTAATGTATCTATCACTTTTTCAAATTGCTTTCGCTTGATCTGAATCCTGTTCCCGTTCATAATCAGCCAGCCTGCATTCTTGTTTTCTTCTGCTAAACGACGCAGCTTATTTTCACCGATACGGAAATATTTAGCAGCTTCTTCAATCGTCAGCGTGTAGCGTTCCCAGATAGGAACATAAGCCTGATTCATGTCATCAATCCTCCTTTCAAATTTTTGGCTTTACAAGCAGTCAGACAGCCTTGGCAAGGCTCACGGGAATCTCACCCCTGCATGGTTCTCATGCAGCCGTACTCATTGCCTGCGACGGCTCACACAGGTTCTCTGTGCTTCAACGCTCGGACTGTGACTGTACGGGAGTATCATTATGTCGATAAAAAAGTCATGGCAATCATCTTGCTGATGATGACTTATGGAGTTCCGGTATCAATCGCTCACTGTCATTTCTGACAGGTCATGGCGTACCAGTCCATCAGCTCGTTTCTTATCGCAACGTATCTGACCGCTTTATTCAGTTTTCAAAGAACATAGGGGCTTATTCGCCTGCAAAAACACATATGGGAATATATGCTTTTGCAGAATAACAAGCCTCTCCAATCGGGAAGCGTGGAAACGTCATCACGCTTCCACGAAAAGAGAGCGTGTGTCACTTGATTTCAAATGACAGAATCTTTGTAATCAGCCTTGTTTCCATTCGTCCACGCAAAACCTCATCAACAACCATGCTTTGGTTTCCGTATTCGTCTTTCATCAGACGCAGGGAGCGTTTTGTCATATATCCCCGATAGTGCCGGATAATCTGATTGATTGCTTCTGAATTGCCGTCAGCAGCTTTGACAATGAGAGGAAAGGGAACAAGAGGATAATTCTTCTTCATTCTTCAAATTCCTCCATAAACTTCTTCATCATGGCAAGTCCGCCGGTTCTGTGCCGGTAAACAGTGGAACGGTTTACTTTCAACATGTCTGCAATCTCCGAATCGCTCATATTCATAAAATAGAACAGAAGCAGAATCTCACGCTTGTTGCTCGGCAAGTTCCGCAGTGCTTCGCTTAGCAGGTCATTTTCAATGCTGATGGATATGCCGTTCAGCATAAAAATCTGAAAGTCCGTTACATAGCTGTCTGTTGTGGCAAACTGACTGACAAGATAATCGCCGATTTCCGAAAAGGACACTTCATGTTTTGCCAGTCTGGAAAGCTGTTTGAAATAGTCCTTTCGTTCATCTTCCATAGCCTGCTTGCAGATGTAGTCAAACTGGTTTTCTATCGTTGTCTGAAAAGATGACGGTTTCATGTTCTCACCCCCTTTCTCTGGATTGAAAGGAAGTGAGCCTTGCTCCTTTACCTCCTTTCACTCTTAGTCCCGACGTGAAAGGGGGATTTGTTGCATTACCAGTCAAAAAAATTTCGGATAAATAAAAAACACACAAACAGACCGTTCTCTGTTTATGTGTCCATGCAGTGTTGCTTATATTATTTGTGGAAGTGAAAAACCACGGAGGATTCTTTTGTATAGATAACTGTGTTTTATGTTTGTAAGCAAATGCCGTATAAAATCGGCTTGTAGTATATATTTTTCATGATAATTCTCCTAATAAAAATAGCCGATAACATAAGATTTTATATCTTACATCATCGGCTCTGCGTCTTTGCGTCCGGCTCTTTAATGATTGTGGTTTTAAACTCTTTTATACTAACTAAAGTTTCTAATTTACACTTAGGACAGTAAAGAGGAAAATTCCTTAATTCGGTATCTTTTCGTAGTTTTATCCTCGTTTTACTTTTACATATAGGACATAACAACCATTCTGTTAGCAACATCGTCATCACTCACCATTACATATAGAATTATCAGATACAATTTCTCTAAATTCTGATAATAGTTTAATATACTCTTTTGGCTTGAAAGTATGAATAACATGATTAGCGGAAACTTTTTTATATATTATTTGCGGAGCCAAGGAAATAGCATGATGAGCGTCATCATCATCAAATGCTCCTATAAGTCCGTAATTTTCGTAGCGTTTCCAATCGGCTTGAATAAGCAGTACGGGGCATTTGGTTTTTTCAAAAGCTTCTGCATGGTCAATACCATCATAAAACCTGCCATCTACAAAGGCTCTGGCAAAATCCGGGTCAAACATAGACAATGATTTAATTAGCAAACGTAAGCTATCTGGGAAGCCAATTTCAACCGGACTATCAGGGTATTTATCCTGAAACTTCTTTATCTTTCGTGATAACCAACTAACAAACCAATTTGGAATTCTTTTGATTCTCTTATCAGAAGCTGGTACTTCCATATTTTGAAAATAATTTGCTAAATCTCTATCTGGTATATTTCCGATTTGATTAACAAGGTGCTTTAGCCCGTTATATACGAATTTATCTTGTTCTTTAAATCGTGGCATTTCAGCAGAAAAAATGGGTGCGTCCTCAAGAATAATTCCGGAAATATATTCAGGAATATTAGCAGCACACCAAAGAGCGATAATGCCACCTGATGAATTTCCGCTAATAATAACTTTTTGTTTTATTACATTTTCTATAAATATTTTTATGTCCTCACCAATAATTTTCCATGAATAATGCCCCGGTGTCCAAGAAGACTTTCCATGACCTCTCACATCTATGGCATATACTTGGAAAATTTTTGATAGTGGCAAAAGTACTTTCTTATAACTTTCCCACATACCCATTTGAGCAGGAATCAATAATAAACTCGGTCCATTTTTAGGACCAACCACATAGTTCAGCTTAACGCTCCCTGTATCATAAGTTTTTTCTGAAAAACCAGCATTTACCAGTTTTCGATTATTTAGTTTTCCAGACAATTTTTCGTATGGATTTTTATAGTTCATTCAACATTCCTCCTAACTATAATTCTTGAATGTTTTACTCGATAACAATTCCGTAAATCATTAAATCAAGATATTCTTTAACATCTTTTTTAAATTCATGAAAATTATCAAATAACTCCATTGGCTTGTCTTGATACAAATGTAGATATTTCATTACAATTGCATCAATATACAAACTTAAACTCTCTATAATTTTTTGAGTATCTATGTCTTGTCTTAGTTTCAATTTTTTAACAGCACTTAAAATAATCTTACTTGATTTTTCTTTTGATTTTTTATGATATATGCTTAAAATATTTCTAATATCTTTACTAACTTCTTTGTGTGTTTCCTTTGAAACCATATTTAAAAATTTTGTTTCATTTGGATATTTTGTGATTAAATTATATTTCATATCCATCATATAAAAAATTATTTCATAAAAATTATCATAAGTTCCTTCGTATTCTAAATCTTGTGTCAATAGGTCGACTGTATGTTTAAACAGGTATAAGTAAAAATTCTTTTTATTGCCAAAATAATAAAATAATAAACCTTTAGAAATACCAGCTTCATGAGTGATTAAATCAGTCCGTGCTTCTACAAAGGAAAACTTTGAGAAAATTTCAATTCCCTTGGTTATTATTTGCTCCTTTTTTTCATCTGAAATTTTTTCAAAATTCTTAGTAACCATTAGACACCTCACTAAATTGACCAATCAGTCAGTACTCTTGATTAGAGTATATCATATTTTGACTGATTGGTCAATTTCGGATGGTAAAGAGTGAAATGGTAATATTTTCTTTGATTAGATTACTTCACAATCTTCCAATTCCCATCATTCTTTTCAAGTGTCAGACTGAACTGTGATACCTGCGTTGCTTTGGTCTGTGGGTCAAGATATTTAACCGATAAAGACACTGTAACCTGATTTTCTTTACGATTATAAATCGGATTGACCAGCTCCTGAAAAACATACTCTTTTCCAACCGGTTTTAGGATTCCATCTGTCACATAGTAGGACAGTTCCTTTTGCGTGGCAGTCGGGTAGAGCTTGAAGAAGGTGGTTAAAAAGTCATTGATTTCATTTGCAGTAACAGAATCCACCGTGCCGTCATTTTCTATTATCTTAGGCTGATAGGAAGACTTTGACGGTATGCTTGTAATGGTCGGATTCTTAATGATGACCATGTTTCCGGCACTGTCCACATAGACACTGACAGAATAAGCAGACTGCACGTTTTTCTTGCTTTCTCCCTCTGTAATAAGCTGTTCTACACTGTAGGTCATATCAAAGGTGTGATTCCCAGTATTTTTGACGCTCCATATCTGAAAGTTTTGAAGCGAGGAGGACACCGGTATATCCTTTCGTACCGTGTCGTTATTAAGAGCTTGAAGCTCCTCTGTCAGATAGTTTTTCAGTGCTTTGGTTCGGTTGTCAATCGAGGTGCTGTTTTGCTCCCATGTGTAATAGACTTTCGCAAATTTCTCTACAAAATTTTCTATATTATGCGTATCCATATATTCTTTTTCGATGACCTTCGTTTCATGAATGGTATGGGTATCTATTGCCGTAAAATGCTTAAATACCGCAAAGCTGAAGCTGACTGCTAAGAGTATCCACAGGGCAATCACTATCTTTCTTCGAGGATTTATCTTATGAATACGGGGTTTCTTCTCTTTTGGAAGCTGTTTTTTATTGTTGTTATGATTGATGAATTTCATATTTTATTCCTTTCTTATCGTTTGATTCGTCCTGCTCCTGCCAAATGCTGCTGCCAGTAGGAGCTTGTCAAGTCGGTATAACCGATCGGGTCGCCTGCATGGTACATACGGTTATTGCCGACATAGATTCCGACATGGGTAATGTATGTTCCGGAATTGTAAGTAGAATGGAAGAATATCAAATCTCCAGCCTTGGCTTCGGATAGAGAGATGTGTTGGGTAGCGTCATACTGTGCCTGTGCGGTTCTTGGCAAAGAGATACCGGCTTTCCCATAGCACCACTGCACCAGTCCCGAACAGTCAAAAGAGGTAGTGGGAGAAGAACCGCCAAATACATATTTCCAGCCCTCATATTTAAGCGCTTCATTCATAATTGCCTGTGCGGTTTCATCATCAAACTGCGATGTCACAAGATACTGTTTAACCAGAGCTACATAAAACATATTTCCATAGCTGTATCGCCAGCCCCCGTTCATAGAGATGGCAATAGAGTTGGGGTAGTCCACCTTTACACCGCCGGAATGCTCCTTTGCAAAGCTCTGCGCCAGTTCAAAGCTGTATTTTTTGCCATGACGGGCGACATAATCTAAAAATCCACCGCCATAGTTATAGGACTGTATGACACAATCGAAATCTACTTCCAGACGCTTACTGCCTGCCAGAAGCTCACTGAAATACTTTACGCCCTGTTTGATAGAGCTTTCCGTATCCAATGAGTTCGGAGGAAGCCCCAGCGATTCCGAAGACTGCATGACATCTTTTGCCGTACCGCCGGATTCCACCTGCATGATGGCAAGCAATACATTTACATATTCACTCACACCATATTCCTTGGCGTATTTTTCTACCATAGGCTTGTGTGCCAGAACCTCCATGGAAACGGTCGCACCGCCAAATTGACTGTTCCCAAATCCGCCATCCTGTTCATCAGAAGATAAAATTGTGATAAACAAAAGTAGCGAGAATACAACTACGAAAAAACAGGAAAAGCCGATGAGAAGATGTTTTAATTTCATGACGGCTTACCTTGGTCTTTTTTTATTCTGGCGGTTTGTAACGGTCTGCTTTTTGTGTTTACAGTCTGTGTTCTTGAAATAACAGGAGCTTGTCTTTTCGCTTTAAGCGGTGTTGAATTTTCTTTTAATCGGCTTGCTCTCTGGACAGACCATTCCTGTATATTTGCTGATTGAAATTCTCTTATCGTTTTTTGTGGTTCTTGTTTCTGAGCCGTTCGTTCCTGCCTAATTATCGGTCTTTCATGGACAGATGAAGCTACGCTGTTCTCTGATTTTGCCATTTCCATCCTCAAACGGCGTTCCGCAATCGTCTGTCGTCTTGCTTCCTGCTCCTGATTGCGTCTGTCTGCTCTGTATGTTCTTGCCTGAGTGATACCGCCGGTAAAATCATTCATATTTTCTCTGATTTTGTTTTTACCTTGAAAGACGGCATATCTTGCGTTTGTCGGCAGGTCAGTGACCTGTTCCCTGAATTGATTGACAGATGCTGCTATCGTGTCTTTTGTATCGGCTATCGTTCCGACACCTTGTCCGAGCTTTGCTCCCAGTGAAGCCGAATGCTCACTTTGTGGTCGGCTATGGTCGGCTTGTGTTTTCGGAGAATGTGTTAAGCCATCTCTTTTCTGATTTCTTTTTCCGGCAATCGCAGAACCTACTCCATAAGCAGTCATGGAACGACCTAATGTTCTTTGTAGGCGGTGCATTTGTGCGTGCATAAGCATACGGGGTCTTCTCATCATACGGCTTCCGACACCTTGTGAATCATTGCTTTGCAGAGAAAACAGGCTCATCAAGTCACCAAGCTTAAAATAAATGCCTGCAAAGGTCACGATCTGCAAGAAAGCAACCATAAAGAACGGATAACCGGCAGACAGACTGTAAAGCATGGTGGAAATGCTAAAGGCAACAGTAATAATCAATGTAATGCCTGCACGGGTCAGGATGGTATTAAAGAGCTTTGTAATGGCTCTTTTGCTCATGCCCTCAAAGGTCGGCAGCATGCTGAGCAGGAAGCTGACCGGCAGGAACATGGCATAGATGATAAAGAGTATCTGTGAGAAAATCATAATGCCGGTCAGAAGAAAGACAAAGATGGAAATACCAATATTAAAGAAGAACAGGAAAAATACCGTTCCTAACCTGCTGATTGTCTTTGTGATGGTCATATTGGCATTATCTTTATCCTCAATTTCCTCTTTGATGATGTTTTCCCTGTCTTCACCGTTATTGGAATCGGGACTTGTGGACAAAAGATTTTCCACACGGTCGGTGCCAAGACTGTCTATGTCGGTTGTTCCGTACTGGAGCAGCAGCCAGGGCTGTTTCACCTGTATGGAAAACAGGCTGTCCCGGATTAAATCCACACTGTCTTTTCCTTTGGCTTCGGAATCCGGCAAGGTGATTTTTGTGCCAAGCGATAAGCTGGCATTGCTGATGTCCGACGAAAAATCATTGATTTTCGCAATGTAATCCGGCGCATAGGCAATGAAGGAAGCGGACAGGATAAATACCAGTACGAAATTGACAATCGCATGAACCGCCTTTGTCGTTTCTCTTTTGATAAGTCCTGTATAGCTGACATAGATACCGAGTACCAGAATAAAAATCAAAAGAAAACCGACATAAAAGCCCTCTGATGACAGACCGTCTGAAGTAACACCGGCTAAGGTCTGCATGTTTTTTCCGATGGCATTCGCCGTGGAAGAAATGAAATCCAAGGAATACGCTTCTTTTACCAAGTAACCTGTGGCGTTTGAGATATACAGACTGATTGTCCAGATGAAATTGGTAATCGCATAAAGTCCATACATGACCTGCTTTCCAATGCCATCTGTCCAGTTCCACGGCAGCCAGTCCCAAGAATTATCGACATAAAAATCAAGCTGGTAGTTTGACAGCGGATATTTGCTGTATTCATTGGCAGTATTGACCGTATCGTCAACCAGTCCTGCGGCGTGTACTACGGTTCCGACCACAGACAGAAATACTAAGGTGGCAATAAGAATCGCACCTGCTATCAGTATGACTTTCCCAATTCGCTTGACTACTTTTGCTATATTTTGCTGTTTCATGCTTACACCTCAATTCTTACCGGCGGTCTGGTATCAAAGGCATGGAGCAGTTCCTCAAACACAGGGTGAAACTGTATCACGCCGACACGCCCATATAAATCACTGATTAGACACTGCCCGTTTTCCAAGTTACGCAGACGCTTTTGGTTGTACTCATCTTCGGGGTCAACCCCAAAGAACGCCAAAGTCTTTTTTATCTCATTGATGTCCGTGGAGCGGAAAGCAAATTTCAGCCCCAGATTATTTTTGAGCTTTTCATCTAAGAGGTCGTCCGTATTTTGTGTCACGAAATAGACACCGGCATTCATGGCACGACCGGCACGCACTAATTTCATGGATAGGGTCTTGCCCTGCGCCACCTGTAAAAAGCTCCATGCTTCGTCCAAGTCCACAATCTTGAAAATGCTTCTGTCCGTATGGATAAAATCCAATGCAAAGGTGCTGATAACAATGAGCATTGCCACAGACAGCAGTTCCATAGTAGTATATTCTTCAAAATCGGTTTCCTTGTCCGGAAGCACCAAATCGGCAACCTGTATGATGTTTAGCTGTTTTTCCAAGCTGATGGACTGTTTTACCTCACCGTCACTAAAGAGAAGATGAGCAAAATCATAGTCGGTAAAACTTTCAATATGCTCTGCAATGCTTGTGGCGGTATCCGTTCCCTCAATTCTCAATTCTTCAATAACCTTTAATAAGCCCCTTACTTCACTGTTTGTTACGGCACGAATGGCTTTTCTAAGGACGGGGAAACGGTCGGAATCACGGGAAGAAATCCCTGTCAAAAAGGTCAATATATCAATCGCAAGAGATTCTGAATCCTTTGGATTTTTCATAATTACATAAGGGTCAAGTAATCCCATGTTTTTCTTTTCAGAGGTCAGATTGACAATATTTATTTCATGAGCGATTTCAGGCAGGGTTTCTTTCCAACTTCCACGTTCCGCTTTCGGGTCAACAATAAGAGCCTGTGCCCCGAAAAGCACCGCATAATAGACAATCAGATTATTGGCAAAGGATTTTCCACCGCCAAGAGAGCCGACAAAAGCGGAAGCCAAGGCATTCGTCACAGAGCCTTTTACTCCCTGTGAAGCAAGAGCCGGTTTCAGATAAACATTTCTTCCCGTATCCAGATTGTAACCGACATAGATTCCGTCTTTTTCCCCAAGCATTTGTGTTGCCCCAAAGCCAAGTCCGGCAAGAAAATCCGAAGTCACATACTGGATATAGTCATTCATATAGCGTTTGCTGGCTGGCAGAAATTCTCCCTGCAAGCCCAACATGTCGCCAAACGGTCGCACCAGCTTTACGCTTAAATCATCGTAAAAATCCTTCACCTCATCACAACGTCGTTTCAGCTCATCCATATCATTAGCGGATACACGCACTACATAGGAGAGCTTATACATGGATTCCTTGCTCTGGTCTAAACTGCTTTCCAGCTCACTGACACTTTCTAAAGCGTCGGCGACATTGGTGCTGGTTTCATTGTCATTCTGCCAAGCGTGGTTATCCAAATCTTTCAGTTCCTTTTTCTTATTTCTGACTGTCCCCAAAGCCTTTTTATTGGCTACAATTTCTACATTCATGGATGTATCAATCGGAAACGTGAATTGCTGTTGCTGATAGTAGAAAATTTCACTTGATGGGAAATCCAGTTCTCCGACAACGCTGTTAATCGTAAAGTAAGCAACGTACACGGTTCTATCTTCCTGTTCCAGTTTCAAATATCGCTGCTTTTCTTCAATCAGGCAACGGGTCGGCTTAATCAGGTCATAGTATTTTACCAGTGTTTCTCCATCCGTCTTTTTCTTTGAAAGATGGTAGGTATAATCTTCATAGGCTGTGCCGGTCTGTCCATAGATGTGTTCAATGAGATAACCGAAATCATCTTTATTTAATGGTCGGATTTTAAATCTTCTTGAAATCTTGTTCGAGAGCAGCTTTTCCATCTTTGAATAGCGTAAAATCTCATCATTGCTCATGCTGACAAAATCGCCCATCAGCTTATGGTTGACATCATAGATAAAATCCAAAGCCGCATTTTTGGCTTCTTTTGTAAATTCCCTGACGGATACATCCTGTTCGCCAAAAAGGAGCTTAAAGCCGATATAAAAGCGGTAATCGACCTGATTTTCTCCAATCATGGAAATCAAAGCCTCTGTCTGCTCATCAATTCTTTTTTCGGCAACTTCTTTTAATTTCCCGACGATTCCCTTTTTGGAATTTTCCTGAATGGAACGTATGCTGGATTCCGTACTGATTTGCAGAGCATGAATTTTCCCGTTACGGTTTTGTGCGATAAGCTGTCTGAAAGAATCATGCACCTGTAATTTTTGCTCAGGGCTTAGAAAAGAATAGTTATAGGGAAGAAGTTCATAGTAGGCAAAGCATTCCCCGTCATTGTTCCAGACCAGATTGTTTTCAATATATTTAATGGGATATTTCATCGTATTCACTCCTGACTGCTGTAATTGCTTCCTGCATATTGTTTTTTCTTAAATGTATGGTTTTGCCTGCATAAGTCAGCTTCGGTCTGAACCAAAAGGAAATTACCGACTTCAAAAATCCGTAAGGCTTTTTTCCGTCGAATGTTTTCTGGCTCATAAACCAAGTCAGGACGACCGGGATTCCAAAATATTTCAGGAATGCCCCATCAATAAAAGACAGTGGCGGAAGATTCCCAAGAAGTATGACTGCAAATACAGACACCACAAACCATGTCATTTGCGTAAAGGTGATAGGGAAAGGCAGCTTAAAGTCATTGATAGAGTAAAGCACCTTTTCCACCGACCAGATATTGGTATAGCTTCGTATTTTTTTCATTTTTATTTCTTTATCCTTTCATAAAAAGGGATAGTTTTTGGACTATCCCCTTAAGTCAAACCAATCTGTCTGTGTCATCAGACATCAGTAGATAATTTCAAAAATCCCACGGCTTGCATGGATAAAAGTTCCTGAAAGCTCTAAGTCACGCCCAAAGGATTCATAATCAATATAGTTTTGCAGACTTGCCGGAACTTCACCAAGCATACCCGTTTCCTCAATGTAGTAGCGTGCCACATCTGCCATATCATCACAGCCGGAATGCAGAATAATATCGTCCTGATGTTCGCTTAATTCTTCAATGCTGGGAAAGTGCGTAAGCAAGGCGGAAAGCTCTGACTGTAATTCTTCGGGCAGATCACATACCAGCTCATAAAGATGGTTCAGTTCTGCAAGGGAGGTGTATTCGTCAATGTCAAAGGGCAGCTCGTAATCATGAATGGCGTATTCCTCATACTCATCATTCAAGCCGATTTTTTCTTTGACTTCTTCAAAATCTACGGGGAGCTTAAACCAAGCTCCCACGAGTTCCCCCTCGTTATATTTGCCGAGGTTGGCAATATATACCTGCATATCGTCCATTCATTTTCCTCCTCTCTAAGCTCCAATAATTTTATTGAACAGCTCCAGTAAAATGTCCTTGACACCGGCTGCGTTGAATACCAGTCCTACTGCAATAATCGCAATGATAAGAAAGCCGATAAGTTTGGAAAATTCACGCTTAAAGCCAAGATATAAGCCAATCACAACAATAGCTAAAAGCACCAGTGATTGTGCGTTCGATAAAAACCAGTTATAAAGATTTTGTCCAAAGTTCATTGAAAAATATTCTCCTCTCTGTTAAAAATGAATTTGTGTCATACAATGACATTTTTGATATTTGCTGACTGTTGTTTGAGAATCTGCTTATGCTTGTCCGTCAGCTTTGCATGTGCAAGCAGAGTATTTACCGTCTGTGTCTGATTGATTTCGTCCAGCTTTAGTGCCACCTTTAAGGTAGGAGCGACCTGACGAGCCAGCCAGTTTAGCGTTCGCTCATAGGTATAGGGTTCCGGTTTTGTCGTGAGTTTTAAGCGGTCACGGTGATTGCCGATAAACCAAGCCCATTCATCATTCAATTTCCAGTCACAGCGAGGTCTGTTATCATCCCTGTCTACAAAACGGATATAGCGGTTGATAATCTTAAAGGCGGTCTGCTCCGGATTGTCAAAGATAAGCAGGTCACGAACGGCATAATAGGCACGCTCATTTTTCAGACGGATTTCAAAGCGGTTTTTCACTTCCGCTTCACGGATGGGAATATGATTCTTCCTGTACTGCTCATAGTCCTTTTCATAAATGCAAAAGTAAACTTCGCTTTGAAGAGAACCAATATAGAGAGTATTTCCCATACATTCCTTTTCATCTTTGCGTACCAGTTCACCGCTTCGGTAGCTTTTGAAACTGCGAAAGACGGAGATACATTCCTCATTCCTGCATTTTTCGGTAAGCATGGGAATATTCAAAATGCCGGTTCTGTCATTGATGGCTAAATCCAGTCGCTTCATCACACCGCCAGCCGATAAGGCGTCCATGAAAAATTCATACCAGCTTCGCTCCTGTGCCAGAAGATAGGCTTCAAACTGTCTGCACCCACGTCCCTTTAGTTCTACCAGCACACCCTTACTAAGCTCCGATGAACAGAGAACAAATATATCTCCTAAAGCGTAATGCTCCGAATAGGAGTAGAAGCCGTAATCCTCATGAAGAAAATAGGACAGCTTTAATCGCAGGATTTGTTCTACCACATATCTGACATCTGTTGTCGGAAAGCGAATCCTTACATAGTCAAAAATAAGCTCAAGCGGAGAGTTAGGATTGAACCGTTCCAAGGTTTCAAAGAGTACATGTTCCAGTTCCTTTGACGGTATGACTTTCCCTGTTTCAATATCACTTAAATACTGCCTTGTAATACCTGCTCCGGTTGCCAGACGGCTCTGTGAAATACCATAAGCCAATCGTGTTTCTTTTATCTTTTCGATATGATTTTCTTTCTCCAGTAAAATCCCTCCTGTCTAAAAAGGCAGATGTCAACTTTGAAAGCTCACTTGACACCTGCCGTAATTTCTATAATCCCTTGTCCTGTAAAGAATAAGAGATGATAAATAAATTGTTTTTTGTCGATTTGTACCCCCCTGTTAGATACGGGGGGTTGAATGGTTGGCGTGGCTGCCGCCACACCAACCGGCAAACCGTCCGCACGGCAAGGCTTACGCTTCGCACGCCTTTTGTGCGTCCTGCCTGCCGTCTGTGAGTTTCCGTATCTCCTCTAAAAAATCATGTCCTTTGGGAACAAGGGGCGTATAAAATTCAGATATGACGCTTGTTCCCACATCAACATAGCCACGCCCTTTGATTTGTTTTGAGAAGAAATCCTTTTGCACATCACTTCCAAACATCATGCCGTATCCCATTTCAGACATACGACCTAAAGCTACTCTGAAATGAAACTGGTCACGGATTCCGTCGCCAAGGTATTTTGCGTCCGGTCTTTGACAGGCTAATATTAGGAAAAATCCTGCCTGACGACCTAACATGACAATCTGCTTTAATTTATTTAAGACGGCAGTATTCTCCTTTGTTCCCAGCATTTCCATAAAAGCGACATATTCATCAAAAATCAGGAAATGAGCCGGAAGCCCCAAGTAGGAATAATTTTCGCCTGTTTTATAGTTTTCCATTTCTTTCATGGCGAGGCTTCGCTTCACCATTTCTTCATAGAATCTGTCAATGCAGGAAAGGATATCTTCCTTTTGAAAATACACCTCTTTCATAACAGAGCCTAAGTCGGCAAGATCGGCATTTTTCGGGTCAAGGATATACAGCTTTGCATTTGTACGGAGCAGGGCTTCAATCAGTGTCAGGATAAAATAGGTTTTACCGCCGCCTGTACCACCGGCAATTAACATATGAGGGAGCTTGTCATATTCCCACCATATATTTTTCATAAGGCGTAGCTTTCCGCTTTTTGCCTGTACCTCGTCAATGGAAATACGATTGGCAATCATGTCATAAAGCAGGGTATATTCCACATAGGAATCTTTCAGCTCCTTTTCGGTCAGCTCACAATATAAGCCGCTCTCCAGCTTTTTCTCCAAATGCAGGAGCTGTTCCTGATACTTGCCCAGCGTAATTTCTACACGTATCTGAATCAGACCGTTTTTCATGCGGTAATAGACTTTCGGGAAGTAGCTTATCTTTTCTCTTGTCCGGCTGGAAGAATCTTTAAAAATCCCCTCTGATTTTACCTGCTTTGCTTCATACCATTTGTTTTCCAGTATCATTCTGGCTAATTTCTGACGATGATAGAGCTGTTTTATCCAGTCATAGCGATAGCGTTTAATCACCAAAACAAGCAGCAGGCAGATAACACCGGAGCTAATACAGCTTATGGAAAGATAGGGAACATTGATTTCACCTGCTTTTGGTAAATGAAAATCCTGCCAGTTTATCTCTGAGATTGTCTTTGCATGAAACAGGGCAACAACAAGAATAAAAACCGGCAGGAATATTGATACGGCTGTATGAAAGACCAAATCCTTATCGCTTGGTCGAATCCGTTTACCGGAAAGAAGCCACTGTTTCATGTGCCTGTTTCTCCTTTCGATTTGCGTTCTTTACCTTACTTTTCAGATATGGGTTCTTTTTTAGGAGCTTCCCTCTTGAAATTTCCTGAATCCTTCGCCGGCACAATATCATCTGCCTTGATATACCAGTCCACCTCTGCTCCCTGAAAGGTTGCGGTCGCTACCGTATCGGCTACCGGATTGATAAGCTCTACATGTGCGTTATAGTCAAATTCTTTCAGCGGAACGCTTGCAGGAATGCTCACCTGAATCATTCGTCCCTGTCCTTTGGATTTGAGGTCATAGGTACGCTCCTTAATTTCTTCCGAAAGCGTGCCATCTTCCTTTTGAATGCGTACCTCACGGCGAAGTGCGGAGAATTTCAACTCTCCAAATGTCGCTTCCTTTTCTAAGACGATACCGTTTGCTAATCTCATTTCTTTTCCTCGCTTTCTATGCCTTTATCATGTCGTCGGCTTCCAGAATGTAATTGGTAAATCCTCGTGTGCCGATTTTATATCCCTCTGCTCTGATACGGGGATGGATGAGTTTTACTTTTTCCTCAAAGGCAAAGTTCTTTTCGCCTGCTTCTGCCGGAAGTATCACGATAATATCGTCTGCTCTCTGCACATCGGAATAGAGGTTGTAGCTTCTTGATAAGACCGTAAGCTGTCCGTTGATTCTTCTTTGTATGACTTTATCCTCACCGGCAAATTCTAAGTTTCCAAAAGTCTTTTCCATGTTGGGAATAACAAATTTTAGTTCCATATTTTTTCGTCCTTTCTGTGATTTATTGATTTTTATGTTTTCAGCGTATCTTTCGTAGGAGAACGACATTTCCTTTCCAAAGTTTTTCTTTCCATCATTATCACGACCTTTCAAATTAAATACAAAAATAGACACCTCATTGTTGAAGTGTCTACCTTTATGAATATTCAATTTGTGCTGGAGGTATCTATTAAATCTTCACCTTTCAAGGAAAATCGTCGTACCAAAGCTCATTCATACGTAGTAAATCAGTAGTAATTTAATTGGTTTTATCCTTGATAAGGTGCAGTGTCTCCAGTGTTTATGCAGATAATTGGGATTTTATGATGTTTTTAAGTTTAAAAATAAAAGAAGTGCTATTAATGAACTCTTATCAGAATCATTTCCTTCTAATAAAAAACCAACGGAAAATCATAGAATACTATCACAGCTTCCAATTTCCACATATTGGACAACAAATTTTGATACGTTAATTGAGGATGCGTTGAAAAAGAATAATAAAAATGTTTCTGTAAGAAAGGATGATAAGGATTTACAGCTTTCATACAAAAATTATGATGCAGTTGTATATAAAATGCATGGAGATATTCAATGTCCATCTGAAGCAGTAATAACTAGAGATGATTATGAAGAATATGGAGTTAATAGTAGAAAATTATTTAGAGATGTTTTAGAAGGAACATTATTAACAAAAACTTTTTTGTTTTTAGGATTTAGCTTTAGTGATCCTAATTTTAATTTTGTACTCAGCAAAATGAGAGTTTTATTGGGGGATGATAATAGACCGCATTATTATATATTAAAAAAAATTACTGAACCTAATAGAGACAATTTTGAAGACGAAGAATACAAAAAAGCACTAGAAGAATACAAATATGATTTAATTAAACAAGAACTGCAGATTGCAGATTTAGACAGATATGGAATAAAAATATGCTTGATTGATAGCTATGAAGAAATCACGGAGATATTAGAAATTATATTAAATAGATATAAAAGAAAAACTGTGTTCCTTTCAGGAAGTGCAGAAACTTATGCTCCGTTAGATATACAAGTAGCTAAGGATTTTATCAGGAAACTATCTTTTGAACTTGTTAAGAACGGATATAAAGTTGTTAATGGATATGGATTAGGTGTAGGGACTTATGTAATAAATGGAATCACTGAATATTGCTATGACCACAGGAATATTAAAATTGAAGATAGTTTAAAACTAATGCCATTCCCATTAAGTGCAATAAATAGTGAGCAACTTCGGACAACTTGGGAAAAATATAGAGAAGAAATGATTTCCCAATGTGGTATAGCAATATATATGTTTGGTAATAAACAAAAGGATGGAGAAATTATTAAAGCTGATGGTGTAAAAAGAGAATTTAATATTGCTGAATCATATCAATTAGTGAATATACCATTAGCATTTACTGGGTCTATGGCTCAGGAATTATATTCTGAAAATGGTGATATGGTTGAAAATGTTTTAAATAATGATGAAATTGAGTATATTGCTAATTTTCATGATATAGACACTAATGTTGATAAAATAATTAAAATGATAAATAGACTTAACAATAAGGAGGAATGTTAATATGGCAAGAAGAGTATTTTTTAGCTTTCATTATGATGAGGATATTAATAGATCAATGACAGTGAGAAATAGTTGGGTTACTCAAGGCAAAGAAGCTGCAGGTTTTATTGATAAGGCGGAATTTGAAAAGGTTAAAAGGAATGGTGAAAATGCTGTTTACAAATGGATAGATAAGCAACTAGAAGGAACTTCAGTTACTGTAGTCCTAATTGGCAAAGAAACATTAAAACGTCCATTTGTCCAATATGAAATACGAAAAAGCATTGAAAGAGGAAATGCAATAATTGGGATTTATATACATAACATTAGAGATATGAGAACTCAAAGAACATCAGTAAAGGGCAATTCACATACTGTTATTGGATACTATAATGATGATACACCTGCGTATTTTGACTCTATTTGTGATGGTTTGTATGACTATTCGCAAGACAATGGATATTATAATTTGGGAAGCTGGATCGAAAAAGCAGCACGAAAAAAAGGAAAATAACTGTAGTAAGTTGATAAAAATAGCGAGGTGATGGGTTATGAAAGAGATTTTTGAGCAAGGAGAATTTAGTGAATATAGGATTAATAACTTACAAAAATCTAGGGGTGTTATTAACGAGTCTTTTGCTTTTTTTGAGGAAAAAGTTCCTGTCTTTATATCACATAAACATGATGATTTAGATGATTTAAAGGGTATTATAGGATTTCTTGAAAAAAATTTTAATGTTATTGCATATATTGATAGTAGAGATTTATCTATGCCTAAAATAACATCTGGAGAGACTGCTGAAAAAATTAAAGATAGAATAAAAAAATGCAAAAGGTTTATTTTATTAGCCACTGATGGAGCAGTCGAATCAAAATGGTGTAATTGGGAGTTGGGATTTGCTGATGCGATTAAAGGAAAAAAAGCTGTACTTTTTCCTATGAAAGAGAAGGGGAGTAACTATAAAGGAAATGAGTATATGGAAATATATTCATATATAACATATTTCGATGGGCGAGAGGAATATGATTCAGGGAAAAAAGTGGAGGCAGGATATTATGTTATGACAAAATCTAAAGATAAAAAATCTATAATTCCACTTTCAAGTTGGCTAAAAGAGTAATTGGTTATGGGAAAAACAGCAAGGCAATTTAATAAAATTTATATTGATTATAAAAAGAAATTTAAAAAGCCAATTCAACAAGTTTTGATGTTAATGCCATATACTTTTTCAGACGATGATATTGTTAATACATTTAAAGAGTTATATCCACATATGTGGGATGATTTGAATAAACAGTATAATTTTTGGCATAACAAAAATATGGTTCTGATTAAGTATGGGAAAAAGAGCAGATATAATTTTAGAAAACCATATAATTTTATTTTAGATTGTGCTTTTCATAGTGTGAATAAACTTAGAAAAGATAAGAACAGAATTATTTTGGGAAAAGATGAGGTGGGAAATTTAAAGAATGAAATAAAGCAGCTATCAAAATCCAAATTTGATAAAAGAAAACAAAAAGTCGACGGCACATTAAGATTTATTCAAGAAATAGAACCATCATATACATCATTTTTTATAGATAGATATTTTAATACTTACGACTTGCATCAAAAATTAGAGATAATGAGAGAGCTTTCAAAATATAAATCATCAAATATTACGGAGTTTTTTTACAAGGTTAATTCATGTACGAGAAATTTTTCTTTAAAAATAGAAGCCCAAAACTATATTCAATCTATTGGATTACCATTTATGTTAAGACGTAAGAAAAAAGGTAAGAAAAATTATATTGATAACGAAATTGTAAAAAACAATTCAGGTCCTGAAGTTTTAAAACAGAGACTGTACGTAGATGATTTAGAAAAGGTGAAAAGATTTGATGTTTTTATATCTCATAACTCTAGTGATATGAATCAAATAGTTGAATTATATAAAAACCTAAATACAAAAGGATATGTGGCTTATATAGATTGGGTTAATGATAAATATGATTTGAAACGAGAATGGTGTAATGCTTCAACATCAGAAATTATTAAGCTAAGAATACAGCAAAGTAAGATTTTTATAATCTTTTTAACAGAATCAACATTTAAATCGCAGTGGTGTCCATGGGAACTTGGATATGCAGATGCTTTGAATAAAAAAATTTATGTTTATATTTCACCTAATTTTAAAAATGTAGATATTCCTATTTTCTATAGAAGTTACACTGAAATAAAAAGTGTTGATGAAATTATAATAGAAAATAATTAAAGAAATATGAGTTGTGTGAATGTAAAGGAGATGGTTACCTCTCCATCTCCTTGCCCATATATTTCTCATAATTTTTTCTGATTTGATACAGTTTTTTCATGTCAGATTTTGATGAAGAATACTCTTGCATTAGGGTATTCTTTTTTTCGTGAAGTAAATCAAGCTCTTTCAAAATAGCTTTAGAATTAGGTAGTTTGGAGTAAGATTTTTTTAGGTCTGCAATGGCATTTTGGTACAAGATAATCTGTGATTTGTACTCTTCATAGAATGCCTTATCAGACGGCTCTTTATTATAAGTTAGATAGATTTGGCGATACTTTGTAACGCTATGAACTTGCTCCATAGTAGATGATAAGGTAGAAATTTTGCTATCAATCACTTTGATTTTATCTTGTAAGCTCTGCCTTTCTTCAGCACTTTCCTTGATGAAATTATCAAGTTGAGCGAGGGATTTAAAACCAAGTTCATGCATCAAAATGACGGTATCGGCAGCTGTTTTAAGGTTATGTTTGGTTGCCCAATATTCATAGCCTTTGCTTTCTTTTACTTTAACATTTGTGTTCATATCAATAACATTGCCAATGCGTTTTTTGACGGCAGGGGTTTTAATAGACGATATTTCTGCAATGCGTTCTTTTAACCTTTCTTCAGTATAATCTTCTCCGATTGTTTTAGATCTTGTAAATCTCGGCTTATCTTTCGGTTTAAAAGCAATGTGTTTGCCATACTTAATTTCATAGCCAAGATCAGCCATTGTCTTTAGAAAATCGTCCCAATCCTTAGACTGTTTAATCATTCTGTCAATGTCAAATTGAAGTCTACTTTTCCAAGAAGTACCACGCTTTGCCTGTTCATTCTCATACCAAGATTTACCGTTAGTCTTGTATTTTTTCTTATAATTTTCGTAAAACTCATCAATGACAGATAGGTTGTTTTCTTTGCATAGCTTATCGCTTTGATACCTGATTTGATGATAGCTTTTCTTGTTGGATTGGTAGCATCTACCCGTTACCATATTTACATTATTGAAGATGATGTGATTGTGAATATGTCCTTTGTCTATGTGAGTAGATAAGACAAATTCATACTCATTTTTTAATATCTTTTTACACAGCTCCATGCCGATCTGGTGTGCTATTTCAGGCGTAGTTTCTCCCGGTAAAAAGGATTGAATAAGATGTCTTGCAAGAACATTTCCCTTTGTTCCTACATCATTTCGTGTCCTTAAAAATTGTGTATGGGCAGTTTCTTGATGGCATTTATGAGTGCTGACTAAAATCTGCTCATCTGTTTTATCTCCATTTACAATGTAGTCGATAGCAAGATTAAGAGTCGATTTTATTGGATGTATTTTTGTAATAGCCATAAAAACTAATCACCTCCCGAAGTCCTGTTGAGCAGCAGCGAATGAATTTGCCATAGCTCTTTTGAGAAATGTTCAATCTCTTTTTTTATGTCATTGATGTCCTCTTTATAGATTATGCCTGTTGAATTAACTCGCTTTGCAATCTGATTGATGTTGTTTGTAGCATTGGAAAGCAAGCCTTGTAAATCTCTGAAAGGTTCTAAATCTACTTGATATATTTCCTTTTCTAAAACGCATTTGCGGATAAAATGGCTCATATTTCTGCACTTCGCAAGTTTTCGTTTCTCTTCAAAAAGAGTCTTTTCTTCTTCGGTCAATTTAATTTCAAGTCTTTCATTTCGTATTCTATTTGCCATAGGTAATTCCTCCTTTAGATGTATTTCGGGGTCTTAGGGTTCTCCCTAACAAGTCAAAAATTGATAAAAAAAGAAGCAGATCCCAAAGGGCTGCTTCATCAAATTTTCCGTAAGTGTCCGTACACTTACTGTGCTTGCTACAAAAGAATAATTAAGGTAGCAGGCATTAAGCATGTTTTAAATTTTAATTATATTATACCACAAAAGAGTAATTAACTTAAATTTCGATATAAAAGTTGAGGTTTCATGATAGTTGATTTTCGGCTAAAAAATCAACCAATAGTTTCTTGAAAGTTAATAAAGTTAACTGCTATAATATAAATAACATAAGGATAATGTAAGGAGGACTTAAAATGGAGTTTATTAGAGAATATTTACCAATATTAATACCGATAGTTGTTTTGGAAATTGGGCTTATGATTTACGCATTGAGCCATGTATTAAAACACAACAAGTTTAAATTTGGAAACAAGACAATGTGGATTGTTATAGTTGTTTTAATACAAATTATTGGTCCTATTTTGTATCTAACGATAGGAAAGGATAATGAATAATGGATGCTCTTAAAATAGAAAATCTATCTAAATCTTTTGGAAGTCATAATATTTTGAATGGACTGTCTTTAGCTATTCCTGAAAAAACAATATTTGGATTTTTGGGAAAAAATGGTGCGGGTAAGACGACAACAATGAAAATGATTTTGGGATTTTTGAAAATTGATGAGGGTTCTATTGAAGTATTTGGAGAAAAAGTAAAATATGGTCAGACAAACACTAATAGATTTATAGGTTATTTGCCAGATGTGCCTGAGTTTTATGATTACATGACACCAAAAGAATATCTTAAATTATGTGGTTCTATAACTGGGCTTAATAATGATGAGATAGTAAAAAAAAGTAAGGAATTATTAGAATTAGTTGGATTGAATGGAATTGACAAAAGAATACATGGTTTTTCTAGAGGTATGAAACAACGTTTAGGAATTGCACAAGCTCTTTTAAATAGTCCTAAATTATTGATTTGTGACGAACCTACTTCGGCTCTTGATCCGGTGGGCAGAAAAGAAATATTAGAGATCATTAGAAAAATAAAATCAACAACGACGGTTGTTTTTTCTACGCATATTTTATCTGATGTTGAAGCAATTTGTGATCATGTTGTTGTCTTAGATGGCGGTAAAAACGTATTAGAAGGCTCAATAGATGAGCTGAAGAATATGAAACGTACAAATGAAATTGAGATAAGGTTTAAATCTATTGATGAGTTGAATAAGTTTAAAAACAACAATGTTATTTCGAAAATGAATTTTAAGGAGGAAGAAAGTACGCTTAGTTTTTTAGAAGTAGATTCCGAAAAGAAAGCATTTGATATATTATCTGAACTTCATAATGAGAATATTCTCCCTATTGAGTTTAGTGTAAAAGAGCCAACACTAGAAAATATTTTTATGGAGGTAATTAAGTCATGAGAATATTTTTTTCACTGATAAAAAAAGAATCAATTGAAAATATTAGGACAAAAAAGATGTTGGGACTTTTATTGTTGTTTATATTTATTGGATTGATAAGTCCACTTACAGCAAAACTGACTCCTCAAATCTTTCAAGCTATTGCAACTGATGGCATTGATATCAAGGCTAATACTCCAACAGAAATTGATTCTTGGGTACAATTTTTTAAGAACGTTAACCAGATAGGAATGTTTGGTCTTGTGATTATGTTCAGTACACAAGTTACGAATGAGATTCAAAAAGGAACTTTAATAAATTTGCTATCAAAGGGGTTACCAAGATATCAAGTAATAATATCAAAATGTTTTTTTAATGCAATCATGTGGATTCTTTCATATTGTATTTGCTTTCTTATAGCATTTGGATATACAAAGTATTTTTTTGGCAATAAATTTCTCATTGAGAATATTCTCTTGGCAGTATTACTTCCGCTAATTTTTGGAATATTTTTGATTGCATTAGAGATACTAGGCAGTGTCATTACTGAAAATGTGATAGGGACATTATTATTCGTCGCAGGTGCTGTAGTGATACAATTTATTCTTTCTCTAAAAGAAGAAATTGTAAAATATATGCCGATTGCGTTACTTGTAAAGCCTATAAATATAATTAAGGGGATCGGGTTTAATGACTATTTTATCTATATTTTTACAACATTTGGTTTAATAATTATTTGTATTATTAGTTCTATTATTGTATTAA
This sequence comes from Shuttleworthella satelles DSM 14600, assembly GCF_000160115.1. Lineage (GTDB taxonomy): Bacteria > Bacillota > Clostridia > Lachnospirales > Lachnospiraceae > Shuttleworthia > Shuttleworthia satelles. Next base: position 389,395 of record NZ_GG665867.1, read on the forward strand.
ATAAAAAGGAAATGTCATAAAAAGGAGTGAATCATATGTTGAAAATTGCGGAGAATATTTATCAAAGAAGAAAAGAAAAAAATATAACACAGGAAGAACTAGCTGATTTCATGATGGTTACAAAAGCTTCTGTTTCAAAATGGGAGACCGGTCAGAGTTATCCGGATATTTTATTGTTACCAAAACTTGCAACATTTTTTAACGTTACAGTAGATGAGTTGATTGGTTATGAGCCTCAATTATCACTAGAACAAATAAAAAAAATATATGAGGATTTTTCAAAAGATATTACAAAGAATGGAATTGATGAAGTTATTAGGGATATTAAATTGACAATAAATCAATATTATTCATGCTTTGAATTGCTTTATTATATGGGAACATTGATAGTTAATCACTGTGATTTGGTTGGTGAAGGAGATAAAAAGCAAGAATACTTAAAATATGCAAATGAAATATTTAAAAGGGTAATTGATCACTCTAAGAATAATACATTAACTAAAAAAGCACTAAATATGAGAGGGGTATGCCTTCTTCAATTAGGTCAGGCAAAAGAGACGATTGAAATTTTACCTTCATCGGACGAATTACTTTTATCAACAGAATGCTTGCTTGCATCTGCTTATCTGCAAACTCAAGAGGATGAATTTGTGGATGCAAAATTACAGGTGTTCATTCTAAAAAATGTTGTTGAGCTAGTCACCTTATTGCTAATGAAAAGCAATCTTAAAAATGATAATTGGTGTGCAACTTGTGAAAAAACTGAAGATTTAATAGAAACATTTAACTTGGTAGAAATTAATGTAGCTATGGCTTTGAATTTTTATTTGGCCTTAGCTATGCATTATAACAATGATAAAAACTTTAATTTAGCTAATAAGTATATAGAAAAGTACTTACAAATTCTTTTGGAGAGAGGGAAACAATCTTTTGAAATCAAAGGGGATCAATATTTTAATAAAATTGATAACTGGATTGAAGAGAACTTGCTTTTAGGAGGTAAGCCTAATAGAAATCATGAGATAGTTTATAGTTCATATTTAGATGCTGTAATTAAAAATACAGAATTGGAGAATTCAATTGATTTCGATAGTACAAAAAAACTAATAGAAAAAGCAAAAGATATAATTAGTTATTAAGTATTCAATTACATGAATTAGCTAAGATAGGAGATATGTTTATGAGGGGAAAATGGATTGAATAACGGGGGTAATTGCTATGTGTTATTTAGGGTCTGTTATTCATATAGAAAAAAACAATAGACCTTTTTGGCACTGGTAATTATCATGAAAAATTAAATTTAAAATATAGAGAAAGAACAAGTTTCTTTCATTTTCGAGGACTTCTTATGCCTATGTGCAGGAGTCCTCCTTTTTTGTCTTAAAACGCAGACAAAAAAGAAATGGAGGAAACATATATGTCAAAAGAATATTACCTTTATGTCAACGGGCAAAAGGTCAGAGTCAGCAAGCAGATATACAAAGTCTACTGGCGGGAAAGAGAACACGAGAAGTATTTAGAGCAGGTGGACAAGAAAAACCACTTGCTCTTTTTTTCATCATTGGACCATGACGGACACTTTGTAGATAATATTGTTGATGAAAGTGTTGATGTAGAAAAGATTGTTGAAACACAGATGATGATTGAAGCAGTCAAAAATGCTATATCAAGACTTAATGCAGAAGAAAAGGATATTATTGAACGTTTGTATTTTAATGATGAAACTGTTCGTTCAGTGGCAAAGCTCAAAAGTATTACACATCCGGCTTTAATCAAAAGAAGAAACAAAATTCTTGAAAAGCTGAAAAAAATTATCGAAGAACTTTAAAACTTCGGTAACCAAAGGGGTCAAATTTTCCTTATGTAAAGTGAAGGGGAGTTTGACCTCCTTTACTTTCTTGGGTAAGAGATATGCTTGTTTATGGCAAATAGGAAAATGTAAAGAAAACAATCCCTTTCAAATATTGCTCTTTGACAACTGAATAGACCAAGGTAGGACTTTATCCATTTACTGAGAGTTATGACCTACGCCAAGACTTTTCTGCTGATGAAAATCGGTTTAAATGAGTACCGGCATATTGTCGAGGTTAGAAGAAAACGAGCGATAGATAGGAATACATAAAAGATAAGCGTGGCAGCTTATTTCGATGATGTAAGTGGTGATAATGATACTTCAATAGTTTAAGCTGCCTCGTCTGGAACAAGGGGCAGAGGTGAGATTCCTATGTAGCAGCCAATGCACCTACCAATGTCATAAAACTTAGTAAGAAAAATAATATGTGATTATAGACGATTTAAAGCGGAGGAGGTGTCTTAGTGGATAATGACTGGAATGGATTGGCTGATTTGATAGCAAATCTGATTACAAAATATGCTGGAGTTTTAGATTTAGATAATCTTCCAAATCCAACTCCAGTAAAAAGTACAGAAGGTAAAAATAAATTTGACATGGTAAAAACACAGATTGAGGGAAAGTAATAAAAGTGATATAATATACTTGATATATAAGTCCAAACCATAATTGGAAAAAATATAAAGATATAGAAAAAGGATATTGAGGTTAATGCTATGTCAAAAGAAAAAATAAAAGTATACCTCTATACAAGAGTATCTACATCAATACAGATAGACGGTTATTCTTTAGAGGCACAAAAATCAAGAATGAAAGCTTTTGCTCTCTATAATGATTATGAGATTGTTGGTGAATACGAAGATGCGGGCAAGTCTGGAAAATCTATTGAGGGAAGAATACAGTTTACTCGCATGATGGAAGATATAAAATCCGGAAAGGATGGAGTATCTTTTGTTCTTGTGTTTAAGCTGTCAAGATTTGCAAGAAATGCTGCTGATGTTTTATCAACTCTACAAACAATGCAAGATTTTGGAGTCAATTTGATTTGTGTTGAGGATGGGATTGATTCATCCAAAGATGCAGGTAAATTGATGATTTCAGTTTTATCAGCTGTGGCTGAAATTGAAAGAGAAAATATTCGTGTTCAAACAATGGAAGGTCGCATTCAAAAGGCAAGAGAGGGAAAATGGAACGGAGGGTTTGCCCCGTATGGGTATCAGCTTGTCGATGGAAAACTGTTTATCAATGAAGAAGAAGCTGTAGCTATAAGAACTATTTTCGATCAATATGTTAACACAACCATTGGAGCGAATGGACTTTCTAAATACCTAGAAAATCATGGAATAAGAAAAATTCCAAGACAGAATGGGAAAAATCCATTATTTGATGCGGGTCTTATAAGAAAGATATTAAAGAATCCTGTATATAACGGGAAGATAGCCTTTGGAAGAAGAACTTTAGAAAAAGTTCATGGTACAAGAAATGAATATAAGCAAGTTGAACAAGATGAATATTTAATAGCTGAAGGTATTCATGAAGCTATAATTTCTGATGAGCTGTGGCAGGCTGCTCAGGTTAAATTAAAATCACAAGCAAAGAAATATGAGCATGTGAATAAGGGAAAAGATGTTAGAACCCATTTGTTATCAGGAATTGTAAAATGCCCGATATGTGGAGTGGGAATGTTTGGAAACAAATGTATCAAGAAAAAGAAAGATGGTACAAAGTATAAAGATTTTTATTACTATGGCTGTAAACATAGGCATATGATAAGAGGTCATAAATGTACTTACAATAAACAAATCAGAGAAGAATTGTTAGATGATGCAGTTGCTGAGGTAATTATAAAGATAGTAAGCAATCCCAAATTTGCTTCTATGATGCAAGAAAAAATTAACATGAAGGTAGATACCTCTGAAATAGAAAAAGAGATAGATAATTACCAGAAAGAATTGAGGAAGAGCCATTCTACGAAATTTAAGCTAATTGAGGAAATAGATAATTTAGATGCTGATGATAAGCACTACAAACGAAGAAAACAGGACTTAGACGATAGACTTTATCGTATGTATGATAAGATTGAAGACTTAGAATCATTGTTAATTGATGCGAAAGCAAAGAAACAAACTATTGAAGCTGAGAAACTTACAGGAGATAACATATATAAGATTTTGATCTATTTTGATAAAATTTACAAGGTAATGAATGATGTAGAGCGTAGACAGTTAATTACAGCTTTGATTTCTGAAATTCAAATTTACGAAGAAAAGCAACCGAATGGGCAATGGCTAAAATCAATTACTTTTAAACTTCCTATCATCGATGAAGATTTAAATATAGGTTTGGACAATGATAAGCAAGTTGAGACGGTGTGCTTATTATCCAAACTCTCCGAAGCTAAGAATCATATCCGCCTGAAGGTCGATATGGATGAGATGGATGTGACGGCGGCGGAGAATAAGGGGATCTATCGGGAGATCCAGGAGTGGGTGCAGGAAAAAGAAGGGGCAGGCAGCTACAGTGTCCGGAGGTAAAAGCTGCGGCGATTGAAAATGCATTGAAATATTTTCAGATGATTGGATAAAAATTGCAATGAATAGTCATTTGTAATGTATACAGCTGATGGAATCCTCTGTTTCCGTCAGCTGTTTTCAGTTGTTCATTCAGCGGAAGCAGCTATTACGGTCAGCTGATGGAGAAGATTCAGACGGGATCCTCTGAGTTTATCACCGGCAGGGATTCTATACTGATAGATCTGTCATCGTGGTACAGAGATTCGCTTGCTCCTAAGATATAGACCATACAGGACGCGATCGGAGACAGGCATTTGATCAAGTTTCTGTATTACGCCCCCTCAGGTGAAAGTGAGCGGACGGTTGAACCATATTATCTGGTGTTCCGATGGTCGAGCTGGTATCTTTGGGGCTGGTAACTGAAAAGGCGGGATTTCAGGCTATTCAAGCTGAACCTCTTGAGCTCTTCTGCAATTGTATCCATAAGACAGGATTTGCCACAGTGCCGGACGCCGGTGATCACTTTAATGATACATGAGGTTTACATTTCAGGATCCTGGCCTTCTGCATCTGCTTGCAGACAACTTTAATATAGATGAGCACATGTTCCCCAAAACGATCTTGGGAGTTGAGAAATGATATGATAAATTATAGGTGCAGACGAATTTAAGAAGGCCCGGCATAGATGCTGCATAGAATAGATGATTGCAAACATTAGCGGATAAAAATAATGGCATCGTTCGTCCTGTGCAGAGATATTTGATTTGCTGGTATGGAGGTCGATCGTGTTAACTTATAAATTCAAATCAGGAACGTCAAAATCTGACATGATCATGGGATTAGGGCTTCCGGTAATTGTTGGGATGCCGGCTTTGATAACATATCTCATCTTGTTTTACACAAGAGGGAATATGTTTTCGGAACACAGACTGTCAGGGCTTATTGCATTTTTACCGGGATTAGTTGTGACATGTTTTCTTATGAAAAGAATGCGAAATCATCTGGTGAAAGACTATGTAGTTGAACTTGTCGGTGCCGATATTAAGATTTGGGAGAATGGAAGGCAAATTGTGTCCGGACCGATTTTGCATTGCAGAATGAATGCCGTCCGGGACAGGGTGATCAGAATAGATATATTTTCTGATGTTGGCCAGATATCCTTTCGAGCCAGACCAGAAGAGTATAGGACAATCAACGGATTTTTATCGTTCAATCCCTTTGGTACGAGCAGTTCAAGTGACATGGAAACTTTATTATCACTGGGCGTGAAAATACGGAGTGCTGTCTGATGGTCTGTCGGCAGTCTGCTATGATAGGAAGGCATGGAGGGAGGAGAGACGCATGGAGGGAGGAGAGACGCATGGAGATATCCCGGGAGGAATCAGATAAAAACATATATATTTGACTTGTATGGAACTTTGATTGATATTCATACCGAATTACAGAATGGCGAGATATGGGAAACGCTATCGGACATATATGCATGTTATGGTGCCATCTATACACCGGAAGAGTTCAGACAAGCATATTTAAAGTTTGATCAAGAGGAATGGAAACGTGTTGAAGCGATTCATCCCGGCACATATGTTGATATTCAGTTTAAAAATGTATTTCAACGTCTGTATGATGAAGCTCCTAGGCGCGAAGGAGACCGATTGGCAATCCGGGATTTTGATACATGGCTTTTATTTGTAGAGACAGAGTTCAGACGTCTGACAAGAGTTCGCTGCAAACCATATAAAAATACAGTACGTGTGCTGCAAATGTTGAAGGAAGAGGGAAATCAAGTGATCTTACTGTCCAATGCCCAGCGTTCCTTCGTCATAGTCGAGATGGGAATCTGTGGATTGACACCGTATTTTGACGATATGTATATCTCTGCTGATTATGGAATGCGTAAGCCGGAGACGGCGTTTATGCAGAAATTGCTTGATGACAATGAGCTGAATGCAAGTAATTGTGTCATGATCGGCAATGAGGTTGCCAGTGATATGCAGGTTGCGGCATCTTGTGGCATTCCTGGTGTATTATTGAATACAGATCATCGCAAAGAAAAAGAGATTCAAGAAGAACTAAAAGAAATAGAGCGGGAGTACCCAAAGTTTCAGTATCAAATTATCCTCTCGGGAGATATTTTAGAAATCGCAGGGAAATAAGTTATGCCAACGCGGTTGACAGAGACGGTATTTTACGAGTTTTGTCTACAGTCATTTCATGATATAAATGGCGACAGTATCGGGGATTTCGCAGGTATGATTCAAAAGATACAAGCGGTGTCACAGAACCGGATGAGGAGTTGAGGAGTTGTTGATAAGATTAGAAAAGCATCGATAACGTTAGACAATAGTCGGAATATAACACAGCGACGAGAGAGAAAATAAATCCAGGTTTACAGGGACAAAAAGAGGAGACGAATGGATAAGCTGATTGGTTTTTTGAAAAATAAAATAACGGAGAGAAGTTCATTAGAGGAAATCGTCAATGTATTTGAGCGGATGTGCAGTATACCGCTTGAGGAAGATATGATTTTGTTTGAAACAGGAACATTTACATCTTTTGCAGATGAGCCCATGTTTCAAATTTCCCTGGTCAGACAATTTCCAAATGAAGATGAAGAATTTTATCAAGTCCATGTCGATATTTTCTATGAGACGGATGATGAGAATAAAAAGATGAGTGAGTCAATATGGGATGAGGATTTAAGCGAAAATATATTTGACTATATTCGAAATTCAAAAGCCTTTGCCTACGCCAAAAGCAAAGAATATCGTAAGGTAAAAATATGGTGTGATGAAACATAGATGGGTAACCCCGCTTTATCGGAACAGGAAGCCGGCTCCTTCGCTTGACAGGACAAGGAGAAAGAGTATATGTATTGGGCTAAGGAGGAAACGCGAATGGAAAATTATCATATCAATACAATCTGCGTACAGGGAGGCTATGAGCCGAAAAATGGAGAACCCAGGGTCCTTCCCATTGTGCAGTCGACAACTTACAAGTACGAGTCATCGAAGCAGATGGGTGACCTCTTCGACTTAAAGGAGTCGGGATATTTCTATACAAGGCTTGCCAATCCGACAAATGATGCGGTTGCGGACAAGATCTGCAAGCTGGAAGGCGGAGTGGCGGCCATTTTAACATCATCGGGCCAGGCGGCGAATTTTTATGCCATATTCAATATCGCGGATGCGGGCGACCATGTTATTGCGTCTTCCGCCATTTACGGCGGGACCTATAATCTGATTGCGAACACGATGAAAAATATGGGCATCGAGGCTACTTTTGTAGATCCCGATATTTCCGAAGAAGAGTTGGAGTCCAAGTTTAAGCCCAACACCAAGCTGGTCTTTGGAGAAGTGATTTCGAATCCATCTCTGCAAATCCTGGATATTGAGAAATTTGCGAAAGCTGCCCATAAGCATGGGGTGCCGCTCATTGTAGACAACACCTTTCCTACGCCGGTCTTCTGCAGACCCTTTACATGGGGAGCAGATATTGTCACACACTCCACGACAAAGTATATGAATGGCACAGCGAATGCTGTCGGCGGAGCCATTGTGGATTCCGGCAATTTCGATTGGACGAAGTACAGTGAGAAATTTCCCGGGCTGACAAGTCCCGACGAGACATACCATGGCACCGTATATAGCAAGAGCTTTGGAAAGGCGGCATATATTGTCAAAATGACAACGAACCTGATGCGCGATCTGGGATCCATTCCCTCTCCGCAAAATGCCTTCTACCTCGGTGTCGGACTGGAAACCCTGCACTTGCGAATGGAAAGACACTATGAAAATGCCCTGGCTCTTGCCCGGCATTTAAAAGAGCATCCCAAGGTGTCCTGGGTTTCCTTCCCTGGTCTGGAAAATGACAGCCAGTATGCCCTGGCTAAGAAATATCTGCCCAAGGGATCCTGTGGTGTGATTTCATTCGGTATTGCAGGCGGCAGAGAGGCAGCGGTTCAGTTCATGGATTCTCTTACGTTAGCTGCCATTGTCACTCATGTGGCTGACACGAGAACCTGTGTCCTGCACCCGGCATCTACGACACATCGGCAGATGAATGATGAGGAACTGATGGCAGCCGGTGTATCCCCGGATCTGATCCGTATGTCTGTGGGGATTGAAGATATTCGCGATATCATTGCGGATGTCGACCAGGCTCTGGAAAAATAAGAGGAGTATTTTGCTGCTTTTTAGTTGAAAATTTCATCACCGATCTTGTGTGATTCTGCGGAGGGAAAGGATGAAACTGTCAGCGTCCTGCTCTTTCTATCTCAGCACAGAATGATTTAATCAGTGGTTAAGAAAATAACCTCATAATTAATAACCGCTTAATATAAATGCGGTCTTTACTGCTATATAATTGAGACACAAGGAGGTCGATGGTATGCAGATCAACGAACAAATCAAGAAATACAGGAAGGATGCTGGCCTGACCCAGGAGCAGATTGCAAATTATCTGGGCGTATCTACACCTGCCGTCAACAAATCAAATCAGTGAAATGATTTAGAAGATGATTTCTCAATTTGGACTGTGGCAGTATGGGAGCGCCGTTCCCCGTCTGCAAATAGCACTCTATGAGAAAGACAAGCAAAAAAGCCTTGCCGCAATAAAAGAAATTATGAGGGCGGTAAACACTCCGTGGGCCATGTCGGATTTCCCGGTGTTCTATCGAATTGCGCATGAAACCGTCAGGAATGATTGGAAATCATTTATTCCGATGTTTATTGCTGAATTAAGAACCAGCGCGGAGTACGATTTTCTACGAGATGACTCGGAGTTTCAAAAGTATCTGGCAGACTTTGATGAAGATAAGGTCATCCTGAATAACAAATAAATAGTTGTGCCTGACACAACGGTATATAAAGCAGTAAGCCGGAAAAGACTTATCGGATGATCTGCTGATTGTAAGGAACATGATCAGATATTCATCTTGTTAGTGTAATTAATTTTTGCCTTGCATGTGCAGAGAATCCAGTAGCTTAAGCACATGGCTGATATCCTCCTTGCCCTTCCTTGTTTTTTCTCTGTGGATGTCCCTTTTATAGCGATTTGTTCCTTTTTTGGGGACGGATTTTTCTGCCTTATGCCTTAGGGCAGGATTTCTATCCCGATATAGGTCATGTGCGACAATGTATTCGAGATAACCTATAATCGTGGTCCTTCTGCACTTTTGTGAATGGTATCCCGGAACAAGCTCATGAATCGGGTCTTCTGTGCTTCCGATGTCATTTTTATGATAGAGAAAAAGGAAGTGCTTTTGACCATTTACAATAATCTTCCATAAGCTGACAGGAGTTTCGATAACCAGTTCTTTGCCGGAAATGAAGCAGGAGATGCAGTTCTCCTGACAGAAAGCTAGAATTTCGTCTTCTTCTACATCATAATATTTGTGAATGTAGGCATTGGTATCTTCTGATGCACCAGACTTTGTCTCTTCTGCGTTGACGGCAATATAGTGTTTATATTCGTTGATTCGTTTACTCAAAATACAGATCTCCCAATTATGGCTTGATAACGAACGGTTCTTTTTTATTCTACTTCTTTTATCACTTCAGGAGGTACTATGATCGTATAAACATAGACACCTACGTGTAAAGCAGATCTTTGGGAAGTAATAAAATCCCCATCATAGGACAGGAGAAACTGAAATATGGCGCCAAGAGTGTTTTATCAGTCATTGTCAGAGTATACTAACAACATAAGGGATCAATAAAGGCTTTTATTTTAAATCAACGCAGAAGGGTGAAAGGGGATTTACAGATGGCAAGGAAGGACTCGGAGAAACAGAAGAAATTCATGAGCCGTGTGTTTCGCGGTAAGGAGATTTTTAAACCACTGAATACGGGCTGGATCGATGAACATGTTGCCTGCGTGAGGGAATGGGTTGCGAATATTTTCTTCTATACGAAGAATGGCAGGACAATTATGATTGATGCCGGGTACAATTACGAGCGGCTGGGTGAAAAGATGGGATGGCTGGATATAGATCCCGTGTCCATTCAAAACATTCTCATCACCCATCAGGATACGGACCATGTCGGCGCCCTGGAAGAGGACAGTAATCTTCTGTTCAAAGACGCAACCGTATATCTCAGTGAGATAGAAAACCGCTATCTGACCGGCCGAGTAAGACGGAAAGTACTCTACGGCTTTTATAAACTTCCCATGGTGAAAATGGATAACAGGCGGGTTCTGCTGACGGATGGGCAGGTCATTACGATTGACGGAATCAAGATCGAATGTATTCTGGTTCCCGGTCATACCTGGGGGCACATGGTCTACCTGATTGATGATCAGTACCTGTTTACGGGTGATACGATCTGGTTTGGCGCGGACGGGGGCTACAGCTTCATCAGTACTCTGGCGGAGAGCAATCAGCTCTCAGTCAAATCACTGGCTGCGCTTGAAAGAAAGCTGAAAAGAAGGACAGGAGCCATAAAGATTATCACCGGTCACACGGGCTGGACGGACGATTTGGAATTTGCCTTTCGGCACAGGACAGAACTTTGCGCCCCGTTCAGGAAGCGTATGCATGACCCGAATGCGCCCTATGACGGATACGAAGAGGAAGGGGATACGGAGCAAAATGCGCGCGGAATAAGGCTTATCAAACAAATTGATTATGCGGCAAAGCGGTAGCGTATATCCATCTTTTCCCAGTGCTCATCTTCGATAAGAAGATTTCCATCTTCTGTGGAAGCGAAGCCGCATTGAGGACTCAATGCAGGCTTTAAAAGATACAATAAAGAATGAAATGCGGTGAAGAATATGCTTGACTCTGTACCTGGTTCATGGTCTATTCTTCAGGGGAAAAGAGGAGGAATCAGCATGCTTGAACGCAGAAAAAGGAGAATCGAATTGACGTATGAAATGACTTCTTTTAAGCTGTAAGATCTAAAAAGATGAGAACATCTTAAGAGCATGAATTATCATAGAGGCGGAGGAAAACGAAAAAATGATCTTATACATCGCTACCGGAGTTGTTTTTCTGCTGCTGCTTCTGTCAATATGGAGGGACAGCCGCAGCCTTTTAAATCCTGCCCTCTTGATTATCAGCCTGCTTTTTGCTCTTGTGTCAGTAATACAGCTTAGCTATCTGTCCGGGAACAGCAATTCCTATATGCTGGCTCTGATGGTCTGCTTTTTGGGAATTCCCTTTTTGATTTTTCTCAGCGGCATATTCCTCGTTTATAACGGGATTGTCCTATTGAAGCGTGAGGGTAAATCCAAGGCGAATTTTCTTTCGCTTATTATGGGGATTCTGATCTTCGCCTTTTTTGGAGTGATACTGATTCGGGCATATGGAAGCAATCTGTATTTTTATCAGAATCACTGGATCAACATTTTTTTTATCTTCTTTGTTTATTCCTATCTGATCTTTGGCTTTGCATTTGCCGGTTTTATGCTTTATTCCATTTTGTATCTGCTGATTCCAAAGCGAAAGCACTATGACTTTATCATTATTCATGGCGCAGGTCTCTTAGACGGAGAAAGAGTGACGCCTCTCTTAAAACGCAGGATCGACAAGGCGGTAGAGGCATATAAGAAGTCTAATAATCCCAATATGAAGCTGATTGCGAGCGGAGGTCAGGGACCGGATGAGAAGATTTCGGAGGCGCAGGCGATCTTGAATTATCTGCTGGAAGAGACAGACATTCCCAAAGAGGCGGTTTTACTAGAGGATCAATCAAAAACAACCTATGAGAACCTGCTGTTTTCCAAGCGAATAGGAGAGAAGCTGGTGGATCAGCCCCGCTTTTTATTTGTGACCAACGATTATCACGTGTTTCGCACGAGCACTTATGCCAAGAAGATTGGAATCAAGGGAGACGGCCTGGGCTGTTCAACGGCAGGCTATTATATTCCATCGGCATTTATTCGCGAATTTATTGCTCTATGTGTGAAAATGAAATGGATGTTTGTCGCTTTTTATGCGCTCCTTTTTGCGGCACTGCTGATTTCCTATCATGGAATTTTGTGGTGAGATGTTGGCCTGTCTGTAAGGTTCCGAAGCATTGACTGCGGCTGTGTGTCTGACCTTTTAAGGAAACGCTGAGAGTGACAGAATTTCATCGAAATGGTATGATGAGCCTGTAACAAAGGGGATAATGGAATGATGCGGAAACGGATATCAGGATATCAATGATCATGTATGGTATCTGGATTGAATTGCAGCTGTGATATGTGAGTGATATCTGACGTTTTCTTACATTCCTGCTCATGCAGGGAGGTTTCTATGCTGCTTACGACAACAGAGGCTATTGAAGGCAAGGAACTTATGACGCTTGGTATGGTTAAGGGTTCTACCATCCAGACCGTCAACGCTTTTAAGGATATCGGCGCTGGTTTTAAGACCCTGGTTGGCGGAGAACTCAAGAACTACAACAAGATGATGGCAGAGGCGAGAGACAAGGCTGACAGCAGAATGATCGAGGAGGCAGAAAAGCTGGGGGCAGATGCAATCGTCGGAGTTCGCTATGCTTCTTCTTCGATTATGCAAAGCGCGGCAGAGATTATGGTTTACGGTACAGCTGTAAAATTCAGAGTCTGATCCTGCCGCCTCCTGACCTTGCCTCTGGCTGGCTCCGGGCCTTGCGTGCGCAGGATCGCCATGAATATGAGGGCTGACTCCATACTCTGTCTGCGTGTTTTGATGTATGCACAGAATGTGGAGTCAGCTCTTTTGCTGTAAAAGGTTAGACAAAATATAGCAATGAGAATATGATGTGGGAGACAGAGGGCAGAGATGAGATGAGGACAAGAGAAGATGCAATCCAATATGGTCTGACCTTTGATGGAGCCTATACGGACAGGCCCTTTCCAAGGGCGGACTGGCAGCTGGTTCGGGTAAGGGGGAGCAAGAAGACCTTTTTGGCCGTTTATGAGAGAAATGGCCTGGTCAATCTCAATGTCAAGGTCGACCCGGAATGGCGCGATTTCTGGAGAAATGCCTATGCCTCTGTTCTTCTCGGCTGGCATCAGAACAAGGAACACTGGAATACGATTCTGCTTGACGGAAGCATTCCGGAGCAGGAGATGAAAAGGATGATTGCGGAGAGCTATGATCTCGTGACGGACTCTCCGGCAAAGCGCATCTATCAGGCGGTCAGAAAGATCCCAAAGGGGTGTGTGGCAACATATGGGCAGGTGGCGCAGATGGCCGGGAATCCAAAGATGGCTAGGGCAGTCGGCAACGCCTTGCACAGGAATCCGGATCCCCTGCATATTCCCTGTTTCCGCGTGGTCAACGCTAAGGGAGAACTGGCGGGAGAATTTGCCTTTGGAGGAGCGGGGCAGCAGGCCAAATTGCTTGAGCAAGAGGGAGTCCATGTGGAGGACGGTCGGGTCGATCTGAAGAAGTATGGGATTTGTCTGCAGAACAAGGGGCTGACCTGAAAAAGCATGGAATTTACATTGAGGCCGGAGAATTTCATTTAGAATATCATTTACAGTGGTGCGAAGACGGTAACTGGGATAGATACAGATATGGAGACTGCCTGTGGCGAAATATCGAGTGAGTGATTTGATCCGAGAGGCAATGGCAGCTAGAGAGAGAGCCTATGCTCCCTATTCCGGGTTTCGGGTGGGAGCCGCCCTTCTTGCGGATGGGAAGATCTACCGGGGTTGCAACATTGAGAATGCTTCCTATGGCGCCAGCAATTGCGCCGAGCGAACGGCTGCCTTTGCCGCGGTTGCCGCCGGGGCCGGGCATTTCCAGGCGATCGCCATCATTGGCGGAAGAGAAGAGAGAGCAGAAAGCTACGCCTGGCCCTGCGGGATATGCAGACAGGTCTTAAGCGAGTTCGCAGATGAAGAGATGCAGGTGATTGCGGCCAAGAGCGAGAGCGACTATCGGATCTGCTCTTTTAAGAGCCTTCTCCCACACGGCTTTTCTCGGGAGACCCTGTTTGAATCGACGAAATAGGAAGCCAGTGATCATCACAGATCAAAGCTGTGGATAAGGGTACTTGCGAGAAAGTGAGAAGAGAGAGGGAGAAAAACGTGCATCCATATTATGCTGAAAATAGGGATAAGCTGAAAAAAGACATGAATAAGCTGCTTTTTCTGATCCGCCCTGAGCTGGAAGAAGCCAGCAGAAGAAAATATGGTGATGTGTTTGCCGAAATATGGACCTATTATGAGACGAAACTGCTGGAAAGGTTTCCGTATATCGGCGGAGAGCATGTCAGCGGCACACGTAACCTGACGGGTGCATACTGCTTTGTTGCCATGGGTGAAGTACTTCAAAAATACGGTGTCGATCCAGAAGAAACGGGACATCTCATGGTGATGAGCTATGAGCGTATGACTATGAAAATGCCGTGGATCGTCCGGAAAAGCATAGGTAAGTTATGCGGGAACACAAGGCTTTTGAACAAGATATTTAGGAAAAAGGACGCCAAAAATGCTGCCAATGCAGCGAAAAACCCTGGCAGCTTTGAAACAAAGACACAGATCCCGCCGGAAGAGGGATCTGATTTCAGCTATCACAACCTGGTCTGTCCGCTGGCTGATTTTGCAAAGCAGTACGGATATGAAGCATATATGCCCTATCTCTGTAATCTGGATTATGTCATGTTCAGCGTTCTCGGTGTGCCGCTCTTTCGCGAACATACCTGCTTTGAAGATGGCGATTTCTGTGATTTCAGAATAAAGCTTGGCGAAAAGCCGATGGAATATTGGCCGCCTGTTTTCACACAGGGAAGGGGGTATAAGTAAAAATGAAGTCTGACTACAAAAACCGGGTGCCGGAAGGCCCTTCTCGGTGGGGGAAGAACCTTGGAAAAGTTATCACAGAACACGATCATCGAGTATCTTCAATATATAGTATTGGTGCTGGGATCAATTATCATTTGAATGTAAAAGCTTTTTGACATGTTTTTTCAGAGATGTCCAGGCAATTTGATAGATGTCGGAGGATGACTGCTCTAAGATTTATATAACAAGAGGGGGTGAGGCAGATGGATATTGGGAGCAAGATTCGAAAGTCGCGAGTGGATGCAAAGCTCACACAGGAGCAGGCGGCAGAAGCCCTTGGCATCAGCAGACAGACTATATCCAACTGGGAAAACGAGAAGTCGTACCCGGATATTGTCAGCGTACTGAAGATGAGCGATCTCTATCGGGTCAGCCTTGATTATTTATTGAAAGGAGAATCCTCAATGAGCAGTTATATGGACTATCTTGACGAGAGCACAAATCAGGTAAAAAGCAGACGTCGCTTATCAGCATTGATAGTGGTTTTATCTTATTTGACTATCTGGACCCTGGCGATCTTGTGGTTCTGGTTTTCGCCGGATGAAACGGGAAAAGCCATGGTCTATGCCTTAGGTGTCATATGGATTATCATTCCGCTGACGACCTTTATTCTCTCTCTCCTCATTGGCGAAATGGACTTATGGGGAAGGTGTAAATGGTTTGCATCGATCGCCTTCGGCATCATGTACATGCTGCTGGCATATATGAGTTTTAGCTTGGCGAACAATATTGCGACTGGAAAAGTGAATGAGCCGAATTGGACGCTGCTTCTTGTCGGAACGGTTATTTCTCTTCTTGGCATAGGGGTTGGACATCTGATTTCTATCTTAAAAAAATAATATGAAGGGTGAACTTTTGGCAATTGCCTATGACGCGTCAGGGAAAAAAATGGATCAGTATTTGTGGCAGGCGCCCACAAATACGAGTAGGATTGCAATTCACCACCATCTAAAAAAGGATGAGGAAGGTCTAAGGTCATCTCCCCTCATAGAGATTGTCTGTTATAATGGGATCGTCTGTTACAATAGATGCTTACAAGGGAGAACCAATGGAAGAGCAGGAAAAGAAGAGAAAGGGCAGAAGAATTAGCGGAATACTTAAGAAAATACCGCTGACGGTTAGGATTGTCTTTTTTTTATGTATCATGGTTTTATGCATCGGGATAGGGACCTTGGTTCCCACGAAATTCATGCACAGGGAAACGGTGTTGGATTTCGGCTTTAAGGATGTGGGCTTTCTTGTGACGCAAGAGTGGTATGGCAGAGTTTTAGAGGATGGTTCCAAGGAAAGAAAACTCTTTGATTCCATATCAATCCCCTTTACCAAAAGCTATCTGATATTCAGTCTGGATGTTGAGGTCTTGGCAGGGACGAATTTTGAGGAGATCGAGTATAAAAGCAAAAAAGATGCAGAGGGGAACAATATCATAAGCATAAATCTGCCCCATGCAGTGCTCTATAAATCATATGAAGTAAAGGATTCCTTTGTAAGCTACCTGGATCAGGAGAGCTGGTTTACAAATATCAGTGCCGAAGAACAGCAAAAGCTAAAGGATGCCATTGTCAAAAAGGGAGAGGAACAGGCATTACAGTCAGGGGTATTGGGAAAAGCAGATCAAAACACACAGAAGGTAATTGCCAACATGATCAAGAGCAATGAGTTAACAAGAAATTATAAGGTTGAGTTTGAATATAAATAAGGAGAATCATATGAACAAAATGAGGGGAACTTTGCTTAAAATACTGCTTGTTGTAGGTGTGGTGGCAGGTTTATTTTACATCTTCTTGTTCCTGACAAGATGAGAGAGAAAACTTAGCAGATTCGGAGAAATAATCGAGAAGAAGGCTATAAAAGTGCTTGGAATTACATTGCTGGTAGTCGTTTTATTCTTGGCTGTGATATCGGCAGTGCTTGCCGGTTCCATTGCATACTGTAATGAGGTCTGGAATTGTCCGGTTTTGTTTTATACCGGCACAAAATATGACAATAAAAATTATGAGTCTATGGTAAGCGCTCTGCTTTCGCTTCAAAAGAAATAGAATATGAATGTTCTTGATCTTTGGGATGACGCTGATATGAATGCAGTATCAAAAGAAGATTACAAGCTTTATATGTATGATGGCATTCATCCTTCCAGGGCGGGTACCTGCTATGGTGGACACCAAAGTTTGAAGAAGTCCTTTCTGAAATGGTGAAATAAGTGGGATGATGCCATGAAATTTGAAATCCTGGGCTGTATTTCATCTCGCAAAGGAAGTATGGACGGAGGAATAAATAATGCCCCGGCGTCGGAAAAGCGCATAGAATGATATCCTCAATTGGTGCATAATCGTAAATAATATAGAGGATAATCGTCAATATAGAGGAGACGAGGTCATTTTGTACCGGAGTCATAGTATCCACGCTCAGATAGCTGCTGTTCATGTATAGAGATGAGGGCGGGCGATGAAATATCGAGGGATCTATTGGACGCTGTTTGCGCCGATGATAAAAAAGAGTATTGCAAAGCGCTTTGACCGAAAACTGGCTGACCGGTCAATCCGCCAGGGCAAAGAGGAATACAGGAGGCTTCTCTCCCGCGCGGACGATCTGGGCCCCGGCAACCCGATGGCGGCAAACGCGTACTTTGCCTATGCTTTCGCGGCGGCATGGCTGGGAAGCGGCAAAAAGATCAGCCCTGATGAAATGGCTCATGTGATGATAGACGTGCTGACAAGTCCGCTTCTTCGAACTTTATTCGGAATGATAGATCTGAACAAGTCACCGAAAAAATGGTACAGGAGCATGAAGAAGTATGAGACATGGTATCGGAAAAGGGGGAAAGAATATCCGGTCAATTGGGTCGTACACTTCAATGAGGGACTGCACAGAGATGGCAGTTACTATTATTTTTCCCGCTGCCCGATCTGCGAATTCTGTGAGAGGGAGGGAATCGGTGAACTGATGCCCGCTCTCTGCGCGACAGACGAGGTCATGCTGCGGCTCCAGCATGGAAGGCTTCATCGGGAACACACGATCTCAAACGGTGACGGCATCTGTGACTACGGGATTGTCGGAGATAAGGTCACGGATGAAAAGTGAGGATACCGAAGGAATGGAATTTGATGCTTTTTGAAGAATAAACTTGACCCTCCACCTGGTTCATGGTCTATGTTTTAAGGGAATCGAGGAGGTATCAGCATGTTTGGACGCCGAAAAAAGAGAATCGAATCCATGATCAGAAGACAGTGGGGCTGTGATCCGAGGGACCTGCCAACAGCTTATATGGTAGAGGATCGAATGAAATCGATCCGTATGTATCAAGAGGAGTATGGACAGGACGGGATCGATGCGATCACATGGTCTGATCTTGAAATGGATGAGGTCTTTTACAGAATTAATAACACACGAAGTTTTGTCGGAGAGCAGGTGCTCTACCGACAATTGCATGAGCCCGGGACAGGGGAAAGGCAGCAATTATTTTCAAAATTGGTTTCCGCCTTTGCAAAGGATGAGAAAAGGAGGCTGGTATTTGAGAGAAAATTCTGCGGAATCGGGAAAAGACAGAGCAGCTACTTCCTCCCATTGATGTTAAAAATGTTGGACGACCGGGGATGGGCCGAATTGGTATTTTATCGACTTCTGCAGCTTTTATTCATCTGCGCTATTTTGGGGACGTTTCTTTTTCGCCTTCCACAGGCAAGTTTTTTTCTGATCCTGATGGTGAGCTGCAACCTGACCATTTATATCATAAAAAAGGAAAAGCAGGAATATACATTTTACAGTCTGTATGATGTGTGCGTGATTGTTAAATTTTGCCGGTATCTTGAGAAAAACTGGCCATTGGATGATGTTTCATGTGCAGAAGAAATCAGAAAGGACTTAAAAAACTGAGGAGGGTGGAAAAGGCGGTAGGCGGTTTTTCGGTGCGAAAAGCCTTTGAACTCAACGATCCAAATAATTTCCTGCTCGATTATCTCTTTGGGATCACGCTGATCGATCTAGTAAGCTACATTAAGCTGTCGCGGGCTATTTTAGGAAATGAAGAGGCGATTCTGCATTTATTTGATCTGGCGGGGACGGTGGATTCTGCCATCTCTTGCGCTTCCTTTCAAAAGGGAATGAAATGTGGCTGTCATCCGACTTTAACAAAAAAAGAGGAGATTTGCTGTGAGGATCTGCTGCATCCGCTGCTCAGAGATGCGGTTGGAAACGACCTTGTATTGACAAAAAACACAATCATTACAGGGGCAAATGCGTCCGGGAAATCAACCCTGATGAAGGCCCTGGCAGTCAATGTGATTCTCGCGCAGACAATTGATTTCTGCACCGCTTCGAAATTTGAAATTCCCGAAATGGATGTGATGTCATCAATGGCGATTCGCGATGATCTCATCTCAGGGGAAAGCTATTATGTTCGTGAAGTCAAATACATGAGGCGAATGGTAAAAAGATTAGAGTCGGGTAAAATGGTTTTATTTGTCGTAGATGAAATCATGAAGGGGACCAACCAAAGAGAGAGACTTGCCGTATCAGAAGCCCTATTGCATTTTTTCTCAGATAAGACTTGTTTTATCATAGTGGCGACGCACGATCATGAACTGGCGGAGAGAGTCCGCGATGCATACAAGTGCTATTATTTTGATTGTTTTTATGATGAGGGAACGATAACATTTGACTATAAGATAAAAGCGGGGCTTGGGGGAGAAAGCAATGCGATCCTCTTACTGGAGCAGTTTGATTTTCCTGAGGAAGTCCTTAGTGACGCGAAAGAGATCCTGAGCCATGAGGGGGATTTATGAAAATAGGAGAAGTGGCAGAAAAAACGGGATTGGATATCAGCACCATCCGTTTTTATGAGAGGAAGGAACTGATTGCACCTGCAAGAATAAGCACTAACAGCTATCGATCTTATACACAAGAAGATATCAAGTGCCTGGATACGATAGTACTGTATCGGAAAATGGATCTTTCACTTGAACAGATTAGAAATCTCCTTCAGAAAAATGCCAATTTGCAAGGTGTATTAAAAGAGCAGATAAATATACTCAAGGAGGAACGAGAGCACTTGGATGGAGCACTTAGTCTGTGTCAAAAAATGATTGATGATCAGGCAGATATATCATTTGATGTAAAATACTATCTGAATTATGTCAAAACAAAAGAGGCAGAGGGAAGAAAATATCCTGATATCATGGGAGTTATCGATCGTGCGGTTGAGCAAACAGATATTGACGGATATCTGGGCCTTCCAATTTCGGTATATTTCATGAGATATACATGGGTGAGACGTCTGTTCGGAATTATCTCTATCTTATTCTTGACTGTTTTCCCCCTGGTTATGATTGCGGAGTGGTGGATGAGATGGAGGCACAATCAGACGGGACTTCTCTCGATTTTGATTTGGGTGCTTCTGATGATTTTCTTTTGGGGGATTTCAATTGAAATTTTCCGAAGAGGAAAAGGCAGCAAGCCCTGAAAAGATGTGTGTGTTTCTGACGGGGTTTTTGTGCTGAGATGATTGAGGCAGATCTGAGATGAGAACAAGAGAAGAGGCCATACAATACGGACTGACCTTTGACGAAGCCTATGCGGATAAGCCTTTTCCCAGGGCGGACTGGCAGCTGATCCGAGTGAAGACGAGTAAGAAGACCTTTCTGGCTGTCTACGAGAGAAATGGACTTGTCAACATCAACGTCAAGGTGGATTCGAGCTGGCGGGATTTCTGGAGGAATGCCTATGCGTCAGTTCTGCCGGGCTGGCACCAGAACAAAGAGCATTGGAACACCATCCTCCTGGACGGGAGCATTCCGGAGCAAGAGATCAAGCGGATGATCGCGGAGAGCTATGACCTTGTGACGGATTCTCCCGCAAAACGTATTTATCAGGCGGTCAGGGAGATTCCCGCGGGCCATGTGGCAACTTACGGACAGGTGGCGCAGATGGCGGGAAATCCTCGGATGGCACGGGCGGTCGGAAATGCCCTGCACAAAAATCCAGATCCGCTGGGTATTCCCTGTTTTCGCGTGGTCAATGCCCAAGGTGAGTTGGCAGGAGAATTCGCCTTTGGCGGGGCAGGACAGCAGGCTAAATTGCTGGAGAGAGAGGGAGTGCGTGTAAAAGATGGTCGGGTCGATCTGAAGAAGTATGGAATTCAGGTGAAGAGAGACCTGACTTGACAGTGCGATACAATGGTTCTATCTTTTTCTTTGCGTTCGTAGAATGGGTTTTTGTGAGCAGTGACCGGCGGTCCGGATCGCAGAGATGCAGAGGCGAAAAGTCGGATGGATATGAGTAGATAGTGTGGAGGAGAGGACTGCTTGTGACGGAATATCAAGTGGAAGATCTGATTCATGAGGCGATGAAGGCCAGAGAAAGGGCCTATGCTCCTTACTCGAAGTTCAGGGTCGGAGCTGCCCTTCTCGCGGACGGAAAGATCTACCAGGGCTGCAATATTGAAAATGCCTCTTATGGCGCAAGCAATTGCGCCGAGAGAACCGCTGTCTTTGCCGCGGTCGCTGACGGAGCCAGACATTTTCAGGCAATTGCGATCACGGGGGGGAAAGAGGAAGAGGCGGATGATGCAATATGGCCCTGCGGGATCTGCAGGCAGGTCTTAAGCGAGTTTGCGGATGAGAATATGCAGGTGATTGCCGCAAAGAACGAGAGGGACTATCAGGTCTGTTCCCTGAAGAAGCTTCTTCCCCATGGTTTTTCTTCGGACGCCTTATCCGAATCGGCAGAGCGATAGGTGTTTTCGGGAAACGTCAAGAATCTATATGAAGCGATAGGTATTTTTATGAAAAGACAGGCATCTATGCGAAGTGACAGGTATTTGCAGGAAACAACAGGTATCTATGAGAAGAGATCAGTTTTTGTATGAGATGCAGGCACTTGCCTGATTGGAAGAAAAGAGGATCAACTGACAGATGTATCAGGAAATCATACAGGGACTTTCCGTCCCTTTTATTGGAACAACTGCCGGCGCGGCCATGGTCTTCATCTTAAGAGGGAGCATGACCGTGCGGCTCCAGAAGATTCTGACCGGTTTTGCCGCCGGGGTCATGACGGCAGCCAGTTTTTGGAGTCTTCTGGCTCCTGCCATTGAGCAGGCGGAGTATTTGGGAAAGCTGGCCTTTCTGCCGGCGGCGATCGGCTTCATGATTGGCGTCGGCTTTCTGCTTTTGCTGGATTATATCACACCGCATATGCATATGGATCAGGTGGAGGAAGGACCAAGAACCGGCTTAAAGCGCACAACCAAGTTGATCCTGGCGGTGACCCTGCACAATATCCCGGAGGGGATGGCGGTCGGTGTGGTCTATGCCGGCTGGCTCTACGGAGACAATCAGATTACGGCGGCAGCCGCTTTCGCCCTTGCCCTTGGCATTGCCATCCAGAACTTCCCGGAGGGAGCCATTGTTGCCATGCCCCTTCGGGCAGAGGGGATGGGGAAGATAAAGACCTTCATTTATGGGACTCTCTCCGGCATCGTCGAGCCTATTGCAGGGCTGATTACCCTTGTCGCGGCCGGTTATGTGGTTCCGGTGATGCCCTATCTGCTCAGTTTCGCCGCGGGGGCTATGATCTATGTCGTTGTCGAGGAACTGATTCCGGAGATGTCCGAGGGAGAACACTCCAATCTGGGGACGGTCTTCTTCTCCCTGGGTTTTGTACTCATGATGATTCTTGATATTAGCTTTGGATGATCCGAAGAGATGAATTATGATGTATCGATCAGGAATATGAAGTTTACCTGTATTTCTATCTGAAGGGGAGAAAAATGAAATTTACAGTTACAGCGCTGGTCTTTGTTCTTATCACGCTCGCAGGCGCGTTTTTCACCATTTATCTCTATTTTAGGCTCCTTGGCACAGCCAGACGGGGCGGAGACTTGCCCCGATGGTTTTATCAAATCGGACACGCCATCAAGGGGCGGGGAATCGAGTACTCGGAAGATCTGCTCGACGATTGTGCTGTTAAGGAGGCGACCTACTATATTCTCGCTTTCCCGCTGGGAATGGTTCTTGTCGTCGGCTTTCGTCTCCTGCAGGGGAATCATCTGTATGAATCCATTCTTTTTGCCCTGCAGGCATCCTTCGTTATTGCTATTGTCATTCAGATGCTGAAGTCTGTCTTTCGCCTGATACTGTTTCTGCTGAGGCACAGTGCATCCGACCATGTTTATGCTTCTTCCAAGGCTGTCTGGGGAATGGGGTTTATAGCTTCCTTTACTCTAACCCTGACCATGTCCATAATCGGCCTTCCTGCGAAGCCGGTGCATTTTCAGTTGCAGGACAAAGACTATACGGCAGGACTTTCCAGGGGGGCTGACCTGCTTAACGATGGGTGGACACTCATGGATACGCATAGCAAGATACAAAGAGGAGCCGGGGATATCATTCGAAATGAGCGAAAGGATCATTTCTATTATGGACAGGCAATGGAAGTCCTGCGGGACGGTAAGAGTTACGGGGTTGTCAACCTGACACCGCCCCTGTCTGATGAATCTCCTCTTGAGGATTGTCTGCTGACCTCCTACACCGTCCGGCCGGAAAATGACGGATGGGAGGAGGTCTCGATTCAGGGAAGAAAGATTGCGGGGTTGAGGCAGACAGATTATCAGGAGAAGTCACTGGCGGACTTCTTTCATGTGGAGTCGGCGGATACCAAGAGCCGTGTGAGTGAGGGAACTGTTGACGTATCCATGCAGAATCATGACTATGTGCTCTTTCCAAGATATACGATCAAAGGCAGCTTTCAGGCGGACGGAAGCCCTTACAGATATACGGTGTACTGTCAGCATACGATCTGGGAATGAAGAATGCAGATGACAGTCACTGTCGGCGTCGGCAGCTGTTCTGAGCAAGAGCGGGCATATGGGGATTGGAGTTGACTATGACTTTTTCGCAATATGGGCAGTGAAAAGTGGCTGGCCGTTTGTTCCGTCCATCAAAGATCATGGCTGCTCCTGTCGGCGGTTGTTGTTTTCAGATAATGTTAAGATAAAGAAAGCCTTCGCTTAAACTTCAGGGCTTTTTCTTGCGTTATACTAACTGACAGCGTGGCAAGAATGAAAGTATCAAATCCATTGGGGAAATGACATGTTGCAGGGAATCAACAGAAAAAATAAGCAGGATAAGGACAGGAGGGAAACGGTCAAAGAGGGTGAGAGCCAGGGGGAAGAACTCTCCTCAATCGTCGGGAAGAAGGTCAAGAAGAAGAAACAGCATTTTTCCTCCTATCTCAGAGTTGTCCCTCAGCTCCTGGAGTACAAGCTGATTGCCTTTGTTCTCCTGCAGGTGGTTGTATTTGGTCTGAAGAAGCTGGGAATGCTTCTGATCTATTCAACCGGCCGTGTCGCGGTTACCAGCGGCGATTACCACTTTCTTTTTCGTACCTGGCAGGGCTGGCTGATTATGCTGATTACCTTCCTGGCATTTTTCTTTGCCATGTCTGTAGATATCAATGGGACTTTCCTTCTGTCCGCCAGACTTCTGCGCAAGGAGAAGGTGCAGATGCCCTCTCTTATCAGAGAGACTTTCGCATCAATCCCCAAATTCATCAATAAACATGGAATTCTGCTCTGTCTCTACGTCGCTCTGGGGGCCCCTTTTTTAGGTGTCGGATTCAATCTGACTCTGACCAAGCACTATTATATTCCAAGCTTTGTGGTGGATGCCATCCGGACAAGCCCCCGCTATATGTGTATCTATGTGGCGATCATGGCTTTTTTAGTCTTCTTTGGGGTGAGAAATACATTGGCCTTTCCCTATATTCTAGTGGATGGAAAGACAGCCCATGAGGCGACAATCCTGTCACATCGAATGATTCGGAAGAAATGGAGGCCGATTGCCAGTCGTCTGCTGATCTTCACTCTGCAGCTGGTGGCCCTGCTTTTGCTTCTCTCATTTCTGATTGCCCTGCTTGGGACACTGGTGACCTCGATTACTGATTTACCGCGCTATTTTAATCGTTTTATCTTCATTTTTGCATATGGGGGAGGCGTGCTTTTGCTCATCTTTTTTACCTTGTCTTTCCCGGCCATGGAAGCCCTGGAGATCACCCGGATTTTTATGAACTTTGACGCGAAAGAGGAAATTTTCTTTGAGAAAGAGCTTCCAAAACGCTCCTTCCTGCCACTTCGCGTATGGAGTTGCTGTCTGATAGCCTCTATGCTCTTTCTTTCTTTTCTGGGGACGCTCTTTTTCGATGAGCTCTTCCCGGCCAGAACAGACACGAAGATTGTGGCGCACAGGCTTGGCGGATACGCAGCGCCGGAGAATTCCCTTCTGGGCTTTGACAGCGCCCTCAACCAGTCTGCGTATGGGTTTGAAACCGATATCCAGAGGTCAAAAGACGGGGTATACGTGATCAACCACGATAATACTTTCGCCAGGACATGCGGGGTCAACCGCTTGGTCTCCGATATGACCTGGGAGGAAATTCAGCGATTGCGGATTGCAGATCCGACAGGAAAACCATCTAGCCAACATCCTCCATCACTGGAGGAGCTTCTGGATTACGCCAGGGGCAAGGGGAAACTTTATTTGGAATTAAAGGGGCCGACAGCGGATCTGAAAATGGCGGATGATGTCAGCCGCATGGTTCGGGAAAGGGGAATGACGGATCAGTGTGTGATTACCTCGCTCAAATACAGCCTGGTAGCTCATGTCTATCATAAGTACCCCGAGATTGAGACCGGCTATATTTATTATTTTTCTTTTGGGGATAGGGCTGCTCTGGACTGTGACGATATGATTATGGAAGAGGAGGCGGCCACAGAGTCCGCGATCAATACCGTCCACAATGCGGGGAAGAAGGTGCTGGTCTGGACGGTAAATTCGCCGGAATCGGCCTACCGCTTTATGGATTCTGATGCAGATGCGGTGATTACAGATCAGGTCTCTATGTGTAAGGATGTCGAGAAGGGGCTTGAGGCCCGTTCTGATACGGAGAGGGTCATTGATTACTTGTCCAGAAATCCGCTCTTCGGGGTCAATATCTCTCAGCCCATTAAGCTGGGAGGGATCCTGCAGGCAAGATAGCAAGCCGGGGCAGACAAGAGAAGACAGAGGATTTTATGGGCTGAGCAAGGCGAAAACGGACCCTGGATGAAAGCAGAAAATGTATCGGAGTGTGAGGCAAAGACTGGAGCTGGTTCTAGGCTTTGCCCGCACTTTTTTTGCCCTGTTTTCTCTGATAGAATAATAGCCGTGCGCCGCTTGTATCTGTCTGCCGGATCCCTTGCGGCAGACAATGTCGGGACGGCTTGACCATAAACAGATCAGTTGAGATCAAAGGCGGGTGATCACATGGAGCAGGTAACATTGGGACCGCAGGATCGATCCGAAGTTCTGCGCTATCTGGAGTACCGGGGACA
This sequence comes from Shuttleworthella satelles DSM 14600, assembly GCF_000160115.1. Taxonomy (GTDB): domain Bacteria; phylum Bacillota; class Clostridia; order Lachnospirales; family Lachnospiraceae; genus Shuttleworthia; species Shuttleworthia satelles. The sequence continues at coordinate 415,886 of NZ_GG665867.1, forward strand.
GGAGCTTCCGGCAGAGCTGACAGACCAGGTGGATTACTGCATGGATCAGGTCAACCGGGCAGCTGATCCCCGTTGCCTGATGAAGATCTTTTCAAGGAAAGACAGGGATGATTACCCTCCCGAACTTGCATTTCTGACCGGCGAGGATATCAGGCGTCATCTGGACGGCTGTGAAGAGATTATCTGCCTGGCGGCTACGCTGGGAAGCGGGATCGACAGTCTGCTCCGAAAGACGCAGATCAGAGATATGGCGGATGCCCTCATCATGGATTCCTGCGCTTCTACCCTGATAGAGGCAGTCTGTGACTCGTTAGACGCAGAACTTCGAGCTCAATATCAGAAGAGGGGGAAGTATCTGACATTTCGCTTCTCACCCGGATACGGAGACCTGCCCATCGGCATCAATTCTCAGTTCGCGGCTCTGATGGAGAGCCGACGGATCGGCCTTACAGTCAGTGCTTCCGGGATTATGATCCCCCGCAAATCGGTAACGGCGATGATCGGTGTGTCCAGGCAACCGAGAGAGAAGAAACAGAAATCATGCGCGGCCTGTAACCTGAATGGTTCCTGTCGCTTTCGAATGAATGGAGTGACCTGTGGACAATAAGATCATCGTATTGGACGGAGGGATGGGGACCATGCTGCAGGCGGCCGGTATGCCGGCCGGTCAGCATCCGGAGGTCTTTGGTCATCAGCATCCCGAGATCGTTGAACAGATTCATCGCCAGTATATTGAGGCGGGATCCAATGTCATCTATGCCAATACCTTCGGGGCGAATGCCAGAAAGCTGCAGGGTTGTTCGATAGATACAGGGAAAGCCGTCTTTTCGGCGATCCGGACGGCCAAAAGGGCGGCCCAAAAGGCGGCAAAAGAGACGGTCAGAGTTGCTCTGGATCTCGGCCCGGTCGGAGAACTCTTAGAACCCTTGGGCACGCTCTCTTTTGAGGAGGCTTATGAAATTTACAGAGAGGCAGTTGTCGCCGGCTATGAGGCGGGAGCCGATCTGATTGTTGCAGAGACCTTCACAGATCTGTTAGATATCAAGGCTCTGGTTCTGGCAGCAAAAGAGAACACTCCTCTGCCTGTCTGGACGACAATGACTTTCGAGCGGTCCGGACGAACCTTCACAGGGACAACCATTGCTTCCATGGCTCTGACTCTGACCGGTCTTGGCGTTGATGCCATCGGGATCAACTGCTCTTTGGGGCCTACGGAGATTCTTCCGCTGATTGAAGAACTGAGGGAGTGGACCCATCTTCCTGTCATCGCAAAACCCAATGCCGGCCTGCCGGATCCGAGAACAGGGGTCTATGACCTGACAGCGGAAGATTTCGGAAAACAGATGCAGGCTTATGCCGAACTTGGAGTAAGCGTTCTTGGGGGATGCTGCGGTACAGATCCTGACTACATTCGCTGTCTGGTCAGTCGCCTGAGAGAGGCCGGATATATCAGTGGATGGCAGGATCTAAGTCAGGCATCTGCCGGGGCAGACCGGTCGAAAGTCAGAAAGGGAATCTGTTCCACGACAAATGTCTGTGAGTTCGGCGGGGTCAGAGTCATTGGAGAGCGCATTAACCCCACGGGGAAGAAGCGCTTTCAACAGGCCCTGCGTGAGCACGATATGGAGTATATCTGCAAGATGGCTCTGGACGAGGAGGAGGCCGGGGCAGATCTGCTGGATGTCAATGTAGGACTGCCCGGCGCCGAGGAGAAGCCGCTGATGCTGGAGGTCGTGCGGGCTCTGCAGGGGGTGGTGTCTGTTCCCCTGCAGATTGATTCTTCGGATCCGGAGGTGATTGAAGCTGCTCTGCGCATTTATGCCGGTAAGGCAATTATCAATTCAGTCAATGCAGATGATGCTAAATTGGAGGCTATCCTTCCTGTTGCCAGGAAGTACGGTGCGGCGGTGATCGGTCTGGCTTTAGACGAGGGGGGAATTCCGCAGACGGCCCGGGAGCGTTTTGAAAAGGCGGCCTACATTAAGGAAAAATGTCTAAAAGCGGGCATGGAGGCGGATGACATTATCATTGACGCCTTAACACTGACAGTGTCTGCTCAGCAGGAACAGGCGAGAGAAACCCTGGAGGCGGTTGAGAGAATCAGCAGGGAACTGGGGCTGCACACGGCGCTGGGCGTCAGCAATATCTCCTTTGGCCTGCCTGCCAGAGAACATGTCACAGAGAATTTTCTCATTCAGGCCATGTACTGCGGTCTGGATTTTCCCATCATCAATCCAAACATCCTGTCCCTGATGGATGCAGTGGCTTCTTTCAAGGCCCTGTCCGGGGAGGATATTTCCTGCATGCATTATATTGACCGTTTCGCCGGACGCAAAGAGATTAAGACGTCTGTTTCAGACAGCAGGCCTCAGGCTGAGTCGGCAGAAGGAGCCGTCGCCGGGGACGCTTCGAACGGGGAGAGGGGAATATCAGATCAGGGGAAGTCTTCCGTCGGATTGTCCGGCAAAAAAGAAGAGGATTCTTTTAAGACAGCCATTGATCAGGCGATCTTAAAGGGTCTGAAGCAGGAGACCAGAAAACTTGCCGAGGGACTGTTGGAGCAGGGCCTGACCGAGGTGGAGGTCATCAACCGTTACCTGATTCCGGCACTTGACCTGGTAGGAGATCAGTATGAAAAGCAGACCATTTTTCTTCCTCAGCTGATTAATTCGGCCAATGCGGCCTCAGCCGCCTTCGACATGATCAAGGACCGCATTGCAGCCAGAGGTCAGGGAGCCTCCGGCAAAGAGGACAAGAAGATTGTTGTCTGTACAGTCAAGGGAGATATTCACGATATTGGCAAGAACATTGTCAAGGTCATCCTGGAGAACTATGGCTACAAGGTATTTGATCTGGGCCGGGATGTCCCTGCCGGGAAGGTGGTTGATACAGTGGTCGCAGAAGACGTCCGGCTGGTCGGTCTGTCAGCCCTTATGACGACAACGCTGCCCGCGATGCAGGAGACCATTGATCGGCTGCGCGAGGCTTCCCCCCATACCAAGGTCTGGGTCGGCGGGGCTGTTCTGACCCGCGAATACGCCAGGGAGATGGGGGCGGACTTCTATGCGGATGACGCCAGGGAGTCCGTAGAAATTGCCCAGAGGGTACTGGGCGAGGCTTAAGAGAAGGTTGGGGAATGATCGGAGAAGACACAGCAAGAGAAGGCCGGGGAATGATCAGTAAAGACACAGCAAGAGAAGGCCGGGGAATGATCGGGAAAGACACAGCAAGTGAAGGCCGGGGAATGATCGAGGAAGACACGGCAAGTGAAGGAAGACAGGAGTGCGTCCATGCAAATCAGAGAGTATCTTAAGGAACACACCCTCCTTTTTGATGGGGCCTTTGGAACCTATTACACAAAACAGTTTCGTCCGGAGAAGGAGGAGAGCTTTTTCCCGGAGTACGTCAACGTATCCAGACCGGACCGGGTCAAGGCGATTCATCGCAAATATCTGTCAGCAGGTGCCCATGCCATCAAAACCAATACCTTCGGAGCCTATCCCGGGATTCTAATGAAAGACGCCGGGGAAACGAAAAAGCTGATTACAGCCGGCTTTTCTCTTGCTGAGGAAGCGCTTTTGAATCACCTGAGCAAGGATGTAAAAAACCGCCCCGAGACGACCGGAGAATTTGCAAGGAGAGCCGGACAGGAGAGATCTGCAGAAGCTTCGGGCGAAGAGGACTACTTTATCTTTGCGGATCTGGGTCCGGCGCCTGGCGAAGAGGAAAAAGAGCGAATTCTGGCTTATCAGATGGCGATTGACTCCTTTCTGGAGACGGGGGCAAGGTATTTCCTCTTTGAGACCCTGCCCGAGGAGAAAACCGTTTTAGAGGCGATCCGCTATTTAAAAGACCAATGTCCCGGGGCCTACACGATCAGCTCCTTTGCCGTGATGCCCGACGGATTCAGCAGCGAGGGCTGCAATTACAGAGATATGCTTGCGGCGGCCGCAGGGGAGAGTGCGGTCGATGCGGTCGGTCTCAACTGCATGTCCTCGGTCTGGCATATGGATCATCTGATTCGACAGATCCCGGATCCGGGGAAACCTCTGCTTCTGATGCCCAATGCCGGTTATCCGGTTGTCCGCGGATACCGGACGGTTTTCGAGGGCAATGCCGATTACTTTGCCAGAATTCTGGCAAGAGATGCCGGCCAGGGAGTCGCTATGGTGGGCGGCTGCTGTGGAACAACCCCCGATCATATCAGGCTTCTGGCAGATCGCCTGAGAGAGAATCCGGTCAGACATCAAGGGGGACAAGGACCTGTTTTCAAGGAGCCGGATCCTGCCCTCGGGCAGGATCATGGCAAGAGAAGCGATCAGCACTTATATGCTGCTACAGGAAGTGACGGGAATTCAAGTGATAAGGGCTCAAGAGACAGTGGTTTAAGCGACAGGGGCTTGTCTGTGTCAAAAGATCAGGATGCCTTCTACCAAAAGCTCATGTCCGGCAGGAAGGTCGTCGCGGTGGAACTGGATTCTCCCAGGGGCTGTGACATCACGAGGTTCATGGAGGCGGCAGAGAATCTGAAGGAGGCCGGGGCAGACATTATTACCATTGCGGATAATCCGATTGCCAAGGCCCGCATGGACTCCTCCATCGTGGCGGGAATCATTCGCCGGCAAGTCGGTCTGGACGCTCTGCCACATATGACCTGCAGGGATCGCAACCTCAACGCGACGAAAAGTCTGCTCCTGGGAAACTACGCGCAGGGAATCCGCAATGTTCTGGTGATTACCGGGGATCCCATTCCGAGCGCCCGGCGCGATGAGGTCAAGGTCGTCTATCAATTCAACTCCCGTAAGCTGATGGCCTATATGAAGGCCCTCGGACAAGAGGAGGGGACCTTTCCAAGTCCCATGCATATTTTCGGAGCGCTCAATGTCAATGCCAGAAATTTTGAAATTGAACTGGACAGGGCCCGGGAGAAGGTGCAGGCCGGAGCGGTCGGTTTTCTGACCCAGCCGGCGCTGACCACAGAGGCAATCGCAAATATCTGCAGGGCCTCGGAGACTCTGCGAGCAGAGAATTCAAGGATCAGACTTCTCGGGGGAATCATTCCCGTCATCAGTGAGAGAAACGGGCGCTTCATGCAGTCAGAGATTTCAGGGATCGATGTGCCGGACGCGCTGATTGAGCGATATGTGGGAAAGGACCGCGCAGACTGTGAAGAGATCGCGGTGGACTCCTCGCTGGAATTGGCGAAAACGATGGAGGACGCGGTGGACGGCTACTATCTGGTGACGCCTTTTATGCGGGATTATCTGATCCGACGGATTATGGAGCGCCTTCCGGGACGATAGGGACAGAATACAGGAAACGCGCAAGCAGAGGACAAGAAGGTCGCGGAGAAAAAAGATAGCTCAGCGGGCCATAGGAGGCAGAGGTGACTTACATGTCGGAAGAGTTTTCCAGAACCAGACTTCTCTTTGGAGAGGAGAAGATGAAGAAGATAGCTGCGTCCAGAGTCGCTGTCTTTGGAATCGGCGGGGTCGGCGGATATGTAGTCGAGGGGCTGGTCAGATCCGGAGTGTCCCGGCTTGCTCTTGTTGACAGCGACCGGGTCAGCCTGTCCAATCTCAATCGGCAGATCATCGCGACTCACTCCTCCTTGGGCAAATACAAGGTAGACGTCATGCGTGACAGGATCTTTGACATCAACCCCCGGGCTGAGGTAGAGACCTTCAAGTGCTTTTATCTTCCAAAGATGGCGTGGCAGTTTGATTTTTCCGCCTATGATTATGTTGTGGACGCAGTGGATACGGTGACCGCCAAATTAGAGATCATCGCGCAGGCGAGGCGGTGCGGGGTCCCGGTGATCTCATCGATGGGGGCGGGCAACAGGACAGATCCCGGATGTTTTCGGGTGAAAGATATTTCGGAGACCAGCATGGATCCCCTGGCCAGGGTTATGCGCAGGGAGTGCAGAAGGAGGGGGATTGACAGGCTCAAGGTCGTCTGCTCCGATGAGAAGCCTATAAAAACCTGTGCATCTGTTCCCGGATCAACGGTATTCGCCCCCTCTGTCGCTGGAATGATTCTGGCGGCAGAGCTGGTGAAAGATTTGATGGGCGATCGTGTTGATGAAAGGGCTGATTTTAGAGATTGAGGAAAGATCTGATTTTGGGTGACAAATTTTTCTGATACGCTTATAATATATGTGTCGTGCATGCGATCATTGCTTGAAATTATTGTGAAATATTTTGGATTAGAGACGCAAATTGGAGAGCAATTGATTTAGGAAAGGAGACGAAATGAAAAGACACAAGAATATTCTGGCAAGGTCATTTGCCTGGGTTATGGCTCTGGCCATGGTCGGAGGATTGCTTTTGCCTGGGGTAAGGACTGTAGAGGCAGCCGAGAATGTGACGCAGGCGGTCGATATTGACGCTGATCTGAAGCTGGGCAGCGACACCGGGAACAATACGATCACGGTTCAGAAGACGGATAACATGGACTTCGTCGGTGTGATCAATGCCAAGACCATCAAGGATCAGATGGCTCAGATTGAAGCTAATTATCACACGGATGCGGACAAAATCGCCCTGTCCAACCTCAAGACGGGCTTTACGGCCAAGATCACGCTTCCCAATGAGCTGACCTTCGCGTCTAAGAATGCCGTTTTAGACGGAGCCAACGGTTCCTTTAAGATCGAGAGCGTTACGGGAGACGACCACTCCGCTACCGTGACCTTCCGTCTGGTCAATGATGATCAGATCGATACCTTTGCCAAGCTCAAGGCTGCTGTCAACAAGGTGGACGACGAGCTCAAGGTGACCTTTAAGACCGCGAAGTTCAATGGGAATGCGCAGGCCAACACGGACTACGAGGTCACAGGCAGCATCTCAGGAGATCTGACGGCGACGGCGACTAACAAGGTCAGCGGCAGGCAGATCAACTTTAACCTGACCTGGAACGGCAAGCAGACCGAGGCAGGTAAGAGCGTGCATAATCCAAGTCAGATTGCCCTGTCCGTAAGATACGCAGAGTCTACAGAGCAGGTATTCCATGCAGATGTGAAGCTTCCGGGCGATATCCTGGTCGGAGATGAGACAGAGCACAATCAGGTCTATGAGGTCGCTGAGGGAAGCAAGGTTGCCTTTACGGGAGCTCTTGATGTGACTCCGGTCAAGAAGCAGTTAAAGCAGGTGGAGGCGCAATTTAACCAGTCTCACCTGGATCCGGCTTCCATTGCCGTCTCTGACTACAGCTCCACCTTTACCGCCAAGCTGACCCTTCCCGATCAGATGGACTTCGACGGGACGCCGGACGTATCTCTTTTGAACGACAACGGCAAGTACAAGATCATCAGCAGCCAGGTGACCGGCAGGACCATTACCGTGACTATGACGGTTAATAAGAATGTGACCTCCTTCGCTGATCTGAAGGATGCCGTCAACGGCATGGACGATCAGCTCAAGGTCCTTGTCAACGGCACGGTCTTCAACAGCCAGGCAAAGGCCGACACCAATTACACGGTTCGCGGAATCATGAACGGCCAGCTGAAGGCAAGGGCGACCAATCCCCTGAGCGGGACGACCATCCGCTTCAGCTTTAACTGGGAGGCAGAGCAGCTGCCTTCAGGCGCGGACGCGATCAATCCGACCAGCAAGGATATCAGCTTTACCCTCAAGTATAAGGCTGCCCCTGCCCCCAAGCCAGAGCCTAAGCCAGAGCTTAAGCCAGAGCCCAACAAGCCTGTAAAGCCCGCAGATCCCGCTAAGCCCAACAAGCCTGTGGTTCCTGTCAAGGATAGCAAGATCGCGCCCAAGACGGGTGACCAGACACATCTTCCCATCTATGCAAGCATTCTGCTCGGGGCATTGGTTATCGGAACGGTTGCGTTTGGCAGGAAGAGAAAGACCGACAGATAAAGAATTCTGAGGATTGAATTCACAGAACCTGAGCGAGAGCTCTGATGATAAGAGATCGACTGTCCAGCTCGTATCTTTCCATTGAGGGAAAGAGCGAGTTGGACAGTCATTTTTGGTTCATCATAATTGAATCCTCGCGGGAAATGTGTTTTGTTAAAAAAGAAATTGCGAAAAAAGTGTGAAAAATGTATAATGTCCTTTGAAGCGCAGGCAACTTTTTAAAAGGCAGATCAGTAAAGGAGTGTTATGAAAAAAGGAAAGAAACTATTGGCTTTTGCCATCTCCTTGCTGACAATGGTCACTACGATATTCAGTAATACCATGTCAGTACACGCAGAAGACACGACCGGCCTGAAATTCACGAAAATTGAAGTGACAGACACGGCAGGAAATGTCAAGGCAGATCTTTTGGCTGGCGGGAAGCCCAGTCTGGAGGCGGGAAAGGACTACTATCTGAATGTAGCCTACTCCGTACCGGCTGGTCTGCAGTTCTCCCATACCTATATGGATCTGACCCTGGGCAATGGACTCTACTATATGTCTCTGCCCGGTTCAACCTGGAAGACAGGACCGATCAGCAGTACGGGATTTGAGGAGCTGACTCTGTCGCCGACGGGCAACGCGGACTCACCCTATGGGTATCCAGCGTCCACAGCAGATCCGTCCGCGACTCCTCCGACGGTGGGCAAATCCAAGACAGGAAAGATTTCATTTAAGAGCAAGTACTCCCTGACCAATGTTGCCTCTACCAAGGAGATTCAGTTCCGCCTGGATGACGCCTATGAGAATATGGACGCCAACCAGATTCTCGCCAATGTCATCAAGCTGAACCTGCGGACAGACAGCAGCAGCTCTGTCGACGCCAAGTCCTATCCGGTCAACGCGAAGGACGCACCGACACTCGGCTTCTGGCCCGATGTCAGCTCAGAGGTTGTCACCAAAGGCGGACAGACCAGCCAGTTGTCTGTAGGGACAACCGGGGCCGGAACAGGATTTCTGACCAAGGCCGGAAGCAGCACTACAATTGATGTCGTCTATCCCAGCGACATACAGTTCGATGGACTGAGAGAGGACAGCATCTATCACATGGACGGCGTCATTGGCGCCACCACAGATGATGGGACCAACAAGACGACGAGGGTGACCTTCCCGGAGAGCGGGCGTCTTATGGGCAATTTGAGTCTGAAACCCAGATTCACAGTTCCGAGCACAACGACCCGTCCCAATGGTTCAACCTTCCCCGTCAAGCTCAAGAATTTGAGCCAGACAGTCTGGAACGAGAATATCGGCCGGACTTCTACGACGAAGGAGCAGGATCTGTCGATCACCATTCTGGACGGTTCCACTCCGGAGCTTCTCACCAAGGTCAATGTGCGCGATACCATGCCTAACTGGGCCAAGAAAAAGTATGACACCTATAACGTGCGCTTTGGCGGTCTGATGATTCGCAATGAGATGGGTACCGCCTCTCGTCCCAAAACTCTGGAGATGAATCTGGATGAAGCTAATACGGCGATTATCCGTGGCGTCACGATCCCTTATGCGGCCGGGATGCATTACGGAATGCTGACCTGGACTTCCGCAGACGGCAGGAGCGGGACGATTGATCCGAACTCACTCCAGCACGATGGGGTTTCGACTCTAATTAAGAATACCGACCTGGGTCTGGGGATCAACGACTCCATCAAGACCATCAAGGTTGATCTCGGGACGATCCCCGGAAGCTGGAACGGGATAAGGTATGAGGACAATACCAACTACGACTATAATCCCGAGACAAAGGCTTACAATGTCAAGCCCGGCGGCCGCAATTCAGCTTTCATTGATGAGAGCGCCTATTACGGCTGGTCATATATGCCCGGCGGCGTCTTCGGAAGCTGGAAGAAGGGGACTGATGCCGACGTCAAGAGTACCATTAAGTTCTATAACACGGGAACCACGCCTCAGGCTGCGAATACCTATGAAGTGCTGGGCAAATCAGGACCTCCCAAGGTTGTCAACGGGATCGGAACCATTGACAAGTCCCAGATCAACGGAGGAGATAAGTTCCACATCTCCGGTAAGACCAGCGACGCGAACTGGGACTGGAATCCCCTGCAGGAGCCTGTCTTCTATGTGACGATGCCCGAGGGATTCAGTTACTCCAACCTCAAGGTAACCAATGGAAAACTGTCCAAGCCCGTCTATGTAGGTGAGTTCATGCATGGTACCGAGAAGGTCAAGGTATGGAAGTATACCCTTGATATCGGGCAGGAGACCAGGGGCCAGTATCAGCCTGATTTCACCTGGAAGACATCTGAGATCAGCATGGATGTGACGACCAACACGGACGCCAAAGTCGGTACCTACCATATCAATGATTTTCTCGGGATGACCACCAAGGATTTCAAGGATATCGGAGCCAAGCTTAAGGGCATGCGTTGGGACAGCGCCAATTCGACAACGGAAAAGTATACGGCTGATTTCGGTAACGCCGTCAACGGCGGAGAGACCATGTCTTCTCTGTCAGAGAAACGCGGGATTAAGGTCAACCAGGCCTATGAGGTCAGAGCGGATTCCAAACTGATTGTGCCGGACGGAGACCAGGGGCCCAAGACCTATATCTATGATCCGAGCTCAGAGAGCACGAAGAAAGCAACGACACCGGTTCTTGACAGAGGCGGCAAGGTGACGCAGAGGATTGTTGTGCGCAATAATACGACCAAGACAGTCAAGCACACAACGCTCTATGTCCCGCTCTTCTCAGAGAACAAGAACAACGGCTTGGGATACCATCCGGAAGGCAAGACCCAGTGGCCGTTGAAACTGACCGACACGAGTATGACCTCCAATTTCACGGTCAAGTATATCAAGCTCCACCCGGGTAAGACCTACTCCATGAATCAGGCACCTCAGCCCGGCGATTATGATGTGGTGACAGATCCCGCACAGGCAGATATGGCTGTCTTTGAATCGACAAAGGCTCTGGCGATTGGGGATGGAGGCACCATTGACCTGAACTATGAGGTCAGTCCGACTCTTTCACCGACCTATAATGGGAAGATCAATGTCATCTCTCCTGTCCTGGACTACGATATCGACGGGAATACATCCACACTGACCAGACAGTCCGCTGCCGTCAGCTTCAAGACGACCGCGGTGGATATCCCGGTCGAGAAGGTCTGGAAGGATCTGGGCAGCGCTGCTGTAGATCACAGCGCGGACTCAGTACAGGTTCGTCTCTACCGGAACGGACAGGCGACCAATGAAGTGCTTACCCTGGACGCTGCCAAGAACTGGAAGGGTAGCTTCAGCAACATCGCCTCAGAGGATCCGGCGACCCATCAGGCATATAACTATACGGTCAAGGAGGAAGGCCTGGATGCCAACGATCAGATTCAGATCGGTGGCAGGCAGTACCGGTCCGCGGTGAGCGGAGACGCGAACACGGGCTTTAAGGTTACCAATACCGGCTCAGAGAAGATCTCTATTGATGTGACCAAGGCCTGGGTTGGCAAGGCCGCCGATTCCGCGACCGTCAAGCTCTTGGCCGACGGCGCTGTCAAGGACACCGCTGTTCTGACCGCGGGAACGAACTGGAAGCATACTTTTGCGGACCTTCCCAAGTATGATATCAATGACGGCCATGAGATCGCCTACAAGCTGGACGAGGTCAAGGTTGAGGGCTATAAGACCGAAATCACCGGGAACGCCAAGGATGGCTTTAAGGTGACCAACACCATCACCGGTCAGGTCTCTGTCTCCGTAACCAAGACCTGGGTCGGCAAGGCAGCTGATTCCGCGAAGATTCATCTGTACGCTGACGGGACGGAGAAGGAAGCTGTCACCTTAAACGCAGGCAACCAGTGGAAGCATACCTTCGCTAATCTTGACAAGTACAAGAATGGCGTTGAGATCAAGTACACGATCAAGGAAGACCCGATCGCCAACTACAAGTCCGAGATCAGTGGCGATATGACCTCCGGCTACACGGTTAAGAACACCAATACGGAGAAGATCTCCATTCCGGTGACCAAGGCCTGGGTCGGCAAGGCAGCCGATTCCGCGACCGTCAAGCTTCTGGCAGACGGCACCGTCAAGGACACCGCTGTTCTGACCAAGGATACGGGCTGGAAGCACACTTTTGCTGATCTTCCCAAGTATGACGCTAACAACGGCCATGAGATCGCCTACACCTTAGACGAGGTTAAGGTAGAGGGTTATGTGACTGGCATTTCCGGAACGGCAGAGAATGGCTTTACGGTGACCAACACCATCACCGGTAAGGTCTCTGTTCCGGTAACCAAGATCTGGGTCGGCAAGGGAGCTGATTCCGCGAAGATTCATCTGTACGCGGATGGGGTCGAGAAGGAGTCTGTAACCTTAAACGCAGACAACCAGTGGCAGCATACCTTCGCTAATCTTGACAAGTACAAGAATGGCGTTGAGATCAAGTACACGATCAAGGAAGACCCGATCGCCAACTACAAGTCTGAGATCAGTGGCGATATGACCTCCGGCTACACGGTTAAGAACACCAATACGGAGAAGATCTCCATTCCGGTGACCAAGACCTGGGTCGGCAAGGCGGCCGATTCGGCAACCGTGAAGCTCCTGGCAGACGGCACCGTCAAGGACACCGCTGTTCTGACCAAGGATACGGGCTGGAAGCACACTTTTGCTGATCTGCCCAAGTATGACGCCAACGATGGTCATGAGATCGCCTACACCTTAGACGAGGTTAAGGTCGAGGGTTATGTGACTGGCATTTCCGGAACGGCAGAGAATGGCTTTACGGTGACCAATACCATTACCGGTAAGGTCTCTGTTCCAGTGACTAAGAAGTGGATCGGAGATCCTGCAGAGTTCGTCACGGTAAACCTCTACGCGGACGGACAGAAGGTGGATAGCCAGAAGTTGTCCAGGGACAATCAATGGCAGTACACCTTCGCCAACCTGGACCAGTACAAGGATGGTCAGGAGATCAAGTACACCATTGAGGAGGAGGCGATTGCCGGTTATACGACAAGCATTAGTGGAGATGCTGCCAATGGCTTTGTGATCACCAATACCCAGGATCAGCCCAAGCCTTCACCCAAGCCCAATGTCGTTCCCAGGAACCCCAAGGCTCCGAAGACAGGAGATCTGGGCAACCTTCCTCTCTATGGATCGCTCCTGCTTCTTGCGGCAGTAGCTGCCAGCCTTCTGGCCGGAAAGAGAAGAAGACAGACCAGGTAACCACAGACGAAAACAGTTGATTGAGAGAAAGGGCGCGCGAGTCTGATGACTTGCGCGCTCTTTCCTGTGCGCTTTGTCTCTGTGCGGTTTATTGCCAGTGTTCATGGCGCTGAGACGTACGCAGTTTCTGACATGTATGTGCAATGCGGTCCTCATCATATGGATATTTTCAAATGGGCGGAAATAGGTCATAATCTAAACAAGCGTTAGCTTCGCATAACAGATGATGAACAGCAGACGCGCAAGAAAAAGATCAGATAATCGGCTTTTTTGTGACCTTTAGAGGTCACCTCTTTTCGTACTCTTTCGTTAAAAGAGACGCAGAGGGGAAAGGTGCAAAAAAGAGAGCAGGAAGAAGGAGGGAAAGATGGGACTGTTGAGAGATTTCTTTAATCAGACCAGGAAGCCGGCAGGCTTTTTGGGGAAAGTTATGATTTCCGGTATGAACCGCAGTCACGCGAAGATGGCGGACTGGGGCATGCGGCATTTGCCGCGGATCGAGGCGGAGCAGATTGCAGATCTGGGCTGCGGAGGGGGAAGAAACGCGGGAGAGCTGCTGCGGCGATACCCTGCGGCTCAGCTGACGGCTGTCGATTATTCTCCTCTTTCTGTACAGAAGGCCAGAGAATATAACCAAAAGCAGATTGAGGAGGGAAGATGTCGGGTTATTCGGGGAGACGTCTCGGAGCTGAGTCTCGATCCAGAAACATTTGATCTGGCCACGGCTTTTGAGACCATCTACTTCTGGCCCGGACTGGAAAGATGTTTTGAACAGGTGGCCCGCGTCCTGCGCCCGGGCGGGTTTTTCCTGATTGTCAATGAGTGCGACGGGATGGACGCGGCAGGCAGGCATTTTGAGAAGATCATCGATGGCATGCGCTGCTATACATCGGAAGAAATTCAGGCGGATCTTATGAGGGCCGGATTCTCCAAGATCAAGGCGATCCACCACCCCTCAAAGCCCTGGATTGTCCTTATCGCGAAAAAATAGGAGAGGAGCAGGCGGAGAATTCGGAGAAGAATCTGGCGCGGAATCCGGAAAAGAATCTGAAGGAAAAGCCGGCGGAGAAGATGATAGAATACAGGATGTCTATCTTCGTAATGTGCAGGTGCGCATGTCGAGCAAGTCCAGGTGGCCCAAGGGGATGTATGACCTGCGGCCGGGCTATGGTAAGGGAATCGAAGCGCGCCCCAGCAGCGGCTTTTTGTTCCGTCATGTGGATGGATTGGCGATGGAGAATTGTTCCGTCCGTTTCGCGGACAAGGCAGGGGGTGCGTTCGGCGAGGCGGTGAAATTTGAGTCCTGCCGCCGTGTGAGAAATGACTGCTTTTCTGAGCTGTCGGAAGAATGAGAGAAAGAGATCGTGAAATCAAAATTTGAGAGCCGGACGATAGCCTATTATCTGATCCTGGGACTCCTGATGTTGGGGCTGGGCAGCAGCGACGCCTTGCGGGGCGTCTTTGCCCCTGTGTTCAGAGAGCATTTTGCCCTCAACACCTCGCAGCTGTCCCTGATTATTACCGTCAGCTACATGGGGAATTTCGTCTTCATGCTCCTGGGAGGGAGGCTTTCCGATCATTTCGGCCTTCGGAGGGCGTTTTGCGGCTCCCTTTGCTGCTGGATAGGCGCGGAGGCACTTTATCTTCTGACCGATCACTACCCGGCTCTTCTGGTCGGCGTTTTCTTCGCCATGGGGACCTCGACCCTTTTGAATATGCTGATGAATGTCATGAGTCCGCGTCTTTTTACAGTGCCGGGGGCCGCAATCAATATTCTCTTCTTTATCCAGGCGATTGGGACAACGCTTACCCAGGGCGGAATCGGACGCCTTGCGACCTCCTTTTTGGCCTGGAAGCTGGTCAGCCTGGGCCTCCTCTTGATCGGGGTCATCGCTCTGCTCGCTTTCGCAAGGCTGTCATCCGGGGATGCCGGTCTCTCATACGACAGGAGGATCCGCAAGGAGGTGATCGGAGAGATCAGTAGGGAAGTCGGCGAGGAGACGGCCGGAGAGATCAGTAGGGAAGTCGGCGAGAAGACAGTCGGAGAACTCAGTAGGAAGGTCAGCGAGGAGGCGGCCGGGAACATCCATAAGAAGGACAGGGCGGAGGCAAGAGAGGGAATTCCTCAGAAAGCCGCCGGGAGGGCCTCAGAGAGAAAGAAGCCTCCCTATCCGGAAGAAAAAGAAGCTCCCTATATCATAATTCTGCACAGACCGGCCTTCTGGCTCTTTATTCTTATTTTCGGCACCTACTTTATCGGCGAGCACGGGGTGATGAACTGGATGAATATCTACTGCCGTGACGGACTGGGAATGAGCGCCCGGGACGCGGTCCTCATCCCCAGTCTTTTCTACGGGGGTATGATGCTGGGACGCCTTCTCTTCGCCCCTGTGATCGCCAAATTGAAAATTCGAAAGGCGCTTCTGATTTTTCTTGGATCCGGTACGGCAGTTTACATCCTGTCCTTTGTTCTGGGACAGCGGGCCTTCTTTCTCCTGTTCGCGGCAGGGCTGGGTCTGTCTGTCATTTACCCGACCATGACAATGTGCATTCAGCTCTACTTTCACAGGGAATTGACAACAACTGCGACGGGGGCGATTATGAGTGCAGGAACCCTGTTTGATATTGCGTTCAATGCTATTTTCGGACTTGTGATTGCCCGGGTCGGATACGGGATGGGCATGATGATTCTGCCCCTGGCCATGTGCCTGAGCCTGGGAACCTATCTGGCCCTCCTCCGCTGGGGAGAGCAGATAAGAGAGCTATAAGAGGGGAATTCGGAGGACGTTCGTCATCATCTTCTGCAGGCAGAGGACGGACGGTCAAGGGAGATAAGGAGGGGAAATGGGCTTTGATATCAGTTATCATCCTATTCGAGAGGATGAGATGGAAGCGTGGTTTTTCGCGCCGATGAAGGCGCTGAGAGAGGGCGATGACAGCCTTATCCGGAGGGTCGCTGAGGAACGCAGCAAGCAGCAGGAGAAGTTCTTCGCGGAGAAGTACATTGATATCATGAAGACTCTGGCCAGCTGGGATCCCAATCAGCCGACCGAAAAGGGACTGCTCTATGGAATGGCTGTCATCAGTGGTTTCTTTACCAGATACCAGTATGTTCGCGGCGCGGCTTACTCTTTCCTTCTAGACAGGCAGCCGCAGATGGGGGAGTACTGCAGTTCCTGGAGGAGTTTCCTGCCGGATTGGATTCCATCACCAAAGCATGAGAAGCTGACGGAGAATTACGCTGCCGGCGTCTACATGAGCCCAGATCAGGTTAAGGCACTTCTGGCAGATTATGAGAAGAGTGCAAAAGTCCATCAGATCCTGACAGACTTTTTTGAAGGGAATCTGGAGGTTTTTCTGACAGCGCTGCAGGATGCAAAGAGAACAGGGAGCGGTCTTATGGAAGCGGCTGAAGTAATCGAGGTAGAGCCTCTGGATCTGAACCGCACGGTCTGCTATTCGGATCTCTTCCTCTGTGATCCCAAGGGAGCTTATATCTATCAGGATGTTGCCATTGCGCAGATTAAGGCGGCGACCGGTATGAGCGAGGAAGAAATCGCGAAGAAAGTGCAGGAGGGGAAGTTCACCAGTCAGAAGACCTATGTGGAACTGGATGATACCGAACAAGAATAAGAGGTTGTAGAGGCAGGTGAGGAGCCGGTTAGGTAACAGTAGCTTTTCCGCTCCCGACCGATTAAACTAAGGAGGTAAAAAAGGGACAAAAAGATTTACTAAAAAACATATGAAGGAAACGAATTCATGAAATTCCTCGAAAAAAAATTGCTGGGTTGCCCACTGTATGGATATCTGACGGCTGTTTTGCTCTATGCCCTGCAGAACCTGCTCTATGAGCAGATCCGTATGTATCAGGAGCGGGTGGGGGTGGTCTGGCATACGACCAAGATCCCCCTGCTGGACGATCTGATCCCCCTGCAGCCGGAGTTCTGGATTATCATCTATCTCTTCAGCCATATCTTTTGGATTATAGGACCGATCGCGGCCTCGAAGGTGGACAAGGCGCACTATCGTGACTTCATTGCGGGGGTCGTGATTGCGGAGCTGATCGGAGCAGCCGTCTTCGTTCTCTATCCCACAGGGATGAATCGGGCTGCGGAGGGACTGCTCAACAATAACCCGGGCTTCTTCAACGGAATCTTACAGTGGACCTATGCCGCGGATGGGCTGACCTATGGGACCAATCTTCTTCCCAGCTTTCACTGTCTGATTTCGACCTCCTATTTTCTGGTGGTCTATAAGAGGCCTGAGATCTCCAGGGAATACCAGATTTTTACCGGCATATTCTGCATCCTGATCTTCATCAGTACGGTGACGACCAAACAGCATTTTATCATCGACATTCCGGCGGGAATTGCTCTGGCCGTTTTTTCGTATGCCCTTGCCTGTCACTTCCACCTGGGAAATCTGGGGAGAGGGGAAAAAGCCTCATCATGAGCCGAAGGATGAAAATGCCCGATACGTATCATGGGCTAAAGGATGAAAGAAGCCAAAGGCCGCGACGGGACCGGGCTGCTTTCTAAGTAAAATCTGTCAGAAGAAGAGGCAACCATGAAGAATTTCAACGATAACTTTCTCAATAAAATCATGCGCTATGTTCTCCTGACCTTTCTGATCATGCTGATTATGGTCTGGGCTTATCGGCACATGGATACGATCCTCTGGCAGGCGGGCACCTTCATCGGGTGGATTACAGGAATCCTAAAGCCCCTGGTCTTCGGGATCATGGTGGCCCTTTTGCTCTCGCCCGTGGTGCACAGGCTGGAGAGGGGGTTCTCGCACGTCCCCATTCTGCGCAAGCATAGGACGCGCGGTCTTTCCGTGGCAATTACGGTTTTGGCCGCGCTTTTGGTCTTCTTCCTTGTGGCCTCCCTGCTTCTGTCCTCTCTGACCAATAGTCTGCAGGCGGTCAGTGTGGAGAACCTGAAGATTATCGCCAACAATTTCCAGGAGTCGATTTCCGGGATCTGGAGTCTGGTGACGGAGGTGATGGACCGTTTTCATATCGACCGGTCCTTCCTCCAGGAGGCGGTCAATAACGCCTCCAACTGGGCGAGAAATTCCGCCACCAGCGCGGCTAAAGGGGTCACGGGATTCATGACCACCGCCTTTTTCAGCTTGATCTTCTCCATCTATTTCATGGCGGATCATGAGGGCTTTATCGCCTATTGGACCAAGGCGGCCAAGTCTATCCTGCCTGAGCGGGAGTACAGCTACTTCATGGAGTTTCTGGGAAATGCCGGGCACGCCTTCATCGGCTATGTCCGGGGTCAGCTGCTGGACGCCGTCTTCGTCGGTGTGACCATGTCCATTATCCTGTCTCTGATCGAGGTCCCCTATGCCCTCTTGATCGGTATGATGATGGGAATCGGAAACCTGATCCCATATGTAGGGCCGGCCGTGGGTTACGTCTCCGTGACCTTCGTCTGCGTTTTCGCCCAGGATCACAGCAAGCTGTTGATCGCCCTGATCGCGGTCTTCGTCGTCACAACGATTGACGGCAATGTGATCAATCCCCGTATTCTCTCCAATGCCGTATCGGTTCACCCGGTTCTCGTGATCGCGGCTCTTTTGGTCGGATCCGCGGTGGGCGGGGTGACCGGCATGTTTCTGGCCGTTCCTGTGGCTTCTCTGATTCGCATCTATTTTGATAAGCTGGTCGATTGGCGGTGCGAGGAGACGGATGAGAAACTGGGCAAGAAGATTGACAGGGCGACAGACGGGGAGAAAGAGACGCGTGAGTGATTGCGCGATTGATTTTGAAGAATTCAGAATTTTACCGAATCCTATGGGCAGAAAAGGAGCAATCTCAGGGGAATACTGACAAAATGACCATTTTTTGAAGAAAAGTAGGGCTATAAACGATATTGGAAAGGTTTTCAATTGGCAAAATGCACAAAAGTCAGAGGAGAAATCTGTGAGCCTAACCAAATTAACCGGGAGAGGGCAATATTTCGTGGAAGACCTTAGCAAAGTGCTATAATACCTCTTGTAAACATTGAACCCGGTTGTTTTTGAAACGTTGGAATCGTTTTTTCACTGGGTCATAGTAGGAGGGAATATGAAGAAAAAAACGCTAGCTCTTGTAATGGCAGCCTGCATGGTTGCCTCCGTGTTCGCCGGCTGCGGCGGGAACGGCGGCGGGTCCTCATCCGGTGATAACAATTCTTCCGGCAAGTCGCTTCGCCTGGTAAACGGTAAGATCGAGGTTGATGCTCAGCTCAAGGAGCTGGCCGAGGCCTATGAGAAGGAGACCGGGACTAAGGTCACCATCGAGTCCATGGGCGGCGGAGTCGATATCCAGGGCCAGCTGAAGAATTACAACCAGGCCGGGAATATGCCCGACATCTTTGTGTGCGGCGGCTCCAGTGATTTCAAGAACTGGACGGACAACATCGTTGACCTGAGTGACCAGGAGTGGACCAAGGACACGGAGCTGGCCTACAAGGAGGACGGCAAGGTATACGGTTTCCCCTATACCCAGGAGGCGATCGGCCTTTGCTACAACGCTGACATTCTGCAGAAGGCGGGCATTGACCCCAAGTCCATTACCGGACCTGAGAGCATGAAGAAGGCTTTCGAGACCCTGGACGCCAAGAAGAGCGAGCTGGGACTGACCGCAGTGCTGGGCTATTCCGCTGAGCCGGTCAACCTCTACTGGTCTACCGGAAACCACATCTTCTCCGCATACCAGGACGGGGGCTTACAGAGAGGGGATACCAAGTACTTTGATATGCTCTCCAAGGGAGAGATCGACAAGACCCGTTTCAACGACTTCTCCAAGATGGTCGCCCTCTTTAACAAGTACTCTGATCCCAATCTCCTGGTTTCAGGTACCTATGATCAGCAGATCTTGAACTTCGCCTCCGGCAAGTACGCCTTTGTTACCCAGGGCTCCTGGATCGGCGCGACGATGACCGGCAAGGATGACAAGGACGCTTATAAGGCGGCCGGCAACTTCAAGTGCGGTATTCTCCCATACGCTTTCCAGGAAGGTATGGATCGTCTGGAGTCTGACTCTCCATCTTACTGGGCTGTCACCAAGAACGACAACAGCGATGCCGCCAAGAAGTTCCTCCAGTGGTGCGCGGGTGATGCGGGACAGCAGATTCTGGTTGAAAAAGCTGGATTTGTAAGCCCCTTCAAGTCTTCCAAGTACGTTGCGTCTGATCCCTTCGCTCAGACCTTGACCGATTATCAGAAGGCTGGCAAGACCTCCGGCTGGACCTGGCCCGGAAACAAGGAGGGTCTGGCTCAGAACGCGCTTGGTCAGGTCTTCAACGACTTCGCACAGGGCAAGATCGCGACTCCTGAGGACTTCACCAATAAGATGGCGACAACGATCAAGGATTATTACAGCAAGTAAGCGCTGCTTGGAATAGGGGGGCCTGGCCCCCCTTTTTTTCCAGTTTCAGAACTGACAATCAATCCGGCAGAATACGCACCGGAATAGAGTTAGGAGGAAGAGGGATGAATAAGACTTCCGCGATACGAAAACCTATTTCCATCGGCGTGCTCACCACGGGAATTGTTCTTATGGTAGGCGCGCTGATCATTGATATTACAGGGATAAAATTTGGCGCAAGAGGAGCAATGCTGATTATCGGTCTTCTGGCTGCTCTCTATGGCCTCTACCATTTCCCCAGCCAGAAGTACCACAGGGGAATTGTCTATTTTATTTTTCTCTTTCCCCTGGTCTTTGCCTTTGCCGTGACGGTGATTATCCCTCTGGTTCTCGGCGTGGGATATTCCTTTACGGACTGGACGGGGATTAAGATCACTAAGTTCGTGGGGCTGGCGAATTATTCCAGTATGTTCCACGATCCGGCCTTCCTCTGGTCCGTACTGATCACATTCCTCTTCGTGATTCTGAATATTATCATGGTCAACCTGATCGGCTTCGCGCTGGCTCTGCTCTGCACTTCCGCGATCAAGGGAACGGGCTTCTTTCGGGCTGCCTACTTCCTTCCCAACCTGATTGGAGGGATCGTACTCGGCTATATCTGGCAGTTCGTCTTCAACAATGTCCTGATTCAGATGACCAAGACCTCCTTCCTGGCCAATACAGAGACGGCCATGCTGGGAATTATCATCGTCTATATCTGGCAGTATGCCGGTTATATTATGCTGATTTACATCACCGGTCTGACCCAGGTGCCCAAGGATGTGATCGAGGCGGCTTCGATCGACGGAGCCAATTCCAAACAGGTTCTGTTCCATGTGCGAATTCCCCTGATCATGCCCACCATTACCATCTGCACCTTCCTGACCTTAACCTCCGCCTTCAAGCAGTTCGACGTCAACATGGCTCTGACCAACGGAACCGGATCCGTCGATGGCTTCCTGGGCGGATACCTGGCCAACGGAACCCAGATGCTGGCCCTGAACATCTATAATACGGCCATTTCCAAGAACAGCTACGCGGTCGGCCAGGCCAAGGCAGTCCTCTTCTTTATTATCCTGGCGGCGGTATCGCTCATCCAGGTGAGAACGATGAACAGTAAGGAGGTAGAGCTGTAATGAGTACGTCAAGCAAGATCAAGAAAATCCTCTTAACCCTTCTGGGAATCGTGATTGCGGTCTATATTCTCTTTCCCTTCTATCTGGTTGTCTTAAACGCCTTCAAGAAGCAGAGCGCCATTGTGGCCAACCCGATCTCCTTTGCGGGGGCTTCCTTCAGTCAGCTGATCAGCAACCTGCACAGTGTCGTCAATAATTCGAACTTCCGCTTCTGGTCCGCCTTCGGGAGCTCCGTTGTGATCACAGTCTGCTCTCTGGTGCTTCTGGCAGTCTTAGGATCCATGGCGGCCTGGGTTATCTCCAGAAACAATCGCAAGAAGTGGGCCGCGGCCATTTACATGGTCTTTATCGCGTCCATGATCATTCCCTTCCAGGTTGTTATGCTTCCTCTGATCTCGACCTTCCGGGACGCGGGGAAATTCGTGGGTATCAGCCTTTTGCAGTCGATTCCCGGCATTATTTTCGCTTATCTGGGCTTCGGAGGAGCGATGACAGTCTTCATCCTGACCGGTTTCATCAAGGGAGTTCCCTATGATCTGGAAGAGGCGGCGGCCATTGACGGCTGTTCTCCCGAGGGGACCTTCTTTCGGATTATCCTCCCGCTCTTAAAGCCGGTCATTACGACGGTCACCATCTTAAACGGAATGTGGATCTGGAACGACTTCCTCCTCCCCTCTCTGATGCTGGGACTCAACGGTAAGATTAAGACCCTGCCCGTCGCCGTGCAGGCCTTCGTCGGATCCTATGTCAAGCAGTGGGACCTGATCCTGTCGGCGGCTCTTCTGGCAATCGTTCCCATGATCGTCGTCTTTTTGATCGGTCAGAAGCAGATCATGAAGGGCATGGTCGAGGGAGCCGTCAAGGGTTAAAGTCCCTTACAATGTTCTCTGAGGACGGAATGGTTGCGATCAGGCTGCCGTCAGTGCGCTGAGTGGCCATTGCAATGCTCTACGGCAGGCGGATTTGCTGGCCGAAATATAAGAGACAAAGTATAAGAGACTGTGAAGAAATCAAAGACAGAAGTCGGCTGCCGCATCCATGTCAAAAGTGGTGCGGTACAGGACGGATTGCCTGGCGTTTTTTCACAGTCTTTTTATGCTTTTTTGCGGGCTTTTTCTCTTGTGAAGACCCTTTCGTGTGTGGTAATGTGCTTATGCAGGAAATCTTGGAAACAGGCTCGGACGGAAGGAAAAACAGTCAATCGGGATTCGTCAGAAGAGATTCATCAGAAGAGATTCAGAAGAAGCCAAAAGAAGCATGACCTCCCGCGAAAGGAGCGGAGAGAGAAAGGAAAAATCATGAAGAAAGCCTGGTGGAAGGAAAGCGTCGTCTATCAGATTTACCCTCGCAGCTTTTGCGACAGCAATGGAGACGGGATCGGTGATTTAAAGGGAATCACATCCAAACTCGATTATCTGAAGGAATTGGGGATCGACGTCATCTGGCTCTCCCCGGTTTACAAGTCCCCCAATGATGACAACGGCTATGATATCAGTGACTACGAGGATATCATGGATGAGTTTGGGACGATGGAGGATTTCGATGAGCTCCTGGAGCAGGCTCATGCTCGCGGAATCCGGCTGGTCATGGATCTGGTGGTCAATCACACCTCAGACGAGCATCCGTGGTTTTTGGAGTCCCGAAAGAGCCGCGATAATCCAAAGAGAGACTACTATATCTGGAGAGATCCGGTGGACGGACATGAGCCGACCAACTGGGGCAGCGCCTTCTCCGGTTCCGCCTGGCAGTGGGATCAGAAGACGGGCCAGTACTATCTCCATCTCTTCTCTAAAAAGCAGCCGGATCTCAACTGGGACAATCAGAAGGTCCGCCGCGATATTTTCGATATGATGACCCGCTGGTGTCAGAAGGGGATCGACGGCTTTCGCATGGACGTCATCTCTTTAATCTCCAAGCCAGAGGTCTTCGCGGATGCCCCCACGAACGGCGGAATCTACGGAGCCTTTGACGCCGTGGCCAATGGCCCTCATGTACATGATTACCTGCAGGAAATGAACCGGGAGGTTCTCTCCAGATTTGACATCATGACTGTGGGAGAAACGGCAGGCGTCACCCTGGATGAAGCGAAGAAATACGCGAACAGTCAGGGGACGGAGCTGGGCATGGTCTTCCAGTTCGAGCACGTGGGGCTGGACGAGGATCCGCATGTTCCCTACAAGTGGTCAACCAGGAAGATGCCTCTGGTGCCCCTGAAGGAGAATCTGACCAAGTGGCAGCTGGGACTGGACGGCTGCGCCTGGAATTCCCTCTACTTCTGCAATCACGACCAGCCCAGAATTGTCTCCCGCCTGGGGGACGACTCAGACCAGTATCGGGAGAGAAGTGCCAAGGCCATCGCGACGGTGCTGCACATGATGCAGGGGACACCCTATGTCTATCAGGGGGAAGAGCTGGGAATGACCAATGTGGGATTTACTTCCGTAGACCAGTTCCGCGACCTGGAGTCCATCAACGCTTACCATGAACTGACTGAGAAGGCAGGAATGGACCCGGCTGACCTGCTTCCAAAGATCGCTCACAAGAGCAGGGATAATGCCCGGACACCGATGCAGTGGTCCGATGCTCCCCAGGCCGGTTTTACCTCCGGCAGGCCCTGGATCGACGTCAATCCCAATTATGTCAGGGTCAATGCCGAAGAGCAGATGGACCGAAAGGACTCCGTCTTCCACTACTATCAGAAGCTGATAGCCCTTCGGCACAGCTCAGACCTGATTGTCTACGGGCACTATCAGCTGCTTTTGGCGGAGGATCCGGACCTCTTTGTCTATCGCAGAGAGCTGGATCAGAGGAGAATGCTTGTCGTGGCGAATCTGTCCGGACACGAGAGGGAGTACGAAATTCCGTCGGATTTCGCGAAGGGCAGAGTCCTGATTCAGAATATATCTGAGCACGATATCCATGACGGGAAGCTGGCGCCCTATGAGGCCTATGTCCTTGAGGTATAAGAGGGGCAGTGCGCCGGGGGAGTCCGATGCGCGGATTCTCCGGGGAATGAGCTTTTGACAAATGGTTTTTAGCAGAGAAGGTCTCTTTGCGTGAGGTGAAAAGAATGAAAAAAACATGGTGGCAGGGTAAGATTGCCTACCAGATCTACCCCAAGTCCTTTTTGGACACGACAGGAAATGGAATCGGCGATATTCGGGGGATCATCTCCAAGCTTGACTATCTTAAGAAGCTGCATGTGGGAATCCTCTGGCTCTCCCCCTGCTTCCTCTCTCCCCTGGCGGATGAGGGCTATGATATCGCGGACTACTACCGGATTGATCCCAGATTTGGCAGCAATGAGGACCTCTTTACCCTGGTAGAGGAGGGGAAGAAGCGGGGAATCTCTGTCATCTTAGACCTGGTGGTCAACCACTGCTCGGATGAGCACGAGTGGTTTCAGGCGGCCCTGGCCGATCCGGAGGGTCCTTATGGCAAGTACTTCTACATCGAAGAGGGGGTTGACGGGCACGCGCCCAATAACTGGCGATCCTATTTCGGGGGCTCCGTCTGGGAGCCCATCCCCGGAACAAATAAGTACTATCTGCACCTCTTCCATAAGAAGCAGCCGGATCTCAACTGGGAGAACCCCAGACTGCGCGAGGAGATCTACAAGATGATCAACTGGTGGCTGGACCGGGGAATTGCCGGTTTTCGCATCGACGCCATCATGAATATCAAGAAGGTCTTTCCCTTGGCGGGGCACGATTATCCAGTCGACCGGGAGGACGGTCTCTCCTCCTGCGCGCAGATGATTCAGGAGGCCAGGGGGATCGGGGACTTCTTCAGAGAAATGAGGGATCGCTGCTTTGTTCCCCACGATGCCTTTGCTGTCGCTGAGGTTTTTGATGAGAGGCCAGAGCAGGCCTCTGTACTGATCGGGTCAGAGGATGGATATTTCTCAAGCATGTTTGATTTTCAGGCTAATTGCGTCGGAAGATCTGATAAGGGCTGGTATGACGGGAAGCCCGTCGGGCCGGACCAGTATCGGGACGCCTGCTATCAGACGCAGAAGATAATCGGAAAACGGGGATTTATCTCTACCATCATTGAAAATCACGATGAGCCGAGAGGCGTCAGCCGCTATATTCCTGCGGAAGAGCTCTCTGACAGGAGTAAGAAGTTCCTGGGAACCATGCAGCTGATGCTAAGAGGACTGCCTTTTATCTATCAAGGGCAGGAGATCGGGATGGAGAACACCCATGTGGATACGCCCGATCAGATCAGTGATATCTCAGCCAGGGATGAGTACAGGGTTGCTCGCGAGGCCGGTTTGAGTCAGGATGAGGCCATGGCGGTGGTCAACCGCATGAGCAGAGACAATGCCAGGACACCGGTTCAGTGGTCCGACGCGCCCCAGGCCGGTTTTACTTCCGGTAAGCCCTGGCTGGCGGTCAATCCCAATTATAAGAAGATTAATGTGGCTGCCCAGGAGAAAGATCCGGATTCTGTTCTCAACTATTACCGCAGGCTGACCGCTCTTCGCTCGGATCCAGTCTATGGCGACAGCATTGTCCACGGCGACTTCGATCCCTTTATGCCGGAGGAGCCCCGTTTCATGTCCTTTTACCGGAGGGGAGACAAGAAGCTTCTGGTTCTCGGCAATTTCTCAATGAATGAAAAGAAGGTCAGGATCTCAGATCAGGTTAAGAAGGTAATCCTGTCCAATGTTAATTCTGATCCCGGTCAGATCCGGCCTGGTCAGGGGGGTGAGGGAACAGAGATCAGCCTGGCCCCCTATCAGGCGCTGATTCTGGAGCTTGCCTGAAGACAGCCAGAGCCTTTTCATGTGCTTTTGCATGTTAATGCGTGTTGTTGGCGCTGGAATGTACCTTGAAAATATGCTAGGGTAGAGAACGGGAGTATCAGTGAACGGGGACAGAAGGCAGGACGCATGCGCGCACTCTATTTAGATCTGGGAATGGGAATTGCCGGAGATATGTTTTCGGCGGCTCTTTTTGATCTTTTAAATGAGGATCAAAAGCAGGAGTATCTGAAGACAGTCAACAGCCTGGGTTTGGACGGCGTCCGGGTCAGCGCCGAGACAGTCAGCAGCTCGGGGATCTGCGGAGTACATATGCGAGTCCTTGTACATGGTCAGGAAGAGGTCGGACAGGACTTGCATGAGAAAGATCAGGAGGCGCAGGCGGCCGATTCGCAGGAGAAATGTCAGCCAGACCCGGAGACTGACCAGCATGAGGGTCATCAGCTGGCACAGGGAACGGATCAGCATGAGGATTGTCAGCCGGAGACCGACCGGAAGGGTGAGCGTCTGTTAGAGCATAGAACCCATGAATCAGAGCACAGCCACACGCACCATGGAATAGGAGAAATCCATCATATTGTTGCGGGCTTTGATATCTCGGAAGAGGTAAAGAGCCATATTCTGGCGATATATGGGGAGATTGCCAAAGCGGAATCGGCGGTGCACGGCATGCCTGTCGAGGAGATTCATTTCCACGAGGTAGGGTCTCTCGATGCGATTGTCGATGTGACCTCCGCCTGTCTGCTGATGGATATGCTGGCGGCGGATCGGGTGACAGCCTCCCCTGTCAGGGTGGGTTATGGCCAGGTTCGAGCCGCCCACGGTCTGCTTCCGGTGCCTGCCCCGGCCACGGCTCTGCTTTTGCGCGGTCTGCCTGTCTACGCGGGCCAGATCGAGGGAGAGCTCTGCACACCGACAGGGGCCGCGATCATTCGTCATTTTGTCCAAGACTTCGGTCCGATGCCTGCCATGCGCCTGTCTGAGATCGGTTATGGGATCGGAGGCAAGAAATACACAAGTCTCAATGCCGTTCGCGCTTTCTTAGGTGAGACAGACCGGGAGGGAGACCGCATTTGCGAGCTGACCTGCAATCTGGATGATATGACAGCGGAGCGACTGGGCTTTGCCATGGACCGTCTCTATGCGGCTGGCGCCGCGGAAGTATATATGGTCCCGGCCACAATGAAGAAATCCAGGCCCGGAGTGGTGCTTGTCGTGCTCTGTCAGGAGGAGCAGAGACAGGCCCTTGTCGAGAGTATTTTTAAGTATACGACGACTCTGGGGATCCGGGAGAGCATTCGGCAGCGCTATATCCTGGACCGTCGGATCGAGACGGTGGATACGGATTTGGGACCGATCCGGAAAAAGCTTGCCTCAGGTTATGGGGTCAACCGCGCCAAGTACGAGTATGACGACCTGGCGAGAATTGCGAGAGAGAGATCCTGCTCCATTGAAGATGTGATTGCAGGGATAAAGGAGTAAAGAGGACGTTGTCCGCGTCAGGGAGTTGAGGCGGGAGAGATGAAAAAGGAAGAAAGAAGATGAGAAGATTATTCCAAAATCTCGCTTTCGACCTGATTGCCGTGTTAGTCGTGGGAGTTCTGGCAGCTGTGATCGGATGGGGGATAAGTAAGCATTCCATCCCTATGCCGCCGCCGTTGCCGCAGGATCGGAGAACCGCGCAGACGGCGACAGTGACGATTCACAATAATGCGGCCAGTGCCGATAAGGACGGCAAGGTAAATGGCCTGCGCGTCTATGATCCGGATTCGGACAATCTGGCGGAGTATACGGATGGAAGCCAGCAGCCTCTGGGCAGTCATGTTGCCATCTATGTGTACAATCTGGCCAGTGACGTACATCTGACCATCCGGCACAAGGGGGAGATCTTCGCGGATGACGATTTTCCCCGCCTGGAGGATGAGAAGAAGGTCAAGTTCTTTGACTTGATCTTAGACGGCGACCTGGAGGTTGAGACCAAAGAGATCAATCTCAAGAACCAGCAGGGAATTGCGACGGTACATATCAATGACAGCAGCCTGGCTCTTGTGACCAGCGACGGGCAGGAGTGGAGTGATGGTCAGGATATTGCCTTCGGCCAGAGAAGCGTTTCCATTGCGGCAAAAGACAGGGATCTGAAGGCGCAGATCAAAATCGGAGACCGCATAGCCGCGACAAAGGTGATCCTTAAGGGGCGAGCCGCTTTTGTGGATGATCTGAACATTGATGGAGATATCTTCTTCCAGCTGGATATTGCAAGTGACGAGGAGGTGAAGGCGGAGCAGGAAGCCGAGCAGGAGGCCGAGCAGAAGGAGGCCCAGGCACGCGTCAGTGAAGAGAAGTCCTCATCGGAAGAGAAGGCAAAATCCAGAGCCGACAGGAAGAGTCAGTCGGGAAGCCAGACCAGGCCCGATCCTAAAAAGCAGGATCAGTCGGGCGGTCAGACCAAGCCGGACACCGGGAAGAAAGACCAGTCGTCTGACCAGAAACCGAATGACAATCCGGAGGAAAAATACGCGACAGTGACCATAGAGGATGAGAGCGGCAGCGTCTTTGTCGGAGTTGTGACAGATGATGACAAGGAATCGCATGATCTGAACCCGAACAATGTGAAGAAGATTTCCTCCGGCGCCAGACTGCCCATCGGGACACGGATTGCGATTTTTAAGTATTATGATCCCAAGTATTCCTCCTTTAAGGTGATCCACAATGGCAAATACATTGTGAACAGGGAAAATGACCTGGGCGGGGAAGGAAGTTATTCTACGATTGAGTTGACCCTGGAGGGAGACTTGGTCGTAACATGCTCTCCCGTCGACGGGGGAAGACATACAAACGAGGAAGGGCGCTAAGCCTTCCCGGACCGTGGCAATCGATTGTGGCAATCGATTGCGGAAACAGATCACAGAAAGGTCAGATCGCGAATCGTTCAAGAGAAAAGGAGAAATGATGAAACTGCTCACGGATATTCTGGTGCTTCTTGTGGCCCTGGAATTTTGCTTTATTTTCTATCTGGAGAGCGTAAGAACCTCGTCCGCCAGGACGGCGTCTGTCTTTGGCATGGAAGAGGGGGAACTGAAGCGCCCCTCGGTCGACCTGCTCTTTAAGAATCAGGGAGTCTACAATTTAGTCATTGCGCTGATGCTGATTCTGGGAGCTTTCGTCTTCCACTCGCCGCTGGTCGTTGCGCTCTTTCTGGCCAATATCATTGTGGTCGCCGCCTATGGAGCCATCAGCTCCAGTCCCAGGATTTTTCCCATGCAGGCGGGTCTTGCTGTCATTGCGGCCATTTGCCTGGCCATCGGGAAGGCAGTCTGAGCGTATTTGAACGCGGGGCGGAGATTTCGTTTGTTTTCAGGAAGGTTCCGCAACTTTTTTGGAGACGGGCTGTGTATATTCATGGCGGAGAGCCGTGAATGCAGGGGAGAAAGTGTCTGACAACTAGGCATTTTCTCCTTTCTGTGTTACTCTTAGAGGGAAAAAGATGCTTGTTATCCAGGGAGACTGTATGGGGAAGGAGAACTGGTACAGTATGGAATTCAGACAGGCAAAGGTAACGAAAATCGTCAAGGAGACGAGTGACATCTACAGCATTCAGATGGAGATCCCTGAGGGCTATACCTGGAGGGCCGGACAGTATGCGATCTGGCAGCTGCAGGACTATGTGGCTCCGGAGGGAGAGAAGGAGGATCGGGTCTTTACAATTGCCTCAGCTATGGAGGATCATTTCCTCATGTTCTCTACACGGATTGCGGACCAGCACAGCTGGTTCAAAGATATCCTGCTCAGGCAGCTGGAGGCCGGGGACACGATGCTTGTGTCCGCGCCTTTAGGAGAGATGGATATTGATATGGAGGGAAAGGAGCGGAGCCTCTTGATCGCCGGGGGGATCGGCGTGACGCCCATCCGCTCGCTTCTGCGCCATTACAGCAGTAATAATGTGCCCACGCATAAGATACAATTGCTCTATGCGGACAATCGGGGGGAGTTTGCGTATGGTGACTTCTGGAAGCAGATTGAGGGGAAGATGCCGAATGTCAAGCTGCAGCTTCTGACTGACTCCAATGTATTCGCAGAGAAAGCAAGGAATTACGCTGTCAGCCATGGAAATGAGGCTGAATATCTGATCGCCGGGTCCCCCGGTATGAATCAGGCCTTTAAGAAGAGTCTGACAGAGGCCGGCGTCAGCGGAGGCAACATGAAAACGGACGAGTTCTTCGGCTATGAGTAGAGGAATTCGGAAGCAGACATAGAAGCAGAAGCACAACCGGCTTTCGGATCAAATCAAAGGCGTGAAAAGGCAATGTGTTGAAATTCACGGTGCCGCAAGGGCTTTGTGTTAAATCAAGGGCGTGATAAGGTACGGTGGCAAAATTAATGGTGCAGCAAAGCTCTGTGTCAAATTGAAGCTGAGACAGGTACTATGCAAAATGTCGGGCGGGATCCTGCGGGAACCCGCCCCATTTCTGTACTTGCGCCGATTCAGCCGCTCCATGAGGTGCTGATATGTTCTATCGCCCGGGAAACAGAGGCTTATGAATTAATGCCTGTTCGGACAGAGGGAATCGCGACAGGAGTGATTTTGGGAAATATGTTAGAATAATGGCGTTGGCCTGGGGTCAATGAGCTTGTACTTTTTATCAGTATTGACGGCATTTACCATCACTGGGCCTGGCTGTCCTCCTGGCTTGCCATCGGTTGGGCCAATGCCATCGCCAAGCTGGGCACCACCGCCATTGTCATGGTCTACAATTTCATCACCAGGAAGATTTTCCTCGAAAAGCACTGATTTTCGGGCAGAGATAAAAGCTGACGCAAAGGAGAGAGCCTTATGTTAGAGGGGAAGACAGTCGTATTAGGAGTCAGCGGCTCCATTGCCGCCTATAAGATCGCGGGTCTGGCCAGTATGCTGGTCAAGCAGAAGGCGGACGTCCATGTCATTATGACGAGGAATGCGACCAATTTTATCAATCCCATCAGCTTTGAGACGCTCACCTCCAACAAATGCCTGATTGATACCTTTGACCGGAATTTTCAGTTCCATGTGGAGCATGTGGCTCTGGCCAAAAAGGCGGATCTCTTTTTAGTGGCCCCCGCTTCCGCGGATATCATCGGGAAAATTGCCGGCGGAATCGCGGACGATATGCTGACAACGACCATCATGGCGACCCAGGCTCCCAGACTGATCGCCCCCGCCATGAACACCCACATGTATTTAAACCCGATTGTTCAGGACAACCTGAAGAAGCTGGAGAGTTATGGATACCGGGTGATTCGTCCCGCTGAAGGTTACCTGGCCTGCGGGGATGTCGGCGCCGGGAAAATGCCTGAGCCAGACCTCCTCTTCGACTACATCCAACAGGAGATTGGGGCCAGACATGATCTGGTCGGCAAGAAGATTCTGGTGACCGCCGGTCCGACCAGGGAGGCCATTGATCCTGTTCGCTTCATCTCCAACCACTCCACCGGCAAGATGGGCTATGCCGTCGCCAGGGCGGCCATGCTGCGGGGGGCGCAGGTGACCCTGGTCTCCGGGCCGGTAGAGATCGCTCCGCCGCCATTTGTCAATCTGATCTCTGTCATTTCAGCAGAGCAAATGGCCGAGGAGGTCATCCGCCTGGCCCCTAAGATGGACGCGATTGTCAAGGCGGCGGCAGTGGCGGATTACCGTCCGATCAAGGTTGAAAATGAGAAAATCAAGAAGCAGGAGGGCGGCGCTACAATTGAGCTGGAGCGGACTCAGGACATCTTAAGATACCTGGGAGAGCACAAGAGGGAGGGACAGTTCCTCTGCGGATTTGCCATGGAGACCAGAGATCTGCTGGAGAACGCCAAGAGCAAGCTGGAGAGCAAGCACGCCGATCTGATCGTGGCCAACAGCCTGCGAACCGCCGGGGCCGGCTTTGGCACCGACACCAATGTGGTGACTCTGATCGACCACAGGGGACAGAGGGAACTGCCCCTTATGACCAAGGCTCAGGTGGCGGACGCGATCTTAGACTACATGAAGGAGTGCGGCGTTTGGATCCTCTGAGAGCTGCACAGGAATAGCGGGCGCTCTACGGGTACGGAAATCCGGTAATTACAGATTTCGCCGAAGTCCCTTGGGATAGTGATTCTTCATAGATCCCCCGGCCAGCTTACCCCAGCCCAGGTGGATTCCATCGACGGTGATCAGGTACCAGCCCTTATCCCCCTCCATGCGGAAGGTCTCTCCGGCAATCCAGCGCCTGGCGGAGAATCCAGGAACATCTGTGATGACTGCCGGAATCTTCTGTTTCCTATCCCCGATGAACTGTCGAATCTGATCTGCGCCGAAAAGAGCTCTTTCATTGGAGCCCTGGCCGACATTGCCAGCTGACAGATTTGCGATCCGCAGCGCCTGATCGGGCTCAAGAGCGTGCGAGAGGGCGTGAGAAGGCTCAAAGCGATTCTTCTTCACGGTGCCCAGATGAAGACCGGCCCGCGTGAGCTTCAGCCCTCTCAGCGTGGGAAGGCCCCGGGGAATGCGATAGAAGTCGTCTCTGAATCGGAGAAGCTCGCCGTCACCAAGGATCCAATCGGCGGTCTCGCTCTTGA
This sequence comes from Shuttleworthella satelles DSM 14600, assembly GCF_000160115.1. GTDB lineage: Bacteria > Bacillota > Clostridia > Lachnospirales > Lachnospiraceae > Shuttleworthia > Shuttleworthia satelles. The sequence continues at coordinate 448,859 of NZ_GG665867.1, forward strand.
CAATTTCTCTCAGAGACCTGGAGAGAAAGTCGAAATCACTTCCCCTTACTGCGCTCTCACGCTTGGCTGAGACGGCGCGAAGGGAGGAGGAACCTGCCGCGGACAAGGCTCTGTCCGACGTTTTCTTGCAGAGGACTGCGATATAGTGTCCCTCGCCCCGCAGTTTATGGGGCCAGAGGCGGATGGTTCCCTCCAGATCAGCCGGGGTCATGCCCGGATAGAGAGGAACGCGCTCAATCTGGTAGTTGGGGTGACGGTCCAGGAAACGCTCGATGCTTCCCTCATCCTCGGCCGGCGCGAAGGTGCAGGTAGAGAAGACCAGGCGGCCACCCTCTTTTAACATGCGGTCGGCGGCATCCAGGATCAGATCGTCTCGATCTGCACAGACCTGCACATTCTCCGGGGACCACTCTAAGAGAGCGATGGCATTTTTGCGGAACATCCCCTCGCCGGAGCAGGGAGCGTCGACCATGATCTTGTCAAAGAAAAGGGGGAAGTGATCCGCCAGGCCGTCGGGATCTTCATTCGTCACGATGGCATTGACCACACCCAGGCGCTCCATATTCTCAGAGAGAACGGCTGCCCGGTTGGGGACAATCTCATTGGAGATCAGAAGGCCCTGCCCCTGCATACAAGCGGCAATCTGGCTGCTCTTGCCGCCGGGAGCCGCGCAGAGATCAAGGACATATTCGCCGGGCCTGGCGTCCAGATAGACAGCGGGTGCCATGGCAGAGGGCTCCTGGATATAGTAGAGGCCTGCCTCGTGATAGGGGTGCTTTCCGGGCCGGTCTTCCTCGCCGTAGTAGTAGGCGTCTTTTGCCCAGGGGATGGGGTCAGAGAGGTCAGAAATGACAGAGGCGAGGAGGGCCTTGACGGAGGAAGGATGACGGGCAGGCTGGCTGTCGGAGAGATGGGAAATGTCTGTGGGAGGAGTTTCCCCCTGCACAGGCCAAAAAGCAGAGATTGCCAGAGGATTCAGGCGCAGGCCGTGATAGCGATCCTGTCTCTGATAGCTCTTCATGAAGGCGTCAAAGTCAGAGCCCATTTGCTCTTTCATGCGCTCGATAAAGGCGGGAGGGAGAAGCAGGGACTCAACCGTTTCCGGAGTGGGGGTTTGGACAGGGGATACAGACATAGAGGACCTCACAGGATTTTTTTATTATGGGAAACAGGTCCGAACCGGTACAGGATCATCCCAGGACCAGTTCAGAACAAGCACAGGGAAGAAAGTTATGTTGTAACTATACCACGAGATCACAGGGTCGGCAGCTGCTGTATTCATAACGATGGAGTGCCTGCGAAATCCTGTGAGGGAGAGCGGAATATTCTTGCATGTATCAGACTCTGTCCAGAAGATTCTGCAGGGAGGAGACGGAAGACAGGAGCGCGAAAGAGAGATTAGGTGTAACATGTAAAAGAGATGTCAGATGGAGTGTGTCGTCGCTTGCCTTCGACCGGCAATGGCTGAGCAGGATGCGCCCGACTCCCGTGAGTTCTTGTATCTGGCAGAAGGGATCAAGGAGGCCTCTATGATTAATCAGCGCTATCAGTCCATGCTGGCTGCAAAATCTGTCATCAGGGAATTAGCCGAGTATGCCACGGCGAGAGGCCGGGAGATCGGCTACGAGAATGTCTTCGATTTCTCCCTGGGAAATCCCAGCGTGGAGGTTCCGGCAGAGTACAATCAGTCTGTGATCCACCGCTATCAGACCATGAGCTCGATGGATCTGCACGGCTATTCCCCCTCCCTGGGCAATACGCAGGTGCGGGGAATTGTGGCGGACAGTCTGCGAAGACGCTTTGGCATTCCCTACGAGACCAGGCATATTTTCATGACATCCGGGGCGGCCGGAGCCATTGCCCATGCGGTGCGCGCCGTGACCAGTCCGGGAGACACCGTACTGACCTTTGCCCCCTTCTTTCCCGAGTATGTGCCCTACGTGGAGGGGGCGGGGGCCAGACTGGAGATCGTTCCCGCCAGGAGGGAGAATTTTCAGGCCGACACAGACGCCTTCCTGCAAATGCTGACGCCTGATGTGCAGGCGGTATTGATTAATACGCCCAATAATCCCTCGGGTGCGCTCTGGTCAGAAGAGACGCTTGGGCAAATCGCGGAAATCCTGCGCCAAAAGGAGGAGGAATACGGACATGATATTTTCCTGATTTCCGACGAGCCCTACCGGGAGATCGTCTTCGACGGGAAGAAAACGCCCTATCCGGCCGCCTTCTACAGCAATACGCTGACCTGCTATTCCTTTTCCAAGTCCCTGTCTGTACCCGGGGAGCGGATCGGATATGTGGCGGTTCATCCAAAGGCGACAGAGGCGGATGATCTGGCGCTCATCTTCGGACAGATCAGCCGCGGGATCGGGCACAACTGTCCCGCGTCCACGGCTCAGTATGGGATTGCGGACTGTATCGACCAGACCAGCGACCTGTCGGTCTATGAGACCAATATGAATTTGCTCTATGATACCCTGATTGATTTAGGATTTACGGTGACCCGACCCGGCGGCAGCTTCTATATTTTCCCCAAGTGTCTGGAGGAGGATGCGATTGCCTTCTGCAACAGGGCGAAGAAGTATGACCTGATCCTGGTGCCCTCGGATCATTTTGGTCTGCCCGGTTATTTTCGTATGGCCTATTGCCTGGATACGGACAAGGTCCGGCGGTCTCTGCCGGTGCTGCGCAGATTCGTGGAGACGGAGTATCCCGGGCGCTTCTTGTGATTTCAGAAAGGCTTTGGCCTGGTTGTAAAAAGCCCGGATACGATTTCAGGGGAGTCTTGGACTGAGCGCAGACGAGTCCCGGCGTGATTTCAGGCGGAGAGATCTTGTCTTTTTACCCTAAGAGGGTTAAGGTTTTAACATACGAGTGCGGATCGGGAAATGATCCGCAAGCCGCAGGTTTCGACAGAAAGAAGGGTGGTAAAGTGAAGAAGAATTTCGAAGATATCGTCTCTAAGGTCAAAGAATTTGAGACCAAGACGGTCGCTGTGGCCAATGCCCAGGATGACGCTGTTCTGGAGGCTGTCCATGAGGCCAAAAAGCGCGGTATTGCCAATGCGGTTTTGGTTGGGGATGAGGAGAAGATCCGCGCCATCGCCGAAAAACTCGGCATGGATCCGGCCGGATTTGAGGTTATTGATGAAAAAGACCCCATTCAGGCCTGCAGGAGGGCAGTTCAGCTGGCCCATGACGGCAAGGTCGACATGTACATGAAGGGACTGATCGATTCCAAGGACTTCCTTCGCTCTGTGCTGGATAAGGAGGTGGGACTTCGGACCGGCAAGCCCCTCTCTCATGTCTGCGTCTTTGATCTCCCCTTTGCAGACCAGCTGCTCTTTCTGACGGACGTGGCCTTTATGACCTATCCGACCCTGGAGGACAAGGTTCATATCATCAATAATACCGTTCCCGTCTGCCGGGCCTGCGGCATTGAGGTTCCCAAGGTGGCAGTACTGGCCGCGGTCGAGGTAGTCAATCCCAAGATGCCTGTCACGGTGGAGGCTGCTGAGCTGACCAGGATGAATGATGAGGGCAAGATCACAGGCTGTATCGTGGACGGCCCCCTCTCTCTTGACCTGGCAATTGATCCCGAGGCGGCCAGGCACAAGGGGGCGACGAACCGCAAGATTCAGGGAGATGCGGATATTCTTCTCTTCCCCGATATCCATGCCGGCAATCTCTGCTATAAGGCGGTTGTCCGCATTGACGGCATGAAGAACGGCTGTATCCTGACCGGGACCAAGGTTCCTGTTATCCTGACCAGCCGGTCGGATACCTTCGAGACCAAGGTCAACTCGATTGCTCTGGCGGCGGTTGTGGCTGAGCAGATGAAGAGAGAGGGTACACTCTGACAAAGGGACTTCGGAATGGGAGTCTGTTCGCCAGGAGATGGATTTGCTGAGCTAAGCGAGCGCAAAGGCAGAGATCTTTTCACGCCTGACAAAGGCAAGAGAAAACACAATATCATGAGGGGGTAAATAACCATGGCAATCAAAAGTTTAATCATCAACCCGGGTTCCACATCAACCAAGCTGGCTGTCTTTGAGGACGAAACCCTGGTTTTTGATGAGACCCTGCGCCACTCCACCCAGGAGCTGGCAGGCTTCGAGCACATTTTTGACCAGAAGGACTTCCGCAAGAAGATGATCCTGGATTTCCTTTCCGAGAAGAAGGTGGATATCCACTCCTTCGATGTGGTCGTTGGCCGCGGCGGTCTCTTAAAGCCCATTCCGGGAGGGACCTACGCCGTGACGGATGCGCTGCTGGCGGATCTCAAGATCGGCGTACAGGGGGAGCACGCCTCCAATCTGGGAGGGGCGATCGCAAGGGAGATCGGGGATGAGATCGGAGTTCCCTCCTATATTGTCGATCCGGTTGTTGTCGATGAACTGACGGATATTGCCAGACTCTCCGGCGTGCCGGAGTGCCCCAGAGTCTCCATTTTCCACCCCTTGAATCAGAAGGCTGTCGCCCGCAGGTATGCCAAGGAGCAGGGGAAGAAGTATGAGGACCTGAATCTGATCGTCTGCCACCTGGGCGGGGGTGTCTCCTGCGGAATTCATGACCACGGAAGGATTGTAGATGTCTACGGCGCTTTCAATGGCGACGGATGCTTCTCTCCGGAGCGAGCCAATGGCCTGCCTCCACTCTCTCTGATCAAGCTCTGCTTCTGCGGCAAGTACAGTCAGCAGGAGGTGACAAAGAAGATCATCGGCGGCGGCGGATTCAACGCTTATCTGGGCACCAATGATGCCCGTGAGATCTTCCAGAGAATAGAGAATGGGGATGACTATGCCAAGACGGTCATGGATGCCTTTATCTATCAGCTCTGCAAGAACATTGCCGCCAATGCCTCTGTCGTCAAGGGGCGTGTAGACCAGATCCTGGTGACGGGAGGCATCGCCTATCAGCCCAAGGTCATTGAGGCTATCCGCGATCGCGTCGGCTGGATCGCTCCTGTCACCGCCTATCCGGGCGAAGAGGAGATGCTGGCTCTGGCACAGGGCGCCTTGCGTGTCATGAGAGGCGAGGAGAAGGTGCAGGAGTACTGATACGTGCGAAATGGCTCTCGAACCCCTATATGCCCGTATAGAGAAGCTCAGTGGGATGAATGAGGACGCAGGGGGAACATATTTTCCCAGGCATGCTCCCTTGCAGGTCAGAAGTCAGATAAAGAAATGATACGAAAAGAGACTGTGAAGAAAGGATCTGTCCATTTTCTCACAGTCTCTTTTTTGTCAGTCGGCAGCAGGTGCGCGTATATATTTTATCGATTCCCGGAGGAGAGGTTAATCTCCCTGGTAGCCACCAGATTGACGCCGGTGCCGCAGACATCGGGGAGGATGACGTCTCCGATGTGAACCGGGGCGGCCACCTGAACATCTCTCATGGCCCGGCAGATGTCGAAAATCTTCTCCTTGGGAACATCGTTGGCTGTCTTGACGGAGACCATATCCATATCGCCGCCCGTCACCCTGACGGAGGAGCAGACAATGCGGGTGGGATGGGTCACCTCCTTGCGTCCGTAGTCGTCGCCGCGGGGGCAGGTGTTGCCGGATACGGAAGTGACCCGGCCGTCCTCTAAGGAAACGGTCAGCTGACAGCCCAGAGGGCAGTTGATACAGGTTAAGTGCTTTTCTTCGATCATGGTTTCTCCTTTCCCGTGGCAGAGAGCCTGGTTGATTTATGGCGGGAAAATTTGTCTTTTATTTACACTGGGGTTACTCAATGGCCAGCCGGATGGACTTGAGGTCGGGAAAGTCAGCCAGCTGGCTCTTCTTCAGCTTGATTTCCTCCATCTCTCCGGGGGCCATGACCCGCTTTTTGCGGGAGGAGATTTTCTGGTCATTGAAGTAGAGGGCAATGGCTCTGTCCTTGAACTCGGCGCCGACGCGGAAGCGGAGGGTCAGCAGGTCCGCCATGGAAGCGGGGCGGATGAACTGGGGGACGGTGTAGCGGACGCCGTCTGTCGCCAAGACGGGGATCATCTCCGGTGAAGGGGAAGTCTCTGATGCCAGGGGATGGGCTTTCGGACCGCAGGCAGAAGAAGAGGCGGGAGCCTCTGCCCGGTCGGAGACGGCTTGCCTGTCTATATTGCCTGCATCAAGGGAGAGAATGTATTCCGCCGCATGGCGTCCCGCGTCCGCGGCTTCCTGGGAGGCATAGTCCGCCAGATCATGGACGTGGAGGACATTGCCGGCGGCGAAGATGCCGGGGACATTGGTCTCCAAAGCGTCGTTGACGACGGGCCCTCTGGTGACGGGGGAGAGGGTGACGCCGGAGGACTTGGACAGCTCATTCTCGGGGATCAGCCCGCAGGAGAGAAGGAGGGTGTCGCACTCGTAGCGCTCCTTGGTGCCCGGGATAGGGCGGGCCTTCTCGTCAACCTGGGCGATCGTGACCGCCTGCACCCGGTCCCTTCCCTCGATGTCAACCACGGTGTGGCTCAGCTTGAGGGGAATGTCGAAGTCATTGAGACACTGAACAATATTGCGCTTGAGACCGCCGGAATAAGGCATGAGCTCAGCGACGACCTGAACCTTCGCCCCCTCTAAGGTCATGCGGCGGGCCATGATCAGGCCGATATCTCCGGAACCAAGGATCACCACCTTGCGGCCGGGCATCTGCCCCTCCATATTGACAAGCCGCTGGGCCGTCCCGGCAGAAAAAATGCCGGCGGGCCGATAGCCCGGAATATTGAGGGCGCCGCGGCTTCGCTCACGGCAGCCCATGGCGAGAATGACAGCCCTGGCCTGAATCTGGAACATGCCGTCTGCAGGGTTCATAGCGGTGACGACCTTGTCCGGGGAGATATCCATAACCATGGTGCCCTGTCTGCACTCGATGCCCCGTTTTGCCACCTGGTCAATGAAGCGCTGGGCGTACTCGGGCCCGGTCAGCTCCTCCTTGAACATATGCAGGCCGAAGCCGTTGTGGATGCACTGATTTAAGATGCCGCCCAGGCGGTCGTCGCGCTCGATGACCAGGATGCTTCTGATTCCAGCGTCGTAGGCGGAGACAGCGGCGGAGAGGCCGGCTGGGCCGGCACCGATGATAACCAAATCGTAAGATAACATTTCAATACCCCCCTTAAATCTTCTTATTCTCGCCGCAGACAATCTCGGAGCCGGGACCGTGCTTGGTCACCCGGTCCGGAGCCAAAGCCAGCTCCCGCTCCAGAATTTCCATGACCTTGGGCGAGCAGAAGCCCGCCTGGCAGCGGCCCATACCGGCCCTGGTGCGACGCTTGACGGCATCCAGTGATCTGGCGCCTAAAGGCCTGTGGATCGCCTCCAGGATCTGGCCCTCGCTGACAGACTCACAGCGGCAGATGATCCTCCCGTAGGCGGGATTTTCCGCTATCTTCATATTGCGGTCGGCCAGATCCATCTGTCCCATATCAGTAACTCTGCGGCGGACAGGACAAAAGTCGGATTTTATCTGTGCCTTGCAAGCCTCTGCGATCTGGTCCGCGATCATGCGGCCGATGGCGGGAGCGGAGGAGAGCCCCGGGGACTCAATGCCGGAGGCATTGTAGAGACCGGGGACATCCTCACAGGGGCCCAAGACGAAGTCGCCGCCATCCTCGTGGGCGCGAAGACCGGCGAAGGAGGTGATCACCTCGCGGAAGGGAATTTCGGCCACGGATCTGGAAGCTGTTTCAGCCAGATAAGACAGACCTTCCCCGGTGGTATTTACGCCCTCTTTGTTGTCGATATCCTCCGCCGTGGGGCCGACCAGGAGATTGCCGTGGACCGTCGGGGCAACCAGGACTCCCTTGCCCATTTTAGAAGGGGCCTGAAAGATGGTCTTATCCACGTGCCCTCCCGCGCTCTTGTCTAAAAGCTGATACTGGCCCCGGCGGGGGACGATATGCAGCCTGCGGGAGGAGAGCTGGTTGTTGATGAGGTCGGCGTAGAGACCGGCGGCATTGACCAGAAGCCTGGCATGGATCGAGAAGCTGCCATCGGAATCCAGACGAAGGTCGGGATCAGATGCGGTCTGAGAATTGCTGGAATTCGCGCTGCCAGAGGGCTCAAAGCGAAGAGAGGGAGCCTTGCCTTTGATAAGGAAGAAGGGGGCGGCAATATGGTTTTCATTTTGGCTGCTCTGTGAGGAAGAAGGGAAAGAGACCCTTTCCACCGAAGCTACCGGCGCGTTGAAGAAGAAATCCACGCCGTTGGCGGAGGCATTTTCCGCGAGTCCCATAGTCAGCTCAAAGGGGCAGATGATCCCGCCGGTCGGGGCGTAGAGAGCAGCGATCACATCCTCTGACAGCTTGGGCTCCATCTGGCGCGCTTCCTCCTGGTCTAAGATGCGAAGTCCGGGAACCCCGTTGGCCTGGCCCTGCTCGTAGAGTCTGTGCAGGACGTCAGGATCATTATCCCGCGTCATAACGACGAGGGAGCCGTTGCGGCGAAAGGGAATGTCCAGGTCCTGGGCCAGGCCGTCCATCAGCCGGTTGCCCTCCACATTGAGCTTGGCTTTGAGACTGCCCGGATGGGCGTCGTAGCCGGCGTGGATGATAGCGGAATTTGCCTTGGACGTACCGCAGCAGACATCTTCTTCCCGCTCGATAACGCAGGTGGAGAGCCTGTATTTGGCCAGTTCCCTGGCGATAGCGCAACCGGTGACTCCCGCGCCGATGATTGCTACATCATACATTTGAAAACCTCCCTTGTAAGCGATCGCGCCGGAGACTGAGTCACTGTGACCTACAGCTGAAGAAAAGACAGTACTTCCGCAGACACTGGGAACACAAAAAGAGCAGGGAGAACAAGACGGACAGCGCCGCCTCATTCATACCCTGCTCTTTTTCTCCCGGTACGACCTGATTGAATTGATCTCATTGTAGTTCTGTTTTGCCCCAAGCGCAAGATAAAACGGGAAAGTATGTCAGGAGGGCAGGAGGGGACAAGATAGAAAAAAGCGAAAACAGATTCCCAAAGGCAGCAAAAGGAGATGGTCAGAGCAGAGCGAGGAGAGTGGGAAAAGAGGGCAGGGAGAGAAAATCTAAAACAGGGAAGCGAGAAGATTCAAAAACAGGGAAGATTTTGGGCGGAAGAGATCATTCTCCGATACAATATAGGGGATATGAACCGGCAAGAGGAGGGGATCATATGGCTAACACCAGGAATAACAAGCGAAAAATCCTTGCGCTCAAAGAGATCCTTGAGCGGGAGACCAACGAGAGCCATAGCTTAACGATCGCAGACCTTGTGGAGAAGCTGGAGGCAGCAGGCTTTCCGGCGGAGAAGAAGTCAGTCACCAGAGACCTTCACGAGCTGGAGGACGCCGGCATGGACATTGAGAGGACGAGAGATCGGGCCCCGGGTTACTACCTGGCGGACCGGACCTTTGAACTCCCGGAGCTGAAGATGCTGGCGGATGCCGTGGCAGCCTCCCGCTTCATTACGGAGAAGAAGTCCAGGACCCTGCTCTCCAAGATCGGGACTCTGACCAATCGCTACGACGCCCTGCAGCTGCACCGCCAGGTGACGGTTTCCGACCGGGTCAAGGCGGAGCGGGAGGCGGGCTTTTATGGGATAGACACCATTTTCTCCTGTATTGACCACAACCACCAGATGAGCTTTCACTACAGCGACTGGAAGCTTATGGGCAACCGCAAGGAGCTGGTGGCCCGTCACGGGGGCGCCCTCTACCGGGTCAGTCCCTGCGAGCTGCTCTGGGACAGCGAGCGCTACTATCTGATCGCCTACGCAGAGAGGGAGGCCGCGATCCGCTTCTACCGGGTGGATAAGATCACGGACGCCCTGGAGCTGGATCAGCCCCGTGACCGCCAGGGGATGGCTGCCTGGAATCAGATGGACCCGTCCACCTATACCAAGCGGACCTTCTCCATGTTCGCGGGTCAGGAGGAGTGGGTGACCCTTCGGGCAAATGCCCGTCTGACCGGTGTTCTCATCGACCGGTTCGGGACAGACCTTGCCATGCGGCAGCTGGAGGACGGGAGAGTCCAGGCCAGGGCTCTGGTGGAGGTCAGCCCGCAATTCTTTGGCTGGTTGACGGGATTGGGGCCGGAGATTGAGATCGCGGGCCCCGAGGAGGTCCGTGAGGAGTATCGGTCTTATATGGAGGAAATTCTGGATCAGTATTTGGGCAAGGTTTGACGTATCCATTGGAATTCGTTTTGATTTATCGCTTTGAATAAGGCCTGACTCATCCCCTTGAACAGGGGCAGGCATCATCTCATCAGTGGCCTGCTGGCTAAAGGTCTGACTTATCCCCCCTGAATAGGGCCTGGCCTGTCCCCTGGAATAAGTTCTTTACAAGAGCTGGCGGCCGTGTTATCCTCTTTATCGTGTTAGCATGCTAAAGTGAATTTGCTCTTATCCTGTCCTTGTCTGGATAAGACAAGAGCGCATTCAGACTCACTTTTGGAAAAGAGAATTGCAATCGCTCATCTGACGAGGGAATGAGATTCCGGTCGGGAGAGATGACAGGTCAAAAGGGAACTGAGGAGAGTGAGAGGAGAGTAAAATGAGAGGAATGAAAAAGATCATGGCTTTTGGTTTGATCGCTGTGATGGCGCTTGCCGTAACAGCCTGCGGGACCAAGTCCGGAGATCAGAAAAATGCGAATTCCGGGGACGGAAGTAAGGCCGAGAGTAAAACCGCCAAAAAGGGGGACGTCAAGAACACCGACCAGAATTTAATCGTCGGCTTCGATCAGAACTTCCCTCCCTTCGGTTATCTGGACAGCAATGGAAATTTTACCGGTTTTGACCTTGAACTGGCGCAGGAGGCCGCCAATCGGATGAAGGTAGAGCTGGTCCTTCAGCCCATCGACTGGGAGACCAAGGATATGGAGCTGTCGGCCGGAACCATCGACTGCATCTGGAACGGTTTCTCCGTCAACGGCCGGGAGAAGAATTACACCTTTTCAGATTCCTACATGAATAATGCCCAGGTCTTTGTGGTGCGCAAGAATTCCGGCATAGAGGACGAACAGGGTCTGGCGGGCAAGGTGGTCGATGTTCAGAAGGAGTCCTCGGCGGAGACTGCCTTAAACTCCAAGGAAGAGGAGACCTTAAAGAACAGCTTCGCCCAGCTCAATCAGGTCGCTGATTACAATACGGCCATGATGGATCTGGAGTCCGGAGCGGTTGACGCTGTCGCCATGGATAAGTTCGTCGCCCTGGATCAGATGAAGAATAAGCCGGACAAGTTTCAGATTTTAAACGAACAGATCTCCTCCGAGCAATATGCGGTCGCCTTCCTCAAGGGCAACACGCAGCTGCGGGATCAGGTCAACAGCGTCCTGCATGAGATGGATACCGACGGGACATTTGCCAAAATCTCCCAGAAGTATTTCGGCGAGAATGTCAGCATCCTGTCCCAGAAAACGAACGCGGGACAGGATTGAGTGAAAAGCGGGCCGGTGGAAATTTGGGCGTCCGATCGGGGACGGCCCATCCCTGTCCCGCCAGGAAAGATGGTAAATAAAAGATGGATATTTCCGTATTGATCGGTCAGCTGGCCGGAGGAATGCTGACCACGGTGGAGATCTTCCTCCTGACTCTGGTATTCTCCCTGCCCCTGGGCATGCTGGTGGCCTTCGGCTATATGTCGAAGAACCCCATCCTCCACTGGATTTTAAAAATCTATATCTCCATTATGCGGGGAACCCCCCTCATGCTGCAGTTGATCGTGGTCTACTTCGGGCCCTACTATATCTTTGGAATACAGATCTCCTCCGCCTACCGGGGGACGGCTGTCATCATCGCCTTTGCCCTCAACTACGCGGCCTATTTCGCAGAGATTTACCGGAGCGGGATCGAGTCTATGCCGGCAGGCCAGTATGAGGCCGCCCGGGTGCTGGGTTACTCCGGAAGCCAGACCTTCTTCAAGATCATTCTGCCCCAGGTGATCAAGCGCATTCTGCCCTCTGTCACCAACGAGGTCATTACCCTGGTCAAGGACACATCCCTGGCATTCTCCATCGCCTATGCAGAGATGTTCACACAGGCCAAGGCGCTCGCCGCCTCTGCCCACAATGTGCTGCCCCTGATTGCCGCTGGCATTTTCTACTATGTGTTCAATTTCATCGTCGCGGAGATCATGGCGCTCATCGAGAAGAGCATGCGCTACTACGACTAGGAGGCAAGGATGAATTTACTCGAAATGAGCCATGTCAAAAAGACCTTCGGCGACAACCAGGTGCTGAAGGATATCAGCTTCGCGGTCGCCCCCGGGGAAGTGGTCTCCATCATCGGCCCGTCCGGGAGCGGCAAATCCACCCTGCTCCGCTGTGCAACCCTCTTAGAGACCATGGATGACGGGTCCATGGCTTATCTGGGAAAGCCGATTGTGACGAGCCGGGACGGCAGGGCAGTCTATGTGGACAAGAAGAGCCAGAGAAAGGCCATGCAGATCTTCGGCCTGGTCTTTCAGAATTTCAACCTCTTCCCCCACTATTCTGTTCTGAAAAATGTCATCGACGCCCCCATCCATGTGCAGGGAAGAAATAAGGAGGAGGTCTGCTCTGAGGCCAGAGTCCTCCTGGCTAAGATGGGGCTAAAGGATAAGGAAAACGCCTATCCCTGCCAGCTCTCAGGAGGGCAGCAGCAGCGGGTCTCCATTGCCAGAGCCCTGGCCATGAAGCCGAAGATCCTCTTCTTCGACGAGCCGACATCAGCGCTCGACCCGGAGCTGACGCTGGAGATCCTCAAGGTGATCAAGAGCCTGGCGGAGGAGAAGATGACCATGGTGATTGTCACGCATGAGATGACCTTTGCCAGGGATGTCTCTGACCGGATGATTTTCATGGAGCATGGGCTGATCGTGGAGGAGGCGACGCCGGAAGCTATGTTCTCCTCCGAAAATGAGAGAACCAGGGAGTTTTTGGGGAAATATTACGGGCAGAGTTAAAGGGAAAATTAACCGGGTCAGGAGTGGAAGTCTGGAGCAGAAAGGAAAAAGCAGCCGAGTCAGGGGTGGAAGTCAGAAGTAGAAAGAGAAAAGCAGCCGAGTCAGGGGTGGAAGTCAGGAGTAGAAAGGGAAAAGCAGCCGAGTCCAGGAGTGGAAGCCCGGAATAGAAAGCCAGGAGCAGAAAGGAAAAAGCAGCCGAGTCAGGAGTGGAAGTCAGAAATAGAAGACGGGAGTAGATATAGAAGGAAAGATTTACCGGAGGAAAGTCAAAGTATCAATTTACCGGATCAGGGGTAAAGCCAAAGCATAAGTTTACCGGACCGCTGTAGAGCGCAGGCGCACATGGGGTGCAAAAGCGAAATACAGGGGTCCGGTTTATGTGTGACTAAATATGATATCCAGCGGTGGCAGCCATCAGCAGGGGTTGGCGGAGGGACGAATCCGATCCATGACTGTCTCCTGGGCCGAGGCGATTTTGTCGGCGATTGTGAGGAGCCAACCGCCCCGGGAAAGGGGGATGGAAAAGAGATTGAGTGGCCACATATGGCTTCGGATCATGGCCTGCTCTGCCGGGGAGATGGCGAAATCCCGGAGGGCGTTGTCGGCGGCAATGCGGGCATGGTGGTAGCCGTGGAGACGATCGCCCCGCTGATGCCAGTCATAGAGATAGTAGTCGTGAAGGATGGAAGCGCGGATCAGAGAGTGGTCATCGGCCTTCAGATGGAGAATGTGGTTGAGCCGGTAGGCGGTGCGCGCCACCCGCAGGACATGGTCATAGGTCGTGGTGGATCCGTGCTGGATGTATTGGCTCATGCGGCGAACCCGGATATCTTCTGCCAGGTCTCTTGAGAGCTCCCGAAAGTGCGCCTCTTCATGTTCTTTCATCGCCTGAATTGCTCCTCATTGTGAAATGGATCTGTCAAGATGATTATGTATGCTTTTTGTCAGCCTGGCAAGAGTTTTCTAAAGCTTAAAACCATGGCTTTCACTATTTGCCATCAGGCCGATTGCCACAGGTTAACCCTTTCCTCTTTCTCCCGGGTCAGGGAAGGAGGAAGGGCCAAATCAGGGAACCGGACTTATTGCCTTGCCCTGCGGTTAATGCGGTCCTGCAGGCGGCGAAAGGCGTTGCCTGCCCGTTTGGCGGAGTCCGGGTCCGGCCTGCGGCCGCGGTAGCTGCGAATGGCGTGCAGATGATAGCGCTCCCGCCGGGTCATGCGGGGACCGATCTCAGACAGATTGTTTTTCAGGGGAAGGGCCTGTCTGGCAGCGGATTCCCGTATCATGGCGGCAGCTTCAGACAGGTTTTCCCTGGCGTTTAAGGCCGCTTCTCTGGCCGCGGAGCCGGCGGCGACAGCAATAGCCCCGGGTCCCAAAGAGGCGATCTGTACCGTGGATTCCATGCGGTTGTCAAAGGACTCCTGGAGGAGGTCCAGACGATGGGTCAGCTGAATCAGCGATTCGATGGTCAGGCCGGAATCCATCCCCAGATAAAAGGCCAGGAGCAGGGCCAGGACGATGGTCGTCAGGGGGTGTTCCCGATCCGGCACTTCCATGGCCAGGGGGATGACCCATTTGCTGATTACGACGCCGGCCAGGCCGAAGCCGATGGAGGCAGGAAGGCAGATGCGGCCGTGAAGATTCAGGGGGACATGGCTGTAATCCCACCAGACCGCGTGAAAGAGCTTTTCCAGGAGATAGGAGGTCAGATATTCCATGATGGCGGAGCCGACCATGCAGATCAGGAAGATCTGCCAGAGGGGAATCTGGGCCAGGCCGTTGTCAGCGAGCGGCAGCTGCAGGCGATTGGTCTGAATCAGATAAAGGGGAAGGTCCCCGAAGAGGAAGAGGCAGAGGATTGCGCCAAAGCCATAGATGGGGCAGATGGGGCCGTAGAGGAAGCCCCGGTTGTCCCAGTGGCGGTTTCGGATGGTGCAGTAGCTGCACTCATAGAGCCAGCCGATGAAGGAAAAGAACATGAACTTGTTAAAGTAAGAAGCCAGGATCATAAAGTCTACCTCATTTGAATCACATGGATATTATATTCTGAATTTCAATCGCTCGGATATTTATTTTGAATTTCAATCGGATGGATGGTTCATTCGGAGTTCAAATCGCACGGATTTGCATTCTGAGCTTCAATCGCATGGATAGCTTATTCTGAGTTTAAACTACTTCGATGTTTGATTCTGATTGATCCGAATCTTTTGGCTCAGGCATGGGCTGACGCAGGAAATCAAGAAATATCCGGGCCGCCGGGGTCAGATGACGGTCCTTCAGACAGGTGTACTGGATATTCCTCTCGATTTCAAATTCATCAAAGGACAGGGTCGCGAGTCTCTGATGGAGGACCTCCTGGGTCACGGAGCGCGTGGATAGAATCGAGACTCCGATGTTATTGATCACGCATTCCTTCACTGCTTCCTGGTTGCTGATAACCATGCGGTTTTTAAAGTCAAAGGAATGCCTTTGAAAGATTTCCTCCAGGAATTGATTCTGTGAGGAATACTTTGTCTTTGAGATGTAGAGCTCATTTTCCACATCCTTCAGGGAACAGTGACCCCGGGAGAAGAGTGGATGAGCATTGCCCACGACTAGCTTGAGGCGGTCCTTCACAAAGGGACAGCTGAGATATTGGTCTCTGGAAGTCTTATCCCGGAGAATATAATCAGAGATCGCGGCAAACTCAAGCTGGTTCTTATGGAGCATATCCAGGATCGTTCTGGAATTGTTGATAATCATGTTGATATGAATTTTGGGATATTTCTTGTGAAAGCGGGAAATAAAGGAGGGCATGATATAGACGCCGATAAAATTGGTCGCTCCGAAATTCAGGGTGCCGGTCTCCAGTCCGTTGATCTGACGCAAATCCTCAACGGCGAGGTTATATGTCGAGACCATCTGCTGGGCATAGCGAAGGAAGTTCTGCCCTTCCACCGTGAGATAGCTCCTGGAACCGATTCGGTTGAAGAGGGGAACGCCAAGCTCTTCTTCAAGGGACTGAATCCGCTTGCTCAGAGCCGGCTGGGAAATGTAAAGTAACTCTGATGCTCTGGCAAAATTCCCCTTTTTTGCGAGAACGATGAATGAATTCAGCTTGGTTATATCCATTTTACGTCACCAGATGCGCCTTCCTGATTTGTCGGGAGCCATTTGAGTCGATATCCGGAATTTATTATTCAGGATTTGATCTTTGGAATTTGATGCCCAGAAATCAATATCCAGGATTTAATATTCGTAATTTAATACTTGGAAATCAATATCCGGGATTCAATATCCAGAATTTGATGCTCAGACCGACATTTCAAATTAGATTGCTTACAAAATTATAACAGATCGTTATTGATCGACAAATATAATTTAATTTGATTCACCTTATCTCATCCCATAGAATCAATCATAAGAAATGCATGCATGAACTTTTTCAGGAGCTCCTCAAGAGGGAAAACAATATTTCAGGAGAAGTTTATGAGTAAAGAAAAATCTAATAAGATAAGCCGGGGCCAGGTGATCGGGGCCTGCCTGGCCGTTGCCGCGCTGCTTGCGCTGATGCTCATGCCCTGTCCGCAGGGGATGACTGTGGTCGGACAAAAGGCACTGGCCCTGTTCACATTTGCGCTGATCATGTGGATTGCCCGCCCGATTCCGATCTATCTGACATCGATTGCCGTTGTCCTGCTCCTTCCCCTGCTGGGCGTTGTGGAGAAGCAGTCCTACGCGTTCGGAATGCTTGGGAAAGACATCATCTGGCTGATGGTCGCCGCCTTCGTGCTGACTTCCGCCATGAGCGCATCCAATCTGGGGAAACGGATCGCCCTGTTTTTGATCACAAGATTTGCCAAGACGCCGACACAGACCCTGCTAGTCTTTGTCCTGGTGAATTATATTCTGGCCTTCTTCGTGCCGTCCACGACAGCGAGAGCCTCTCTGATCATTCCGATCGCCCTGGTAATTCTGGAGGTGTACAAGGCGACGCCCGGAAAGAGCAGGTTCGGAAAGCTCCTGGCCTTACAGGGAGTTCAAAACAATGCCTTCGCAACATCCGTCGTTATGACGGCGACCAGCGCCCAGGTACTTGCCGTCGGTTTTATCAATGAGCAGACCGGCGCGCACATCGGATATATGCAGTGGCTGATCGGTTCTCTCCCACAGGCGATCATCACGACAGTCATTGTCTTTTTGATCGGGATCCGCCTCTATCGCTACAGGGATGAGTTCTCTGGAAATATGTCCGACGCGGTTGCCTCGCTGAAACAACAGCTTGCGGATCTCGGGCCGATGAGCGCAAAAGAAAAGCGGGCCGCGGTTATTTTCCTGATCACCCTGCTTCTGTGGGCGACCGGAGATTATCAGAAGAGCTGGTTCGGATTTGCGATCAGCACAGAGCAGACCGCCGTACTCAGTATGCTCCTCTGTTTGATGCCGGGAATCGGCGTCATTAAATGGAAGGAGGCGAATATCAAGTGGGATCTGATGATTTTCTCCGCCGGGGCATATGCCGTCGGCAGCGCGCTGGACGATTCCAAGGCCGCGAGCTGGATGATTGACCGCCTGATCAATGCGACAGGCCTGAATCACCTGGCCCCGTCGATGGTCGCGATCGCCCTTATTTTCATCACGGTATTCAGCCATCTGATTTTCACCAGTAAGACCGTTCGCACCACTATCCTGATTCCCGCGATCATCACTCTGGCCAAGGGATTGGGGATGGACGCGGCAGCTCTTGCCCTGGTTTGTTCCTTCGGCATTTCCTGTACCATAACGCTGCCGCCCCATTCCAAGGTGAACGCGCTCTATTTCGGGACCGGTTACTTTGAAGTCAAGGACGAGCTGCTCTACGGAGTCATCGCCTGCTTCATTGAGGCATGCGCCCTGTGTCTGGTATATTTTGCCTGGATTCGATTTGTCCTGTAAAAGGGTCTGTGAAAAAGGGCTTGTGTCCGTGGAATTAAATCATAGACTTCATAGGGCAAGAGAGTATTTTGAGGGCTGAGGTCAGATCGCATTATGGAGGCTGGGGTTTGGAATGATTGCCCGGTCAAAGTTTAGAATGATGATTTTACTGAAGCTTTGGATGATCGTACGTCTGAAGTATGAAACGATTGCTCAACCGAAATATGAAATGATGATTTGGCCGAGGTTTGGGGTGATGATTCGGCTGAGGCCTGGAAAGATTACCCGACTGAGTCTTTGGATAATTGTTCGGCTGAAATCTGGAATGATTGGAATGCAGAATGCTTGACAGGAAAGGAACTTTTTATTATGAAGAATAAAATTCTTCTGGCGATTGCAGACGGTCTGGGAGATCGGCCCTGTCCGAGCCTTGACGGGAAAACGCCGCTGCAATATGCCAACACGCCGCACCTGGACCGGCTGGCTGAGAAGGGATCCTGCGGAATCGTAGACCTTTACCGGGCGGGCGTGCCGGTGGGGACGGATTTCGGGCATATGATTCTCCTGGGGGGATATGACCTGAAGGACTACCCGGGGCGAGGTCCGATCGAAGCCTTTGGAGAGGGGGTAGAGCTCCTGCCTGGAGATGTCGCGCTCCGCTGTAATTTCGCCAGCGTCGACGGGGATTTCCTCGTCAAAGACCGGCGGGCGGGACGGATTCGCGAGGGGACCGGGGAGCTGGCGCGGGCCTTGAACGGACTGGAGATCGATGGGGTTCAGATCCTTTTTAAAGAGGCTACAGAGCACCGCGCGGTTCTGGTCCTCCGCGGAGAGGGCCTGTCAGACCGCATTTCTGATACGGATCCCAAGGTCGAGGATCATAGGATCAACTTTGCCCGGGCTCTCGACGGGTCCAAGGAGGCGGCATTTACAGCGGAGGTCTTGAATCAGTTTCTCATAAGAGCGCACGAGATTTTGGGCGGGCACGCTCTGAATCAAAAGCGCCTTGCCGCCGGACAGCTGGCAGCCAACGCAATCCTGACCAGAGGAGCGGGTAAGATGCCCGCGATCCAGAAGGTCACAGAAGCTCTTCACTATACCGCGGCCTGTGTCGCGGCGGAGAGCACGGTTTTAGGTGTCGCCAGACTCGCGGGTTTTGATGTCATGACCGACAGCAGCTTCACGGGGAACCTGGACACAGATGTGGAAAAGAAGGCCGGCATGGCAGTGGGGGCGCTGAAAGACCATGACTTTGTCGCGCTTCACTATAAGGCGACAGATCTGATGGGACATGACAATCGTCCGTCAGGGAAGGTGCAGGCAATCGAGAAATATGACCACATGCTCGCCTGTGTCGAGCAATTGATCGCCGCCAGGGAGGATCTGGGAAATGTCATCATTGCGCTCGCCGCGGATCATTCGACGCCCTGCGAGCGAAGAGAGCACAGCGGAGATCCTGTACCCGTCGTTATTTCTGGAGTGAATATCAGGCGGGACGCGGTTTTGAAATATGACGAGATCTCCTGCGCCGCGGGCGCTCTTTGCCGCATGAAGGGGGCAGATTTTCAGGCGACGCTTCTTGACTATCTGGAGGTCTCTCCCAAGCAGGGGAACTGAAGGAAGGGAATGGGGAAATTGAAACCGGAGGATCCGCCTTGCGGTTCATGGAGGGGATAGGAGGGAGTGTGCGCATAAGCGCCTTCACTAAGTCTTCACAAAAATGTTTCAGACAGACTTGACATTTGTAACATTTATGTAATAATAAGATCCATGGATAACAAAAATGTAAAAAACAAAGTCAAGGACCTGCGCCAGTCACTGGCCAATCACAGACTGCAGAATCGTCTGGCAATCGGCCTGCTGGTTGCGACAACAGTATTCTCCGGCGCCATGTCCCTGCAGACAATGGGAAGTACCGGCGATTCGGCGTCTGAGGCAATGGTTTCTGCCCAGGCTACGACAGCCAGTGTCAGCCAGGAGCAGGTAGACCTGGTGGGTGTTTCCGAGAATGAAGCACAGACAGATGCAGCGAGTCTTTCGGGCCAGCTGACGGCCAAGGCGGCAGAGTCCCTGGCACAGACCGGCGACAAGACGATTGCCGAGGCTAAGCAGAAGGCCGACGAGGCCAATGCGAAGGCGGCCGAGGAAGAAGCCAAGGCAAAGGCAGCTGAGGAGACCAAGACAAAAGCGGCCAAGAGCAGGGCGATGAAGAAGGCTCAGGCAGCTGCAGCCGAGCAGACTGTAAGTACACAGACGGAAGAGGCTGCAAGCGAGAGCACATCTCAGGAAACGGACTCAGTGGAAGTCAGCACGGTCAGCCCCTACTTCGGTTCTGACGGACTTCTCGTCATGACGGGAAGCGCCAATGCCCGCGAGGTGGCAAGACTGCTTCTGGCCATTCCGGGACATAGAAGGGGATCCGCCTACCACAAGTCAACCGGACTGGACAGCCTGATTGATTCTCTCTCTGTCGAGGAGGCCACCTGGGTCATTCACACCATTGAGGGCAAGGGCTTCGGGCAGACGAGCTCCGGTTATGCGGGAGTCGACAGCCATGCCAGCCACCAGGCTTTTCTGACCAAGCAGGTCAATCGCAGATTCGGCGGCAATATCAGAACGCTGCTGAAGAAGTGGGGAACCTACTCCTACGGCGGATATTAAGAAAATCATCCTGTATCTTGTCAGGCTACAGATGGACAATGGAATATATGTTTTTTGAGCATTCTCTATTGTCATGAATCAACGCTGAATGATATACCCCCTCCCACCAGACGGTGGGAGGGGTTTTTAAGTTTTTCTGGTAGAATGTCCGGTCAAGTATCGTCTTTCCTTTATTGTCAACGTAGGTTGGTGTTTTTGTTTTATATCAAATGTTGGGGCGGGGTCCTTTGGGAACCCGCTCTAATACTGTGTTTGGCCGGAGCTCACTTCCTTATATCGGGCCGCTGTCAAAATCTGTAAAGTTGCGAGAGGGGAATTGACAAGGACCGGGGTAAACGATTACTATTTTCGATGAAAAGTTAGTTTTTACTAACAACACATTGATTCAGTGAATGCTTCAAACGCGAGGAAATGAGTCGTCAGAAGACGAATCGGAAACGGAAGAAGGGAGAAAAACGTGAAAAAAGCCATGATCACAAGGGGAGGAAGCTTGCTGGCGTCCGCTCTGCTTGTCATGACAAGCTGCTTTTTGCCTGTGTCGGCGGCAGAGAAGCAAGAGGGACCGAGTGAGGTCAAGAGCGCTACCGTCAGCGGGTTTATGCCGGAGACTTTGAATCTGGAATTTACAGATCAGAACTGGATGAATCAGATCGAGGAGTTGACGGTTGACGGCAGTAAATATGTGAAGGGAACGATCAGCTGGGGGACGTCTGAGAAGGTCTGGCAGGTGACGGAGGTCACAGGAGCCTATGGGAGTTACCAGGCGCTGAAGCTGGTCAACCCGGATTATCCGGCCCAAATCACGATCAAGGCAAAGGGCTACCAGACAATAAAGGTCAAGGTAGAGAAGAATGCCGCCGTTTACCCTTATGAATATAAGGCGACGGTAGAAAAGGAGAGTGGGAGCCAGTCGGGAAGCGGGAGCCAGTCGGGTGGCGGAGGCCAGTCCGGAAGTGGAAATCAGTCCGGAAGCGGGAGCCAGTCCGGAAGTGGGAACCAGTCTGGAAGCGGGAACCAGTCTGGCGGCGGAAACACGGCAGGCAAGATCAATCTGAGTCAGCTGAAGCTCAGCCTGGGTCTCTGGGGCAGCACCTGGAAGATCACGGTCTCGGACGCGGATGCTTATGTTGCCAAGGTAAAGGAGGTCTCTGTCAACGGAAAAGTATGGACGGAGAATCCATACAGTCCCAATATGGGAGGAAGATACCAGAAAAAGGCTGAGACAAATCAGCTGATTTTCGCCGCCCAGGATTTCAGCGCCGCGCAGACCATTCCTATTTTAAAAAGCGGAGACAGCGTCCGCGTTAAGGCGGAGGGCTATGAGGATCTGAGCTTCAAGTTCCTTATCGATGCTGATGGGAATGCCAGCCTGGCTGAGGACGATCAGCAGGGCGATCCCTATGAACTCAGGGTTAAGCTGCAGGGCTCTTTCGAGGCAGCCATCAAGGGGCAGAAGAACTATGACGGTGTGACAAGCGCCAGTCTCAGCGGAGCATCCCAGAACAAGAACAGCAATGTCAAGGTCTATGGAGCCCTGGTCAAGAAGGGGCAGGAGCCGAAAGACCAGGACTGGGAAGAACTGGATCATACTTCGAAAATCCAGCTGGATCCCGGCCAGTGCAGGGTAAATCTTGTGCCGGATACGGCCAGCGGTACTGCGGCGGGAAGCCAGAGCGGGATGGAGGGACGTTACCTGACCCTGTCCAGCAGTCTGACCCTGAGTGGAACGCCGAAGGATCCGGGTCGCTATCTGATTTCTGTCTCGGTAGCAGACCGGCAGGGGCGGGTGGCAGTCAGCAACAGCCTCCCCTTCACAGTATATTCGGGACAGGAGAAGCTGGCGGATCAGCTGAAGGAGGAAAATCTCAAAAAATATGCCAACGGCCTGATGGCCTGGGATATCATGGAGCCCTGGGCGATCCGGGAGTTCGGAAGCAATGTGTCCGGACAGGACAATGCGGTTCGAGTACCGGCTAAGCTTGAGGTCTGGTTCGGTTCCCATGAGAGTGGAACCTATGGGGTGCTCGGCTATGATATCGCCTGGGAAGATGTGGAGCAGGGAAGGATTCCGCAGACCCTCTATATTCCCGCCGGCTGCGATCTGACCCTGAAAAATATGAAGATCTTGAGCAGTGTCCGCATCGTCGTTGAGAAGGGGGGCAAACTGACCCTGTCAGACTCCACGGTTCAGGGAATCATCGATGTGCAGGACGGGGGAAAATTCTCCATGAATTATGATTCCTTCGCGGGGAAATTCACGACAGGGGCATCCATCTGCGGACAGCTTCGCCTGGCAGACGGAGCGATCCTCGAGAACGCGGCTATTTATTCTAATGCGAATTACCTGGCCAATGGAAGCCGGACGGATCGCACGACCGCGGAGCCGGTCGTGACGACGAGTGGAAATGTCACAGTAAAGGGACAGGTATTTATCAGGGGAGATGAAGCGGGAAGTGACCGAGGACAGACTGCTCTGCGTGTGAAGGGCAGGCTCCATCTGGAGGACGGGGCACAGCTGGCCGCTTACGGCGGAGCCGGAAAGGTTCTTCTGAACGCAAAGGGAGGAAACGCCATTGAATTAGAGGAAGGAAGCAAGATCGACGGCAAGGGGAAAGTGATAGCGATCGGCGGCGATGTCCTCTGGGGCGATGGCGGGAACGCCATTAGCGGAAAGGGGAGCATTGAGACAGCTGAGGCTTTCCTGCAGGGAGCAAATGCCAGCAAGCTGAGAAATTCCAATCCGGGCAAGGCAATCGCCGGAGAGGTGAAGGTGACCAGTCCCAGACAGCACATAAGGAACGGGATTCAGAGCGAGGCGATTGGTGCAGACGATCCTCTGCTGAAGCTTTACTGGAGGACAGGAATCGACCCGACGCCGGCAATGGATCTGTATCAGACGCGGGAGGTAAAGCCACAGGATTCCGAGGAAGAGGATCCGAATCCAAAGAAGCCGGGTCCGGAAAAGCCTGAGACGGACGAGCAAAAGAAGCCGGGGGCGGATGACTCCGGGAGAGAGAATCAGGGAAAAGAGAAGCCCAAGACAGACGACTCCGGGAGAGAGAATCTGAGAAGGCCGGAGACAGAAGATTCAGGGATTAAGAAGCAGGATCAGGCAAGCGCGCGGATTAGAGCAAATGGTAAGTCTGTATCAGATCAGAAGACGGCGCTTGGCAGTCAAAAGACGGACAAGTCTCGGAAGTCTGCCCAGAACCGGCAGAATTCAATGAGGCAGGAGGTGACGGCCGCAAAGACAGGCGACGAACAGTCGCTTCTGATCGGAATCGCTGTCGCCCTGCTTGCAGGCAGTCTTCTGACGTGGGTTCGTCTTGCGATTATCAAGCGCAGAAGGAATGAGAAGTAAAGAAGCCAAGAGTATAAGGGATTAAGATATCAAGAGGGCGAGAGGCCAAGAAATCAAGAGCATAAGAGTGTAAGCGCATAAGGGATCAAGAGAACCAAGCGATCAAGAGAACCAAGGGATCAAGAGAACTAAGAGATCAAGGGAATAAGAGCTCAAGGCTCCAAGGCCCCAAGAGCTGCCGTATAAGGGTAAAACGCGGGCATGGTTTTTAATGAGATCCGCGGTTTGGAAGAGGAAGTAAGGAGCGAGGATTTGTCTGTATGACAGGTCCTCGCTCTTTTATGGTCATTGAAGGCTTGCGGGATATTTATTCTGAAGGTTTGCGGGGCATATATTCTGACGGCAGGCGGAGCATATATCCTACTTTGATCCATCCATCAGCTGACGGACGCTCTGCCTGCGAAGAAGCTGGTAGGGCGTCTTGAAGGCAGTGCCCGCAAAGTCAGGATTGGCAATATATTCGAGCAGGAGCTGCGCGGCCTTGACGCCGCTATCGTTGGTCGCGTGGCGGATGGTTGTCAGCGAGGGACGAATGCAGGCTGCCAAACTGGAGTCATCGACCCCGGTTACAGAGACCTGCCGGGGGACCTGGATGGAATTGTCATACATGAAGTCAATGGCGCCGACTGCCATGTTGTCGCAGGCGCATAGGACAGAAGTCGGAAGAAGCATGGCGTGTTCATAGATCTCATGCATGCCCTGGTATCCGTCATGGATGCCGAAGGCCTCCTGAAAGCTGATGATGTCCTGGCGGATTTGCAGGCGGCATTCCTTCATCCCCTTCATGTAACCGTCATAGCGGCATTTTCCCGCGGATGGGTCGCTGAGCGGGCCGCCGATGAAGGCGATATCGTGGTGGCCCATGTGATAGAGAAAATGTACCATATCACAAATGGCCTGCTTGTTATCCATATTGACAGAACTGGCGGGAACCTTTAGGTCAAATTTGGGGAGATCCTGGCAGACATAGACCAGGGGACGGCGGTTTTTGTGGATCCACATGAGATGATCCTGGGGGATCGTGACGCTGGCCATGATATAACCTTCCACCTGTTTTTCCTTCAGGATGTTGAGAAAATGAATCTCCTTATCCAGTTCACCGTTGGTCTCACAGATGATGATGTTGTAGCCGAGAGGAGCTAAGACGCTGTTGATTCCCTGAAGAATTCGTCCGAAGACCTGGTTGGAGATGTCGGGGAAGAGGACGCCGATATATTTATTGTGTTTGTGAGCGGCCTTGCTGGCGGCGGCATTGGGGACATAGCCAAGCTTTCGGATGACTTCAAGAACGCGTTTTTGAGTTTTTTTAGAGACGGAAGGACTCTGATTCATGACTCTTGAGACTGTGGAGATAGAGACACCGGCGGCATCCGCCACATCGTGAATGGTAACCATAGGACTCCTTCCAAAAACAATGAAATGAAAACGGGAGCGGAAATAATGAAAACCATGAAAATCATCGTATATTTCCAATGAAAATGCAAGAAAACGACAGAGTGCAACATCATTTTTTGAAAATCTATTCGATTTGCGCATATTCAAAGGGAATGGAAGCGGTTAGGATAAAGTCAGTCCAAAGAGAAAGAGAGATTTTTATGAGCGGAGTTTTCTACCAGCCTGAGGGCGGATGGGTCGGAGATACCATTCCCTTTGCTCACGATGGGAAGTTCTATATTTTTTATCTGCACGATGAGCGAAAAGGGCACAGCGAAGATGAGTACGGCTACAGAACCAGTTGGAATCTTCTGATCACGGAGGACGGGGTTCACTTTGAGGACAAGGGAATTGTCCTCCCGGTTGGAGGATATGAGGATGCGGATTACGCCTGTTATACAGGTTCCGTAATTGCGGGAAAGGATGGCCGCTTTCATCTCTTTTATACGGCGCAGAATAATTACAATCCGATCTACCACAGAGACGGCAGACCCCTTCAATTCGTGGCCCATGCGATAAGCGAGGATTTGATTCACTGGGAGAAGGATCCGTCGGCGATCTTCGGGGCGGATGAGAGTATTTATGAACCCTTTGATTGGCGAGACCCATTCGTCTTCTACAACGGGGAGGAAGACTGCTATAACATGCTGCTAGCGGCACGGCTGAAGGGAGCGGGGGATAAGAACGGAGGCTGCGTGGGGCTCTGCCACTCAAAAGACCTGATTCACTGGCAGGCGGCAGAGCCCTTCTATCACCCTGAGTCTTATATGACCCATGAATGTCCGGACCTCTTTCGGATGGGGGGCAAGTGGTATCTGGTTTACTCCACTTTTTCGGAGAAATTTGTCACACATTATCGGGTGGCGGATTCGCTTGGAGGTCCCTGGACGGCTCCGGTGGAAGATACTTTCGATGGTCGGGCCTTCTACGCGGCGAAAACGGCGGAGACAAAGGGAAGGCGATGGGCATTTGCCTGGGTGCCGACCAGGCGGGGGGGAAGTGATTTCGGTCAGTACGAGTGGGGTGGAACCCTTCTGATGCATCAGCTGAAACAGGAGGCGGACGGAAGATTATCGGTTTCACCGCCGAGAGCGGTGCGGGAAGCATTCGAGGCGAGACTGATTCTCTGCGGGCCAGAACCTGAGGAAGGAGGAAAAGAGACAGAGGATAAAGGAGAGTATCGGAGAGGCGGCTCAAAGCTGGAGCTTCGTAATATCCAGGGAAAGAAGAATTTGATCTTTGACGGTATGGAAGAGGACTGCATGATCGAAGCGGACCTGATTTATGAAGAGGGAACGAGGGCATTTGGCCTGGCGGTCCGGCAAGATGAGAAAATGGAAAAGGGCTATTACTTCCGCCTGGAGCCTTTTTATAACCGGCTTGTTGCAGACATGTGGCCCCGGCGGATCGCCGGCGTCAACCAGTGGTACATCGATGGGGACAAGGCCTTTCTGGTTGAGCTGGAACGGCCTTTGGATTTCAGTAAGCTACAAAATCGGCGGCTGCACCTGTGTCTGATCGCAGAGGGAAGTATTCTCTGTCTCTATGTCAATGACTCATTGGCGCTGACCATGCGCGCTTATGAGAGCGGGCGAAGCCATTGGGGTTTCTTTGTAGATGACGGAGGAATTCAGATTGAGAATGTGCGCTTAACGGCAAGAGAAATCCATAGAGATACATTCTGAGACAATGAAAAAGGAGGAGAGAATGTTAAGAAGAAAACTGAGAAAAATCGGAGCGATGGGGCTTGCCGCAACAATGCTGTTGAGCGGTTGCGGCGGCTCAAAGGGAGGCAACAGTCAGAAGAAGACCGACGAATCCGGCATGAGAGAAATTCACTATTTCGCATCCCGAGCCGCTTCGGATGACACCATGGTTGCCCTGCAGGAGGTGACAGAGGCATATAACAAGCAGGGAGGCAAGATTAAGCTGGTGGTCGACAGCAACGCGGATCGCTCCTCATATGACCAGAAGCTGCACACCATGATTGCGGGCGGGCAGATGCCGGATATGTTTGATCTGGACGCAACGCCATACGCAAAGGAGCTGGGGGAACAGGGCAAACTGACCGACATGGATGCCTTCCTGGACGAGATCAAGGAGAAGGACAGTTATATTCCTCTGGCTCTGAATTACGGGAGAACGACAGATGGAAAGCTCTATACTCTGCCGTTGGAGTTCTCCACAGAAATGATCTGGTACAATACCGATATGTTCAAGGAAGCAGGTGTGACCCCGCCAAAAACCCTGGACGAAATGCTTGAGGCCTGTAAGACTCTGAAAGCCAAAGGGTATACGCCTTTTGGAATCGGCGGCGGTGATGGATGGCCCCTGCTTCGCCTTCTGGCCACCTACCCCTTCCGTATGAGCGGGAATGATTATTTGCAGAAGCTGGCAGCTGGCCAGGCTAAGATGAGCGACCCGGAGGGAAAGGCGGCAAGTGAGTTTATGGCACAGATAGGCCAGTATTTCCAGCCCGGTTTTTCAACAACAGATGTGGCAACAGGCCTGAATCTCTTTTTGAGCGGGAAATGCGCCATGTATCCGACCGGAACCTGGGAACTCAACTATTTTACAGATGCCAAGAGACCAAAGGATCTGAATGTCGATTATTTCTACATGCCGACGATCAAGGATGCCAAGACGCAGAGCAATGAATACTGGGCCTTCGGAGGAATCGGGCTCTCTGTGAATCCCAATGCCTTTGACCAGGAGTATAAAGACTATCTGACCTATGTGGTCAAGAATTACAGTTCCGCTTATTTCGCCCATCAGCATTTAGCGCCGCAGAAGGTGAATGCGGACGATAAGAGCAAGTTTGACCCCCTTTTCCTCAAGGTGATGGAGGATACGCAGAAGATCGGGGAGACGTCTGCCCGTCCCTGGGATGTCGTCCTGAAAGAGGATGTGGTAGCGACAATTAACAGTAATCTTCCCGGGCTTTGTATGGGAGAAGAGACCCCGGAGGCGTTTGAGAAGGCAGTGGATGAGTCCCTGGCGGAAAACACCGGGAAATAGCAATCGCGTTATGCAGGGCAATTTTTTTTGTGGATGCAAGATTGTGATCAATCGCAAGATAGATGACTTGTAAAGATTCGATTCTTGCGGACAATAGAATGACTGAGATCAGCCGCCTGCGAGGATAGGATCAGAGGCGGCTGATCTGTTATGAGAGTTGGTAATTTATGAAGGTTTTACGAGATAAAAAGGCAATCGCGCTCTTTCTGGTTCCGGCCCTGGTTCTCTATACTGTGATGGTGATGGTCCCGATCTTAGGATCAGCTTACTACAGCCTCCTGCACTGGGATGGGCTCGGTGACAAGGTCTTTGTCGGTCTGGAGAATTTCAGAAAGCTCTTTGGGGATGAAATCTTTCGCAGGGCATTTTTCAACAACATGATCTATGTGGTGATCGTCATGGTCATGCAGCTTGGCATTGGCTTTACGATCGCAGTTCTTCTGACCTATTTGAAGAAGGGCAGAGGATTTATTCAAACGGTCTACTATATTCCCTCTGTCATCACGGTGATTGCCATCGCCCAACTCTTCACCAGCTTTTATTCTTATGAGCCCATGGGTCTGTTCAATCTTTTCCGCAGGGCTCTGGGGATGGCGCCAATTGCCTTTTTGAGCGATTACAAGTCGGTTCTTCCGGCAGTCGCCGCGGTGGAAGGATGGCAGTATATCGGCATTTATATGATTATCTTCTATTCCGCCCTGGTGTCTGTCTCGCCTGATATTTTAGAGGCGGCTCGCATCGATGGGGCGACGGAGCTGCAGATCCTCTTTAAAATACGGATTCCATCGATCGCCAATGTCATTATGCTCTCCTGCATCTTAAGCCTGGTGGGCGCTCTGCGGGGATTTGCGGCGCCGATGAATATGACAAAGGGAGGCCCCAATCACAGATCGGAGATTCTTGCAACCTACATGTATAAGAAGGCATTTACCAGCAGAGACTATGGATATGGAAGCGCGATCGCAGTGGTGATTGTCATTTTAAGTATCGTCGGAGTGCTTCTGATCAGCCGCTACATGGACCGGGAAGAAGAGGATTAAGGAGGAGAGAGCATGCACTATTTATTTCGGAAAAGAGCGAAGAAGAGCCTTTACTGGATTGTTATGATCGCCTTCCTGGTCATTCAGGCTTATCCGATTCTCTGGCTTCTGCTGGCAGCCTTTCGCTCCAACCGGGAGCTTCTGACAGAACCCTTCTCCTGGCCCCATGAATTGACCCTGGAGAACTTTATAAAGATTTTTGAGGGCAGTCATGTCCTGACCTATATCAAGAACAGCGCTATCATCTCCGTAATCTCTCTTGTATTCATTGTTTTTTTGAGCTCTATGGCGTCATTTGCCATTGCCAAGATGAAGTTCATGGGGAGAAAAAAGATCTACCGCTATTTTCTGATCGGTCTGACCATTCCCTATGCGGTAACCCTGATTCCGCTCTTTACCATGTTCTCGCGGGTTGGTCTGATCGATCACCGACTCAGTGTGATCCTGCCTCTTCTGGCCTTTCAGCTGCCGGTTTCGATCATGCTTTTCACGAATTTCTATCGTTTTATTCCAGATGAGGTGATTGAGGCGGCCATCATCGACGGATCAAGCATTTATGGGGTTTATACGAAGATTATTATGCCCCTTTCTCTGAATACGATTCTCACCGTGGTCGCCATGAATTTTATCACGGTGTGGAATGACTATACCTTCAGCCTGGTATTCATTAACAGCACAGCATTGAAGACCGTATCACTCGGACTGACGGATTTTATCGGCCCCCGTGGACTCAAGGACTGGGGCGCTACCTATGCGGCGATAGCGACTTCTATCTTGCCGACGCTGCTCCTCTATTTCGGACTCAATAAGAAGATCACGTCAGGCATGACATTGGGGGCAGTGAAGTCATGAGAGAACAAGCCTGTATTACCCGTCCCCGATGGCATTTTGCCCTCCAAAAGGGATGGATCAATGATCCAAATGGCCTGGTATGGTTTCACGGGAAATACCACCTCTATTTTCAATGCAATCCTCATAGTAATCAGTGGGATAAAATGCACTGGGGGCATGCAGTGAGTCAGGATCTGATTCACTGGGAGGAGTATCAGCCGGTCCTGTTTCCGGAGGAGATCTATGAGAATGATCAGAGGGGAGGCTGTTTCTCAGGCTCAGTCATTGAGCACGAGGGAAGACTGTATGCATTTTATACGGCCGTGGCCAGAGACGCGGAAAGCGGGCTGATCCGTTCTCAGCAATGTCTGGCCTGGTCAGACGACGGGTATCAATTCAAGAAATACCAGAAAAATCCCATTATCCCGGAGAGTCCGTCCGGCAGCAGTGATTTTCGAGATCCCAAGGTTATTTTCCACAAGGATCGCTGGCAGATGCTGGTGGGGGGGACGAGCGGCAGCGCCTCTGACATGACGAGCCATGGCCGCATATATCTCTATCATTCCAAAGATCTGACGCACTGGGAATATGACGGGATCCTCTATGAGGGGGAAGATGGAGAGGGGACGATGTTTGAGTGCCCGGATCTCTTTGAATTGAATGGGAAATGGATCATCACTGCATCTCCGATGAATCGGACGGATTTTCTGCCTACGGTATACATGGTCGGGGCCTTGAGCTTTAAAAACTGCCTGTTCTGTAAAGAGGGGAGCGGAACACTAGACTTTGGTCCCCACTACTACGCGTCACAGACCTATCATGATCGCTATGGCCATCTTCTTTCCATCGCCTGGCTGGGGGGCTGGGAGTGGATGCCCTGGATTGAGGATCATGGTCCGTCAGAGACAGAGGGGTATCGGGGACTCATGTCCTGCCCCCGCCTCTTGTCGATAAGAAAGGACGGGCGGTTGGAGATGAAGCCAATTCGTCCGATAGAGATGACCGGGGACCTGTGTGTGAGAAAGATACCGATGAATGGGTCTTTGGAGATCGCGAGCGCGAACACGGGGAAACAATCTCTATACCTGCACGGTCAGATCTCACGAAAAAAATCGGTTCGTTCGATTTCCTTTACATTTCGTGATGATGGCGGTCACATGATATCTCTGACACTTGATTTTCTCTTTGGAAATATTATTCGGGACTATCACAGGGCAGATCCATGGAGCCGAAGTGGAGTGAAGATTTACCAGGCCGAAATCGAGGGCAAAGAGGAGATTCCATTTGACATAATTTATGATGGGAATGCCCTGGAAATTTGTCTTTTCGAGGGAGACTATCATGTTACTTCAATGCTGTATCCGACAAAGAGCAACCTGCGGATTTCGCTTGAAAGCAAGGGGGGAGGATGCAGTCTGTCCTGGGAGGAAGCACGAGAGCCCGGGAGGGAAGTACAAAATCTGGGTGAATGATGCGCAACAGATGTTCGGAGATTCCTTAGAAGGGGTACAATAAGATTATGAGAGAGGAGGGAAAGGCTGTTGTTATGAAAGAGAAGGGGAAGGCTGTCTGGAAGAGGAGATTCTGTCATGAAACAGTATGATGTAACAGCCCTGGGTGAATTGCTGATTGATTTCACAGAGAACGGGCTTTCCGAGCAGGGGAATCCCCTTCTGGAGGCCAACCCCGGAGGGGCTCCCTGCAACGTGCTGGCCATGCTGGCCAAGTATGGGCGCAGGACGGCGTTTATCGGCAAGGTGGGCGAGGACGCCTTCGGCCGGAAGCTGGCAGGGATTCTCGCGGAGTGCGGGATTGATACCGAGGGGCTCTGCTTTGATCCTCAGGTTCATACCACGCTGGCTTTTGTGCACAAGTTGGCCGACGGGGACCGGGACTTTTCCTTTTATCGCAATCCGGGGGCGGACATGATGCTGTCAGTCGCGGATGTCAGGAAAGACCTGATCCGGCAGAGTCGGATCTTTCACTTCGGGACCCTTTCCATGACAGACCCGGGCTGCAGGCAGGCGACGGAGGCGGCCATTGGGCTGGCGAAAGAGTCGGAGGCTCTGATTTCCTTTGATCCCAACCTGCGGCCGCCCCTCTGGAGGGACCTGGCAGAGGCTAAGGAAGCCATCTTATATGGAATCAGCCAGTGCCATGTTCTGAAAATTTCCGATAATGAAATCGAATTTATCACAGGAATGCAGGACTATGACCGTGCGGCCAGGTCTCTGCAGGATCAGTTTTATACGAAGCTGATCTGCGTCACCTTAGGAGAGGAGGGCAGCAGGGCCTATTACGGAGATCAGGTAGTCTGCGCCGATCCCTATCCGGCGGATCAGGTCGTTGACACAACCGGAGCGGGGGACACCTTTACAGGTTCTATGCTGAACTTTCTTCTGGAGAGGGCAGATCAAAAGAATACTGGAGCGGACGGATTGCAGGAGGAAGGAACAGGAGTTCTTCTAGAGGATCTTGAGGCTGATGAATTAGAGCGGATGCTTAAGAGAGCCAATGCGGGAGCATCTTTGATTGTCAGGAGAAGAGGGGCTCTGCGCATGATGCCGGAGCCGGAGGAAATTACGGCTCTCTGTGGGGAAAAGTAGGAATCGGGTGTCCGGTGCCAGCTCTTTTTTATGCTTATGCCTTGGTCGCGTAAAAACCATAAAGTAGGGCAGTCTTTGGTTGACGAACCAGTCAAACCCGGTTCCCTTGTCGCCCGTTCATATAGAAAATATCGCCGCCGCCCTCGAGACTGTCCGGGCCAAGCTCTGGCAGATAAGTGCTGATTTGCCCGGCTTTTATATTACGGCATCGGTCAGCTTCATCTTACGTAGGATGAGTTCTGGCTGATGCCTTTCGGTCTGTTTATGGATTTGTGGGAGTGCCACAGACAGTATAACGTCATCTCCAAACCGAAACAGAATTTGACCATTGATGAAATTATCCCCTATGGAATCTGAAACGTATCGGAGATTTTAACCTCGCACTTAGTCCGTTTCCGGCGAAACTTCTTTGTGAATTTGTCTTGTGACCTTGATGTTTTTCAAAAATCGTGATATACCAACATAGAAGTTTGGACGGTTTCGTCATAAGTGCGAGGTGAAACGCATGGTTAAACGCATGGTTAAACGAGATTCCTATATAAACCGACTGATCCACAGTATGTGGAACAGTGAGATAAAAGTCATCACAGGTATACGCAGGTGCGGCAAGTCCGTACTGCTTTTCGATCTGTTTTTCGAGTATCTTCTTTCGCAGAACGTTTCGGAAGATCATATTTTGAAAATCGAACTGGATCAGCGGCGGTATTATAAGTTCAGAAATCCAATTACTCTGTGCGAATATGTAGAAAGCACCGTCCGGGACAGAAAGGATGAAAAATTTTATCTGTTCATTGATGAGGTGCAACTCACCACGAAAGTGGCGGACAAGGAAAATGGCGGCATCGAGGTTACCATCTACGATATGCTGAACGAACTCAAGGCATATAAAAACCTTGACGTTTATGTCACAGGCAGCAATTCCAAAGGGTTGTCGAAAGACATTGCCACTGAGTTCCGCGGGCGCGCTACGCAGATTCATGTGTTCCCGCTGTCATTTGCAGAGTTCTATTCTGCCGTGGGCGGTGACGAGCGAAAAGCACTGGATACCTATATGCTTTACGGCGGTATGCCGAGACTTTTAGCACTGGAGGATGACAAGGACAAGAAGGATTATCTGACCTCCCTCTATAGCGAACTGTACGTCAAGGATATCGTGGAGCGAAACGGCATCGAGCGCGAGGATGTTCTGAATGACATTCTGGATTTCCTTGCTTCGCAGATCAGTTCGCTGACAAATCCGACCAATATTGCAAACGCCATTTCGTCCATGAAAAATGAGAAAGTCAATCCTGCAATGGTTTCAAATTATGTGCAGTATATGATCGACTCTTTCCTCGTTTTAATGGCAAAGCGGTATGATGTCAAGGGAAAGACCTACTTTAAGTATCCGAACAAGTACTACTATACAGATATCGGGCTTCGGAATGCACGGATGAATTACCGCCAGTATGATCCCGGTCATATCATGGAAAACATGATTTACAATGAACTTTTGCGGTGCGGATATTCCGTTGATGTCGGTGTGGTTTGTGACCGCACAGGAGACAGTAAGGTTCAGAAGGAGATCGACTTTGTGGTAAACGACGCGGACAAGAAAATCTATATTCAGTCCGCTTTCCGCATGGATACCGATAAAAAAGAGTCCTCAGAGCTGTCATCGCTGATGCTTACCAAGGACTTTTTCAAAAAGATCATTGTCCGTATGGATGTGCCACACAATTTTTATGACGACAACGGCATCTTCCACTGTAACCTGATCGATCTGCTGCTTGGTCGTGTAGAATTGTTCTGACAAAATAACTCATATATTTACAAGGAGTGACCTTTCGGGGCCGCTCCTTTTTCATATCATCAGGCACACTCTCTTACCGAGAAGTTCGGACGTTTTTGCACCAAATTCTCGATGAAAGGGCGCTTTTTCATGCCAACTACAAGGAGGTGACGGTGCATGGTTGACAATTTCGGTCTGAAGATCGGCTTGGGGGCGAGAAGGAATTCAAAAAACCACGAGGCAATCATCAGCCATTGCTGAAATTTTGAGGATAAATAGGGAAAGAGTTATCATAAAGTAAGGAATATTTGAATTTGAAGGAGGTAATCATAGTGAATGAATTTAACGAATTTATTCGTGAGGTTTTTTCTGCAGCAGGTGATATTGTCATAAAATCCATGATGGGCGGATATCTTGTATACCTCAATGGCAGACTGATAGGTGATATTTGTGATAATGAACTGTTTTTAAAGAGAACGCCGACAACTGATAAACTTCTTGCAGACTCAGAATTGCGTTATCCCTATGAAGGTTCAAAGACATTGATGTATGTATTCGACAGATTTGAGGATACGGATTTGATTACAGAACTTCTGGATGGTATGTATGCAGAACTGCCCGAAAAGAAACCCAAGAAAGCTAAATGAGACAGGCAATCTGATGAAATCAACGAAAAGAAAGTAACTCAACTATCCGGATATTCGTATTCTATGTTCAGTGTCCTACTTGCAACCACATATAGGGATTTATTCAGTCAAAAAGACAGGATGAGGTAGTTAAGGACAATGAGCTTACAAGGGAGCTAATGGGAAAATACATTGACTTTGTTCTATGTGAGGGGAACATCGTTCAGAAAATCATATGGAAATAGACGCATGGGAGAGAGAAATCACTCTCTTTTAACCTGTTTCAAGTGTTTATACACATCTCCGGGTTTGAACGAAATTATAAAACTCGAAATAAAAAGGTGGAAATCCACCTGAATTATTCTTGAGAGGTAGCTATATGATAATTAAACGAGATTATTATCTATATTAAAAAGATTGTGATTGTAAGGAAGCACATTATTCCTAAACATGATAATGATGGTATTTTATACATTGGAGCAGAGGATTTTTTGCTTAATGAGGCAATCATAGATTTATAAAAATATTTTGTGTCATTCGCTTGACACGAGAGGGGACTGACTGAAGAATAGCGGTAAAGTTTTTGCTGCCGTTGTAGTGGGGGCTTAAAAAGTACGTCCCTGAAATTGTCAAAGGGATCCGTAAGATTCGGAAAGGCTGAGGAGATAAAGCGCTCCTGCACAGTTTTTAATATCATGTGAGAATAAATACCTGGTTAAATTCGTCTAATTCAAAATTTTAGTTTGGATCAGACGAATTATTCTGTTGAAAAAATAAATCAGATCGACTATACTAAAATCAAAATTTAAATTAGACATAGGAGCTGGTATGACATACATCAAGAGGGCAATCACACCGATCTTAAAGGAGCGGGTCGCAACAAGCAAATGTGCCTTGATCACAGGTGCAAGGCAAGTTGGGAAATCAACGATGATCAGGCATGAGTTTCCCCAGTATCAGCAGGCGAGCTTTGACGACCGCCTGACCCGCCTTCAGGCGCGGGAGGAGCCGGGGCTTTTCTTTATGAATCATCCCTGCCCGCTTTTTATTGATGAAGTACAAAAAGAGAGCTGTATTCTGGAGGACATTAAGCAGAGGGTAGATGCCTCCGAGGAGCGAGGCCTCTTTATTATGAGCGGATCACAGGGACTGGAGCTCATGAAAGGAATGAGTGAGTCCCTGGCGGGCAGAGTTTCCATTACGGAATTGGCAGGACTCTCTCTGCGTGAAATCCATGGGGTGGGATTTAACAGGCATTTTATCCCAACAGATGATTATCTGAAGGAGAGAGAGAAAGAACTCTGTCTTTCCCCGGACCTCTGGGAAATCATCCACAAGGGCGCATATCCGGAGCTCTATGATATTGACAGGGATTGGCAGGAGTATTATTCCTCCTATGTGTCCACATATCTGGAGAGGGATATCAATGAACTGGTCTCCGGGGATGGAATTACCTTCACCAAGCTTCTCGTGGCGGTTGCCGCCAGAACAGGGGAGCTCTTGAATTATTCCAATATCGCCGGTGAGATAGGAGTCAGTGAACCGACGGTGCGCAAGTGGATCTCGGTTCTGGAGCGAACGGGGATCGTCTATCTCTTGCAGCCTTACAGCGCCAGCGCTCTGACACGCACCATCCGTTCCCCTAAGATTTATTTTCGAGATACAGGCCTGGCCTGCTATTTGACAAGATGGCTGACGGCAGATGCACTGAAGAACTCGGCTGTTGCGGGGAATATGTTTGAGACCTTCGTCGTCTCGGAAATTCTCAAATCATATAGTAATGAGGGGAAGGACTATCGTTTCAGCGTCTTTTATTATCGTGGTAAAGACAAGAGCAGCAGGCGGGAAAATGAGATTGATTTGATCCTGGAGGAAAATGGTGTGCTCTATCCTATCGAAATCAAGATGACAGCAAATCCAAAGGCATCCATGGGGGCGACGAACCCGGTTCTGGACAAGATTCCTGACAGAAAGCGGGGAATGGGAGTGATCCTGTGCCTGATTCCTGAGAAGATGTATCTGAGGGAGAATCTGCTTGCGCTTCCGATCGCCTATATCTGAATGCTCTGTTTATCAGTAAGAGAAGATTTGAGACTTGGCGTGGAGAATAGATAATGTGATCATGATGAGAAAGTGTTTCCCGTCTTAGAGAGAGGAGAAGGCAATGATTACGGTATACGGCATGCCAAGCTGCCCGGATTGTGCGGCAGTTGAGGAACAGATCAGGGGCAGGGAGGATTTTCGCATGGTGGATATTGGAGCTCATGTCGTGCATTTGAAGGCATTTCTGCACTTAAGAGATACGTGCCCGGAATTCGATGAGGCCAGGAGGATGGGCTATGCGGGGATTCCCTGCTTTGTCCTGGAAGATGGCAGTGTGACACTGGACCCTAAGGATGTGGGGTTAGAGTGATTCATTCCGGCAGCTGATCAAAAACCCGGGATTGGTCAGCTGCCACAGATGACGAGTGAAAGATGGATATACCCGGTTGACACATATGCCAGGAATCCGAACGGCAAAGAGATCCGGGTATATGACTGGATCGACAACAGGCTTACCATCCATGATCTATTTGCAAAACTCTCTCTCTGCTATGGGAGGGGTGTATGAGAATACATATCAGTGACTTGGATATTTAATCCGGTTGGAGTGATGATATCAAGAACAGGCGGAATCTCTTACTTGAAGAAACCGGTGAAAGTTGCCGTTTGCGTTTTGGGTATGACTGGACATCGGGTGGGAGATATGCTGGAGAGTTCTCTGACTTCCATGGAATTGCCAGGGATTGAGATCGGGGCGCGGGCGGCAGATCAGCTGATTGACCTGATCGAGAGGGATGAGAAGAAGAACAAGCATAAAAGAACTTCGTTTTGAGGCGAAGCTGGTGGAAAGAGAGTCGACGGGGGAAGATACGAGGAATATGTAGAAGGAATGGATTTGAATTATATCGTGCGGATCATATGCAAGCTGTATGCAAGAGCCTTGGTTGAATATTGATTGACGCAAAGGGGACGGACGCTGATAGGAAGGAAAGAGGAAATGTCTACAAGAATAGAAATTGATCGCCTGCAAAAAGTTAGAGATATTTTTCATAAAAATCAATACGTGTTAGATGATCGCTTTGTGATTCGCGATGGGAAATATCATAAATGCGCAATCATCTGTCCCGGCGGGGGCTATCAGCTGGTCTGCAGTTTCGTCGAGGGCGTTCCATTTGCGAGGGCACTGAATAAGAAGGGGATATCAGCCTTTATCGTCTACTACCGTGTGAGAGATAAGGCCCTTTACCCCAATCCACAGGATGATCTGGCGAGGGCTGTACAGGAGATCATATCACGCAAAGAGGAATACATGGTGGACATGGAGGACTACTCTGTGTGGGGATCATCCGCGGGAGGGCATTTGGCGGCATCCTTTGGAACGACGAAAATGGGCTATCCTCACTATGGTCTGCCGAAGCCGTCTGCCATCATCCTGGCATATCCGGTGATTACTCTGGAAGAGGAGAAGACGCACCTCGGAACTAGGGAAAATCTTCTTGGAAAGAAGGCGTCGGAGGAGAAGGCCCTCGCTTACAGTATTCAGACCAATGTCGATCAGAATTATCCGCGCACATTTGTCTGGTGCGGGGATGCGGATGAAGCAGTGCCGCCGGAAAACACAAAAAAATTAGCAGCAGCCTTAAAGGCTCAGGGGATTGCTTACGAGGCGCATATTTATCCGGGAGTGCCCCATGGTGTCGGAACAGCAAAAGGCTTGTCTGCAGAGGGCTGGATCGATCAGGCGGTAGAGTTCTGGATGAAGGATGGACAATAAGATATAAGGAATATTGTCGGAAGCAAAGAGATCCACAGAAGGATTGCGATTGTTGAACGAACCTCCAATTGTTAGAGCAAAATTCTAATGATTGGAGGTTACTTTTTGTGGCAGAATTTCGGGAGTTACTTTGCGTGTCTTTCAGTCCATATTGTATGCGTGAGCTAAAGAATTGCTACATAGAGCCATAGGATTGTCATATTAATGATAAAAAACGTGTGATAGCATCAGATTATAAACAAAATTGATTTTTTCTAGAAAAATCAAAGGGAAAGAGGGACATCATATACAAGAGGAGGGATAATATGAAGAGAAAAATTGTTGCATATGTCTTAACTGCGGCATTGTCAGTCGGATTACTGGCAGGATGCGGTTCTTCCGGGAAGGGGAATAAAGCGGATAATTCATCCGCGGGCAAGGGGGAAAAAACAAAAGTCGTCTTCCAAACATGGAATCCGGGAGAATCGGAATGGGCGCATCTTGCTGAGGAGTTTAAAAAAGACAATCCGGATATTGACCTGGAATACCGCTTTGTACCAGATTCGGATCATTATGAGAAATTAAAGGTTGATCTGGCCGCGGGAGACGCCGCAGATGTGTATGGGATGCAATTAGGAGCTAATTACAGCGCGTTCAGAGATTTTGAAGCTGATCTTACTCCCTATGTACAGGCTCAATACGGTGATAAGTGGGCAGACCAGTACAATAGCTATGCGCTTTCAATGCTGAAAACAGATAAGGGGGGCTATTATGCTCTTCCCCTTGGGCTTACCTATGCGGGCTTTGCCTGGTCCAATGATAAAATACTCAAAAAACATAATTTGAACGTCTCGGAAAATGAGAAACTGGAGGACTTAAAGAAGTTATGTAAGACCCTTCGTGAGAAAGGAGAGTATCCTCTTGCAATCGGAGCGAAGGATTCGTGGGTCAATATTGATACCTGGATGAATATTGCGAATGACATCAATTCTGAAAAGCTGTATTCAGCCTTAGATGGCAAGACTTCATTTGAGGACCCGGATCTCGTTCGAGCCTTTCAGATCTGGCAGGAATGCTTTTCTGACGGTGTCTTTCAGGATGGGGCAACCGGTGTCGGAATGTACACGGATACAACCAATCCATTTGAAACAGAGGGAACGATTTCCATGTGCTTGAATGGATCCTGGGAATGCGGGGTATTCCTGAAAACGGATGAGCAGACACATAAGGAGTGGAATGGAGAGGGGGCTCACCATACGGCTTTCCTGATCGATTGGAATAATGATGGTAAGGCTGCCCCCGTTCAACAGACAGTGGATGTTGCGCTGTGTATGAACAAGAACACCAAGAACCCGGACGCTGCTTACAGGGTGATTGACTGGATGCTTCATCGGGGACAGGATATTCTTGTCAATCAGCTGCTGCAGTACTGCCCATCCAGAACAGACTTGAAGCTGGATGTTCAGGGTTTATCGGAAAATGGAAAGGAATGTCTGAATTTCATTATGAAGCAGGCATCAGATCACATCGGAGGATATCGTGAAATGAGTAATGTCGATCTGAAGCAGGCGCTTGCAGATGAACTTACTAATCTGGCCCTCGGAGATACAACACCCCAAAAAGCGGCGGCGAAAATTCAGCAGACATCAGAATCAACCCGGTAGTTAAGAGCTGAATTTGTCAATCTGTAAATTGGATGAGCAGAAGGAGTGAGGGGGACTACAGGTCAGAAATGTAGTCACCCCTCTTCTTACATCTGGCATGTGTTTTTGGAAGGGTAATCTTATGAGCAGGAGCAAAAAAGAGAGTAGGATGGGATACCTGTTCATCGCGCCGGTGGCAATTTTATTTGCTGTATTTATTGTATATCCTATTGTCTATAACGTCGCGATTAGTTTCTATGAGTGGAATGGGATTGAGGTCAATCGAACCTTTTGCGGCATTCAAAATTATGTTCGTCTCTTTCATGACCCGATTATGATGAGGTCCATGATTAACTTCGTCCTGATTGCGGTTTTTACGACCTTGATCCAGGCATTTCTCGGGATCATCTTCGCTTCTTTTTTTATCAGAAAGATCCCATTTTCTAAGGCCTACAGGATCTTATTCTATCTTCCGGTTATTGCGACGCCAACGATTGTCGGAGATCTGTTTTCTAAGATTTTCGAGACGAATCGAGGAAATTTAAATGTATTTCTCCATGCGATTCATATGGATTTTTTGTGCCAGCAGTGGCTTGCCAGCAGTAAGACAGCAATGTTGTGTATTATTTTTGTAAATATCTGGCAATGGACCGGTTACAGTATGTTGATGTACTACGCCAATATGCTGACGATTCCACAGGATTTGTACGAATCAGCAGAGTTGGATGGGGCTAATTCTGTGCAGCGCTTTTTGCATATTACATTTCCCATGCTTCGGCGGACCCATTCGACATTGGTTATTCTTGGTGTTCTTGGGGCATTGAAATGTTTTGACCTTCCCTATGTATTAACGCGCGGAGGCCCGGCGCATGCGACGGAGACCTTTTCTACGTATCTGTATACGCAGTCCTTCAATCACTTCCGGCAGGGAATGGCTTCGGCGATTGCAGTGGTCATGCTGATCATCGCTTTGATTGTAACATTTATCCAACTGCGGATTTATATCAGACAGGATAAGGAGGCGCAAGGATGAGAAATTCAAAGAAGTATACAGTGATCTCAGAAATCCTGTGCCTGTTTTTCCTTCTACTTTTCGTATACCCACTCGTATTAATGGTTGGGAAAGCATTTGATAATGGGGGGATTGAAAATTTCGCCAGGGTCTTTCGCTTCTTTGATTTGTGGAAAAATTTGTGGACGAGCATTCTTACGGTAGGGGGAACTTTACTGATTGTGGGATTCTGTACATCATTGGCGGCTTTCTCTTTTTCAAAGCTGCGTTTTCGGGGAAAGAACATCTTGTACTATGTTTTTTTGACCGGATTGATGATACCGGCTTCCTCTCTGATTTTCCCATTATATCAGATTGTGCGGCTGTTTCATTTTAATAACACGCCCCTGGCATTGATCTTTCCTTATGCGGCCTTGAATTGTTGTTTTAACCTGCTGATTCTCAAAAATTACTATGATACACTTCCGAGTGAACTGATGGATGCGGGACGGATTGATGGGGCAAATACTTGGCAGATTTTTTGTCTGGTGATGCAGCCAATTGCCCGACCCGGGTTGGTATTCGTCCTGATTCAGACCTTCCTTAGCGCATGGAATGAGCTTCAGATGGGCATGATCTTTATTACAGATAATGACATACAGCCTCTGTCTGTGATTCCACTTCGATTTCTGGAGACGAGATCGCCCGGATTTACAAGTAATGTTCTCTATGCGGCATTGGTTATCTGTCTGGTACCGATTGGTATTTTCTATGTATTCGCTTCGCGTAAGCTGGTATCGGGGTTGTCAGCCGGTGCGGTGAAGGGGTAAAAAGAGAACAAGAGGGAAATAAGCCATTGTAATTTGTTGTGCGGTTGATATGGGAGGAAGCGTTTCTGCTTCAGATATCATTGTTCAGAGAAGAAAAAGGAAAAGAAAAAAGCAAAAGACATCAAACCAGTATTGCTTCCCGCGTGAGTATTGCCAATGGGATTACCTTTTTGGCCGCCTTTATTGCTGTGCTTACGATTTTGCTGGTGTGTGAGGGGATTTTTCTCTTCCACAAAAGTGATGAGAGTATGCGAGTTCTTTCCAACAGTACCATGAATCTTCTTGATAATACTTTGCGCGATATGGGGAGGGTGTCTCTGATCTGCTTTTCAGATGATCGAACACAGAGAATTGTGCATTCCTATCGGAATGAAGGAATTCGAGAGCAAATTGATGACACGAAGTATCTTGATCATTTGTACACATCTATGGTTGAAATACGGGGGGATATCCAGGGGATCACAATTACAGATAATGATGGAATCATTTTTCACAAGGATCCTGCCTCATCCATCCGGTCTGGAGGCTATGGTGAGAGTTTTATCCAAAAACTGGATGAAGTGGGAAAGCAGGAAGGGACAGTATCCGGTTGTAATATTTTTGTGGGGAATTTAAGAGATTATTTCGCGTATCGGTCCTCAAATTGGGATGACATATATCATATGAGTTTCCTGTATCTGACAAGGACCGTGTATCGTTTCTCTCCGTATCAGGAAATCGGACACATTGTTTTGAATGCGCGTGTTTCACATATTCAGGAGGTGATTTATCAGAGCCTGGAGGAGACCCTGGAGCAGGGCGCATTGTATACGTATTATTCGTATGACGGAACGGTGATATGCTCATCAGACGCAGGCTTGATTGGCACAAAGGTTTCGATGGAAGATCAGGGGAAGGAGGGAGGTCTTCGCTTGTGGAACGCTTCTGTTGTCAAGCGCAATGGGGCATTATACATGCGCACACTGGCGAAGTCTGAGTTCAGTAATTGCTCATTTGAGTTGCTTGTGCCGGTTTCTTCCATTGCCAAA
Organism: Shuttleworthella satelles DSM 14600; assembly: GCF_000160115.1. GTDB lineage: Bacteria > Bacillota > Clostridia > Lachnospirales > Lachnospiraceae > Shuttleworthia > Shuttleworthia satelles. The sequence goes on from NZ_GG665867.1 coordinate 492,286, forward strand.
AATCTGCTGCCAACTTTTTTGATCAGTATCGGAACAGGACTCCTATTGATGGTGACAACAATTTTGCTGAGTACCTATGTGACTAAGAAACGGTTGCGGGAATTAAAAGAGCTGTCAGTGGATTTGGGGAAGTTTCATCGGAAGGATCTGACAAGACGTTATATTGTTGAGAATAACGATGAGGTGGGACAGGTCAAAAGAGCGATCAATTCAATGCTGCATGTCATTGATGATCTCGTCAAGTCAGAATATGAACATAAAATCAAATTGCAGCAGAATCAGATTTTTGAGCAGGATCTGGCGATGCGATATCTTAAGAACCAGATTAACCCGCATTTTCTTTACAATACGCTGGAGACCATTCGAATTACTGCGGCGTTAAATCATGATAAGGTGACGGCAAATATGTTAATGCAGCTGGTTACCTTTTATCGGCGGGGATCAAGGGCAGAAAGCGCACTTGTTCCTCTCGAGGATGAGTTTGTGACACTCAAGGCATATCTGAACCTGATGCACTATCGCTATGAGGGCCTTCATTATGAGTTTCAGATTGAAAAATCCTTGAACAAGGTTGAGATTCCGAATTTTATTCTCCAGCCGCTTGTGGAAAACAGCTTGTTTCATGGCTTTAAAAATCGCGGCTACCAGGGGAATATTACCATTAAGGCGAATCAAAAGGATGGATACATTTTTATCTACATTATTGACGATGGTATGGGGATGAGTGAGGAGTGTATTCGGGAATTGAATCAAACGGACGGCACCTTCGATGCGAACATACAGAGGGAAAGATCAGGCAGGCATATTGGGATCCAAAATGTGAAGGCAAGATTTCATATTTTTTATAGAGAGAAGGGAGGAATACACTTTGAAAACAATGCCTTGGGAGGGTGCACGGTTGTCATAAAAATGCTGCCGGAAATAGTGGAGACAGATGGCTTGAAAAGCGGAGGAAAATGACTATGAAGAAAATGAGCCTGGATGTATATCGCGATAAGGTGATGGGATGTTGGGCGGGAAAAAATATCGGAGGAATCCTGGGCGCGCCCTTTGAATCGATTCGAAAGGTTGTTAAGGTTGATTTTTATCAGCAGGACCTCTCTATGGGTCCTCCAGCCAATGATGATCTGGATTTACAGATCATTTCCCTGGCAGCGTTTGAACGATATGGACGCAACCTGACGGCATCGGTACTCGGTGATTACTGGCTGTCCTATATGATCCCCAATTGGGTTGAATACGGGACGGGCAAGGCAAATCTGAGAGAAGGATTTCAGCCGCCGATATCAGGGTTTCTGGATAACACATATAAGGACAGCAATGGATGTTGGATCCGCTCGGAAATATGGGCCTGCCTGGCTCCCGGGCACCCGGAAATCGCAACTCGGTTTGCCTATGAGGATGCGGTTGTAGACCATGCGGATGAGGGAATGTATGGGGAAGTTTTCATGGCTGCGCTGGAGAGCGCGGCTTTCGTGGAGAGTAATAAGTTTGATTTAATTGAAATAGCGCTGTCTTACATCCCGGAGACGACACTTTTGTATCAATCCATTCGAACCGCCTTAAGGTGCTGGACAGATCATGTGCCTTTTCAAGATGTGCGAAAGATCATCCATAACACCGCACCGGGAACCTTTGGAATTCAAACAATCAAACTTTCGGAAATTTCCGGGGAAGACAACGAGGGGATGGCGATCGGAACACCGGGTTTGGACTGCCCGGAAAATATAGGATATGTGATTGCGGCATGGCTGTATGGAGAGGATGATTTTGGGAAGAGCCTTTGCATGGCAAATTCGTTTGGCGAGGACACAGATTGTACCTGCGGAAGCTTAGGCGCTGTGATGGGGATTATCACCGGGGCCAGGAATCTGCCAAAAAAGTGGACAGATCCGGTGAATGATCGGATTTCCACAATGTGCATTGACCTGACAAGCCATGGTATCTGGGTGCCCGATACTGTTACACAGCTCACGGAGCGTGTCATACGGGACGCGTTCATAATGTTGGGAAATGAGTACTATGACATTCTTGCGCCGGAGGGGACGGTCGTATATTGTCAGGATTCAAAAGATCTCTACTGTGAGAAGGCGGGCGAATATCTGAGATATATTAATGGAAACGGGAAGACAGAGAAATTGCCAATGAGGGAATTATGCGCGCTCTCTCCGTTCTGTGTGAGATATTATTATCCGTCGTTTGCTGTAATCTTAGATTATGATGGGTCTGTCAGCTATCATTATGGGCAGTTGAAGCGGATCAAGGTAAGGATCAGGAATTCGGAGCGGATGCACCAGCAGCAGTGGGTTAAAATAACGATTTACTTACCGGAAGGCGCGCGTTCGGTGGGAGGAAGCAGCGTTGAACTTCCGCTGAACAACAATTATTTATCAGAGGCAAATGCTGAGTTTTATATTGATACGGATGAATATCAAGCTGGACGGCTGGAAGGAGTGATTGATGTCTCTTTGGTGGGGAGACATTCTTCCGGCAGCATGAAATTTGTATTGGTAAGGGAGTCCTGTTATCCGGTTCTTGAGGAGAGAGTGTGAAATATCAGGTTTTGTTGGTAGATGATGAGCGGATCATTCTGGAAGGCTTTCGAAAACTTTTTGATTGGGAGAAGTATCATTGTGAGATTTCAGGGACAGCAATGGACGGTGATGAAGCAGTGATTATGGCTGACGATATAGGCCCGGACATTGTTGTCATTGATATCAATCTCCCAATCTGTTCGGGCCTGGAGGCTTTTCAACAGATGAAAGAGAAGAATCCGTCTGTGCATGGCATTATTGTCTCAGGCTATGACGATTTTACCTACTGTCAAAGCGCTTTGCGAATGTCCTTGGACGACTATATTCTGAAGCCGGTTGACTATGAAGTCTTTGGAAAGGTGATTCAGAAGACCATTGAGCGGATTGATCAGGAGAGAGCAGGGGAGTTCTTTCATTCAGAGGAGGAAGATCAGGGAACCGTACAGAACATGCTCCGGTGGATTCATGAGCATTATATGGATGATATCAGTCTGGAGATTTTATCCAGGCAATTTCATTTGAACGAATCATACATAAGTCAGCTCATTAAGCATAAAACCGGAAAGAATTACTCCGCCTACCTGGCAAAGATACGGTTTGAAAAAGCAAGAACAATGCTTCGTATGAGTGACAAGAGTATTAGCGAGATTGCGGAGAAGGTAGGGTATAGTGATTACCGTGCTTTTACGAGAGCATATAAGGCTTATATGGGGGTCCTTCCGTCCCATGATCGGGGATTCAAGTAAAACGATAGATTCTCTGTTGGAGATTGCTATTAGCGCGATTTTGAAGAGTCATATCGTTTGCGAAGGGTGCCTGCTTTAAGCGAAATCAACAAAAATATAACAGAAAAATCTCACATATAGACGAAAAAGTGGTCATACTATTGAATTTTTTGTCGATGACAACAGGATACTCGCGGTGCCCGCGTTCCATTGTTTTGGGAAAGACTGGTCTGTGTGTCCAGGACGGGATATATCATAGCGGAGGATCACGATCCTAATTCAATCAACCGCGAGATGGCACTTTACAATTTGGCAATGTACTACAAACAGATGCAGGTAACTCAAACAAAAGCAAATGCAAATAACTCAAATGAAAACGAAATCAGATAACAATAACTCAAATCAAGAAAGCAAAAATCAAAACAAAAGTAAAATAGAAGCTGAATAACTAAAATACTCATCTTGTATTTGCTAAAAATGCGCATATTATAAAAATGAAGGAGGATCGCTTTACAGATAATCAGAGGATTGAGGAGAACATTCCGGTATTCCGACCATAAGAAGAGCGATGAGAGAAGCGGGGTTAAAAGAACCTGTTTTTGCCGACGAAAGAGGAAGCTTTTCTGTGACGCTCTATAAGGAAGCGCAGGTTACAGCTATTCATCAGGCAATGGGACAGAGCGATCAGGAGACCCGGCTGTTAGTATTCTTAGAGGAACCAAGGAACAGACAGGAGATCGCCGAATATTTGGGGATCGGAACAGTGAGCTATGCGATACAGGCTTATATTCATCCGCTTATTGAACGAGGACTTGTCAACATGACGATTCCGCAGAAACCCAGGAGCAGGAAACAGATGTATGTGAGGAGCGTAAATTATGGAAGAAAAAAACACAATGAAAAGCAACAAATCCTCCGTCAGGATTTATCTGAAAAGGAGGAGCGTCCAGGCGGAATTTTTCTGGTTCATCTATTGATGGAGGAAGCCTGTGCCCTCCCTTCAAGGGAGAAGATGATGGAGACCATGACCAGGCATTTGGGGGTGCTTGACTGTGTCAACTATGACGACAAGAGCGCGGCCTGCTTTTCTCCCAGGGAATATTTCATGGAAAGCGAAGACGGAAAAAGCTTTTCGCCCATTCTCTTTGTATCTGTCTGCGAAAAGATTGAGAAGCCCATCTTAAATGAGCTGGAATTAACCCAGCTATGGGACTGCCCTGATGGGGAGGAGATTCTGGCGTCCTGTCCTTATCAAATCATTGCATCGGATATGATGGCGGCATGCCTTGACTATAAGCAGAGAGCCAAGATGCTGGTTCGCTATATGCAAGCCCTGGCGGAGCTGTTCCCGACAGCAAGGGCATTTGTTTTTGAGACATCCAAGAAGATGCTGACTACAGAGGAGATTGCCTCCTGCGAGCAGGACGGGGAACTATGCTTTCTTCGTTATGCAGTGAATATTCGATTCTTTAAGATTCGGGGGACAGACGACTGTATGGTGGACTCGGTCGGAATGAGCACCCTCTTCCTGCCGGATGTGCAGTATCATTACCACGGACTGAAAGTGGAGGAGGTCGTAAAACATGCCTATGATGTACTGATCTATATGTTTGAGCAGGACTGCCCTTTTGAGAATGGGGATTCTGTCGCAGGCCTGCGAGAGGGTCAGTATGATGATGCGGTGCCTTGGAAAGTATATTATGAGGAAGCCTTGATTCAGCCGGTTCGCCAGGTTGTTGATGTAGATACAGGAGAGTATGCGGCCGGGAAGCGGGAAGAGTAGATGCAGGAGAGCTATTGCAGGCTGGGGGTCTTTGGGTCAGATCCTGGGAAAAAGCATTATAAGAGCATGAGGAGGATCATGAATTTTCCGATATACTATAAAAAGAAAGGCGCCATTATAAAAGAATAAAACGAGGAGGAAGATTCCTTTACAAATGAGTAACTCAAACTTCCTACATCAAAAGTGAGTTTTCAAGGTTCGCGGACATTTCCCGTGTGGGAAGTTTCAGTTAATCATTGAAAACCACTGGAAGGCTCTCTTATCAATCATCTTCCCACTTTGGATATTCATTGCAGAGCAGGCGATAAGGCGGCTCATCTTCTTCGATTTCCGGGAATCTTCCAATTGGTTCATAGAAGCAGTTGTCGTGCTCATCGTCATTGCACATGGAAACTTCTCCCAGCAGCACAGGGCCGCTTCCTGGTTCCAGTTCGAAATCATGGTACATATTCTGGAAAACCGTGATACTTTCTCCCGGAGTCAGCCGTACCTGGGTTCCTGCGGGCACTGTATGGGCACGTCCATCGCAATGCACGGTCACTGGCGTATCGGCAAACTCGCCCTCCGGCGTAGAATTGTATACACGGATCAGCACATTTCCACCGCCTCGGTTGATGATATCTTCCATTTTATACCAATGAAAATGCATAGGAGCCATCTGTCCTTCTTTGATATACAGGAGCTTTTCCGCATAAGGCTTCGGATACTGCTCTTTTTTCTTCGGATTGCCATTTCTCAAAGTAATCAGGGAAAATCCCACTTTGTCAAATCGGTCCAGACCATAATCCGTGATATCCCAGCCAAGCATATTGTCCCTGATCTCATCATACTCATGATCCATGCCTTGCCAATCCTCCGGCGTCAGATTGCAAAATGGCGGCAGCGCAATCCGGTACTCCCGGATCATGGCTTCCATCTCTTTTAAGGCTTTGTTGATCTCTGAACGCTTCATGTGATACCCCTCATTGTTTTTCCTATTCCGCTTATGTTTGTCAGCACAACAAGTGTACAGTCTTCATCCCTTCACCGATCCGGCAACCATCCCGGCAACAATTTTTTTGTTGAAGAGGAGAAAGAGAACCAACATCGGGAGTGTAATTAAGATGACATCTGCGAAGAGCAGATTGTAGTCACTTGAGAACTGCCCCTTGTAGTTGTAGAGGGTGAGCTGGACGGTCGCGTTTTTTGCGCCGGGAAGAAAATATAGAGGATTGGTGAAGTCGTTGAAGATGGTCACTGCATCTAAAATGAGGACGGTTGCATGTATCGGTTTCAGCAGTGGAAGAATGATGTCGAAGAAGATGCGCGTGTTACTGCAGCCGTCGATGCAGGCGGCTTCCTCCAGTTCGACCGGGATAGAAGCCATATAGCCCCTGTAGAGCATGATGGTGAATGGAAGTTGAAGAGCAATCTCAATCATAACCATTCCGAACATCGTTTTATAGAGATGCATTTTCTGAAGAAGAGATATGGTTGGCAGAATGGCAGCAGGAATCATCAGTCCAAGCATAATAAGCCACTGTATCGCTCGAGTAGGCTTGTCGTGCCTGCGTTGAATGACATATCCGGCCATGGAACTGCAGATGATCAAACCGATGACGGAACATATGGTAAGGATGGTGCTGTTTTTGAATGCCGTCAGCAACTGAAAATTGTTTTTCACTAAAACCTGGATATAATTCTCAAAATGCAATTCGCTTGGCCAGGCGATGCTGAGTTTGTTTGCCTCTGCGGATGATTTTATGGAATTCACAAACATGAAGTAAAAGGGGACGATGAAGAGAAAAATAGCGAAAATACTCCCTATAACCCCGCTGATCAGGCCTTCTCTCTTGGGTTTATTCATTGAATCGCCTCCTCACGTTTATTTAAGAAGTGTTGCAGGGGGAATGTAATCAGCGAGATCAGGATCAGCATAATGACATTACCCGCTGTTGAAAGTCCATAGAAGCCAAATGCATACTGCTTATAGATGACAGAGGCCATGACGTCAGTCGAAAAGCCGGGGCCACCTCCGGTCATTGCCCAGATCAGGTCAAATGAGCGCAGGCCACCAATGAGAGACAGGATGATGATTGAGTTCTGTGCCGGTGCTACCAAGGGGAGAGTGATGTAACGGATTTTCTGCCAAAAGTTTGCACCGTCAATTTGAGCCGCCTCGTAGTAGTTGGAATTGATGGACTGGATGCCGGCAATGTAGATGACGAGGGAGATGCTTAGGCCCTTCCAGACGTCTACAGCAATGATGCTAAATAGGGCCAGCTTCTCATCGCCGAGGAAATTTATGGCAGGAAGTCCGAGGGATGTAATCAGGTGGTTGAAAAGGCCTTTTGTTGGGTGCATAAGATAGCCGAAGGCCAGCCCGATTGCCATGGCAGAGACAAGGTTTGGAAAGAAGACGGCAGAGCGGATAAAGCCCTTGGCTCTTACCTTGCCACAGAGGAAGACAGCGATAAAAAAAGCAATCACTACCTTTAAGCCTGACGTCAGAAAAGCATAAATAAGTGTATGAGGAATCGAAGAGTTCAGGGACTTGTCTTTGAAAAAAGTAATGTAGTTATTAAGTCCACAGAAACGCGTTGAATCAAACGTCCACACGGTCAGGCTATAGTAGAAGGATTGGATGATTGGAATCAGAAAAAAGATCAAAAAAATAGCCAGCGCCGGGACTAAAAACCAAAAGGAATATCTCGATTTTTTTTTCATGGGAGTCCTCCATAACAATGGAATATATACTTCGCGAGTATTCCATTGTCGTGTATAAAGGTTCTGCAGCAGTGGTTAAACCACTGCTGCAGGGAGTAGAAGGGTTATTTCCAATTGAATCCCAGCTGATTTGCGGAGAGCTTGCAGTCGTCATCGTATCTTTGGGCCGCATCTTTCCCATTTAGCTGACCAAGGGAGAGGGCAGATGTGATCTGCTCACAACTATTTCCCTTTATAGGGGTCTGGTACTCTAGTGCGGGGGTGGTTTTTCCCTGATCGAAGTATTTTTGCATGTCGACACGAATGGCAGGACATACGGTGTCAGGAAGCTTGTAGCCCTTGAGACAGGAGGGACCATTTGCTCCCATCGCCTTTACGTATTCATTGACATTTTCATCCTCATACCAGAAATTAAGGAAGGCCATGGCAGCCTCTTTTTGCTGGCTGTCTTTGCTGACATACCATGCCTGTGGCTCCCATACGGTGAGACCTGTCTTGCTGGCATCCGTTCCGGGAATAGGGAATACACCGAGTTTATCAGCACAATCAGGGTGCTTTGCGATCATTTCTCCAATTGCCTGGGTCAGAATAATCCAATGAGTGGCTTTTCCAACAGACATATCTTCAATGCCATCCTGATACTTGGCGGCTGATCCGTCGGCATTATAATATGAAGTAAGATCCTCATATTTTCGGAAACTCTCCAAAGCGGCTTTTGTTGTGGCGAATTTTGCTTTCCCAGCCTCGAATTCCTGGGCAAAATTCGGGTCGCTTGTTATCACATTATGATTGTCACCCAGGAAAAGAACCTGTGTGGTCCAGGTGTCGCCATTGGACAGATAACAGGGAGTTTTTCCGGCCTTTTTGAGTGTTTCACAGTTCTTTAGAAATTCGTCCCAGGTATTGGGAACTTTTAGTCCCAGGGATTCGTAATCAGGTTTCCAATATACAATAGCGCCGGCCTGTGTTGTTGAGAATGGCGCACCATAAATTTTGTCATTTACGGAGACACACTTTTTGAAGTTATCATCGAAGCGGGCTGTCATTTTTTGATCCGTCATATCAGCAAAGTACTGTGTCGGATTTAAGGATAAAAATTTTGAGCCGCTGTTATAGTTGAAGATATCGGGTAAATCGCCTGAGGCGAGTTTGGTCTTTAAGACATTATCCCCATCACTGCCACTGGGAGCTATTTCAATCTCAAATTGCATACCAAGCTTCTCGGTTGCTTTATCCATGATTGCCCTGGTGGTAGAGTTTATCTCGATATTGCCACCCCAAACTTTTAAGGTTACGCCGGTGTAGGGCTTATCACCCTGGCTACTCTTTTTGTCGTTGCCAGATGTTCCGCACCCGGCGAGCATACCAACAGATAAAGACAATGCAAGTAACATAGATACTAGTTTCTTCGCCCTCATAGATACCCTCCTGGAATTGTAGATTTCGAGCTAAACTCGATCAACTGTATAAAAGATAACAGGATATGTCCCGGGAATACATGGACAATAATGGCAGAAGGCATGGATTTTTCAAAATAGTGGAAGTGAATATGAGAGTCTGTTAGCCTAAAAGAAATAAGGGAAGAGGGGATGGCTTTATGCATATGTGTCGATTGTTTCGAACCTTTCGATCAAAGATGATTGCACTGTTATTACTTCTTACATTGCTGGCTACTCTGCTGCTGACGGTGATCTCGATCTATTCTGTAAGTGATCACTCCAAACTGCAGTTGACACAGGCAATGGGGCAGGTCGCAAATAACAAATTGGGGCAAGTCAGTGCTCAATATAATGTGATGGAGGATTCCATTCAGTTTATTCTCTCTAATCCGGAGATGCTTCAATCAATTACGGCGTTGAGTCATGAAGGAGATTCGCATTACTCGACAGATTACATTAACACAGCGAAAAAATCACTTGCCCGTGAGATGCGTCTGAACTATTTGGGACAAAATGTCTATCGGGTTCTTTATTATAATGAGTTCGGCCAGGTGTATAGCTCATCGAATGCGCAGACAGGAAGAATTGTCGAGACTTTTGATTTGACGAAAATCCCTTATATTACATCTGCAAATAAAAAACCGGGAAAAAATATTCTGGTGGCGCCACATACCGATAATTGGGGATATTCAGAAAAACCAATGGTTTATTCCGTAGTCAAAGAAATCTATGGAGAGAATCTCGGCTATTTGGAAGTCCAAAATAAACAGGATCATGGAATGAACATAACCGATATCCCCAAAGGTTTTTTTGTCACGATTTTATTAAATGGGAAGGACATTCTTTTCACGAATGCGGCAGATTCGGATTTTGTGAAATATCAAACGTCCATGGCGGCCAGTGGGAATTCCACGATGGAGAACAGCTATCAGGGAGATCGCAAACTTACAGTGATTTCCAGGGATAAGAAACGTGATGTGTGTATTGTGGTTTCCTGTAGTGAGGAGATCGCACTTTTATCGTACTTGAAGTTTTCACCTGTTTTTATTGGGAGTATTCTGCTTTTTATTATTTGTTCTATTCTGCTGTTGCTTTTAGTAATACGGCGGCTCCTCAGACCCTTATCCTTGATCCAGGGGATGATAGAGCAAACAAGTCTGGAGACGATTCCGAATCTGGAATTGCATTATCACAATTATGACAGCGAAGAGTTCGTACACATTCAAAAGGCATATATCCACATGGCACAGAGACTGAGAGAGGCTATCAGCAAGGAAAACAGTGCGGAGTTTCTTCGCCTGCAGGCACAGTTTGACATGCTACAGGCTCAGGTGAATCCTCACTTTATTTACAATGTACTTAATATTATCTCTGCGCAAGCGGTCGCAGAGAACAGTGAGGAGATTTGTGATACCTGTAGCGAGTTGGCGGAAATGCTTCGTTATTCTACGGATACCACAGAACGATACGTTCCCTTGAAAAAAGAAATCGAAGGGCTGGAGCACTACATCTATTTACTGCAGGCAAGATGGCAGGATAAGATCGTGTTTGAGATATCAATTGTAGAGGATATGCAGTCGATTCTTGTTCCGAAAATGTTCCTGCAACAGCTTATTGAGAATTGTGTCTCACATGCTTTTACTCAAATTAAGGATATTCGCGAAGTTGTAGTAAAGGGCTATATCAATGAAGAAGGATATTATGTCCTGGAAGTTTTTGATAATGGTGCGGGGTTCTCTGAAGAGAGTCTGGTTCGGTTGCAAGGGGCCTTTGATCGTGTGAAGAGGAAACTTAAAAATCTGGATCGTAATATCGAGGATAAAATCGGTGGCATGGGGCTGAAAAATGCGTATGCAAGACTTTATATTCTGTATGGAACTTATATGCATATGTTTATCGGCAATAACGAAAAAGGAAGCGCATTTATCAAGGTTATCTTCCGAAAGAGCTTAGATGATTCAAAAATCCATGACTAGATGAGGATCAAATCCATGGATACCGGGTTATTTACCGGATAGAATCAAAATGTGGATTCTACAGAAGGGGGTAATCTATCTATGGAAATTTATCATGTCAGAATCAATCATATTCAACGCCCATTGGGCTTTTGTATGTTACATACCCGGATCTCCTGGAAGATAAGAAATGCGAGGGGAAAGCGGCAACAATCGGCTCGGATTCTTGTCTCGGATCAGGAGAATATGTCCACCTTCTTATGGGATAGTGGGAATAGAGATCTGTCTTCTTTGGGGAGTGATATTCCGATCCGTCTGGAACCGAGGACACGATATTATGTGCAGATTATTGTGATCTCGGATTTAAACGAGATTGCGAAATCAAAGGTGACATGGTTTGAAACCGGTAAGATGGATGAGCCGTGGCAGGCTTCCTGGATCAGCTGTCAAAATCAGAAGCGACATCCGATTTTTCAGAGAGAGGTTCAGCTAAGAGCAGAGGTTGCCTCTGCGAGGCTTTATATATGCGGCTTAGGACTTTATGAGGCTTATTATGGAGATGAAAAATTAGGAGACGAGTATCTGACTCCTTTTTCTAACAATTACAGGCAGTGGTTGCAGGTAGAGACAATTGATGTCACAGAGCAACTCAATCATGATGACAAGTTATCTGTTCTCATGGGGAATGGATGGTATAAGGGGAGATTTGGTTTTACCGCACATGAGGACAAGGGATTCTATGGGGACTGCTGGCATTTGATAGCTGAGCTTCATATTCGATACAGGGATGGATCAGAAGAATTAATTAAGACAGATGAGGACTGGAAGCTCACATTTAGTAATATTACTTTTTCCAATCTCTACGATGGAGAGCATATAGATGATACCTTAGCTCTTTTGCCAGAAGAACAAGTGACTCTTGCCCAGGGGCCGGAAGGAAAGCTCATGGACCGGATGAGTCCTTATCTGACAGTACATGAGGTCTTGAGACCGGTTGAAGTCATTCGTACGCCAAAAGGAGAACTTGTCATTGATCTGGGGCAAGAGGTCACAGGAATTTTTGAGTTGGATCTAAAGGAGGATTATGGAACGAAGATTCACCTTCAGACTGGTGAAATATTGCAGGAGGGGAATTTTTATAATGACAACCTGAGAACGGCAAGGTCCGAATTCATCTATGTTTCAGATGGGGAAAAAAGAACGATTCGTCCGCATTTTACCTACTATGGTTATCGCTATGTTAAGGTTGAAGGCCTTACAAATTTTCAAAGAGAGCAGTTCAGGGCACTTTGTATTTATAGCGATGTTGAGATGACGGGAAGGATGAGAACGGGCCATAAGCTCGTCAATCAGCTTCTGTCGAATGTAACCTGGGGACTAAAGGATAACTTTTTAGACGTTCCGACCGATTGTCCACAGCGCGATGAGAGAATGGGATGGACAGCAGATACGCAGGTGTTTACGGCAACCGCCTTATATCTTACAGACGCCTATGCCTTTTATGCCAAGTATCTTTTTGATATGTACACGGAGCAATTACAACTGGACGGAATGGTTCCGGATGTCATTCCATCCGCAGGAATTCACTCCACATCTTCGGTATGGGGTGACGCTGCCTGCATTATTCCTTGGACCCTGTATCAGTTTTATGGGGATAGAACGATTCTTGAAGACCAATATGAAAGTATGAAGGCATGGGTGAACTGGGTTCGCAACTATGACGGAGATGATTTCCGCTGGCGAACGGCTTTCAGCTACGGAGACTGGCTTGCGTTGGACGCGATGGAGCAGGATCCACAGCATGCAATGGGAGCGACAAATGAAGGGTTTATCTCAAGTATTTACTATGCGGCGAGCGCAGAGATTGTTGGAAAAGCCGCAAAAATTCTCGGGAAACTGGAAGATGCGGAGGAGTTCTTGAAATTATCTGAGTATCAATTCGATGCAGTTCGAAAGGAGTACTATTCTGCGACTGGTCGCTGCTGTATTCAGACGCAAACCGCAATGATTCTGACTTTAAAGTATCATCTGTCAGACAATGAAAAGCTGATAAAGGAGACTTTGTGGGATTTGTTTACAGCATCCGATCATCAATTGAGAACAGGATTTACGGGGACGCCGCTCCTTGGGAATGTTTTGACGGAGCATGGATTCGCTGAGCTTGCCTTTGAGTTACTCCTCTATGAGGGATATCCGGGCTGGCTGAATGAAGTTAGGCTTGGGGCAACGACGGTTTGGGAACGCTGGAACTCTCTCTTGAGTGATGGGAGAGTCTCTGGAATGGATATGAACTCAATGAATCACTATTCTTATGGTTCCATTGTGGAGTGGATGTATCGGCATGTTGCAGGTATTGCCCAATTGGAGGGGGAAGTTGGATTTAAGAAAGCGCTGATCGCTCCAAAAATTCACTGGGATTTACAGGAGCTGGAGGCAGAGTACGATTCGCCGGCAGGACTATATCGCAGCGTCTGGAAGATCGTAGATCTGAATCATTTATATCTTTCCTTTGATATTCCATTTGGGGCGGAGGCATATATTGAACTTCCATACTTTGAGAGGGAAAAATATCCCAATAAAGGGAATTCTCTTCTTCAAAAGGAAGTGGATGGCCGCTACTTTGTGGCAAGCGGACATTATGAAATTCAGTATGTGACGGATAAGCAACTCACACCAAGATATACGGTTGATCTTCCGGTTTTACGCCTGGCGAAGAATCCCAGGGCAATGCAGCTCATGGCAGGCTTTATGCCACATGATAATGTCCCGGTCGAGATGAGGGGTAAATCATTTCGTGACTTACTCCGTAAGTATCAACCGGAGATGCGTGAGGAGGAGATGGAAAAGATCAATGAGCAGTTAACTTTGATATTCACCAAGAAATAATAAGCGGAAGAGTTCCTTGTAATCAATAGGACTCTATGTTGAATGTTGGGGCGGGATCCTTCGGGGACCCGCTCCAATATTGTGTTTGAACAATACAGATTAGCTGGTTTGTAAATGATGTGATACCAGATGAACAAAGCTAGTGAGCCATGATAGAAGAAGAAATATCACCACCAGCATTGCCGATTGTCAAGTAACTGCTCGCGTTTTTGAATGGGGTTGCTCCATCCAAGTATCTTCATGGGGATCCGGTTTGAACGTCTTAAATATCGTTTCATTTCACTGTCGTTATCTGTTTGAAGAGTCAAAGGACAGTATCCGAAGTAGTCGATCGCACGCTTTAAGAAATCCACTGTACTGTAGCTGCTCTGTTCTTTATACGGATAGATGAAGCGTTCTCGTGAGGCCTCATCAATCACAGTGTACTGATAAAGCTTATCAGGCATTTGTCCTGTATAACAGGTCGTTGGAACGTATTTTACATCCATTTGCCATTTGACGCCGAGTTGTGTCGGCGTGAGATAAGGTTTTGGTGTGTACGACTTCTTCTTTTTGATAGCTGATTTACGATATCCCAGTTTGGCAAAGATACGATATAGAGAGACAGGATGCTTTGAGAAAAAATTATACCATACATTCGTTGCAAAGCAGGGCTTCCTTCTCCTACACCACTTTCGCGGTAAATTAAAAATACTGCGAAAGTGGTGTTGATGTTCCGGCAGATTTGCTGTATACTCATAACACCAAATCAGCAGTAATTACATTATACTGCGGAAATGGTGTTTCGTAGGGAGAAGATCGACATGCAGAATATCCAGAAGGGACTGTCAGCAATAGAACCGGGCCGAACATTTTCTAGAGAAGAATACTATGCAGCAATTCAAAATGGCTCGGAAATATTGTTAAAAGAAGATGCCCTTGCGTATTCCCTGCGTAAATCTCTATCGGATGGAGACATCGTAAGAGTGTCATGGAATCAGTATGCCGTTCCAGCAAAGAAACGAATCTATCGACATGATTATTCTGAGGCGGCTAAAGAAGTAGCAGCAAAGATGCAGGAAGCATTCTCTGATGTGCGTTTTCAGATTTTTGAGTTGATACAGCTTAACGAGTTCGTCAATCATCTGATTGCACATAATACCATCTTCCTGTATGTGGAGAATGATGTCGTAGATTATGCCTTTGATGCCATGAAACGGGAATATGCTGGCAGGATTATGTTAAAGCCATCAATTACTGAGTATTATAGATATTTGCTAGATGACGAAATCGTTGTAGGTCGTCTGCCGTCTGAATCTCCCAAGGGACTGGAGCAGCCGTGGGAGACCAGGTTGGAAAAAATTCTGGTTGACATCGCTGTAGATAAGCTGCTCAGCCAGATTGTTCCGGCGGGAGAATATCGGAATATTTTCACGGATTCAATAGACAGGTACTTCCTAGATACAAAGGGAATGTTCCGATACACAAAGCGAAAGGGTGCGGAGGAAAAATTCCGTGCTTTCCTGGAAAAATACAAGATCAATCTGGAGGATGACGAGCAATGATTATCAGAGAGAATTACAGTGAAGAACACATCAGGGAACTCCAAAGAGAAAGCAAATGCGATCCCGGTCTGATAGAACGCACCTTGTTTGCATTCGGCCTTCTTGAGGCACTGTCAAAAGTAGGTCTGTCATTTACGTTCAAGGGTGGAACCAGCCTGATGCTGCTGCTTTCCAAGCCGATGCGGTTATCAACAGATATCGACATTGTTGTCGAACCCGGAACCGATATTGACGCATATATCCAAAAAGCTGCTGCAATCTTTCCGTTTAAATCCGGTGGAGAGAAGGAACGTAAAGCCCGTGGAAAGATTGAAAAGCGCCACTTCAAGTTTTTCTATGATTCACCGGTAAGAAGAGGGAAAGAGCTATATATTTTGCTGGATGTGTTGTTCGAAGAAAATCACTATGCACAGCTCGTCCAGAGGGAAATAGCAAATGATCTGCTGCTTACCGATGGTGAAAATCAAGTGGTAAGCATTCCCTCGGTCGATTGCGTGCTGGGTGATAAGCTGACAGCATTTGCTCCGTATACAACTGGCATCCCGCTCCGTAAGGACAAAGACATGGAGGTCATCAAACAATTCTTTGATGTCAGTACGCTGATGAATGAGATAACTGATTTTGACCTTGTCCGAAGAACATACTTTGATATTTGCAATACGGAAATCGGCTATCGGGAGCAGAATATTACTCCTGCAGATGCATTGTTGGATTCCATACAGGCAGCCGTATGCATTGGTTCCCGTGGAAAGTCTAATGAAGATGATTTCTCGAGCTACCTGAGAGGAACGAGGGATGTTTCACAGCACATATATGTATCGGGCTTCAGTATGGAAAGGGCGGCGTTAATGGCTCCACAGGTTATTTACTTTGCAGCGTGCCTGCTCACGGGATCGACATATACTCGTGTCGATGATCCACAGCCGTATCTGAAAGAAAAGCTCACACAGCCGGATATGATGATAATGAAATCTTTAAGGCGCGTCAGCCCTGTTGGTTATGCATATCTTGCCTGCGCTGACAGGTTACTAACCGATTATAGGAGCAGATAGAGCAAAAAATCATCTAAAATGGGTATTAACCCTCCCCTTGGGTCAGAAGAGTTACATGGCGTTCGGGGACTTCTTGTGTTTAATCATACGCTTAGGAGCGAATGGAAACATCTATTCGCCCAACATTTATTGTAGAACCATCAATTGGAAAGAACTTCTTCTGCATAGGTACTGGGGGATTTCCCAAAGTAGGTTCGAAAAACCCGGCTGAAGTAAAATTGATCGTCGAAGCCAACCATGGCGGCCACATCTTTGATGAGGGTGGAAGGGGTCTCCTGGATAATTTTTGTAGCTTCTTCCATTCGAAGCTTTGTCAGGATCTGGACAAAAGAAGCGCCCTCGTGCTTGCGAAACATGCGGCTCAGGGATGCCTGAGAGACAGAAAAGTGGTCACACAGATCCTGAATGGTAATGTGGTCTTGCAGATGATTCCTCAGATAAGTTGTGACAAGGGAAAAAGAGTTCCTGGAAGTAATATCGAATTCAGTTTGTGCAGAGGTTAGGAGCTCACGATATAGTTGCAGTAAATTATTGGCAAGAATATCTAAGCTTGTTGCATTTTCAAAAATATCCTGAACCAGCTGGCGATCACAGACAGTGCAATCGACTTCGTCTACACCATACTTTGTAATGAGATCCAGGATGATTTGGTCAGCATGTTCCAACCACAACTGAGAGTGGTGTTCTTTTTCCCATGCCTGAAAGAGGGTTAATATCGTGTCCAAAGTTGCAGCGTAATTTGCCCGGTCAAGAAGAGGAATCAATCGATTTTCGAGATGTTGGATTTCGTCGCGATTGAGTCGAGTCCTTGGCAGGGAATATGTATTTGCGATGTCTACACTCTGGGATTCTCCTGGCGTGGAGAGCTCTCGCTCAACTTGATAGATTTGATTCATGAGTGAGGGAATTTCACAAGTCGCACAGGCAACAGATGAGTAAACGGCTGTAATGTAGGAATCGCTCTGCCGGAAATACTTATTTTGTAGATGCTGTATGGTACTTGGAAGGTGATTTTGGGAGAGAATCTTCTCTGGAATGAATATAAAAGCTTCACTCTCGTCACGACCGTAGAAGATCACGTCTTCCTCAATTTCCGAATACACCTCATGCATTGAGTCCGTATGGAAACGAGATAATAAGCCGTTTTGGCGTATAAAAACAAGATAGTAACGGGAAAAAGCGAATATTTCATGCAGATCGGCAACAGACGTAATTTTCCCAGAGGAAAGATTTTTGATTAAATGGTTTCTCTTTTGAAGTCTTGCGTTATCCAAACGAGTCACTGCCCGCTGAACGGCAAGATGAAATTTTTTCGGTGTAATCGGTTTCAGAAGATATTCGCTCACACCGATATGAATCGCTTCTTGAGCATATTCAAAACGCTGATATCCGCTTAAGAGGATCATCTGTATGTCAGGATCAAGATTATGAGCTTCCTGGCATAGTTGCAGGCCATTGACGCCTGGCATGCAGATATCTGTAATCAGAATATCTGGGTGGGTTGAAGAAATGGCTTCCAGTGCTTTGGAGCCATTTTCTGTTTCTGCAATAACCTGCAGATCCGGTTCTCTTTTTTGAATGAGATTTAAAAGAAGTTCTCGTGCAGTTTTTTCGTCATCAGCAACAATAACATTGTACATAGTATACCTCACCTCTTATGGATGAAATTATATAAAATATATCAGATGTATGGATAGACCTCATTTCTTCCTGCGATATTCTGCTGCGGACATATGCATGATTTTTTTGAAGGTGCGGTTAAAATGGTAGACCGTGTGATATCCGCAGTCTTCCGCAATCGCTGCTATGGTTTTGCCGGAATACTGTAAGAGTCCGCGCGCCTTGTCGATGCGATAGGTGTTGACAATGTCCGTGTAGTAGCGGCCGGTGCTTCGATAGATGGGCTCTTTTAACCACTATAGTTATGAAAATCGAAATCAGACAATATGGATCGGACACCTGTGCTCCCTGTGCGGCAATCAGACAAAAGCTTGAGAAGTGGCAGCAGGATCATCCAGAGGTGACCTACCGCTATCTTCCCATTGAAGAATATCTGGAGGAAGCGGCCCAGAAGGGGATCCTGTCTGTTCCAACGGTGATCGTCACAATCGATGGGGCAGAGACGGCAAGAGAATCCGGTTATTTCAGTCTGGATGAGCTTCTCTTTCGTCTGGAGAAATACATGAAAATGACGGAGAAGACAGAAATGACGATTAGAACAGCGACAATGGACAATATGGATAAATTCGAGCACGGCGACGTGGTGTGGAATCAAATGCGGTTGACATTTTAAACCTGTTAAATCCCTATATCTCCCGCAAAATGGGTTGTACCCCTCTGCACCAGGCGACAGGGAACCATGGTCTCCTGTGAGGTCTGCTGACCTTCGAGAACCTGGATCAGAATGGAAGCAGCTCCCTTTGCCATGTCAGCACAGTGGTTGTCAATGGTGGTCAGCTCCGGCATGGTGCACTGGGAGAGAATGGAGTTGTTGTAACCGATGATCTGAACCTGATCGGGGATGGCGACGCCGTATTCCTGCGCCAGTTTCAGGGCGGCCACAGCGAAGATGTCCTCCGCCCCGATAACGGCGTCGACGGGGCAGGAGTGGGGATTGGAATCGGACTGCTCATCAGACATGGAAGCAATCTGATTTCTAAGACAGGAGTCAATGGCGGCCAGCTCTTTGGAAATTCGGATCAGATAGCGGCCGTTTACGCGAACCCCGGCTGCTCCCATAGCTGCCCTGTAGCCGGCCAATTTCTGTCTGCCGCTGTAAGAGTCCGCCCAGTAGAGATAGAGGATCCGCCGTCTGCCTGCCGCGAGCAGGGCGCTGGTCGTCTGGAACATGGCCTCAAAGTCATTGCTGTAGATACAGTAAATGCCCTTCCCATCCATACGGCCGTTGATTAGGACGACGGGGATGGATCTGGCTGCCTTGCGCAGATAATCCTGGTCTGAGACCTTTTCCTCTGCGTAGGAGGACCCGATTAGGATCAGCCCGTCGATCTGCTTGGACATCAGCCGCTTCAGCGACCGCTTCTTGGAGGAGAGCTCTTCTCCCGTGCAGGTGAGGATGGCGGAGTAGCCGTGACGCTTTAACTCCTGCTCTGTGTGGTAGACGCATTTGGCCAGAAAGGTGTCCGAGGCGTCTGTCACCATGATGCCGATGGTCTTCATGGAGCCCAGCCCCAGACCCCTGGCGAAGACGTTGGGCTGGTAGCCGAGCGCCTTGATCGAGGCAAGCACCTTGTCTCTTGTTTTCGCGGTTACCTTGTCGCTCTGATTGAGGACCCGGGAGACGGTGGCGATGGAGACGCCGGCGTGCTCCGACACATCGTAAATATTCACTTGACTGTGCTTTTCGTTGATTCCCATGACTTCTCCCCGGGGAAAGCATCGCGTTGTCTGATGATTGCGCTGTTTAATGTTTGAGAGTCGGCGCCAGTGATCCGTGCCGCTCATGTACCAAGTATAGGGGATTGAGGATTTTTTTCGCAAGAAAAACCCTCGACCGCCTTTTTGAACCGATTTAATCCCAAAAGCAGGAATGCCCTCCCGCGCGGAACCCAGGAAGGAAGGGATTTCGCGCAGAAGAGCATAGCTGTAATCCAGAAAGCGATTCTTTATATCTTCCTGCCGGAAGTTAATACAGGGCTATACGGATCAGCGGCAGCAGGTCAGAGAAAATGCTGTGCCTGTGAGCGTTTACCCATTTGTCGCAGGAGTATCCTACTTCACGTAGCCCATGAGTCCGGGAAGGAAGAGGGAAAGCTGTGGAATGTAGGTGACCAGCATGAGGACGCCTGCGATGACGACAAAGTAGGGCCAGAGGAAGCGGAAGACGCTCTCGATCTTGGTCCGCCCCACTTTGACGCCGACGAAGAGGGTTGTGCCGACGGGCGGGGTGATCGTGCCGATGCAGAGGTTGAAGATCATGAAGATACCGAAGTGGATGGGGCTGACGCCAAGGGTCTTCACAATGGGAAGGAAGATGGGTGTGAAGATCAGGCAGGCCGGAGTCATATCCATGAAGGTGCCGACAATCAGAAGAACGATGTTGATGATCAGAAGGATCACGTACTTGTTGCCTGTTAAGGCCAGCAGGCCGGCGGATACCGCGGAGGGGATACCGGTGAAGGCCATGACCCAGGACATGATGGAGGATGTGGCGATCAGGAAGATGATGATGCCGGTCATCTCAGCGGAGTCCAGAAGAATCTTTGGGATATCCTTGACCTTGATGGTGCGGTAGATGAAGGAGAGAACCAGGCTGTAGACGACTGCGACGACAGAACCCTCGGTCGCGGTGAAGATTCCGGCTATGATTCCGCCGATGACGATAATGATCAAAAGAAGAGAGGGGATGGCCTGGAACAGGATCTTACCGGCCTCTCTGGCGGAGAAATGCTGGCGGTTGCGGTAACCGAGCTTTCTTGCGGTGAAGTAGATCAGAACCATGCAGGCGAGACCCCAGAGAATGCCGGGGATGTAGCCGGCCATAAAGAGGGCCGCCACAGAAGTTCCTCCGGACACCAGAGAGTAGGTGATCATGACATTGGAGGGGGGAATCAGAAGGCCGGTGGGAGCGGTCGCGATGTTGGCCGCGGCGGAGAAGTTGGGGTCGTAGCCCTCCTCCTTCTCGATGGGGCCGATGATGGAGCCCATGGCGGAGGCAGCGGCTGTGCCGGAACCGGAGATGGCTCCGAAGAGCATGTTGGCGACGACATTGGTCTGAGCCAGAGCGCCTGGGGTACGGCCGGTAATCAGCTTGGCCAAATTGATCAGGCGGACGGCAATTCCTCCCTTATTCATAATGTTTCCGGCCAGAATGAAGAAGGGAATGGCCAGAAGCGAGAAGGTGGAAATGCCGGAAAAAATTCGCTGGGCTCCGGTGACGACGGTGGCGTCAGCATTTAAGACGGGCAGAATTGCCGCGATGGAAGAGATTCCGAGGGCGACGGCGATGGGGACGCCGGCGATCAAGAGGATGGCCAGGGTGATCAGGATGATCAGGCCGCATACAATTGCAATGTTCATATTATGCCTCCTGTCCTTCTGCTGATGCAGAGGCGTCGATAGAGCCGGTCAGCAGATCGATGATATTTAAGATGCCGTAGATGACGATCAGGGTACCGGTAATGGGCACCACACAGTAGACATAGGCCATGGGAACGCCTAAAGAAGCGGTAGACTGAGTCATCGTCAGACGGGTGATGGAAATGCCACCGTAGAACAGGACGATGGCGGCGAAGGCGGTGATGAGAAGCTCGATCACAGATTCCAGAGCGACTCTGGCTTTGCCGGTGACCTTGTCGGCCAGAAAGGCCATGCGCATGTGATCTCTCTTGCCGAAGACATAGGCGGAGATCAACAGGGCCATCCAGGTGAAGGAGTAGGTCAAGAGCTCCTCAGAGACCGTAGACGGGCGGTTGAAGAAATAGCGGGTGACAATCTGGTAGGTTCCGACGACGACCATCAGGGCGAAGAGGAAGATGCAGACTGCGGCTAAGACCTTGTCAATGATGTGACGAATCTGATGCAGGATTTTCATGATTTGGAGCCCTCCTTGCTAACCTTTTGATTGATCTCCTGGATGTGGTTGTAGAGATCGACGATCTTGGGATTTTTCTCAAGCATAGACTTCTGCAGAGGGGCGACGGCTTCCTGGAAGGGGGTCAGATCCACATCTGAGAAATGAACGCCCATGTCGTTCTGCGCGGTTGCCTTGGCGGAGGCGACCTGGTCATCCCAGGCGCTGTTCTCCACCTGAGTGGAGAGGGCGGCGGCCTCCTTGAAGATCTGATATTCCTCCGGGGACAGACTCTTTAAGAACTTGACGTTGCCGATCAGCATGTCGGGGATCATCTGGTGTTTGGTGTAGGAGTAGTACTTGGCCACCTCGCCGTGCTTGTTGTTGGTCAGGGCCAGCTCATTGTTCTCGGCCCCGTTGATGACGCCCTGCTGGATGGCGGTGTAGACCTCCCCGAAGCTCATGGGAGAAGCGGCCGCTCCAAAGGCGTTGCACATGGCGATGGAGGCGGGGGACTGCTGCACACGGATTTTTAAGCCCTTGAGATCCTCGGGACTGTTGATGGGCTTGGTGGCGTAGAAGCTTCTGGTTCCGGCATTGTACCAGGTGACGACGCGGAAGCCGGCTTCATCGGTGGAGTTGTAGACCTTTTCCATATAGTCCGTGTCGTTCATGGTCTGTATGTAGGCCTTCTCTGAGGTGAAGAGATAGGGCATGGAGAAGATCTGATAGACGGGGGAGAAGTTCTCCAGATTGGCTGTCCCGGCGACGGTGAAGTCGATGGCTCCGGTCTGGGTCAGCTCAATGGCCTTCTGGGCGGAGCCTAGGAGCTCATTGGGGAAGATCTGTACTTCGTACTTGTCCCCCAGACGCTCTTCAATATACTTCTTAAATGCCAGAAGTCCCAGGTGCTCCGGGTGTGTTTCAGATTGGGCGTGCGAGATGCGGATGATTCTTTTCCCTCCAGTCAGACTGGATCCGCTCTTGCCGGAACCGCAGGCTCCCAGGGGGAGAACCATGCAGGCGGTCAGAGCCAGGGCAAGGAATCTCTTAATGGATTTTTTCATATGGTCTTGTTACCTCCCGTAAATGTAAGCGATTACATTAACTGAATATAGGGTTCCATTCTTTTGAAGTCAATGAGAAATGAGCGTATGCAAAGAGATTTGTGCAAGCTGCAAGAAAAACGAACTGGGAATTTGTACAGTCTTCCGAAAATGGATCTGTGGGAGAGGGTCAAGAGCGAAAATCAGAGAGGAAAATGCCTGTAAAAGCTCTTGCAGAAAAGGAGAAAAAACATTTCCGCCGGGAAGACGGATGGAGAGAAAATGCAGTATTTACGGGGCTTTTACGGATAGGACATATCCTTAAAAAGGGAAAAGAGAAGGGGATGTAAAAGGAAGAGAGAAAGAAAAAAGAAGAGCAAATGGCTGCTGAAAGGAGAAGAAATTGAGGGCTTGACAGATGAAAATAGCTGGGCTAATTTGGGAGTGTAATGTAAGTGCTTTCATTAAGAAAGAAGGTATTGTATGGGTCAGTTTTTGAATGAGAACTTTATGCTTTACAACGAGACAGGAAGACGTCTCTTCCATACCTATGCGGAGCAGCTGCCGATCATCGACTATCACTGTCATATCTCCCCACAGGAGATCTATGAGGATCGCCGCTTCGACAATATATCCCAGATTTGGCTGGGAGGGCGCAATCCCGACGGGACCTATTTCGGGGATCACTATAAGTGGAGAGTCATGCGGTCGAACGGGACACCGGAGGATCTGGTGACCGGAGAGGCGGATCCTCTGACCAAGTTTAAGGCATTTGCGAAGGCTTTGGAGATGGCTATCGGCAATCCCATGTATCACTGGTGCAATCTGGAATTGAAGAAGTACTTCGGTGTCACGGAGCCTCTGACGGAGGAGAATGCCGAGAAAATCTACAATCACTGCAATGATATGCTGCGGCATGACCCGAAGATGACAGTCCGCGGCCTGATCGAGCAGTCCAATGTCCGCTTCGTCGGGACGACAGACGACCCTGTCGACGATCTCAAGTGGCATGAGAAGATTGCGGCGGATCCGGGCGTTTCCTTCCAGGTATGCCCATCCTTCCGCCCGGACAAGGCTATCAATATTCACCGCGAGGGATTCGCCGACTACATGAAGCAGCTGGCTCAGGCGGTGGGCAAAAAGTCCCTGGATACGATGGAGGATGTTCTTGACGCCTTAGATCGGCGGGTTTCCTTCTTCAAGGGGCACGGATGCCGTGCGACGGATCACGGACTTGACTACGTCATGTATCGTCCCTGCTCGATGGAGGAGGCAAACAGGGTCTATCAGAAGGCTCTGAAGGGGGAGAGCCTGAGTGATGAGGAGAGGGAGGAGTACCAGACCACTCTTCTGACCCATCTGGCCAGAACCTATCACAGGGAGGGGATGGTAATGGAGATCCACTACTCCTGCCTGCGCAATACCAATGCCCGCATGTTTGCCGCAGAGGGACCGGACACCGGATTTGATACGATCGCGCAGAATGACTGTATTCCGGCGCTGGCTTCCCTTTTGAGCGATCTGGACGAGACAAATGAACTGCCCAGAACCATCCTCTTCTCCCTGGATGCCGCTGACTTCGACCGCATCGGAGCTATGCTGGGCTGTTTCCAGTCTGAGGAGATTCCCTCCAAGATACAGATGGGGGCTGCCTGGTGGTTCCAGGATACGCGCGATGGGATGGAGAAGCAGATGAAGTCTCTGGGGAACCTTGGACTTTTAGGCAATTTCGTCGGCATGCTGACCGACTCCAGATCTTTCCTCTCTTATACAAGGCATGACTACTTCCGCCGGATCGCCTGCAATCTGATCGGAGAGTGGGTAGAGAAGGGAGAGTATCCCGCCATCGAGTCCTCCCTGAAGAAGATTGTGGAGGGGATCAGCTACTACAATGCCGAGCGCTATTTCGGGATTCATGAATAAAGGAAGGAAAAGGGGATATTTTATTTTCGCAAAAACAAAAATTCAGTAAAAAGGGATATTCAGAAAAATCAGGAGAGGTGCACAAGTGAGTCTACTTAATTATCGGGTATTGGAAAAGAGCAACTACCAGGGGTATATCCTGAAGCCGGGAGCTCCGGTCAAGGTTCTTCAGTTCGGCGAGGGGAATTTCCTGCGGGCTTTCGTGGACTACTGGTTTGACATGGCCAATGAGAAGGCGGGCTACAATGGCAAGGTGGCCGTGGTTCAGCCTATTGCCCAGGGACTGACTCAGCAGATCAACCAGCAGGAGGGGCTCTACACTCTCTATCTGCGGGGCTCTGAGAAGGGGCAGAAGGTGGACCGAAAGCGGGTGATCTCCGCCATTGACGCCTGCTATAATCCATACAATGTCGAGGACTGGCTCAAGGTCAAGGTGATTGCCTGCTCGGATGACCTGGAATACATCGCGTCCAATACGACGGAGGCCGGGATCGCGTACGACCCCCAGGCAAGCCTGGATCAGGCGCCGCCTGCCTCCTTCCCGGCCAAGCTGACCGCCCTGCTCTACGAGCGCTACAAGGCGGGAAAGAAGGGGCTGACCATCCTCTCCTGCGAGTTGATCGACAACAATGGAAGAGAGCTTGAGAAGATCGTTCAAAAGCACATTGAGGACTGGCATCTCGAGACGGGATTCGCCAGATGGATCGAGAAGGAGAACCTCTTCTGCTCAACCCTGGTAGACCGGATTGTCCCGGGGCGCATTCGCGATCAGAGAGAAGTCGACGAATTAAACCAAATCAACGGCTATGAAGATCAGCTGTTAGACGTAGGAGAAGTGTTCGGCGTCTGGTATATTGAGGGACCCGCGGAACTTGAGGATCGTCTGCCATTTAAGAGAGCGGGACTCAATGTCCACGTGGTCGAGCAGGTTGCCCCCTATAAGAAACGCAAGGTGCGCATCTTAAATGGCGCCCACACGGGTTTTGTTCTGGGAGCCTATCTGGCCGGGGAGAATATCGTCCGCGACTGTATGGAGGACGAGGTTATCCACGGATTCATGAACAAGATTCTCTATGATGAGGTCATTCCCATCCTGCCTCTGGACCGGGAGGACTGCGAGAATTTCGCGGCGGCAGTGACAGACCGCTTCAACAATCCCTTTGTCGATCATCAGCTTTTGTCCATCTCCTTGAACTCCACGTCCAAGTGGAAGGCCAGAGACCTGCCCTCACTCCTGGAATATCAGGAGAAATTTGGCAAGCTGCCGCAGGCTCTTTGCATGGGCTTCGCCGCCTATATCGCCTTCTTCAGCAATGACTTGAAGGAGAGGACCGCGGACGCGATCCTGGCCCGTCGCCCGGCAGGAGATGACTATCAGATCCAGGATGATGACTGGGTTTTGGACTTCTACTGGGAGCACAGGAAGGATGACGCGGCGACACTGACCGCGGCTGCCCTTGGAAATGAGAAGATGTGGGATCAGAATCTGAACGCTGTTCCGGGTCTGACAGAGCAGGTCAGCCGCGATTTGGAGCTGATCCGGGAGCAGGGGGCAAGGGAAGCCTATGCCTCAGTGCTTTGAGCTCCGAAGGGAGATAGAACTGTCCTGAATAATACCTGATCGGGTTAGAAAAGCGCCATCCGCGGCAAGGGCAGGTGCGTCCCTGAAATACGACGGCGGTGCGGTCAAGCGCGTCCTTGGAATACAACGGCGGTGCGGTCAGGCGCATCCTTGAAATACGACGGCGGTGCGGTCAAGCACGTCCTTGGAATACGACGGCGGTGTGGTCAGGCGCGTCCCTGAAACATGATGGCGGTGCGGCCAAGCGCATTCTTGAAACGTGATGGAGGTGCTGGCAAGTGCGCCCTTGAAAGACGATGGAGGCGCAGGGAGCGAGAGGTAGAACAATGCGATATATTCATATTCACCCCAGAGACAATGTCCTGGTAGCTCTTGAGGACTTAAAAGAGGGAGAGCAGATCAATCTGTCTGAAATTGACCTGTCTCAAATGGACCAGGGACAGATGGCGGGGAAGGCGGATGCCGTCTCAAATCCGGGTCAGGGAAATGCATATTCAAATCAGCCGGATACAGCCAGGGATGTCTCGATAAGAGCCGGATCGCTCACCCTCCTTGAGGATGTAAAGAGAGGACACAAGGTTGCTCTGACAGACATCCCTGCCGGGGGCCGGGTGATCAAGTACGGCAACCCAATCGCCATTGCCAAAGAGGAGATCAGGGCCGGCGCCTGGGTGCATACCCACAATGCCAGGACGGCTCTGACCGAGACAGCGGACTATCACTATGATCACCAGGTCTTTCCTCTGCCCGAGCTGCCTGAGCGCACCTTCGAGGGCTATCGCCGGGCGGACGGAAGAGTGGCCATCCGCAATGAGATCTGGATCCTGCCCGTCGTCGGCTGTGTCAATGATATTGCAGGAGGCCTGGCAAGGGAGAATCAGGATCTGGTCCAGGGAAATATCGAGGGCATGTATTCCTTTGCCCATCCCTATGGATGCTCACAGTTGGGCGGAGATCTGGACGCTACCAGACGCCTGCTGACGTCATTGGTCCGCCATCCCAATGCGGCGGGGGTTCTCTGTGTCTTCTTAGGCTGTGAGAATTTGACCCGGGAACTCTTCTTAGAAGCTTTAGGAGATTATAATCCCGATCGGGTTAAATTTCTGGTCTGCCAGGATGTGGAGGACGAGTACGAGGAGGGGCGGAAGCTCCTAAAGGAACTGGCCTCCTATGCCGATCGCTTTAAACGGGAGCCGATTCCTGCCTCAGAGCTGGTGGTCGGACTCAAGTGCGGGGGGTCCGACGGCCTCTCCGGAATCACAGCGAATCCGACGGTGGGACGTCTCTCTGACCGCCTGATTGCCCTGGGAGGGTCGACGGTTCTGACGGAGGTCCCGGAGATGTTCGGGGCAGAGAATATTCTCTTCGCGAGGTGCAAGGATCAGGCGACCTTTGACAAGGCCGTCGCCATGGTCAACCGATTCAAGAAGTACTTCGTGGATCACGGACAGACTGTCTACGAGAATCCCAGTCCGGGCAACAAGGCGGGAGGGATCACAACACTGGAGGACAAGTCCTGCGGCTGCGTTCAGAAGGGCGGTTCGGCCCAGATCGTGGATGTCTTAGATTATGCCTGCCCGGTCAGCAAGAAGGGACTGAATATCCTCTATGGGCCGGGCAATGATCTAGTCTCTTCGACAGACCTCGCGGCCAGCGGAGCCCATATGATTCTCTTCACCACAGGGCGGGGCACCCCGTTCGGGGCGCCGGTACCCACTGCCAAGATCGCGACCAACAGCCCGCTGGCCGCCCGGAAGAAGAACTGGATTGACTTTAACGCGGGCACCGTGGCGGATGGACTTGAGACACTGGACCAGGCCGGCGACAGGCTCTTGGACTTTGTCCTCGCTGTGGCTTCCGGCCAGAGAACCCAGGCTGAGAAGAGCGGCTGCAGGGATATCGCCATCTTCAAGGACGGGGTGACGCTGTGAATCGGTATTCGCAGATTTGAACCGGGGTGTTTACCAATTTAAAGGCATAGGGAAAAATTGAGTTTAAATTAAGAGGGAAGGCACTGGTGCTCTGGGACCGATGCCTTCCCCTGTCTGTCTTAAGCCTTTTGGCTCATTTAGTCCCATGCTTTCGCCAGCAGAAAGTCTCTGATATTTTGGTGTTTGATACCATCCCGGCTCATATCAAATTCATCCATAGAGATAACGTACTTGGGGAAGTGATCGCGGATAGGCTTATAGGCGCCGAATTCCCGGGCAATTGTCTCGGGAGACGAGAGCAGATAGCAAACCTGGACATAGAGCTTCTTGTCGGCTCTCTCCGCGACGAAGTCGATTTCCTGCTCGCCGGCCTTACCGATTGTGACATTGTAGCCGCGACGGATCAACTCGATGCAGACAATGTTTTCAAGGAGCTGATCAATATCACGATTGTTTCCGCCATAGACTGCCTGCCGAATGCCATGATCCACCAGATAGTACTTCTCATTGACAGACAGGATGCGCTTGCCGACAAGATCCTCGCGACGCAGCTTGCAAAAGAGAAAAGCGTCACAACAGGCCCTGATGTAGTTGAGGACTGTTTCGGGAGCAACCCTGCGATTTTCACTCTTGAAGTAGTTGGAAATGCTCCGTGCGCTGAAGGTGTGCCCTATATTGGCCATGACGTAGGTGATTATTCGCTCGAGAAGATCGACATCGCGAATCTTATTTCGTTTGATGATATCCTTTAGGATGACAGAACTATATACATCACGCAGATACTGAAGGGAAGCCTCCCGCTCCTCATGGAGATTGATCAGGAAGGGCATACCGCCCAGCTCCAGATAGCTGTGAAATTCCTTCGCGGGATCAATCCGGGTGGCCGTCTGCTTTCGTCCTATTAGATACTCTTGAAAAGAGAAGGGATAGATGACAAATTCAGTGTAACGCCCACCCAGGTAGGTGGCCAGTTCCGTTGAGAGCAGATGGGCATTGGAACCGGTGATATAAATGTCGCAGTTGAAATCGACACGGGCAGAATTGATGCAGCGCTCCCAATCGGTCACCTCCTGGATCTCGTCAAAGAAGAGATAGGACTTGCCGGAGATCGATGCAATACGTCGGCTGAGTTCCCCATAGAGAGCTCTTGCATTGCAGAATTTGGTATTCGCAAGCGACTCAAAGTTGAAGGAGATGAAGTTGTCATCAGAAATACCCTGGCCTCGCAGTTCATCCTTGATCAGATCGAGCATGACAGATTTGCCGGATCGGCGCATTCCCGTCAGGATTTTGATCAGTTCGTTCCCGATAAAAGGCCGAATGCGCTGCATGTACTGTTCACGTGGAATCATGTCCTCACCGCCTTTCTAGAGAAATCTGTCAAGAGCATAGCATATCTATAACTGACAAACCAGCTTAAAATATAATTTATGACAGCTACAACTGACAAAGAATAAAATATGGATATTTTATCAGCTATAACTGACAAAATAAATCGGAGCAGATTACCAGGGCGCTGGATCATTTGGCGCGCGAGGTCATGGAGGACTGCGATATCTGTGGAATGAAGGTTGTCTGCGATTATGTCAGGGAGGTCATGGCCCAGGAGTTCGGGAAGTAAGTATATGCATTGTCAGATCTGTGCTTGTGATTTGCAAAAATCATAGGACTTTTTGCATAATGGTTGTAAAGACGGCAAGGCACTGAAGAGGAGCCGTGTACAGGAGGCCTTCAGGAGTAATGCAACAGTGCCTTGGCGATGAAATCCATATAAGCAGATAGGAGAAGCAGAGCATGTGGAGAGAGTGGATGAATATCCTGTCAGGCTGGTCCACTACGGCGATCATCGGCCGCCTGGCAATTGCCACCGTTATGGGTACCATCATTGGAATTGACCGCGGCTTGAAACGGCGCGGGGCCGGAATTAAGACGCATGCCCTTGTCTGTCTGGGATCGGCCCTTGTGATGCTGACCAGCCAGTATATGATGATACAGTTTGACCATCAGGCCGACCTGGCCAGGCTGGGCGCCCAGGTTATCAGCGGCGTCGGCTTCCTGGGCGTCGGAACGATTCTGGTGACGGAGAAGCAGCGGATCAAGGGACTGACGACAGCGGCGGGGCTCTGGACCTGCGCCTGCGTGGGCTTGGCGATCGGCATCGGCTTCGTGGAGGGGGCAGTTTATGCCCTGATTTTTATTGCCCTTGTGCTTCGCATTCTCAACCGCTTTGACCTCTTTTTACAGAAACACGCTAAGGTCTTCGATCTGTATCTGGAGCTGGAGGACGGCAAGAGTATAGAGTTTTTTCTGCAGAAGATGCGGGATCACAATGTGAAGACAGAGATCATTGAGACCAGGAAAATGCAGGATCCCTGGAAGTATGCGTCCATGGTCATCTCACTGGAGATGGACCGCTTTGGCAAGCGGGCGGATCTGATCAAGGAGATCCGGGAACTTGATTATGTGCATTATGTGGAGGAGATGTGAGGAGCAAAAGCATAGGGGCCCTCGCATGAGGAGGGGATCGGTCCGCCAGACCTTTGACAGGAAATGTATTCCTGACAGCGGAATCCGTGCTTCGCAGGGACTCCACCGTCTTGAGATCTGGATTGAAAAACGATCAAAATCCCTGCAGAGAACATGCAAAAGAGGTAATATAACAGAAAAGAATGATAGCGTGTTGGAAGCCGCTTTGGACCGCGGCTGGAAGTCAGATGATACAGGGTTCATGCCCGGGTCTGTTGAAAAAGCCGGAGCGAGTGAGTATGAGGGAGGAAGAACATGGCAGTAGAATACGCATTCGGGATCGATATTGGTGGAACAACGGTTAAAATCGGTATTTTTACAGATGACGGCAAGTTGGAGGATAAATGGGAGATTCCGACTCGCACCGAGAATAATGGAGAAATGATCTTAGATGATATTGCTGCCTCGATTCGGGAATATCTTGAGAAGAAGGAAATTACTTCGGACAAGGTGCTGGGCATTGGAATTGATGTGCCGGGACCGGTTTTAGGCGCTTCGGTCGTCAACAAGTGCGTCAATTTGGGCTGGGGCGTGACGGATGTCGCTTCCAAGATGCGCATGCTGACCGATGTTGAAAATGTCCAGGTGGCCAACGATGCCAATGCAGCCGCACTCGGCGAGATGTGGCAGGGGGGAGGCCAGGGACATGATAATGTGGTTATGATTACTCTTGGAACTGGCGTTGGCGGAGGCATTATCCTGAATGGTCAGATCGTGGAGGGGAATTTCGGCGCAGGCGGAGAGATCGGGCATATGATTATGAATCCCCATGAGAAGCAGGCTTGTGGCTGTGGCAAGAAAGGGCATCTGGAGCAGTATGCCTCAGCAACAGGCATTGTCCGCAAGGCCAATGAAGTGCTGTCGGCGGATCAGAGAGAGTCTGCCCTTCGCAGGCATAAGAAGCTGACGGCCAAGGATGTCTACGACGCGGCTAAGGCAGGTGATCCGCTGGCGCTGGAGATTGCGGATTTCGTTGGGCGAATGCTCGGCCTGGCCTGCGCCCGTATCTCCTGTGTGATTGATCCGGAGATTTATGTGATCGGGGGCGGAGTGTCCAAGGCGGGTGACATCCTGCTTGAGAGCATCAAGAAGCATTTTGTCGAGGAGGCCTTCCACGCTTCTGAGGAGGCTCGCTTTGCTTTGGCAACCCTGGGCAATGATGCCGGTATGTATGGCGCGGTGAAGATGGTTCTGTAAGGGAGATCTGAGCAGGCACCTCCTTAAATCCAAAACCAGGACAATGAAATCCTGTGAGAGCCGCGCGCCGCATATCGCACATACACAGTTTGAGTAAGTGCGATATGCGGTAAGCAGCTCTGCTTTGGTTGTAGTATTGCGATTATCAACAGCTATTGTCATATGCCTGGAGCTGTGCTTCGGCTTATTTCCTGCGGAAATACGATCGTCAGATCACAAATAACAGAGCGGCAGACGTCGAATTACTTGTATGTCTTTGTGGATCTTAAGCCTCTGTGGAGCGAAGATCCTGCAGTAAAGACTTGTGTAGTGACATAACGTAAGATAAGTTTTTACCTCCTTTCCCTGGGGATTCGTATGGTCACCTCTGTCCCCCGGCCGGGGATTGACTGGTAGCTGAGCCCATAGCCCTCGCCGTAGAGGAGGCGGAGGCGGGAGTGGATGTTGTAGATGGCGACATTGGAGCCGCTTGCCTTGGACATGGGGGTGTAGGTCAGAAGATGATCGAGAAGCTCCTGATCCATGCCGACGCCGTCGTCTGAGATCAGCAGATAGAGGGCGTCATCCTCCCAGGCAGTGATGACGATGGTTCCGGTCGGCGGGTTTTTCTCCAGGATGCCGTGGAGGATGGCATTCTCCAGGATGGGCTGGAGGGTGAGCTTGGGAATATGGCAGGAGTTCAGCTCGTCCGGGACGTCCACCACCAGGTCGATGGCATTTTCAAAGCGCATATTCTGCAGCTGGACATAGATACTGGCGTGTTCGATCTCGTCTCCGATGGTGGAGACGGGATCTTTTTTTGACAGGGTCAGCTTGTAGAAGCGGGACAGGCGCATGACAATCTCGCTCACCTTGTCGTACTGCCGGGCCTGAGCCATCCAGTGGATCATATCCATGGTGTTGTAGAGAAAATGGGGGTTGATCTGGGCCTGCAGGGCGTTGAACTCAGCGATAGTCTTTTCCTCGGAAATCCGCTGCTGTTCGGCCACAAGCGCGTTGATGCGGCCGGCCATATAGTTGTAGGAATCCACCAGCTGCCCCACCTCATCCTTATAGGGAGAGGGGGGCATAGGAGAGGGAGTATCGTCGGCTTTGACCTGGGACATCTGGGCGGAGACCTGGCGGATTCGCCGGACGATAGACCCGGCCAGAAGCTCGGCGATGAAAATACCGCCGACCATGCAGATAAAAATGATGGCGAGATAGCGCAGGATGATCTGATTGCCCTGGCGGATCAGGCTGCTCTTGGGGATGATGATCACCAGGTACCAGGAGGGGCCGGGGATCCTGTGGAAGGCGGCGTAGACATCGGATCCGAGGACATTTTTCTCGACAAAGGCGTTGGAAGACTCCAGATAGTCGGTGATCTGGCCGTAGTCGATGCGGTAGGTGGCGGACCGGGCCCTGTCGGTCTCGGCGATGATCTGATTGCGGTCGTTGATCAGATAGGAGACCCCGTCGGGAAAGGTCAGATTGTCGCGCAGGGCCTGTCGGTAGAGGCCTGAGGAATAGTAGACAGCCAGATAGCCGGACAGGGACTTTCCCTGATAGAGAAAACGAAAACGGCGGATGTAGGCGCTGTCGCCGTAGGTGCTGGCCTCGATCGGTCCCAGATAAGAGGAGGGGCAGTAGAGGTGATCGACAGAAGAGGCCTGGAAAATGCCGTACCAATAGCGGCCTCTGGCCTGGGTCAGGGGCGCGAATATAGGAGAAGCAGTGGGACTGGCGAAGAAGTTGTCCCCCTCCGGAAGATCGATGTAGATCCGGGTCTGATAGCCCTCTGACTGATAGGAATGCGCCTTGGTCAGAAAGTCCTGTGCCAGGGAGGTCTGCGCCGCCTCTTTGAAATCGGCAGGGGAGGCGGATGAGAAGAGCTCCTGGTAGTAGGCACAGGAGGACAGGTCGTTGGCGACATTCTGGGCGCGGACGGCAAGGGCCCGCAGAATCGGAGAGGCCTTGGCGGAGGATTTCTGAGCCTGGGAGATGGTGTTGGAGATCACCATATCGCGAAAGTCCGCGGAGAAGGCAAGTCCGATGAAGAGAGCGGGTATGACGACAGCGGCCAGGAGGACAAGGGATAGCTTGGTTCGTATTTTCAGGTTCAGAAGGATCTTTTTCATTGCGAAGCCTCGTTATGACCTTTACAGGCGCTGTCCCGGAATTTCTCACCGAGGGCGAAAAGAGAGGCGGTTACCTGGCGCTGTGGGGTTACTATTTCCAGAGTTTCTCGCGGAATTCTGTGGGAGAGAGCCCGGTCGACTTTCGAAAGCTCTTGCTGAAATAGTTGCCGTCGTTGTAGCCGACCATGCCGGAGATTTCGCTGACCCGGTTGCGGGGGTCAGACAGGAGCTGCTTGGCCCGTTCCATCCGAAAATCGGTCAGATAGGCATTCAGGGTCTGCCCGGTCTCGCCCTTGAAGAAGGTGCAGAGGTAGGAGACGGAGAGGTTGGCATAGTCGGCGATGTCCTTGACGGAGAGCGAGGACTGGCTGTAATGCTGCCCGATATAGCTTCGGATCAGATAGATGGTCTGGTTTTCGGCCTTCTGAGAGGAGAGGTCCTCGAAATACGCCCGGATACGGTCCTTGAGTCCCCGGTTCAGGTCATCCAGGCAGAAGCAGGCATTGACCTGATCCATGACGGATTCCGTGGGGGTCAATGGCGAGGGGACAATTCCCTGCTTTTCACGGATATGGTCGAGCTCGCGAAAGAGATCGATATAGAGGGACTTGATCTGGCTGGGAAGCAGAGCCCGGGATTTGCGGCTGAGATCGGAAAGCTCTGCTCTGTACTGGTTGGCGTCTTCTTTTCGTCCGTCAGCCAGGGCATCTGTCAGAAGGCGGCCAAGGTTCTGCAGGTCTGACAGAGAACCTTCTGGGATCTCAGACCAGTCGGTTTGGTTTAAGATGCTGCCGGGTGGACAGGAAAAAGCCCTCTGCAGGAGGAGGACAGCGGACTGAA
This sequence comes from Shuttleworthella satelles DSM 14600, assembly GCF_000160115.1. Classification (GTDB taxonomy): domain Bacteria; phylum Bacillota; class Clostridia; order Lachnospirales; family Lachnospiraceae; genus Shuttleworthia; species Shuttleworthia satelles. The sequence continues at coordinate 527,608 of NZ_GG665867.1, forward strand.
AGGAGAGATAGGCCCGGCTGATTCCCCGCTCCATTTCTCCGACGGCGACATAAGAGCGGCTGAAGGGGAGGTAGGCCTCCCGCAGGAAATTGGCGGCCAGCTCTATCTGTCGGGGCTGGGATCTCTGACCGCTATAGATATGGTAGACCACATAGTAGAGGTGTTTCTCGCTGGAGATGACATAAAGACCGTGGGGGGCCAGCATCTGCGCAAGCCTCTGATGGATGGAGGGAAGCTGTGGAATCACAGAGGAGACGTCCTCTAACTGGACGACAATGGAGTTTACATAGAGAAAGTTATCTTCCTTGTCTTCCCGGCAGTAGCTGCAGTAATCGGCCCAGAGACGATCGACCCGGTCGGCGTCCTGGGCGTAGGGAACGGTCAGCTGAAAAGCCAGGGTCTCGGAAATTTGCTCTAAAGACCGCTTGTGACTGTCCTGCTGCAGGCGGTTGGCTTGAACCTGAGATACGGCTTTTCGCAGGGCGTTCCTCAGCTCTTCAATATCGATGGGCTTATCAATGTAGTTGACAGCGCCGAGCCGCAGGGCGGTCTTTACGTATTCCCGGTCGGTGTAGCCGCTCATGAAGATGGTGACCAGGTCGGAATTCGTCTTCTGCAGGGCGCCGACCATGGTCAGGCCGTCCATTTTGGGCATGCGGATATCCGAGAGAAGGAGATCAACCGGCTGCTCACAAGCGATCCGTATTCCCTCCGCCCCGTCTCTCGCGCTGAGAATCTGATCGATTCCCAATCCGGCAAAATCAACCGAGCCCAGGATCCCCTGCCTGGTCAGTTCTTCGTCGTCAACGATCAGTAAAGTCATAATAATCCCAATTTCTCCTCTCACCCTCGCTCTCAGTCTACAAGATTGCCCGGCCGAATGACAGAAAAATAATACCCGGGATCAGAAAAATTTCCTCTTTTGGCGGATGACTCCGGCTGTTAGCATTAATTTCAGAGAGAGTATCTACCAGGAAAAGGGGGCGTGAACTTGTCTGATTATGTATTGGAATTAAAGGGAATTACTAAGATTTTTCCCGGCGTCAAGGCATTGGATCATGTGCAGTTCCAACTCAAGCCGGGGGAGATTCATGCCCTGATGGGAGAGAATGGAGCCGGAAAATCAACCTTTATCAAGGTGATCACAGGGGTACACCAGGCGGAAGAGGGAGAGATGTATCTGGATGGCAAGAAGGTCTCCTTCCGGGGGCCGAGGGATGCCCAGGCAGCGGGAATCGCCGCGGTCTATCAGCATCCGACCTCCTACCCGGATCTGTCCGTGACGGAAAATATCTTTATGAATCATGAGCGGGTCAAGGGCGGTTTCATGCAGTGGAAGGAGATGAACCGCCTGGCCCAGGACTATCTGGATCAGCTGGATGCCGATTTCGAGAGCACAGCGGAAATGGGAACCCTGTCCGTCGCCCAGCAGCAGATGGTTGAGATCGCCAAGGCGGTGTCAACATGTGCCAAGATCGTGATTTTGGATGAGCCGACAGCGGCTCTGACGGCCAATGAGTCCGAGAAGCTCTACAAAATTGTAGAGAAATTAAGGGACGACGGGGTCTCCGTCATCTTCATCTCGCACCGCTTTGAGGATATGTACCGGCTGGCCTCCCGGGTTACGGTCTTTCGCGACAGCCAGTACATTGGCACCTATCAGGTTGATGAGATCAGCAATGCCCAGTTGATCAAGCACATGGTCGGCCGGGAAATCAGCGATATGTATCCCAAGGAGAAGGTGGAGGTCGGAGAAGACATGCTCCGCGTCGAGAACTTTTCCAGGCTGGGCTATTTCAAGGATGTCAGCTTCCATGTCAGGGCCGGCGAGATCGTCGGACTGACCGGGCTGGTCGGCGCAGGACGAACGGAAGTCGTCGAGGCGATCTGCGGGATCACAGGATACAAGGATGGCCGGGTTTTTGTCGAGGGCAAGGAGGTTCGCATCAAGAATCCCACGGACTCCAAGAACCTGGGTCTGGTTCTTCTGCCGGAGGACCGGCAGAAGACGGGGCTGATCATGAGCTGGGGACTGGGACGCAATGTCACCCTTCCCATCTATGACCGGCTCTCTAAGCGGGGATTTACCGATGAGAACCGGGAGAGGACGCTGGCCAAGGAGGTCCTCGAAGGGGTTGATACCAAGGCGGTCAGCATCTTCGACGCGGCGTCGACCCTCTCCGGCGGCAACCAGCAGAAGGTGGTCGTGGCCAAGGCCCTGGCCCAGGACAACATGAAGGTGGTCATCATGGACGAGCCGACCAAGGGTGTTGACGTCGGCGCCAAGTCGGAGATCTACGGCATCATGAGCAAGCTGGCCAAACAGGGCTACGCCATCATCATGGTCTCCTCGGAAATGCCTGAAATCCTGGGGATGTGCGATCGGATCTACGTCATGTGCAAGGGCAGAATCACAGGAGAGCTGCCCGTCGACCAGGCGAGCCAGGAGAAGATTTTAGAGCTCGCCATGGAAAAGGAGTCTGGGGGGAGAGAAGTCTAATGGAGAAGAAGTCATTTTTGAAGAAAATCGGCGGATCAAGAGAGATATCCCTCCTTCTGATCCTGCTTGTCCTGATCGGGCTGGTGTCCATCAAGTCCCCCGGCTTTTTGTCCATGCAGAATATCACGGAAATTCTCAAGAACAATTCCGTGACCATGATCCTCTCGTTAGGGATGCTCATGGTTCTTCTGATCGGGGGGATTGATATCTCTGTGGCCTCCACCCTGGGATTTGCCGGGATGACGGTCGGCATGCTCTTTAAGACCGGCCTGGTGTCAAGCACGCTTCTGGGCTTTGTCATCGCCATCGGTATGGGGGCGGTCTGCGGACTTGTGGTCGGCCTGATTATCTCCTATGGAAGGGTGGCTCCCATCATCTGTACCATGGGCGCCATGTATATCTATCGGGGTCTGGCCTACCTTGTGGCTAATGACCAGTGGGCCGGTGCGGACGCCCTGGGAGAGTTCAAGAGCTTCGCTCTGACGAGCAGTCTGGGCATCAACAATGTCATCCTGGTCACGATTGTCTGCTATCTGCTCTTCTTCGTTATTTTGAAGTGGACCAAGTTCGGCCGCAATATTTACGCGGTCGGCTCCAATGAAGAGGCGGCGGGGATTTCCGGAATCAATGTCCATGGAGTCAAGATCGCCGTCTATACCCTGATGGGTACGCTAGCAGGACTGTCCGGAGCCCTGTCCACATCGGTCTACGCGTCAGCCCAGCCCAATATGCAGTACGGCAAGGAGATGGACGTCATCGCGGCCTGTGTCATCGGCGGTGTCAGCATGAGCGGCGGCAGAGGCAGCGTCATCGGCGCCCTTTTGGGAGCGCTGATTCTGGCGGTTATTTCTAAGGCCCTGCCTCTGATCGGAATCGGGGCTTTGGCCCAGAACACCATCAAGGGGGTTCTGATCGTCGCGGTAATCATTGCCAATGTCATCACGCAGAGGATTATGGTTCGGTCGACGCTGGAGAAGAGAGAGATCTAAGGGGGATATTATGGCAGGAAAATCTGGAAGAACGATTGCGGCAACCGAGAACAAGCCGCTGACAAGCAGACTGCTGAACTGGGAGTCCATGCTCGTGGTTCTGCTTGTGCTCGTCAATATCATCTGTATCGGCATTTCTCCCGTATACAACGCGACCAATCTGCTGCGGGAGAGCCCCAAATATCTGGCGGAGATTTTTCTCCTCTTTCCCATGGCCTTCATTCTGCTTCTGGGAGAGATCGATATCTCGGTTGGATCGATTGTCTGCCTCTGCGCGACGACGGCCGGCATGGCGTCCAACCTCAAGATCCCCTTCGTCGGCGTCTTTCTTCTGACCCTCCTTGTGGGTCTTGCCTGCGGGGCCATCAATGGCCTTCTGGCCGTGGAATTCCGCGAGCTGCCGACCATGATTATTACGCTGGGAACACAGATCATATACCGGGGGATAGCGGAGCTGATGCTGGGCGAGGGAGGATCAGTCTCGATCAAGGATTTTCGGGGATTTAAGGTCCTGTCAACCAAAGTCGGACCCTTCCCGATCAGTTTCTTTCTGGTCGTGCTCACAGGCATCGTCTTCATCATCGTCGCGTCCAGGATGAATTACGGACGCAAGCTCTATGCCATCGGCAGCAACGCGAGAACGTCTTTCTATTCCGGGATTAAGGTGAAGCGGACGATCTTTATCGCATACGCTTTGATGGGTCTCTTTTCCGGTCTTGCCGCTCTCTTTTTGACAGCGGCGACCTATGGGGCCAATACGACGACCGGCAAGGGCTTTGAGATGGACGCCATTGCCATGGCTGTATTCGGCGGGGTGTCCACGACAGGAGGAAAGGGAAAGATCCTGGGAGCCTTCATCGCGGCCTTTACCATCCTCTGTCTTAGGGTCGGCCTGGGACAGAAGAACTTAAATTCACAGATCATCTTGATCATCATCGGCATTCTCCTGATTGTCTCCGTCCTGATTCCCAATATCTCCGGCGGATTCAAGGCCAGAAGAAAGCAGGCATAGAAAAAAGAATATGAGTGTCCTCAGGGACTCATAGATATAGAAATCATGGGGTAGACAGAAGGAGGAAAACCATGAAGAAGAAAGTGTTGAGTTTGCTTTTATGTATGACCATGGCTGTGGGGCTCTTCGCGGCATGCGGAGGGAACTCCAAGAAGGAAGAGTCCGACAAGTCGGGCGGAGATGCCAAGACGGAGAGCGCGTCCGGCAAGACCTTCGCCCTTGTTCCCAAGAGCGCGGGCAATCCCTTCAATGAGAAGGAGGCCGAGGGCTTCCAGAACGCCGTTCAGAAGCTGGGCGGCAAGGCTGTCGTTCAGTATCCGGAATCAGCCACTGCGGATGCGCAGATCACAGTCATCCAGTCTCTGATCTCACAGAAGGTGGATTCCATCTGTGTGGCAGCCAACGATGAGAATGCCCTGGCAGCAGCCCTTCAGGAGGCAAAGGACGCAGGCATCAAGGTCTGCTCCGTAGACTCTGCTGTCGCCGCTTCCAGCCGCGCGGTTCATGTCAATCAGGCAGGTACCGACGAGATCGGATCCGCCCTGATTCAGGCGGTCTATGATATCACCGGAGGAGAGGGACAGTTCGCCATCCTCTCCGCGTCTTCCCAGGCAACCAACCAGAATGCCTGGATCAGCTCCATGAAGTCCTACATGGAGAAGGACAGCAAGTACTCTAAGCTTGAACTGGTAGAAGTGGCTTACGGGGATGACGAGGCGCAGAAGTCTACGGATCAGACCCAGGCCCTCCTGCAGAAGTATCCCAAGCTCAAGGTCATCTGCTCCCCCACGACAGTAGGTATCTCTGCCGCGGCCAAGGTCCTGCAGGACAAGAAGTCCTCTGTCAAATTGACCGGACTGGGCCTTCCCTCTGAGATGGCAGCCTACATCGGAAATGACGACGCGCATTCCTGCCCCTATATGTTCCTCTGGAACCCCATTGACCTGGGCGCTCTGGGAGCCTATACGTCAGCAGCTCTTGTGACGGGAAGCATCAAGGGAAATGAGGGGGATACCTTCAAGTGTGATCTGGGCGACTATAAGGTTGTTAAGGCTTCTGACGGCGGCACCGAGATCATCCTGGGCGCTCCCTTCAAATTTGATCCCAGCAATATCAACGAGTGGAAGAGTGTATATTAATGGTCAAGGGATTTAAGATGAAACTCTATCCGGGCCAGGAGGCGGAGTATGAGCGCCGCCATAGGGAACTATGGCCCGAGATGGTTGAAATGATTCACGCGCACGGAGGCAAAAACTACTCCATTTTCCTGGACCGCGAGACCTTGACTCTCTTCGCCTATATCGAGATAGAGGATGAAGAAGTCTGGAACCAGGGGGCGGACACCGCGATTAACCGCAAGTGGTGGGACTTCATGGCGGACATCATGGAGACCAACCCGGACAAGAGTCCGGTGGCGGTGGATTTAAAGCCCCTCTTTCATCTGGATTAGCTGATCCGGGAATAAAGATCGGATCCTTAGTCCCGGAAATAAAATACCAGAAGTCTGGGTCCTACGAACCCGGCCAATCTGCCATCGGAATGCAGATTGGCCGAGGTTGCTGAGCAGACACTACGTATGAATGAGCTTTGGTACGACGACTTTCCTTGAAAGGTGGAGATTAAAAAGGCACTTCCAATACAAATTGAATATTCAAAAGAGGTAGGCACTTCAAATATGAGGTGTCTATTTTTTTACTCAATTTGAAAGGTCGTGATAATGATGGCAAGAAAACCGCATGAAAAGAAATGTCGCTCTCCCACGACAGGCACACTGAAAATATAAAAATCAATATATCACAGAAAGGACGAAAAATATGGAACTAAAATATGTTATTCCCAACATGGAAAAGACTTTTGGAAACTTGGAATTTGCCGGTGAGGATAAGGTTATACAAAGAAGAATCAACGGACAGCTTACCGTTTTATCAAGAAGCTATAACCTCTATTCCGATGTACAGAGAGCAGATGATATTGTGGTAACACTCCCGGCAGAAGCAGGCGAGAAAAACTTTGCTTTTGAGGAAAAAGTAAAGCTCATCAATCCCCGTATCAAAGCAGAGGGATACAAAATCGGCACACGAGGTTTTACCAATTATATTTTGGAAGCAGATGGCATGATAAAAGCATAGAAAGTGAAGAAAAGAAAAAAGAAGATGGTACGCTTTCGGAAGAAATCAAGGAGTGATATTGTCAATAATGGTTGACAATATCATAATAACCATAGGGGAGATTTTACATCATATCCCTGCTTTAAAAAGCTTGAATGAGCCTTCAAATTTAAGCATACCGCAGGCTGGCATATTTGTAATCGGTGTCATCATGTTTATGTTATGTACTTGGGCTTCGTACCAAAAAGCTGTAAAGGATTTTGAAGAAATTGATTTGTAAAGCAGAATACATTAGTTAATCGTTTCCTGTTGATGAAAACAGGACAAAAAATGGTATAGTCATTATAGATAAAATTAAAATTTTGAGAGGTTGTGAAATTGAAGTGTGTAAGGAATGTTATGTTGACCAAAACAGAATAACGCCGCTTTTAAATCCGCCTGATTGTTTAGAAAACCATACACAATACATCTGCGGTACTTGCGGCAGATGTATTTGCATTGAACATGATTCAAGTCGTGGATTACAGCGTTGAAATTTTTCTTTTAGGTCATTTGAAATTGCAAAGCTGTGTATTTAAGAACTGCTGACTATACGGTCAAAAAGCCATGCGGTATTTATGAAATTAAAAGTGAAAAGGGCAGAATTTCCTATAAAATTTTTGTGGATAATAAAGATTTACAAATGTATCTGACAAAGAATAAAGGAAAAGTTTGCGAAACAATGAAACCTGTTTTTTCAGTTGAAGAATATAAAGAGTATCCGAATACACAGGTAAGAAAATTGACCTCTGGTGAAATGCGAAAATATCTGTCAGAAAGATAAAAAAATTATAGAGGTGGTTTAGATGAAAACCTTAGTTATCTATGTGCATGGCAAGGGTGGTAATACAGAGGAAGCAAAACATTATCGGTCTGTTTTTAGAGAAAGTGATGTTATCGGTTTGGACTATAAATCACAAACTCCTTGGGAAGCAAAGATAGAATTTCCAAGATTATATGATGGGTATTGTAAATCATATGATTCTGTTATTTTAATTGCAAACAGTATAGGAGCATATCTTTCTATGAATGCCCTCGCTGAAAAAAATATCTCACAAGCATTTTTAATTTCTCCAGTTGCAGATATGGAAAAACTGATAGTGGATATGATGAAGCGGGCGAATATTACGGAGGATGAATTAAGGAGTGAGAAAGAGATTGAAACAGAGTTTGGAGAAATATTGTCTTGGGAATATTTATCTTATGCAAGAAATCACCCTGTCAAGTGGAATATCCCTACATCTGTTTTATATGGTGAAAAAGATATTTTAACTTCAAAAGAAACCATAACTAAGTTTGCCGAACAAATTTGTGCCAATCTTACAATCATGGAGAATGGAGAACATTGGTTTCATACAGATGAGCAATTAAATTTCTTGGATAATTGGCTTAGAAATTCAACTCAATAAAGTAAAATTTATGGAGGTAATCGCACTATGCTTCATTTGGAAAAAGTAAATAGTGTCTGCTCAGCAACCCCGGCTTCAAATGCCAGCTGGTTCTGAGCTGATATTAAAGCCTGGACACCATAAGATGTCCAGTGTTGCACCTCGAAAAACCGATACCAGAAATTCGGCAAAAGAAAAGACTGTTAGCCTGTCCACATTCATCGCGATGATGGACAGGACGATGGAACTTCTGGTCGTGGTATCCAGTTTCGTACGGATAAGGCCCAGGCCAAAGCAACGCTTGGCAAGGCTGAAGCTCCTTTCGACTTCGATTCGATCTACAGCATCTCGATATTCCTGCTTCCTGTCGATGGAAGGATCTTTCTTCGGTCTGCCAAGCGCAGGACCGGACAGTTTGATTCCATGAAGCCTGCAGTAGCTAAGGTTCTTCCGGTTCCGATAAATCTTATCGACGAGCGCCCGATCCGGATAATGACCAGTACGTTCCTTGTACTGCTCTATCGCTCCGATCAGGACATCTCCTTCATTGTAAGCGTCAAAGGACTGCTTCTCGATCCTGGCTATCCCATGGTCATCGATACTCAGATCCAGTTTGGTTCCGAATTCCGTCGGAGTTTTGGCCTTGCCTCTGACAATCGGTCGGATGTAGGGCTGGCTGATGTTCACAATCCTATCGGCTACTGTGTGGACATTGTTCTCATACATGTAGCGCTGCTGTTCATAGACTCTGCGAAGCACCGCAAGCCTCTCTGCGTCTCTGGCGGACAATTCCTTTCCCTCTTCCAGGAAGGTGTCGATAAATCCAAGATCCCGGCGGACATACTGCAGCTGCTTTTTTATCGCCTTTCGAATTGCTTTGGAGGAACGTCTGCGCTGTTTTGCCAGCGCGAGGTAGTCCTTCCGGGCATTCCGACGATAGATTCTTGGTTTCGGCTCATTATACTCATAACACACGGTATCGATGATTGTCTCAAGGTCCTCCCTTGCTTCATTCAACAGGTTGATATCCTGCGGGAAGGCGATGTTCTGCGGTGCACAGGCCGCATCCAGGATCAGGGTTCCGGAGTTTTCGGAAGGCTCGCCATCATTCGGTGCTGCATCGCGGCTCCCGGGCCCCGGATCATCCGGATGGTTATGGCGGATTATCATCTCATTGATCTCCCCGAGGATCTCGTCTGTGAGACGTTTCCGGAATTCTACCAACAGGGATGGCGCATACGGTGCCTTCTGCTGATACCCGTGAAGACCGATGAAGTATTGATAATATGGGTTTTCCGTGATCTGTTCCACCAGTTCCCGATCCGAGTAACTGTACTGTTTCTGGATGAGGAGAGATCCAAGGGCAACCCTCAAGGGCTTTGCCGGCATACCGGTATGGCTCGGGAACAGACTCGCATAGCGGTCTTCGATCTCATCCCAGGGGATTCGTTCGGCTTTTTTGATCCAACGGTTTTCCGGGTTCATCTTCAGCCCTATGGGCTGGTTAAAATCCGTACGTCCGAATTGGTGGTGTCGCTCTTTTTTATACATGGGAACTTCCTTTGAAATGCAAGGTTTTTGAGGTGCTGTCAGGTTTTTCCCTGCATCTCCATTATGCCATGAAGGTGCCCATAAGCGGCTCTATATCATTGTATTATTCACTTTCATACTCGGTTGAGCAGACACTAAATAAAAGACTTTTGGGATGTAAACCTTTCTATTCATGGCATAAGTCACATGCGGGGCGCATGCTCGTTTGCTCAAGATATGAAATATATGAGGGCGCATGCCGACTTGCCCAAGATATGAAATACATATGGGGCGAGTGTTTCCTTATTACTGTGAAATATTTGTCAAAAACGCGCAATCCTTGCCAGAGGGACTTGTAAAGTGATCCCCTGTCAAGTATTCTTAGAGCAGATAAATCCGAAACGTTTCGGATTTTGTGATGATTTGTAATGTCAGGGAAAAAGGAAATAAGAAGCTATCGGGTGTAATCGATCGTAAGGAGGAGAAAATGTCATTTGTCACTTCAGACAAGATGCTTGCGGATGCCCAAAGAGGGCGTTACGCAGTGGGAGCCTTCAATGTAGAGAATATGGAGATGGTCAAGGCGGTCATCGCCGCCGCGGAGGAAGCGCAGGCGCCGGCCATGCTGCAGACGACTCCCTCGACGGTCCGCTACGGTTCGCTGGAGACCTTTGTCGCCATGGTGAGGGCGGAAGCGGACAAGACAGAGATCCCGGTCTGTCTCCATCTGGACCATGGAGACAGCTTTGAGCTAGCGATACAGGCCATTAAGGCAGGATATACATCGGTCATGATTGACGGTTCCAAGCTTCCTTTTGCGGAGAATGCCGCTCTGACCCGGCGCGTGGTCGATGTGGCTTGTGCAGTCGGAATTCCGGTGGAGGCTGAGCTCGGCAGGGTCGGCGGCAAGGAGGATGACTTAAAAGCGCATGCCGATCAGAATACGGATCCGGATCAGGCCAGGCAATTTGAGGAGTTGACCGGCGTTTCATCTCTGGCAGTAGCCATCGGGACAGCGCATGGTTTTTATGTGGGAGAGCCTGTGCTGGATAAGGACAGGGTGGCGGAGATCGCTGCCAAGGTCAAGGCTCCTCTGGTGCTCCACGGGGCTTCCGGTCTCAGTGAGTCGGACGTCAGAGAGTGCGTGTCCAAGGGGATGTGCAAGGTGAATTTCGCCACTGAGCTTCGCGTCGCCTATACCGGCGCGGTGAAGAAGCTGCTTGCCGAGGCTCCGAAGACCTATGATCCCAAGAAGCTGGGACTGGCTGCCATGGAGGCGGTCAAAGAACAGGTGATTGCCCGCATGAAAATGTGCGGATGTGTGGGAAAGGCATTTGTCTGAAGGACAAGGAGCATCTATGGGAGCGACCATCAAGGATATTGCCCGGGAGACAGGGCTTGGTCTGGCGACCATATCCTCCTATTTGAATGGGAGAAATGTCCGGGAGAAGAACCGGATTAAAATCGAGGCGGCGATTGAAAAGCTGCACTTTGAAGTCAACGAGACAGCCCGGGGCCTGAAAACCAACCGGACCAGGACGATCGGGATTTTGATTCCGGAGCTCAACAATGTCTTCTGCGCTGAGATTATCTCCGAGGCGGAAGATATTCTGCGGCAGAAGGGCTATGCGACCATCCTCTGCGACTGTCGCACGGATCCCGCGCGAGAGAGGGAAGCCATTGCCTTTCTGCTGCGCAGGCGGGCGGACGGCCTGATGGTCATGCCGACAGGGGAGAACGGAGAAATTTTAAAGGCCTTCCTGCGCCGCAAGCGTCCTGTGGTTGTCCTTGATCGAAAGATCAGGGGGCTGGACGCGGACTGTGTGCTTGTCGATAACGAAGACGCGGCCAAAAAGGCGGTGGATCGATTCCGGGCTGCCGGACACACAAAAATAGGACTGATTACCGGCCCGCAGGATATCTATACTGCCGCCGCCAGAAGGCGGGGCTTTCAGGCGGCTATGGCAGACGCCGGATTGGAAGTCTCAGATTCTATGGTCGTCTGCGGTGATTACACGATTCAGGGCGGGGCCAGGGCCATGCACAAGCTCCGGGAGGAAGAACCTGAGATCACGGCGGTTCTTGTCGCCAACTACGAGATGACGGTCGGAGCCATGATAGAAATCAACGAGTCCGGGCTTCGGATTCCCCAGGAGATGTCTGTAATCGGCTTTGACAATCTGGAGTTTGCCAAGGCGATTGCCCCCCGTCTTAGCATTATCACCCAGCCCACCAGGGAGATTGCCAGGGAGGCGGTGGACCTGCTCTTGAAACGCTTGTCGGGCGATGCCGGGAGGCCGACGCAAACCGTGGTGCTGCCGACCGATTACGTTGAGGGGAAGTCCGTCGGAGTCAGGGCAGAAGAGGTGAGGACTGGGCTTTCTAACAGGAAATTGCGGAGAGGGTAATCCCGGGCACTTGAGGAAGAATTGCTTGCACGCAGGGAATCCGGGCAAATTAGCGGACAGGATAATCCTGGGCACTTGAGGAGGGATTGTCTGCATGTCGTCAGGAAGTTTGTGATGGGGAGGAAACCCCGGACATCTGAGAGAACTGTATTTATACCGGGCAGAATGATACGCATCCGGGAAAATCCTGGCAGTCTGAGGTATATTGTCGGACAGAACATTTGTGAGGGGACTTTATGGGGACATACTTGTTGGGAATTGATATCGGGACCAGCGCCTGCAAGGTCGCCGTCTTTGATCAAAAGGGGCGCTTGATGGCCTCCGGGACGGGCGATTACAGGGTCTACTATCCACACCCCGGCTGGGCGGAACAGGATCCGCAGGACTGGTGGAACGCGGTCTGCCGGACACTTCCCGGGGTCTTAGAAAAGGGCCACATTCATCCGCGAAAGATCGCAGGGATTGGAATTGCCGGTCAGAGCTGGTCTGCCGTCGCTCTGGATCATGAGGGAGGGGTTCTTTGCAGGACGCCCATCTGGATGGATACAAGAGCGTCTGAGATCTGCCGGGAGGTGAATGCCAAAATCGGAGCAGACAGGATCTTCGATTTGTGCGGAAATCCCCTGCAGCCCTCCTACACCACGCCAAAGATCCTCTGGTATCAGAAGAAGACACCTGAATTGTACGGGAAAATCCGCTGGATTCTACAGTCCAACAGCTATATTGCGTATCGTCTGACCGGTCATCTCTCGCAGGACCTGTCGCAGGGCTATGGCCTGCATTGCTTTGATATGGCAAGGGGAAGATGGGATGCCGATATGGCCGGGGATATGGGCATTTCCACAGATATTTTTCCGGACATCTATCCCTGCCATGCCATTGTGGGAAAGGTGACGGCTCAGGCGGCCAAAGAGTGCGGACTCTGCCAGGGAATCCCGGTTGTGGCCGGTGGTCTGGATGCCGCCTGCGGAGCCCTGGGAACGGGTGTCCTGCATCCGGGACAGACCCAGGAGCAGGGAGGTCAGGCCGGAGGGATGAGCATCTGCATGGACCAGCCGCGGGGAGACGCGAGGCTGATTTTAGGCTGTCATGTCGTGCCGGATCGCTGGCTCTTACAGGGCGGGACCACAGGCGGTGGCGGTGTGATGCGCTGGCTGGAGAAGGAATTTGGCGCCTATGAGAGAGTCCTTGCCGAAAAGCAGGGGAGAAAGTCCCTGGATCTTTTGAATGAGGAGGCGGATGCCGTAGCGGCCGGAAGCGAGGGGCTGATCTTCCTCCCCTATATGGCGGGAGAGCGCTCTCCGATCTGGAATCCAAAGGCCAAGGGCGTCTTCTATGGACTGGATTTTTCCAAGACCAGGGGGCATCTGATTCGCGCGGCTATGGAGGGGGTTGCCTTTTCCCTAAAGCACAATCTCGATGTCGCCGAGTCCCTGGGAGTCAAGGTGGATGTCCTTCGCGCCATGGGAGGAAGCGCCAACTCTCTCCTCTGGACCCAGATCAAATCGGATGTCACCGGCAAGCCCGTCGATGTACCGGCGTCTGATACGGCGACGACGCTGGGAGCAGCTCTTTTGGCCGGAGTCGGCGTCGGACTGTATGAGGATTTTGACCGGGCGGTGGATCAGACCGTTGAGGTCCGAAGAAGACACCTGCCGGATTCGGATAAGAGGCCCGTCTATGAGGCCAATTACAGGAGCTATCGGAAGTTATATGACCAGCTCAAGGATATGATGAGAGAGGGAGGAGACAGTTGACAGCAAAGACGATGAAGGCCGGCCTGCTGCGCGCCATGTGCGACATTCGCTATGAGGATATTGAAAAACCGGTTCCCCGGAGAGATCAGGTTTTGATCAAGGTGAAATATACCGGGATCTGCGGGTCTGATATTCCCAGGGTCAATGGCCGGGCGGCGCATTTTTATCCCATTGTCCTGGGACATGAGTTCTCGGGAACTGTGGAGGAGGTCGGAGAGGACGTGACGAGCTTGAAGCCGGGTGACCGCGTGGCCGGGATCCCTCTGATTCCCTGCATGAAGTGCGAGGACTGCCAGAGGGGGAACTATTCGCTCTGCAAGAACTATGATTTCGTTGGTTCGCATTCCTTCGGGAGCTTCGCGGAGTATGTCTGCGTACCGGAGATAAATGCCGTGAAATTCGATGACTCGGTTTCCTTCCGCCAGGGGGCCTTTTTCGAGCCGGCCACGGTGGCTCTGCACGGCCTGGAGAGGACGAATTATGTCGGCGGGAGAACCGTTGCTGTCCTGGGGGGAGGGACAGTCGGCATGATGACTCTGCAGTGGGCTAAAATCTTTGGGGCAAGGCAGATCGTCGTCTTCGATATTGTAGATGAGAGATTAGAGCTTGGAATGCGCCTGGGCGCCTCCGCGGGAATCAACAGCTCGCGGGAGGGCTTCATGGAGGAGGCGAAGGCCATAACGGGCGGAAAGGGCTTCGACTACGTGTTTGAGACGGCAGGCAATACCGTCACAATGAAGATGGCATTTGAGCTGGCGGCAAACAAGGCCGAGCTGTGCTTTATCGGAACGCCTACCAGAGAGCTCAGTTTCTCTGTGCGGGAGTGGGAGAACCTCAACCGCAAGGAATTTCGCCTGACCGGGTCCTGGATGTCCTACAGCGCTCCTTTCCCGGGACATGAGTGGGAACTGGTGGCTCACTATTTTGCCAGCGGAGATTTAAAGCTGGACGACTCTTTTGTCTTTCGCGTTATTCCCCTGAGTCAGATCGATGAGGCCTTTGAGCTCTACAAGAGGCCGGGAGCGGTGAAGGGGAAGATTCTCATCGACAGCGAGGCGTAAGAATGATACTGACAGTGACATTAAATGCCGCCATTGACAGGCGGTACGTGGTCGAGAACGCGAAAATGGGCGAGGTCAACCGCGTGATAGAATGCAAAAGCTGTCCCGGAGGCAAGGGCTTAAATGTGTCCAAGCCCGCTGCCATTGCGGGCGCTGAGGTTCTGGCCACCGGCTTCGTCGGAGGCTATGCGGGCCGTTACATCGAGGAGGCTCTGCGCCCCATGGGGATTACGCCGGCCTTTTATCATATGGAGGAGGAGAGCCGTTCCTGCATCAATATCTGGGATAGTGTCAACCATATCCAGACGGAATACCTGGAGCCCGGATTTACTGTGGGAGAAGACGATTTTAAGGCCTTTCGGGACAAGTTCACCGGGCTGGCGCAAAAAGCGGATGTGGTGACCTTGTCCGGCAGTGTACCCAGGGGGCTGGATGGCTCGGCCTATCAGGACCTGATTGAGATCTGTATAGAAGCCAAAAAGAAGGTGATTTTGGACACCAGCGGAGAGCTCCTGGAAAGGGGGATTGAGGCGGGGCCGACCATGATCAAGCCCAATCTGGATGAGATCCGCATGCTCACCGGCAAGAGCTGCGATCACCTGGAAGATATCCTGCGTGCGGCAGAGCTCCTGCACGCAAAGGGGGTGGAGATCGTCGTTGTGTCCCTTGGCGGTGACGGGGCCCTGGCGGTCGGCGATGAGGGCACTTACAGGGCCAGAGTTCCCAAAATCAACGCAGTCAATACCGTGGGCTGTGGGGACTCTATGACCGCCGGTTTTGCCCTCGGCCTCAGCCAGGGGCTCTCCCTGAAGGAGATGTTAAGAAGGGCCAGCGCCATTTCTGCTGCCGCGGCCCTTCGCGAGGAGACCGGCTTCTTTGTGAAAGAGGATATGGAAGATATCTATCCGCTGGTTGAGATTGAGGAGGCCTGAGTTGTGTCCGGAATAGAGATATTTCCGGGACAGGTCGAGCTCTTAGGAGAGGTTTCTATCAGGCTGTTTCGAGCCGGAGCGATTTTTGAGAGAGGCTTCTATCAGGCTGCTTCAGGCCGGGACGATCTTTGAGAGAGGTTTCTATCAGGCTGTTTCGGGCCGGGAGAGATCTTTTTGAGGAGATTTTATCAGGCTGTTCGGCCTGTAAGAACAGGATACAGTTAACAGAATCACAGATGAAAGAGACAGGAGGATTTAGTATGCAGACAATTCATCCGGACAGTGTTCCCAAAATTATACTGAATGACGGCAGAGAGGCGCCGTGCATCGGGATGGGAACCTTTGGGTCTGACCGCTTTACGGCAGATCAGGTGGCAGAGGCAGTGTACGGGGCAATCAAGGCGGGTTACCGCATGTTTGACTGCGCCGCCTGCTACGGCAATGAAGCCATGATCGGAGATGTCTTTCAGAAGGCTTTCAGCGACGGCATCTGTAAGAGAGAGGATCTCTTCATTATGACCAAGGCCTGGAATGACATGCATGGAGATGGCGATATCCTGATCGCCCTGGCAAAGAGCTTAAAGGACTTGAAGCTGGATTATGTGGATATGTATTTCCTCCACTGGCCCTTCCCTAACTATCATGCGCCTTACTGTGACGTTGACAGTCGCAATCCCGATTCCAAGCCCTTTTCAGTTGAGCGCTTCATGAAGACCTGGCGGCAGATGGAGCGCCTGGTGGATATGGGGCTGACCCGCGGGATCGGAATGTCCAGTATGACGATTCCCAAACTCAAGGCGGTCCTGCCGCTCTGCCGGATCAAACCGGCCATGTGTGAGTTTGAGGAGCATCCATGCTTTCAGCAGGAAGAGCTCTTTTGCTATTTGCGGGGACATGGAATCCAGCCGGTCGGCTTCATGCCGCTCGGTTCTCCCCAGAGGCCGGAGCGGGATATGGAGCCCGGTGATGTCGCTGATATGAAGACGCCGATCATGCAGGAGATCGCGGCGGCTCACAAGTGCCATCCGGCCCTGATCTGCCTGAAATGGGCGGTGCAGAGGGGGGCGATTCCCATTCCCTTCTCTGTGCATGAGGCGGAATACATCAGCAATCTTGCCAGCACCATTGACGGTGACCCTCTGACAGAAGAGGAGATGGACAGGATTCAGTTACTGGAGTCCAACAATCGTCTGGTCAAGGGTCAGGTCTTCCTGTGGCCGGGGGCCAGGGACTGGCATGACCTCTGGGATGAAAATGGCGAGATCGTTCAGTAGAAGAGACGGATGGTCTTAAAATCTCCAAGTCTGGGGGTCGACGGATGAGTGATAGGGGATAGCATTTAAAGAAAGCGAGGAGGATACAAGTGAAGCTTGGCGTTCGGGCGCATGATTATGGGAAGTTTGAGTAATAAGCTTGGAATCGCCTTTTGCTAGGAGATTCCAAGCTTATTTTTTGATTTTATTCTTGAAAAGTATTTGCCGCTTCATCTATCATGCAACGGAGATCATCTTCAAGATTAACTGTATTAACTGTGATTATATGTGCTGGGAGATGACATGGGCTCTTTCTTACTTGCTGTCATTTATCTGATCTTTATCAGTCTAGGATTGCCGGACTCCCTTCTGGGTTCCGGCTGGCCCAGAATGCAGCTGGACTTCGGCGTGCCCTCGTCCTATGCGGGCTTTGTGTCCATGACCATTTCCTTTATGACCATTATCTCGGCACTGCTCAGCCCCAGGCTGATCCGGGCGGTGAAGACCCAGTGGATTGTGATTGTCTCCATCGGGCTGACGATTCTGGGCCTGCTGGGATTTTCGGTCAGCGGCAGCTACTGGCTGCTCTTTGCCTTTGCCATTCCCTATGGTCTGGGGGCAGGGGCCATTGACTCTTCGGTCAACCATTATGTGGCCAACAATTACTCCGGTGCGGTTATGAATTTTCTGCACTGTTTCTATGGGGTTGGCGCGGTCATCAGTCCCTGCATCATGTCTTTGGCTCTGCGCCTGGCCCGCTGGAATGAAGGCTATCGCTGGACGGCTTTTCTGCAGACAGGTATTTTGGCTGTCTGCATTCTCTCCCTGCCCCTTTGGAAGCGGGGGAGATCGGATGAAGAGGAGGAGGAAAAAGAGAGTGCCGGCATTGGGCCAACGATCCGTCGGCCAGGGGTCATCTATACTCTGATCGCTTTCTTTGCCTATTGTTCCGGGGAGGCCACCTGCTTCCTCTGGGTTCCCAGTTATTTCGCAGGCACGAAAACCGGTCTCAGCGATGAGAAGATCGCCTCTTTCGGAGCCTTGATCTTCGGCGGACTTATGCTGGGAAGGCTGATTGCAGCCTTCATCTCAAGTCGTCTCGGCGACCGGAAACGGATTCGGATCGGAATTATTGTGGAAATGCTGGGGATACTGCTGGTTCTGCTCCCTCTTAAGGGCTATCTCATCGGTGCGATCGGTTTTTTGGTCGTTGGAATCGGAATGGGGCCTATCTATCCGGCCATTCAGCACATGGCACCCGTGAATTTCGGAAGGAAGTACAGCGCGGCGGTCATCGGTCTTCAGATGGCGTCTGCCTATGTGGGCAGTACGGCAATGCCCATGGTTTTCGGCCTGCTTCAACACGGAATCGGCATATGGATCATGCCGGTTTATCTGACGTTTTTCGCGGTGCTCAATGTAGCTTTTCTGGAGTTGACCTATCGAAAGTTGTCGAGAGAAAATGGTTATCGTGAGAGAATAGAAAACAACAGTTGATAACTTGTAAAAGTGCACAAATATTCGCCCTATTTTTCGTAATTTTGCAATCTGTAAGAATAATCTGCAAAGTGATAGGATAATTCCATTGAAGTGGAAGTAGTCGTACATCAAAAAGGGGGTGTTATTTATGACAGGTTTTCCGCTGATTATTGCATTTATTATCGCTATTGTGCTGATGATTCTTCTGATCTCAAAGTTCAAGTTACATCCATTCATCGCCATTATGCTGGTCTCACTAGCACTGGGGATTCTTGCGGGAATTCCGCTCGTTGATGTCAAGGGGGCGGACGGAAAGACGACGGCAGGTCTGGCGACGGTCATCGGACAGGGCTTCGCAGGGACATTTACCTCGATCGGAATCGTCATTATCCTGGGGGCTTTAATCGGAACGATCCTGGAGAAGACCGGAGCCGCTTTGAAGCTTGCGGACATGGTCATTAAACTGGTCGGAAAGAACCATCCGGTTCTGGCCATGGAACTGATGGGCTGGGTGGTTTCTATTCCGGTCTTCTGTGACTCCGGTTTCGTCATCTTAAATCCCATCCGCAAGGCTCTGGTACAGCGCACCATGGCTTCGTCCGTGTCTATGAGCTTCGGCCTGTCTGCCGGACTTTATATCGCTCACGTTTTTATCCCGCCCACACCGGGCCCGATTGCGGCAGCCAATACCCTGGGAGTCGGTGATAATCTGCTCCTGGTGATGGGTATGGGCGCCGTCTGCTCCATTCTGCCCCTGATCGCCGGTTACATCTATGCGGTTATGGTCGGCCGGAAAGTCAAGGCGGATGACGAGGCGGACCGCAATCTGATGACCAAGACCTATGAGGAACTGGTGGCTGAGTATGGCAAACTGCCCGGAGGCCTCAATGCCTTAGCGCCGATCATCGTGCCGATCGTCCTCATGGCCCTGTCCTCAATCGCGGCCATGGCCAAGTGGTCCGGTTCCGGCGCGAATCTGGTCAAATTCCTTGGGACACCAATCATTGCCCTGGCAGTCGGTACTCTCTTCGCCTTCTTCCAGCTGATCACGACCAAGAAGGTGGAACACTTCTATGATCTGGTCAATGAGACCTTAAAGACGGTCGGCCCCATTCTCTTTGTGACTGCGGCAGGCGGCGTCTTAGGCAAGGTGATCGCCTCCTCCGATATGGTCAAGTATATCTCCGCTCATGCAGGTGTATTCTCCGCCATGGGAATTCTCTTCCCCTTCCTCCTGGCGGCGATCTTCAAGACAGCGCAGGGCTCTTCTACGGTTGCTCTTACCACTACAGCGGGGATTGTACAGCCCCTTTTGGGCGTCCTTGGCTTCACCTCTCCCATGCAGATCACCCTGGTGGTTATGGCCATCGGTGCCGGAGCCATGACAGTGTCTCATGCGAATGACTCCTACTTCTGGGTTGTCACGAACTTCGGTGAGATGTCCCCGGATCGCGGTTACAAGACCCAGACAGCGGGGACTCTGGTTCTGGGGATTGCCTCGATTATTGAGATCTTTATCTTAAGCCTTTTCCTGCGCTGACGAGAATTCGGGAGTCAATAGAATGATGCAGAGACAAATGTCTTTTGCCTGACAGAAGGAGAGAAAGTCAGAGTACCCCAGGGAAAGAAATACATACTTCAGAACTGGGGAGCGGCCAGGACAAGGTTTATCGAATGCGCTGCTTCCGTGGGAGAACCAGCAAAGACAGGCATATGGAAAATACTTTGACGCAATGCAGGCAAGCATCAGCAGCGCGGCAGCAAAAGAAGCATGGTTTAAGGTTCACATCTGGGGGCTTTGATTGTGATATCTTGACTACTCTCCTTGGACAGGAGTACGTGACGATGAAAGAAGCAAACCTTACTTCACGTCACGGGCACCTCTGCCCACTTAATCCCTACAGTAAACTTACGCGATCCTCTTTCAATTTGTATTGCAATCTACAATACTGCGCAGTACAATAATTTTGAAAGGTGATGTTACCATGAAAGATGCAACTGTAAGCGCTCGTGTCGAATTTGATGTCAAGAACGAGGCGGAAGATATTCTCCAGAAACTCGGTATCCCCGTATCTGTCGTAATCAATTCTCTTTATCGGCAGATCATATACAGACATGGCGTTCCCTTCTCACTTACGATTCCGAAGGAACCGAAAACGCTTGATGCCATGTCCGATGCCGAACTGAACGCAAAACTTGCACGCAGTTATGAGCAGTCGCTCCGCGGCGAAGGCCGCCCGTTCACTGAGGTTTTAGATGAACTCGAAGGGAACCTCAGATAAATGAATTCTTATGAAATCATCATGACACCGGACGCCACGACAGATCTTGTGGAACTGCGCGATTATATTGCCGATGTCCTGCTCGTTCCGGATACGGCGCTTTCCTATATCCGCGCGATCCGTGAAGAGATAAGCAAGCTGTCGGAAATGCCCGGCCGGATAAAACCTGTCGATGACGAACCCTGGCATTCACGCGGAATCCGGGAAATCATGGCAAAGAACTTCTATGTCTACTACCGGATTGATGAGGAAACCAAACGGGTCTACATCATGAACGTCATCTACAACAAACGCGATCAGCTACGGCAGCTCGCCAATATGAAACTCGACTGACAAAACGCTCTCCGTCACTGTGGCGGGGAGTTTTCCTTTCAAAGCAAAAGTCCCACAGGATCGCTCCCGTGAGGCTCGTGATTCGTTCTTTTCTGCTAATTTTACTATAACATAAACGCCACTGCGGGGAAGCCGTCAAAGAGAAGATCCATGCGTTAGAATTTACTCTGTAACGAAGACGAATGTCTTCGGCTGTCCGGCACTTGTTTTTTGACGGCTCCTTTTGCTAAAGTAAGAGACGATTTTTGTGTGGGAAACAGGGGCATTCTATGTTAGGAGTCATTCAGCAGGTCAATCAAGCTGTAAGTAATTTCATCTGGGGAGTGCCGGCCATGGCCGCCATTATTGGTGTCGGGATTTTTCTGACTATTCGGACACGCCTGATTCAGGTCCGCAAGTTTCCTGCGGCCATGCGCAATACCCTGGGCAAACTTTTTGACAGGACCGAGGCCAGGGAGGGGACGATGTCTCCCTTCCAGGCGGTCTGCACAGCCCTGGCGGGAACGGTCGGAACCGGTAATATCGCCGGGGTGGCCGGAGCTCTTGCCCTTGGAGGGCCGGGGGCTGTCTTCTGGATGTGGTGTTCCGCCTTCCTGGGCATGTGTACAAAGTTCGCCGAGGTGACTTTGGCCGTTCATTTTCGGGAGACCAATCCCAGAGGAGAGCATGTGGGCGGTCCCATGTACTACATTAAGAACGGGCTTGGAAAGGGCTGGCTCTGGCTGGCCTTTGCCTATGCGGCGTTCGGTGTGCTGACGGTCTTTGGAACGGGCAATGCCACCCAGGTCAATACCATTGTCACCTCCGTAGACAGCTTCTTAGACAGCTTCGGCCTTCTGGCCTCAGGCAGTCACCCCAAGCTGGATCTGGCGCTTGGACTTGTCATTGCGGGTCTGGTCGCTCTGGTCCTGTTGGGCGGAATCAAAAGGATCGGTTCCGTGACGGAGAAGCTGGTTCCCTTTATGGCCCTGCTCTATATTATTTTGGGCCTGGGAGTTGTTCTTCTCAATTGGAGAAATGTCCCCGCCGTCATGCGCATGATCTTTGCCGGGGCATTTACCCCGCAGGGGGTGACGGGAGGACTGATCGGATCTGCCTTTTTATCTCTTAAAAAAGGGGTATCCAGGGGGGTTTTCTCCAATGAGGCCGGCCTTGGGACGGGATCCATCGCCCACTCCACAGCGGATACGGATGACGCGGTCGGCCAGGGACTCTTTGGTATTTTTGAGGTCTTTATGGATACCATTGTCATCTGTACTCTGACGGCCCTGATTATCCTCTGCTCGGGGGTCCCCGTGGCCTACGGGCAGGCGGCCGGAGCGGAACTGACGATTTTGGGTTTCACGACGACCTACGGAAGCTGGGTTTCGGGCTTTACCATGATTGCTCTGGTCTGCTTCGCCTTTTCTACCACGATTGGCTGGGGGCTCTACGGCTCCCGCTGCGTGGAGTTCCTCTTCGGTCACAGGTTGGTCAAGCCCTTTCTGGTTCTTTACTCTCTGGTCGCCATCGTCGGCGCCACAATGGATCTTGGTATGCTCTGGGATATCGCCGAGACCTTCAACGGTCTGATGGCAATCCCCAACCTGATTGCCCTCCTGCTTTTGTCCCCTGTTCTTGTGCGTCTGGTTCGAGAGAGGGAGAGACAGGAACAGACGGGGGAAATCGCCGGCAAATAGGAACGGCAGGCGAATACGTATTCCAGGAGGGCACCGTTGTCATGCATAAATCCGCAGGTATGATCAGTATAAGATCATACCTGTGGATTGTCGGCAGAAGAGCGCGATACTTCATGTGACAGAAAAATGCAATTGGAGGATTTCGTCCGTATATCTTCAGAAAGGACAGGGATATGCCTTTATTTGTCACTCGATTCATAAAGAAGAATCCCCACTTGGCGGGGATTCTTCTGGTTATCATTGATTCCTTTTTCTTCTCTCTGATGGCTCTCTTTGTCCGTATGTCCGGGGACCTGCCCACCATGCAGAAGAGTTTCTTTCGCAATGCCATTGCCGCGGTCATAGCAATCATGACGCTGATGGGAACGGAAGAGAAGCTGAAGATCAAAAAGGGCAGTCTGCCCTCTCTCTTTTTTCGCTCTCTCTGCGGAGGCCTGGGGATGATTGCCAACTTCTGGGCCATCGATCACATGGCTTTAGCGGATGCCAACCTGCTCAATAAGTTGTCGCCCTTCTGGGCTATCATCGCATCCATTTTTATCCTGTCCGAGATCCCCAGAAAGAAGGAGGTTCTCTTTGTCATTCTGGCCTTCATCGGGGCCAGCTTTGTGGTTCGCCCCACGGCGGGGCTGGCCTCACTGCCGGCCCTGGCCGGTCTTTTTGGCGGAATGGGGGCGGGCTTTGCCTATACCTTTGTTCGCAAATTGGGGATGCAGGGGGAGAGAGGACCTCTGATTGTGGCCTTCTTCTCCACATTTACCAGTTTACTCAGTTTGCCTTTCATGGTCTTTGATTTTCATCCAATGTCGGCAGCACAATGGGCCTGTCTGCTGGGGGCGGGGACCTGTGCGGCCCTGGCTCAGTTCGCGATTACCAAGGCCTATCAGCTGGCGCCGGCCAAGGAAATTTCTGTCTTTGATTATTCTCAGGTGCTCTTCGCTTCCCTCTGGGGCCTCCTCTTCTTCGCGGAGCTCCCGGATGTATGGTCGATGATCGGCTACGTGATCGTCATCGCAACGGCGGTTGCCAAATGGAGATACACTATGGCGGAAGACGCCAAAGCGGCCTGAGAGAAAGTCCAGACCGGATCTCTTCTTGTTCCTTTTCTGTAAAATCACTTCATTGCATTGCTACACATTCGATTCTATCAACGGATTCGATTTTGTTAAAATCGGAGTCGGTATCGACGTTTGGGCTAATTGCGTAAGGTAAAATATAATAGAGTTCAATTATTCGAGGGCGGTTGAGAGAAAGCGAAAGGGAAAGAGGAGGATTGATGGTCAGAGAATCTGCCTTTGACATTATGTATGAAGGGTGATATTGTACGATTCACAGGCTGTTCACGAATACAGCGCATGGGTGTTATTTTAATAAAAAAAGAGGTAGTCATATGTCAGAGAAGAAGCTGGAGATCTTCGGCTGGGTCGGAACAGCCTTGTCGATTATTATGTATGTGTCTTACATCCCACAGATTATCCATAATCTGAATGGAATCAAGGGAACTCCTATCCAGCCTTTTGCCGCGGCGTTATCTTCGGATTGATAACGGCGATCACAGCCATACTGTAAAACTTCTCTTTGGCATATCGGGCGCTCGGTCGATTTGCCCTGCAGGGATGTTTGAATTTTATCCCGGCTGCTTGCCGGGGAAGGGATATTGAGGAGATAAATTGATGTTACAGCAGATTCGCAGACGCTGGAGACATACCCCGTTGATCTGGAAGCTGGCGGGAATATTGCTTCTTGTGCTTGTTTTTTTGTTTGGAATCAATCGCTGGAAGATTGAAGCGAAAAACCCGCAGGACGGGGCCAGTGCGGTTGACTATCAGTCCGCATGGGACGCAAAAGACGCCCGGGCCTATTTGACCGGGAGCATTCTGAGATTTGTAAAAATACCGGCGAAGCTTGAGGTGACCGGGACCGTTGATACCGGAAAGCTGGGGGATTATACCGTTCACTATATGGCGCACCGCTTCCTCTGGCACATGAACGAGGACAGGGTTATTTCTGTTAAGGACCTGTCCGCCCCGGAGATCACCCTGGTAACCAAGCCGGATTCTTATACCCTTCCGGGCAAGGCCTATGAGGAAGAGGGATACTCTGCTGTGGATGCTGTCGACGGGGATGTCACCGATAAGGTGCAGAGGAAGGAAGAGGCCGGAGTGGTCACCTATACGGTGACGGATAATGCCGGAAATACGGCGACCAAGACCAGACAGATCAACTATGACGACAAGGTGCCCCCGGTCATTACCCTGGTTGGCGGAGATAAGATAAGTGTTGCCTTAAAGGGCAAGTACGAAGATAAGTATTCCGCCGTGGATAATGTCGACGGGGATATTACGGACAAGGTCCAAGTCGAGGGGACGGTCGATACGGACAAGGAGGGCAGCTACACACTGACCTATTCGGTGACAGACGCCCACAACAATACGACGACTTGTACGAGACAGGTGACCGTCAGCAAGGATGCCCCGAGCGATGTCGCCAGCGAGGGGACGGACACGCCGACCGAGGGCAAGATTATCTATCTGACCTTCGATGACGGCCCAGGTAAGTATACGGGTCAGCTCTTGGATATCCTGAAGAAGTATAATGTCAAGGTGACTTTCTTTACAACCAATCAGTTTCCCCACTATCAGGATCTGCTTACCAGGGAGGCGAATGAAGGGCATACCGTTGCGATCCACTCCTATACGCATATCTACAGCCAGGTCTACGCCAGCACCGATAACTACTGGACGGACTATGATCAGATGAAGAAGCTGATTGAAGAGAAGACGGGCAAGTCGGTGAATCTCTTCCGTTTCCCCGGCGGTTCTTCCAATGCCATATCCAAGAAGTACACAGCGGGGATTATGACCCAGCTGGTGGAGCAGGCGAAGGAGAAGGGCTACACCTATGCCGATTGGAATGTCAGTTCCGGTGACGGAGGAGAGGTCCGGACCTCACAGGCGGTCTATGACAACTGCGTCAGAGGCGTATCGAACAACCGCGTATCCGTCATCCTCTGCCACGATATTAAGGATTTTACGGTTAATTCCATGGACGGCTTTATTTCCTGGGCTCTGCAGAACGGTTACACCTTCCTGCCCATGACAGAGCACAGTTTCCCTGCCCACCACGGACACATTAACAATTAAAGCGGCTGCAATTCAAGAGTTTGTTGGAAATACCACCTGAGAGTCTGGCTCCCGGGTGGTATTCTTTGTTATACTTCCTGTGAGGGAAGATCCATGACAGGGGGAATTCGCGGAATATGTGTCCATGCTTCGTGGAGTGGATCGAATTGATTCATTAGGGATCGGATTGAATATTTTTATTTAAGGAGGAGAATCTATGAGCTTTCATAACATTACTGTTGCGGGCGGCGGCGTCCTGGGGAGCCAGATCGCCTTTCAGGCGGCCTACACCGGCTTTCATGTGAAGATCTGGCTGCGCAGCCAGGCCTCCATCGGCCGCTGTCAGCCCAAGCTAGACCGCCTGTACAAGATCTATTTGGGAATTCTCGAGGAGATGAAGCACAATCCCGCGGCCTATGCCCGCGGTTTGTCCAAGAAGCAGAATCTGTCCGAGGCGGAGATTGAGGAGCTGAAGGGGCGGGTTGAGAAGGCTTACAGGAGCATCGAGCTGACAACCTCTTACGAGGAGGCGGCTAAGGACGCAGACCTGGTGATTGAGGCGATTGCCGAGAATATTGAGGAGAAGGAAGCCTTCTACACAGAGCTGGCCAAGTACCTGCCGGAGAGAACGGTGATTGCAACCAATTCCTCTACCCTTCTGCCCAGTTCCTTCGCACAGTTTACCGGCCGCCCGGACAAGTTTTTAGCCCTGCATTTCGCCAATAATATCTACCGGAGCAATACGGCAGAGGTGATGGGGCACGCCGGCACCAAGCAGGTCTACTATGATCAGGTGGTAGAATTCGCCGAACAGATCAACATGATCCCCCTCAAGGTTCTAAAGGAGCAGCCCGGATACATCCTGAATTCCATGCTGGTTCCCTTTTTGACCGCAGCGGAGGGTCTGCTGGCCAACGGGGTCGGGGATTTCGAGACCATCGACAAGACCTGGAAGCTGGGGACAGGAGCCCCCTATGGCCCCTTCCAGATCCTCGATATCGTGGGCCTGACAACGGCCTATAATATTGTAATCATGCATCCCGCCGCCAAGGATCCGACCAGTACCCAGGGCAAAATCGCAGCCATCCTCAAGGAGAAGATCGACGCCGGAAAGACCGGGGTCAATGCTGGAGAGGGTTTCTATCAGTACTAAGCTCAGTGATAAGCTGCCGGCTTTGATGCATGGCAAGCAAATGTCCGCGAAAAGACCTCGTCAGAGAGATATTTCGTCATTGCCTGCGGACAGAGAGGAAGGGAAATGGCCTACGACAGACAGAGAGAAATCCAGGAGGCGATCGAGGCGGGCCAGAGGGCCAAATACAAGCTGGAGCTGGCGAGAGACCAGCTGAGAAGCGCTGGAAACTGGGGCCTTGTCGACCTGTTCGGAGGCGGCTTCTTCACGACGATGATCAAGCACGGCAAGATGGGCGATGCCCAGCGCCTGATTGAGGACGCGAAGGCGGAGCTGCGCAGCTTCAGCCGGGAACTGGCCGATGTGGATGAGTTTCAGGAGATCGGGATCAACATGGGTGATTTTCTGAGCTTTGCCGACTATTTCTTTGACGGTTTCATTGTCGACTGGATGGTACAGAGTAAGATCAGCCGGGCGAGAGAGCAGGTGGAGGAGGCCATCCTCCGGGTGGATCAGATCCTGTCCAGACTGAGGATTATGTGATGTCCGGTCTGTGTGGACACAAGAAGTTGACGGTTGCCGTCCGCCGGGATTTTCTTTGCGGCGGGAGGGCAGAGGAAGAGGACAGCCGGGAGAAAGAGGAAGCATATTTCGCCGCGCGAGAGCGGGCCGAATTCTATGCCGGAATTTGGGGCGCTCCCCTGGTGACATTGACAGCTCAGCGCCCTGCCCGTCCCGATGAGTTGATTGTGGAATTCTCAGAAGAGGGAGTCGCTCTGCTGGCGGATGGGATGCGCAACCAGGGGGATTTCGAGCGTTTTTTGGGCCGTCTTCGTCCGGGCTGCTGGGAGCGCGAAATGCTGATCAAGGCGGCGCGTTTCCGAAAGAAAGAGCAGACCGCGGAGCCTCTTTCGGAGAGTCCGGGAAAAGACAAAGAAAGGCCGCGGCCCAACGGTCTGCGCGCCTTAGACGCCACAGCCGGAATGGGGGAGGATGCCCTGATTCTCGCCGCGGCCGGATTTACAGTCGAACTTGCCGAGCAAGATCCCATCATTCATCTGCTCCTGGAGGACAGCATCACAAGAGCCAGGGAGGGAGAGGAAATCTATCTGCGTCAGATGGTGTCGGGTATGCGTCTGCTCGAGGGAAACTCGATTCCATGGATGCGCGCGGCTCAGCCGGGCTATTGGGATCTGATCTATCTGGATCCCATGTTCCCGGAGCGGAAGAAGTCTGCTCTGGTCAAGAAGAAGTTTCAGCTTCTCCACTATCTGGAGCGCCCGGCTACCGACGAGCAGGAGCTGCTGCAGGCGGCTCTTTCAGCCAGACCGAAAAAGATTGTGATCAAACGGCCCTTAAAGGGGCCGGACCTGGGAGGACAAAGGCCCTCTTACCGGATCCGGGGAAAGGCGATTCGCTACGATGTCATCGTCCCGAGTCATTGTTCCGACCGGGGAGAAGGTGTATGATCGGAACCGGAAGATTTAGCCGCCATAGGTGCGTCAGGAGGAGAATTCATGGAGTGGAAGAATTTTGATCAGTTAGAGAGTCTGCGGCTTTTCGCGGAGACGAAGCCGATGGATTTAAAGGAGACCCTGGACTCTGCCGCGGGAGCAACGAGGGTGGAGACCTGTCATGTGCCGATGGCAGCAGGGCTTGACTATAACTACGCGGCAAAGGCAGTGGATCAGAAGATCCTCCTCGCTTTGGTCAAGCTGGCTGAGGAGGCTCAGCTGGCCGACAAGTATCGGGCCCTCTACAATGGAGCCATGATGAATACGGGGGAGCAGCGTCTGGTTCTGCATCAGCTGACCCGCGGGCAGCTGGGCGATGATGTGGTTGTCGACGGAGTCAACAAGAGAGACTTCTACCGCAAGGAGCAGGAGAGGATCGCGGACTTCGCCAACCAGGTGCACCGGGGTCAGATCAGCAATGAGAAGGGTGAGAAGTTCACCAGCGTCGTGCAGATCGGGATCGGGGGCTCTGACCTGGGACCCCGCGCCATGTACCTGGCCTTGGAGGGCTGGGCTAAGACGAATCAGAGTTTTCAGATGGACGCCCACTTTATCTCCAATGTGGACCCGGACGACGCGACGGCGGTTCTCTCCGGGATCGATGTGGCTCACGCGATCTTTATCCTGGTGTCCAAGTCTGGGACGACCTTAGAGACTTTGACCAACCAGGCATTTGTCATGGACGCGCTCAGGAAGGAGGGCCTGGAGCCTGCCAGACACATGATCGCGGTCACCTCAGAGACCAGCCCTCTGGCGCACAGCGATGATTTTTTGACGGCCTTTTATATGGATGACTTCATCGGAGGCCGCTACTCCTCCACTTCCGGCGTCGGCGGAGCGGTTCTTTCTCTGGCCTTCGGACCGGAAATCTTCGATCGCTTCCTTCAGGGGGCGCACGCGGAGGATCTTTTGGCCAAAGAGACGGATCCCATGAAGAATCCGGATATGCTGGACGCTTTGATCGGTGTCTATGAGCGCAATATCCTCGGCTATCCGAGCACGGCGGTTCTCCCCTATTCACAGGCCCTGTCCCGGTTCCCGGCCCACCTACAGCAGCTGGACATGGAGTCCAATGGCAAGTCGGTCAACCGCGATGGCCAGCCGGTGGATTATCCGACAGGCCCCGTGATCTTCGGAGAGCCCGGCACCAACGGCCAGCATTCCTTCTATCAGCTTCTGCACCAGGGAACCGATATTATCCCCCTGCAGTTCGTCGGCTTTAAGAGGAGTCAGAGGGCCAATGACGTCACGATTGAGGGCTCCAGCAGCCAGCAGAAGCTGGACGCCAATGTGGCAGCCCAGATTGTGGCCTTTGCCTGCGGCAAGGAGGACGAGAATCGAAATAAGAACTTCAAGGGAGGACGTCCCTCTTCCATCATTGTGGGTGAAGAGCTGACCCCGGAGGCCCTGGGCGCTCTTCTGGCTCATTTCGAGAATAAGATCATGTTCCAGGGCTTTGTCTGGAACTTAAACTCCTTCGATCAGGAGGGGGTACAGCTGGGCAAGACCCTGGCAAGGAAGGTTTTATCCGGCCAGACCCAGGGGGTTCTTACGGCCTATTCCAGGCTCCTTGGCCTCTGAGAGGAGCAGCGGGGAGGGATGTTTTATCGGCACATCTCTTAAAACGCATTGCCTGTACCTTTTGAGAAAAGTGCAGCGAGCGGCAAAAGAGAGGCTGCATACCTGCCTGTGAGGAGGTTTTTCTAAGAGAGGAAGGCGGCGATGGATTACCAGAAGATACGGGGCGGGGATTTGCCGGGAGAGAAGATCTCTGTGACAGAGGGCATTATCCCCATTGCCGACAGGATCTATACTGTGGTCAAAGACTATATTGCCGGCCGAAGAGAGGTCGGACAGGCGAAGACGGTGATTGCCTTCTGCGGGGGCTCCGGTGTGGGCAAGTCCACAGTGGCGGCCATCGTCAGAGCCCGTCTGAACGAGGACGGAATCGGGGCCTATACCATGTCCGGGGATAATTATCCCCACCGGATTCCCGCTTTCAATGACGCCAAGAGAGAACGGGTCTATGCCGAGGGCGGCAAAGAGGCCTTAGACCGTTATCTGGGCAGTGATGATGAGCAGGATTTTGACACGGTCAACGTGATTCTGAAGGCCTTCCATAGGGGAGACAGGCTGATTCCCATGAAGCGGATGGGGCGAAAGCCGGGAGAAGTCTCTTACGAAAAGGTGGATTTTTCTGACATTGATGTCCTGATTTTGGAGTGGACCCATGCCAACTCGGATGATATCCGGGGCGTTGATTTCCCGGTTCTGCTCAACAGCACGCCCCAGGAGACGCTGGAATTTCGCAGGGCCAGGGCAAGAGACGGGCATGTGGACTCCCCCTTTGTCTCCATGGTGCTGGGGCTGGAGCAGAAGAAGCTGGCGGCCCAGGCCCATAGGGCCAAGCTGATCGTATCGAGGCAGGGAGAGTTTTTGACCCATGAGGAATTTCAGAGCCTGATGAGGGACTTGCTGTAAGAGTTGCTGAGTTCGCGTTCGACTGCGGACGCGGGAGGCGCAGGCGGAAGGAGAGATTGCATGAATCAGAACGGCCCTATGCTCAACGCTTATCCTGACAGTATCGGCTCCTGTCTGGAAGAGACGGTAAGTCTTTTGGAAGAGGAGTGGAAGGGGGCCTTTAAGTCCTTTTACCTGCTTCCAAGCCTCTATCACTCGGACCTGGACCGGGGCTTTTGTGTTGTGGACTACGACATCAACGAGGATCTGGCCAGCCGGTCGGACCTTCGCAGAATGCGGGATATGGGCCTGGATCTCAAGCTGGATTTCATCTTAAATCACGCCTCTGCCATGTCTCCCCAATTCCAGGATCTTCTGGCCAGGGGGAGGGAGTCCGAGTACAGGGATTTCTTCATCGACTGGAACGAGTTCTGGAAGGGCTGCGGTTCTATGACAAAGGAGGGCTATATCCAGCCCGAGGACAAGTACATCAGGGATATGTTCTTCCGCAAGCCCGGCCTGCCCATTCTCATGGTTCAGTTCCCCGACCAGAGCATGCACCCCTACTGGAACACCTTCTATCAGAAGGTCTGGGAGGAGAATGGCAAGAAACGCTATCAGGGACAGATGGATCTGAACATCCGCTCGCCCAAGGTCTGGGACTTCTATGAGGAGGTCCTGGATAAGATCGCCTCCTATGGAGCGTCGATTCTCCGCCTGGACGCCTTCGCCTACGCCCCAAAGGCTGTGGGCAAGAAGAACTTCTTAAATGAGCCGGAAACCTGGGACCTGCTCGAGCGGGTTCATGGCCTGGCTAAGAGGAGGGACCTCAGGCTTCTGCCGGAGATCCACGCCTCCTATGAGGAGGGGATCTACCGAAAGATCGGTGAGCGGGGCTACATGGTCTATGATTTCTTCCTGCCCGGCCTGGTCATCGACGCGATCGAGTCCGGCGACGGAGGCCGCCTGGCTGCCTGGGCCGAAGAAGTGACAGAGAGGGGAATTTCCCTGGTCAATATGCTGGGCTGCCACGATGGGATTCCCATGCTGGACTTAAAGGGACTCCTCCCGGAGAGGCGCATACAGGATCTGATCGACCTCATGGTAAAGAGGGGAGGCTATGTCAAGAACCTGCACGGGGCTAGGAACATCTATTATCAGGTCAATACAAGCTATTATTCCGCCCTGGGCGAGGATGACAGAAAAATGCTCATGGCGCGCGCACTTCAGATCTTTATGCCGGGCAAGCCCCAGGTCTGGTACTTGGACCTCCTGGGCGGAGCCAACGACTATGAGGCCATGAAGCGGGCCGGAGAGGGAGGACACAAGGAGATTAACCGCAGCAACCTGACAGCCCGGGAAGCCAGACATCGCATGGAGCTTCCCCTGGTCAAAGAGCAGCTGCGTCTGCTGAGGCTGCGAAATGAGCATCCCGCCTTTGAAGAGGGAAATCATTTTAAAGTGCGCTCTGAAGGCCATATCCTGACCCTCAGTCATGAGAGGGATGGGGCCAAGATCTGTCTGAGAGCGGATCTGGCTCAAATGGATTACCGGATCACGGAGGCCTGACCGGGGCCTGTGGGACTTTTGTGACAGGTGGAAGGGGAATTGACCGGAGGCCTCAGGGACTGGTATGATCTATGGGTGTGAGATCATCCGGGGGAAGCCGGATGGCAGCACCCGCATCGGGCTCCTTGGAAGGCCGATGCTATATGATATGGAGATGTACCCAAGTGGCTGAAGGGTCCGGATTCGAAATCCGGTAGGTCGGTTCTGCCGGCGCGGGGGTTCAAATCCCTCCATCTCCGTTGGGAAAATGATGCGCGGCGCCAGCCGGTATCCTGTTGTTTATCACAGTGGAATGCTTGAACGGCGTGCGTCTTACTGCTGAGAAATTGTGCTAAAATAAACATTGGTTTCAAATGAACAAAATCACGAGGGAGGTAGCAGAATGAAACTTGTAGCGACAGACAAGGCACCCGCGGCAGTCGGCCCCTATTCACAGGCCTACGTATCCAATGGATTTGTCTTTGCTTCCGGACAGATCCCCATTGTTCCCGAGCAGGGAAAGGTGATCGAGGGAGGAATCAGCGAGCAGGCCGAGCAGGTGTGCAGGAATGTGGGGCAGGTGCTCGCGGCGGCCGGCAGCAGCTACGATAAGGTGATTAAGACCACCTGTTTCCTGGCTGATATTGCCGATTTCGCCGCTTTTAATGAGGTTTACAGCCGCTATTTTACCTCTAAACCCGCCAGAAGCTGCGTTGCGGTCAAGGATCTGCCCTTGGGCGTGCTCTGTGAGATTGAGGTCATTGCAGAGGCATAATTGGAGGCATTTTGACGTCTACCGACAGAATCGGAAGCATGGAGGGACTGTGAGAGGGTTCACAGCCCCTTTTCGAATGAAGGAGTCTATCGATGAACAAGTCTTTGTTGTCTACAAGAAATCTGGTCATGACGGCAGTCAGCATTGCATTCTGTCTGATTCTGCCCATGCTGGTGCGAATCATTCCAAACGGTGGCGTCATGTTCAGTCCCATGCACATTCCGGTTCTGATTGCGGGGCTGACCTTTGGCTGGCCGGCGGGTCTCATCACCGGGATCATCGGCCCCCTGCTCTCGTCCGTCGTCACCAGTATGCCGCCGACTCCGGTTCTGCCCGGCATGATGGTAGAGTTGGCGGTTTATGGCTTTGTGACCGGCCGTATGATCAATGGACCCTTCAGAAATAAGCGCAACTACCGGAATCTCTACATCAGCCTGGTTGTGGCGATGCTGGTCGGACGCGTCGTTGCGGGACTGGTGCACGGCCTCCTCTTTTCCGCGGGCCAGGGATACAGTCTGAAGATGTGGGTGACCTCTTATTTCATCAGCAGCTTTCCGGCCATTGTCCTCCAATTGCTGATCATTCCAAGCATTGTCATCGCGCTGACCAGGGCCGGTCTGGCCGTGGGGAATGAGGGGTGATAAGAGATCTGGCGCAGTTGACTGCGCTGATTCAAGAAGAGGCGAGAAAAAAGGCGGACAAAAGCTATATTGTCGCGATCGACGGGAGATCCGCGGCCGGCAAATCAACGCTTGCAGCCGCTCTGGGAGCGGAGATGGGGCTTGACCCTGTCCATATGGACGATTTCTTTCTGCCCCAGGAGCTTCGAACAAAAGAGCGTCTGGGCGCGCCCGGAGGAAATGTTCACTTTGAGCGTTTCGCCGCCGAAGTTCTTCCCAGGCTGTCGGAGGAGGACGCTTTCTCTTATACCCGCTTCGATTGTAAGATCATGGACTACGGGCCTGCGGTTTCTGTCAGGGCCGGGAGGATCCGACTCGTGGAGGGGGCCTACAGCTTTCACCCTTACTACGGGGACTACGCGGATCTGAAGATCTTCTACGATATTGATCCCCTCCTGCAGCTTGCGAGGATTGAGAAGAGAAACGGGCCGGAGGGTCTGCGCAATTTTCAGAGCCGATGGATCCCCATGGAAGAGAGCTATCACATGAACTGTCATACACTGGACCAGGCGGAGCTTGTGATCAGGGCCGGAGATTTTTTCCTGTCGGCCAGAGAAGAATAGTCGGTCAAAGAAAAATCATAGAAAATATGGCAGCCGTCCCGAGTGGGCGGTTTTTTGACGATTCTGGCGCTTGCTGTGGATGGCTTAATTTCCTCTCGGGAGAAGGCTTCTGTGAGAGTGGGTCGCGGTTCTGGCGCTTGCTGTGGACGCCTTGATTTCCTCCAGGGAGGAGCTTTCCGGGAGAGGGGAATGCGGCTCCGGATCCCGCCATGGATGCCTTGGTTTCCTCTGGGAGGAGTCTTCTGTGAGAGTGGGTCGCGGCTCCGGATCCCGCCGCAGATACCTTGATTTCCTCCCGCAGGAAGTTTTCTGAGAGAGGGACTTAGGGTAGAATAAGGGACAGCAGCTGAGAGAACAGGGGAAATAGTTGAAGGCCGGGAAAGTGATAGAGGAAATGGCCAACGGCCGGGGCGGTGAAAGAGGAAACAGCGAATGGAAATGATCAGTCGGGCATTTGAAATTCTGGAGACCAAAGAGGGGGTGATCGCTGATAATAACGCTGTCGCGGCTCGGGTGAGAGAAGAACTGAAACAGAGAGGGGTCTTTCTGGTAAATCTGATGGCCTCTCCGGGGGCCGGCAAGACCAGCCTCCTGGTGAAGACAATAGAGGCTCTGAGGAATGACTATCGGATCGGCGTCATGGAAGCGGATGTGGACTCGGATGTCGACGCGAGAACCGTGTCAGAGGCCGGGGCCAGGGTTATCCAGCTTCACACCGGGGGCTCCTGTCACATGGACGCGGATATGACCAGGCGGGGACTGAGCGGGCTTGGCATCGAAGATCTGGATCTGATCTTCCTGGAGAATGTCGGCAACCTGGTCTGTCCGGCGGAATTTGACGTCGGAGCTGGGGCCAGGGTCATGATTCTGTCGGTGCCGGAGGGGGACGACAAGCCTCTGAAGTATCCTCTCATGTTCTCGGTCAGCGATTGTCTGCTGATCAACAAGACAGATGTCAGTCCGGTCTTTGACTTTGACTTCGCGCGCTGCCGCAAGCGGGTTCTTGATCTGAATCCGCAGATCGCCGTCTATCCTCTCTCCGCGAAGACGGGGGAGGGAATGGGGGCCTGGCTTGACTGGCTGATTGGGCAGGTAGAAGCCTTCCGCGGCCGAAGCAGAGGGAATGCCGCTTCTGCCCGGGCCGGGGAGGACAATACGTTTGCCAAAGCTGCTTCTTTTGGGGAGGAGACAGAACAAAGGCCGATCAGGGAGGACGCAGATGAGAACCATTGAATTGCACAAGTCAGTGACCGCGTCCAACGACCGGGATGCCGACCTTCTGCGCGGGCAGATGCGGACGACCGGCCAGCTTTTGATCAATCTCATGTCATCTCCGGGATCCGGCAAGACCTCTCTTTTGACCCGGACCATTCAGGATATGACAGATGTCAGCATCGCCGTCCTGGAGGCGGATATCGCCTCGGACGTGGATGCCCTGCGCATAGAGGCTCTGGGAGCAAGGAGCATTCAGGCGCATACGGATGGCATGTGTCATATGGACGCGGGCATGACAAGAAGAAGCCTGGAGGCTCTGGCCGCGGAGTCTGGCGGGAAATTGCAGGAAGGCGCCAAAGGGGAGGAACTGATCTTCCTGGAAAATGTCGGGAACCTGATCTGCCCGGCGGAATTTGACACGGGGGCAGGCCTGGATGTCATGATTCTTTCTGTGCCGGAGGGAGACGACAAGCCCCTGAAGTATCCGCTCATGTTCTCCAGGGCCCATGCTCTTGTGATTACCAAGACAGATACCCTGTCCTATTTTGACTTTGACCTCAGGGCCTGCATGGACCGGGTCAGGAAGCTGAATCCGAAGATCCGCGCCTTTCCTGTCTCGGCAAAGACCGGGGAGGGCATGGAGGCCTGGGAGAACTGGCTGAGAGATCAGCTGCAGACCTGGCGCAGTCATTAGAGCTGAACGGGATATCCATTTGCGCAGACCGCTTTTGAACATGCGGATCGCCTTCGCTTGGGCGGCTGGGAGCGGGGGAGCAAGCAGAGGAGGATTCGTCCGGCAGGGGAGGAAATCAATATGAACGCACGTGAAGAATATGAGCGCTGGCTGAATCAGCTGCCGGCCAAAGACCCGCTTCGCCGGGAACTGGAGCAGATCCGGGGGAAAGAGGATCAGATCAGGGACCGCTTCTATCAGACGATCAGCTTCGGGACAGCGGGACTTCGGGGGATCTGCGGAGCAGGAACGAATCGCATGAATGTCCTCACGGTGGGGAGGGCGACCCGGGGAATCGCGGATTATATTCTGTCCTATGACAGACAGCATCCCGAAGACAAGGTCTGCGATCGGGGCGTTGCCATCGCCTATGACTGCCGCTATCACTCAAAGGAATTTGCCAATCTGGCTGCGGAGATCTTTGCCGCCAACGGAATCCGGGCCTACAATTTCCCCTCTCTTCGTCCAACGCCAGAGCTGTCCTTCGCCATTCGCAGGCTGGGCTGTGTGGCAGGGATCAACCTGACCGCCAGCCATAATCCCAGGGAATATAATGGCTATAAGGCCTACTGGCTGGACGGGGCGCAGATCTCGGGACAGGTCTCCGAGGGCATGCAGGCGTCCATTGAAAGGCATGACTTCTTTGAGAACTTTACCAGGCCGGATGATCCGGTGGTCAAGAGAAAAGAAATTGTCATGCTGGGAGAGGAGATGGATCGGGATTACCTCTCCTATGTAACCTCGCTCTATTGTCATGGGAAGGAGAAGCTGAAGCTGGATCTGCTCATGGTCTATACCCCGCTCAACGGGGCCGGCCGAATTCCCGTGGAGACCCTGGCTAAAGAGCGTGGTTTTACCGGATTTTATATGGTAAAAGAGCAGGCAGATCCGGATCCGGAGTTCACTACTGTAGTCTATCCCAATCCGGAGGACCCAAAGGCTTTTTCCTACGCGGAGGAACTGGGGAAGAGAAAAGGGGCGGCTGTTCTCATTGCCACGGATCCGGATGCGGACCGAATGGCAATTGAAATTCAGGACGGACAGGGAGGTTACCGCTTCTTAAACGGCAATCAGACCGGAGCCCTTCTGATCCATTATCTGGCCCAAGGCCTGCGGTCTGAGGAGGACCGCTGCCCCAAGGCGCAGGAAGGCTCAGGAGAGATCTCATCAGATACGAGAGCCAGTGGCAGGGACATAGACGAGATGCTTGCAGAGCGGGAGAATCCGTCAGATGCGGGAAACGGGTCAAGAGGCTCTTATGCCATGATCAAGTCCATTGTTACCTCTGACTTCGGGGCGGCCATCTGCCGGGCGCATGGGATTGAAGTCTACGAGGCACTGACCGGCTTTAAGAATATCTGCGGCCGCATTCCTGAGCTTGAGAAGAGGGGGATCTCCTATTTCTTTGGCTATGAGGAGAGCATCGGCTGCGCGCCCGGCTCCTTTGTCCGGGACAAGGACGGGGTGGCGGCAGCCATGCTGGTCGCTGAGATGGCGGCTTATTATGCCGGATGCGGCAAGAGCCTGGGACAGGTCTTGGAGGAGCTCTATCAGACCTATGGCTATTTCGTGGACCACCCCGTCTCCCTGGTCTTAAAGGGAGAGGAGGGATCGGCAAGAATCGCCCGGATCATGGCGTATTTTCGGGCAAATGCCTTCGAGAGCTTCGGGGGCCTGCCCCTGGCGCAGACGATCGACTACCGGGATGGATATGAGGATATTCCGCCCGCGAATGTGCTCAAGTATGTCATGGAGGACGGGTCCTGGTTTGCCATGCGGCCCTCCGGTACAGAGCCCAAGCTCAAGTTCTATTTCTACACGAGAAAGAGAGAAGAGGCGGCTGCCAAAAGCAGAGTCGAGGAGCTGGCGAAGGCGGTTCTCAAGTTGACAGAGTCGATTCTATAGGAGTAAATTCGAGCAAAAGGCAGAGCCGGTCTGTCAGAAATCAGGAGTGACCGGGGCTGAAGCAGGTACCACTCCGCACAGCAGATATCAGTTGATTTTGCATCGCGTCTGTGAGGAGGATCAGGAAGTCCGTACCAGGGACAAGCCGCAGGAGGAGATGAGGAGGTGTGCGTATGCTTGATGATTATGATAATGCCAGACAGGCGGGGAAACGCCGTGTCAGAGAGGCTATGGCTTCCGGCCAGTATCCTTATCTGACGTCTCTGGAGGATCTTGTGCCGGGAGCTCTGCAGGGAGGGGTTCGCAATCTGGGACTGGTTGAAATCCCCATTAAGAAGATTGTCGGTACAATGACCAAGGGAAGGCAGAATTCCTTTGCCTCTAACTTCATGCCCCTTCTGGGCGCGTCGACGGAGTTCGCGGAGAAATGGTCCACCCTTTATGACTCCCAGATGGAAGAGGGGATCCGCGAGCCGATCCTGGCCTATGAGTATATGTGGCGTTTCTATGTGCAGGAGGGCAATAAGAGAGTTTCTGTCAGCGCCTATGCCGGTGTGAAGGATATTCTGGCCAATGTGATCCGCATCATGCCCTTCGGACGGCCCAGAGATGAAGAAGAAGCTGCAGAGTTACGCCGTTATCAGGAGTTTGTGGACTTCTATGAGGTGTGTCCGCTCTATTCCATTGAGTTCTCGCACGAGGGGGACTATGCCAAGCTGGCAGAGGCATGCGGACAGGATTTGGAGCATGGCTG
The DNA here is from genome assembly GCF_000160115.1 of Shuttleworthella satelles DSM 14600. Classification (GTDB taxonomy): domain Bacteria; phylum Bacillota; class Clostridia; order Lachnospirales; family Lachnospiraceae; genus Shuttleworthia; species Shuttleworthia satelles. Next base: position 566,759 of record NZ_GG665867.1, read on the forward strand.
GTCAGAAGAGGCCATTAAGGACTTAAAGAGCGCCTACGGCATGTTTGAGCGCATTTTCACGGAACACGGCGGCGACCAGTTGGATATGACGGCGGCGGACGCCATGCTGATCTATCTGGCGATCTATCCGATAGAGACCCTGGCGAACGAGAGCAAGGCATATTTGGATAGCCAGGTGGATCGGATCTGGAGTGAGATTACTCTGGCCGGCGGGCAGGGAGATGTCGCTTTGGTTGAGACTGCGGACGCAGAAGAGACGGAGCGGGGAAGCAGAAAAATTTTTTCCTTCCTGCAGAGGGGGGATGCCTATACGCAAAAACGCCCCTTATCTGTGGCCTTCCTCTACGAGAAGAGCAAGGAAGAGTCCTCCTGGTCTTACGCGCACGAGCTGGGAAGACTCGCCTTAGAGTCTGAATTCGAAGGGGCGGTGAAGACCATGGCCTTTGACGACTGCGGAGATGAACAGAAGATCTCGAATGCCATTGACCAGGCAATGGAGGCGGGCTGCCAGATGGTCTTTACGACCTCTTTAGCTATGATGCCGATCACCCAGCGGGCGGCGATCTTTTATCCGGAGGTTCGCTTCTTAAATTGTTCTGTCAATTTGGTTTCGAGTGAGGTAATGACTTATTACACCCGGTCCTATGACGCCAAATTTATCATGGGGGCGCTGGCGGCAATGACCAGCGACAATCACAAGATCGGCTATCGGGCCAACTTCCCCATCTTCGGCGCGGTGGCGGACATCAATGCCTTCGCGATCGGGGCGGCTATGGTCGACCCCAGGGTGAAGATATACCTGGACTGGTCCGGATCCAGGAATTCCAGCTGGGAAGAGCTGCTTGAGAGAGAGGATATCCGGGTGATTTCCGGTCTGGAAATGATCCGCCCCAGGCAGGCTTCCCGCGAATATGGTCTCTATTGCAGGGATGAGAACGGAATGGTGCATAATCTCTGCGCCCCGCTTAATAACTGGGGTAAATTCTATGAGCGTCTGCTTCGTCCGATTGTCAGGGGGACGGCATCTCTGAAGGATCGGCAGGAGAATCGCTCGCTCAACTTCTACTGGGGGATGGCGACGGGAGCGGTGGAGTTGATTTTCTCCAAGCACATTCCCTTCTACTCCCGTAAGACCGCGGAACGTCTGGTCGATGCCATTATGTCGGGTTATATCAATCCCTTTGACGGGGAGATTCACTCTCAGGAGGGGATGATCAAGGGACCCAAGGCGCCTCGCTTCTCCAGCCGGGAGATCATCAGTATGGACTGGCTCAATGACAATGTCATAGGCTCCATTCCCAGTCTGGAGGAGCTGACGGATGAGGCTAGAGAACTGGTGGCCGTCAGCGGCATCGATACCGTGACGGAGAAAGAGGACGCGCGATGAAGATTATGGCCATTGCCGATGAGGAGAAGAGAGCCTTCTGGGATTACTTCGACAAGAGCCGATTTGCCGATGTAGATCTGATTATCTCCTGCGGAGATTTAAAGGCCTCCTATCTGGATTTTCTGGTGAGCATGACCAACAAGCCCCTGCTCTATGTACACGGCAACCACGATCAGGATTACAGGAGAAAATCGCCCCAGGGCTGTACCTGCATTGAAGACAGGGTCTATGATTTTCACGGCCTGCGGATTCTGGGACTGGGCGGCTCGGTCCGCTATAACCAGGGCATTTTCCAGTACACAGAAGAGGAGATGAGCAGGAGAATCCGTCGGGTCAACAACGCAATCGCCCTGCGCGGGGGGATTGACATGCTGGTGACCCATGCCCCGGCCAAGGGCTATGGAGACATGGAAGACCTGCCCCACTGGGGCTTTGCGTGCTTCAATGATCTGATCCGCAGGTGGAAGCCCAAGTATATGCTCCACGGCCATGTCCATCTGAGCTATGGGGGAGACCGCTTCCACGTGCACGAGGTCGGGACCAGAATCATTAACGCCTATGAGTGTTATGAGCTGGAAGTGGGGGATGAGGATCACCCGCCGGAGGGCAAGACGGGGTCCGCCCTCTACGATCTCTATGTCTCTATGAGCCGGAAGAGAAACAAGTGATGCTTGCAGTTCCCATACCGGAGAAATTCGAATAAATTGTCGGATAGACGATGTTCTTTGGGACTGACAGTGTTATACTCGGTTAGACGTATAGATTGGATTTTCATGATGGTGCAATGCCTGGGAAGCGGTCATAGGATGATCAATGAGGATGCATATTCCAGGAAGCAGCATTTTGTCGTATGGAAAGGAGAGTGAGCTCATGAGCGATGACGGTTATGTCCGAAGTTGCAATGCAGACATAGCAGCGGGCAGCATACGAGACTGGCGCCGAATGCGAAAGCAGACACACTCTCCTCTGGAGCATTGAAGGGAGTTTTCTTCTCGCGTATTCCGGCCGCTCTTGCCCGAGAAAGGAGCCTGGAATGGAGAAGAAGCAGTTGGATCCCACACAGGAGGAGCTGATTCAAACGCAGCCGGCGGAAGAGGCTTCTGCCGGAGAAGAGAAGGTCTTTCCGGAGGATATGGAGCCTCAGAACCGCATGGAGAACGGGGCTGAGTCCAATGAGGATGAGGATATCGAGAAGCCCAATTACGAAGAAGAAATCGCCTCCATCATTCGAGGAAATATTTCTCCCAAGGTGATGGAAGAGCGGATCATGGACTACCACAGCTCGGATATCGCGGATTCCCTCGATGTGATGAATGAGACCGAGCGTAAGCGTCTCTATCGGATCCTGGATATTGAGGATCTGTCGGATATCTTCGAGTATGTGGATGAGGACCGGGCCGCCAAATATCTGATGGAGATGGATATCCGCAAGCAGATATCCATGATCTCCAATATGGATACCGACAAGGCGGTAGACCTCTTGCGCCTACTCTCTCAGGAGAGGCGGGAGATTCTGGTCGGCCTTATGGATAAGGATCTGCGCCGGGAAATGGCCATGGTCGCGTCCTTCAGCGAGGAGCAGATCGGAAGCCGCATGACCACCAATTTCATCGAGATCAAGCGGAATCTGGATGTGCGCGGGGCCATGAAGAGTCTGATCGAGCAGGCGGCGGAAAATGACAATATTTCAACCATTTATGTCGTGGATGAGAACGAGGTCTTCTACGGGGCGATCAACCTGAAGGATCTGATTATCGCCCGGCAGACAGACCGCCTGGAAGATTTGATTATTACCTCTTACCCCTATGTCTACGCCAAGGAGTCCATTGACAACTGTATTGAGTGGATTAAGGACTACTCCGAGGACTCCATCCCGGCCCTGGATGAAGAGAATCGCGTCCTTGGGGTCATCACCTCGCAGGATCTGGTCAAGGTGATCGATGAGGAATTAGGAGAGGACTACGCCAAGCTGGCCGGTCTGACAGCGGAGGAGGATCTGTCAGAGACAGTGCCAACCTCTATTAAGAAGCGCATGCCCTGGCTGATTATCCTGCTCTTCCTGGGACTGTTTGTATCTACAGTTGTAGGCATGTTTGAGAAGGTTGTGGCGGAAGTCACTGTGGCCATGCTCTTTCAGTCGCTGATTCTGGACATGGCCGGCAATGTCGGGACCCAGTCTCTGGCGGTAACCATCCGTGTGCTTATGGACGAGAATCTGACCCTGGGTCAGAAGATGCGCCTGATCTGGAAGGAGTTCCGCGTCGGCTCGGGCAATGGAATTCTTCTGGCCTCCTTCTCGATCCCGGCAATCGGTCTCTATCTGCACTTTGCCAAGGCAGAGCCCTGGCTCTATGCTTTCGCCATCTCCGGCTGCGTCGGTGCGGCGCTCTTGATCGCGATGGCCATTTCCAGCCTGGTGGGGACCATTATCCCCATCGTCTTCAAGAAGGCTCATATTGATCCGGCGGCCGCATCCGGCCCCCTGATCACTACAGTCAATGACCTGGTGGCCGTTGTGACTTACTACAGTCTGGCCTGGATTTTCCTGATCCAGATGCTGCACTACTAGAGATATAGAGATATAGGACAAAAAGTGTTGGTGAAAATCCCCGCGGCCCTTTTGAATGAAAGGCTGCGGGGATTCATCTTCTTTCGGGAGTTACAGGACAAAATGTGTTGATAGAAACCCCCTTGATCCCTTTATTTACAAGGGATTGAGGGGATTCAATCTTTTTCTAGGGAACTTTGAAGGTGGACAAAACAGAGCTATAGAACGAAATGGGTTGATAAAAAGTGTCTCAAGCTCCTATTCATGACAGAATCTGGGTCAGAGAGCATCTTCATAATATTGCGGATAGGGAAAAGGTCAGGACATATCTCTGTTTTCAGTGTCCCAGCCGCGCAAGAGAGCCTGCAAACCGACCTCGAACTGTGAGGAAAAATCCCAGCTGCCGGTCATCACCTGACCGACCAGACCCTCAAGGGCCTGTCTGTCTGCAGGAGACATCGAGGATAGGGCCTCATTGAAACCCGCCAAGGGGCTAGTGACCTCACCACCGGCAGGAGGAGCCGCCTCAGCGGCCGCAAAGCCTGTTGTGTACACAGTTACCGAGGTGAAGAGCGCTAGCATATGGTCTGGATGCTGAAAGCCCGCGGCATCAAACGCAACGAGTACCTGTGCAATCAGCGAGAACGATCTTGCAGTGGCGATGGGGTGTGTCAGGACGAGTTCCACGGCGTTGGGATGGGCAAGGAGTGTGCGGCGGAGCGTACGCGCATAGGAAAGCATGACAGAGTGCCAGCTTTCGGCGGAGCTTCTGGTCTCGGCGCCTGGAGCGGTCGTAGCGAGAAGCCTCTCGAGAGTCTGGCGCCAGATCCTCTCTGAGACACCGTCCAGAAGGGCAGCTTTGTCGGGGATATGGCGGTAAAATGCCGTCTGGGACACGCCCAGACGCTTGCCAAGGGCGCGAAAGGACAGGGCATTCAGACCCTCTTCATCCACCAGTTTCAGAGAGGCAGAGATGATATCGTCTCGTGTGAGCATATGCATACGAGTACCCGCCCTTTCGCCTTTTGACATAGTAGCTCCTACTTTTGTGCTGACATAACGCTTCTTACCATATAGTTTAGTATGATAGCACCAATGATGACGATAAGAAAGACGGCAAGCATGCCGACCTGCGGAAGGATGTCCGCGATCGAGGCGCCGTCCAGGCTTACCGCATGTACGGCGTCAAGAGCCCAATAGGCCGGCGAGAAACGCGAGATGGGCGACGAAGGCCTTACCGCCCAGAAGAGCTCCTTTTGATGCCGCGGACATCTTTAGTCTTGGCCACATTCCCCAGGTCTTCTCATGAAAGAAGGATTGAATGATGGTCTGTACCGCCGGAAAGGCTGCGGGAGCCAATAAGTACACGGCCTGCATCCGCCGGGAGCATGCCGCACATGATGTTGATGAGCGTGGACTTACCTGCTCCGTTTTTTCCGAGCAAGCCCAGTACCTGGCCCGCATGTACCTGAAGGTCGATGCCTTTGAGAACATGGTGTTCTCCGAAGGCCTTGCTCACACCTTGCAGGTCCACAAGAGGGGACATCGTTTTTGTATCATTCATGATTCCTTCTTTCACTAACAAGTTTACATCGTTAACTTTACCGGCGCCATAATGTTAACACCGTAAACAAAAGAAGGCAAGAGAGAAATGAAAAATATCCAAAAATGTTTGAATTCCAACAGAATTGATTTTCTGATGAACTATGATTGTATCTGTAAGGGAGAGAAAAGATCCTTTACAGATTTGATTTACAACAGAATCTGCGCGGAACACAGATTCTGTTTTTGGACGTCAATTCGCCCGGAAAGGAGATCTATATGATGCATGGTGTTGACGCAGGTCAGGTCCTTCAGTTGGCAAAGTTGGTTTCATTTAAAGAGGGAGAGGTTAATTTCTTAAAAATCGTCGAGAGCGATCACATGAGATTCGCGATTCTGGCATTTGATAAGAATTCTGTACTGCCTGAGCATCCGGCGCCGGGCGATGCTATGATTTTCGCCCTGGAAGGGCAGGCCAATCTTAGCTACGAGGGCAGGGACTATGTGCTGAAGGCCGGCGATCAGTTTAAGTTCGATAAGGGCGGCAAGCATTTGCTCTCCACCGGCGACAGTCGCTTTATCATGGCCCTGGTTATCGAGAAGGAGTAAGCGAGCTCTTTGCAGCTTGATGTAAATGCCGCAAGTATGATTTCGGCACTGTAAGAATCGATTGTGAAGGTAATTCACCCTGTTGGTAAATTTATAGGTTTGCGATGAGAGGCTGTGCCAGGGCATGGTCTCTTTTTGTGTGGCACTCCCGGTGACATGCGACTTTGATCCGTGGATTTGGAATGGGAATGTTGGTTGCTGATCAGAAGGACGGTTTACGTGTTCTTTGAAAGCTGCCGTAAGAGACGTGTACAAGGAAATAGGATATGGCATAATTAACGTATCCGGCTATCTGTCGGTTATAATCGGAATGGTGACTTCACGGGATGGATCCGAGTCAGGTTGACGGGTAAGTCTTTTCGTGACATAACAAGGAGAAAATGATGGGAGAATTTTACAATATTTATGGGGCGCTCAGGGAGCGTGTGGCAAAGAAGGAGACCCTTACCGGAGACGGAACATATCCGGCGGCGATCCTGGAAGAGGAGCCGGCACAGAATTGGCTTGCGCATGTCAGGAAGGGTAGCGTCCTTGGTTACCCTTCCTTTGAATTTACAGACCAGGATCTGCTTTATCTGGAACTGTCAGGTAAGTACGCGGGGGACATTCTGGTTACAGCGGATGAAAGCGGGAAGAAGGTTTTGGGGGAGATTGATCTTGAGGTCAGGAATCCGGACTGGCAGAATTATCTGATCCCGATTGCGGTTCAGCCGGGGAAGTCAGCTCTTTATCTTCACTTTAACGGAGATGGTGAACTTAAGTTTAAGAGCTTTGGATTCTTCTCTATGTAATTTCGCTGCACACGGCAGGATTTTTAGAGCGATATACACGACGGGAAAAGCTGCGAGCTGAAAGGCAAGAGTTATCCCACAGGTATTTCACGCTGAAAGATAAGCTTTCTGTCAAGATATAATTGCAAAGCATTTGCAAATTCCTGCGGATGCTCTTTTTGAGGCCAATGTTTGCAGCCTTCCATCTATCGTTGCGGACGGATCAGAAGCCCTGACTCCTGCGGAGAATTCGGTGCTCTTTGCGGGCCAGAGCGGCCTGATAGCGGGCCCGTTCGGCCTCTGTCTTAATTTCAAGTCCATAGGGGATGGGAACAGGTTTTCCATTCTCGTCAATAGAGACATAGGTGAGAAAGGCACGGTTAATCATGTGGCGAAAGCCCTGATGGTCCTCGACATAGGAGTCGACCTCTACTTCCATGGAGGCGTTGCCCACATAGGTCAGGCGTGCTACCAGGACGACCAGGTCATTGAGATAGGCTCCCCGCTTGAACTCCAGATGGTCAATGGAGGCTGTGGTGATGATTCTGCCGGAATGGCGCTGGGCCACTGTGGCGGAGGTCTCATCAATCCAGGAGAGCAGTTGCCCCCCATAGAGCCTGCCGGTGCCATTGATATTTTCATGGCGCAGCACGTGCATGTTCTCCACCTGGGAGTAGGCCACGCTGCGCAAGGGTCTTGTTTCCTGCATGAATTGCCTCCTTGTTTATGACAATGGAATACATGCGGAGCAGGTATTCCATCGCTTGACAGGGATATTATACCGCAAATGTAAGATTGAAATGGGATCATCCGCCTGTCCTGCGCGACATTTTGCGATATTCCGCCGGAAACAGCCCGGTATTGTTTTTAAAGCTTGCCGCAAATCTTCCCGCGTTGGAGTAGCCGACAGCCGAAGCAACCTGATCAATGGCAAGCTCTGTAGATGTCAGGAGCATTTCCGCGTGGCTCATACGACGCTGTTGGATGTACTCGGAAATGGTGCAGTGATAGATGCGCTTAAAAGAGGTCTTCAGCTTTGTTGTGCCCATACAGGCGATTCGCGCAAGCGTAGCAAGGGGGAGCTCTGTATTAAAATGATCGTTGATATAGGCAGTGACGCTGCTCAAGGCATCCATGTCCTGACCGGATATTCTGGCATGAGGATCTTTTTTGCATTTTTTTCCGCGCTCATAGACAAGAGAAACGGCTTCCGCGACCTTGGCTTCATAGAACAACTTTGCCGATATGCCCTCTCCCTTATAAGCCCATACCTGTCGCAAAAGCTGAGACATCTCCGGGAAGTCGAGCGTCTGCCCGATGCGGCTGAAAGCCTCATGCGGAGGGAGGTAGTCATCAGGATAGCTTTCCCTCAGATATGTTTCATAATATGCGGGAAAAACCTCTATCCCAACGGAACGGATCGGAATATTCCTGTGAATCATAGCTTTATAGGTCTCGTGTCCTCCGTGAAAGGTTTTGACACATCCCGCAGTTAATCGGCGGTAGGGAGTCAACTCCTCCCCCGACACAGAATCATAGTAGGTAATGCTCAAACATTCCGGCGTGTCAAGAGATATGAAGCTGTCTTCGAAGAAATAGAAATCATGAATTTTAATATCAAATAAATTTTTTTCTCCATAGACCCAGTAATATCCACAGGCTGCGTCCTCTGGAGCGAGATACAATTTTCCGGAAGGGCCAAAGTCAGGAGAAGGCTTACTTTCAACAAATCCGCTGCGGGTAAGCCATTCCCTGTAAAATTCGCTGATTTCCATGTCATTACTCCAAAATCATACATATCAGACATAAAATCATACATATCGGACGAAGAACGCTTAACGATATTGTTTCGCTTTCCCTGTCTTTATACGATACCTATAGTTAGTGGCTTCTAACAATATATTATCACAGCGTCTCTATCGGCGTATCTTGGATTTCTAAATTTCAATCGGTACGCGTATAAGGAAGGATATTTGTTATGGCAAGCGAAACAAACAGCAGGAAACAGAAACTTACAGTCAAAGATCTTATTACGGTTGGCGTTTTTTCCGCGATCATTTTTATCTGTATCACATTGAGCGGAGGGCCATTCGCGATGGTGCCGACTCTGACCTTCTATTTTCCGGTGGGCGCATCACTTCTTGCCGGACCGGTATATCTTTTACTGATCGCGAAGGTGCCGAAAACCGGACCGATCTTTACTGCCGGACTTTTGATGGCGATCTTCTGCTATGTGACTGGCATGCATATTGCCATGACCATCGGGTATCTGGTTGGCAGTGTGCTGGCGGAGCTGGTGGCATGGAGTAGACGCTATAAGAATATAAAAATCAACATTGTCTCTTATATTGTTTTCTGCCTCGGGGAAACCGGGTCCTATCTCGCCTATTTTATCAATCCGCAGGCATGGGTGAGCCGAATGCTAGAGAAAGGGACGCCGCGGGAGTATCTGGATACCATGGCGGCATCAGTCAACCAGTGGGTTTTGGTGACCATGCTGGCAGGCACGGTTCTTGTCGCCCTCTTCAGCGGTTTTGTCGGCAGCAGGTTATTGAGGAAGCAATTTGAAAAGGCGGGAATAACCGCATGAGCCGGGATGCAAGTGTCCAAAAGAGCTTCGGTCTGCAATTTGATCCCCGCGCAAAAATCATCATACTGATTCTGTGCGTGATTTCAGCAACCATTGCCTCCTCCCTTTTGTATGAGAGCCTGCTTGTTCTTGCGATTGCCCTGTTCGGATGCGCAAGCGGAAAAGTTCGCAGGTCGCTTTTTTGCGCGGCTTTTTATGGCGCCTTCTATATGCTGACCCTCTTTGTCATGTCGCTTGAAAAGGGGGCGTTTTATACCGTGTTTACATCATGGCTCGGCCTGTTTTACGCTGTCTACCCCTGCGCTTTTTTGGCGAGTGTGATTCTTTCCACGACGAGGGTAAATGAATTTTTGACCGCGATGAATAAGGCGCATATTCCCAATCATGTGGTTATTCCTTTGGCAGTCATGCTTCGATATATTCCCTCAGTCCGTGAAGACTGGGCTTATATCAAAGACGCCATGCGGCTCAGGGATGTGACTCCTTCCTTTTTGGGTTTTCTGAGAAATCCGGCTATGACGGTGGAATGTCTTTATGTCCCCTTGCTGATGACGGCTTCCAATGCGGCCGATGAGCTTTCTGCCGCCGCAGTCACGCGTGGGATAGAGAATCCAAAGCCGCGTACCAGCCTTCTTCAGATTCGGTTCCGGGGAAGGGATTGGATTGCCGTAGTCCTTGCGGCCTGCGTGCTTATTTTGGGCTTTTGTTGGGGAAGGATCGTGTAGGGTATGATTGAGTTTAAGCATGTATCCTTTTCGTATGACTCGCGCAGGGAGCAGGAGGGGATCCATGGAAGGGATGATCTGCGTGACATTAATTTGACAGTAGCTGAGGGGGAATGCGTCCTTCTCTGTGGGAAAAGCGGATGCGGCAAGACCACGATGACGCGTCTTGTCAATGGGCTTGTCCCCAATTTTTATCCCGGCAAGCTGACGGGGGAAGTTCTGCTCGACGGGCGAAGTGTTCCGGAAATGCCAATGTATGAAACGGCGTCTCTTGTCGGTTCGGTATTCCAGAACCCCAGGACGCAGTTTTTCAATGTGGATACAGACAGTGAGATCGCTTTCGGCGTGGAAAACCAGGCATTGCCAGGAGAGCAGATTGAGGACAGGGTGGCTGCCTCCGCAAAGGACCTGGAAATTGAAAACCTTCGCGGAAGAAATATTTTTTCTCTTTCTGGAGGAGAAAAGCAGAAGATTGCTTTTGCGTCCGTATACGCTATGAACCCTCGCGTCTATCTGCTGGATGAACCGTCCTCTAATCTGGACATGGAGACGATAGACGCTTTAAGGGCTCATCTCAAAATGCTTAAGTCCCAGGGAAAGACCATTTTGATCGTCGAACACCGGCTGTATTATCTGATGGGTATCGCTGACCGGATCATTGTATTTGATGAGGGACAGATAAAAAAGATTTACTCCGCCGGTGAGTTTTTGACCTTGACGGATGAAGAACGCCGGGCCATGGGCCTTCGAGCGACGGATCTGCAAAAGGAGACTCCCGACGTGATCGCGGGGAAAGAGGGGGAAACGAGGCTGGAGATGAAGGGTGTTTCCCTCTTCTACAGGAAAACGCCTGTGATAGAAAATATCAATGTAAAGATTTCACAAGGCGAGGTGATTGCTCTTGTCGGGAAAAACGGCGCGGGCAAAACAACATTTTCACGGGCCTTTTGCGGTTTGCACAAAGGGATCAAAGGGGATTATTTATGGGATGGCAGGGGTATCTCCCCAAAGAAGCGGCAGAAAATTTCCTATATGGTCATGCAGGATGTGAATTATGAGCTCTTTGCGGAGAGCGTAGAAGCGGAATGCTCCTTCGGAATAAAGAACCCGGACGCGGACTTAGTCGCGGAAACGATGGACGCGTTGGAACTGACACCCTTTGCCGAACAACATCCCGGCACGCTTTCCGGCGGACAAAAGCAGAGGGTGGCCGTCGCCGTGGGGCAGGTCTGCCAAAAAGAACTGATCGTCTTTGACGAGCCTACCAGCGGGCTGGATTATGAAAGCATGACAAGGGTCGCTGAAATTATCCGCAGCCTTTCCAAACAGGGAAAAATCATATTTGTTGTCACGCACGACTATGAATTTTTATGCAGGACATGCAGCCGCATGCTTGTTCTCTCCGATGGTGAAATCAGCCGTGATTTCAAGTGCCGTGCGGACAGGAGGGAAGAGATGCGGCAGCTCTTCTTTTCTGCCGTGGGGAAAAAGGACATGTGATTCCGTTGTCATTCGCGGTGCGCTCCATTGACATGAAAGAAGATAACGACGCGTCTGTATTGCAGCAAGCTCTGCTGCGTTGCAGGCGTTTTTTAGCGCACCCGGAGGTAGCTGTCATCTGATTTTTCTTGCAAACAGTTTTATACTGTTATATACTGTTTGCGAACAAGAAAGGAGGACAATGAAGATCATCATAAATGCATCATCGATGGTGCCGTTTTACGAGCAGATTAAAGATCAGATCAAGGTACTGATACGAAATGGAGAATTAAAGGAGAATGACAATCTTCCGTCAGTAAGGGCGCTTTCTAGGGAATTAAAAATCAGCGCTCTGACCGTAAAAAAAGCATATGACAACCTGGAAAGGGAAGGATTTACCATAACAATTCACGGGAAGGGAACCTATGTTGCGGCAATTAATACAGAGCTTTTGCTGGAGGAGCAGAAAAAAGAACTGGAAAGAGATTTAGAGCGTGCAGTGCAAAAGGGAAGATCCTGTGGGATTTGTGATGAGGATATCAGAGATCTTTTTGAATTGATCTTAAAGGAGTGATGGCGATGCTGAAAATAGAACATCTCAAAAAGCAATATGGGAACTTTTCTCTGGATTGTTCCTTGGAAGTCAAAAGAGGTTATATCACCGGTTTGATCGGGCAAAATGGAGCGGGGAAAAGCACTACATTTAAGGCTGTTTTGGGATTGATCTCTGCGGATGGCGGGAAGATCAATATTCTCGGAAAGGATCTGCGGGAGTTTACAGCTGAGGATAAAGAAAGTCTGGGTGTTGTCCTCTCAGATTCCGGATTCGGCGGATATTTAACGATAAAGGACCTGATCCCGATTATGAAAAGCCTGTACAAGAGCTTTGACGATTCCTCCTTCATGGACCAGGCGCGTAGATTCCAATTGCCGACGGATAAAAAAATCAATGACTTTTCAACGGGGATGAAGGCTAAGCTGAAGGTGCTGATAGCAATTTCCCACGATGCGAGATTGTTGATTTTGGATGAGCCGACCTTGGGGCTTGATGTCATCGCCAGAGATGAATTATTGGAAATGCTGCGGAAATTTATGGAAGAGAATGAGGAGCGGTCTATTCTCATCAGCTCGCACATTTCAAGCGACCTGGAGACCCTGTGTGACGATATTTATATGATTCACGAGGGGAAAGTGATTTTGCATGAAGATACGGATGTTTTGCTGAGTGATTATGCCCTGCTGAAGGTGACAGAGGAACAATTTTCCCAAATAGATAAACAATATATTCTGCGTTTTAAAAAGGAAGCCTATGGATACAGCTGTCTGACCAGACAGAAGCAGTATTATATTGAAAACTATCCGGAAGTGGCGATTGATCAGGGAACAATAGATGAAGTGATTTTGATGATGATAAGAGGGGAGAAATTATGATGGGACTCTTGATAAAAGATTTTAAGATGATGAAAGAGAAAAAGCTCTTTTTTATCATCATGATTACGATTTCTGTCGTCAATGTAGTTTTCTACGGAAACACGACATTTGCGATTGGTTTTATGTCCTTTATTTCGTCCCTGTTTGTACTGAGCACGATAAGCTATGACGCGCTGGACAATGGGAACGCCTTTCTGTTCACATTACCTGTCAGCCGCGCAAATTATGTCACTGAAAAATATTTGCTCACATTCTTAATTTGCGGTGGTGCCTGGCTTCTTGCAATTGTCTTTGGCATTTGTGTCAGCATATGGAAGGGGACAGTGAACATTTCTGATGTTATGCCGGCTGCCTTGATCATTCTTTCTGCCGTGATTGTCATACAGGCGGCTTCCATACCATTTCAGCTGAAATTTGGCGGTGAGATGGGAAGGATTGCTCTGATCGGGGCATTTGGGGCCCTTTCCGCGATATGGATTGTGGCTGCAAAAGCGGTTCCCATGCTTGTGGCAAATGTGAAGTACAGTCTCTCCAGGATGAGTATAGGCGGGCTGGCCGCTCTTGCGATGGTTGTAGCCTGGATTCTGTTTCTGATATCCATGAGAGTAAGTGTTAAAATTATGAAGGACAAGGAGTTTTAAATAAAAAATACCGTCTTCCCGAGCAAGCTCGGTCGGGAGACAGCTTTTATCCACGGGTAGACTCAAGATTGCTTCGCAATCTTTCGTTATCCGGCTGTCGCCGGATAACTTACAACAATAAAAAAACACCGCCTCCCCAAGCAAGCTTGGTCGGCGGTGCTTTTTTATTGTTGTGTCTACCCTGCTCGTAGCTACGCTTACATCTTGACGATGCCGAAGGCGTTCAGGATCGATGAGATCAGGATGATAATGATAAAGAGGGGAGCGGCATATCTGATGACGAAATTGTAGAGTTTACGTCTTCGGAACTTGCCGGAGACTGTAACCTCCTCCGCAATCCGGTCAACGCCAACCTTATAGACAACCAGGATGCAGATGGCGAAGGCGGCGATGGGCATCATGACGGAGTTGGACAGGAAGTCGAAGAAGTCAAGGAAGTCCATGCCGATGATCTTGATGTTGCCCAGGACACCGAAGCCAAGAGAGGAGAGGCTGCCGAGGGCCAGCATGATGACAGCGACAACAATAGTCGCCTTGCGGCGCCCCCAGCCCAGCTCATCCTGGAAGGTAGAAGCGGCGGACTCTGCCAGGGCAATGGATGAAGTGATTGCGGCCAGAAGAACCAGGAGGAAGAAGACGATGCCGCCGAACTGGCCCAGTCCCATGGAATCAAAGACCTTGGGAATCATGATGAACATGAGGGAGGGACCGGCCTTGAGATTTGCGGCTGCGTCCGCGCCGGAGAAGGCGAAAACAGCAGGGATGATCATCAGGCCTGCCAGAATCGCGATCGCCGTATCGAAGATCTCAACATTAGAGGTGGAACCCTCAATGGAGACCTCCTTCTTCATATAAGAGCCGAAGGTGATCAGGATTCCCATGGCGATGGAGAGGGAGTAGAACATCTGCCCCATGGCAGTTACGATCGTCATCCAAGAGAAGTGGGCGAAATCAGGGATCAGGAAATATTTGACGCCCTCCATAGCTCCGGGCCTGGTAACAGAGTAGATGGAGACGATCACCGCCAGAAGCACCAGTAGGGGCATCATAATACGGGAGACGCGCTCAATGCCGTTTTCTACGCCGGCAAAGATAATTCCGATGGTCACCAGAGTAAAGAGGATGAACCAGAATTCAGCCGAGGCAGAGTTAGAGATGAAATCGCTAAAGAAGCTGTCGTCTGCGACGCGGTGTACGCCGCCGGTCAGATATTCCCAGAGGTATTTGAAGACCCAGCCGCCGATCACGGAGTAGTAGGGAACAATGATGATCGGGATGATGGCGTTGAGCCAGCCGCCGAAGCAGAAGAAGCCATGCCCCTTGCCCTTGCCCAGGATATTGAAGGCGCCGACGGGGGATTTCTGGGTCATGCGTCCGATGGCGGACTCGGAGACAATCATGGCATATCCGAAGGTGGCCACCAGGATCAGGTAAATCAGCAGGAAAATGCCGCCGCCATACTTGGCCGCCAGATAGGGGAAGCGCCAGATGTTTCCAAGGCCGACGGCGGAACCGGCGGCGGCCAGGACAAAGCCCAGTTTGCCGGAAAAATTGGAGCGTTGATTGTTCATGTTCATAACCTCTTTTCCAATTCTTTTGAATGACAGGATATCAAATCCCATGTGATAAAACACAAGGGGATTGTCAGATGTTTTTGCAAATAATTAGCACATATCATAGCACTTTGCCAGCGGGAAAGGAAGGCTGGAAGGACATTGACGCGGTCTCAGGTAGTGGAACACAGGCAGAGCCTCAGAACACAGGGAATTCAGGATGACCGGATGATCTTTCGGTACTGGCTTGGAGTCATTTTCTTCTCACGGTGGAAGAGCTTGGTGAAGTAGGACAGGTCCGGGATGCCGCATGCGACAGCGATCTCCTGAATACTGCCGGCATCGATGTTGAGCAGGTAGATAGCCCGATCGAGCCTGCGGTCAAGGATATAAGAGCTTAAGGTCTGCCCCATCTCCTTTTTGAAACGGGTTGACAGATAGGACTTGTTCACAGAGTAGTAGTTGGCGATGAACTGCAGAGACAGATCTCCGTCCAGGTTTGCGTCGATATAATTGTTGACCCGGCTGATCAGCTCAGACTGGTCGCCGCTCCGATGGCTCTGTACCAGGTTGCAGTACTGGTGAATCATGTCTCGTCGAAAGGAATAGTTTTGAGGGAGCTCCTGCATGTTCTCAATACGGATAGCAAATTTGCGGGAGATCTCATTCAGATAGTAGGGGTGAACGCCGGCGGCTTCTGTAGCCTTGCGAAAGAGCGTGTTGCATACGATCAGATAGTTCTTGTTGCTGCGCAAGCTGGAGGGGGCGCGATTCTCCAGACTGTCAAAGACGTGGTCGGTAAATGCCGCTTCGGCAGCTGAAGCATTGCCTTCTGTAATATAGCGCAGGCCTTCCGCCTCTTTGGCATACCGGTCTTCCAGCAGGGAGAAAGCAGCCTGTTCTGTCTTGCGTCCCTGAACGGAGAGGAGATCGGTTGGCCGGGGAAGACTCAGCGGAAGGCGAATTTGCGCAAAATCATCCCGACCAAGATAGGACTTTGAAAAGGCGTGCAGGAAGGACTCGAACTCCCCTCGCTCCAGAACCCTGGGAAAATGGATATAGAAGGAGGAGAGGTCCATCTTCCTGTCATCCTTGATTCCAAGTCGGGTGGCCAGCTGCTGCATATGAAGAAAGTCCGGGGACTGGGTCAGATATGGCCCTGCCAGTAGATGGCGGCTTCGGGGGAGAGGGAGAACCAGATAGTGGCAGTTGAGCTCATCCGTGATGATGCAGAGCTGGTCAGGACAGGAGAAGAAGCGGTCGAAGTCCTTCATGGCCAGGCCCAGATTCTGGCGGAAGGAGAAGTCGTAGCTGTCATCCCATTGGTAAGGGGCATGCAGAATGCGGCGGCGAATTTCCAGCCGGTCTAAAAAGTCAAAGAAGAGATTGAGAAGATTTGTTTCAAACATCGCTGCTTCTACCTCCGATCAGGGAAATCCGGGAATTGAGATAAAGCCAGAGACAGGTCTCAAGACAGGTTCAGGATGAATTCCCAGGATAAGGTCTCAGAACAAGACTCAAGATGAAGTCTGGAGAATCCAGTCTAAGGATAAAGCTATAGATAGGACTTCAACTTAGCTTTTCACTAAAGATTTCAAATGCTTCAAGCATCTTCAAGACTTAAACCCTCCAACAGCCTGATTTAAATATAAGGATATTTACAAAAAATAGCAAAAAGAAAAATTTAGTTATAGATTATTGGAACCGATATTTTCAATAATAGGAAAGGAAGTCGGGTCTGCTGAGGGGGAAGAAATCCTGCAGATCTGCGTCGCATTTAGAACCGCATATGGAAAAGGAGAGAAAAGTATGGGAAACAGCAAGTATGATCGCGAGGGAGGAATCCACCGTGTGCCGATTTGGAGGATCGGTGGTTTTGCCCTCAATAATACGGCGACCAATATCTGGTTGCTGCTCATGTCATTTATTGCCTATTACATTAACGGATGGGTTGGCCTGGGAGTTGTTCTGGCCGGATCTTTTTCCATGATTATGCGTATCTGGGACGGGGTCACGGATCCTTTTGTGGGCTATCTGCTGGATAAAACCAACGGCAGGCTGGGGAAAAATCGTCCCTTTATGGTGATTGGCAATATCGTCCTGGCCTTCTGCGCCTTTCTGATGATCTTTGTGACGCCTGTGATTCCCGCAGGAGCCCTGCGGGTAGGCTGGTTTATCGCAGTCAACTGCATCTACTATCTGGGCTATACCTGCCAGTGTGTTGTCACCAAAGCCGCGCAGACCTGCCTGACCAATGATCCAAAGCAAAGACCTCTGTTCTCGGTTTTTGATGCGATTTATAACCTGATTCTCTTCTCGGGGGGACAGATGTTCATAGCAGGTCTGGCCAAGAAGTACGGGGGCTTCACCAAGGATATTATGCTCTATAAGGAGCTTTGGATGATTGTGGCATCTGTTTCCGCTGTCTTTACGGTAATCGCGGTCATCTCCATCTGGCCCAAAGATCAGGAGAAGTACTATGGGACGGGTCAGGCCATTCGGGTCACTTTTCGTGACTATTTTGAGACGATCCGGCACAACCGGGCCATCCAGATGCTGGTTCTGGCTGCATCCACGGACAAACTGGGGGCGACAGCCAAGACTGCTGCCGTGACGACCATTATGTTTGGTGTGGTGGCCGGCAATTACGCTCTGTCAGGGACATTTACTCTCTACACGGCGATCGGAAACATTATCTTTATCTTCCTCGGTCTGGGCTATATCGCGACGAAGTTTGGGCAGCGCAGGGCAATGGTCACCTCCAGCTGGCTGGCGCTCTTCGGGAATATCGCCCTGATTGCTCTCTGGATGCTGGGGGATCCCAGAACTCTGAATCTGCCTGGAAATAAGGGATTTGTCGGATTCAGTTTCTTCACGGTTGCACTTCTGGTTCTGACCATTTTCACCGGCGGCTTTCAGAATGTGGCAGGATCGATTGTCATTCCCATGACGGCAGACTGCGCGGATTTCGAGACCTATCGGACTGGGAAATATGTACCCGGATTGATGGGAACGCTCTTTTCCTTTGTGGACAAGCTGGTATCGTCTTTTGCGCCCTTTATTGCTTCCATCTGCCTGGCGTCGATTGGATTTAAGGATGTGATGCCGGATGTAGATACACCCTACAGTCTGAAACTGAAGGTGGTCGGCGTATTCCTCATGTACGGATTGATTGTCTTCGGACTGATCTGCAACCTGATTGCCATGAAGTTCTATCCACTGACGGCGGAGAAAATGGAGGAGGTACGCAGGCAGATCGCCCAGATCAAGGAGGAGAAGAAAACGGTTCAGGTGGACTCATGACCGATATCAGGGAGAAAGGCAGAATCGCATTTGCTGGTTCAGATGTCTGTAAGGGCCGATAGCCTTGGTGTCATTCTCGGACACGAAGGCTGAAATAGAGGCGGACAGAGAGGAGAAGGCAGTGGCTAAGAGAAGATTGACCCAGGCTGAGGTCGGAGAACTGGTATGCTTAGAGCAGGAGCTGGCAGCTCTGAAGAAAGAGCATGGCATCCAGGACAAGCAAGGACTGATTGAGCGCTGGACAGCCCGTTATTATACCTTCAAAGACAGGCATGTCAGCAGGAATCCGGTACGGCGCAGGACCTATCTCTGGCTCTGTCTCTTATCTGTCTTTGGCGTCCATCAGTTTTATGCACGCCATCCGGTGCGGGGCCTGGTCTATCTCTCCCTATGCTGGACCGGACTGCCGCTGGCTTTTGGCCTGGTGGACTGGATGGAGGCCCTGCCCAAGCAGACGGACGAAGAAGGCTGTATTCTGGTCTAGCGCGGGTTCTTCCCCGGCGATGGCCAAGAATCCGTCATCCAGAAGACAAAGAATGATATGAACGAAAATTGAGAAAATCAGGAAAGAAAAGAGGTAACTATGTTGTATCCTATCATGACTCCATCCCGTCTGGTTGAAGATCTGGCCGGAATCTGGGACTTTCAGTTAGACCCCGAGGAGAGGGGATTTGCTGAGAAATGGTATGAAAAACCGCTGAAAGACCCCATGACGATGCCGGTACCTGCATCCTTTAATGATCTCAAGGATGGAAGCGACTTCCGCGATTACCATGGCTGGGTCTTCTATCAGCGCAGGATCTCACTTCCGGCCTTCATGGCAAAGCAGAGAGTCATGCTGCGTTTTGACGCGGCGACCCATCATGCCAATGTCTATTTGAACGGGCGGTTGATCGCAGAGCATCAGGGAGGATTTCTTCCCTTTGAAGTGGAAATTACGGATGATCTGAGGGAGGGAGAGGATAACCTTCTGACCGTGGCAATCAATAATTTTATTGACAATACAACCCTGCCGGTCGGGATGATAGGCAATATGCTGGGCGGCAATCTGGGAGCTTCTCCAGAGCCCAAGCATCCGGGACCCAACTTTGACTTCTTCAATTACGCGGGTCTTAACCGAACCGTTCGCATCTACACGACGCCCGGACAGTATATTGCAGATCTGACTGTGACCAGTCAGATCGACGGGGAAGATGGAACAAGGCCGATTGCGGATGGGAAAAAAGCGCTTCTGAATTATACGGTTGCCGTTGGCGGTCAGGAGGATCCGGCCCTGGCCCGTGATGCGCATGTGGAGGTCTATGACGAAGAGGGAAACAAGGTCGCCGAGGCAAATGGCCTGTCCGGTCAGCTTACCATTGAGCAGGCCAGGCTGTGGAGGCCTCTGAACGCCTATCTCTACAGGATCCGGGTCAGCTATGGAGAAGATATCTATGAACTTCCTTATGGAATCCGCACGGTCAAGGTGGTTGGCAACCGTTTTCTGATCAATGGCCGCAAATTTTACTTCAAGGGTTACGGCAAGCATGAGGATACCTTCCCCCACGGCCGCGGGATCAACCTGGCAATGAATACCAGGGATATCTCGATCATGAAATGGCAGGGGGCCAATTCCTTCCGCACCTCCCACTATCCCTATTCCGAGGAGATGATGCGTCAGTGCGACCGGGAGGGAATTGTCGTCATCGATGAGACTACGGCAGTCGGAATCAATTACCTCTTTGGCGGCGGAGCCAATTTCGGAGGCAAGAAGGTGGGAACCTTCGACCCGGAGCATGGAGTGAAGACCCAGGAGCATCACAGGGAGGTCATTCGCGATTTGATTGCCCGTGACAAAAACCACGCCTGCGTTGTCCTATGGTCGATTGCCAATGAACCGGATTCATCCGGTCAGGGTGCGTATGAATACTTCAAGCCTCTCTTTGATCTGGCACGGGAACTGGATCCTCAGAAGCGGCCTGTCACCCTGGTATCTGTGCAGATGGCCGGAGGCCCTGATACGGATGTCTCGGCTCAATTGTCCGATGTCATCTGTCTCAACCGCTACTATGGCTGGTATTTCGGGGCGCCTGATCTGGAATGGTCGGCACAGCAGATGAGAGCGGAGATGGATCAGTGGGAGAAGCTGGGAAAGCCGCTTGTCTTCACGGAGTTTGGCGCTGATACGGTGATGGGCATGCATGATACAACGCCTGTCATGTACACGGAGGAATATCAGCTGGACTACTACAAGATGAACCTGGCTGTTATGGATGACTACCCCTGTGTCACTGGAGAGCAGGTCTGGAATTTCGCGGATTTTGCGACTTCTCAGAGCATACTTCGTATCCAGGGCAATAAGAAGGGGCTCTTCACCAGAGACCGCAAGCCCAAACTGGCGGCCCATTTCTTCCGTGACCGCTGGCATGCGGTTCCCGACTTTGATTACAAGGATTAAGGCCAGTCGCCGGGCGATGATTGAATACGCGAATTGAGAATACTCCGTTGTTATGGACGGTGGAAGGTATGCCCGGCGAATATTCAATTGCAATACGTGATGGAATACGCACCGTGCGAGAGCTCTGTGATCATGCGTTGGTCATGAATTAAGAAAAACCCCCGCGAAGCCTGATTGATGATTAAGCTTCGCGGGGGTTTTAATTTAGTTTTATTGACAGGACTTGCGGGAAGCCAATCCTATTTCATCAGGGGGCGGATGGCGGAGGCAAGAAGATCCTTCTTGGCCTGAGCCTCAGCCAGATCTTTGCCCCTGGTGGTGAAGTAGTTCTTGATCTTGGGCTCGGTGCCGGAAGGACGAATGACAAGGCTGGAACCATCCTCCAACTCATAGATTAAGACATTGGATTTAGGGAGACCCGTCTCCTCGCTCTTCTCATAGTCGTGGACAGCTGTCACGGCAATTCCGGCGAAGTCCCTGGGGGGAGCGGACCGGAAAGAATCCATAATCCGCGCCATGGTGTCCATGCCGGACAGGCCGGGGAATTCATAGGAGTCCACCTGGTTCAAGTAGCGGCCGTAGCTGCGGTAGATCTCTTCCAGACGCTCCTTGATGGAGGAGCCGATGCTCCGGTAGTAGGCAGCCATCTCACAGATGAGCATGGAAGCGATGACGGCGTCCTTGTCGCGGACGTAGGGGCCGGCCAGGTAGCCATAGCTCTCCTCGAAGCCAAAGATGAAGCGATCAACCTCTCCCTTGGCTTCAAGACCTGCGATCTGATCGCCGATCCACTTGAAGCCGGTTAAGACGCTGCGCATCTCGACCCCGTAGTGGCTGGCGATAGCGTCCGCCAGAGGGGTGGAGACGATGGACTTGACGGCGACGGGATCCACGGGCATGGTGCCCGTCTCAATCCGGCCGGCGCAGATGTAGTCGAGGAGCAGGGCGCCCATCTCGTTGCCGCTGACCAGCTCATAGGATCCGTCGGGACAGCGCATGGCGATTCCCACGCGGTCGGCGTCGGGGTCCGTGGCTAACATGAGATCAGCCCCTTCCTTCTCCGCTAGATCAAGACCATAGGACAGGGCCTGACGGATCTCGGGGTTGGGATAGGGGGCAGTGGTAAAGTAACCGTTGGGATACTGCTGCTCGGGAACAAGTCTGATGTCCTCAATGCCGATGTCAGACAGAACCTGTGTGACAGGAACCAGACCGGTCCCGTTGAGGGGGGAGTAGACCAGCTTGAGACTGGCCGACTTGCAGAGACCCGGGCGAACCTGTCGCTCTTCAATCGCCTGATAGAAGGCCTTTTTACAGTCGTCGCCGATGAATTGAATCTTGCCGGACGCGACACCGGCCGCGAAGGAATCGCAGGAAACTCCGGTCAGGATATCGGTTTTCTGAATTTCTTCATATACAATCGCAGCGGCATCGTCAGTCATCTGGCAGCCGTCAGGACCGTAGGCCTTATAGCCATTGTATTTGGCGGGGTTATGGGAGGCCGTGATCATGATGCCGGCATTGCAGCCATAGTAGCGGGTCGCAAAGGACAGGGCCGGAACCGGCATGAGAGCGTCGTAAATGAAGACCCGGATCCCGTTGGCCGCCAGAACAGAGGCGGCGCGTCTGGCGAAGACATCGGACTTGATGCGGCTGTCATAGGAGATGGCCACGGACTGGTTCCCGCCCTGGGTCTTCACCCAGTTGGCCAGGCCCTGGGTGGCCTGTCCGACCAGCTTGATGTTCATGCGGTTCGTACCTGCGCCGATAACCCCGCGCAGGCCGGCTGTGCCGAATTTCAAGGATACGGCGAAGCGGTCTTTGATTTCCTCGTCCTTGCCCTGAATGGACAGGAGCTCTCGCCTGAGATCAAGATCCTCCAGGTCTGCGGTCAACCAGCGCTGATATTCTTCCTGATACATATAAGCCTTCTTTCTTCGATGTAAGCGGAGCGTGGATCCTGTCGGTCGACATAAATCGGGCGAAAAAGCACAGATGTAAGCCGCCCTCAAAGACACACCGAAACTAAGGTCAGTAACTAAGGTCAGTATAGGAAAGAAAAGGGGCAAAGTAAAGGGAGGGTGCCTGATTCTCATGCGCTTCTGCAGGTATTTTTAAGTTGACCGGATGAAGCATGTCCGCTATTCTTGTGAGAGTGTACGCGTAAGAGAAAGAAATGTCCGCAACAGAGAAACAGTTCGTCAGAGAAGAAATTGCGGGTGCGGTCAAGTGAGGAGTACGATTTATGTGGCATGTGATCAACCAGAATCTGAAAACCATTGACAATTTGATTTGGGGACTGCCCCTGATGCTGCTGATCCTGTCCGGCGGCCTCTGGCTCACGATTCGACTGGGGCTCCTGCAGGTTCGCCGCCTCCCCCTGGCTCTGAAGTGGATGGTTAGAAACGAGGAGGGGGGCAAGGGAGAGGTTTCTTCCTTCGCGGCCCTCTGCACGGCCCTGTCGGCCACCATCGGAACGGGAAATATTGTCGGTGTCGCAACTGCCATCGGCATGGGAGGCCCGGGAGCCCTTTTCTGGATGGAACTGGCGGCCTTTCTTGGAATGGCGACCAAATACGCGGAGGGGCTTTTAGCGATCAAATACCGCACGGTCGATGAAAACGGCCACGCCCTGGGTGGCCCCTTTTACTATATCCAGAACGGAATGGGCAGGGGCTGGACCTGGATGGCCAAGCTGTTTGCCTTCTTCGGCGTCTGTGTCGGTCTCTTCGGGATCGGGACCTTCTCCCAGGTCAATGGAATCGCCACTGCCATCCACAATTTCTTTGATCCCAATAATGCGAATGTCATCCACATTTCCTTCCTGGGCCTGGGCGATTATTCGGTAGCAGTTGTCATCGCCTCTTTGCTTTTAGCCTTTTTCGTGGCTCTGGTTCTGATCGGGGGCCTGAAGCGGATCTCCGCTGTCGCGCAGATCATCGTCCCCTTTATGGCCTTAATCTATATTGCCTTCGCCCTTATGCTTTTAATCTGCAACATCAGAGAGGTTCCGACAGCAATCCGGGTCATCGTGGAGGGGGCCTTCAATCCCTCCGCCGTAACCGGAGGAGCCGTGGGTTCCATGCTGGTTGCCATGCAGATGGGAGTTGCCCGCGGAATCTTCTCCAATGAGGCCGGGCTGGGCTCCGCCCCCATCGCCGCCGCCGCCGCGCAGACGCATGAGCCGGTGCGCCAGGGACTGGTGACCATGACCGGAACCTTTATTGATACCATTGTCGTCTGCACCATGACCGGACTCTCGATTGTCCTGACGGGGGCTTATAAGATTCCGGGACTGGAGGGAGTTCAGGTGACGACCTATGCCTTTAATCAGGGGCTCCCCTTCGCGCCGGTCGTATCCTCCTTCGTCCTCATGCTCTGTCTGGTCTTCTTTGCCTTTACGACCATCCTCGGATGGGACTATTATTCGGAGCGCTGTCTGGAATACCTGTCCGGTAATTCCAGAAGGGTTATCCTGACCTATCGCTGGCTCTATATTCTGGCCGTCTTCATCGGCCCCTACATGACTGTGTCCGCAGTCTGGACCATCGCCGATATCTTCAACGGCCTGATGGCGCTTCCAAATATGATTGCTATTTTTGCTCTGAGCGGAGTGGTGGTGAAGGAGACCCGGGACTTCTTTGCCGCGGGAAAGCACAAAAAGCAGGAGCTTGCAGATTCCATGGACAAGTAATGGCGCGATTAACACAAGGGCAGAATTTTTGCGGAAGAGGACCTGCGCGGCGACAAATTCATGAGATTCCATTCTTTGTTATAATAGCTGCATGCGGGACTCAGATGAAAGCCGGAGTCTTCGCTTTTCCCTGATGGTTTGACAAAACATTGAAAGCTTTGCGCCGGGGGCGTGGGGTGACAGGACGATAAATATGGAAGAAGAGAACGTTATTTTAGAGGAGGAAGGTCCGGTCCGGGAGAGTATTTACGGAGAATACGAAGAGACCCTGCGCCTGGTGATGGAGGATGTTTTCCATCGAATTCGCAGCTCTCAGAGGGAGTATGAGAAGGTACATGGCGGCAAGATCGCCGAGCATCTGGACGGCCGCATCAAAGAGGATCAGAGCATGCGGGAAAAGCTGGCCATGCGGGGTCTGCCCATCAATGCCCATTCCGCCCTGCGGGAAGTGACAGACGCCATCGGAATCCGTGTCGTCTGTGGCTTCCGCGACGACATTTATGCCAATCTGGACTGCATCCGCTCCTGGGGCCAGACGAAAATCATTCAGGAGAAGGACTATGTCCGCCATGCCAAGGGCAATGGCTACCGCAGCTATCATGTGATCCTGGATGTGGAGGAACCTTACATGGACGTGGACGGGGAATGCCCGGGTCACTTCTATGTGGAGATTCAGCTGAGAACCATCGCGATGGACTCCTGGGCCGCTCTGGAGCATGAGATTAGCTACAAGCAGGGAGTGTCCGGCAATGCCAGGCTGATCGAGACGGAGCTAAAGCGCTGCGCTGATGAGCTGGCCTCCTGTGATGTTACAATGCAGACCATTCGCGATCTGATCCGGCATGAAAACGCCAAGAACCGAAGCTGAAGATTCGGGGAAGGTCGGGAGAATATACAGCCGGAGGTTCGTGGCCGGGCGATTAGCGCGCGGTTAAGCGGACGGAGATTCGGATAAAGCAAGGAGGAAGGCCATGAAAGTACTGGTTGCGGAGGATGAGCAGGAGATGCGCCGCGTCCTGGTGACAGCCCTGCACATGAACAGCTATGAGGTGGTCGACGTCGCTGACGGTCAGGCAGCCCTTGAGGCTGCCTGTGAGGGAACCTATGATTGCCTGGTCTTCGATGTCATGATGCCCAAGATGACCGGAGTTGAGGCCTTAAGGCAGATCCGGGCGGGAGGAGATATGACCCCGATTCTGCTTCTGACAGCCAAGGCGGAGGTAGAGGACCGGATCGACGGACTGGATGCCGGGGCCGATGATTATCTGACCAAGCCCTTTGCCCTGGGAGAACTCCTGGCCAGAATCCGCTCTCTCACCAGAAGAAATGAGGACTTCTCTCCCAAAAACCTGACCATTGCCGATGTGACCCTGGATGTGGAGCAGCAGGAAATACGGGCACAGAATGCCATCCGGCTGGCTCCCAAAGAGGCCAAATTACTGGAATATCTCTTGCAGAATGTGGGAAAGGACGTCTCAACCGAGCAGATCTTTGAGCGAATCTGGAAGGATGATCAGGAGGCGGATATCGGGCTGGTCTGGGTCTATATTTCCTACTTGCGCCAGAAGTTTAACGCGATTACGGGCAAGGTCGCCATTGAGGGTGACGAGGGAGGAAGCTATCGGATTCACGAGAGGGCGTAGCTATGATTAAGAAGCTGAAGAGGCGCTTTATCGGTTCCGCAACAGCGGCGATTCTTTTGGTCATGGCAGTGATCCTGCTTCTGATCAATGTGTCCAACTACTATAGAAATATTCATGAGGCTCATCTGGTTCTCAATTATCTGACCCAGTCCGGGGGAACCCTGCCTGATTTCGCCGAGAAGGGCGACCAGTCCGGGGGGACATCGGTAGAAGTAATCACCGCGGATGGCGACCAGGAGAGTGGAGGATCCGTCATCCGGCGCGGTCTCAGTATTATTGCGGACAATATTCTCCTGGTGCTCCAGAGAGATCACCACATTCAGATGAGTCGTGACAGCCTGCTGCAGACCCGCTTTTTCACGGTCTGGACAGGATCCGACGGACAGATTACGCAGACCAACCGCAGCTATATCGCGGAAGTGTCTGAGGAAAACGCGCGCAAGTTCGCGGCTATGGTGCTGAAAAAGGGAAGCAGCAGAGGGAGTATTGTATCGGGACTTGCCACCTATGAGTATCAGATCAGCCGTTACGAAGACGGGTCCACCATGACGGTCTTTTTAGACGCCAGCAACTATCATGACTCGGTCCGGTCTGTTCTGATCCTCTCGATTATTGGAAGCGGGGTACTGGCCTTTTTGATCATCGCCCTTTTAGTCGCCTTCTCAAGAAGAGCTGTCGACCCCATGATTCGCAATTATGAGGCGCAGAAGCAGTTCATCACCAACGCGGGACATGAGTTAAAGACCCCGATCGCGATTATCTCCGCCAACGCGGAATTGCTTGAGATGATGAAGGGCGAGAATGAGTGGACCCAGTCGATTCGCAAGCAGTCGGCCAGGCTCAGCGACCTGGTCGCGGACCTGATTACCCTGACCCGCATGGGAGAACAGGAGCGGATCAAGCTGCATGATATTGACTTATCTACTGTGGTGACCGACGCGGCGGAGTCCTACCGGCCCGTTGTAGAACAGCAGCATAAGGCCCTGGTACTCAAGGTCAATCCCGCCGTTCACGTCCACGCGGAAGAGAAGTTGGCCAAGGAGCTGGTCAATATTCTGGTGGACAATGCCGCCAAATACTGCGACGACGAGGGGCGCATTGTCGTCTCCCTGCGCAGAAGAAACCGGGTGGGAGGAGCGCATCTGGTTGTCGAGAATACCTATGCCCAGGGGGCAAATGTGGACTATAATCGCTTTTTTGACCGCTTCTACCGGGAGGACAGCTCCCACTCTTCCGAGAGGGAGGGCTACGGGATCGGCTTGTCCATGGCCCAGGGGATCGTTGTGGATCAGTTCCGCGGATCCATCCGGGCGGACTATAAGGACGGAAATATCCGCTTTATTGTGCGGATCTAGGAAGCTGCATATGCGAAAGCCGGACCGCAGGATGAAATCAGTATTCTGCGGGTTGTTCGATGTCAGGCTTTGCCAATGAATTTGCGGATCGGATCAGTTGGATGAAATCAGCATTCTGCAGGAGATGAGAGAAGAGGAAAAGGGAGAACAGAGACCGCGCCTGCCTGTGGCGGAGAAAAATCACAGCGCTGAGAAGAAATCCTCCAGATCCCGGCGGCTGGCCCGAAGACTGCCCTGACACATGGCGGCGGATCCGCCTCCACGGGCAGAGAATCGCTCCTTCAGCTGCTCATTGAGGATTCTGGCATCGCCGTCAGCGATGGAAAGAATGTAGGAGTAGCCGTCCGAATCGCTTCCATTGAAGGCGGCGCAGTAGCCGCTGTGTGCGGCAGACATCTGGTTGACGGCCTGGCGCAGGCGAATGGGGTCGATCCCGTTCTCAAAGAGGCAGACGTTGGCAGCGGAGGGATCAAGGACCGCCAGATCAGACGCAAGAAGGCGGGCAGAGGCCTCATGTAGGGCGTCTTTGAGAGCCAAGAGGTCTGCAAGCTTTTTGGAAAGGGCCATGGCGGCCTCCTCCTGGGGGGAGGAGAGCAGATGAGAGACCTCTTCCAGAACAGACTGTTTGCGGCGAAAGTCTGCCAGAGCCCGCATGCCGCAGGCGATCATAAGCCTGGTTCCTCCCTTGTAGCTCTGTATTTGCAACACCTTGAGCAGACCGACCTCGCCGGTTCTTCTGACATGGGGAGCGCAGCAGGCGCACACGTCACAATCGGGGATTGTGACAATGCGGACAGGTCCGCTCAGAGCCTTTTTGCTCCGGTAGTCTAATTGCGCCAACTCCTCTGCGGAGGGGTAAGAAGCGTCAATGACCCGGTTGTCGAAGATGATCCGGTTGGCCGCCGTCTCAAGGCGGTCGATCTCCTCACGGGTCAAAGGACCGCTGTAGTCCATACTGCAGGTCCGCTCACTCAAGTGAAATCCCACATTTTCATAACCGAAGGCGGAGTGAACCAGACCGGAGAAGATATGCTCTCCGCTGTGGTTCTGCATATTGTCGTAACGGCGCTCCCAATCAATGCTTCCCCGGACAGGGGTCCCGGGGGCCAGAGGCCCGTCACAGAAATGGTGGATGACGCCGGATTTGATCTTTACATCGAGAACATGCACCTGGGGAGATGCGCCTGCCGGTAGATCGGGCGAAGACGGAAGGGGGATCAGCAGACCCAGATCCGGGGTCTGCCCGCCCTCCTCAGGAAAGAAGAGAGTTTGGTTTAGGATGATGTCGAACTGCCCCTTGTGAGATTTCTCCCCTTCGCAGCAGGAGAGGACCTGGGCTTCGAATGTTTTCCCGTAAGGATTTTGGTCGTATAATTTTTGAGTCGCAGGGCTGGAGAGATTCATTTCTTTTCCTTTATACTGATATACTGAGTGTTTGAGACGACACTGATATATGAAAACGGCTGCGCCTGAGAACGGCGAGATGGAATAGATTCATGACGGATCGCCGGAGGGAACAAGGATATTCCGGACGGAACGGAAATATTCCGGGGGAACAAGTATATTTTAGAAGATTCCCGGATCTTTTGCCAGGGTCAGTCCTTTGCCCTTATTATGTATGATGAGAGCGGAAGAAGGATCCTTCCATTCCTCACAGGATCTGAAAAGGAGTTCATATGTACTACGGAAATATCAAGGATTGGGATATTGCCGACGGCCCGGGCGTGCGGGTCAGTCTCTTTGTCTCCGGTTGTCGCAATCGCTGTCCCGGTTGCTTTCAGCCGGACACCTGGGACTTCTGTTACGGCAAGCCCTACACGGAGAAAGAGGAAGCTTTTATTATAGACGCCATGGATCATGACTATATCCAGGGATTTACCTGCCTGGGGGGAGAGCCGTTCGAGCCGGAGAACCAGGGCGAGATCACGAAGCTTCTGCGGAGGATCAAGGAGACCTATCCTGACAAGGATGTCTGGTGCTACACCGGTTACAGCATAGACCGTGACCTGCTCCCCAGGGAAGGATGCCGGCATACTCCTTTTACGGAGGAGATGCTCTCCTATATCGACGTTCTGGTGGACGGCCGATTTGTCATGGAACTGAAGGATATCAGCCTGCAGTTTCGGGGCAGCCGCAATCAGAGAGTGCTGCATCTGGCTAGAATGCGGGAGGAAGGGAAAATGACAGCGGAGACCTTTGAGGCCATCTGGTGGCCGGTGAAGGACAGGAAATTCCAGGAAAAATAAAACAGAAGTCGGAGATGTGAAAATAAAAGACGGCAGGAATGACGGGAAAAGAAGAACAAGGAGATGAAAAGCTTAGTCTGTAAGCGTTAGGGAATCAAAGGCAAGGGTTCAGGGTAAGAAGTCCGGGGTAGGGAGTCCAAAGTAAGAAGTCCAGGGTAGGGAGTCCAAGGTAAGAAGTCTAAGGTAAGAAATCCAAGGAAAAACGAAATCTGATAAAAAAATAACAGGATGCATAAAAATAACTATAACACGAAAGAAAGATAGGTCAAGCGTTCGACAAACAAAAATCGTCATGTTCTTGAATTGATACAAATTGTATACAATAAGGTACAACTAACAGCAATATATAGATGATTAGTTATGATTAAGCACAATATATAGTAAAATCTTCCAATCATCCAATCAAAAATACCTCCTTTTTGTACTTAAGGTAGAACTTGCGCTCAACCTATTGCACTCAAGGAATCAGGTCCATATGATGAGGGCGTAAAGAAGAATGATCTTCGGAATCTTATGTGCGAGGAGGTACATAAAATGAGAGAGGCATTTAAGGAAGCGTGGAGCGGATTCAAGGGCATCAAGTGGACGGATGACGTCAATGTCCGTGAATTTATTCAGAACAACTATACCCCCTATGAGGGAGACGAGTCTTTCCTGGCGGCTCCAACCGAGGCGACAAATAAGCTCTGGGGCAGGCTGCAGGAGCTGCAGAAGGAAGAGAGAGCTAAAAACGGCGTGCTTGAGTGCGAGACAGAGGTTGTCTCCAGCCTGACCGCTTATGGGCCCGGCTACATCGACGAGTCTCTGAAGGATCTCGAGAAGGTTGTCGGCCTGCAGACAGACAAGCCCCTGAAGAGGGCGTTCATGCCTTATGGCGGAATCAAGATGGCCGAGCAGGCAGCTGCCAATTACGGATACCAGATCAACGAGAAGTATCACAAGATCTTCAACGAGTATCACAAGACCCATAATCAGGCAGTATTTGACGCCTACACCCCCGAGATGAAGACAGCCCGTCATACCCATATTGTGACCGGACTTCCCGATACCTATGGCCGTGGCCGTATCGTCGGCGATTACAGAAGAGTTGCCCTCTACGGAATTGATTTCCTGATCGAGAAGAAGACCGAGGACTTCAACAACTGTGGAGACGGGACGATGACGGATGATGTCATCCGTCTTCGCGAGGAGATTGCGGAGCAGATCCGGGCCTTAAAGGGCATGAAGGAGATGGCCAAGGCCTATGGCTACGATATCTCCGGCCCCGCCAAGGACGCCAGAGAGGCTGTACAGTGGCTCTACTTCGGCTACCTGGCAGCCATCAAGACCCAGAATGGAGCCGCCATGTCTGTCGGAAGGATCTCTACCTTCCTGGATATCTATATCGACCGCGATCTTGCGGCCGGCAAGTTGACCGAGTCAGAGGCGCAGGAGTTGATTGACCACATCGTCATGAAGTTCCGTATGGTTAAGTTCGCCCGTATTCCCTCCTACAATGAGCTCTTCTCAGGGGACCCGGTATGGGCGACGCTGGAGGTTGCCGGCATCGGCATGGACGGACGCAGCATGGTCACCAAGAGCGACTACCGTTTCCTCCACACCCTGGAGAACATGGGTCCCTCACCCGAGCCCAACCTGACGGTTCTCTACAGCTCCAAGCTGCCTGAGAATTTCAAGGAATATGCGGCAAAGGTTTCAATCAATACGTCTTCCGTTCAGTACGAGAATGACGATGTCATGAAGCCGGTATGGGGAGACGATTACTCCATCTGCTGCTGCGTATCGGCAACGCAGACCGGTAAGGAGATGCAGTTCTTCGGAGCCCGCGCCAACCTGGCCAAGTGCCTGCTCTACGCGATCAACGGCGGTATGGATGAGAAGTTCAAGGTACAGTGCGGACCTGAGCTCGCTCCCATTCGCTCCGAGTATCTGGATTATGACGAGGTGATGCACAAGTTTGACCTGATGATGGATTGGCTGTCCGGTCTCTATGTCAATATCCTGAATCTGATCCAGTATATGCATGACAAGTATTACTACGAGTCAGCTGAGATGGCCCTGATCGACACCAATGTCCGCCGGACCTTCGCGACCGGTATCGCGGGCTTCTCACATGTAGTCGACTCTCTGTCCGCCATCAAGTACGCCAAGGTCAAGACCATCAGGGATGAATCCGGACTGGTAACAGACTACGAGGTTGAGGGAGACTTCCCCAAGTACGGCAACGATGACGACCGGGCCGATGACATTGCGGTATGGCTCCTCAAGACATTCATGAAGAAGATTGAGAAGCATCACACCTATCGCAACTCAGAGCCCACGACCTCAATCCTGACCATCACATCCAATGTGGTATACGGGAAGGCAACCGGAGCCCTGCCCGATGGCAGAGAGGCATTCAAGCCCTTCGCTCCCGGAGCAAACCCCTCCTATGGAGCTGAGCAGAGTGGTCTTCTGGCATCCTTGAACTCTGTCGCCAAGCTGCCCTATGAGTACGCTTTGGATGGTATTTCCAATACACAGACGATCAGCCCCGACGCGATCGGCCACGACCTTGGCGAGCGCAAGGGCAATCTGGTTCGCGTCATGGACGGCTACTTTGACAGGGGCGCTCATCATCTCAATGTCAATGTCTTCGGCACCGAGAAGCTGATCGACGCCATGGAGCATCCGGAGAAGGAGGAGTACGCTAACTTCACCATCCGCGTATCCGGCTATGCGGTTAAGTTCATCGATCTGACCCGCGAGCAGCAGCTGGATGTTATCGCGAGAACCTGCCACAAGAGAATGTAAAAGCTGCAATGCCAATGCAAGGATTGCAATGCTAATGTAAGGGTTGCAATGTCAGAGAACCCTATTGGCTGTGACAGACAGGGACAGTGAGACAGGGAGAGACCTTGCCGTATACCGCAGACGCATACCTTTTGCCGATGCGCGACGCGGCATTGCCCCTCTGCTCCTCGCAGTCCCTGTTTTTCTTGCTGAAGAAGACTTATCAAAGCAGTCTTAGGAATGACCCGGGCGCAGGACAGGAAAGAAGGTATCTTTGTACCCGGAAATATCAAGGACAGCGCTCGAAAAGGATAAAAGAAGTGCCTGCGAATGCCAGGAACAGCGCTCGAAGGGGTCAAAAGAAGAGCCCGGAAATATCAAAGAGCAAGACAGACCGGGGTGAGTAGGAAAAGAGGTGAACCATGGCAATCGGAAGAGTACACTCAGTCGAGTCCTTCGGATCCGTGGACGGACCCGGGATCCGCTACATTATTTTTCTGCAGGGCTGCAATATGCGCTGTCGCTACTGCCATAATGTGGATACCTGGGATATCGACGATGTGAAGAATTACAATGAGCAGGAGGCATCCGCGCTCTTAGATCAGGCGGAGCGCTATCGCAGCTATTGGGGCAAGGAAGGCGGGATCACCGTCTCCGGCGGGGATCCTCTTTTGCAGATCGATTTTCTGCTGGAGCTCTTCCGCCAGGCCAAAGAGAGGAAGATCAACACCTGCATAGACACCTCGTTGAATCCCTTCAGCAGGGAGGAACCTTACTTCTCAAAGTTTCAGGAGCTGATGACTTACACGGACCTGCTTTTAGTGGATATCAAGCACATCGATCCGGAGAAGCACAGATGGCTGACCGGCAGGGATAACGCCAATATCCTGGACGGAATCCGTTATTTGGACTCCATCCACAAGCCCATCTGGATCCGCCAGGTTTTAGTTCCGGGAATTACCGATGTGGATCAGTATCTCTATCAGACCAGAGAATTCATCGCCTCCTTATCCAACGTGCAGAAGATAGAGGTTCTTCCCTATCACACGCTGGGTCTCTACAAGTGGGAGGAGCTTGGGATGAAGAACACTCTGGCCGATGTCGAACCGCCCAGCGCGGAACGGACCGAGCGGGCGCAGAAGATCCTGCGGGGAGAGCCGATCCGGTGAGCGGAAACTCTATATAAATTCAGGGAGAACATCCCCCCGGCGGCCAAGTCGCAATCAGATGGCCTCCGGGGGGATTTTTTGGAATTTTTATGGAAACGCCGGGAAAATTTTTATGGGAAAGAGTCTCCTCGAAAGGGAAAGGATTTGCTAGAATAGCCCTATGAATACAGATTACAGGAAGTATCTTAAACTGCTGGCTGAGAAATATCCGAGTCAGCAGGCGGTCTGCCGCGAAATCATCAACCTCAACGCCATTTTGAACCTGCCCAAGGGGACGGAGCATTTCATGTCTGATCTCCACGGCGAGTACGAGGCCTTCTACCACATCGTCAACAACTGCTCCGGCGTGATCAGGGAGAAGATCCAGATGATCTTCGAGGATGAGATGACAGAGGCGGAGCGACGGGATCTGGCCACTCTGGTCTACTACCCCCGCCGCAAGATGGCCCTGCTCAAGCGCCAGGGGAAGATCACAGACGAGTGGTATCTGATGACCCTAAATCGCCTGATTTCCATCGCCCGTTTCCTGTCCGGCAAGTACACCAGGTCCAAGGTCCGCAAGGCCATGTCGCCGGACTTCGCCTACATCATTGACGAGCTCCTCCATATGCAGGCGGATGAGGACAACAATCAGGTGGCCTACCACAGGGAGATTCTGCACACCATTATCGCCTTGAAAAACGCGGAGGAGTTTGTCATCGCCCTGTCCTCCCTGATCAAGCGCCTGGCCGTCGATCACCTGCACATTGTGGGAGACATCTTTGACAGGGGACCCTCCGCGGATAAGATCATGGACTTGCTCATGGGATATCACTCCCTGGATATCGAGTGGGGGAATCACGATATCCTCTGGATGGGAGCTGCCTGCGGATCCGGGGTCTGCGTCGCCAATGTCCTGCGCAACAATCTGCGACATGGCAATATGGAGATTCTGGAGAGCCGCTACGGGATTAATCTGCGCAAGCTGGTTCTCTTCGCCCTGGAGCAGTACCAGGAGACAGACCCGATCAAGGCGGCCCTGCGGGCGATCAGCGTGATCGCCTATAAGCTGGAAGACCGTGTGATCCGGGAGAATCCGGGATTTGGCATGGATCAGACGCGCCTGTTTTCCCGCTGTGATTTTCGCAATTACAGTGTGGAGATCGAGGGGAAGATCTATCCCCTGAACTGTAGGGATTTCCCGACGGTTGACCCGGATGATCCGACGAAATTATCAGAGGAAGAGAAGACAATCCTGGACGGCCTGGTGGATGATTTCTCCGGTTCCAAGCGCCTGCAGGCCCATGTGGAGTTCCTCTATGAGAAGGGGAGCATCTACCGCGTCTTCAATGATAATGTTCTCTACCACGGCTGCATTCCCATGGACTCCGAGGGGAATCTGGACGGAATCTGCCTGGAGGGAAATGTCTATCGGGGCAGGAGCTACATGGATTATGCCGACCGCATCGCCCGAAGAGCCTACTATCGGACCAGGGATCCCAAGAGCGGCAAGGATTTCAGCCAGCAGGATCACGAGAGGGATCTGGACTTCATGTATTTCCTCTGGGCAGGACCTAAGTCCCCCCTCTGCGGCCGCAGGCTGGCGACCTTTCAGAGGGAGTTCATCGACGACCGGTCGACCTGGGAGGAGCCCACGGATCCCTACTACAATTTCAGCCTGGACCAGCGCTATTGCAATATGATCATGCGTGAGTTCGGGGTCTATTCGCCCATGGGGCACATCATCAACGGCCATACTCCGGTCAAGACGATCCGGGGCGAGAAGCCGGTGCGGGGCGGAGGCAAGCTCTACGTGATAGACGGGGGCTTCTGCGCTGGTATGCACAAGACAACCGGGATCGCGGGCTACACCATGATTTATAATTCGCACGGAATTCGTCTCAAGGAGCACAGGCCCTTTATGGGGATTGAGGATGCCCTTGCCAATAATGACGATATCGAGTCCAGCTCTGAGGTGATTGAGAAGGAGCAGCAGCGCGTGATGGTGCGGGATACGGATATCGGCCGGGGGATCGCCCTGGATATTGAGGATCTGACCTCTCTTCTGGAGATGTACCGGAGCGGGGAGATCGCGGAGCGGTCACTGTAAGGGCTGCTTGAAACAGAAAAGCAGAGAATTACCCGAAAAACACGCGCAGATGAACCGGGGACGAGGAGGAACAGCTGTCTGAGACGGGTGAGAGGATGATCACGGGATAGTGTGTCAGTCTGCCTTAATCCTCCAGGGTATACCCCGTCAGATAGGAGCGGTCGCCCAGATCCTCCAGAAGAGGGATAAAGTCCGCCCGCCCCTGATTTGCGTCCGCCAGATCTACTGCCTCAAAGTAGAGCTCGACCCGCCGAATCAGAGCAGCGGTGGAGTCGTCGATCAGGTCCATGATGCTCTCTCTGCGGGGTCTATGCCCGGGATCCCAGGGGTTGCACCAGGTCTGATGGGAGAGGTTGCAGGGATCGGGATATTTGCGGATGTGATTGCTGACCAGCATACCGGAGACGACGGCGTGTCCCATGCTCAGCTCTTCCGCCCGGCGCAGGAGCTTTCTCTTGGCGTCGGAGGGATCCCGCAGGAGCCTGGCGGTCATGGGAAGACTGAGCAGCGATTCATAAATGGTCCACGACTTGAGACCCAGTTCTGGGTAAGTTCGTCCGATTGCCCGGGAAAGAAGAAGGGTCAGAACCTTTCGCTCGGAGGCAGAGGCTTTAAAATAGCGCTCCGTGTGGTCCATGAGCGGCTCCTGGTTGAGATAGTAGTGTCCGCAGTCGCTGTCAATATCCGTTTCCAGGAAGACGTGCAGGCCGAAGTCATAGACGGGGCGGTCGGTATGTCTTCTCTTTCGGGTCCGGCAGTAGATATAGGGATGACAGGTCGAATCCAGGGTGTAGTGACCTATGAAACCGCAGATATAGGCGTCGGCGATAGAGCGGCCCTCATCGGAATTCAGGATCTCTTCCCGGGCGCTCAAGAGGGCGTCGAAGAAATCCATAACCCGGTTGGAGTGCATGACCACCCCCGGGTTTTCGGAGTAGGCCAGGTAGGGGGAGAGGGAGTAGAAGAAGAGATCCGGTCCCTGCTGGCCGATGGCGTAGGCGACCGGATGGCGCGCGATTCGGCTCTTGAGGTCAGCGGGCATGAAGCTGGCGGCCCTGAGGCCAAAGATGTTGTGCGTTTTCATTCCGGGCATGGGAAACCTCCTTGTCTGTATCCGAATCAGCCGTTGATTACAGTATAGTTTTTTTATTCTCAATAGAGAAGGATAGAAGGCGAGATTGATATAGAGAAGGGTGGATAAGGGGAAAAGGGGAGAGCGATTTCTGCCAACAGAAAAGAGCAAATTTCCAGAGAAAATTCCATAGCGGGGGCTGTGATGGGAGTTTACGATAAGGGGATTGCGATGGGCGCTTTCAACCAATAGAAAAGTGCTCCCTTTTCTACTATAATGGTTGACGTCGGTGTGCTCTCTGAAAGGAATGGATATGACAAATCTGGAATTGCAGAAACATGCGGTTCGAATCCGCAAGGGTATTATTACTGGTGTGCATGCCGGTAAGTCCGGGCATCCGGGCGGCTCTCTTTCTTCTGCTGACCTTCTGACCTATCTCTATTTTGAGGAGATGAAGCTGGATCCGGGGGATCCCAAAAAGGCGGATCGGGACCGTTTTGTCCTTTCTAAGGGGCACAATGCCCCGGCCCTTTACGCGGCTCTGGCGGAGCGGGGATATTTTCCCCCGGAGGATTTAAAGACCCTTCGCCATGTGGGGAGTTATCTGCAGGGGCATCCCTGCATGCAGGAGACGCCAGGGGTGGATGCCTCCTCCGGTTCTCTGGGACAGGGGATCTCTGTCGCGGTCGGCATGGCACTCTCCGCCAGGCTGAGCGGGGCGGATTACCGGGTCTATACTCTCTTGGGAGACGGTGAGATCGAGGAGGGACAGGTCTGGGAGGCCGCCATGTTTGCGGGGAACCGAAGGCTTGACAACCTGGTTGCCATCGTAGACTACAACAATCTGCAGATCGACGGGACGCTGGACCAGGTCAACTCGCCGGTTCCCATTCCGGCGAAGTTTGAGGCCTTTCGATGGAATGTCATAGAGGTGATGGACGGCAGCGATTTCGACCAGCTCAGGGAGGCGTTTGCCGGGGCCCGCGCCCATAAGGGGGCGCCAAGCTGTATCGTCATGCACACAGTCAAGGGAAAGGGAGTCTCCTATATGGAGAATGCCTGTGAGTGGCATGGAAAGGCGCCCAATGACGAGCAGTTCGCGGTGGCGATGGAGGAACTGAATCAGGCGGAGGAAGCACTATGTCAGAGATGAGGAAGATTGCGACGCGTGACAGCTATGGCAATGCCCTTGTTGCGCTTGGAAGAGAACACGAGAATCTGGTCGTCTTAGATGCGGATCTGGCAGCGGCCACCAAGACGGGGATGTTCAAGAAGGTCTTTCCGGACCGTCATATCGACTGTGGGATCGCGGAGTCCAATATGATGGGAATTGCCGCGGGACTGGCCACTACCGGCAAGGTGCCCTTCGCGTCCACCTTCGCCATGTTTGCCGCGGGAAGAGCCTTTGAGCAGGTGCGCAACTCCATTGGCTATCCTCATCTGAATGTCAAGATCGGGGCGACACATGCCGGAATCTCCGTCGGGGAGGATGGAGCCAGCCACCAGTGTAACGAGGACATCGCCCTCATGCGGACGATTCCCGGGATGACCATTGTCGTCCCCGCGGATGATATTGAGGCCAGAGAGGCTGTGCGGGCCGCATACGAGACGGATGGACCCTTTTACCTCCGTTTCGGGCGTCTGGCGGTCCCTGTCATCAATGACAGGCCGGACTATCATTTTGAGCTGGGCAAGGGGAGCGTTGTCCGCGAGGGAACCGATCTCGCCCTGATTGCCTGCGGTCTGGAACTGGGGGAGGCCCTGCAGGCGGCCGCGCGGCTGGAGGAGGATGGCATTTCAGCCCGTGTCATTAACATGCATACGATCAAGCCCCTGGACCGTGACCTCTTGATCCGGTCCGCCGCTGACTGCGGCAGAGTGGTCACAGTCGAGGAACACTCGATCATCGGTGGGCTGGGATCCGCGGTTGCGGAGACTCTGGCGGAAGAGTATCCCGCGAAGCTGCTGCGCATCGGCATTCGCGATCGCTTCGGCGAATCCGGCCCGGCGGCAGAGCTTCTCCATAAGTATCAGCTGGATGCCGAGGGCATTTACCGGCAGATCAGGGCCTGGGTATCAGAGCTATGAATCTGCGATTCCGCGAAAAAGGACCCAGCCCCAAGCTGCGCAGGCAGCTGATCATCCTGGGGCTGGTCTTTTTGTCATCTCTGATTCTTTTCTCCCTTCTGTTTAATTTTCACCGGAGACCCAGGGCGCTTTCCATGGACAAGCCCAGTCTGCCGGGGATCAGCGTCGGACTAAAGGACCGGCAAATCAATCGTCTCTTTGCCTATACGACTCCCATGGAAGGCAGCTACATGCGGGGAACCATCACGCCTCTGATTGACGGTGACCGGCTGCAGTTGACGATTGACAGTCTGGGAAAAGCAGTCCAGAGTCTGGATTATGAGCTGCGGTCAGCTGATGGGCAGAATCAGCTGGCGAGCGGGCAGTTGAACGACCTGGGAGGCGGCGGGCAGGATCCGTCCGCCGAGATCGACCTGTCCGGCAAATTGGAGGATGAGACGGAGTATTTGCTGACTTTAACCCTCCAGCTGACCGGATCCAAGGAGAAGATCTACTACTATACCAGGGTATTAAAGACCAGGGATGATCACGTAGAGGAGATCTTTGACTTCGCCAGGGATTTTCACGCAAAGAGCCTGTCAGATCAGTACAGGGACCTGTCCGTCTATCTGAATGATCCGAGCCGGGAGGTGAACTCGACAGACCTGACAGAGGTGAATTTGAATTCCGGAATTGGCCAGATCGGCTATGGCTCTCTGAAGGCCAGCCAGGTCCGGGAGCC
This sequence comes from Shuttleworthella satelles DSM 14600, assembly GCF_000160115.1. Taxonomy (GTDB): domain Bacteria; phylum Bacillota; class Clostridia; order Lachnospirales; family Lachnospiraceae; genus Shuttleworthia; species Shuttleworthia satelles. The sequence continues at coordinate 606,623 of NZ_GG665867.1, forward strand.
GGACTATTCCTTCACGGATATCAATACCAATTACTGTATGCTGGAGTCCAGCTTCATCCTGAGGAAGGATGACCAGGGGATAAGCCGCTATTTTACGGTGCATGAGTACTTTCGGGTTCGCTACAGCACAAGGCGCATGTATCTGATGGACTATCAGAGGCGGATGGATCCCATCCAGACAGATGGAAGCATCTCTGTGACGGGAGCCAGACTGAACCTTGGCGTGGGCAATGGAAATCTGAATTGTCTGTCCAATGAGACCGGAAGCCTGATCAGCTTCGTCTCCGGCGGAGATCTCTTTACCTATGATCAGGGGAAGAAAAGCCTCAAGCGGATCTTTTCCTTCCGGGATGACAGCGATCTGACAGATCCCCGCAGTAACTGCGCGGACCACGCATACAAGCTGCTTGGCCTGGATGAGTCGGGAAGCATGGATTTTGTGGTGTACGGGTACATGAATGCCGGACCTCATGAAGGTCAGGTGGGGATCAACCTGTACCACTATGACTCTGTGACAGGACAGACCCTGGAGAAGGCCTTCGTCAGAAGCGGGGATTCCTATCAGATCCTTAAGGCTTCTTTCTCAGACCTGCTCTATATGAATGGGAGACAGGATTTTTACCTGATAGTTGACGGGACGGCAGTTCGAATCGACTTAAACAGGGGGAAGACGACAGAGCTGCTGCGGGGGCTGAAAAAGGGACAGTACGCGGTTTCTGCCTCCGGGCGCTATCTGGCTTACACAGAGGCCAGCGAACCGGCCGACCAGATTCACATTATGGATTTTGAGACGGGAGAGAAGAGGGATCTGACCGCCTCAGATGGGGAGAAGATACAGGTTCTGGCCTTTATGGGCGAAGATCTGGCTTATGGTGTCATCCGTCCGTCGGACCAGACCAAGGACGCGGCAGGCAATGTGATCAGTCCCATGTATCAGGTCAAGATCCACAGTATTTCGGAGGACAAAGAACTGCTGACCTACCAGAAGGACGGCCTCTTTGTGGTGGGCGCTGACTGCAGCGGGGCAACGCTGACCTTGCGCAGGGTCAGAAGACAGGGCGACCACTATGTGTCTGCTGATTCGGACAGCATACAGAAGAGCCTCACTGAGAAATCCGATTTCTGTGAGATTCAGGCGCAGGAGGATCCGGGTCTGGGAATGGTGACTATAGTGCAGATGACTGATTCCGGCCGTGAGACGACCGGACAGGAGAAGGCGCAGGCGCTGCGTTTTCAGAGGGCTGATCTGGCAGCCGCGCCGAAGAAGGCGAGTCTGCAGCTGGATCCCGGCGACCAGGACCTGCGATATTTTGTCTATCAGGGGAGCCGGGTAGATCTGACGACCGACAGCCTGATCGGTGCCATCGATCGGGCCGACGCGGACATGGGACTGGTGGTGGACAGCAAGGCGCATACTATCTGGCGCAGGGATAAGCGGGCTTATGTCGGAGCGCTGAGCGGTTTTAAGGTCAATGACGTCGACAAGGGGGCAGACGCTTCCAGCCAGGCTCTGTCCGCCATCTTAATGAGGGAGAAGAAGCCGACGAAGGTCTCTGACCTGACTGCTCAGGGCAAGCGACCGGCACAGATTCTCGACGAGAGTCTGCAGGGATCTCTGGCAGTGGATTTGACCGGGGCAAAGCTGTCACAGGTTCTCTACTATGTGTCCAAGGGAAGCGCGGTCTATGCCCTTTTGCCGGGCGGCGAGGCTATCTTGATTGTGGGTTATTCCGCTGATACGATCCGCTATTTTCAGCCTCAGACGGGAAATGTGATTTCCGCCAGAATGGACAGCATCAGCGGGCAGCTGGAGGAGGCGGGAAATGTATTCCTGTCCTACGTGAAAGCGAATTAGCTGGGGTCTGAAAGTGAAGCAGAAAAGGCTTGAAAGTGAATTAGTTTGGGATGAGAGTGAAGCTGTACCGCCCTGAAAACGACGGGGATCGGGTCTGAAAAATAGACAAAAAGCAGATGAATATTTAGTGAATCTTTCATCTTGCCATCTTCCGTGGATCGCGTTATGTTTGGGCTGAAGAAGGAATTGTATTTGGAGAAGGGAGGTTCTTATGTTAGACCTATCAGCTCTGATGATTCGCATTCTGGATATTTTCCTCTTGCTCAGCCTGGGCGCGATCTACCTTGTCGGTCTCCTGGCTTTCGGGCTGGCCTGCTATCGGATCCTCTTTCCGCGCGGCCTGCATGGAGGACACAGGCTGACGCGGAAGTAAACATTTATTGTAGAGATGTAGACAGTGGCACAATGAAATGCATTCTTCGCGAGTATTCCATCTTCGCTTTGGATCAGATCAAACATATGATTGGCAAGGAGCCAAAGAGAATAGATTCTGATAATGTGCTGACTTTCGGTCAGGAATCTCTATGAGGATCAGGGGCAGGCGCTTGTTCTGTCCGAAAATTATGCGACAGTTATTGGAGATCTGGATACCTATAGGAATTTTGTGCAAGATACGAAGATCATTTCTAGTTTTCATCGTACAGAGCAGGCCTCCCCGGAGGGGACAAAGGGCAGAAATATCTGTATGAGCATGCGATCTGCGGCATGCATGATTATCTAAAAACAGAGAACCAACTACTATATTTCGCCTTTCCCGGAGGAAAGTATGCGTGATATAGTAGCTGGTTCTTATTGTTAGACAGACGAATACACAGGAAATAGCACCCTGTGATTAGAAGGTTTCTCTGATCCGGCCGGATAGATCCTTATGCCTCTTTGTGCTCCTCCTTGTACTTGCTTACCAGTCTCTGGATTCGGTCATAGGGATCCAGGAGTCTGGCGATGGAATTGTCGTGATTCAAGGTGTCGATGATATAGGCGATGTACTTGCTCATTCCGCAGCTGATGTAGTAGTCGCGGGAGAGGAGCTCTGCGCTCTGGTACACCAGATTGGTGGTGACGACCTTGTAGATGATCCCGTCCGCGATGGCCTTGTCGAATCTGGCCATACCCTTGGTGAAGAGGCCGAAGGTGGCGATGACGAAGATCCGGTTCGCCCCGCGGCGCTTGAGCTCAGAGGCGACATCAATCATGGACTCGCCGGAAGCGATCATGTCGTCGACGATCCAGACATCCTTGCCCTCGACGGGAGCGCCCAGGAATTCGTGGGCTACGATGGGGTTGCGGCCGTCGACGATCCTGGAGTAGTCACGGCGCTTGTAGAACATGCCCATCTCAACGCCCAGGATAGAGGCGATGTAGACGGCGCGCTGGGTGCCGCCTTCATCGGGGGAGATGATCATCAGATGATCATTGTCCAGCTTGAGGTCATCGCAGTTATGGCAAATTCCCTTGATGAACTGATATGCGCAGGTCACGGTGTCAAAGCCGTGCAAGGGGATGGCGTTCTGAACCCTGGGATCGTGCGCGTCGAAGGTGATGATATTGTCGACGCCCATGGAGACCAGCTCCTGTAAGGCCAGCGCGCAGTCTAAGGATTCTCTGGAGGAGCGGCGGTGCTGCCTGCCCTCGTAGAGGAAGGGCATAATGACTGTGATGCGATGAGCCTTGCCCTCAACTGCGGCGATGATACGCTTTAAATCAGAGTAGTGGTCATCGGGAGACATGTGGTTGCACTCGCCGCACATGTCGTAAGTCAGACTGTGGTTGGTGACGTCGACCATGATATAGAGGTCTAAGCCGCGCACGGATTGCTCGATGGTACCCTTGGCTTCACCGGAGCCGAAGCGGGGGGTGTGAGCTTTGACAATATAGCTTCCCTCCGTGTAGACGGGTTCTTCATTGCTGTTGGCGCGCTCTGAATCCCTCTCCTGGCGCCAGGTGGTCAGCCAGCGGTTGATCCGGTCTCCGATATCAGTGCAGCTCTTGAGGGGGATGACTCCCAGGGGTGCGACCGGGTTGCTCTCCAGTAACAGCTTGTCATTTGGCATTTTGCTCTCCTTATTGTTGGGTTTACGATTGCTCTATTTTCTTAAGGACACGGATATCCTGTCCGTAGAGCCGGATGAAAGAATAATTGCTGGCCAGGCGGGAGTAGACGCGGTCCGAATAGGTATCCCGCAGTTGACCCATATCCAGGTTGGAGGAAATCACGGTGGATTTCTTCCGCAGGAGGCGCTCGTTGACCACCTCAAAGAACTTGGAGTTGGTGAAGGAATTATTCATCTCCGTGCCGAGATCGTCGATGATCAGCAGGTCACAGCTGAAAATGTTATCGGATTCCCTGCCGGCCTCCTCGTCGTGGCGGAAGGTGGAAGCTTCAAAGGCCTTGAGCAATTGGAAGGCGGTGAAGTAGATTACCGAGTGCCCCTTTTGCATGAGCGCGTTAGCGATGCAGTTGGACAGAAAGGTCTTTCCTATGCCGGGCATACCGATCAGCATTAGGTTACCACCATCTCTGTCGAAATTGTCCACATAAGAATGGCAGAAAGCAAGGGCCTCTTTGGCAATTTCGTAGGAAGATTTGCCGCTTCTGGGGTCAATTTGCTCTCTGGAGTAATAGTCGAGCCGGAAGAGGTCAAAATTCTCACTCTGAAAGCGGTCGGTCAGATTGGACTGGGTATAGATCAGATCAATCGCCGCCTGCTTAAAACAGTGGCAGCGCCGGCCATTGATATAGCCGGTGTCCTGACAGTCAGGGCAATCATAGGGTGGGACCAGGTAATCGGAGGGATAGCCGGCCTCCTCCATCGTCTGTATTTTCTGTCGGCAGAGGTCTTTGATTTGCTCATGCAATGCCGATTTAGAGGGGGAGTTCTCCGAATCTGTCTCCCCGTCCGTCTCCCCGTTTTTTTTGATTCTGGCGCGGGCTGCCTGCATGCTGACAGAGCGGATCTGCTCGTCCAGATCACGCAGGAGGGGAAGCTTCTTGTAGAGCTCAGCTTGTCTGGCATCGATGATGCGCTGATTGCGGAACTGTTTCTGCTGGTATTCCCGCATCAGCTGGTCATACTGTGTGTTGGTCAGTGGCATAGGATCCTCAGTTCTTGATCAGGGCGTCTTCTAAAGCTGCGATATCGTAGTTTCCCTGGGAGAAGTTATGGAAGCGGTTCTTCTTGCTGGCGGCTGTCTGCCCGCCGCCGGCCTGCGTCTGTCCGCCGGTCTTTTGGCTGTCAGAGGAGGTCTTCTTCTGTTCCATGTACCTTGCGTTCAGCTGCATGATGTCAGCGCGGCTGGATACGCCCTGGCGGTACCAGCTGTTTAAGATGCTGTTGGCATACTCGAAGCTGGGTCTGGAAATATTGGAAATGGTTCTGCGGCAGGCTTCCGCCACAATTTCCTCGTCGAATTTGAGGTCACAGACCCAATGCTGCAGATGCTCCTGCTCACTGGCGGCCATGGAGCGATTTTTGATGCCGAACTCATTCATCACGGTCCGGTAGACAGAAGAGCGGATCTCGTTCTGCTTCTTGGCCTCCTGGGGATCGAGGATCTTCTTCTCAGCCCAGGAGAGAGCGATCCGATCCATATAGTAGATGGAGGAATGATTGTTATCAATACAGTATTCAATCAGGTATTCGATCAGCTCGGAAGAGAAGTGAAGGCTGTCCTTCCAATAGAGAATGGTCTCAATCTCCTTGTGGGTCAGGGGCCTGCCGAAGTAAGTCTGAGCGACATAGAGGAGCTCGCGGACACTTTCATCCGCGGAGAAGGCATTGATCTGCTCGGGGCTGTAGGCAGGCCGATCATTGATGGAAGGATACTTTCCCGTACCAGGATCGATCACAGGGGCGACAGGGTCTGACATTCTGTCTGCGTCGAAAAGGACATTCTCTTTCTCCTGGAGATTGAGCATGCAGATCCCAGTCAGCTGATCCTTCGCGTTGTACTCCAGGCGCAGGATCAGGACGGACTCCCAGTAAGAGAGGGCCCGGCGCACATCCTTCTCCGTCAGATCCAGATGGTCGGCAATGCTTGGCAGAGACAGATCCATATGGCGGTCCTCCAGACAGCGGAGAAGATAGAGGTAGACCTTGACATACTCCCCGTTGGCATCCCTCATATAGCGGTCAATAAACGCGTTTGGAACGCAGGTCACCTGCCTGCCGTCGCTGGTATGGATCTTCACATCTGACATGATAACTTCCCTTTTTTCCTTGAAACACGCCTGCGATTATACCATAGAGACAGGCGGTGAAAAAGGCGCAGAGCCCGGAAGAAAGAGGCTCCGCTCCAATTGTGCGTATGTGGATAAATGCCTAAAAAGCCTATGGACAGGGGCAAAAAAATCCACACCGGCTGTGAATAAAAAGAGACAGACAGGTGTGGAAGAGGTGGATAAGTCTTAGCGGAGCAAGTCCTCTCCAATCTGCACGACATTTCCGGCCCCCATGGTTATCAACAGGTCCCCGTCGATAGAATTTTTCTTCAGATAGTCCTCAATTTCCTCGAAAGAAGGAAAATAGAGACAGTCGACGCCGGCGGCGTCCAGCCGTTTCTTGATATCCAGGGAGCTGACGCCGTAAATATCCTGTTCTCTGGCCGCATAGATATCGGCCAGGATGACCTGGTCCGCGGCGGAAAGGGCGTCGGCAAAGTCCTCTAAGAAGGCCTTGGTTCTGGTATAGGTGTGGGGCTGGAATACGACGACAATGCGCTTGTGCGGATAGTTCTTGGCGGCTGCTAATGAGGCGCGGATCTCTGTGGGGTGGTGGGCGTAATCGTCGATGACGGTAGCCCCATGGAATTTTCCCTTATATTGGAAGCGGCGGTCTGCTCCGTGGAACTTGGCAAAGCCCTCCCGGATCTCTTCTTCGCTCAGGCCCATGCGGTGAGCGACCGCCAGGACGGAGAGGGCGTTGCCGATGTTATGGCGGCCCGGCACATGCAGCCGGATCAGAGGAAGGGTCTGCTGGCGAAAATGGGGAATGAAGCTGGCACAGCCGAAGTGATCATAACTGATCTGGCTGGGATACCAGTCGCAGCTGTCGTCGAAACCATAGGTCTGCACATCGGATTTGACGTCGGCGACCAGAGACTGCCAGTCATTGATTTCACCGTTGATGACGAGCAGACCCTTGTCGGCCGTGTTCTCGGCAAAGCGCTTAAAGGAGCGGCGGATATCGTCCAAATCCTTGAAGAAGTCCAGATGTTCTGCCTCAATGTTTAAGATGACACTGTACTTGGGGTAAAACTCCAAAAAGGAGTTGGTGTATTCGCAGGCCTCGGCGACGAAACGGTCAGAGTTTCCCACATGGACATTGGAGTGGATGGCGTCTAAGATACCGCCGACAGAGATGGTGGGCTTCTGATCGGACTCTAAAAGGAGCATGGACATCATGGATGTGCTTGTGGTCTTGCCGTGCGTTCCCGCGATGGCGATGGACTCCGGGTAGTGGCTCATGATCTGTCCCAGGAGCTGGGCCCGGGTCAGCATGGGCTTTTTGCTGGCGCTTGCGGCAATCCATTCGGGGTTATCCGGGGAGATGGCGGCCGTGTAGACGAAGCAGTCGATGTCGTCCGTGACATTGGCGGCGGACTGGGGACAGGCAATCTTCGCGCCCAGGGAAGACAGGTGTTCTGTGATCGCGGAGGGAGACCGGTCGGAGCCGGAAACCGTGAAGTGACGGTCCAGCAGGATCTCAGCCAAACCGCTCATGCTGATGCCGCCGATGCCAATGAAATGGACATGTATCGGCTGTGTAAAGTCAATCTGAAACATAGGGCACCTCTTCTCTAGTCATATGATTGTCTTCATTATATACGAAGCCTTTCTTTTTTCAATTTTGAATGGGGAGCTTCCCCGCCTCCCCGGCAGAAATAGATTGACGCGGCTTTCCCCTCTATGCTATATTATTTTGGCGATGGAAGAGCGTCTTTTTTTTATGTCTATTTTCGGGTACTTTCCGCCCGAAGGACAGGAATTGACGCGACAGCATACTCTTAATGAAATTGGAGGTAGAAGTTGTGCGCACAAGAATAACATTGGCATGCACAGAATGCCAGAGACGGAACTACAACACGACCAAGGATAAGAAGACGCATCCCGATCGTGTTGAGACCAAGAAGTATTGCCCCTTCTGCAAGAGACACACTCTGCACAAAGAGACAAAATAATCTCAGCTAGGAGACGCTATGGCAAATGAATCAAAGTCCAAGACCGGTTTTTGGACAGGAATCAAGCATGAATTCTCTAAGATTACATGGCCCTCAATCAACCAGGTGTCCAGAGAATCGGTAGCGGTCGTTGTGACCAGCGTTATCACTGCCGCAATTATTGTGGCTGTCGATTTCGTTGTCCACTTCGGGCTTAATTTTCTGGTGAATTTCAATCTGAAGTGATAGCTGTAAGGCTGTACAAGGAGGAGAGAATTGGCAACTCGGCACGATACGGAACCACACTGGTATGTGGCACACACCTATTCGGGGTATGAGAACAAGGTGAAGGCTGATATTGAGAAGACGGTAGCGAACCGTCATCTGCAAGATCAGATCCTCGAGGTTATGGTCCCCATGCAGGATGTCGTAGAAGTGAAGAACGGCGTCCGCAAGACTGTCTCCAAGAAGATTTTTCCCGGCTATGTTCTGATCAACATGTATATGAATGACGATACCTGGTATGTCGTACGCAACACCAGAGGCGCGACCGGCTTTGTCGGCCCCGGATCCGATCCTGTCCCTCTGACTGAGAGAGAAATGAGCAAGATGGGAATTCATACCGAAAATATTGAGGTCGACTTCGGCGTTGGCGATACGGTCAGCGTGATCGGAGGCGCCTGGAAGGATACGGTCGGTGTCGTTCAGGCGATGAACCCCAATAAACAGAGTCTCACCATTAACGTTGAGCTCTTTGGCCGTGAGACGCCGGTTGAAATCAGTTTCACGGACGTTCAGAAAATGAATTAAGGAGGCATTTCCAAAATGGCAAAGAAAATTGAAGGATATATCAAGCTTCAGATCCCCGCGGGCAAGGCAACCCCTGCCCCCCCCGTAGGACCCGCGCTTGGTCAGCACGGAGTGAACATTGTAGAGTTCACCAAGCAGTTCAACGCGAAGACAGCGAACATGGGTGATACCATCGTCCCCGTTGTTATCACTGTCTACACTGACAGAAGTTTCTCATTTATCACCAAGACCCCTCCGGCTGCGGTCATGATCAAGAAGGCCTGCGGAATCGCGAAGGCGTCCGGCGAGCCCAACAAGAACAAGGTCGCCAAGATCACCAGGGCGCAGGTTCAGGAGATCGCTGAGACCAAGATGCCCGATCTGAACGCTGCGGATATTGAGGCTGCAATGTCTATGATCGCGGGTACCGCGCGCAGTATGGGAATTGAGATTGTTGACTGACCCCCGTTTGGTTCGCGGCTAAGTCGCGGGTCATAAGAGGCCGGAGGGCAGTTTTATAACCAGGGGATGACGGCAGATTGAAGGAAAGCGGTTTGCTGTCTTTACAAGAGAATTTGTGGGAGGGGATCTTCTCCCGCTACTACCACAGGAGGTAATCATGAAGAGAGGTAAGAGATATCAGGAGGCCGTCAAGAGCTACGATAAGACGGTAGAGCTTGATAAGGCGGAGGCGATCAGCCAGGTTAAGAAGAACGCGACCGCCAAGTTCGATGAGACCATTGAAGTTCACATCCGCACCGGTTGTGACGGTCGTCACGCGGAGCAGCAGATCCGTGGAGCGGTTGTACTCCCCCACGGTACCGGCAAGACCGTTCGCGTCCTGGTATTTGCCAAGGGTGACAAGGCTGAGGAAGCGACAGCCGCAGGAGCTGATTTCGTTGGAGCTGAGGACCTGCTCCCCAGGATCCAGAACGAGGGATGGCTCGATTTCGACGTTGTTGTAGCTACCCCGGACATGATGGGCGTTGTAGGACGTCTCGGCCGTGTCCTCGGACCAAAGGGTTTAATGCCAAACCCCAAGGCCGGAACCGTTACGATGGATGTCACCAAGGCAGTCAACGACATCAAGGCAGGTAAGATCGAGTACCGCCTTGACAAGGCCAATATTATTCACGTGCCGATCGGGAAGGCTTCCTTCACCGATGAGCAGTTAGCGGACAACTTCCAGAGCTTAATGGACGCAATCGTCAAGGCAAGACCCTCAAGCCTGAAGGGTCAGTATCTGAAGAGTGTGACTCTTGCGCCTACCATGGGGGCCGGCGTCAAGGTAAACACGACACAGTTTGCCTGAGGATTGACACCATATACAATTCCAGTTATAATGCGTAAGCATCTTTACCGAAGACAGCAGGTGCCGCAAGGCGTAACGTAGATCGACCTGCCGAGGAGGACGACGAACACAGCCTGTCTGTGATACGTAGGATCATCTGCCTCACTGTCTTAGGACGGTGAGGTTTTTCGGTTTATGTCGCAAGTTGAAATCTAATAAGGAGGAAACCAATACATGGCAAAAGTAGAGTTAAAACAGCCGATCGTTCAGGAAATCGCCGACAGCATTCAGGACGCAGCTTCTGTTGTTGTGGTTGATTACCGTGGCTTGACGGTCGCTGAAGATACTGAGCTGCGTAAGGACCTGAGAGAAGCGGGCGTTACTTACAAGGTCTACAAGAACACCATGGTCAGATTCGCGATCAAGGATACTGATTTCGCGGGCCTGGCAGATGCTCTCGAGGGACCCAACGCGATCGCGATCTCCAGGGACGACGCAACCGCCGCCGCGCGCGTACTTGCCAACTTCGCCAAGAAGGCTCCCAAGCTTGAGCTGAAGGCCGGCGTTGTCGAGGGCAAGTTCTGCGACGCGGAGGAGATTCAGGCAATCGCGTCCGTACCTTCAAGAGACGAGCTCATCTCCAGATTGCTGGGCAGCTTCCAGGCTCCTGTCACCAACCTGGCCCGCGTTCTCAATCAGATCGCGGAGAAGGGCGGCGAGGCAGTTGCCGAAGAGCCTGCTGAGGCAGCAGCCGAGACTCCTGCAGAAGAGCCCGCTGAGGCAGCAGCGGAGGCTCCCGCCGAAGAGCCCGCTGAGGCAGCAGCCGAAGCTCCCGCAGAAGAGCCCGCTCAGGCAGCAGCGGAGACCCCTGCAGAGTAATTGCGCGTTGATGCGTGCGCTTTGAATCAGAAAATACTGTGATCATCAATATTTATGGAGGAAATAAAAATGGCTAAGTTAACGACGGAAGAGTTTATCGAGGCGATCAAGGAGCTTTCTGTGCTCGAGCTTAACGATCTTGTTAAGGCTTGCGAGGAGGAGTTCGGTGTATCCGCAGCGGCTGGCGTTGTTGTCGCAGCTGGCGGCGCTGCCGGCGCGGCCGCTGAGGAGAAGACAGAGTTCGATGTAGAGCTGACTTCTATCGGCGCCAATAAGATCAAGGTCATCAAGGTTGTCCGTGATGCTCTGGGTCTTGGTCTCAAGGAGGCTAAGGAGGCTGTTGAGGCAGCTCCCAAGGTGCTCAAGGAGGGCGTTTCCAAGGAAGAGGCTGAGGAGCTCAAGACGAAGTTCGAGGCTGAGGGCGCTACGGTTACCCTTAAGTAAGAGGCTTCACTTCTATCATTCGACACAGGGGACGGAGCAGATGTCTGCCGGAGATCCCGTTCCTATGCAGAGAAAGGGCTGCAGTTCACCGCGTGTGGGCTGCGGCTTTTTTGATGGAAGGGAGTACCCTTTTTCTGGTGGCTTTTCTGATGCTTCTCCCTGATTTACTTGCTTGCTTCTCAGGTCGAAAATTGACGTGCCGGAAGTCTGACCGAAAAATCGCCGGAAAACTGGTCGAAAATTGCCGGTTGACAGGCCTTGATAAGCCGTAGTAGTATGTAGGTTGCACTATTGTGGCGCAATAGGCATATTGCGCCCTTTTACAGGAACCTATCACAGCAGCTTTCTGCAGCTTTTTGCGGCCTTCTGTGGCCTTCTGCGGGATGCGAAGATTGAACGAGAGGTGAAACGTCAATGGAGAAGAACAGAGTACATCTGGTGAAATCCGGCAAGGGAGTCCGCATGAGCTATAAGCGCTCCAAGGAAGTTCTTGAGATGCCAAATTTCATTGCAGTTCAGAGAGACTCCTACAAGTGGTTTCTCGATGAGGGCATGAAGGAGGCGTTCGATGATATCTCCCCCATCTCGGATTTCAGCGGCCATTTGAGCTTGGAGTTCGTGGGTTTCCGCCTGTGTACCGATGAGATCAAATACACCATTCCGGAATGCAAGGCCAGGGACACCACATACTCTGCTCCTCTTAAGGTAAAGGTTCGCCTCTATAATAAGGAGACCGACGAGATCAACGAACATGAGATCTTCATGGGGGACCTTCCTCTGATGACGGAGACGGGTACATTTGTCATCAACGGCGCGGAGCGCGTCATTGTATCTCAGCTGGTCCGCTCGCCCGGTATCTACTACGGAATTGACCATGACAAAATCGGCAAGGAGCTCTTTACCGCGACTGTCATTCCCAATCGCGGAGCCTGGCTGGAGTATGAGACGGATTCCAACGACGTCTTCTATGTTCGCGTTGACCGCACCCGCAAGGTTCCGATCACGGTTCTGATTCGAGCTCTGGGACTGGGCAGCAACCAGGAGATTATCGAGATGTTCGGTGAGGAGCCTAAGATTCTGGCCTCCTTTGAGAAAGACACTTCCATTACGGAACAGGCGCCCCAGGGCTCTTACGAGGGCGGCCTTCTGGAGCTCTACAAGAAAATCCGCCCCGGTGAGCCTCTGACGGTCGAGTCTGCGGAGAGTCTGATCAGCGGGATGTTCTTTGATCCTAGACGCTATGATCTGGCCAAGGTTGGCCGCTACAAGTTTAATAAGAAGCTGGCCCTGCGCAAGCGGATCAATAAGCAGGTTCTGGCGGAAGATGTGGTGGATCAGTCGACTGGTGAGATCCTGGCTTCGGCGGGCAGCAGGGTTGACCAGGAGCTGGCGGATCGAATCCAGAATGCCGGTGTTCCCTTCGTTTGGATTCAGACAGAGACCCGCAATGTGAAGGTCCTGTCCAACCTCATGGTCGATATCAGGGCGCATGTGGATATCGACGACCCCAGGGCCTATGGAATCAATGAGAAGGTCTACTATCCTGTCCTGGAGCAGCTGATGCGGGAAAATCCCAACAGGGAGGATCTGCTGGAGGCGATCCGGCGCGATGCGCATGACCTGATTCCGAGACATATTACAAGAGACGATATCTTTGCCTCGATCAACTACAACATGCATCTGGAGTATGGACTCGGCAATGACGACGACATCGATCATCTGGGCAATCGCCGTATCCGCGCGGTCGGAGAGCTCCTCCAGAACCAGTATCGGATCGGCCTGTCACGCATGGAGCGCGTGGTCCGTGAGCGCATGTCAACCCAGGATGTCGAGACGATCAGCCCGCAGAGCCTGATCAACATTAAGCCCGTGACGGCAGCGGTCAAGGAGTTCTTCGGCTCCTCACAGCTGTCACAGTTCATGGATCAGAACAATCCTCTGGGCGAGCTGACCCATAAGAGGCGCCTCTCTGCCCTTGGCCCCGGCGGACTCTCAAGAGACCGCGCCGGATTCGAGGTTCGAGACGTACACTATACCCACTATGGCCGTATGTGCCCGGTCGAGACTCCTGAGGGACCCAATATCGGTCTGATCAATTCGCTGGCTTCCTATGCCCGCATCAATGAGTACGGATTTATCGAGGCGCCTTACCGTGTGATCGACAAATCCGACGCGGACAATCCGCGTGTCACCGAAGAGGTTGTCTACATGGCGGCCGATGAGGAGGATAATTACCACGTGGCTCAGGCGAATGAGCCCCTGGACGCGGACGGACATTTTGTCCACAAGCAGGTATCCGGCCGTTTCCGCGATGAGACCCAGACTTATGACCGGGGAGCCTTTGACTATATGGACGTTTCTCCCCGTATGGTATTCTCTGTTGCGACGGCTCTGATCCCCTTCCTTCAGAACGACGACGCGAACCGCGCCCTCATGGGATCCAACATGCAGCGGCAGGCAGTGCCTCTTCTGACGACAGAGGCTCCGGTTGTCGGCACCGGTATGGAGCCAAAGACGGCAGTCGATTCCGGGGTCTGTGTTTTGGCCCGAGCGGCGGGAACCGTTGAGGCGGCCGAGTCCAATCGCATTATTATCAAGACGGATGACGGTGGAAGAGATGAGTATCTCCTGACCAAGTTTGAGCGGTCGAACCAGTCCAACTGCTATAATCAGCGACCCATCGTCTTCAAGGGCGACCGCGTCGAGGCCGGCGAGGTAATCGCTGACGGACCCTCCACATCGCGGGGAGAGCTGGCTCTCGGCAAGAACCCCCTGATCGGTTTCATGACCTGGGAGGGGTATAACTACGAGGACGCGGTTCTTCTGTCAGAGAACCTGGTCGAGAACGATGTCTACACATCCATCCATATCGAGGAATATGAGACGGAGTCCCGTGACACGAAGCTGGGACCGGAAGAGATTACAAGAGATGTTCCCGGCGTCGGAGATGAGGCCCTCAAGGATCTGGATGAGAACGGTATCATTCGCATCGGCGCGGAAGTTCGCTCCGGTGATATTCTGGTGGGAAAGGTTACTCCCAAGGGAGAGACAGAGCTGACGGCGGAAGAGAAGCTGCTTCGCGCTATTTTCGGAGAGAAGGCAAGAGAGGTGAGAGATACCTCTCTGAAGGTTCCGCACGGTGAGTATGGGATTGTTGTAGACGCCAAGATCTTTACAAGGGAGAATGGCGACGAGCTGAATCCCGGCGTCAACAAGGCGGTCCGCATTTACATCGCGCAGAAACGCAAGATCGGCCCCGGCGATAAGATGGCCGGACGACATGGAAATAAGGGTGTCGTATCCCGCGTTCTCCCTGTCGAGGATATGCCCTTCCTTCCCAACGGCCGTCCCCTGGACATCGTCTTGAATCCCCTGGGCGTGCCCTCGCGTATGAATATCGGACAGGTCCTGGAGATCCATCTGAGCCTGGCCGCCAAGGCCCTCGGCCTCAATATTGAGACGCCTGTCTTCGACGGCGCGAGCGAGCGCGAGATCGGAGATACGCTGGAAATGGCCAACGACTATGTCAATGAGCCCTGGGAGGACTTCAAGAACAAGTACCAGGAGATCCTGGATCAGAAGACCATGGATTATCTCTCTGAGAACCGCGGCCACAGAGCCCTGTGGAAGGGAGTTCCCATCTCCAGGGACGGCAAGGTTCAGCTGCGCGACGGCCGTACCGGTCAGCCCTTTGACGGGCCCACGACCATCGGACACATGCACTATCTGAAGTTGCATCACCTGGTCGACGACAAGATTCACGCGCGTTCTACCGGTCCCTACTCCCTGGTAACCCAGCAGCCTCTGGGCGGCAAGGCTCAGTTCGGCGGTCAGAGATTCGGAGAGATGGAGGTCTGGGCCCTGGAGGCCTATGGAGCGGCCCATACGCTGCAGGAGATTCTGACCGTCAAGTCGGATGATGTTGTCGGCCGCGTTAAGACCTACGAGGCCATCATCAAGGGAGAGAACATTCCCGATCCGGGAACGCCGGAGTCCTTCAAGGTTATGCTCAAGGAACTGCAGGCTCTGGCGCTCGACGTCAATGTCCTTGATGACAGCGGCAGAGAAGTGAAGCTGATGGAGTCGACGGAGTACGGCAATACCAATATCAATGCTCTTATCTCCCGGGAGGAGCGCAATGCCAAAAACAGGGAGAAGGCAGAGGCTTTGGGATCTGCGGAGAATGCCGACGCGAACAGCGACGAGATCAGGGCCTTAATTGACGGCTCTGATGACACGCGCTACGCAGCCTTCGAGAATGTTGAGAACTTCGGTCGGCACGGCTTCACCAAGCAGGAGTTTGACGCGGAGAGCGAGGAATTGGTAGATTCCGAGGATCAGGATACGGACGGAGACATCCAGGATGCCGAGGAGGACTTCGGCGACGAAGATTGATCAGAAGGGAGATCCATAAATGCCTGAAGATATGAAGAAATCCACGAACAAAGCGGCGGAATTCAGTGCGATTAAGATTGGACTGGCTTCTCCCGAGAAGATTCGTCAGTGGTCCCGCGGCGAGGTGAAGAAGCCGGAGACCATCAACTACAGAACGCTCAAGCCGGAGAAGGACGGACTCTTCTGCGAGAAGATCTTCGGACCGACCAAGGACTGGGAGTGTCACTGCGGCAAATACAAGAAGATCCGCTATAAGGGAGTGATCTGCGACCGCTGTGGCGTTGAGGTCACCAAGGCCTCTGTCCGCCGTGAGCGCATGGGACATATTGAGCTGGCCGCCCCGGTATCGCATATCTGGTACTTTAAGGGGATTCCCTCACGCATGGGGCTGATGCTGGATCTGTCGCCCAGAACCCTGGAGCGCGTCCTCTATTTCGCGAATTACATCGTGCTGGATCCCGCTGATTCCAACCTCTCCTATAAGCAGGTTCTGACTGAGAATGAGTATGCTGAGGCGCGGGAGAAGTATGGCGAGGGATTCAAGGTCGGCATGGGAGCAGAGGCGATTCAGGAGCTTCTGTCTGAGGTCGATCTGGCCAAGGAATCTGAGAGCCTGTCTGCGGAGCTGGAGAATGCCTCCGGCCAGAAGAGAGCGCACACTTTAAAGAGACTTGAGTGCGTGAATGCTTTCTTAGAGTCCGGCAATGATCCCACCTGGATGATTCTGAACGTCGTTCCCGTGATCCCACCGGATCTGCGCCCTATGGTTCAACTGGACGGCGGTCGTTTCGCAACCTCTGATCTGAATGATCTCTACCGGAGAATTATCAACCGCAATAATCGCCTGCGTCGTCTGCTTGAGCTGGGAGCTCCGGATATTATCGTCCGCAATGAGAAGCGGATGCTGCAGGAAGCGGTAGACGCTCTGATCGATAATGGCAGAAGGGGAAGACCTGTGACAGGACCCGGAAACAGGGCTCTGAAGTCTCTGTCTGACATGCTCAAGGGCAAGTCCGGCCGCTTCCGCCAGAACCTCTTGGGCAAGCGTGTGGACTACTCCGGCCGTTCCGTTATTGTGGTCGGACCCGAATTAAAGATCTACCAGTGCGGCGTTCCCAAGGAGATGGCGCTGGAGCTCTTCAAGCCCTTTGTCATGAAGGTTCTGGTTCAGAGAGGCTCCGCGAGCAATATCAAGGCGGCCAAGAAGATGGTCGAGCAGCAGCAGGATGAGGTTTGGGATGTTCTGGAGGATGTCATCCGCAATCATCCCGTGATGCTGAACCGCGCGCCTACCCTCCATCGTCTCGGAATCCAGGCCTTTGAGCCCATTCTGGTTGAGGGCAAGGCGATCAAGCTGCATCCTCTGGTATGTACTGCCTTCAATGCCGACTTCGATGGAGACCAGATGGCGATTCATCTGCCTCTGACGGAGGAAGCGCAGGCGGAGTGCCGTTTCATGCTGCTCTCTCCCAATAACCTTCTGAAGCCGTCAGATGGCGGACCCGTGGCCGTTCCCTCACAGGATATGGTTCTGGGTATTTACTATCTGACCCAGGAGCGCGAGGGAGAGCCCGGCCAGGGCAAGCATTTCGCGAGCGTCAACGAGGCGCTTTTGGCCTTCGAGAACAAGGTTATCAACTACCATTCCAGAATCTGGGTTCGCCGCACGGTTGACCTGCCCGATGGGAGAAAGCACACCGGCGAGATCGAGACCACGCTGGGGCGCTTGGTCTTCAACGAGATTCTTCCGCAGGATCTGGGATTCGTCGATCGAAAGAGCGACGACGACTACCTGCAGCTGGAAGTTGATTTCATGGTCGGCAAGAAACAGCTGAAGAAAATCCTGGAGAAGGTCATCAATACCCATGGGGCGACAAGGACGGCTGAAGTTCTTGACTCCATCAAGGCGATGGGCTACAGGTACTCCACACTGGCAGGAATGACAGTATCCGTCTCCGATATGACCATCCCGGACGAGAAGCCCGCCATGATCGAGGAGGCAGAGGAGACGGTCGCGAAGATCACCCGCAACTACAAGCGCGGTCTGATCACAGATGAAGAGCGCTATAAGGAAGTGATCCAGACCTGGACGCAGACGGATAAACAGCTGACAGACGCCCTGCTGGACGATCTGGATCAGTACAATAATATCTTTATGATGGCTGATTCCGGAGCCCGTGGCTCAAACCAGCAGATCAAGCAGCTGGCCGGCATGCGCGGTCTGATGGCCGATACGTCAGGACGGGCCATTGAGCTACCCATCAAGTCCAACTTCCGTGAGGGCCTTGATGTCCTAGAGTACTTCATCTCAGCCCACGGCGCCCGCAAGGGTCTGTCGGATACCGCTCTGCGTACCGCGGATTCAGGATATCTGACCAGACGTCTGGTGGATGTATCTCAGGAGATGATTGTCCGTGAGGCCGACTGCAACGCAGGCCATGATCGCGAGATCCCCGGCATGTACGTGTCCGCCTTCATGGACGGCAAAGAGGAGATTGAGAGCCTCGAAGACCGTATTACCGGCCGCTTCTCCGTCAATGAGATCCGCGACCTTGACGGCAATATCATCGTCAAGGCCAACCACATGATCACGCCGCGCCGCGCTCACGCAATCTGCGAGAACGGTGTCGACGAGGATGGCAAGCCGATTGCCGGCAATGTCAAGGCCAGAATCAAGATCCGTACCATTCTGTCCTGCCGCACGCATCACGGAGTCTGCGCGAAGTGCTACGGAGCCAATATGGCGACCGGGCAGGCTGTTCAGGTCGGAGAGGCCATCGGGATCATCGCGGCTCAGTCCATCGGGGAGCCCGGTACGCAGCTGACGATGAGAACCTTCCATACCGGCGGTGTGGCCGGCGGTGATATCACCCAGGGTCTTCCCCGTGTCGAGGAGATCTTTGAGGCCCGTAAGCCCAAGGGTGTCGCCATTGTCACGGAGATCGCAGGTACCGCGACCATGCGGGAGGATAAGAAGAAGCGCGAGATCATCATCTCCAATCGCAAGACAGGAGAGGAGAAGGCCTATCTGATCCCCTATGGCTCCCGTATCAAAGTCCTGGACGGCGATGAAGTGGAGGCCGGCGATCCTCTGACCGAGGGCTCTGTCAACCCCCACGACATTATTAAGATCAAGGGCGTAAAGTCACTGCAGGAATACATGCTCCAGGAAGTGCAGCGAGTATACCGTCTGCAGGGCGTAGACATCAATGACAAGCACATCGAGGTGATCGTCCGCCAGATGCTCAAGAAGATCACGGTTGAGGATCCCGGTCAGTCTGATTTCCTGCCCGGCGAGCGTGTTGACCGCCTGGATTTTGTCGACACCAATGAAGAACTTGAGAATGAGGGCAAGGAGCTTGCCGTCGGTGAGCAGGAGCTCCTCGGTATCACCAAGGCCGCTCTGGCAACGGATTCCTGGCTGTCCGCGGCTTCCTTCCAGGAGACGACCAGGGTTCTTACAGACGCGGCGACCAAGGGCAAGGTTGACAGCCTGCGCGGACTCAAGGAGAACGTTATCATCGGCAAGCTGATTCCTGCCGGAACCGGCATGAAGATCTACTCGGATGTTCCCATGAACAGCGACTATATGGCTGAGGAGGAGATCCCGGACGAGAGCAAGAGTGAGCTGCTTGGCGCTGACGCCGAGTGAGCCATTGGCGCAGGTCAGTCATCTGACCTTATTTCATAAGAAGATATGAGCCGAGGGGCGGCCGGGAAATGACTTTTATTTCCCGGCCGCCCCTCTTTTGAATTATGAAAGACAAGAAGATGAAAGATTTTCAATACAGGATTTCCAAACGATATACCCGCAAGGGATAAGTACCCAGCGACGTATCAAAATAACCGAATTCGATATGCTTCCCAGGCTCTAACTGCTGGCGATTCAGTATCACCTCATTATATTGTAGGGTAAGTTCCGTTTGACCCTTGGGGAGGAGAGAACGACCTGTTGTATCAAGCGGGGAGACACGAAGCAATTTATTTTTTTTATCTACTGATAGGATAATTCCCTTGCTTCTTAGTAAGCATGTTCCAGACTGTAATTGGTCAGGCTCTGCCTTTGGTTTTCTCGGAATGGCTATGATGCAGATAAGGCAGATAAAAATAATACAGATAAAACTGATACAAATTATCAAGAATTTTTTTTTATTCATGGAAGAAGGTCCCCTGATAGTCAGTGAAATATGAATAATCAAGATTTATATATTTTACTTGTCCGTCCCATCCATCACATGCCATAAGAGTATGTAATTGACTATGGTCATATTTTTTTGCGATAGTGCAATAGCCTTCAACAGCCATAGAGTGCCCAGATCTTCCTTCGTCTGTATTAATTCCACAGTGTATCATGGCAATATTATGAGAATCGATTGTTTTCGTAAATTTACTGTATGAAGGGGATTCAACATAAGTACCTCTTGCGGATTTATTCTTTGACTTTAAGTAGGAGTTAATGCCGGGGGTAATATCGGTAATGGGCGTTGTCCCGTATGTGATTCCGCCTCTAATACTGCGTACAGTAGTTTTTGTCCTTGCCCAAATATCCATGTATTCATCTTTTAGCGATTCATCAATGCAACCTAAGTTAGCCTCGTAATAGCTTCCACAAATGTAGGAGGCGGATACGGCGCAAGCGTAATGCTTGGTGGTCTCTTTGACAAGATCTTCAGGAAGTGTGTAAAAATCAGATATATGATTTGTACCCACCAGGTTGTAGTTTTCATATATTGTCTTTACAGGAACGAAAATGTCGTCCCACGTACTTGTGTGCTTTCCAAACGGAAACAAATAATTGGAGTTCGCGGACATACGTGGGGATCTGGTTTCATAAGTGAAAGGTCCGACTTTGTAAGTTTTAGTCGTACCACAAGTGGAGCTCATTTTTTTATGAAAAGAGCTATCCAGCGGGGCGAAAGTAGCAGAGCCAGAAATGATATATGGGGAAGAAATATGATTTTTGCTACCAATAGATGGTTCATCAAAAGAAAACTCTGAAATCAAACTGTCCTTCGTATTATCAAAAACGATATGTCCAGTGTGATTGTTATCATCTTGAAGGTTAACAATGTAGCCGATGGCTTGTTCATTTGCTGCGTAGATTTTTGTTGTAGAGATCGCATGGTATTTTTTCCCTAGATTAGAAGAAAACTTTTCGGCCGTAGATTCTGCTAATTCAGGAGTAAATAGAATATTAGAGTCAGACTCTGGCGTGGCTGCATGCGAAGGAAGTAAAAAGAGTAAAGTGATAGAAATCGATAGCAGAATTGATAAAAGACGTTTTTTCATAGTTCCCTCCTCTTGAATTGGTAAGAAAGTTTGAATAACACGAGGAAATAATTCTTTATATTGTATATTATACGAGCGATACGAGTGGTCAGGCAATAGAGAATATATATATAGGGGGTGCGGACAAAAACCTGGACACCATGATACCCTTGTGAGAACAGATGCGGTACACCAAGGAGCAGATTATCGTCGCACTGACATTATATAGCACAACGGGTTCGGCAAATACGGTCATACAAACCCTGGGATATCCTTCAAATCCAATGCTTTATCACTGGATTGAAAAGTATCCGGAGTATTTATCTAAGCCACATGTTCGACACTATAAGCAAGCAACAGTCGAATTGAAGGAGCAGGCAATTCCTCGTTGCCTGATTGATGGCGAGCCTGTAAGATCAATAGCAGAAGATATCGGATATACTGAGTCCATTGTATATCAATGGCTACGGTCTTACAGAGAAAAAGGAACCTGCTTCAACATGAAAAAAGCAAAGAAAACGATTTCCTCCGATCTTCAGGCGGCGGACAATATCGAGGATCTGAAAGAAAAAATGCTTGATATGCAGATGGAGATTGATATCCTGAAGGAGACAATCAATGTCTTAAAAAAAGACCCCGGCGTCGATCAGACGATTCTCAAGAACAGAGAGAAGGCAGTGATCATCGGCGCCTTGAAGAATAAATACTCACTGCCAAAACTCTGCTTTAAGTTGGAAATCCCCAGAAGCAGCTATTATTATCAGAAGGCCGCATTACGGGCAGATGATAAATACCGCGAACTGCGGAGTCGAATCATCAAGGTTTTTCAGGACAACAGGTGTGTTTATGGATACAGAAAAATCCATCAGCTTCTGAGGCGGAAGGGAACCATCGTTTCTGAAAAGATCGTTCGCAGAATCATGAAGGAGGAATCCCTTGTTGTCAAGATACGCAGGAGACGTAAATACAACTCTTATCAGGGTGAACTTAGCATAGCTCCGGAGAATCTCGTCAATCGTAATTTTCATGCGGATAAACCGAATGAAAAGTGGCTCACAGATATCACGGAGTTTTCCATTCCGTCCGGGAAGGTATATCTGTCCCCTGTCATTGACTGTTTTGATGGAATGCCTGTCAGTTGGAGGATGGGAGTCTCGCCTAATGCCAATCTGGTGAACGCAATGCTGAGAGATGCTATCAGTACACTGGATCCAGAAGAGAAACCCATGATTCATTCAGATCGCGGATGTCATTACCGATGGCCGGAATGGATCAAAATAGTTAATGAAGCGGGACTTACAAGGTCTATGTCGAGAAAAGGCTGTTCACCAGACAACGCTGCCTGTGAAGGCTTCTTCGGACATCTAAAAAACGAGATGTTCTATAACCGCAGTTGGGAAGGCTGTTCGATTGCTGAGTTAAAATATGAGATCGACAGTTATATTCGCTGATACTGCACAGATCGAATCAAATCAACACTCGGAGGGCTCAGTCCTCTTCAGTATAGAAAGGAGTTGGGTGTGGTTGTCTAAAAAAATGTCCGCACCCCCATACTTGAAGTGGAAGTTAGTCCTACACTTTTTGTCAACGACTAAAGTCCGCTTGCTTGTCATGCTCTAAAAACACGGGACGCCCTGAACAGGAGCCTGTTATTATGTATTAGTGTAACACTGAATTCCTCTTTTGCCTGGGGGGGGTCAGAGTGGGAATAAACTTTTCACTTCAGCCAGTTGACAACAGTTATATATACTACAACAGTTAGCCGAATTACGACCGGGACTTTCTATGTTTGTCAATTTCCATGTTTTTATATATGTTATTGTGTAGCATAACAATATGTTGATGAATTTCTTTTTCGGGTATAAATCCCGGTGTGTTTCAATGGCATTCTTATTTAGATTGAATCGACCGAAGGGATATGGATATAGCGATCCAGAAGATGAACATCCTTCAAATGTGGCTATAGGGATTATTTTGCTCTTGATATATTTCGGGGGATTGATTGGATTAGATGTTTTTACAACAAGAAATTTGTGAAACATATTATTTCGCGGAAAGGTTTCATTGTGTTGCTTGTAATAGGTTTTGTCGCAGGCGCTTTCTGGCTTAAGTCGCTTTATAGCAATTTTATTCGCAGACGGCTGCGAGGAGATCGAGGGATTGACCGTGGTTGACCTGGCTCGCAGAGCCGGCATCGGGATCGATAGCATTTCCGTCAAAGAGGAGACTGAAATCAGGGGCTCCCATGGGATTATCTTTCAGGCGGACACCTGCATGAGCCGAGCCATGGGAACCGCCTTTGCCTTTGGACTGGCCATCGTGGCCTATGTCAGGGGAGAAGAGGCCGCCCGAAGGCTGGGACAGGAGACTCTCTACGATTGACAGGAAATCGCTCGCAGGCCGGATTGAAGCTCGGGCGAAGGCGCGTGAATGATAGCCTATGGATCCTTGACAAGCGACAAGCTACGCAATTCACCCGACAAGCTACGACCTTGGGAACCGAGGGAATACAGACGACCCCTGGGTGACCACGACCCGGCACGACTACGACCCGGCACCCTGGAACTGAGGGGATATGAACTTGACAAATGATAGCCGCATCACTAGAATTATAAGGCATGCCTAGAAATGTGGGCATGAGCAAATAACATAGGAGGTAAAGTAAATGCCAACATTTAACCAGTTAGTAAGAAAGGGAAGACAGACTGCTGCAAAGAAGTCTGGTGCCCCCGCTCTTCAGAGAAGTTTCAACTCTCTTAAGAAGCGTGCCGTCACCAACTCTTCTCCCCAGAAGCGCGGCGTGTGCACCGCTGTTAAGACTGCAACTCCCAAGAAGCCTAACTCAGCTCTTCGTAAGATTGCCAGAGTACGTCTCTCGAACGGAATCGAAGTAACAAGCTACATTCCCGGAGAGGGGCACAATCTTCAGGAGCATAGCGTAGTTCTGGTACGCGGTGGCCGTGTCAAGGATCTTCCCGGTACACGTTATCACGTAATCAGAGGTACTCTGGATACCGCAGGCGTAGCAAACCGCATGCAGGGTCGCTCCAAGTATGGCGCTAAGAAGCCGAAGAAGTAATCGGTAAAATCAATTAAGTAACATTCACAACAATATGGTTAATGTTGAAATTTATTTGCTAAGCCGACCTTGCAAGAGGAAGGCGATAAATGAGACATGAACACATAATGTATATGTGAGTACCGATGAATTAATCCTATCAATGATTAAGGAGGGAAGTAACGTGCCACGTAAGAGTCACAATATTAAGAGAGACGTGCTTGCAGATCCGATCTATAACAGCAAGATCGTAACCAAGCTCGTGAACAATATCATGTTAGACGGCAAGAAGGGCATTGCCCAGAAGATCGTCTACGGCGCTTTCAGTCGCGTCGAGGAGAAGTCCGGCAAGCCCGCGCTCGAGGTCTTCGAGGAGGCGATGAACAACGTTATGCCTGTACTTGAGGTTAAGGCAAGACGTGTCGGCGGCGCCACCTATCAGGTGCCGATTGAGGTTCGTCCGGATCGCCGTCAGGCCCTGGGACTTCGCTGGCTCACCCTGTTCTCTCGCAACAGAAGTGAGAAGACCATGGAGGAGAGACTGGCCAATGAGATCATGGATGCAGCCAATAATACCGGAGCTGCAGTAAAACGTAAGGAAGAGATGCACAGAATGGCAGACGCCAACAAGGCGTTCGCGCATTATCGCTTCTGATTTCAGGACAATCGGATGCCTGCGGGGCATATGCTGCTGTTGATGGCGGCAAATGCCCGCAAGCAGGGCACTCAATTGTTTATGGCGGCAGAATGTCTGCGGGACAGGCATTTTGCTGCAGGATCTCTGATCGAAGAGTCCGCGTCAGGGAGGCAGAGACTGTTTTGGCGGCGGCCCGGGCAAATGCCCCTGACCGACACATTTCCCGTGCGAGTCACTGCAACTCATTATGAGAGGCGGACAATTCGAATAAGTATGGAGGAAATATATCTTGGCTACAAGAGAATACCCACTTGAGAGAACCAGGAATATCGGAATCATGGCTCATATCGATGCTGGTAAGACCACGCTGACGGAGCGTATTCTGTATTATACTGGTGTAAATTATAAGATCGGTGAGACCTACGAGGGAACTGCCACCATGGACTGGATGGAGCAGGAGCAGGAGAGAGGAATCACCATTACTTCGGCGGCGACCACCTGCCACTGGACCCTTCAGGAGAAGGCCCAGCTGAAGGAGGGCGCGCTTGAGCACCGGATCAATATCATCGACACCCCGGGACACGTAGACTTTACCGTTGAGGTAGAGCGGTCTCTTCGCGTCCTGGACGGCGCCATCGGCGTCTTCGATGCCAAGGGCGGTGTTGAGCCCCAGTCCGAGAACGTATGGCGTCAGGCGGATACTTACGGGGTTCCCCGTATGGCCTTTGTCAACAAGATGGACATCATGGGCGCCGACTTCTTCAATACCGTTAAGGAAATCGGAACCAAGCTTGGCAAGAATGCCGTTTGTGTTCAGCTTCCCATCGGCAAGGAGGACTATTTCGAGGGAGTCATTGACCTCTTTGAGATGAAGGAATACCTCTACAAGGACGCCGCGGGACAGGAGATAGAGATCGTCGATATCCGCGATGAGCTCAAGGAGCAGGCAGAGGAGTATCACGCCAAGCTGGTTGAGCAGTGCTGCGACTTCGACGAGGATCTGATGATGATGTATCTGGAAGGGGAAGAGCCTTCCATCGATCAGCTCAAGGCAGCTCTCCGCAAGGCCACCATTCATTCTGAGGGCGTTCCGGTCTTTTGCGGTTCCGCCCATCAGAACAAGGGCATCCAGAAGCTCCTTGACGGTGTGATTGAGTTCATGCCCGCCCCGGTTGATGTCCCCGACATCAAGGGTACAGATATGAACGGGGAGGAAGTCGTTCGCCGTTCTTCCGACGATGAGCCCTTCTCGGCTCTGGCCTTCAAGATCATGACCGATCCCTATGTAGGTAAGCTGGCCTTTACCCGCGTGTATTCAGGTCACTGCAATTCCGGCTCCTACGTTTTGAATTCCACCAAGGACAAGAAGGAGCGCGTGGGCCGTATCCTTCTCATGCACGCCAACAAGCGTCAGGAGCTCGACGAGATGTTCTCCGGCGATATCTGCGCGATCGTAGGTCTGAAGAATACGACGACCGGCGATACCCTCTGTGATGACCAGCATCCTGTAATTCTGGAGTCCATGGAGTTCCCGGATCCGGTTATCCAGGTCGCTGTTGAGCCCAAGACCAAGGCTGGACAGCAGAAGATGGGAGAGGCCCTGGCCAAGCTCGTCGAGGAGGATCCCACGCTCCACGTTCACACGGACGAGGAGACCGGCCAGACTATTTTGGCAGGTATGGGCGAGCTGCATCTGGAGATCACGGTTGACCGTCTGCTCAGGGAGTTCTCTGTCGAGGCCAACATCGGCGCTCCCCAGGTCGCTTACAAGGAGACCTTCACCAAGTCTGTCGACCAGGAGTACAAGTACGCCAAGCAGTCCGGCGGCCGCGGTCAGTATGGTCACGTCAAGGTTCGCTTCGAGCCCATGGACGCCAATGGAGAGGAACTGTTCAAGTTCGAGAACGCTGTTGTCGGCGGATCCATTCCCAAGGAGTACATCGCTCCCGTCGGCGAGGGTATTGAAGAGGCTGCCCAGTCAGGGATTCTGGCAGGCTTCCCTGTTCTTGGCATCAAGGCCACCCTCTACGATGGATCTTACCACGAGGTCGATTCCTCGGAGATGGCCTTCCACATTGCCGGATCCATGTGCTTCAAGGAGGCTATGGCCAAGGCTGCTCCCGCGCTCTTAGAGCCGATCATGAAGGTTGAGGTCACCATGCCTGAGGACTATCTGGGCGATGTCATCGGAGATCTGAACTCACGGCGCGGACGCATTGAGAAGATGGACGATGTGGGCAACGGTAAGATCGTCGTCGGCTATGTACCTCTGGCCGAGATGTTTGGCTATGCGACCAACCTGCGTTCCATCACCCAGGGCCGCGGGAACTACTCCATGTTCTTCAACAGATATGAGCAGGCTCCCAAGTCCGTCCAGGAGAAGGTAATCGCTGAGCGCAAGTAATTCTTGCTTTGAGAGGGCATTTGCCCGGCAATATAGTTGAAATACTCAGCTGAATTTCATATAATGGACTTTAGCTGAGATTTTATAAGGTAACATACCCCGCGAGGGGGAGATTTAAGGAGGAATTTCACAATGGCAAAAGAGCATTTTGACCGCACCAAGCCGCACGTAAACATCGGTACCATCGGTCATGTCGATCATGGTAAGACCACTCTTACGGCTGCTATCACTACCGTTCTTGCACAGCGCGTCGCTGGTAACAAGATGGAGGCTTTTGAGGACATCGACAAGGCTCCCGAGGAGAGAGAGCGTGGTATTACCATCTCTACCGCTCACGTTGAGTATCAGACCGAGAAGCGTCACTACGCTCACGTAGACTGCCCGGGACATGCCGACTATGTTAAGAATATGATCACCGGCGCTGCACAGATGGATGGTTCTATCCTGGTTGTAGCCGCTACCGACGGCGTTATGGCCCAGACCAAGGAGCACATCCTTCTTGCCCGTCAGGTAGGCGTTCCCTACATCATCGTATTCCTGAACAAGTGCGATATGATCGATGACCCTGAGCTCCTTGAGCTGGTTGAGATGGAGGTTTCTGATCAGCTGTCTGAGTACGGCTTCGATGACTGCCCCATTATCAAGGGTTCTGCTTATCAGGCTCTGCAGGATGCTGAGGGCAAGGCAGTATTTGCTAACGGCGAGCCCCTTGATCCTTCCAACCCCGATAAGAACTGGGGCGATTGCATCATGGAGCTGATGGACACGGTTGACGAGTATATTCCTACTCCCCAGCGTGATACTGATAAGCCCTTCCTTATGCCTGTCGAGGATGTATTCACCATCACCGGCCGTGGTACCGTTGCTACCGGCCGTGTAGAGCGTGGTACTCTTCACCTCAACGAGGAGCTTGAGATCCTCGGCGTGAAGGACAGTGTCGGAAAGACCGTATGTACCGGTATTGAGATGTTCCGTAAGCAGCTTGACGAGGCTATGGCCGGTGACAACATCGGTGCTCTGCTTCGCGGTGTGAACCGTGATCAGATCGTGCGCGGCCAGGTTCTTGCTAAGCCCGGCACGGTTACCTGCCACAGGAAGTTCAAGGCGCAGGTATACGTACTGACCAAGGACGAGGGCGGCCGTCATACTCCCTTCTTCTCAAACTATCGTCCTCAGTTCTATTTCAGAACGACTGACGTAACCGGCATCACCCAGCTTCCCGACGGCGTTGAGATGTGCATGCCCGGCGATAACGTTGAGATGACCATCGAGCTGATCCATAACGTAGCTATGGAGCAGGGTCTTACCTTCGCGATCCGTGAGGGTGGCCGTACGGTTGGTTCAGGCCGTGTTACCGAGATCATTGAGTAATTGCCTTTGAGATCATCGAACGCGCATGACAGCGGTTCGATTCCCTTTGGCCAATAACATATGACGATCAGAAAGGAGCTGTCGCACTCATGTGTGGCAGCCCTTTCTTTTTGTGGTTCTGTGTCAAATATATTGGGTCTCTATATCAATATTGGGGCGGGATTCTTGGGGAGCCCGCTCCAATATTTTTTAAAGAGGACTGGTGAAAATAGACAAAAAGAGAGCTGACTGTTTATGAATGTTTTTGAATGAAAATGATTGTATTGAATGCTTATCCAACCTATAATAAACAAGAAGTTGTGAGGAGGAGAAAGTATGTTGACCGCTGAGCGACACAAGTTCATATTGGAAGAACTCAGGGAGAAGGGGTCTGTTCTGAATACAGAGCTGATGCGGGAGCTGGAAGCTTCCGAGTCCACAATCCGTCGCGATATCAGCCGCCTGGCGAAGGAGGGCCGCTGCCAGAGAGTGCATGGAGGAGCGATTCTTCCGGAGAGCCTGCCCGGTGATCAGGATGATGCCGTCACGCTTCGCCAGCAGCGCCATCGGATGGAGAAGCTGGCGATTGCCAGGGAAGCTGCCGGACTGATTCGGGACGGAGAGCTGATCTATCTGGACGCGGGGACGACGACAGAGCTGATGATTGATTTCATCCATGGCAAGGACCTGACCTTTGTAACCAATGCCATCAGTCACGCCAGGCGATTGGGACAGAGGGGCTACACCTGCTATATTCTGGGAGGTCAGTTCAAGTCCGTGACAGAGGCGATTGTCGGTGAAGAGGCAAGCTTGTCCGTGCGCAAGTATAACTTCTCCAGGGCGTTTTTGGGAGCGAATGGCGTCGATCTCCAGGCGGGCTTTACAACTCCGGAACTCAAGGAAGCTTATATCAAGAAGCAGGCAATGGCGGCCAGCCGACAGGTCTATATTCTGGCGGACGCCAGTAAGTTCGGCCGCGTAGCTCCGATTTCATTCGGAAGCTTCGCCGAGGCCCGCGTCCTGGTAGCAGGACAGCTTGATGACAGCTACCGCAGCTACGAGAACATTTGGGAGGTGAGCGAATGATCTATACCGTAACCTTTAATCCGTCCATCGACTATATTGTCGACGTGGATCATTTTCAGACCGGCATGGTCAACCGCACGACAGGAGAGCATGTCCTGCCCGGCGGCAAGGGAATCAATGTCTCCATTGTGCTCAAGAATATGGGCCATGAAAGCAGGGCGCTCGGTTTTATGGCGGGCTTTACCGGGAGAGAGATTGAGCGCCTGTTAGCTGCCAGCCAGGTTGAGAGCGACTTTATCGATGTGGCAGAGGGAATGTCCCGGATCAATGTCAAGCTGCGCAGCGACCAGGAATCTGAGATCAACGGGCAGGGACCTGCCATCAGGGCTTCCGACATTGCAAAGCTCTATGATAAGCTCGATCAGCTGGGGGAGGGGGATTTTCTGGTCCTGGCAGGATCAATCCCGGATGTCATGCCTGCCTCCAGCTATGAGGATATCATGGCGCGCCTGGAGGGAAGAGGCGTTCACATTGTGGTAGACGCCACCAGGGATCTTCTGGTCAACGTTTTGAAGTACCATCCCTTTTTGATCAAACCAAACAACCACGAGCTGGGTGAGATCTTTGGCGTATCACTGTCGACCAAGGAGGAGGTCATCCCCTATGCGAAGAAGCTGCAGGAGATGGGGGCCAAGAATGTCATGATCTCCATGGCCGGCGATGGGGGCCTTCTGATTACGGAGGATGGACAGACATATGCCTCTATGCCTCCCAAGGGCAGGATTGTCAATTCCGTCGGAGCCGGAGACTCTATGGTGGCAGGTTTTTTGACCGGCTACATTGAGACAGCTGACTATGAAAACGCTTTTTACACGGGACTTTGCACCGGATCCGCCTCCGCCTTTTCCGAAGAACTGGCAGAGAGAAACGAGGTCGAGACCCTGCTCAGGAGTCTGGGTCGATAAAAAGCAGGCAGGTATCAGCAGTGACAAGGGCAGGAATGCCCGGTCAGGAAAGGACAGCAAATGAGAGTTAGAGATTTACTTGCCCCTCAGAGCATTGAACTCAATGGGGCGCCCGCAAACAAGAAGGAGGCTATTGAGCAGATGGTCGCCCTCATGGAAAAGCGGGGCAATATCAGGGACATCGATACCTATCGGGCCGGGGTCTTCGCGAGAGAAGAAGAGGGGACGACCGGTGTCGGCGAGGGAATCGCCATTCCCCACTGCAAGTCTGATGCTGTCAGTGCGCCGGGACTGGCTGCCATGGTTGTTCCGGGAGGCGTCGATTACGAGGCCCTGGATGATGAGCCCGTCGACCTGATTTTCCTGATTGCCGCTCCCAATACCAAGGACAATGTGCATCTGGAGGTTCTCTCCAACCTGTCCATGCTGCTTATGGACGAGGACTTCACAAGAGCCCTCAAGGCGGCTAAGAGCCCCGAGGAGTTTTTGGATATCATCGAGAAGGCGGAGAATGCCAAGGCCCAGAAGGAGGCCGCCAAAGAAGCCGCAAGGGAAGAACCTTCTGACGAGCAGGCCAATGGGGCAGGCTCCGATAAGGGCTATGTCATTGCGGTGACTGCCTGCCCGACCGGAATCGCCCACACCTATATGGCGGCTGAGGCCATAGAGAAGGCGGGAGAAAAGCTTGGGATTCCTGTCAAGGTGGAGACGCGCGGTTCCTCAGGACCCAAGAACATCCTGACCGCTGAGGACATTCAAAGAGCGGCCGGAGTTGTGGTCGCCTGCGACGCCAAGGTGCCCATGGACCGCTTCGATGGCAAGCATCTGATCGAGTGCAAGGTGGCCGACGGGATTCACAAGGCCGAGGAGCTGGTGACGAGGGCTTCCGTCTCAGACGCTCCGATCTATCACGCAAGCGGTGATGGAGGAGAAGAGGAGGATGACAAGGATAAAGAGACGGATTCCATCGGTCACCAGGCTTACACGCATCTGATGAGTGGGGTCTCCCACATGCTTCCCTTTGTCATTGGCGGCGGTATTATGGTGGCGCTGGCCTTTTTGATTGATACCATCGCGGGCTATGGAGCCTCCGCCGGTTCTGCTTCTACAGGTTCCGCTTTTGGTACTATGCTTCCCCTGTCCGCCTTCTTTAAATACGCGGGCGGTCTGGCCATGGGCATGATGGTTCCCGTGCTGGCCGGTTACATTGCCTATTCCATTGCGGATCGTCCCGGCTTGGCGGTCGGCTTTACCGGCGGTCTTTTAGCCACATCCGGAAATGCCCTCTTTGCCAGTTACAACTGGACGAATCTGGGAGCTTTTAACAGCTTCATCGCGAATTTTGCCTTCCAGGGAGCCGACGGCGGTTCCACAGTGTCCGGATTCCTGGGTGGTATTGCCGCCGGATTTGTGGCAGGATTTGTGGTTCTCTGGCTCAAGAAGCTGACCTCAAAGCTTCCCGCCAGCCTGGACGGGATCCGTCCCACCCTGATTTATCCTCTGGGCGGAATTTTTATCATCAGCCTTCTGATGTGCTTCATCTTCAATCCCCTGATCGGTCTGATTAATGCCGGTTTGTCCTCCATGCTGACCGCTCTGGCTGACGCCAATCTCCTGGTTGTTATGGGGCTGATCCTGGGCGGCATGATGGCCATCGATATGGGAGGTCCCATCAATAAGGCCGCCTATGTCTTCGGTACCGGCATGCTGTCAACAGCAGCGGAACTGATGGACAAGGGGGCTTCCGCGACAGATCCCGCTGTCATCGCCTGCTATGTCGCTATGGCGGCTGTGATGGCCGGCGGTATGGTTCCCCCGATCGGGATCGCTCTGGCGACCATTTTCTTCCCCAGGAAATTCACCAAGACCCAGAGAGATACCAAGGTCTCCCTCTTCGTCATGGGAGCGTCCTTCATCACAGAGGCGGCCATTCCCTTTGCGGCGGCTGACCCCCTGCACACCATCCCCGCGACCCTGGTTGGCTCTGCCATCGCCGGAGGTCTGTCAGCTCTCTTCGGCTGCACCCTGATGGCTCCTCACGGCGGAATCTTCGTCTTTGCAACGGTCGGGAACCCTCTCTTCTATATTATCGCCTGGTTCGTTGGCTCGATTGTCACCTGCCTGCTCCTGGGATTGCTGAAGAAGAATGCGGAGGAATAAATGGAGATTTTACAAGGTAAGAGTGTTTTTGGCGGAATAGCCATCGGTCCCCTGTCTGTGTTCAGACAGGATGAGGTTCTGGTAAAACGGCAGAAGGTCTCTGACGCGGAAGCTGAGGTCAGGCGCTATCACCAGGCCACAGAAGAAGCCAAGAGGCAGCTGCAGGAGCTCTATCAGAAGGCGGTCAAGGAGGTCGGCGAGGCCTCTGCGGCTATTTTCGATGTGCATCAGATGCTCCTTGAGGATCTGGATTATGTGGACTCCGTGGAGAATATCATCAGAAACCAGGGTTTAAACGCGGAGTATGCCGTGGCGACCACGGGGGATAACTTCTCCAATATGTTTGCTGCCATGGATGACGACTACATGAAGGAGAGAGCGGCGGACGTCCGCGATGTCTCCGACCGTCTGGTTAAGGTTCTGGCGGGGGCTGCGGAGACCGGAGGCCATGGGGACGTCCCCAGCATTTTACTGGCGGATGATCTCGCTCCCTCGCAGACCGTGCAGCTGGATAAGTCCAAGGTGCTCTCATTTGTCACCAGACACGGGTCAACCAACTCCCACACCTCTATCCTGGCCAGAACCATGAATATTCCTGCCCTGATCGGTGTGGACTACCGGGATGACATGCAGGGCAGGATGGCTGTGGTGGACGGCTACAGCGGCAAACTCATTATTGACCCGGACCAGGATATCCTGGCGAGTTATCAGATGAAGCAGTCCGAGGACGCCGAGAAGGCCAGACTCCTCCAGGAGCTCAAGGGCAAGGAAGACGTCACCTTAGACGGCAGGCATATCCAGCTCTATGCCAATATCGGCGGCGTGGGGGATGTGGCCAGCGTACATGCCAATGACGCGCAGGGCATCGGCCTCTTCCGCTCAGAGTTCCTCTATCTGGAGGCAAAGGATTTCCCCACAGAGGAGGAGCAGTTCCAGGCCTATAAGACCGTCGCCGAGAATATGGCAGGTAAGAAGGTGATCATTCGCACCTTGGATATTGGCGCGGACAAGAAGGTGGACTACTTCCATCTGGACCAGGAGGACAATCCGGCGCTCGGCTACCGGGCCATCCGCATCTGCCTGACCCAGCCGGAGATCTTCAAGACCCAGCTGCGGGCGATTTACAGGGCCAGTCATTTCGGAACCATCTCCATTATGTTTCCCATGATCATCTCTGTCGATGAGGTCAGAAGGGCCAAGGCCATCGCCGAGGAAGTCAAGTCCGAGCTGGAGGAACTGGGGCTCCCCTATGGAGACGTGGAGCTGGGTATCATGATTGAGACGCCGGCGGCCGCCATTATGTCGGACGAATTGGCCAAGGAGGTTGATTTCTTCTCGATCGGAACCAATGACCTGACCCAGTATACCCTGGCGATTGACCGGCAGAATCCCAAGCTGGAGGCCTTTAATGATCCCCACCATCCGGCGATTCTTCGCCTGATTGCCATGGTGATCGAAAATGCCCACAAGTACGGAGCCTGGGCCGGGATCTGCGGAGAACTGGGCGCTGACACCAGTCTGACAGAGACCTTTATTAAAATGGGGGTGGACGAGTTATCTGTCAGCCCCTCCATGGTTCTTCGGGTCAGGGACAAGATCCGCTCCATCGACAGCCGCAAGTAAGGGCGAGAACGCAAGCGGGATGAAACAGGAGCAGGAACAAATGGGCTTCCGTTGACAGCCGCAAGTAAGGGTGAGAACGCAAGCGGGATGAAACAGGAGCAGGAACAAATGGGCTTCCGTTGACAGTCGCAAGTGATGAGAAACACAAGCGGGATGAAAGACGAGTAGGAGCAAATGGTTTCGCTGACAGCGCAGATGACAGCGGAAACACCCCGGCTTGACACAGGGAAAGCAGGGGATACAATAGTTTTATGGTATAGAATACATGTATTCTATGATCTACAAGAATTATTACGACAGACTGACAGGCAGAGGAGGATCAGACAATGAAATCATTTGAGTTCGAGGTTCAGGACGCCGCCGGCATGCACGCCCGCCCGGCAGGACTTCTGGTCAAGAAGGCCAAGGAGTATGAGAGCAAGGTGACCATCCATTTCGGCGATAAGTCAGCAGATTCCGGCCGTATGATGGCCATTATGAGCCTGGGAGTTAAGCAGGGCGATACGATCAGGGTAGATGTTGAGGGCCCCGATGAAGACAAGGCGGCCGATGAGATGGAGGCTTTCTTCAAGGAGAATCTGTAGAGATCGGATTCGAGGGCATCAGCAGAAGACAGCTTTGTTTTCGCTTTCAAGGATGCTCCTTATCATCTCTTATCATGCAATTGCTATGAGAGGGGGCGGGGGAGATCGTCAGGCGGATTTTTCTGGAGAGGAAGATCAAAGATGCTGTTTTCATCGGTCAGTCCATGGGAGGGTATGTCGCGCAGTCTGTGATCAAGAGATTCACTGACCTGGTTCGCGCCTTTGTCGCAGTCGACAGCTCACCATATGGGGAAAAGATCTGTGCCATTTGATGAATTCCAACGATGATCAGCCAAAAATCGTAGATGAAATGATTGCGGCATTTATAAGAAGCCTGTAGCTGAGGAAGGAAAACCCTCCACAGCTGCAGGCTTTTGAAATTGGAGATCATTTAGCGATTGGTCTCCAGCATATCCATCTTCATCTCGTAGTAGGCGGGAGACATATCCAGATAGTGGATATGAGGATTCTCGAAGCGCTGCTCCGTATCCCAGATTTCCTCCCGCAGCTGCCGGTCGACATAAGAGGCGATCTCCTTGGCCGAGGGAAGCTGACTGGTTCTCTTGCCGGCCTCAATGATCTTGACCTGCAGCTTTTTTGCGGTGCAGTTCTCGAAGGCGCGGCGCTTCCAAGGCTTGATGGGATCGACGAAATCGTAGCGGCTGGACAGGTCAAGCTCCTCCCCCTGCCTGGTGATCAGGTCAGCCACGGCGTGTCCGTCGGCGTCATAGATCCGGTAGACATCCTTGAGTCCCGGATTGGTGATCTTCTCGGGCGTCTCAGACAGCTTGATGCGGGGGATCATCTGACCATCCTCCTCGACGGCGCAGAGCTTATAGACGGCCCCAAAGACGGGCTCGGACCGGGATGTGATCAGGCGCTCGCCGACGCCGAAGGCATCGACCTGTCCGCCCTGGTCTAAGATGGATCGGATGGTGTACTCATCAAGGCTGTTGGAGATGATGATCTTTGCATCGGTAAAACCGGCTTCATCCAGCATCTTCCTGGAGCGGGCGGTCAGATAGGCCAAGTCGCCGGAGTCGATGCGGATTCCGTAGTTTTTGGAGGCGATTCCCCTGTCGCGCATCTCGGTGAAGACCTGGATAGCGTTGGGAAGACCCTGGTGAAGGACATCATATGTGTCCACAAGGAGAATGCAGTTGTCAGGATAAATCGAGGCGAATTTGCGGAAGGATTCCAGTTCGTTCTTATAGAACATAACCCAGGAGTGGGCCATGGTGCCGCTGACGGGAATGCCGAAATGCTGGCCGGAGGAGACGGTGGCGGTGGCTGCGACACCGCCGATATAGGCGGCGCGGGCCCCGTAGATAGCGGCGTCATTATTATGGGCTCTCCTGGCGCCGAAGTCGGAGACCGGGCGGCCCTCCGCGGACCGGACGATCCGGCGGGCCTTGGTGGCGATCAGGGACTGATGGTTGATCTGGGTCAGAAGCTCTGTCTCAATCAGTTGGGCCTCCACCAGGGGAGCGACGACCGTGATGACAGGCTCATTGGGGTACATGATGGTTCCCTCAGGGAAGGCGTAGAGGTCTCCGCTGAAGCAAAAATCAGCCAGATAAGAGAGAAAGCTCTCATCAAACTGCCCCAGGGAGCGAAGATAGTCGATATCCTCAGGATCAAAGTGAAGTCCTTCAAGATATTCCACAATCTGTTCGAGACCGGTGAAGATGGCAAAACCGGCCGAGTCGGGATTTCTCCGGTAGAAGACGTCAAATGCCACATGGGTATCCTGGTTCTCCAGGAGATAGTAGCCGTTGGCCATGGTCATCTCATAGAGATCCATCATCATGGATACATTGCGCTCGTCATAAATTCTCATGAATTCTCCTCGCCGCTGATCGGGCAGGTGCTCATTGCTGTCTTGACACCATTCTAGCATAAATGAATGTCCTAGTCGAAAACCCGCCGGATCAAGCGCCGGCAAACATACGAGCATGTATGGGGGCTGGCGCACTCAGGACGAGAGTGCGAAAACATCATCAGTAAAATACGAGGCACGCATGGGGCTGAGGAGAAATGGCAATAGGAAAGAGCGCCATGGAATGAGGTCACCGGAACATAAGGCGATCGGAACACAGGGCACCGGAAGATAGGTCACCGGAAGATAAGGCGATTGGAACACAGGGCACCGGGATATAGGGCACCGGAATATTAGGCGACCGGAATATATGAGAATATGAAAATAAGGGAATAGACATAGAATGCAACTATAGCGAATGATAAAAATTATATTCTATACAGGAACCCAGGGATATGATAAATTATGGCCTGTAGCAGTGACAGGGGCAGACAGAGCTCTGCGGGGATGCTTTTTTAGAATTGAATTTCTGATGTGCAAACCCCTTTTCTGATGTACAAAACCCTTTCGAGGAATAATTACATGGCAAATATCATTGAGGTAAAAAAGCTGAGCAAACGCTTTGCTCTGGCGGATCGGGAGGTCAGCGCTCTTTCCGATATCAATCTGGATATTGAAGAGGGTGATATTTATGGAATCATAGGTCTCTCCGGCGCCGGGAAATCGACCCTGGTGCGGTGTCTGAATTTTCTAGAGGTCCCGACGGAGGGAAACGTGATCATCGAGGGCAGGGAGCTGGCGAAGCTGTCAGCCAGGGAGCTTCGCAGGGAGCGCACTCGTATCGGTATGATTTTCCAGAGCTACAATCTCCTGATGCAGAAGAATGTTTTAGACAATATCTGCTTTCCCCTGACCGTCCACGGTCTTCCTAAAAAAGAGGCCAGAGCCAAGGCCCTGGAGCTTCTCAAGACGGTTGAACTGGAGGATAAGGCCAGGGCCTATCCGGCACAGCTCTCCGGAGGGCAGAGGCAGAGGGTGGCGATTGCCAGAGCCCTGGCTTCTGATCCTAAGATCCTGCTCTGTGACGAGGCAACCTCCGCCCTGGACCCCAAGACGACCAATTCCATCCTGCAACTTCTAAAGGAGATCAATCAAAAGCTGGGAATCACCATTGTGATCATTACCCATCAGATGTCCGTTGTACAGGAGGTCTGTCAGCATGTGGCGATTATTGACCAGGGTCGGATCGCGGAAAAGGGACAGGTTGAGGAGATCTTCAACCATCCCAAATCCAGAGCGGCCAGGCTTCTGATCATTGAGGGCAAGGACCCGGAGGCCTGGACTGACGGCGTCAGCCGAACCCGGGAGGAGATTAAGACGGACCGTAAGATTCGCATCGTCTTCTCAGGGAATTCCTCCTATGAACCTGTTATTTCCAATATGATTCTGACCACAGGGCATGCGGTCAATATCCTGTTGGCGGATACCCGGGATGTCGGAGGCGTCGCCAAGGGGCAGATGATTCTGGGGCTTCCGGAGGAAGAGACAGCACAGGCGGCTGTGATTTCTTATCTGAAGGAGCATGGCCTGTCAGTCGAGGAGGTGAGCGATCATGTCCAGTGATGTAATTCTGATGATTATCAAGGGGATCGGCGAGACGCTCTATATGACGGTCCTCTCCTCTGTCTTCGGCTATCTCTTGGGTCTCCCCTGGGGGATTGCGCTGACGGTGACCGGGAAAGAGGGGATCCGCCCCAACAGGGTGATCTATCGGATTCTTGATGTTGCCAGCAGTATTATGCGAAGCGTTCCCTTCCTCATCATGCTGATTCTGCTCATGCCCCTGACCACTCTTCTTTTAGGGAAGAGCTATGGGTCAACGGCGACGGTTGTTCCGCTGACTATTTCCGCGGCTCCCATGATTGCCCGCATGGTCGAGTCCTCCCTCAATGAGGTGGATCCCGGCGTCATCGAGGCGGCACAATCCATGGGCTGCTCCAATGGAAAGATTATCAGCAGAGTCCTTCTTGTGGAATCCCGGGTCTCCCTGATCGCGGGGGCGACCATCTCTGTTGGAACGATTCTGGGTTACTCTGCCATGGCCGGTGTCATCGGCGGCGGCGGACTGGGGGATATCGCCATTCGATACGGATACTACCGCTATCAGGCGGATATCATGATTGTCACGGTTGTCCTTCTTATCATCCTTATGCAGCTCTTTCAGCTGCTGGGAACTTTCATCGCCAACAGGATGGACAAGAGGAAACTGTGAGCCGGATCTCATGCGAGATCGGAAGTTGGAGAATCAAAGAAAATAAGAAAAGAGGTAAGATATGAAAAAGAAAATTTTATCCGCTGTTTTGGCAGCAGCTTTGGCTGTGGGCGCATTTGCAGGCTGCGGTGCAGCCAAGGGGAAGGATTCCAAGTCTGATGGCACAAATGCCAGGACGACCCTTAAGGTAGCTGCCTCCGCAACTCCTCATGCCGAGATTTTAGAGCATGTGAAGTCCGAACTGGCCAAGGAGGGCGTCGACCTGCAGGTCAAGGAATTCAGCGATTACGTACAGCCCAACAATGTCGTGGAGTCCGGTGACTTCGACGCCAATTACTTCCAGCATGTGGTGTATCTGGATAACTTCAACCAGGAGAAGGGAACCCACCTGGTTGACGCGGGGAAAATTCACTATGAGCCCTTTGGCATTTACGCCGGAACCAAGAAACAGCTGTCTGAGCTGACTGAGGGAGATACCATCGCCGTTCCCAATGATACAACCAATGAGGCAAGGGCTCTTCTTCTGCTTCAGGAGCAGGGATTAATCACTTTAAAGGAGGGGGCTGGAATTAAGGCTACCGTCCAGGACATCACGGCCAATCCTAAGAATCTGAAGATTCAGGAGCTGGAGGCAGCCCAGGTCAGCCGCGTCAAGGGAGAAGTCGCTTTCGTTGTCTTGAATGGAAACTACGCCAAGCAGGCCGGATTAGATCCCTCCAAGGATCCCATCGCCGTCGAGAAGAATGACGGTGAGGCGGCTAAGAACTATGTCAATGTGATCGCTGTCAAGGATGGCAGGCAGAATGATGAGGCCATTCAGAAGCTGGTTAAGATCCTCAAGTCTGATGAGACCAAGAAGTGGATCACAGAGAAGTACGGACAGTCTGTCATCCCCTATGCAGGCCAGTAAGGTTTTCTGAGAAGAGCTGACATCATGTTTGTCAGGTCGTCTGGCGGCAATTCCAACAAAACGCCCCCGCAGCCGCGGGGGCGTTTTTGCGGGACCTTTTTAAATTGCTTTTTTGTCCTTGCGCAAGCCGAGCATTTTATATATTAGCGCGCCTTTTCCGTCCTTTTGCATCCCGCGCAGCTTTAGCAACTCTCTTTGTCGGGTAAATTGAAAATCGCGATATACATTGCAATCATTCCGATGATGCACATTGCAATGATTCGGAGGAAGGCAAGATTTGAGATTTGTCCTATCACTTTGATTTAAAAGAAATGTGGTAGAATAGGCCAAAGTTTTCAATACGTATGAGAGGAGTAACCATGGGGATTCGCGAAGATGTACACCAGATGAAAATGCTCTCTCCGACAGTGGCAGCCAGTTCCATCGAGCTGAGGAATCGGGCTCTGGAGGCAGTTGCCGCTGCCCTTCGCGAGCATGCCGCAGAGATCTTCGACGCGAACGCCAGGGACCTGGAGGAGGCAAAGGATGTGGCGCCGGCGGTCTTAAAGAGGCTTACCTTTCGTGAGGATAAGCTGGAGGATGTCCTGGCCGGGATCAGGCAGTTGATTGATCTTCCGGATCCCACAGGGGTTCACCTTCTTGATCGTCAATTGGATCGGGGATTGGAACTGCATCGAATCACGGTGCCCATCGGAGTGATCGGGGTTATTTTTGAGGCCAGGCCGGATGCTCTGGTTCAGATTTCCGCGCTTTGCATCAAGTCGGGGAATTGCGCCATCTTAAAAGGGGGCAGGGAGACCGCTAAAAGTAATCGGATCCTCTTTGAGATCATCAATCAGGCAGTGACGGGAGCAGGGCTTCCGGCAGGCATGCTGCGTCAGGCGGAGGTCCATACGGAGATCGATGAGCTTCTGACCTGTGAGAGAGATGTGGATCTGTTGATTCCGAGAGGATCCAACGCGTTTGTCCGCTATATTATGGATCACACGAAAATTCCCGTTATGGGGCATGCGGACGGCATCTGCCATATCTATGTGGACAGGGATGCCGATCAGTCCCGGGCCATTCCCATTCTGCTTGACGCCAAGACCCAGTACACGGCCGCCTGCAATGCGGTGGAGACCATCCTGCTGGATCGGGCGATTGCGGCCGACTTTCTTCCCCGGTTTGCCTTTGCCATGAAAGAGGCGGGGGTCGTCCTGAGGGGAGATCAAGAGGTGCAGGACTGCCTGAAAAATGCCTTGCGTGAGCAGGGAGAGACCTCCCGCGCGAAGGAGAAGCAGTCCGCCATAGAGATCAGGGATCTGACTGAGACCGGTTATGCCACCGAATACCTGACCCTGTGCGCTTCTGTTAAGCTGGTGGACGGTGTCAAGGAGGCCTGCGCCCATATCAACCGCTTCGGAAGCCACCACACCGACTGTATTCTGACAGAAAATGACCTGACAGCAGACTACTTCCTGCAGATGGTGGATTCTGCCGGCGTCTATCGCAACTGCTCCACCCGTTTCGCGGATGGCTTCCGCTATGGCTTTGGGGCGGAGGTCGGAATCTCCACGTCCAAGCTTCACGCCAGAGGGCCGGTCGGGCTTGAGGGTCTGGTCACCTACAAGTACCAGCTGATCGGCCATGGACAGATTGTGGGCGATTACGCGTCGGGAAAGAGCCATTTTCACTTTGAGGATCTGTAAAAAGAGTCAGTTTCATTTTGAGAAGCTGTGAGTTTGGGGATCCGCGATCTGAAGAGAGTTCAAATGTCTCGACGGGAATTCAAATATCATAACGAGAATTTAAATGTCTCTGATCAGTTGAAGGGCGTAAGCAAAGTCTCTTTCCTTGACAGAGATGGTATAGCGAACCTGCCGGCTGGCAGAAGATGGCCCGGCCTTTTGATCCGCCGCGCCGTCTTCGCTTTCTTTGGCGCGCATCTGAAAGGGCATCTGTGATGTGAGCTTGTAGCCGATGTCGTTCTCGGAGAGAAGACTTACAACCTGATTTCTCCTGGTAGCGTCAACATCAGAACACAGGACAGAATAGTCGAACATAGATGCCTCCTTTCCGGGGCAAACACAGAGTCTTCATCTGTCTATTAGTTTAGCAAGCAAGTTGAGAACTTACAATCAATCAGGACCGGACAGGGGCTGGTTTTAAGTCTGTTGTTTCAGGTCTGCTATTTGTTATAAGGCAGTGTGAAAAATTCAGAGAGGGAAACGCATGTCATCATGTTTATCAATATGGCTATGATGTTCTTTATGTCTAACATGATGACCAGGGATTGGAGTGACTACTTCCACTATTTTTGTATAGCAGTAGGGATTCTGACCCTATCTCTCTTTCGTCCGTCCTCTATTTTGTTATGATGGTTATGCTTTTCCTCTTTTACTTCGCGCAGTTTGACCATGCCATTGATGAGAGAGCTAATACCAAGGGCCTTTTCCTCATCTACAGCCACTACCCACTACCCTATTTTTATCTCATTGTTTATGGTGACTGTTTCTATGGGATTTTTGGTTGATTCCAGCGCTAACCACTTATTTGTGACAGCTTTCTTCCTTGCAGGCATCGGTATGTTTCAAACAGCTGTTCTGGCCAACGGACGCTACAACAAAGATTATTTACGTTATACGAAATCTTTCTGCATGACACAGGCGGTATTATTTGCTCTGGGATCCATATTTGCTCTGCTCATGTCGGGAATACCGATCCTCGTCATTGTCATTGGGACAGTTATGACGGTGATGATAGGAATTCATCTCATGCGTTTCTATATGATCCAGGCCAGAAAAAACGGAAAGCAAAATTGGCATTTGATCTGAGCCTGGGGTTTTTGAAGCTATGTCACTGGGGAACAGACCATTGATCGTCTGTCATTGATTGCGAATATATTCAGAGATTTTCTCTTAATTTTACAGATAACTCCGTGTGATAAATTTCCCGGTCGGGCAGCTTCCCGCTGACCAAATAGTCCTGAAGAATGCTGACAGAGAGGGAACCCTGCAGCTGGGGCTGCTGGGTGATGGTCGCGGTGATCAGTCCCTTTTGAAGCATTTCTCTGGTGGAGGGGACGGAGTCAAAGCCAATCACAAGGAAGGGGTTTCCCTTCTTGTTTCGAATGCAGAGATCGGAGTCATCGGGAGAGGACTGCATTTTGCGCGCATGCATGAGTCCCCGGCAGCCCCCGTACATGCCGCTGGCAGTGTAGTAGAGACCGTCTAAATCGGGATATCTGGCAAGGAGCTGCGTCACAGCCTCGTAGCTCTCGTAATCGTCGTCATGGGCTTCGATCACTTCGGCAATCTCAATCGAGGGCTTGAGATCCCTGCAGTAGTCGAGAAAACCGCGGATGCGATCCTTATGGCAGAGGATCCGGTCAGAGCCGGTGACAATGGCCAGTTTGAGCGGACGGGGGGCAAAGCGGTGGAAGAGGGCAGCAGCCGTCTGCCCGCAGCTATAGAAGTCTGATCCCACATAGGCGATCCGCCGGGACTCAGGAATGTCGGTATTTGTAGTTACCACAGGAATTCCCTCGTCCCAGAGCCGGTCAATCTTAGCCCGGATGCTGTCGTCGTTGTAGGGAGAGAGAACCAGGCCGTTAATCCCGTCTGCCAGCAGCTGATCAATGGCGCCCAATTCCTCGTCAAGGCCGAAGGGGATGCGCCTGGTGATCAGATGAATTCCATAGATACTCAGATCTCCCAGCTTGCTCTCAACGCCTTCAATGACATCGTCAAAGAAGGCGTTTCCCGCGCCAAAGAGGATGACGCCGATGGTCAGGCTCTTCTTCTGGACGGACAGGGCGATGCCGGCTTTATTGGGCTTGTAGTCTAACATCTCCACAATCTCAAGAATCTTCTTTTTGGTCAGAGGGCTGACAGAGCCCCTGCGGTTTAAAACCCGGTCGACAGTTCCGCGGGAGACCCCTGCGAGCTCTGCGATTTCCTTCATCGTTGCCATGTGTCTTTCCTCTTTTTCTTATTTGATCTGAATTCGACTGCGCACCGCGATTCAACCGCGCCATAATCGATCGTGCACCGTGCTTATGCGTACATTGTTGCACGACGTCGAAGAGAAGTCAATGCGTGCATGTGCACGCTTTCCATCTTGAATAAACTTGGGAAGGCTTGGAAAAACTAGGGGAAGTCCTGGGAGATAGGAAGTGAATCGGGCGGTGGGAAGTAAATTGGGCAATGGGAGGTAAATTGGGCGATGGAAAGTGAACTGAGCAATGGGAGGTAAATTGAGCGACGGGAGGTAAACTGGGCAATGGGAGATAAATTGAGCGACGGGAGGTGAATCGGGCGGTGGGGAGTAAATTGAGCGATGGAAAGTGAATTGGGCAATATGCTA
This sequence comes from Shuttleworthella satelles DSM 14600, assembly GCF_000160115.1. Classification (GTDB taxonomy): domain Bacteria; phylum Bacillota; class Clostridia; order Lachnospirales; family Lachnospiraceae; genus Shuttleworthia; species Shuttleworthia satelles. Next base: position 650,855 of record NZ_GG665867.1, read on the forward strand.
GAAAAGAAGAGGGAAATATTGGCAAAAATGTTGCTTGTGAATCTGGGCGAGGAGGCATAAGATAAAAACAGATCGTGCACGTGCACGCTTTCCGCGATTTATGAATTATGAGAGAGAGAAAGCCATGTACTATATAGGAGTTGATTTGGGGACATCCGCGGTCAAGCTTCTTCTCATGGAGGAAGACGGCAGAATCCTCAATATGGTGTCCCGTGAATATCCGATTTCCTTTCCCCGCCCATCCTGGTCAGAGCAGAAGCCGGAGGACTGGTGGCAGCAGACCAGAGAGGGGATCAGAGATCTGCTGCGGGATTACGACAGGGGACTTGTCGGCGGGATCAGCTTCGGCGGACAGATGCACGGGCTGGTCGTTCTGGACCGTGAAGATCAGGTGATTCGACCGGCGATTCTCTGGAACGATTCCAGGACCACAGAGGAGACGGAGTATCTCAATGAGGAGGTGGGCCGGGATTTTCTGTCCGGGCACACGGGCAACATTGCCTTCGCCGGCTTTACCGCCCCGAAGATTCTCTGGATGAAGAAGCGCGAGCCGGAGAACTTCGCCAGAATCCACAGGATTATGCTGCCAAAGGACTATCTGGTCTATCGGATGACCGGTGTTCACGCGACGGATGTATCGGATGCTTCCGGCACGCTCCTTTTGGATGTGAGGAACCGAACCTGGTCAAAAGAGATGCTTGCCATCTGCGGAATCAGGGAGAACATGCTTCCAAGACTCTATGAGTCTTATGACTGCATCGGGAAAATCAGGCCGGATATCGCAAAGGAGTTGAGCTTGCCCGAGAATGTGAGAGTGGCAGCAGGCGCCGGAGATAATGCAGCATCCGCTCTTGCCACGGGAACGGTTGGAGAGGGAAAGTGCAATCTCTCCCTGGGGACATCCGGTACCCTTTTCATCTCTTCAGACCATTTTCACCTGGATGAAAGCAATGCTCTTCACTCCTTTTGTGACGCTTCCGGCCGTTATCATCTGATGGGCTGCATGCTCTCGGCGGCCTCCTGCAACAAGTGGTGGACGGAGGAGATTCTGGGAGAGACCGACTATGCCGGAGTGCAGAGTCGGGTCGACGAAAAGCGCCTGGGAGAAAATCCGGTTTTCTATCTGCCCTATTTGATGGGAGAGCGCTCCCCGCTCAATGACCCCTATGCCAGAGCCTGTTTTGTGGGTATGACTATGGACAGCGGACAGGCGGACCTGACCCAGGCAGTTCTGGAGGGAGTGGCCTTTGCCTGCAGGGACATGCTGGAGACGGCGAGAAAACAGGGGTTGGTCATTGACCGCTCAAGGCTGGTGGGCGGAGGAGCGAAATCCGGTCTCTGGCAGAAGATCCTGGCCAATGTTTTAAACCTCAAATTAGACCTTCTGGAGACGGAAGAGGGACCTTCGCTCGGCGCGGCCATGCTGGCGGCTGTCGCCTGCGGAAAATATCCTGATCCCAAAGAGGCGGCCCGTGCCATCGTCAGAGTTAAGAAGACCATTGCGCCGGATCCGGATCTGGCGGCCAAGTACCAGAGGCAGTATGAAAAATTCTCCGGGCTTTATCCCGCCTTGAAGGGGACCTTCCGGGCGCTTGTGGGATCAATGAGTTGTGATAAATGAGTTGTTAACAGGATGAGACATCTATGGTAGGACGGGCACCTGGCCCGCCGTGTGAAAACGACACGCGGCCATTGAGGCAGGCGCACGGTCAGTCAAGCAAAGGAGAGAAGACAATGAACAACATTCCGAAGATCAAGCTGGGACTGGTAGCAGTCAGCCGTGACTGCTTTCCGGCGCCCCTGGCAGTCAACCGGCGCAGGGCTCTGGCAAAGGCCTATGCGACGAAATATGATGCGGAGGACATTTACGAGTGTCCGATCACCATCGTGGAATCCGAGACCGACATGGTCAAGGCCTTAGAAGACGTCAAGGCACATGGCTGTAACGCCCTCTGCGTCTATCTGGGCAATTTCGGGCCGGAGATTTCCGAGACTCTTCTGGCCAGGCATTTCGACGGACCTGTGATGTTCTGCGCGGCTGCGGAGGAATCCCAGGACCGGCTGATGGAATCCGGAAGGGGGGACGCATACTGCGGCATGCTCAATGCTTCTTACAATCTGGCTCTGCGGAATACCCGGGCCTATATCCCCGATTATCCTGTGGGAGATGCCGGGGACTGCGCGGACATGATTCATGACTTTCTGCCTGTTGCCCGCGTCAAGTACGGACTGGAGCATCTGAAGATTATCTCCTTCGGACCCCGCCCGGCTAATTTCCTGGCCTGCAATGCTCCTATCAAGCAGCTCTACAATCTGGGCGTCGAGATCGAGGAGGAGTCAGAGCTGGATCTCTACGAGGCATTCTTAAAACATGAGGGAGATCATCGCATCGCGTCCGTCTCTGACGATATGGCGCGGGAGATGGGCTACCGGTCTGACCAGAAGCCCGATATGCTGGCCAGGCTGGCTCAGTACGAGCTGACCCTCTTAGACTGGGTCAATGATCACAGGGGCTACCGGGAGTTTGTCGCTTTAACCACCAAGTGCTGGCCGGCTTTTCAGGATATGTTTCGCTTCGTCCCCTGCTATGTCAACAGCCGACTTATGCGGCAGGGAATTCCCGTCTCCTGCGAAGTGGACATTTACGGAACTCTGTCCGAGTATATCGGTCTTTGTGTCAGCCAACAGGAGGTGACTCTTCTCGATATCAACAATTCTGTCCCCAAGGATATGTACAGAGAGTCCATTGAGGGTAAGTTCAACTACCGGCATACGGATACCTTCATGGGCTTCCACTGCGGCAACACCTGCTCGACCCGTGTCGTGAATCCTCATCTCTCCTATCAGAGGATTATGGCGTCCACACATCCAAAAGAGTGGTGTGACGGAACCATTGAGGGGGATATCATGCCGGGAGATATCACCTTCTACCGCTTGCAGTCCACGGCTGACAACAAGCTCAGAGCCTATGTGGCTCAGGGGGAGATTCTCCCCATAGCCACCAGGTCTTTCGGCGGCATCGGTGTGTTTGCCATTGAGGAAATGGGCCGTTTCTACCGCAATGTTCTGATCGGCAAGAACTATCCCCACCATGGGGCAGTGGCCTTCGGCCACTATGGCAGGGAGCTCTTTGCCGCCTTTCGCTATCTTGGCCTTGCGGCCGGAGAAGTGGATTATAATCATCCCAAGAATCTGCCATATCCGGGAGAAAATCCCTTCGCATAAAGGATGAAGCCTGCGGTAAAATAGGATCAGGCAGGATTATGCGCAGACAGAGATTTGTCCGAGGAAGCAAGGCAGCAAAGAGAGCTTTGGGGAGAATCATATGCCGTGCCTGAAGGGAAATATGCGAGCAAACTTCACCCCGGGAGAAGACATGCAAAAGGAGGGATCATGAAATTCTTTATTGATACTGCCAATGTAGACGAGATCAAAAGAGCTGAGGAAATGGGAATCATCCACGGAGTCACGACCAACCCCTCTCTGATCGCCAAAGAGGGCAGGGATTACAGAGAAACCCTGCGGGAGATCTGCGGGATCGTGGACGGGCCGATTTCCGGTGAGGTCAAGGCCACGACCACAGATGCGGAGGGAATGATCCAAGAAGGCAGAGAGATCGCTGCGATTCATAAGAATATGGTAGTCAAGATTCCTATGACGGCAGAGGGACTTAAGGCGATCCGTGTTCTTTCCTCCGAGGGGATTGCGACCAATTGTACCCTGATCTTTACGGCGAACCAGGCTCTTTTAGCTGCCGAGGCAGGGGCGGCCTATGTCTCTCCCTTCCTGGGGAGGTTAGATGATATCTCCGAGCCGGGTGTCCGCCTGATCGAAGACATACAGACCATCTTCGAGAATTACAGCTATGCGACGCAGGTCATCGCCGCGTCGATTCGCACACCGATGCATGTGCATGACTGCGCTCTGCTGGGGGCGGATATCGCCACGGTGCCCTATAAGGTTCTGATGCAGATGGTTTGTCATCCGCTGACGGATGCCGGGATCGCCAAATTTGCCAGAGAGTACACAGATGTATTCGGGGAGTGAGAGGAAATTGGCAGGCAGAAGCTAAAGCAGCTGAGATTCCGGAGAGGGAGAGCTGACCGTTTTGTTTCACATTTATGCCGCGGGGCAGGTGTGACAGGAGGCGGTCGGCTTTTCTCGCATTTTCGACAATGGAAGGCATGCGGCGAATGCATTCTATCGTTTATGATAATTGAATGCTTATGGAGTCTGTATTTTATCTGTCAACACATTTTGTCCTGCAATTCTTATTATAGTTTTGCTGGGGCGGGGGAGTCGGGACCATGATTCAAGCACAGTACCGGGGATGCAATTCAAACGCAGTGCCGGGACCGTGATATAAACACAGTCTGCTCTCTTATGCTAAAATAGGATATCTTTACCGAAGAACTGATGTGGCGGGCAGTGCCGGGAACTTTTTATGAAGATCATTCATTGTTCAGACCTCCACCTGGATTCCAGGATGGAGACCAATTTAGACAGCGAGAAGGCCAGGCAGAGGAGAGAGGAGCTCTTTGCCTCTTATGAGGGCATGGTGGACTATGCCGAAAAAGAGAGGGCGCGAGCCATTCTGATCGCGGGGGACATGTTTGACCGGGCGCATCTGCGGCGGGCCGTACGCAACCGGGTGCTGGAGCCGATGGAGTCACATCCCGACATTGATTTTTTCTATCTGCGGGGCAACCACGACAATTCAGATTTCCTGGCAGGCCTGGATGAAGAGGAGATCCCGGCCAATCTTAAGATCTTTACGGACAAGGGCTGGAGAAGCTATGAATATGGAGATCTGGTTATCAGCGGAGCAGAGCTGTCCGCAGAAAATGTCAGATCGATGCCCGCACGTCTGGAGTTAGATCCCGGGAAGATCAATATCGTTATGCTCCATGGACAGACCCAGGACTATCAGGGGACCAATCCTGCCGAGGAGGTCCTTCTTCCGGCCTATCGGGGCAAGGGAATTGACTATCTGGCGCTGGGGCACATTCACAGCTTTCGTCAGGGACAACTGGATGAGCGCGGCATTTACTGCTACAGCGGTTGCCTGGAGGGCAGAGGCTTTGACGAGTGCGGGCCCAAGGGCTTTGTCCTCATTGAGATCTCGGATGGGAAACTGACGAGCGATTTTATTCCATTTGCCAGAAGGCAACTGCATGAGATTGTGGTGGAGCTGGCGCCTGAGGACAGCATGCTGCAGGTTATGTCCAAGAGTGACAGGGCCCTGAGGAATATCCCGGAGAAGGATCTGGTCAAGCTGGTCTTCACCGGTCATATCAGTATGGATCTGGAGCTGGATACGGACCGGGTCCTGAGGCGTTTTGTCAGTCGCTTTTTTTTCATCAAGGCCGTGGATCAGACCAGAACGCAGATTGATTTCGAATCCTACTTCAATGACCGCACCATTAAGGGGGAGTTTGTCCGCCTCATGCGAAAGAGCGACCTGTCAGAGGAGGATAAGGAGAGGGTAACCCGCCTTGGAATGAAAGCGTTGATCGGAGAGGAGCTTGAAGAATGAGGTTGATTTCCTGTTATATTGCCGGGTTTGGAACCATCCGGGATCGAAACTTCATATTTAAGCCCGGTCTCAATGCGATTCTGGAAGAAAATGGCTGGGGGAAGACGACATTCTGCGTTTTCCTCAAGGCTATGTTCTATGGGATGGAATATTCCAGGGGGACGAAGACGCTGCATGAGAGGCAGAGGTATGAGCCCTGGGACGGGGGAAGCTACGGGGGATCCCTGGTCTTTGCGACGGGGGAAAAGGAGTATCGAATCGAGCGCAGCTTCGGTCACACGGACAAGTCAGACCGCTTTTCTTTGATTGATCTCTCCACCAATCAGCAATCCAGCGATTTTTCCGATCAGATCGGGGAGGAGCTTTTTTCCGTTGACCGGGAATCCTTCGAGAAATCCATTTTCGTCCCGCAAAATGCCCTGGATACCGGAATTACAGATTCGATGAACGCGCATATGGGCAGGGGAAGCCGTGTGAACCGGGATGACGTCACACATTTCGAGGAGGCGATCGCCAGTATCGAAAATCAGATCCGGGATTACAATCGCAATTCCAAGACCAATACCGGCAGACTGCGTCTTCTCCAGCAAAAGATCTCTCTCAAGCAGGAACTGGCGGATCGGATTCCCGCGACCCAGGAGGCTGCCCGCGCCGCTGAGGAGAGACTGCTTGAGAAGAAGAGTCAGCTGCATCAGCTGGAGGAACAGAAGAAGGCCTTAAATGACAGAGTGACAGAGCAGGTAAAAAGAGAGCAGGCCCTGGGAGCTTTCCGTCAGAAGCGGCAGCAGCTGGCAGAGAGTGAGAAGGAGCTGGAGAAATATCAGATCTTTTTTGCAAAGGGGATTCCAAGCCCGGAGGCCATGGAAGAGGTTACGGATGCGGACCACCAGCTGGCTGTGCGGGAGAAGGAACTGGAGGAGCTGCGGGCGAAGGTGCCGAAGGAGGCTTACGTCACAGACCTCATGAAGCTCTTTCCAGAGGAAATACCGACGCCGGGGCAGTTCGCGGCATGGAGCCGGGAGGCGGCACACCTGAAGGACTTGCGCATACAGCAGTCCTATGCCGTCATGTCGGAGGAAGATCGGGATCAATTGGCAGAGCTGCGCGAATACTTTTCCGTCAAGAACCCCAGCCGTGAGGAGCTGGATCTGATTTCCAGTGAAATCAACAATCTTGCAAGCTGTACCGGCCGGGTCAGCGAGTTGACGAAACAGTCGGAGGAGCTGGAGCGGAGCAGAGAGGAGAAGATTGCGGATCGACACTCGGAGTCGGGCTTCGGCCTCAGCCTGGTTACAGGCCTGATTGCTCTGGTTCTGGTCCTGGGAGGGGGAGCCTTTTTGACGCTCTACGCATCCGGTGGAGGCTTCATCCGCCAGATCTTAGGGCTTGTATTTGTAGGGGCGGCAGTTGTCGTCGCAGTTGGCGGCTTCAGTGGTCAGAGGAGGCGGCAGAGCGCTTATCAGCAGGTTTTGTCTGATTTGGATCAGGAGATTGAGCAGGCCAGGGAGGAGAGGCAGGAAGCAGTCAAACGAAGGGATGCCTCACGCAAGATCTGCATTGATTTTCTGTCTCTCTTTCCGGAGGACGAGCAAAGCATGCAGCAGCATCTGACCGAGATTCGGATCAAGAAGGAGAATTTTGACCGATTGACAGCTGCGGAGGCCAGGGCCATCGATAATTCGGCCGGGGCCGTGGAGGAGCTGGCCAATGCCTCCATGCGGCTCTATACGCAGCTGCAGCCCTATGCGGACTCTTATGAAATGGATCTCTACCATGAATTCAATGAAGAGGCTCTGTTGCAGCGACTTCAGGAGGATGCCCAGGCCTACCGGGATTATGTGACTGCCAGGGGACAGGTGGAGAATCTGGAGGAACAGGTGATGGGATGGCGCAAAGCCATCGGTGATTTTCTGGCGGATTACCCCCTGACAGAGAAGAGCCGGCATGAGCGCATTGCCCAGATCCGCCGCAATATGGACCGCCTGGCAGACCTCACCGGTCGTGTGGAAGAGCTGCGCAAGGAGGTGAGCGAGGAAGAGGGGGAAATGATACAAGTCAGCGAAGGGCAGTCCGTAGAAGAGCTGCAGAGAGAACAGGCTCTTTTGGACGCGTCAGTGGTCGAGCTGACTCAGGTTATCAGTGATCTGAAGGATGACTGGACCAATCTGCTGGAGGAACTGCAGGACTATGAGGAGGCCGGAGATGAGGCCCGCGACTTAAGAGAGCAGGAGACGGTAATGCTGGATAATGTCCGCATCCTGGAGCTGACAAGAGATTACCTGAACAGGGCCAGAGAATCTTATCTGGCCCGCTATATGGGTCCCCTGCAGGACAATATGCAGGGCTATCTCGAGATCCTGGGGGGCAGGGCTATGGCAGAGCGGCCGGAGCGCTTCACCCTGGACATTGATCTGAATCCAAAGCTGATCTACAAGGAACAGCAGAAACGGGGAGAATTTCTCTCCGCAGGCTATCATGATCTGATTGCCCTTGCCGCGCGTTTTGCCCTGGTCGACACGATTTTCTCCAAGGACCAGCCCATGGTGATCTTAGATGACCCCTTCAATAATCTTGATCAGGACAAGGTGAAAAGAGCGCTGGCCTTTCTCGGACAGATCGCCGGCCGGCGCCAGCTGGTCTACCTGACCTGCCATCCCAGCCGTATGCCCGCTGAGAATGGAACCGTTCCCTTTTGATTGACACAGGGTCAGTCATCTCATACAATATGGAGCATGTGCCAAGCACAGGGCCCAGTTAGCTCAGTTGGTAGAGCAGCGGACTGAAAATCCGCGTGTCTCTGGTTCGATTCCGGAACTGGGCACATGCGGGTGTAGTTCAATGGTAGAACACCAGCCTTCCAAGCTGGATACGTGGGTTCGATTCCCATCACCCGCTCTCATGGCGTATCTTCTGACACAGGGAGATGCGCCTTTTTCTTGCAGATGTCAGGTGCGAAGAACGTCTTCTTGATGGATCATTAAATATAGAGACGCTTCTGTGCGGATGGAGATGTTATGGTTCGAGAGAAAAATGCGCCAATTGCAGTCTTTGATTCGGGGATGGGGGGGATCAGCGTCTTAAGGGAACTGGTCAAGCTCATGCCCAGGGAGGACTTTCTCTATTTCGGCGATTCGAAGAATGCGCCTTATGGCACGCGGGAGCTTCCGGAGATTCAGGAACTGACGATCAGAAATATCCAGCATCTGATGAATCGGGGATGCAAGGCTGTCGCAGTGGCATGTAACACAGCGACTTCCGCAGCGGTTCGCAAGCTCAGAGAGATGTACCCGAACTTTCCGATCGTGGGAATTGAGCCTGCGGTTAAGCCTGCCTGTATGGAGAATCCGGGGGGGAAGGTTTTAGTCATGGCGACACCGATGACGGTTCGTCTGGGAAAGCTTCACCTGCTCTGTGAGCGATTTCGCCATGTAGCTCAGATAGAGACCCTGTCCTGCCCGGGGCTCATGGAGTTCGTCGAGGAGGGGAGAGACCAGACGCCGGAGCTGATGCATTTTCTGGAGGAGCTTCTTGCGCCCTATCGTGATGTGGACGCAGTTGTTCTGGGCTGTACCCACTATCCCTTTGTGCGCAAACAGGTTCAGGAGCTGATGGGAGCTTCGGTCAAGATCTATGATGGGGCGGCCGGGACAGCGAGAGAGCTCCTGCGGCGGATTCGGCTTGAAGATTTGGAGACGGAGAGTAAGGAACTGGGCTCAGTCATTTTCGAAAACAGTGACCCGACGGAAGAGCGGATGGAGCGAATGAGGAATCTCTTTCGCCGGGAGGAGTAAATTATACGTATTGAAGAGGGAGCTTGATTTTGCTCTTGATCCTGCTGATCGGCGTGTGCATAGGGTCCGGGAGAATTCCTATAAGAACCAGACGGTCTCTCTGGTTGAAGAGATGGCGTCCGCCCCGGCGGACAGGATGGAGACGACATCCTCTTTATCTGAGACCAGTCCTCCGCAGATGAGAGGGAGCCTGATCTGGCTCTTGATCCTGCTGATCAGCTTGGGCATGGGGCCCGGGAGGATTTCGATGACATCCGGTCTGGCGGTGGGGAGCTGGCGGAGAATGGAATCATAGGCCATGGAGTCGATCAGGAAGAAGCGCATGACGGTTGCCAGTCCCAGCTCTCTGGCATGGGAGATGAGATTTGCCTTGGTGGAGATAATCCCATCCGCGTCTGTATAGGTCTTGATGAAGTCTACGGCAATTTCTTTGGCCTGAAGCCCATGGATCAGATCGATGTGAACCATGGCCATCTTACCGGCTTCCTTGATTTGAGCGACGATGCGGGGGATGGAGATCAGATCTCCATAGAGAATAAAGATAATCCGGCTGTCTGTGGCAAGGCAGTGGGACAGACCGTCATCATCCTTGATGGCGGCGATGATCGGTGAGGCTTCAATCGCATTCGAGAATTCTCGATTCATATAAACTCCCCTTCCAAGGGCCTGTGTCATTATAGTTTCATTATATGATTCGCTCGCTAAAAGTCGACTAGAGATTGTCCTGTCACTCTAACTCTGTATCATCTGCGCTTGTCGCAAAAAAAGCAGGCAGACTCTGATTTCGAGTCTGCCTGCTTTTTAAAATCGTTAGTTTACTCGTCATCCTTTCCGGCGAGGCCGTGATAGCAGAGGGCGGCGATGGCTCCCCCTGCAAGAGGGGCGACAATGAAGAGCCAGAGAAGGCTGATGGGCTTGGGATTTCCGTTGATGGCAGCCATCAGGGCCGGTCCGATGGAGCGGGCGGGGTTGACAGAGGTGCCGGTCAGGCCGATGCCGAGGATATGAACAAAGGTCAGGGTCAGACCGATGATCAGCCCTCCAAAGGAACCATGATTGGCCTTCTTGGAGGTGACGCCAAGGACGGTGAGAACGAAGACAAAGGTCAGAACCATCTCAACTAAGAATCCGGCTCCGACGGATCCGTTGACACCAGCCAGACCATTGGTCCCGTAGGCTCCGGTCTGGTCCGTGACATTGCCCAGACTGAAGATGGCGCTCAGTAAGGCGCTTCCGCAGATGGCTCCGAGCACCTGAGCGATCAGGTAGCCGATGAAATCCCTGCCGGACATTCTGCCGCTGAGCAGGACCCCAAGAGATACGGCGGGGTTGACATGGCAGCCGGAAATGTTTCCGATGCAGTAGGCCTCGGCGACAATGGACAGGCCGAAGGCGAGCGCGGTCAGCAGATAGCCGGTTCCGGCCGTGGGATCACATCCCACAAGCATGGCGGTACCGCAGCCGAAAGTGACCAGGACGGCTGTTCCGATAAATTCAGCGAAATACTTTTTCATAACATCCTCCAAATTCCTATATTTGTGAATTTTGTTTGAACTATAGCTTGCATTGTAACATATTCAGGAAGCATTCAGGCCGGAAGGAGAAAAAATAAATTTGGGGAAAGAGGTCCGGCGTAGTAAAATAGAAAAAGTTTGAGGAGAATGGCTGGAATGTGATTGGGAGACAGACCCGACGCAGATTATAGAGGAGTCAAGATGAGTCGACAGGTCAATGCCCTGGAGCGCTGTCCCTATGAGAAGTGGTGCGGCGGCTGCAGCATGCAGGGCTTACCCTATAAAGAGCAGCTGAAAAGGAAGGAAAAAGAAGTAGCTGATCTTCTGAAAGCCTATGGCAGGCCGGAGCCGATTCTGGGAATGAATTTTCCCTATTACTATCGCAACAAAGCCCATGCGGTTCTTGGAGGAAGTCTCAAAGGAAAGATTGTCTGCGGTACTTATGAGAGAGGAAGTCATCGGATTGTCAATATTGACCGCTGCCAGATTGAGGACAGGGAGTGCGATCAGCTGATCGCAAGCGTCAGAGAACTCCTCCCCTCCTTTAAGGTGGAACCCTATAATGAGGATACGGGCAGAGGATGCCTGCGGCACATCATCGCGCGCCGGACTGCGGACGGGGGACAGATCATGCTGATACTGGTGACGGCTCAGGCGGCCTTTCCCTCCCGCAAGAAATTCGTGTCAGCTCTTCGAAAGGCCCACCCCAATATCACAACGATTCTGCAGAATATCAACGGGCAGAGTACATCTGTCGTTTTAGGGGACCGATACGAGGTTCTCTATGGCCCCGGCTATATTGAGGACCGATTGATGGGAGCCAGATTCCGTATTTCTCCGGGCGCCTTCTATCAGGTCAACAGCCAGCAGACCAAAAAGCTCTATCGACTGGCGGTTGATATGGCAGACCTCAAGGGAAAAGAGAGAGTTCTGGACACCTATTGCGGCACCGGGACCATTGGCATTGCGGCGGCAGTCGATCTGGCCAGAAGGACAAAGGAGCCGATGGAACTGATCGGCGTGGAGTGCAATCCCGCGGCCGTCCGGGATGCCAGAATCAATGCCAGGGTAAATGGCCTCAGGCAGGCGCGCTTTGTTGTCGCGGACGCAGGGGCCTTTATGCTGGCGGAGGCTGAGGCCGGGAGAAGCTGTGATCTGGTTTTTATGGATCCGCCCAGAGCCGGCTCCACGGAGGAATTTCTTCTGGCCTTAAGGCGTCTGGTGCCTGAGAAGATCGTCTATATTTCCTGTGATCCGAAGACCCAGGCCAGAGATCTCAAGTATCTGGACAGCGCATACGCGATCAGGAGGATTGCCCCGGTGGATATGTTCCCCTTCACAGACGGGATTGAGAATGTTGTGCTGCTGGAGAAGATTCACTTCTAAGAGCCGGCGTTTTAAGAAAAAATTCAGAAAAAATAATATTCTCTTCAGGGGCGGCAGGCCTGATTCGTGTTAGGATAGGGGGAAAGTAAGCTGCTGAGAGTAGGAGTCATCATGCAAGAAAACAGGCGAGAGGGTCTGACCAGTGCCCAGGTGGCGGAAAGAGTCCGCCAGGGCAAAGTCAATATCCTTACAAGAGAAGCATCCAAGTCTGCCAAAGAGATCGTCAAAGATAATATTTTCACCTATTTCAACCTGATCTTTTTGATTCTGGCTGTTTTGGTTGTGATCGGCGGCTCTCTTCGCAGCCTGACCTTTCTGCCGGTTATCATCGCCAACACGGTGATCGGTATCGTCCAGCAGCTGCACGCGAAGAGGATTCTGGATCGGCTGGCTGTTCTGGCGGAGTCAAATTACGAGGTCATCCGTGATGGACAGAGGAGAAAAATTCCTATGTCCGAGCTTGTGTCAGACGATCTGATCGTTTTAGAGGCCGGGATGCAGATCCCGGCGGACGCCGTTTTGCTGGATGGCAGGCTCATGGCCAACGAGTCTCTTCTGACAGGAGAATCGGATGAGATTGAGAAACTGTCCGGCAGTGAGCTCAAATCGGGTTCCTTCGTTGTCTCCGGCCAATGTCTGGCCCGTCTGACTCAGGTGGGAGACGAGTCCTATATCTCCCGGCTGACGGCGGAGGCCAAGGAGATCAAAGAGAAACAATCCGAGATGGTCAACAGTATCGAGTGGGTCGTCAAGATCGCCGGAATTGCCATTATCCCGATCGGGATCACGCTCTTTCTGGAGTCATTTATCCTGAATGAAAAGGGCTTTTCGGAATCGATTACATCCATGGTCGCCGCGGTGATCGGTATGATCCCGGAGGGGCTCTATCTTCTGGTGACGATTGCCCTGGCCATGTCTGCAGCCCGCCTCGCGGGGAAAAAGGTCCTCCTTCACGACATGCACTCTACGGAGACTTTGGCCAGAGTCGATGTCCTCTGTGTGGATAAAACGGGTACGATTACAGACAATGAGATGCATGTCATCGACGCTTTCGGCCCTCAGGGGAAGCAGCTTACCGCAGAGGCGGAGCAGAGTCTGTCCGCCTATATCGCGACCAGTACAGACAACAATATCACGATGCAGGCCCTGCGGACTTATTACGAGCACGCTGTGCCTATGCCCGAGGCCAGAGTCACCCCCTTTTCCTCCAAGAATAAGTTCTCCTGCATCGACACTCCGCAGGCTGCCTTCCGCTTTGGGGCTCCGGAGTTTCTTCTGTCAGAGCAGGCCATGGAGGAGAACCGAAAGACCTTAGAAGAGAGAACCAAACAGGGGCAGCGTGTGCTTGCTCTGGTACGGGCACAGCAGGGGAGCGATTCCTTTCAGCCGCTGGCATTTGTCGCGCTGGAAAACGGCCTTCGCCCCAATGTAGAGGACACCTTCGCCTATTTCAGGGAGCAGGAGGTCCAGGTGCGGGTGATCTCAGGGGACAATCCGCAGACGGTCTCTTCCATTGCACAGGGAGTTGGAATCCCAGACGCGGACCGCTATGTCGATGCCAGCCGACTGAACAGCGCGGAGGACATCCGGGATGCTGTCGAGAAATACCGCGTATTCGGCCGGGTTAAGCCCGAGCAGAAGAAGGCAATCATCATGGCCATCAAGGAGACCGGCAAGAAGGTCGCCATGACTGGAGACGGGGTCAATGACATTCTGGCCATGAAGGAGGCGGACTGCTCTATCGCCATGGGATCGGGCTCTGACGCTGCCCGCCAGGCCGCCCAGGTGGTCCTTTTGGATGATGATTTCTCACACATGCGGGAGATTATTTCAGAGGGAAGGCGGGATATTAACAATATCACCCGATCCGCGACCCTCTTTTTGTACAAGAATATGTTCTCGGCCATGCTGGCTCTCTGTTCCATTATCCTGGTGTTTGCCTATCCCCTGGAACCGGCGCAGATCTCCTTGGTCTCCGCCTTTAATATAGGTCTTCCGGCCTTCCTTCTGGCCTTCGAGCCCAACACCAAAAAGCAGCACGCGCATTTCTTCCGGTCGACCATGTTTCACGCCTTCCCGGCTTCACTGACTTCCTTTATCGCCATCGCGGGTCTGGTTGGCTTCGCCGACGTCTTCGGGATACGATCGCAGGATGTGGCCACCGCATCTACCTACCTTCTGTCCATTGCGGGCTTTATGGTCCTCTATCGGATCATACATCCCCTGAATATTTACCGGGCCGTTGTCCTTGCGGTCTCTATCGCGGGCTTCATTCTTGGAGGGTACTTTTTCAGCGGCCTCTTTAATCTGCAGAAACTCTCTTTTCCGGGATTGCTTCTGGCCGGCCTGTTCGCCATTGCCCAGGAGTCCGTGGTCCGCAACCTGTACGGCCTCTTTGACTGGGTCAGAGGGATTGTAAAGAAACAGAAGGAACAGCGCGCAAGCAAGCAAGTATAAGGAGAAAAAGATGATTGACACACTGAAAAAACTGCACTTTCATGTGACCGCTCAGGCCTTGCTCTTTTTGATTTTGGGTCTGGTTATGGTCTTCTCCCCCGACAGCGTGACCGCCTTTTTAGTCCGGCTTGTCGCGGTCGTGATTCTTCTGATGGGGGCCTTCGTTCTGCTGGGAGGACTTACAACCGGATCGGCTTTCAGCAGCCTGTCGGGGGGACTTTTGGCCATGATCGGGCTCTGGGCCTTTTCCAGACCGAACACGGTTGCGGCCTTCCTGCCCGCGATCTTCGGGGTCGTCATGCTCTATCACGGTGTGCAGGATATTGGTCTCGCGCTGGAGTCCAAGGGCTACCGGGCTTCTTCCTGGGGAGGGATGATTGTGATCGGAATCATTTCCGTGATTTTGGGTCTGGTCTGTATCTTCGGCGCTTTCGGAGTCCTGAAGCTGGTGACCAGGGTCATTGGAATTATGATCATTGCCGATGCCATCGGTGATATGATTCTGGTGAGGCGTACCAATCAGGCATCCAGGGATATTGTGGATGGAGAGGTCGTTTCCGAGGAGGATATCGGGGAATGAGACAGATGGAGTTCAAGATGGAACGGGCAGAACTCCTGGATACGGTCAAGGAGGGAGAGCGGCTCTCGGTCAAGGAGAGCGCCCTGCCCAACTCCTATTACTATACCTTAGAGCATGCCTATGGCATGTCAGCGAACTATGGTGTTCTGGAGCGGCTGAAATCGACAGAGGGAGTGGTCAGGGACGTTAAGGAGACGGCCAAAGGCTACTTCGTCACAATGGAATTCGAGGAGTAATATGAGCGTCGAGAGCAGCAACGCAATTGATCTGCTTCTGGCGGAGAGCCTGAAAGCACTGGCGGCCCGCCGCCCGATTGAGAAGATCACGATTCGCGAGATCACAGAGAAGGCGGGGGTGATTCGCCCCACCTTCTACAATCACTTTCAGGATAAATATGAATTGCTGGAATGGATTGTCCGCAGAGACCTGATGGATCCGGTCACGGAAATGCTGGAAGGCGGACAGATCAAGGAAGCGGTGATTCGGGTTCTTGGCAAGATACAGGAGGAGAGAGAATTCTATTTGAATGCCTCGCGGCTGGAGGGACAGAATTCCTTTGGGGAGATTTTGAGCTCCTGTATCGCGGAGCGCATCCTGGCAGGAGCCAAGGTGGAAAATATTCATGCTCATCTGGCATATGACTGGCTGACGCCGGAGCTGATCGCGGACTATTACAGTCAGTCGATGACCTATCTGGTCCTGCGCTGGATCAAAAACGGCATGCGCCTGCCAACGGAGGAGTTCGCTGCGGCAGTCCTTCACATCTGGGAACACTCCGCTGTAGACGTCTTCCGAGACATGCGAACATAGCGGAGAATCCGCCGGGACGAGCGAAACATCGAAGGCGTGCTTGCACGCGTGAGAGATGTTTCGTGAGGACTGAGAGGTTTGCGGAGCAAACCGACCGAGGGAACGAAGTTCCCGAGGTGCGGATTCGGAGCGTACAAGCGAAACATCGAAGGCGTGCTTGCACGCGTGGGAGATGTTTCGTGAGGACTGAAAGGTTTGCGGAGCAAACCGACCGAGGGAACGAAGTTCCCGAGGTGCGGATTCGGAGCGTACAAGCGGGGCATCGAAGGCGTGCTTGCACGCGTGAGAGATGTTTCGTGAGGACTGAGAGGTTTGCGGAGCAAACCGACCGAGGGAACGAAGTTCCCGAGGTGCGGATTCGGAGCGTACAAGCGAAACATCGAAGGCGTGCTTGCACGCGTGAGAGATGTTTCGTGAGGACTGAGAGGTTTGCGGAGCAAACCGACCGAGGGAACGAAGTTCCCGAGGTGCGGATTCGGAGCGTACAAGCGAAACATCGAAGGCGTGCAAATAAAACATCGCTGTTATGAAATAGAGGAAAGCAGATCATGAGTTTACTGGAAATTGTACTGATTGTGGCCGGCATCAGTCTGGACATCTTTGCCGCCCTGGAGATAGAGGGCGCCATGCTGGCCAAGATCAACCGCAAAACCTTATTCTATGTCACCGGCCTGGTAGTTCTGATGCAGCAGATCTTTTTCTTCTTCGGTTACCTGGTCAGCAACACCATTGTGCATACGCAGACCTGGCATCTGAAGTCGGACCGGTGGGGAGCCTGGACGGCGGTCATTATCTTTGCCTTTTTGGGATTGCGTCTCCTGATCAAAGCGGTGCGAAGGGAACTGGTGCATGAGTCCCGGAGGGAAATTCGGGTCCAGCAGTATGCCAAGATTATCGCGGTGGCGAGTATTTATACAATACTGGCAGGTCTCGCCTGCGGATTTCTAGGGATACATACACTCACTGTATTCGTTGTAATTCTAATCTCGTCTGTTTTGGCGGCGGTTCTGGGAATCTTCGTCGGCTATCGCTTCGGCTACGAGGGGAAGACCCTGGTCTACGCAGCGGGAGGAATCCTTCTTTGGATCGCCGGGCTGGAAATCCTGCTCAGAAGTATTTTACATCTGATTCATTTTTAAAGGAGGACTTGTCATGAATCATCGTTCCAGGAAACAGAGAATCATCTCCGGAGTGATCATCCTGCTTTTGATCGTCACAATGGTTGTCACCCTGGTCGTTCCCTTTCTTTTGAGCTGACGACAACTTTCGCAGGACAGCTTTTTGTCGAGTCGACAGGCTGTCTATGGACTGCGATCCGCCGAACTGCTAGAATCAAGCGGATAGCAGGTTCTTGATCTGCGAAAAGAGTCGCAAAGGAAAGCAATTGCCATGAAAGTCGGGAAAATACCAGAGAGCATCTTAGAGCGCTCGGTCATCAGACAGATTCACAATAAGAGACCGGAGGTCCTCATGGGAAGCGGTGTGGGAGAGGACTGCGCGGCGATACAGCTGGCAGCAGATGAGGTCTTTGTCCTCTCCACAGATCCCATTACGGGGACGGCCAGGGATATCGGTCACCTGGCCATCCGCGTCACGAACAATGACCTGGCATCCGCCGGGGCGGAACCCGTTGGGGTTCTTCTGACCATTCTACTGCCTGAGCACACGACAGAGCCTGAACTGAAAGAGATCATTCTCCAGGCGGAGTCCGCCTGCCGGGAGGATGGCATACAGATTGTGGGAGGCCATACGGAGGTGACCGCACAGGTGAAGCAGCCGATTGTCTCTGTGACCGGTCTTGGCAAGGTTAAAAAGGGACATCTGGTCAGCACCGGAGGGGCAGAGCCTGGCATGGATTTTGTGATGACCAAGGCAATTGCCCTGGAGGGAACGTCCATTCTGGCCAAGGACCTGGAGGAGGACTTAAAGGGGCATTTCCCGGACTGTCTGGTTGAGAGGGCCGCAGCCTTCGATCAGGAACTGTCTGTACTCCCGGAATCGCGCGTCGCGGTAGCATTTGGAGTGGCGGCCATGCACGATGTCACCGAGGGGGGGATCTATGGGGCGATCTGGGAAATGTGTCAGGCTTCCGGCGTCGGCTGTCGGATCGATCTCAAGAAGATTGCCATTCGGCAGGAGAGTGTAGAGATCTGTGAATACCTGGGACTCAATCCATACAAATTGATCTCCTCGGGCTGTATGCTTATGGCGGCGGCGGACGGCAACGGGCTGGTCATGGCTCTGGCCAGGGCCGGGATAGAGGCTTGCGTTATCGGCAAGGCAACAGATTCCAATGACAGGATTCTGTTCCATGGAGAGGAAGAACGTTTTTTAGAGATGCCGCAGACCGATGAGCTCTATCGGCTGGACAGGAAACAGGAGGTGTCAGATGGGTAAGCTGGAAGAGAAGATCTTAAGCTATATGGAGCACAATGCGAGGATCAGCATCCATGATCTGGCGGCTATGATCGGCGCGGATGAGACCAGTGTCAGAAATGCCATCGAGCAATTGCAGGAGGATCACGTCATCGCGGGCTATCTGACTTTGATCGATTGGGAGAGAGCGGGAAATGAGACGGTCTCAGCCATGATCGAGGTCTCCGTGACTCCCCAGCGGGGCATGGGATTTGATTCTGTGGCAGAGCGCATCTACCGCTATCCCGAGGTGAACTCCGTCTATCTTATGTCCGGCGGTTTTGATCTGATGGTCACGATTGAGGGAAAGACCCTGCGGGAGGTCTCTTCCTTTGTCTCTGATAAGCTGTCCACCCTGGATTCGGTGCTCTCGACCAAGACGAATTTTATCCTGAAGAAGTATAAGGACCACGGGGCCATTCTGTCCGAGGAGTCCCATGACAGCAGAATGAAGGTGTCCCTATGAGAGAAGCTCTTTCCAGAACCATTACGACGATTCAGCCATCCGGCATTCGCAAGTTCTTCGACATCGTCTCCGAAATGCGGGATGCCATCTCGCTGGGCGTGGGCGAACCGGATTTTGATACGCCCTGGAGGATTCGGGATGAGGCAATCTACTCTCTGGAACAGGGGCGTACCTTCTATACTTCAAATTCCGGTCTCCTGGAACTGAGAGAGGGAATCTGCGGCTATCTGAAGCGCCGCTATGGTATGGATTATGACGCCAGAAGTGAGATCATGGTGACGGTCGGAGGATCTGAGGCCATTGATCTGGCTCTGCGCGCCATGCTGGATCCCGGCGATGAGGTTCTGATTCCGACCCCCAGCTATGTCTCCTACAGCCCCTGTACCATTCTGGCAAATGGCAGACCTGTTGAGATCCCCCTCAAGGAGAAAAATCGCTTTCGTCTGACAGCGCGGGAGTTGGAGGACGCGATTACGGATAAGACCAAGGTCCTGATTATGCCTTTTCCCAACAACCCGACCGGGGGCATTATGGAGAGAGAGGATCTGGAGGCAGTCTGCAAGGTAGTCATCGAACATGACCTCTTCGTCCTGAGCGATGAGATCTACTCGGAATTGACCTATGGTCTGGATCACGTCTCCATTGCTTCCCTTCCGGGCATGAAAGAGCGCTGTATTTTAATCAACGGCTTTTCCAAGGCTTTTGCTATGACCGGCTGGAGGCTGGGATACGCCTGCGCGCCGGAGCATATCCTGTCCCAGATGTTAAAGATTCATCAGTTCGCTATTATGTGCGCCCCCACGACCTCTCAGTATGCCGCCGTCCAGGCCATTAACAACTGCGACGAGGAGGTTGCCGGCATGCGGGAGCAGTATGATGCCCGCCGCAAGTATGTCCTGACCAGGTTTGAGGAGATGGGTTTAAAATGCTTTACACCTGAGGGGGCCTTCTACACCTTCCCCAATATATCGGAGTTCGGGATGACTTCTGAGGATTTCGCCACTCGCTTTTTGAATGAGAAGAAGGTGGCCGTGGTTCCCGGATCCGCCTTTGGGGCCTCTGGGGAAGGATTTATCCGAATTTCCTACGCCTACTCCATCGATGACCTAAGGGAGGCTCTGGGCCGCCTGGAGGCCTTTGTCAAACAGCTGCGGGAGGACAGGTAAATGTCCTTGAACATTATCCTGCACGAGCCGGAGATTCCGGCCAATACCGGGAATATCGGCCGTACCTGCGTCGCCATTGGAGCGACCCTGCATCTGATCGAGCCCCTGGGCTTTGTTATCAATGACAAGAATCTGGCCCGCGCCGGCATGGATTACTGGAAGCAGTTGGATGTGAGAACCTATCTAGACTGGGAGGATTTCTGCGCAAAGAATCCGGATGCCAGGATCTGGATGGCCACGACCAAGGGCCGTCATGTCTACTCAGATGTCTCCTATGGCCCGGATGACTACATTATGTTTGGAAAGGAGTCGGCGGGAATTCCGGAAGAGATTCTCATCAGACAGCCGGAGCGCTGTATCCGTATTCCCATGCAGGGGGAGATCCGATCTCTGAACCTGTCTAATTCCGTCGCCATTGTGGCTTATGAGGCTCTGCGCCAGAACCACTTTGACAAGATGACTACCAAGGGGCAGCTGCACCGCCTGCACTGGGCCCCGGAGGATATGTAAATGCCTGAAATAATTGAGGCAAATGCCCTGCAACATGAATATGTACGCCACAATGAGGAGGGAGAGAAGGTCTCTTCCTTCATGGCTTTGGACGGGGTAGATCTGACGGTCGAAGAGGGAGCATTTATCTCTATCTTAGGTCACAATGGATCGGGCAAGTCGACTCTGGCCAAGCATCTCAACGCCCTTTTGCTTCCAAGCGGGGGGACGCTTTATGTGGGCGGTTATGATACCTCCGATCCCAGGAACACCTATGACGTGCGCCAGACGGCCGGGATGGTCTTTCAGAACCCGGACAATCAGATTATCGCCTCTGTCGTGGAGGAGGATGTGGGTTTCGGCCCGGAGAACATCGGAGTTCCCACGGAAGAGATCTGGCAGCGGGTGGAAAATGCCCTCCGCTCGGTCGGCATGTGGAAGTATCACAGTCACTCTCCCAACCGCCTGTCGGGAGGACAGAAGCAGAGGGTTGCGATCGCCGGGGTTATGGCCATGGAACCCAGGTGTATCATCTTAGATGAGCCGACGGCCATGCTCGATCCCAAGGGGCGGGAGGAAGTCCTGCGGGCGGTCCATGAGCTCAACCGTAAGAAGAGGGTCACAATCATTCTGATTACCCACTATATGGAAGAGGTGGTGGACTCAGATTATGTGTTCGCCATGGATCAGGGTAAGATTGTTCTGCAGGGGACGCCCAGAGAAGTTTTCTCTCATGTCAGGCGACTGCAGACCTATCGGCTGACCGTGCCCCAGATTACGCTGCTGGCCCATGAGTTAAGAGAGGCCGGTCTGGCAATCCCGGAAGGGATTCTGACCAGACAGGAGCTGGTCTCTGCCCTTCTGCAGCTAAAGAGCTGTGACCTGAGCGGTCAGGGCCATGCCATTAGCGATGTTGTGGAGTCAATCCCAGAAGATGGTGATCCGGGCGGACAGGGTCGGAGCGGCACCCTGTGATCAGATAGGAGCATAGAATGCCTTTACGCTTAGAGCATGTGACATATTCATATAGTCCCGGGACCGCCTATGAGATCAAGGCCTTAGACGATGTGAGTCTGACCATTGATGACGATAGCTTCGTGGGGATCATCGGGCACACGGGATCGGGGAAATCAACGCTGGTACAGCATCTCAATGGACTTTTAAGGGCAACAGAGGGGAAGATTTACTGGGGAGACCAGGATATTTATGCCCCGGATTATCAGCTTCGCAAACTGCGTCTGGAGATCGGCATGGTCTTTCAGTATCCGGAGCATCAGCTCTTTGAGACGACGGTCTTTGAGGATATCTGCTTCGGGCCCAAGAACCAGGGCCTGTCCTTGGAAGACGCGAAAAAAGCGGCAGAAGAGGCCCTGGAGCTGGTGCATTTTCCCAAGCGCCTCTATGAAAACTCCCCCTTTGATCTGTCCGGGGGGCAGAAGCGCCGGGCTGCTATTGCCGGGGTTCTGGCCATGAGGCCCAGGATTCTGATCCTGGATGAGCCCACAGCCGGTCTGGATCCCAGGGGGCGGGATGAGATCCTCGACCTGGTCAGGGAGCTGCATGAGCAGTCGAAGATCACGGTCATTCTGGTCTCCCACTCTATGGAAGACGTGGCCAACTATGTAGACCGGATCATTGTCATGGATGAGGGCAGGGCCAGGTTTGACGGAAGTCCCAAGGAGGTTTTCGCTCACTACAGGGAGCTGGAGGCTATGGGACTGGCAGCACCGCAGGTAACTTATCTGGTTCATGACCTGGCGGAGGCAGGCTTTGATCTGGCGACAGACGCGACGACAGTGGAAGAGGCCAGGGCAGAAATCCTTAAAAACTTTGCAGGGAAAGATCAGGAGGCGTCATGTTCAGACAAATGACCCTGGGTCAGTACTATCCGGCCGATTCCTTCATTCACAAACTGGATCCCCGGGTAAAGCTCTTTGAGACCCTGGTTTTTATCATTGTCCTTTTTCTGGTCAATCATCCGATTGGCTATATCCTCGTGACGGCATGGACTATCTTTATCATTGCCCTCTCCAAAGTGCCGGTTTCCTTCATGTTACGGGGGCTGCGGGGAATTGTGGTGCTTCTGGTCATCGCCGGTCTCTTTAATCTCTTTCTGACCCCCGGCAATGCCCTTCTGACTCTGGGTCCCCTTGTGATTTCCGACGCCGGTCTGCAAAATGCCATTCTCATGACAGTCCGCATGATCTTTCTGATTGTGGGTTCTTCTGTCATGACTTTGACAACGACGCCCAATCAGCTGACGGACGGCCTGGAGAGCGCCCTCCACCCTCTGAGCAAATTGAAGGTACCGGTTCATGAGATCGCGATGATGATGTCGATCGCCCTGCGCTTCATTCCCATCCTGATTGAGGAGACAGATAAGATCATGAAGGCGCAGATGGCCCGCGGCGCTGATTTTGAACAGGGAAATATCATCCGCAGGGCAAAAAACATGATCCCTCTTCTGGTTCCCCTTTTTGTCTCCGCCTTTCGCAGGGCCAATGATCTGGCCCTGGCTATGGAGGCCCGCTGTTATAACGGGGGAGAGGGCAGAACCAAGATGAAGCCTCTGGTATATGACAGAAGAGACTATATCTCCTATGTCGTCATCTGTCTCTTTCTGGCAGTCCTGATTGCGGTACATTTTATGCCTGGGATCACTTTCTAAAACAGCGGAAGCGGTAAGGAGAAAAGAGTGATACCGGGAGGAGGGGACATGGCCGAATCGCCGGAGGGATGAAGCAAGCGCGGATGTCTTTGATCCGGGAGGATGGGGCGCAGACAGGACTGAATCGCCGGAGAAATGAAGCCAGCAAAGCTGGCTTCATTTCAGGGAGACGCAGATATGGAGGAATCTCTGTGGGATAGAAGACTTCTTTTTGGATAGATTACAGTGTGGACTGTGAGAGGAGACAATTGTGCGGGTGAGAGCGACCATAGCCTACGATGGGACAGAATACTGCGGCTGGCAGGTTCAGCCCAACGGCATTTCTGTGCAGGAAGTAGTGAATGCCGGGCTCTCGAAACTGCTGGGTGAGGAGATTACCTGTGTCGGAGCCAGCCGGACGGACGCTGGAGTTCACTCGATGGGCAATGAGATTCTCTTTGAGACGAAGACTCGGATTCCGGCGGATAAGATTGCCTACGCTCTCAATCAGTACCTGCCGGAGGATATCGTCTGCCAGGGCTCTTCTCTGGCGGCGGATGATTTTCATCCCCGCTTCTCGGAGTCCTATAAGACCTATGAGTATCGGATCCTAAACCGGCGTTTTCCCATGCCGACCATGCGCAGGGACAGCCTCTTCTATCACTATGATCTAGATGAGAAGCGGATGCAGGAAGCCGCCGACTGTCTGCTGGGGGAGCATGATTTCAGTTCTTTCGCTTCCATTCACACTCAGTCCAAGACCCGGGTTCGGACCATTTATCAGGCCCTTGTCAGCAGAAATGCCGACGATCTCATCACCATTCGTCTCTGCGGCGACGGCTTTCTCTACAATATGGTGCGCATTATTGCGGGAACCCTGATTGAGGTGGGGGCCGGGATAACCAGTCCCAGGGCATTTCAGCAGATTCTCGATGGGATGAACCGGGAGCTGGCAGGGCCGACGGCTCCGGCGCATGGCCTGACGCAGGTCGGTCTGCACTATCTGACACCGGAGGAGATTGCCTGCCGTAAGGCAGGGGGCAAATGGCCTTTTCTCATTGACAGTGAGAGGCCACTATAGTATGATGGTACGCGCTGACGTAGTGTAGAAACGTGATTTCAACAGCCCCGAAGTTGCGTTTTGACTATAAACAGCGTGTTATCGGTTTTTCGGACATTTACCCGGTGACATGCGCCAGGACATTATTTAGGAGGATTATCCGGATGAAGACGTATATGCCGAACCCGACCCAGATCGAGAGAAAGTGGTATGTAGTTGACGCAGAGGGACAGACCCTTGGCCGTCTGACTTCTGAGATTGCAAGAGTATTAAGAGGCAAGAACAAGGCCATCTATACCCCCCATGCAGACTGCGGGGACTATGTGATCGTCGTTAATGCCGAGAAGGTCAAGGTTACCGGTCATAAGCTGGATCAGAAGATCTATTACAGACATTCCGAGTATGTTGGCGGATTCAAGGAGATCAGTCTCCGCGAGATGCTCGAGAAGCATCCCGAGAGAGTGATTGAACACGCTGTCAAGGGTATGCTCCCCAAGGGACCGCTTGGTTCTGAGATGTACAAGAAGCTTTTCGTATACGCAGGCCCCGACCACAAGCATGCAGCTCAGAAGCCTGAGACGCTCGCATTTTAATCGATAGGGAGGATAAGACATTGGCTAATACAAAGTATTATGGAACCGGCAGAAGGAAGTCATCTGTAGCGAGAGTTTACCTGACTCCCGGCACCGGCAAGATCACCATCAACAAGACAGATATCGACGAGTACTTCGGTCTTGAGACCCTTAAGGTTGTCGTTCGCCAGCCCCTCAGTGCAACCGAGACTCTGGATAAGTTCGACGTTCAGGTTAATGTCAAGGGCGGCGGTTACACCGGCCAGGCCGGAGCCATCCGTCACGGCATCGCCCGTGCCCTGCTTGAGGCTGATGCCGAGTACAGACCTGTGCTCAAGGCAGCAGGCTATCTGACCAGAGATCCCCGCATGAAAGAGCGTAAGAAGTACGGTCTCAAGTCCGCACGCCGCGCGCCCCAGTTCTCAAAGAGATAATCAGTTACGATTTTATAATCGAAAAATTCGAAAGCCCCGGGAAATGATATGCTCCCCATATGGTAGACATTGGAAATATCCAAAATCCACCATATGAGGAGCATTGTCATGTCGAGAAGGAAGTACACGAAAGAATTCAAGCTTAAGGTATTGAAAGAACATGAGGAGCAGGGAGTATCTTTTTGGAGATTAGGAAAGACCTATGGCATAGAGGCAAGTATCATTAGACGCTGGTGGCATGTCTTTGATGCATGGGGCGAG
>NZ_GG665866.1:0-794724 GCF_000160115.1 Shuttleworthella satelles DSM 14600
GGAGGTGATCCAGCCGCACCTTCCGATACGGCTACCTTGTTACGACTTCACCCCAGTTATCAGTCCTGCCTTCGGCAGCTCCCTCCTTGCGGTTGGGTCACTGACTTCGGGTATTACCAACTCCCATGGTGTGACGGGCGGTGTGTACGTTGGAACCGAAAGGGTTTGTTAATTCTCGGATGTCTTGATATTTGTCGACCCTTCTGTTGCAATCTCCATCTCATTCGCGAACAGGTCCGCTCATGATCTGCAGATCCAGAAGGTCTTTTTATCAATTCTTCTATCTGTATGAAGTTTTCAAGGTACCGTGACCGGAAAACCGGTCAGTGGAGATAAAGGGATTCGAACCCTTGACCCCCTGCTTGCAAGGCAGGTGCTCTCCCAACTGAGCTATACCCCCATGGGTACTTCTATGAAGCAACAGACGATTTCGCTATATGCTTTTTATCTTCTATTGCTATGTATCTCTTCAACGCTTTTCGCGTTGAGAATGGGCTTAAGTGGACTCGAACCACCGACCTCACGCTTATCAGGCGTGCGCTCTAACCAGCTGAGCTATAAGCCCATAATTCGGCAGCCACCTATCCTCCCGGGCCGTCTCCAGCCGAGTACTGTCGGCCGCCTGAGTCTTAACCATCGTGTTCGGGATGTTAACGGGTGTTCCCCTCAGGCGCATCGCCACCGAAAATATAAAGTTATCCTTGAGCCGCAATAACAATGAAATACGCTGCGTTGAATGCTTGCATTCATAAGCAGTGGTTTTTCATTGTTGTCGGGGCGAATGCCCCGGCTTGTGGACGAAGTCCACAAGGTGCGCTCAAACACTTGCGTGCCTGATAACTCAACAATGAAACAACTCTCTACTCGATCTCTTAGAAAGGAGGTGATCCAGCCGCACCTTCCGATACGGCTACCTTGTTACGACTTCACCCCAGTTATCAGTCCTGCCTTCGGCAGCTCCCTCCTTGCGGTTGGGTCACTGACTTCGGGTATTACCAACTCCCATGGTGTGACGGGCGGTGTGTACAAGACCCGGGAACGTATTCACCGCAGCATGCTGATCTGCGATTACTAGCGATTCCAGCTTCATGTAGTCGAGTTGCAGACTACAATCCGAACTGAGACGTTATTTTTGGGATTCGCTTGGCCTCACGGCTTCGCCTCCCTTTGTTTACGCCATTGTAGCACGTGTGTAGCCCAAGTCATAAGGGGCATGATGATTTGACGTCATCCCCACCTTCCTCCGGGTTCACCCCGGCAGTCTCCTTAGAGTGCCCAGCGTCACCTGCTGGCTACTAAGAACAAGGGTTGCGCTCGTTGCGGGACTTAACCCAACATCTCACGACACGAGCTGACGACAACCATGCACCACCTGTCTCCGATGCTCCGAAGAGAGACGACATTACATCGCTTGTCATCGGGATGTCAAGACTTGGTAAGGTTCTTCGCGTTGCTTCGAATTAAACCACATGCTCCACCGCTTGTGCGGGTCCCCGTCAATTCCTTTGAGTTTCATTCTTGCGAACGTACTCCCCAGGTGGAATACTTAATGCGTTTGCGACGGCACCGATACCCTTCGGGTACCGACACCTAGTATTCATCGTTTACAGCGTGGACTACCAGGGTATCTAATCCTGTTCGCTCCCCACGCTTTCGAGCCTCAGCGTCAGTAATCGTCCAGTAAGCCGCCTTCGCCTCCGGTGTTCTTCCTGATATCTACGCATTTCACCGCTACACCAGGAATTCCGCTTACCCCTCCGACACTCGAGCTGAACAGTTTCCAATGCACTACCGGGGTTGAGCCCCGGGCTTTCACATCAGACTTGCTCTGCCGCCTACGCTCCCTTTACACCCAGTAAATCCGGATAACGCTTGCTCCATACGTATTACCGCGGCTGCTGGCACGTATTTAGCCGGAGCTTCTTACTCAGGTACCGTCATTTCTTTCTTCCCTGCTGATAGAGCTTTACATACCGAAATACTTCCTCACTCACGCGGCGTCGCTGCATCAGGCTTTCGCCCATTGTGCAATATTCCCCACCTGCTGCCTCCCGTAGGAGTTTGGGCCGTGTCTCAGTCCCAATGTGGCCGGTCGCCCTCTCAGGTCGGCTAATGATCGTCGCTTTGGTGGGCCTTTACCCCGCCAACTGGCTAATCATACGCGAGCCCATCCTATACCACCGGAGTTTTTCACACAACAAGATGTCTTATCGTGCGCTTATGCGGTATTAACAGTCGTTTCCAACTGGTATCCCCCGGTACAGGGCAGGTTGCTCACGCGTTACTCACCCGTCCGCCACTCGAAATAAAACCGTCACTCCGAAGAGATCGTAATATCATTTCTCGTTCGACTTGCATGTGTTAAGCACGCCGCCAGCGTTCATCCTGAGCCAGGATCGAACTCTCATGTTAAAAGTTCTGCTTCTCTCACCTTGCGGTGACAGAAGACTTCTCCCAGAATGAATTAGCTTGGCTAATCCTTTACTGTTTTTAGGTCCTCAGATTGCTCTGAGATTCGCTTTGATTCTCTTAGAATCTTTCAAGGTTGTTTCATTGTTCAGTTATCAAAGAACTTGTCGCGCCAAGGCTCTTGCCCTTTTGCGACAGTGATGTAAATATAAGGCTTTCTCGCCGGATCGTCAAGGACTTTTTCCAAGTTTTCCGCTTTTTCCCCCTCTCTCCCCTTTACCTACAAGATCTTGTACCGGCTCTTGCCGCGCCCCTCTATTGATTCTCTCCCGGGTGCACAAGTGTATTCTCATTTGCCGGCCTGTTCCCGTCTCTATAAATCTAGAAGGTATGCCGTCTCCGGAGCGATGGAATGATCTTCCGTGTGAATCCTCCAATCACTCACAGACTCTAATGAATATACTCCCTCATCTCCCTCATGAAGATTCGGAATATTGTATGGTTCCTGCGTCAATCTGGCTCTGAAACAATCTCCCTCCATAGAGAGGGCCTCAAACCAAATATGTTCGCGATTCTCCTGATCCGGTTTGCCTTCGCTGTCCACTGTCTCAAGTCCCAGCTTGAGCAGGATGACAATGTCTTGTCTTTCTTCCTGTTTTTCCCGCAGCATCTTCACAACATAGGGAAACCGTTCTCTCGCCAAGGAGCTCATCCTCTCCGTCTCCTCATTGCTCACGAAAAAGATGGGGTTATTCTCTATTTTTTCGGTGAACTCTGATGGCCGTCTTAAGCGGTCCTCCTTTCGATCCTCTTCACTTCCATATAGGAAAATGATATTTGTCTTGGAATTATGGGATTCTCTTCTGTCATCAAGGCCTCCCAGAATAGTTTCCGGATAGTACCGCAAACCCTCGGTCCATTTTCTCGAGCTTACAAGGATTGACTCTCCATCACAAAAGCGTCCTATTTCCAGTACTTCTTTATTCCCTCCCTCTTCATGGTCATCATCCACTTCTCCTGCTTTTTCCCGATCGAGTAAGCTACATGCATAATTGGTTATTAATGAACCATGCGTCCTGTATTCATCCCGATTGGAACCGAGAATTTCCAGTTCATGGAGCCCACACCTGCACAATCCATGCGTATGAAGCCATACTTCTGTTTCATCGGAGACAGCTTGCACGGTATATAGACTGTCGGGGGACGGCAAGACCCTTGAAGCAGCTGCCAGCTCCACCCATCTCCTGTTCAAGAGTCTCTCGGCACTTTCATCAAAGAGAGCAATCATTGCCGGGGCCATTGCATAGACCAGCTTGAGCTGCAAGTGGTATGCCTTTTGGGGATCCCCCGCAAACTTCATAAATACGGTTAATACCCACCCTGCTTTTAGAATCTCCTCCTTCTCCCTCTCTGAAAAATACTGGACCTGCCATCGTATAAGGCCGTCCCGAGAGAAATCGCCCGGAAAAAATCCCACAGCAAAATCCAATCCCTGGTATGACACAAGGGCTTGTCCGGGGCCGTCTGCACCCGGTAAATTCCTATGCTTAAGCTCTATGCCCTCCAGGGCCTCAATATTTGCGAAAATGTCCTCAGTCAGTGCAGTCAGTACATCGTCTTCCGTCAGCAAAGCTGACATATAGGAATATTCTTCCCAGTAGGCGAGGGGAGCTTCTTGACGCGAATGCGCGGACCTTTCCGGGTCTGTCTCCTTGGTCTTTTGAGATAAGCCTTGGACCATTTTCTTGAAGTAACCCATACCGCCTCCTTGATATCTCGAATGAACGATTTCATATGCCTTCTGTCTCAGATTCTATCAATCTTTCCGATCGGCCACAATCCTGTCTGCAAAACCCGGATCGGCAATCAAAAAGCGGCACAGACCTCTGATCGAAGATCCATGCCGCAGGCCTAAGCCAATAGAAATGCTTCTTGCGAAGGCACCCCTAGTCGATGTTGTAGTCCAGATCCTTCAGATCCTTCTTCCCTTCCAGATCCTCCTCCAAGAAGTCGAACTTGCTCATCCCCTTGAAGCCGGCGACAAGAGAGGTCGGGAAGCTTACGATTGCCTGGTTCATTACCCGCACATTGCTGTTGACAATCCGCTTGGATGCGGCCAGCTCATCATTCTCACTGGCGATCTCCTTCTGCAGAGTCAAAAACTGCTGAGAGGACATCAGATCCGGATAGTTCTCCGCTACCGCGCGAATCTGACTCAGCACATCATTCTGATTTGCCATGGCGCGGTTCGTCTCCTGAATGCTGGCTGACTGACGCAGACCGACTAACTCCGTAAAGACCTTCTCCTCGTGCTTGGCATAGGCCTTAGCGACCTTCAGCATCTCAGAGATGGTGTCATAGCGCTTGGCAAGCGTGATATCAACCGTCTTCTTCGACTCCTCGATAGAGACAACATAGCGATTCAGCCGATTGCTCTGACCGATAAACCAGCCGATAATAATAACTGCTGCAAGGATAACGACAACTGCAAAAACCATTTTAAACTCCTTTCATACATCTGACACCGGCCAATGACCGATTCTCTTTCCCTTCGGCAGGACGGGCATCTGTCACTGAAAAATCGCCGTGAAGCTCTGGATAAAATCTATCTCGCCCCTCAGCTTCTTGTATTCCTCCATCAAAGAGAGATGGTCGATCTCCTCCAAAGTCCTGGGGAGAGGGAAAATATCACGGTCCGTATAGCGGGAAATATAGAGCTCATGATCCTCGATATAGATGGCCGTCTGGCTCTGGGATATATTCTTATCGAACCAGTCCAGCACAGTCGGATTGAGGAAATTTCGCGCCGCAAGTTCATCCGTGCAGTATATATTGTAATTCTCGTTGTGGCGAATATCCTCCGTGTCAATCTTCATCTCACCGGCACGGGTCCCGGGATAATCCTGCACTTCGCGTTTTAAAAAAGCGCTTGTCCTCGTCGGGACGACACGGATATGCCCGTCAAATGCTCCGGGAAAACGCATCTGATAGACCTGACCCCGAAAGTCCTGTACCGTCTCGGTCGTTCGGTGCTCCCCGTCGCTGCTGGTTCTCTCCTCCGTGTGATAGGCATAGACATTGGCCACGGCCAGGTCGCTCTCATTGTGAAAGGATATCTGGCGATAGCTCTTGTAAGTTCTGGAGCTCGGGATCACTGATCTGATCGAGTCAAGAGGAAAATCCGAGTTGACGCTGATCTCTCCCTCCGGGAAAATCTCCTTGACAATCGGATTGAGCATATTCTCAACATAGAGATGCTCGTTGTCCTCCTTATCTCCGCCGAAGAGCTCCTGGCGCTTCTTGTATCGGGGGTAGAGAACGAAAAAGGCGATGACGGCGGCGGCAATCAACCCTTGATAGCGAAACAGCATAAATAAAAAGACACCAATGACGACACAGATGATCGTATACATCTTCCACTGGAGATTGCTGTTCATCTTCTCCCGCAGCTGTTTCAGCTTCTCCTGATAGTCCGGCGATGCCTCCAGCCGTCGAATTCGCTCCAGCTCCTCTTCCCTGTCGGATTGCATAAATTCTGATGCCACACTTCCTCCAATCTCTCTGCGAGCATTCCACAATAGAATCATAGCATTTCTTCCATGGTTCAACAATTGCCGAAGGGCAAGACGATCTGTTTTGTCAACATTCGTCGCGAATTCAACATTGCCGTCTCCCTAATTGACCAAGATCGGCAGGACCGCCAGAGCCGGTGTTGCGGACTGGATCAGCTTGGACAGGTCATTGCCAAAGCTGTCCTGAAACCAGCCCCGCTTCTGAAGAATGCAGCCCAGCGCAATCAAGGCGATAATCGGAATGATCGACTCAATCGAAACAAGAATAACATCGCTGCTCCTCCTAGTATCTGGGCTCCCACTTGAACTCACGGACTGCCTTTTCCATATCCTTCTCCCTGGCGCGAGCCAGGCCCTGCTCCTGAGCCTTCTTAGCCACAGCCTCCGCCACCTTGGTGGAAACCTCAGGCACGTACTTAAAGGGAGGAAGTACAGGAGCGCCCTCCTGACGGATATCAGTAATCCCGCTGAGTGAGTGCGCCGCCGCTCCAATCATTTCATCCGTCAAAAGACTTGCTTCAGAGGCCAGCATCCCAAGTCCTAATCCCGGATAGATCAGAGCATTATTTGCCTGTCCGATGGTGTAGTCAACCCCCTGATAGCGCACATTGGCAGAGGGGATTCCGGTCGCGACAAAGGCTTTCCCCTCAGACCATTTGATCAGATTCTCCGCGCTTGCCTCTGCCAGCCTGGTCGGATTAGACAAGGGGAAAATAACCGGGCGATCTGTATTTGCGCACATTGCCCTGACAATTTCCTCCGTAAACCTGCCCGGCTGCGTCGATGTTCCGACCAGAATCGTCGCCTTAACCGTTTTGACTACCTGCAGCAGGTCAGTCATCTGATCGGCATTCTCGAAGTCACTGCGCTTTTTGGCAAAGGGGCGCTGCTCGGGAGTCAGATCCTCCATGTCATCAAAGAGAAGCCCCTGCTTGTCTACCATAAAAAAGTGCTGATAGGCCTCTTCCTCTGTCAGACCGTCGACCACCATCTCACGATGGACACGGGCGGCAATTCCAGCCCCGGCACTTCCCCCGCCAAAGCATACATATACCTGATCCGTCAGCTTCTGCCCGGAGATCTCCATTGCCGTGAAGATTCCTCCCAGCGTCACGATTCCGGTTCCCTGAATATCGTCATTAAAGGTCGGAATGACATTTTTGTACTTGTTCAGGATATTCGCGGCGCTGCCGCGGCCGAAATCCTCCCAGTGCAGGTAGAGCCTGGGGAAGAGTTTTTCTGCCGCTGTTACAAACTGATCGATAAAATTGTAGTAGCGATCCCCGCGAACGCGCTCGTGGCGGTTTCCGAGATAGTTGGGATTTTCCGCCAGTTCTCTGCGGTTGGTGCCCGCGTCAATCACAATGGGGAGAACGCTGGCCGGGTCGATGCCGGCGGCCCCTGTATAGACCATCAGCTTTCCGACAGAGATATCAACTCCGTTTGTCCCCCAGTCTCCGATGCCCAGGATTCCCTCCGCGTCAGTGACGACAATCAGGCGAATTTCACGATCGCCGGCGGCATAGCGCAGGGTGCTCTCAATATTCTCCGGATGGTTGATATCCAGATAAGCTGCGTACTGCGGATCCACAAAAAGATCGCTGTAGCCCTCGATGGTATCAGCGATGGTCGGGTCATAGACAATGGGGTTGAATTCTTCCAGGTGCTGTGAAAACAGATAATAAAACAGAGTGCGATTGGTGTTGAAGATTTCCATCAAAAAGAGGCGTTTCTCAAGATCTGTCCCCTTCGTCTGCATCTGCTGGTAGGTCTGTCGTGCCTGCTCTTCAATCGTCTGCACGCGCGGCGGCAATAAGCCGACCAGTCCCAGCTTACTGCGCTCCTCCTCTGTAAATGCCGTTCCCTTATTTAAAAAGGGATTGTTTAGGATTTCATGTGCCTTCATGGCTGCCTTCCTTTCTTGAACGCTGAAAAACATGTTCCCGACATTTTTTCTAACAGCTACATCATAGTAGATGGAAGAATCGCGCGCATGGCCTCCTGCACATTTTCGACTCCGACCAGGTCCAGCTGACTGTATTTCCCGCGAATTCCGCTCAGATTAACCTTTGGCATGATGATCCTGGAAAAGCCAAGTTTAGCCGCCTCGGCAATTCTCTGCTCTGCCAGGTTGACGGCACGGACTTCTCCGGACAGTCCCACCTCCCCAAAGCAGATGAGATCATCAGGAACAGGCATTTCCTTATAGGAGGAAATGATGGCCAGGACAATTCCCAGATCAACCGCCGGCTCATTCATGCGAATGCCCCCGGCGATATTGATATAGGCGTCGGACTCTGCCAACCGCAGCCCGGCCCTCTTCTCGATAACCGCCATCAGCAGATTGACCCGGTTGTAGTCGCATCCGGCGGCCGTGCGGCGGGGCATATTGAAGTTACTATGGCAGACCAGAGCCTGAATCTCCACCAGAATGGGTCTGGTTCCCTCAATGGAACAGGCCACCACAGAACCGGAGGCCCCCCTGGGCTTCCCATTCAGCATAAAGGCCGAGGGATTGGCTACCTCCTGCAGGCCGTTTTGGCACATTTCAAAGACTCCGATCTCATCTGTAGAGCCAAAGCGGTTTTTCACCCCGCGCAGGACGCGATAAGCCGCGTGGCGGTCTCCCTCAAAATACAGAACCGTATCCACCATATGCTCAAGAACACGGGGACCGGCCACAAGTCCCTCCTTGGTCACATGCCCTACAATGAAGACGGTGATGTTCATTCCCTTGGCGATCTGCATCAGAACTGCTGTGGATTCTCTGACCTGAGAAACCGATCCCGGCGCGGAGCCGACAGTCTCACTGTACATTGTCTGAATGGAGTCGATCACAAGCACCCTGGGGCGGCTGCGATCAACCACAGAGCGAATAATGTCCAGGTTGGTCTCACAGAGAAGGGAGAGCTGATCGTCAAATGTCCCCATGCGGTCGGCGCGGATCTTAATCTGCTGCAGGGATTCTTCCCCCGACACATAGAGGACATCCACCTTTCTGCTGCAGAGATTGCGGCAGACCTGCAATAGCAGGGTTGACTTTCCGATTCCCGGATCCCCTCCCACCAGAACCATGGACCCCTGGACAATACCGCCGCCAAGAACCCGATCCAACTCAGGCATCCCTGAAGAAATCCGTTTTTCATCCGAAGAAATAATCTCAGACAGATGTGTGGGTCTGACATCTCTTTTCTCTCTTTGGGCCCTGGATGAGGTCTTCTCAACAACCTCTTCGACGAAGCTGTTCCAGGCGCCGCAGACCGGACACTGTCCCAGCCACTTTGGAGACTCATTGCCGCACTCCTGGCAGAAATATACGGTTTTACTTCCCTTTGCAGCCATCTTTCACTCCTCATCATCAAAAGCAGGGGCTCGCTTAAGCTCTTTTTTATTTACGCAAGCGGGCATTCTCTTGTCATGAACAAACAGAGCACTGATCTTTTGTGGAGATCGGTGCTCTGCTCATCATCTTCTCACGGGAAGGCCTCTTGCTTGTCTTATGCCTTCCTGACTACTACCTCGACTTTGTCCTTAGCCTCAAGCTCTGCGGACAGGGTTAACTTCCCGCCCAGATTGGTCTTCATGGAACCGGCATCCTTGCCGTCGATCTGAATGTCATACTCGCATCCCGCTTCCAAACCCAAAGTGATCTCCGCGTCCTGGGGACCAGAGACCGTGAAGCTGACCTGGTCAGCGGCCACCCGCATATGCTCCACATTCGTGCCGGGAACAGACTCATAGGCAAACAGGCCATTGCGCTCCAGCTTGGTGATCTCTTCCCAGGTCTTCACCTTATAGACGTCGCCCTCTACCTTGAAATCATCCTGCTTGGACTTGACCTTCAAACCGGCATCTCCAAAACTGATGCTCCCATCCTCTTCCACTCGAATCAGTGTAGACATAATTTCCAGCCTTTCTCTAAATGTTTCTGATTTGATTATAGCCAAGCCCCGGACGAATTTCCAACGAATTCAAGGACTTTTCTCAGGCATTTTCAAATACAATCCGACCCTTTTTAGCCCTGATCACAACCGTCCCGGAGGGATCGATCTCCCCGGCCAGCAGAGCGTCTGCCAGCCTGTCCTCAATCTCCGTCTGTATCTTGCGGCGCAGAGGACGGGCGCCGTACTTGGGCTCATAGGCATTCTCGACAATATACTTTTTGACAGAGTCACGAACCTTCAATTCCAGATGCATCTGTTCCCTGCACTGTCTGGTCAGGTCTCCCATCATAATAGATACGATCTTCTTCATGTCTGTCTTCGTCAGCATCCGAAAGACGATGATCTCGTCGATTCGATTGAGAAATTCCGGCTTAAAGAGGCGCTTCAGCTCCTCCATGACGCCGGATTTCATATTCTCATAATCCTGCGCCTCCGACGCCTCCGCCCCGAAGCCCAGCTTCTTTGGGTCCACAATTCGCTGAGCTCCCGCATTGGAGGTCATAATGATAATGGTATTCTTGAAGTCCACCTTGCGTCCCTGGGAATCCGTCACATGACCATCATCCAAAATCTGCAGAAGAATGTTGAACACATCCGGGTGCGCCTTTTCAATCTCGTCGAAGAGGATGACCGAATAGGGGTTGCGGCGAACCTTCTCAGAGAGCTGTCCTCCCTCCTCATATCCCACGTAGCCCGGAGGAGAACCGATGATCTTGGCCACACTCTGTTTCTCCATATACTCGGTCATATCCACCCGGATCATGGCCTCTTCGGTCCCGAAGACCGCCTCCGCCAATGCCTTTGAGACCTCTGTCTTCCCGACTCCGGTCGGTCCTAAAAAGAGAAAGGATCCGATCGGCTTTCCGGGAGTCTTCAGACCCAGGCGGCCGCGTCGAACCGCCCTGGCAACCGCCTCCACCGCTTCTTCCTGGCCGATCACCCGCTTGTGGATGGTCGCTTCCAGTCTGCGCAGGCGGCTGGCCTCCGACTGGTTTAGCTTAGAGACCGGGATTTTCGTCCACTCCGCGACGACCTCAGCGACTGCGCTCTCCGTCAGGACTCGCTTTTTCCTGGCAGAGCTTCTCTTCTGGCGCTTCTGTGCCGCTTCCAACTTTGCCTTGACCTTCTCCGACTCTCCTCGTATCGCCCTGGCCCTCTCCATATCTCCTGCCTTTAAGGCCGCAAGGAGCTCTCTCTCCTGCTGCGCTAAAGCCTCCTCCATCTGATAGAGAAGAGGTCCTCTCTCATCCTCAGTCAAGCGCAGCCTGGCTGCCGCTTCATCCATCAGATCGATTGCCTTGTCCGGCAGGAAACGATCACTGATATAGCGGGAGGCCAGACGCACACAGGAGCGAACCGCTTCCTGACTGATGCTGACCTTGTGATGCTGCTCGTAGAGAGGACGGATTCCATCTAAGATTGCGATGGCCTCCTCCTCACTCGGCTCTTCAACCATCACCGGCTGAAAGCGGCGCTCTAAGGCCGTGTCCTTTTCAATGTGTCTGCGGTACTCCTCAATGGTCGTGGCGCCGATCAGCTGGATTTCTCCGCGGGCCATGGCCGGCTTCAACATATTGGAAGCGTCGATTGCCCCTTCCGCGCCGCCCGCGCCAATCAGGGTGTGGATCTCATCGATAAAGAGAATGATATTCCCGGCGCTGATCACCTCGGCGATAACCCCCTTGACCCTCTCCTCAAATTCGCCGCGGTACTTGGATCCTGCCACCATCCCGGATAAATCCAGAGAGAGGAGGCGCTTATGGCGAACACTGTCCGGAACTGATTCTGTGACAATACGCTGCGCCAGCCCCTCGACGATCGCAGTCTTGCCGACCCCCGGCTCCCCGATCAGGCAGGGATTATTCTTACTGCGTCGGCTCAATATCCGAATCAGACGGCGGATCTCCCCCTCTCTGCCGATCACCGGATCCAGCTGCCCCTGCGCCGCCATGGCTGTCAGGTCTCTGGAATATTTCTCCAGGACGGACTCCGCCTGCGCGCTCTCCGTATTCCCCCTGGCAACCAGCTCCTCCCGGTAGATCTCCCCGTCCTCTCCCATCGCGGTAATGATATCGGAAAAGAGCTTCTGCGGATCGATGTCTACAGCATTTAACAGGCGGGACGCCGCGCAGTCGGGCATGCGGATCATGGCGACAAGCAAATGCTCCGTCCCGATCTCCTCCACGCGGCTGGTATTCGCCTCCAGCTGGGCCTCCTCCAGGAGCTGATTCAGCTTGGGCGTATTGCCGTCCTGCTCTGCGAGAGCAGTTCCCTCTCCCCCGCCAAGCAATTCCTGCATGAGGCCGATCAGACGGTCCTCATCTACCTTCTGCTCCTGCAGGGCCATGGCGGACAGGGTCTTATCATGCAAAAGTCCTAAAAGCAGATGCTCCGTCCCGATGTAGTGATGTCCCAGGCGCTTTGAGATGCGCCTGGCATAATCCAGCGCGGCCTGAGCCTGTGGGGTAAATTTCATCTCAACCTCATTTCCTGTCAAAAGAGAGCGCGCTGATTGTAATCAGACACGCTCCTCAGATTAAAGATCATTTAAATCCATCAGCTGAAGTTCCGGTAA
The DNA here is from genome assembly GCF_000160115.1 of Shuttleworthella satelles DSM 14600. Classification (GTDB taxonomy): domain Bacteria; phylum Bacillota; class Clostridia; order Lachnospirales; family Lachnospiraceae; genus Shuttleworthia; species Shuttleworthia satelles. The sequence goes on from NZ_GG665866.1 coordinate 12,501, forward strand.
GCTCTCCTCTTTCTCATCTCTGCTCGCCGCCTCTTCTTTGGCCTGCTGCTCCGCCTTGCGCCTCGCATAGGCGACCGCTGCCTCAACCGCCTCTAAGACGCCGTCGTTAGAGCCTTTGTTCTCAGCGACCACAGAGATGCTGCCGGGATCTAAGTTGGTCGTATCCCCGATATCGAGCGGATCCCTGGCCTGCTCCTCCGGTTCATTCGCAGTATCGTCTTCCTCCTCAATATCCATATCATTTCCAAATCGGGCAGAGATCTTGGCGAGTCTGTCCTTGCGCTCCTGCTCTACCCTGGCAAAAAGAGCGGACTCTGACGCTTCCTCTGACAGCTTTTGGTCTGTTGCATCCGGGCCCGGCCCTGCTTCCTTCAGATTCTCTGCCTCCCCGGAATTTATGTCTTGTTTTGTCTCCGCCTGATTGACACCGTCTATTGCTGTCTTAGTCTGGCTGTCATCGCCCGGCTCTCTCTGGCTGTTATTATCCGGCTCTGTCTGGCTGGCATCGTGCCTGTCATCGTCTGACTTCGAGGCCGCCTTCTCCTCAGACACAGCCCCTGACCGATCCTCTGTCGAATCGGGATCCTCTGCCCCCTCTTCCGCGGGCTCATATACCAGAGTATCCTGGGCCAGGAGGCTCTCATTTTTTGCCCCTTCCCCTCCTTCTGGCCTTGTTGCCGCATTCTCGGCCGGGACAGTCTCACTTCCCTTCTTCTTATGCCGCAGGGCGGTCAGCAGAGAGGCCAAAAGCAAGAGCAAAAGAACAAGAGGTCCCGCGATCTTGGCAGCCAGGGGCAGTGCCCTGATATGGTCCGCGAGAGTATCCTTCGCGGCAGCCGCCTCCTCTGTCTTAGGAGCTTCTTCTTCCTGTGCCGCCGGCTTGATTGCGCTGTTGATATCCGCGACAGCGCTAAAACTTCCATTTCCCGGATCCAGACGGAACCATGAGCTGTTCCCCGTCTGATCCTTCCCGTAGACATATATGTTGCCGGAGGCGTCTGTGTAGGTGGGATAGGTGATCCCATTCAGGGTCAGAGTCGCGCTTGTCAGTCCGCTGACCCCTTCTGTCACCGTGAGAACCAGATACTGATTGGCGTCGCCCAGCTGATAGAAGGGCTCCACCGTCCCGTCCTGATGATAGATGAAGAAATGTCCGTCCTCATTCAGCTTGTCGGACTCCTTGAGATAGACCAGTGTCATCTGCAGGGTCGGATTGGTCAGGACCTTGTAATTATAATTATTGATGGTCTGACGGGTCTGACTGAAGCCAAAGGGCAGAGTCTGTCCCTGGAATTTCTCTGAAATCGTGTAGTTCTTACCATTATAGTTCAGATCGGGCTCCGACTGCTGCGTCTGCGCTTCCTGCTGACGCGTATTCTCCTGGCTCTTATCCTCCTGTTTTTTGGCTGTCACATGCACAAACATGCTGCACGCCGCAAGGGAGGGGTCTGCCGCAGTCACCTTGAGACCTGCGGCTCCCTGATCGACCGCGCGAAAGGTGATGGTTCCCGAGATCCCGTTGAAGCTGATCTTATTGCCCGCCCTGCTGTAGCCAGCGGCATTGATCTGCTGCGGATCCAGAAGCGTATTGTCATAGGTAAGAGTTAAGGTATCTGATTCAGAGGCACGCACCCGAACCGTAATCAAATCGCCGGCCTTGGGATTGGAATTGGATACATCGATATAGGTACTGCCCGCCGCATTCACAGGGATCCCCCCTGTGGACGCTACTGTGGCGCTGACAGCCAGCGCAATCGCGACTTGTGCGGCTCTTCCTCTCATGGTCTTCTCCTTATAAGCGATAGAATGCGCTCTTTTCCGGCATTCCACGGTCTGAAATCAAGGGCAAATCGCCCGGGCACCCGTGTGCCTTGTTCTAACAAATTATAAGGAAATGCCCCTGCATCGTCAAACGCACCCTCACCGGCCGCGAGCAGTCAAACAGACAAAAACCCCCATCTGCGTGAGCAAAAAGAGACTGACCAGCTGCCATATATCCATGCTGCTGATCCTCTGGTCAAAAACCCAGAGACCGACGCTGACGAGGACAAGTGACCAGAGAGCTGCCAGAAGTCCCAGAGCCGCGAGTCTGTCCCGGTTCCCTGTCAGCTTCTCTTCTTTTCTGTTTCCGTGGTTTCCTGTTTTCATATTCATATCTGCCTCATTTCGTATTTGCTGAGGCAAGTATAATATCTATCCTATACCATTAATGGGATATTTATCCCCCTTGTAAATGCCCTCCTCTTTTTTTATGATGAAAATCAGAGCAAGACGAATCCCTTCCACGGCCAAAAGAGAGGAAATCCTATGAGAAATTGCATCATCGCCCAATCCGGCGGACCTACTGTCGCCATCAATGCCAGCCTGGCGGGCTTGCTTGACGCCAACGCAAACCGGTCCTATTTCGGCCGCTGCTACGGCGCTCTAAATGGGATCACCGGCATCTTGGATGATCGTCTTTTAGATCTGTCCCGGATCATGTCAAAGACTCCCGATTTCACAGATCGTCTGATTCACACCCCGGCTATGTATCTGGGTTCCTGCCGATACAAGCTGCCGGATCCCGACAGCGAAGAAGGGGAAAGGATCTGCAAGCGAATCTTCCTCCTCTTTCAGAAATATGACATTGATTCCTTCTTCTATATCGGCGGAAACGACTCCATGGACACAGTCTTAAAGCTCTCCCGCTTCGCCGAAAAGAACCGCTCGTCGGTCAAAATTCTGGGGATCCCCAAGACCATCGACAACGACCTTGCGCATACGGATCACACGCCGGGCTTTGGCTCCGCCGCCAAATACATAGCGACCAGTCTCCGGGAAATCGCCTGCGACGCCTACATCTATGCCGTCAAGTCTGTCACCATCGTTGAGATTATGGGCCGCGACGCCGGCTGGCTGACCGCGGCCTCTGTCCTGGCTCGAACGGATAGCTCCCCCGCGCCTCAGCTGATCTATCTGCCGGAGGTTCCCTTCGATCTCGCAGCCTGCGTACGGGACACGAAGAGCTTGCTGGAACGGGAGAACAATATCATTATTGCCGTCTCTGAGGGGATCCGCGACGCCCAGGGGAACTATCTGAGCGCCAACCAGGCTGTCAGAGACAAATTCGGTCACGCCCAGCTGTCCGGCACCGGCAAGGCTCTGGAGACCGTCATGAGAGATCAGCTGCACGTCAAAACCCGTTCCATCGAACTCAATGTCCTGCAAAGAGCGGCTGCCCACTGCGCTTCCGAGACTGATCTGACCGAGTCCCACGACCAGGGCGCTTACGCGTTGACGGCCTCGATGGAGGGCAAAAGCGGACAGATGATGACGATCCATCGAATCGAGGGGACCAGCTATCAGACCAGAATTGCGTCCTCTCCCATCGATCAGATTGCCAATAAGGTCCGGTCTGTTCCCCTCGCCTGGATCAACGATGCCGGCAATGATGTCAGACAGGAGATGATCGATTATCTGGCCCCTTTGATCAGCGGCCAGCCCTCTCTTTTCTATAAGAACGGCCTGCCGGATTATCTGGACCTGTCACACCTGCGGGGATGATTCGTCATATATGAAATCTTCTCCGCAGCTCCGCCAGCGCCCTCCGGCCTCCCAGAAGCAGAGTTCCCAGGAATACCAGGATGGGAAAGAGAAGGGCGATCTCCGACAGGAGCTCCTCTTCCGCCAGACCGAGCCAGTAGAAGACCATACTGAGGAAGCCGAGGGGGAGCATGAGGATCTGAACGATCAGATAGCTCTCCCAGTTTCGGCGATTGACCAGCATCAGAATCAGCAGGGACAGCTCAATCAGCAGGACAGCAATGGGATAAGAATAGCTAAAGGACCACTGAAAGAGACCATATTGCAGGTCGATGAAGAAGAAACAGACCAGCCCTCCGAAAACGCCCCCGAAAATACGCCGCATATAGCCCAGGTCCTTGTAGAAAAGATAGAGCATCCATGCCATAAAGAGAAGGGACTCCAGGACGGTCAGACTCCAGCTGAAAGCATGATTGAAATAATGGTCGATCAGAAGCGACAGGGAGCTGACAAGCAGAGCGGCAAAGACAAGAGCCCGCAGGACGATTGCGTACTTCTTCTGGCGGATCACTACATTGGGATAGGCAAGCAATCCCCCCTCTCTTCTCTCCCGCCGCCGCTCCAGCTTGTGCTCAGCCAGGCGAAGCTGTCCCTTTGTCGTCAGCCTGCCCTCTCTGATCTGCTGTCTGAAGCGGTTTCGACTCTGTTTTATCTGCTTCCTGGCCTCTTTTGTACCGACCCTGTGGTCGGCCGCGTTCTCGCGAATCGCCTGTATCTCCCTGTCTCTTTGCCCGCAGGCAGCCTCAAACTCCTCCCTCTTTCCCCTTAACTCTTCCTCCCTGGCGTCAAGCCTCTTCTCGTCCTCCTTCAGCAGGCGGATACGGGCCGCGTCGAGCGGATCGAGCTCTTTTATGGGGCAAAGGGCGCTGCGGCAGAGCGGACAATACTCCAGTTCATCCAGAATTTTAATGTCGCACTTCTTACAGTATTTCATTCATTTCCCCCGTTGCACTCCAGGGCAAGTTCAATCCCGTCACGGGCGATCTGCCGGAAAATATCTCTCTGTATCCCCGTTCCCTCCCACCGGCTGCTGACCGAAAAGACCAGCGTATCCTGGTATGAGGTGATGGTCGCCTTTAACCCCTGCCCTCTGGAAAAGGCCAAAAAGCAGTGGAAGGCGCGAATATAGGAGCGATACTTATCTTCAACACTAATATTTCCAATGTTTGTAATCGTCGTGGTATTGGCCGCCGCCGTCCGATTATAGATGAAGCGCATGGCCAGATTTTTCAGGGGCAGAGGGACTGCGCGCGCTGCCAGATAGTCCTGGTTCGAGACATTGTAGGAGAAAATCGCCTCCAGATTCTCCCTGGTAATCTGACTGCGCAGGCTTTTATGAATCATCCCGGCAATTTCCGCGAAGCTGTAGTCCTCCTTCTGCGGGAGGAATTCCGCAGAGACCATAACGAAGAAATTCTTGGTGGTCTCAGACGCGAAAAAGGGCCGCAGATTCACCGGGACAGCGACACGAAGGGGTCTGCCGCTCCTGACCAGCCGGTGATAATCCTCCCGGTAAACCGCCCATACATATGCGGCAATCAGATACTCATTGATGGAAACCCCGTATCTGTTTCTGGCCACCTCCCTGATCTGGCCAAGAGACATATAGCCGTGAAAAACTCCCATGGCATCGGCCGGCAGCTTGCGCCCCCGGATCAGATAGGCCTTGCCCGACTTGTATTGATTCTTGTGCGCCCTGCGGTAATTGCGAAGGAAGGCGTCCTCACGATCCAAGGAGGTCTCCGGAGAGAGTCCGTCCCCCTCCCTTCGGAGTTCTTCATGAGCCAGACGCAAATACTGATAGACGATCTCTCTTAAAAATCCAATCGCGCCCACCCCGTCCGCCAGGGCATGAAAGACCTCCAGATTTATCCTGTCACGAAAATAGCTGACTCGAAAGAGATAGGAATTATTGCGGCTCGTATGGATCAGTCGGCAGGGATAGGCGTGTTCCTCCTTGACGCGCGGAGCCGGCTTGTGATTCTCCTCCAGATAATACCAGAAGACACCCCTCCGAAGGCGGACATGAAAGCCCGGGAATCTGGGTGTCACCAGGTCGACTGCCTCCTGCAGCGTCTCTGCGTCGACAAGCTCTTTAAGGCAGCAGGAAATCCGATAGGTATTGGTCATCTGGTCACTGGCAATCACCGGGAAAATATTTGCCGTATTGTCCAGTTTCTCCCAGGAGCGCTCTCTTTTTCCCATGCTTTCTTCCCCTTTTCCTCCTTCGGAACATAAGGTCACATTCCCGTCTAAGAGCAGGTTTTTTGCTGTAAAATCTTCTGCTGTCGCAAGCACCATTTTATCAGATATGGAAAGATCCCGCCCCCCAAAAAGGGGACGGGATCTGACAAACAAACTCTCGAAACAATTTCTTTACAGACTCTTCACCGAGGATCAAAGGGTCTTTCCCCGGGGCAAGCACTTACATAAATCCGTACTTGAGAATAAAGAGCAGGCAGAGAATATACATGAGGGGGGTGATCTTCTTGGCCTTGCCGCAGACCAGATTGATGATCACGTAAGAGATGACGCCGACAGCAATTCCCTCGGAAATGGAATACATCAGAGGCATAGCAATCATGCACAGATAAGCGGGCACTGCCTCGGTCAGGTCGCTGAAATCAATCTCCACCACAGACTCAATCATGAGGAAGCCGATATAGATCAGAGCCGGCGCGGTCGCGAAGCTGGGGATGGTCGTGAAAATGGGCGCAAAGACGATGGATACCAGGAAGAGAAGGGCGGTCACAACAGACGCCAGTCCGGTGCGGGCTCCCTCAGCGAAACCGGCAGAAGATTCAACGAAGGTCGTCGTGGTGGAAGTACCCAGAACAGCTCCGACAGAGGTCGCGATCGCGTCTGCGGTCAGAACCTGCTTAATGCGGGGGAGTTTCCCCTCCTTATCCAGCATGCCAGCCTTGTTGGCGCAGCCGACAACCGTTCCCAGCGTATCAAAGACATCGACAAAGAGGAAGGCAAAGATGACAACTGCGAAATCCAGCGGTTTAAAGCTTATTCCCTGCATGTCAAAGGCCTTGCCGAAAGTCAGGCCGATGGATGTGATATCAAAGCTGGAATAAGAGGGAATCAGAGAATAGAAGCCCTTGGCCGCGTCCACAGTGTAGGCCCCGATCAGCTGACAGATAATACCGATGATCCAGGTGGCAAAGATTCCGATCAGAAGAGAACCCTTTACCTTCTTAATGGCCAGGATGAAGATAATCATCAGGCCGATCAGGGTCAGAAGAGCCGAAATGCCAATTGTATGAAAATCAACATCATGAAAATTTACAATGCTTACCAGATTGGAATCATCATTGACAACAACCTTGCCGTTCTGGAAACCGATAAAGGCGATGAAGAGACCGATACCGGCAGATACTCCCTTCTTCAAGGTCACTGGAATGGCATTGAAGATAGCTTCCCGAATATTGGTCAAAGACAGGACAATAAAGATCAGGCCCTCAACGAAGACGGCCAGAAGGGCGAGGTGCCAGGAATATCCCATCTTACCGCATACAGTGTATGCGAAGTAGGCATTTAATCCCAGACCTGAGGCCAGCGCAAAGGGATAGTTGGCAAAAAGAGCCATAACCATGGTGCCAACAAAGGCAGACAGGGCAGTCGCCATCAAAACCGCGTTGGCATCCATGCCTGCCGCGGAGAGGATGGAGGGGTTGACGGCCAGGATATACGCCATGGTCATAAAGGTGGTAATTCCTCCCAGCACCTCCGTCCTCACTGTTGTGTGATTGTCCTTGAGCTTAAACAGTTTTTCTAACATCCTTTGATTCTCCTCCTTTGGATATACGGTGTCCCCGGCACTGTCCGGAGTTGCAGAGAGGGCTCCGATGTCAAGATCCCTGTCCACGTCATGGGAACAGGCCGGTCAGCACTCGCCTGCACAGCCTGTGTACACGCAACTGCCATGAATGAAGAAAGCACCTTATTCATAGCGAACAAGATGCCTTCGTAATGAACGAGTCTATTATATGCCATGGCTGGCTGACCCGACAAGGTAAATTTAATAAAAATTTTATATTTTGTTCGTCTCCTGCCGACACGCCGATTGGCCCGGCGCATTTCGGGAAATCCTCCGCCCGCAGGCCCCATCTGACAAAACCGCAGGATCCTTCTTTTGACCCGCAGGATCCCTTTTTGAAAGGAATCTGTCACCTGAACCTGTCAGTCTCCCAGACTCGCCTTGATAAAGCTGGCAAAGAGAGGATGCGGCTTATTGGGACGGGACTTGAACTCCGGGTGGAACTGCACGCCCACATGGAATCTCCTGCTCTCATCCTCAACCGCCTCAACGATCAGGCCATCCGGAGAGGTGCCGCATATGGTCAGCCCCGCCTCCTGCAGAATATCGCGATATTTATTGTTAAACTCAAACCTGTGGCGGTGGCGCTCCTGAATCAGATCCTGCCCGTAGGCTCTCTTGAGGACGCTTCCCTCCGCGATCTTACAGGGATAAGCCCCCAGGCGCATCGTGCCTCCCTTGCGGACAATGTGCATCTGCTCTTCCATCAGATCGATGACATTGTTCTTGCCATTCTCATTGAATTCTCCGGAATTGGCATCCGAAATCCCTGCCACATTTCTGGCATACTCGATGACACTGATCTGCATTCCCAGGCAAATGCCAAAGTAGGGAATATTGTTCTCGCGGGCATAACGGCAGGTCTGTACCATCCCTTCAATTCCCCGCTCGCCAAAACCGCCGGGCACCAGGATACCTGAAACGCCAGCGAAGATCTCGGCGGCGTTCTCCCTTGTCACTTCCTCCGTATTGATCCACTCGACCTCTACCTCGGCATTATTGGCATAGCCTCCATGATAGAGGGCCTCGCGAATCGACAGATAGGCATCGTGAAGCGCCACATACTTACCGGCGATCGCGATCCTCGTCGTCCTCTTGGGATGCTTCACCCGGTCAACCATCTGACTCCAGGCGAGCAGCTTCTCATTGTCCTCAGACAGGTCATTGCCAAGGCCCAACTGCCGGCAGACCGCCTGGTCCAGGCCATTGCGGTGCAGCATCAGGGGCGCCTCATAGAGACAGTCCATGGTGGAGTTCTCCACGACGCAATCCTTGGGGACATTGGAGAACATGGCGATCTTGCCGATGATGTCCTCTGTCATGGGCCGATCCGCGCGACAGACAATGACGTTGGGATTGATGCCGATCCCCCGCAATTCCTTGACAGAGTGCTGGGTGGGCTTGGACTTCAATTCATCCGACCCCGACAAAAAGGGAACCAGGGTCACATGAATAAAGAGACAGTTCTCAGGTCCCTTCTCTAAAGAGATCTGACGAATCGCCTCAAGGAAGGGCTGGGACTCAATATCGCCGATGGTTCCGCCGATCTCAGTAATCAGGACGTCCGCTTTGGTCGTCTCCGCGCCCATGTAGATGAAATTCTTGATCTCATCGGTGATATGGGGGATGATCTGCACCGTCTTCCCCAGATAACCGCCTTCTCGCTCCCGGTTCAAGACGTTCCAGTAGGTCCTTCCGGAAGTCAGATTGGAGTACTTGTTCAGATTCTCATCAATAAAGCGCTCATAGTGTCCCAGATCCAGATCCGTCTCCGCGCCGTCCTCGGTAACATAGACTTCCCCGTGCTGGAAAGGACTCATTGTGCCCGGATCTATATTCATATAGGGATCCAGCTTCTGAGATGCCACCTTATAGCCGCGCATCTTGAGCAGGCGTCCCAGAGAAGCCGCGGTAATTCCCTTGCCGAGACCGGAGACAACACCGCCTGTCACAAATACATGCTTGGTCATTCGATCAATCCTTCTTTCTGCCGAACAGTCCCTTCTTCTCAGGCTGCTCGATGGGATTTTTGCTCTCATCCGCCGCCCTGGCCGCATCCTCAGGCTTCTCTACCTGTGAAATTGCCGACTTTGACATGGGAATACGACAGTTCTTGTTGCTGCCGAACTCGACAATGACCGTCTCCTCGTCAATATCAATAACCACACCATAGAAACCGCTGGTCGTCATGACAGTATCTCCAACTGCCAGAGAACTGAGCATGGCCGTCTTCTGCTTCTGCTCCTTCTGCTGGGGACGGATCATCATAAAATACATAAAAGCGAAGATAATGACGATCCAGATGATCATGGTAATGGAACCACCGTTTGCTGCTAACATTCTGTTCTCCTCCTAACCAAAATATACTGCCATTGTATCGGAAGCATGGGCCTTTGACAAGGCAAGATCCGCTCGAATTCTCCTGATAAGCCCCGGTATAAGCCGCTCGAATTCACCTGGTTATAAGCCCCGGTATAAGCCGCTCAGATTCAGCCGATATAATTCCTGATATACCCTCACTCTCCTTACGCAGGCCTCCTCAATCAGTCACTTCCTCTCATTTCCATCCATATCGGCCAGCGTCTGCCTCTTGAATTCCGCGAAGCGGCCCTGATCCAGGGCATTTCTGATTTCCTCCATCAGATGGTTATAAAAATAGAGATTATGCATGACGCAGAGCCGCATGCCCAGCATCTCATTGGCCTTCATCAAGTGGCGGATATAGGCTCTGGAATAGGTCTGACAGGTTGGGCACCGGCAGCCCTCCTCAATGGGCTTCATGTCCTTCTCGTACCTCGCGTTTTTGATGTTGATCTTGCCCCGGTGAGTATAGAGCTGACCGTGGCGGGCATTTCTGCTGGGATAGACGCAGTCGAAGAAATCCACTCCCCTCTCGACCGCTTCTAAGATGTTCTGTGGTGTACCGACCCCCATCAGGTAAGTGGGCTTGTCCTGGGGCAGATAGGGAACCACCTCGTCCAGGATCCGGTACATCTGCTCATGGCTCTCTCCAACAGCCAGTCCTCCGATCGCATAGCCCGGGAGCTCGAGTTCAGCGATCCGCCTGGCGTGTTCGATGCGAATGTCCGGGAAAATTGCTCCCTGATTGATCCCAAAGAGGATCTGCTGGGGATTGACCCTCCCCTCCAGAGCGTTGAGCCGCGCCATCTCCTCCTTACAGCGAACCAGCCAGCGGTAGGTTCGATCGACGGACTTTTGCACGTAATCCCGCTCAGACAGGGCGTCCGGGCACTCGTCAAATGCCATGGCAATCGTAGAGCCCAGATTGGACTGAATCCGCATGCTCTCCTCAGGTCCCATGAAGATCCTGTGCCCGTCGATGTGACTGCGGAAAGTGACTCCCTCCTCCCGGATCCTGCGAAGACCGGCCAGGGAGAAGACCTGGAAGCCGCCCGAATCAGTCAGAATGGGCCGGTCCCAGACCATGAACCTGTGCAGGCCGCCCAGCTCACGGATGGTCTCATCTCCCGTTCTGACATGCAGGTGGTAGGTATTGGACAACTGAATCTGACAGCCCAGTTCCTTCAAATCCTCTGTGGAGACGGCTCCCTTGATGGCGCCGACCGTACCCACGTTCATAAAGAGAGGGGTCTCTACTGTCCCGTGCACCGTGGTGAATTTTGCACGCTTGGCCCGGCCCTCTGTCTTCAGCAATTGATACATATCTCTTCCTCACCACCGCATCGAAAAAGTCTCTGACAGCGAAACAATGGAATACAGGTCTCACGAGAATTCCATTGTCGTGAAGCATCCTTCGGATCCGACAAGATCCTCCGATTCCAAAGCTCACTTGTCCCGGTAGAAGCTCGCGATACGATCCATCCGAGCCGTCATGTTCGCAAAAAGCAGGTCGACCAGGGTAACGGCCGCCATGGACTCGACGACGACAACGGCTCTGGGAACGATGACCGGATCATGGCGTCCCACAATCTCCATGTCGATCTCCTCCCCCGCCTCGTTGACCGTCTCCTGTCTTTGGGCAATGGAAGGGGTCGGCTTTACGGCTGCCCGAAAGATGATCTCATCCCCGTCGGAGAAGCCTCCCAAGATACCTCCGGCGTGGTTGGTCTTCTTGATGACCCTCTGACCATCCATGGCAAAGGCGTCATTGTTGTCACTGCCCCTGGACCGGGCGACGGCAAATCCGTCTCCCACTTCAAATCCCTTGACCGCTCCGATGGAGCAGATGGCCCTGGCCAAAGAGGCGTCCAGCTTGTCGAATACAGGCTCTCCCACGCCGGCAGGTACCCCTTTGATGCGACACTCAACCACGCCGCCGGAGGAGTCCAGATTCCTCATGCAGTCGGCCAGATAGATCCCAGCCCTCTCTGCCGCCTCGTGATCCGGCATATAGAGCATGTTTTTATTGATCTCCTCCGCGTCGAAGCTCTGGCAGACGACCGGGCCAATGGCCTTGGTATAGGCGCAGACGAAGATGCCCAACTCAGCCAGGATCTTCTCCGCAATGGCGCCGGCGGCCACCCGGCCAATGGTCTCTCTTCCGGAGGACCTGCCTCCGCCCCGGTAGTCCCGGAAGCCATATTTGGCGAAAAAGCCCCAGTCGGCGTGTCCGGGCCGAAAGGCGTGCGCGATGTCGCTGTAGTCCCCGGAGTGCTGATCTTGATTGCGAACCAGAAGGGAAATGGGCGTCCCGGTGGTCTTTCCCTCGAAGACGCCGGAGAGAATCTCGATCTCATCGTCTTCTCTTCGCTTGCTTGTGAACGCAGACCGCCCGGGTCTGCGCCGATTCAAGAGGACCTGAATGTCCTCCGCGCTAAGGGAAAGCCCCGCGGGAACCCCGTCTACAACACAGCCCAGAGCCTGACCGTGAGACTCTCCCCAGGTCGTCACCCGAAAGTATTTGCCAAATGTAGATCCTGCCATACACATCTCTTTTCTTTGAGCCGCAAGAGCAGCCACTGGTGACCCGCTCTCCAGAAATATTTACTGGCACATTTTAAATTGGGCTGAATCCGAAACTCTCCGCAGTCATTTGATCGTCATGAGCAACGGAATAGGGGAACCGCAAAGCGGTTCCCCCTGAAGCCTTACCAAAATCACCTGATTTCATGGATCAGAATGCAGTTGGGAGTGGACAAGGCAATGGGTTTATTTTTCATCAGTCCGTAGTTCTTTTCGTGATTGAGATGAAAACTGCGGATCTCATCGCTGTCGTGGTTTAATACCAGATAGTAATCGCCCCCCGGCAGAAGGGCCAGCTCCTTGGGATAGTCCCCGGAGATATGGGTTGTGAAGATCCAGGTCAGCCTGCCCTTGTCATCAATCGCATTGCAGGCGACGGAATTTCTGGCGTCGACAGAGACATAGAGATACTTGCCGTCCGCGGAGAGCTCCAGGTCGGCACAGGCGGCGTTGCCCGCCTTGGTGAAGAGACGCAGCTCCTGGACCAGGTCAAACTGGGCCCCCCGGTCTTCTCTATAATCGAGAACCATCACCGTATTGGTCGTCTCGGTCAGGATATAAGCCTGCTTGCCATTGATACCGAAGGCCATGGTACGGGGAGCAGAATTCATGGGACAGCGGATGATGTTTTCGAGCTTTAACTTGCCCCTCTCGTAGTCCACCTCGTAGATCTTGACCTGATCGATGCCCTTGTCCACGGCGCAGAGATACTTCTCGTTCGGAGTCAGAACAACGCTGGTGACGTGGGGATCCTCTCTCTTCTCGACGGAGGAGAAGCCCAGTCGCTGATGGAAAATACCGTCGGCGATATCACCGACCGATCCGTCGGCATTGATCCGCATCATGGTCACGCGGCCATCGTGAAAACCGCCGACAAAAGCATAGCGCCTCTTGGAATCCAGGCAGAGGGAATGTCCCCGCATGCCTCCGATCCAGTTAGTATTGATGAATTCCAGGTCCCCGTTGCCATCTATATGGTAGGCGGACAGGCCCTGATCCACAGTCGCGTAGAGATACTGCCCGTCTGAGGAGATACGCACATCAGAGACATTGTCTGCCTTGACCTTGGACCGCTCCCTAAGAACCGCGCTGTCGGGATCCAGGTCATAGACATGAATCCCCATCGGATCCTTCTGCGTATAAATACCGACATAGGCCACATACTTCTTGCTTGTCATCATCCTTCTCGCGCCTCCTCCTGTCTCCGCAGGATATCGTATTGGTCGACTGTGCCTCCATCGACCCCAATCCATATCATCTGCCTGGGATGGGGGCAGGACTCCTGGGGCTTGCCCTCGCTGTCGGCGATCGATGTCACAGTCACCTCTACATTATCCCCATTCGGCTTCATGATTTCAATGCTGTCTCCAAGGCAGAACTTGTTCTTCTGTTCGATAAGAAAGGTCCCGTCCTCCCGAATTTTCTGCGCCTGTCCCAGATAGGTGGCCCCCCTGACATAGGAATTTTCCTCGTAGATCTGGTCCTCCTCGCTGGGCTTGCCGAAGAAAAAGCCCGTCGAGTACTGGCGATAGGTGCAGGAGCGGATCTGCTCCCGATACCAGTCCATGTGCTTTTGGTACAAACCCGGATCCTTAAGATAGTCGTCAATAGCCCTGCGGTAGGTGCGGGCTACCGTAGCTACATAGAGGGCGGTCTTCATGCGTCCCTCGATCTTAAGGGAGTCAATGCCCGCATCAATCATCTCCGGGATATGCTCGATCATGCACAGATCCTTGGAATTCATGATGTAGCTGCCGCGCGCGTCCTCCTCGATGGGCATATACTGACCGGGCCGCTTCTCCTCCACCAGGCTGTACTTCCAGCGGCAGGCGTGTGTACACTCGCCCTGGTTGGCATCCTTTCCCGTCATATAGTTAGAGAGCAGGCAACGGCCGGAATAGGCCATGCACATGGCCCCGTGAACAAAGGCCTCGATCTCAAGATTCGAATCAATATGATCCCGGATCTCCCTGATCTCCGCAAGGGAGAGCTCCCTGGCGGCAACGACGCGGGTCGCTCCCAGGGAATGCCAGAAGTTATAGGTTCCCCAATTGGTGTTATTGGCCTGGGTGGAGATGTGAATGTCGATCCCGGGGCAGACCTCCCGGGCGATCATAAAGACCGCCGGGTCCGCGATCAGGATGGCATCCGGCCTGATCTGATCCAGCTGCCTGAAATATTCCCTGACCCCGTCCAGATCCTCATTGTGGGCATAGATATTAGCGGTGACATAGACCTTGACCCCCCGCGCGTGGGCGAAGGCGATGCCATCCTCCATTTCCTTTAGGCTGAAGTTTCTGGCATTGGCTCGAAGGCCAAACGCCTCCCCGCCGATATAGACAGCATTTGCCCCGTAGATGACCGCCGTCTTTAAAACCTCAAGACTGGAAGCGGGACAGAGCAGTTCAATAGGTCTCATGAAAAGTCCTTACTGTTTGACGCGCACGCTGACCGAGAGACCGTCGCCGACATTGAGAATGTCGGTGACAAATCGCCCGTCGTGGGTCAGCTCCCACAGGTACTCTCGCATGCGCTTGTGTATGGTTCGATTGCGCCGGGTCACAGCAAAATGGGACTCGATGATATCCCCCTCCTGCAGGACATTATCCGTGACGATGACACTGCCAGGGCCGGACAGACGGATCAGCTGCGGCCAGTAATTGATGTACTGGCCCTTGGCCGCGTCCATGAAAATCAGGTCATAGGGGCCTTTTAATCCTGGCAGGACATCCCGGGCGTCTCCCTCCAGAAGGGTGATCTCCTCCTCTAATCCCATCCTGCGAAAGTTCTCTCTGGCGGCAGAAATTCTCGGCTGATAGTTCTCAATCGTAGTGATCCTGCAGGATACAGGATTATAGGTTGCCATAAAGGATGCCGAAAAACCGACCGCTGTCCCGACTTCAAGAATCCCAGCCGGACGACGCAGGGCGAGGAGGGTGCGAAGATACTGCTGGGTATCCCTGCGAATGACGGGCACATGGTCCGCCAGGGCCCTCTTTTCAACCACAGCCAGGTCAGCGGTCAGATCCGGGTAGAGAGAACTCAAATAGCCCTTCAGCCTTCTCTCATCCATCGTCTTACACTTCCATGATAATGGGCAGAATCATGGGACTCCTCTGGGTCTGCTTCCAGACAAAGGCGGAAAGAGCGTCCTTGATCTGATTCTTAATCTCTGCCCAGTCGGAAATGCCATCCTCCTCGCACTTTCTGACCGTCGCGTTGAGGACTGCCCGGGCGTCTTCCATCAGATCCTCCGCCCCGCGGACATAGACGAAACCGCGGGATACCAGATCCGGTCCGGCCACAATCTCACCGGAGGCGGAATCCATGGTCATGGCAACGATAATGATGCCATCCTCGGCCAGCTTCTGCCGGTCGCGCAGGACGATATTCCCGACGTCTCCGACACCGAGTCCATCGACCATAACCGCGCCGGTCTGAACCTTGCCGACCACCTTGTGGAAGTCCTCGTTGATCTCGAGAACATCGCCGGTCTGAATCATGAGAACATGATCCTTTGGAACCCCAACCGCCTGAGCCAAACGCCCCTGCGCCATGCGGTGCTTGATCTCCCCGTGAACCGGGACAGAATAGGTGGGCTTGACCAAAGAGTAGATCAGCTTGATATCCTCGGCGCAGGCATGACCTGAGACATGGACATCCTGGTTGACAATCTCAGCCCCCTTGGCGATCAGCTCGTTCATGATGCCGGAGACAGACTTCTCATTGCCGGGAATCGGATGGGAGGAGAAGACAACGACATCGTTTGGAGTAATCTGTACCTTGCGGTGAATCCCATTGGCCATACGGGACAGAGCCGCCATAGTCTCTCCCTGAGATCCGGTGGTGATCAGGCAGATCCTGTTGTCCGGATAATTGCGGATATCATTGACGTCGATCAGGGTATTATCCGGAATGTCCAGATAACCCAGGGAAGAGGCAATCCCAATGATATTGACCATGGATCTTCCCTCGACGACCACCTTGCGGCCGTACTTGTAGGCGGAATTGATGATCTGCTGCACACGGTCTACATTCGAGGCGAAGGTGGCGATGATCAGGCGCTGGGTCTTGTGCTCGGCGAAAATGGTGTCGATGGTGTGGCCAACCGTCTTCTCGGAGGCGGTAAAACCGCTCCGCTCGGCATTTGTGGAATCACAGAGCAGGGCTAAGACCCCCTTCTTTCCAAGCTCCGCAAAGCGCTGCAGATCTATGGGATCGCCAAAGACGGGTGTGTAGTCCACCTTGAAATCGCCGGTGTGCACAATGGTTCCCGCGGGGGAACTGATGGCGAGCGCTGCCGCGTCCTGAATGGAGTGATTGGTTTTAATGAACTCAACCTTGAACTGTCCGGCGGTAATTGTCGATCCGAATTTGACCACCTTGCGCTTGACCTTGGAGAGCATGTGCTTCTCCTCCAGCTTGTGCTCGATAATAGCCATCGTCAGCCTGGTGGCATAGATAGGGGCATTAATCTCATTTAGAACATAGGGAATGGCCCCGATGTGATCCTCATGTCCGTGGGTGATAAAGAAGCCCCGGATCTTGCTCTCGTTTTCCTTCAGATAGGTGATATCCGGAATCACCAGATCCACGCCGTACATATCGTCATCGGGGAAGGCCAGACCGCAGTCCACCACAATGATGTCGTTGCCGTACTCAAAGGCGGTGATATTCATGCCGATCTGTCCAAGACCGCCCAGAGGGATGATCTTTACCGTCGGTCCATTGGCTTTCTTACGTCCGCGTCCCCTTGCGCTCTTTACCTGGGGCAGGTCTGACTGGTCCTGCATCTCCGTTTTTCTGGGGCGCGTACTGCGTCTTGGCGCTGTTGTCCTGCTCTCTTTTTCCTGGCTGCTCTCGTTTTTCCCGCGGCCCCTTGCGCGGCTTCCCTGCTGCGTCTCCTGTCCCTGCTCGGCGCCCTCTCTGTGCGGCGCTCTGCGGCGATAAGGCCTGGCAGCCTGTTCCCTGCTGCTTTCCTTCTTCTTTTTCATCTCTTCTGTCATAATTTAATCCTTTCTTATCATCATTCGTCCTGTGTCACACCCGATTTGGACCGCTTGTCATAAATTTATGGGCGCGATATCAGGGCATCTTATTCTCTGATAAATTCCGTGTCATCCATCAGCTCTTCAAAGAGCCTGGCGATCGCCTGATATTCATCCTCATCCTCGACGGGACAATAGGTAAGGTCATCCGCATCCTCCCCCTCCTCGCGAAAGATAAAGGCATCCGCGTCTCCTGCCGGGTCCTCTGTCAGCAGAAGATATTTTCTGCCGGCCAGAACCGTCTCCTCTAAGACATAGAGCTCCTCTGTCTGTCCGGTCTCAAGATCTGTAAAAGTAATCGTGGGGATTTTGTCTTCCATACAGCCCTCTCTGTCCTAAATCGTCTCTTGTCCAATTCCCTGAAGAGATGGAGATCCTGCGTACTCTCCCGCAAGCTCTGTAAGGCAGACCATAAACCCATCCCAAACACACAAAAAAGAGTTCCGGGACGGAGCTCTGTGATCTCTATTCTATGCAGAAAGCAGAAAATCTGTCACTGGCGCAAATCTTCCAAATAGCGCTCCAAAATCAGCTGGGCGGAGAGCTCATCCAGGTGTCTCTTGCGTTTCCCGACAGGGACGCCGCTTTTTCCCAGGATCTCATCCGCTTCTATCGTAGAAAGCCTCTCATCATACATTTCGACGGCAATTCCGGTTCTCTGCGCGACCTGATCGGCGAAGTCTCTCGCCATCCCGGCCCTCTCGCCCTCACTGTCATCCATATTGACAGGAAGTCCCACCAGAATCAGACGAATCTCTCTGTCTCTGGCAATCTGATCTATTCTGGCCAGTGTCTTTCGCAGCTTGTTCTCGCGCTTTCGCCAGACAGTCTCCACCGCCTGCGCTGTCAGGCCGAGCGAATCCGTGCAGGCCACTCCAACCGTCTTGGCCCCGTAGTCTAAGGCCATGATATGATCTGCCAAACGAGGCTTAGTCATGATCCTTCAATTCACTGAGAATATAGGATCTGAGCAATTCCTCGACGATCTCGTCCCTCTCCACCTTCATGATGAGACTTCTGGCGCCCTTGTGGCTGGTAATGAAGGTGGGATCTCCAGACATAATATAACCGACGATCTGATTGGAGGGGCTGTACCCCTTCTCTACCAGAGCGTCATAAACAACCCGAAGGATCTCCTTCGTGCTCACCTCATTATCCTTTGTCAACTTGAAATACTGCGTATTTTCTAAATTCTGCATATGAATCACGCACCTTACTGCTTATGATCAAGCATCGTCCTGTCAATTCTAATACACCTGCCCCGAGATGTAAACCTTCCTCCGCGGCAGTTCCTGCCGGCCAGCCCCAGCCATCCTCAGGCTTTGCTCCCGCCAGGCCATCGCCAGAATTTACTCCGCCAAACCATCCAAAAAAATCTCGAAGAATTCGCCGGCCCATCTCAAAAATTCGCCCGGCCCACCCCAAAATTTAGCTTGTCGGATAGGGACGACTCTGTTATTCTAAGTGCATCCGATTCGGGGGCGTAGCTCAGTTGGGAGAGCGCTTGAATGGCATTCAAGAGGTCATGGGTTCAAGTCCCACCGTCTCCACTATGATTTTTAAGACTTTAGAGCGCCATTGATTTTTTTGAGACTTCACCAGCTTGTGGGGTCTTTTTTGTATGCTATTGTCGGCGGCTTGTAAACGTATTTTGATCTGACCGGTCATTGTCTTTGGACAAACGTCATAGGAGAAATCATTCCCCAACAGCTTCATCTACCAGCTCAGCTCCGCGTTTTTTAACCTGCAGTATTTATTTTGGCCCCCGTTTTCCTGATAGGTCTCAAAGACCCCGGTGACGCAGATCTGTGTATTTTCCCCGGGATACTCGTCCGGATACCGGTGACTTCCGTCTCCCCAGACAAACTCAATTCCATTCTGACAGCAACCCTGCGCGTCCTTAATAATACAGCAGTAGTAATTGTTCCCGTCCACGGAAACGACATTTAAAATTCCGGCAATTCGAATGCGCTTTCCCACAAATCTCTCCGGCTCCGTCATCATCTGAAAGACGTTGGCGTAGACCATGTCGGCTCCCATCGTTGTCAGGTCACAGTCCAGCTTTTCCCTGTCTGCGTTTGCCTGCGACTGATTGCCAGTGTCCCCGGACCCGGAGGACTCTGTGGTCTGACTTTTGCTCCCCGGCTCAGGGTCCTGAGCTTTTACCGTATCATCTGCCGCGTTTGAAGAGTCCTTTTCCTTTTGGATTTGCCCCTGGACAGTATCCTCCACCTTATTCCCGGTTTTCCCGCGGCTGACTGCCCGGTTGGCGCCACAGCCTGTAAGCAGAAAGAAGGCAGACAGGACTGCAATTATTTTTATCGTGAATTTACATTGATACCGATGCGTCATCCGATCAACCTCTGATCTTTCCCACGACAAGGTGTAAAAAGAAAACTCCCATATCAAACAGAACGATAGTTGCCCCAACCGGCGTAGAAGCCAGAATGGAGAAGACAATTCCAAACGCGGCTCCCAGCACAGATAAGACCGCCGCGTAGATCACCGATCCTCTGAAGCTGCGAAATACCTGCATGGCCGAGAGAGCCGGAAATACCAGGAGGGCCGTAATCAAAAGCGACCCGACCAGATCCATTGCCATGACGATAATCACCGCGATCAAAACCGCGATCATCGTCTGATAGGCCCCCACCCTGATCCCGGACGCGGCGGCAAAGTCCTCGTCAAAGGTCACCGCGAAGATCTTATGATAAAAGAGAACGAAGATCGTCACCGTGAGCAGGGACATCACGAGGCACATCTGCACCTGGGCCCGGGTCAGCGTCAGAATAGAGGTGGAACCGAAGAGGGTTGTGCAGACATCTCCTGAGACATTGGCGGAGACAGAAAAGACATTCATCAGCAGATAGCCTGCCGCCAGTGTTGAGACAGATACGATGGCGAGTGTCGCGTCGCCATGGATGCGCTCACTTGAGCCAAAGCGCAGAAGCACCAGGGCGCAGAGGATTGTAACCGGCATGACCAGAAGGCTGTAGTCCGACAGCTTTAAAATCGCAGCCACCGCCATCGCCCCAAAGGCCGCATGCGACAATCCGTCTCCGATATATGAAAACCCCCTGAGTACAAGAATCACCCCGAGAAGGGCGGAACACATGGCAATCAAAATCCCGGCAATCAGGGCGCGCTGCACAAATGGAAAATTCAGGTAATACATCAACATACCGATCATAAATCCATTGCCTCTTCTTCCCATGCCTGCAGTGTTTTCCAGTACAGGCTCTTCTGATAATCCTCCCTTGTTCCGAAGAAATGCTGTTTCCTCCCGACATGGAGCACATAACCTGCATACTCCATGGCCTTTAAATCATGTGTAATCATCATGATTGCGACTCCGGCCGCGTGAAGATCTCCCGTAATCTGGTACAGCTGGTTCCTTGCCGCCGGATCCAGTCCCGCAACCGGTTCGTCAAGAATCAGAACCTTAGACGCCGCGCATAGAGCTCTTGCCAGCAGGGTTCTCTGCTTTTGGCCGCCGGACAGATTACGATAACTGCTTTTGCGCATGTCCCACATACCCACTTGTCTGAGCCTTTCCTCGCACCGGTCTTTTGCCTCTCTCGAATAGAAGAGGCGGCGGTTCTTCACGGCGGTGCCGGACATAGCCACTTCCCACACGGTCGCTGGAAAATTCTTCTGGTGAGCGCTCTGCTGAGGCAGATACCCGATCTCCTCCGACTTGAGCCCGTCACCGATCTCGATTTCTCCGGATACCGGATCCAGTAAACCTAAAAGCGTCTTCATCAAGGTGCTTTTGCCGGCGCCATTCATCCCGACAAGACACAGGTAATCCCCTGGATTCAAGTCAAAGCTCAGATCCTTTGCGACAGCTTTTCCACCATATCCCACAGACAGGTGTCTGCATCTGATATACGACATCGATCGCCTTTCTCCTTTGCCTTACTCCTTTATCCTACCCCTTGTCCTCACTTCTCTGTTTTAATTGAGGGCCGCCTTTAAAACTTCCAAATTGTTTTCCATAGACTTCAGATAGGTCTTTCCCTTTTCAATATCATCTCTTGATACCGACTGCAGGGAGTCCATCGCCATAATCTTCTGGTTCTTCTCTCTCGTGTTCTCCCGGATGGTACTGGCAATCTTCTGATCAGACTTCTCGATGGTCAGAATGACCGGTAAATGAAGCTCATCCGCCTTTTTCGCCAGGAAGCTGATCGTCTGAAAGCTGGCCTCTGTCTCGGCGCTGCATCCGACAAAGGCAGCGTAATACTTGAGGCCGTAATCGTCAATCAGGTAGCGAAAGGGAAAGCGGTCTCCAAACAGGAGGACCTTATGTCCTGATTTCTTGATCTCGTTCTCATATCTTTCATCCAGTTCTCTGAGCTTATTCACATAATCCTGCGTATTTGCAGCGATCGCATCAGCGTCAGACGGATCTATTTTCTTCATTTTGTCTGAGATCAAAGTCACCAGAGTCTGGGCATTTTTCAGGGACAGCCAGACATGCTCATCATACTCCGGCTCCTTCTGCCCTTCCTCCTTCTCTTCTTCCTCTGTCTGCATCCCCTCTACGACCTCTTCTTCCTTCTTGCCGTCTCCGAGGGCCTCTAACATATTGACCGTCTCTATCGAGTGATTGGACCTGTCTTTCAGCGCGTCTTCCACCCATCCGTCGGACTCTCCGCCCACATAGATAAAGAGATTGGCCCCCTCGATCTTGGCCATGTCCGACGCGCTCGGCCGGTAACTGTGCAGATCGACGCCGCTCTCCATCAGATAGGATACATCAAATTTATCCTGAAGTTGACCCACCAGGTTCATCACCCAGTCATACTGCGGATATGTCGTACAGACGATCCGGTACTTTTCCTGCCCGGCTTCCGCGGATTTTTTCTCCCCATCTGTCCCCTTTGCCGCAGAAAACCCGCAGCCCGTAAATACAAGCATGGCCAAAACAGGCACAAGCAGCAGAGATACCATCTTTTTTTTCATTTGTCTTACAGATCCTTTCTATTTCCTCCATGTCGTTCCCAAAAATGTCGGCCAAGGTCTATCTACCCTCGGCAGTTCCTGCAATATCCGGACAGGCCGCTGTTGTCTATTGTCACCTCAAAACCGTAGGCCTCCTGAACCTGGCGCAGGAAGTCCTCCGCAAACAGGTCTTCCAGATGGATGACTCGTCCGCAGACTTTGCACCTGGCATGCAGATGGCGATGGCAGGACTCCCCCTCCGCGGCGCTCTGATAAAACAGACGATCTGTATCGTCCGGGCGAAAGGCAATCAGACGGCGATCTCGGGTCATCCGGTCCAGAGTTCGGTATATCGTAGCCCGGTCTACCGTCTTATCCTGTTCTCTCATATCCCTGAGCAGTGTCCCGACGTCAAAGGCCTGTTCCGGATGCCTCTGTATATAGTCTTCGATAACCTGAACTCCCTTGGAGTGATATCGTCTCTGCATAGCTCCTCATTTCGCGACTCATTTGCGTTTTTTTATCATAAAAAGCAGCCGCGCATTTGTCAAGGCGGGTCTGAAAAAAGGGCCTCTTCTCAGCTGAGAAGAGGCCCAGATACCTTGGATTCAAAAGATTTGCTTCCTTTTCTCACACTTCCTCCTCATCCGGAGTGCTGGAGGTTGTCCCATCCATGTCCACAGGCTCCTTCGTATCGACGGATTCCTTCTCTCTGTCGATGGAATCCTCTGCTGCGTCAACTGACTCTTTCGCTCCGTCGATGGAATCCTCTCCCGCATCAATTGGCTCCTTTGCCATGGGGATTCCCCTCCGCTTAGCCGGAGCATTGAGGATCTGCATGAACTCCTCTCCTGTGATGGTCTCACGGAA
Organism: Shuttleworthella satelles DSM 14600; assembly: GCF_000160115.1. Lineage (GTDB taxonomy): Bacteria > Bacillota > Clostridia > Lachnospirales > Lachnospiraceae > Shuttleworthia > Shuttleworthia satelles. The sequence goes on from NZ_GG665866.1 coordinate 35,718, forward strand.
GTAGAGATACTCAGCCAGTTCATCCAGCTTGGCCTTATTGTCGGCGATCAGCTTGCGGGCCTTGTCATGCTGCTTTCGAACCAGTTCCACGACCCTGTGGTCGATCAGTGTCTGTGTCTCCGGAGAGCAGGCCAGAGAAGTATCTCCTCCCAGATATTGATTGGTCACGGTCTCCATGGCCACCATGCCGAATTCATCCGACATTCCGTAGCGGGTAATCATGGCCCTGGCCAATTTCGTCGCCTTCTCTATATCATTGGAAGCTCCGGTCGTCACGGAATGAAACTCGATCTCCTCGGCAGCTCTGCCCCCTGTTAAGGTGGCAATCTGGTTCTCCATCTCCTCCCTGCTCATCAGATAGTGATTTCCCTCATCCTCTACCTGCATGGTATAGCCCAGGGCTCCGGAGGTGCGGGGTACAATCGTGATCTTTGTCACAGGCGCGGAGTGAGACTGCAGGGCAGCGACCAGAGCATGGCCGATCTCGTGGTAGGAGACGATCAGCTTCTCCTTGTCGCTTAAAATGGCATTCTTCTTCTGATAACCCGCGATGACAACCTCAATGGACTCCTCCAGATCTTCTTCCGTCGCGAAAGAACGCCCGGCGCGGACAGCCCGAAGAGCGGCTTCATTGACCATATTGGCCAGCTCGGCCCCGGAGGCTCCGGCTGCCATACGAGCGACCTTATCGAAGTCGACATTGTCTCCGATCTTAACCTTCTTGGCATGCACCTTGAGAATATCAATTCTGCCCTGCAGATCCGGCAGTTCAACAGGAACTCGGCGGTCAAAACGTCCGGGACGGGTCAGGGCCGGATCAAGAGCCTCCGGCCGGTTGGTTGCCGCCAGAATAACAACGCCCAGATTATCCTCGAAGCCATCCATCTCCGTCAAAAGCTGGTTTAAGGTCTGTTCTCTCTCGTCATTGCCCCCGAAGTTGCCACCCTCTCTCTTCTTGCCAATAGCGTCAATCTCATCAATAAAGACGATACAGGGCGCTTTCTCCTTGGCCTGGCGGAAGAGGTCTCTGACCTTGGAAGCCCCCATGCCGACGAACATCTCCACGAATTCGGATCCGCTCATGGAAAAGAAGGGGACATTTGCCTCGCCGGCAACCGCCTTGGCCAGCATGGTCTTACCGGTTCCCGGAGGGCCCACAAGAAGAATTCCCTTGGGCATCTTGGCGCCGATAGCCGTATACTTATGGGGATCATGCAAGTACTCCACGATCTCCTGCAGGTTCTCCTTGGCCTCCTCCTCTCCGGCTACATCATCAAATCGTATGCCGTCAGAGCTCTTGACATAGATCTTGGCATTGGACTTTCCCATGCCGAAGCTGAGCGAATTACCGCCGAGCGCGCCTCCCATGCGATCCATCATCCTGCGGGAGAGAAGCTCTCCGATAACCCAGAAGATCATCAGAGGCAGGATAAAACTCAGAAGGAAACTCATCACCGGGCTGGTCTGTGTTCGAATCTGACCGGAGAACTTTGCTCCGGACTGATAGAGGCGGTCGGTCAGGCCCTGATCATTGACCAGACCGGTCGTGTATTTATTGCCGCTCTTATCCGTAAAGGTGATCTGATTACTGTCAATGTCAACCTGGTCAATCTGCTTGTCATTTGTCATCTGAATAAAGGTGGAGTAGTCCACATTCTTAATCTGCGAAGACGACAGCCTGGGCAATACCATGGTGTTAATGACAATCACAACCAAAAGGATCACCAGATAATAGACAGCCAGGGGCAGCTTTGGTTTCTTCACTTCGTTCATAGGCATTTCTCACTTTCTTCCGGACAGGTCACCTCCACAGGGAAACTTGCCTCGCCCGCAAAATATTGCATGACTTCCTGATAGATTTTGCTCCATGTCAACAATGAATAATATCCTCTGCGCATATCCATCGCTGTGAATCAAATTCCCGCGTAATAAATCCATTTCCCGCGGATCATGCATCGGCTATGATTAGCACTCTACTACTTTATCTGCTAATAATCTAGTCTTTGCGCGTAATTTATAGAAAGTTAAGAAATTATGATAAGATGAGTCAAAGCTCTGCTAAAGCTGTCATTCTCAAATTGTATTCTGGGAGAAAGCATGACCCTCTTAGCTATTTTCATCTATATCCTTTTTTCTCTGCTTGTCTTCGCCTTTGCCATTGCGACCGGCACCATGCTCTTCGCCGCCCGCAGACTGCAGCCCGACAGGATTACAGGCCATATTCCGGATACTCTGATTCTGCTGGGCTGTAAGATCAGAACCAGATCCATTGAGAGCCGTATCCGAACCGCGGCAGACTGGATGAAGGATCATCCCGACACCATCTGTATCTGTTCCGGCGGCCAGGGGAAAGACGAGGATATCTCCGAAGCCGAATACATGAAAGAGGGGCTGACAGCACAGGGCATCGACTGGAAGCGGCTTCCTATGGAACGCAATTCAACCAATACCAGGGAGAATCTGGCCCTCTCTCACCGGGTCATCGCCTCTCTTGGCCGAGGCGATTCCGCCATCATTATCACTTCCGCCTTCCACTGCTATCGGGCTGTCTTCCTCGGCCGCAGAGAGGGACTGCACTGTCTGGCTCTTCCCGCCCCCAATCCCAGGAAGAGTTTTCTCTTCTTCTATGCGCGGGAGGTCGTCGCCATCTGGGTCACGTGGCTGGGCGAATTCTTCTTCAGGAGCAACTACAGACGTCCAAAGTCATAACAGCCCTGAAACATAGCGCATTCTACGATCAACGCAAAAGAGGCCTGACATTTTGTCAAACCTCTTTGCGTCTTCTTGCATAACCTATTTCAGCATCTAGTTCTTTGGGGATAAAGTGCGGATCAAGTTGGCAAAGATGAGGCCAAGAACCGCAAAAGACACAACAGACAGATTCATAAAATGATAGAAATCAATCAGTATCCAAATAACGATCAATGCCGCGGTCAAAATCATAAATCCCTTCTTTTGCATCTTCCGCAAAGCCAGAGCGATGAGCAGAAAGGCAAGAAGAACTCCAACCGTATTCACTCCCAATTGCAAGGTTGCATGATAGGTTCGCGCCGCAATCGATTCCGCGGCCTTACTCCCCATATCATAAATAATGCATATCACTGGAATGATCATTCCTAATACAAAATCAACCATACTCCCTCCTGTCTACTGTCGGTCAACCCCATAGCACGATCCATACCACCCTCTCTCCTGGCTATTATTGCAGGCTGACTCAAGTCACCGTAGCTACCCAAAAGTTGATAGTTATCCGTCGGTATATGTCTTATATAAAGAATATTCTCAAATCCAGCGAAGTTCAATTCGCATTACAGATAAATTCCCCTCTCATTTCTTGTTGATAATGCTATATCACCTCTACTGATTACATGATCAGTTCCTGAAAGCGCCAGCCGAAATTCTCATACTTTGCCTTTGTCATGCCCGGAATCTGAAGCATCTCCTCCTGATTCCCCGGCTTCCTGCGGCAGATTTCCTTTAAGGTGCGCAGGTTACAAATCATATATGGGGCAACGCCGTTCTCCCTGGCAATCTTCTTGCGCATATGGTCCAACTGATCCAGGAGCTTTTGATCCTCACGGGAGAGGCCGTCGCCCCCGGGCGCCGGCCCATAAGCCTTGCCTCGCGCTAGGTAGCCATAGGCTCCGCGACGAGAGCCTTCCCGGCTGATATCCCAATCCGAGCCCTTCCTCCCGCGACCGGCAAGCTCCCCCTGATTACCGGCTCCCTCGAAGTCGTCAAAATCCGCCGCATACCTGGTCAGATCCTCCCAGTCCATACCGGCAAAATCCCGGCCGCTCTTGTATCTCCCCCCTTTTTTTCTCTCTTTTGTCCCAAAATCCGCAACTCTCTTTGCCAGAGCCTGATCTTCGTTCTCATAGAAGATATGGCGGCAGGAGGAGCATTTTTTGCAGTCGCCGGAAGGCTTCTCCCCAAAATAGCGGAGAATATAGGAGCGCAGACAGCCGGTCGTCCTGGTATAGCCCTCCATAGCCCGAAGCCTCTCCCGGTCCTGATCCTGAGCCATGAGAATATCCGCATCAGACATTCCCTCCGGATACTCCTTGTGTTCAAGCAGGTACCTGGCAATAACGTAGTCCTGGGCGTCTGCCAGGAGGATGGCTTCCGCCTCCTCCCCATCACGTCCGGCGCGCCCCGCCTCCTGATAGTAATTCTCCATGCTCTGGGGCATATTGTAGTGGATCACCCTGCGCACATCCGGCTTATCGATCCCCATGCCAAAGGCATTGGTCGCCACGATCATCTGAACCCGATCAGTAATAAAGTCCTCCTGGCTCTTAGCCCTCTCCTCCGGTTCCATACCGGCATGGTATCTGCCCACAGAAATGCCCTCCTGGCGCAGAGCCTCATAGACCTCCTCCACCTTCTTTCTGGTGGAGCAGTAGATGATAGCGCTCTCCTCCTTGTGTCGGGTCAGGTCCTCCACCAGCCAGGCCAGCTTATTTTCAGGATGACCCACAGCAAAGAAGAGATTAGGGCGGTCGAAGCCGGTCACCAGAAGCCTGGGCTCACGCAGTTGCAGGTTTTTTGCGATATCCTCCCGAACCCGCCTGGTGGCGGTCGCCGTGAAGGCGGCGACTACCGGTCGTCTAGGAAGACTGTTCGCGAAATCACGGATTCTCAGATAGCTGGGGCGAAAATCCTGCCCCCATTGCGAGATGCAGTGGGCTTCATCCACGGCGATCAGGGAAATCTCCGTCGTCACGGCAAAGGTCATAAACTCCGGGTGAAAGAGTCTCTCCGGCGCCACATAGACCAGGTCATAGCGCCCCTGGGACGCGTACTCTAAGGCCAGGGCTATCTGGTGTTCACTCAGAGCTGAATTGATATAGGCCGCGTGAATCCCGGCAGCGTTGAGCGCCCGCACCTGATCCACCATCAGAGAAATCAGAGGAGAAATGACAATGGTCACTCCGGGCAGTATGAGGGCGGGCAGCTGATAGCAGACGGACTTGCCGGCGCCGGTGGGCATGACGGCCAGGACATCTCTCCCCTCCAGGATAGCATTTACCATCTTCTCCTGGCCCGGGCGAAAGTCCTCATAACCCCAAAACCGCTTCAGTGTACGCTCCGCTTGATTCATACGACATCATCCTTCTCTCATCTTCTTTGCCTTTCCCATCTTCATACCGAAAGGGATCTCTTGCGCTGTCATTGAGTACTGTAGCACGCTCGCCTCACGAGCATATCATTGTTATGAACGATAGTATGTTCATGAATCAGAAAGTCCCAGCGGTAAACACCACCGGGACTCTCAAAGCTTTCAAAATAAGTGCCGTCAGATACCGGCAATCACGTCATCCGATACTTGCAAAATCAGGAAGTACTCCGTCCCCTGATATGCAGGCTGAGTCTGGTCAAGACAGCAGCATACGCGAAGTCAGGCGCAAAGCTGATGAACCCGAAAATGTAGGCGACCCGATTACTTCCGTCTGATGTCAGGTAGAAATAGATTGCGGCGCACACAAAGGTAATCGCCAGCAGCGAAAAAACCATCTTCCTCAGTTTCTTGATATGCTTTTCCAGAGGACCCGCAAGGCTTTCTGCCGTATAGATCAAGATCAATATGGAAAGCGTCATTTGCAGGCCAAGCAAAACACTGCCCAATTGATAAATCCTCTCCGCTCTCATGCCATTGAGAAAATAGAAGTAAACCAATGTATCAAAGAGGGAGAAGATAAAGACGGCCTTCGACATAATTTTAAAGTTTTTCAAAAAATCAATTTTCATATGCGCATACCCGGGCGAATGCTCATCGCAGGATCCCCCTGCCGCAATCGGATCCGAATCAGAGGCAGTCTCCTGACCAAAATCAAGTCTACTTCAAGAACACGCTGATTAATCCATACGCCAGAATCAGGCAGACGATCACCGGCAGGGCATAGGTCATATAGCCCCGCATCCAGCCGGCCACCTTGATTCCCTTTCCCTCATTGGCCTCAGCTGTGAACTTCTTCCAGCCCCAGCCGTAGCGGCTGACACAGAAGAGAATAAAGATGAGCGCGCCGCCGGGCAAAAGGATATTGGACACCAGAAAATCCTCAAGGTCCAGAATCGTCGTTCCCTTTCCCATCGGCTGAATGAAAGAGAGGATGTTGTAGCCCAGAGCGCATGGCAGAGAGAGAACTCCGACAATAATCATATTCACCATGCCGGCCTTCTGCCTGGACCAGCCGGTCAGATCCATGCAGCATGCCATGATATTCTCAAAGACGGCGAGAACCGTAGACATGGCCGCAAAGGACATAAACACAAAGAAGAAGCTTCCCCAGAGCCGCCCCAGAGCCATGTGATTAAAGACATTCGGCAGGGTGATGAAGATGAGACTGGGCCCCTGATCCGGCTGAATCCCATAGGCAAAGCAGGCCGGGAAAATGATCAGGCCGGAGGTGATCGCCACGAAGGTATCCAGAACTGCCACATTGACAGCTTCGCCCATCAAAGACCGCTTCTTGTCAATGTAGGAGCCAAAGATAGCCATGGATCCGATTCCAAGACTCAGAGTGAAGAAGGCCTGGTTCATGGCGCCGACAATTACATTGAAAATTCCCGCCTGCCTGATGTGCTCGGCAGAGGGCATCAGGTAGAACTTCAGTCCCTCTTCCGCGCCGGGCTGGAGGACAGAATTGACAGCTAAAACGATCATCACCAAAAGGAGGGCCAGCATCATCCACTTGGTCACCCGCTCCAGACCGCTCTGCAGACCTCCCATATTGACAACAAAGCCGAAGACCACGACCGCTAAGACGGCGATCACATTGGCTGCGGGATTGCCGAGCATGGAGGAAAAGGCATCTGCCGTTCCCTCCGCAGACAGGCCATCAAAGCGCCCCTGCGCCATATAGACAAAGTACTGGAGCATCCAGCCGGCCACTGTCGTGTAGTACATCATGAGCAGGTAGTTGCCCAGCATGGCGAATGTCCCGTGGATGTGCCATTTGCTTCCCGGCTTCTCCAGCTTCTGGTAGAGCCTGACCGGGCTCTTCTGCGCGGCCCGTCCCAGGGAGAACTCCATTGTCAGAACCGGCACTCCCAGGATGACCAGAAAGAGCAGATAGATGAGGACAAAAATCCCTCCCCCATACTGTCCGGCCATATAGGGAAACTTCCACACATTGCCGATACCGATGGCGCATCCCGCCGAAATCAAAATAAAGCCCAGGCGGCTTCCCAGTTTTTCTCTTTCCATTCCCTTACTCCCCTTTCAGCGTGCTCTCTGAATCCGGATCTTCAGTCTCTCTTTGACCATCCTCTTCTGTCATGACAGCCGGCGGATTCGACAGATCCATTTCCCCGGAGTCATCCGCTTCGGTCTCAGCAGTCTCCACTTCCCCGGAGTCATCCGCTCTGGTCTCAGCAGCCTCTACTTCCGCACCCGTCTTAGCTGTATCCTTTTTCTCACCCGGCTCATCCCTTAAGTCCTCCGGGAGGATCTGTCTCATCTCCTCCGCGCTCGGGTGCTCCATCCCCGCGATGCGGCGGGCCTGGTTGGTGATGACGGTCTCGAAGAGATTTCTGGCCTCTCTGGCATTGGCAAAATTCTGCAGATTCTGCGCCTTTTTCAAGAGCAGCAGGCTCTTAACCTCTTCTTTGGCCTCATCTGCGAGCACATACTCATACTTCCTGCAATTTCCCTCAAAGATGGTCAGAAGCTCCTCAATACTGTAATCCGGAAAATCGATGTACTTATTAAAGCGGCTCTTGAGTCCCGGGTTGGACTCCACAAAATGCCTCATGGGGCCTGTGTAACCGGCGACGATGACCACCAGATCATCCCTGTGATCCTCCATGGCCTTTAAGATGGTCTCGACCGCCTCCTGACCATAGTCATTGGTCCCGTCGCCAGGGGTCAGGGCGTAAGCCTCATCAATAAAGAGAACTCCTCCCAGTGCCGCCTGTATCTTTTCCTGGGTCTTTAAAGCCGTCTGTCCGACGAAACCGGCCACCAGACCGGACCTGTCGCACTCCACCAGCTGCCCCTTGGAGAGGACGCCGATCTGCTTGTAGAGGCGGGCAATGATGCGGGCAACCGTCGTCTTGCCGGTACCCGGATTCCCGGAGAAAACCAGGTGCAAGGAGACCGGAGCCACCTTCATCCCGGCATCTTTGCGCATCTTCTGCACCTTGACGAAGTCGTAGAGCTCCTTGACGTCGTGTTTGATGGATTCTAAACCGACCAGGGCGTCCAGATCCTCCATGGGGTCCGTCTCTTCTTCCTCCTGTTTGGCTTTCGCGCCCTCCATTTCCTTCGTCTTTTCCTGAGAAACGGCGTTTTTCTGCCCGGCGGCGCCGACAGCTTCTTCCCCCGGAGCATCCTGTTCCCCGCTTAAGACAGCTTCCGTCCCGGTCTCCCCCATCTGAAGCTGATACAAATGATCCGCATAGCTGGGTCCTATTGCGGTCTTTCCCAACGGATCCTGTCCCTGATCCAGCTTCCCGAAGCGATCCTGCACCTGTTTTAAGGCCTCCTGGGCCTGCCGCAGGGCCTCCTGCGACTGAACCAGGCGGTCGGCGGAGCTCAGCAGATCCCCCGCCTTTTTCTTCAGTCGGTTGGAAGGGCTGAAAAAATCGCTGTAGGTTGACTTGATCGAACGTCCGCTCTTTTTCTCTTCCTCTGAGCCAAAATGAAGTTCCATAACTCTCCTTGTTCTCATTTGAACTGGGAATAAACGCGCCCGACCGGGCTTATACCAGTGTCACCTCATGACCGCTGGCCGCCTCAAAGTGATAGCGGACAATCCCCTTGTCCAGTTTGGTGTAAAAGCCAAACTTCGTCGAGAGCCGGGCCATCTCTCCCGTCTGCTCAAAGACGAATTTCTGCTGATTCATGGCTGTCGGGGCCAGCAGCGCAGCTTCGACCCCTCTGACATACCAATCTGCCGCCTCCTGGCGCCTGGTCTTTGATACGGCGTCAAAGTCCTTGCTTTTGCTGGCCTTCCCCCGTGTCATTCCATATCCGATGGCGATCACGGCGTAGAGCTTCTGATCGGATCCCACCTTGGCCTTGCAGGCCTTGCGGTTAAAGGATCCGGCAACCCAGCAGGTATTCAGGCCCATCTTCTGCGCTGTGAGTACCAGCTCTTCTCCGATATAGCCCAGACGCTCCATTGCCCCGTCCTGCTTTTTTGCAACCAGGGCGATATAGTTCTGAACGCCGTCAAACCTGCCATTGCGATTCATAAAAGAATCAAAGCAGGCCGGATCCCCGTAGATGATCTGCACATGGGAAATTCCGTCCTCCTGATTCCTCTCCTCAATGACGCGCTCCAGCTCCGAGCGCACATCCTCAGGGATCGGTCTGCCGGAATACTGACGCACGGAGTGACGCACGCGAATTGCCTCTATTGTGTCCATAGCCTTCTCCTCGTCTCCTATCTTCCATCAGGTCTTTTGTCCTGCGAAAACAGTCAGGCAAATCCCTGTGATTTTGCAAAAGTTTCCTCACAACCTTACTGTTTCTCAGCAAAAAAAGCAAGATTACAGCCCGTCCTCCGCCTCGCTGTCAGCGCTCTTCGCGTCTGTGCGCGCGATCCTTCGCGCGATCGGCCTCCGATGTCAGCCTCTTTATCATGCGGATCAGGCGGGAGGCATCCCTGAGCAGGTCCTCTCTTCTCACACGCCCCTGAGCCAGCCCGGCCAGAGTCCTCTGATAGTCCTTCCTGCTGCCCGGCATAAAGAGGTCGTTGCCCGCCGCGGCGACCAGAGCCGGATCCGGAGACGGATACTTGCCCCTCTTGGGGGCCGTCCCCCTCTCAATGAGCCAGTCCGTCATAACAATGCCCTCAAAGCCAAACTCGGACCTTAAAATGTCTTCATTTAAGGCCCTGCTGCAGGAGGTATGAACCCCGTTGAGCAGGTTATACGATGTCATCAGCGCGCAGGGCTGGGATTCCCGAATACAGATGTCAAATCCCCTTAAGTAGATCTCCCGCATGGCCCGTTCAGAGACCATAGAATTGTTCCCATAGCGGTTGGTCTCCTGATTATTGGCCGCGAAATGCTTGATGGTTGTCCCGCAGCCCGGATTCTGCTGGACGCCCCTGGTAATGGCCGCTGCGAATTTGCCGGAGATCAGCGGATCCTCGGAGTAATACTCGAAGTTGCGTCCACAGCGGACATTTCTGTGGATATTCAAAGCCGGCGCCAACCAGAGATGAATCCCGAAGCGCTCCATCTCATCACCGACAATTGCCCCCCAGGAGACAGCTAATGGCAGATTCCAGGTCTGGGCGATTGCCGTCCCGATCGGGATTGCCGTTGCGAACTGATCATATACGGTCATTCCGGATTTGCGGATCCTGCGCATGGCCCGATTGGAGCTGCGCCGCATCCACCAGAGAACCACTTTGGGCAGCAAAAGCCCCATGCTGTCTATCATCGGATTTTGACCATAGCTGCTGACGGTTCCGCCCCTGTTAACCACATAGTGGGGGTTTAAGCGCAGACCGGCCGGCCCGTCCGCCATGATCAGAGATTTCAGTCCCTTCTTGCGCAGACGATTGCTTGTTTCGCCTGCCGCCCCGGACACATGCACAGAGGCCTCTCCGATTGCCGTGAGATAAAGGGTATTGGGGTTGAAGTCTCCCGTCGTCAGAAGGGCCAGCTCCTCGTTGCTCAGACTCTCAGCCAGAGGGTCCGTGTCCTTTTTTCTCTCATAGGAAATTGTCCGACAGGCAATCTCTCTTCCACTGATCTTAACAAGAGGAAGCTCCTTTGGCAAAGGCTCCCTGTCCGCCTTCTCAGGTTTCCAGTCAGTAAAGTCAACGGTTCCCAGCAGATTTTTCACCCTGCGGGTAATGCAGGTATGCTCCAGTTCCACTCCCATGATCAGGCGGGTATCCCGACTGTTTGTCCCCATGCGCAAGAGATACAGTCCCTTTTCCAGCAGATAGCACTCCCTCTCGCTGTCATAGCTCGCCAGGTCGGTCAGCTCAAACTCCAGGTGCAAAAGGGCCTCTCCTTTTGGAGGCAGCTCCCCGCTCTTGGCAAATGCCGCCAATTCCTGATAGGGCTTATCCAGCTTCCCGTCGGGCGAAGAGAGGTAGATCTGAACCGTCTCCTTCCCCGGGTAATCTCCCGTATTTTTCACCCTGACCTCAAGCGAGACATGACCGGTCGGATCCACAGAAACCCGCTCCTGTCCCAGACGAAACTCGCTGTAGCCAATTCCATAGCCAAAGGGAAAGAGAACCGGCTGCCCTGCCGTGTCATAGAAGCGGTAGCCGACATAAATCCCCTCCCGATAGCGGGTGTCATTCTTTTTGGCAAAATCTCCGATCTTTGGATCTCCTGCCTGACCTGCCCAGCTGGTTGTCAATTTTCCGGAGGGATAATCAATTCCCAGAAGAATCCGGGCACAGACCAGGCCGGTTACAGACCCCAACTGAGAGAGCAGAAGGATATTCTCCACCTGATCCGCAACAGGGCTTAAATCCACCGGCCCTCCGACATTCAAGACCAGCATAAAGTGCCGGTATTTGGCCTGACAGGCCAGAATATCCCGGATCTCAGTCTCGGTCAGAAGGAAGTCTCCGGGCAGGAATCTGCGGTCGCTCCCCTCCCCGGAGACCCGGCTCAAGACATAGACCGCCGTATCCCCCTTGCCTTCCAGCGAAAGATCATAGGTCGGCTCCGGCATAACGGCTCCCATGCCGTAAATCGCAAGAAACTGACGGGCCTCCCTGGCCTCTTTTCTCAGTCGCCTGATCCAGGGCGGGACTGCCTCTCTTCTCACCCGATCATAGGCATCTAGCCAGTCTTTGGTCGTAATGATAAAGCCGGCGCGCTTCAGCCCCTCCTCGATATTAACGTCAAAGCGGGAGTTGACGTCTCCGGAACCGGTCCCCCCCTTGATCGTTCTGCGGGCGCCGGAACCGTAGAGGGCAATCCTGCCGGGTTTCTCAAGGGGAAAATCGTCCTTCTTTTTCAACAGGACAGCGCACTCTGAGGCCTCCTCCAGAATGGACTCCAAATGGGCCTTCTCATAGTCATTCAAACGCAGTGCAGACATTCTCTTCTCCCTCATTTCCTCTTACCTGATCCGGCGCGGTCTCATTTCCTGTGGGGCCGCATGTCCTCTCCTATGACCTGTCCCAGAAAGGCCCCCACATAGCGGCGATAGCGCTCCGGGTCTTTGAGAACACTCTCGGCGTGACCCGCCCCCTCAAAGAGATGTACTTCGCAGAGTCCCCCGGTCGCCTCAGCCATTCGCTGACTGTTTTCGGGAGGAATAAAGCCATCCTCTTTCCCGTGAATAAAGAGGATGGGAATCTCATTTTTCTTCAGGCTGTCAATGGGCCTGGCTTTCTTTAAGTCAAAGCCAAAAAGCAGCCTCCCCATAGCCATGGCCGAATCAAGAACAAAGCCTGGGATACGGGCAGCGGACATGGCTTTCCTCAAGACATTTTCAATATCCGCAAAAGCGCAGTCGGCAACTGCGAAAGCGACCTCTGGCCCGGCATAGAGACTTGCGATCGTGGTCGCGCCGCCAAGAGACTCTCCGTGCAGGCCCAATATGATATCGTCCCCATAGCGCTTTTTGCTGTCCCTGATCAGGGCAAGCAGATCTTCCCTCTCCCGAATGGAATAGGAGCAGCGCGATGGCGCATTGATCCCGTGGCCGCGCAGGTCATAGATAATACAGTGAAAGCCCAGGCTCAGGTAGACGGGGATATACTTCAGATCCCCTATGCGATTGTCCGTGTGGCCGTGGGAGAGAATGACGTATTTCTTCGAGTCCGGATCTTTGGGATTGACCACAAACATCGCGTGAAGCAGATAATTTCTGAAGCCCCTGACCTCATATTCCGTCTTCTCCAGTTCATCCCAGAATGAGGTGTCATAGTGGTCATCCTGCCAGGCCTTGGCCTCCCGGAGCGACTGCCTCTTGATCCCTGTGATATAGAAGGCCAGGCCGGCGGACACAAGGCAGAAGGCCACCAAAACAATCGCGATAATCAGTGCAATGATCTGAAATAACATACGCTCTATTCTCCTATATAAATCCATCGCCCATTTTCACGCCGAAGCCTGGCGACAAAATGCCGATGGAAGTTTCCGCCCATACCGTATATTCTGGCTCTCTGCAGGCTGACCCCGGTCACTGTCGCATAGCAGTCATCTCCTCCGGGCGAATTTTCGGAATCCAGATCAGATTCCTCTGTTCTGTCGTCGATATCTTTGTCATCTTCATCTCTGTCGTCTGTATCCGTCTCCCCGGCTTTCGGTTCCCGGTCAAATACCAGATGCACCTGGACCTTCTGCAGATCGATTCTGGAGTAGGAGACGTCTCCTCTCTCCAATTCTCCCAGGAAATCATCCAGCTTCTGATCTCTGCCGTTGACCCCGCTCATGCGGACGTCCTTGTCCATCAGCTGGCGAAGAAGATCGATGTCCGCCTTACATAAGGCGTCCATCATGCGGCGATAGGCCCAATAGGCCTCCTCTTCGGTCGGAGTCAGCTCCTTAACGAAGCTGTCATGAAATGTCTTTTTTTTGGCCATTCCTCTCTCTTCACCTGCTCTTTCATCCATCGAAGCTCTTTCGATCCGCCTGATCGCAGCCGTCGCTTTCAGCTGGCGGCAGCCGGTAACCCTTGCATATTTTATCACACCCCGTGCGGCGCGGCTCTGCCCCGGCAGAGGCCGCCCGGTATTTTTCGTCTGCATACAAGGATCCGCTTTCCCTCTTCATCCGACAGATATCCCCCTCTTCACCCGCAAATCATCATCCCAGAAGCTCCAGCAGTTCCTCTTTGGACAGCTGTCCAAGGGATTCCGACTGGCCGCTTAAGATGGCGTCCGCCAGATCTTTCTTCTTCTCCTGCATCTCCAGGATACGGTCCTCGATCGTCCCCTTGGCGATCAGGCGAAAGACGGAGACGTCCTTTGTCTGGCCGATCCTGTGAGCCCGGTCCGTCGCCTGGTTCTGCGCGGCCAAGTTCCACCAGGGGTCATAGTGGATGACCAGGTCTGCCCCTGTCAGGTTTAATCCGGTCCCCCCTGCCTTTAAGGAGATGAGAAAGACCGGCGTCTCGTCGTCATTGAAGGCATGTACCAGGCGCAGGCGCTCCTCTTTGCCTGTCGCCCCCGTAATTTTATAAAAGGGGATTTTTGCTCTGGACAGATCCTCTTCCAAGAGGGCCAGCATGGAGGTGAACTGGGAGAACACCAGCATCTTATGTCCCCCGTCAATGGCCGAGCCAATCAGGTCCAGACAGGCCTTTCGCTTCGCCGACTTCCCCCTGTAGCCCTCTACGAAAATCGAGGGATCACAGCAGATCTGCCGGATCTTGGTCAGCTCCGCCAGTACCTGAATTTTGTTTCGATTGTAGGCCTCTCCCGCGCCGGCGATCATCGCCCGCATCCTGGCGACCTGGGCGTCGTAAAGCCTGCGCTGTTCTCCCTCCAGACGGGCGTAACGAACCTCCTCGATCTTAGCCGGAAGATCCTTTAAGACATCCCTCTTTAATCTGCGCAGGATAAAGGGTCCCGTCATCCGGCGAAGCCTGGCGATCACTTCCTGATCTTCTTCCCTGGCTATCGGCAGCTCGAAGTCTGTCCGAAAGTCCTCATAGCTGTAGAGAAAGCCGGGCATGAGAAAGTCAAAGATCGACCAGAGCTCCGACAGACGGTTTTCAATCGGTGTTCCGGTCAGCGCGAAGCGGTGCCTGCTCTTAATAATCTTGACCGCCTTGGAGACGGCCGCCTGGGGATTTTTGATATACTGCGCCTCATCCAGAACCTGGAAATCAAACTCAATCTTCTCATAGAGGGAGATATCCCTCTTGAGCAGGTCATAGGAAGTAATCAGAACATCCGCCTGACGACAGTCATCTAAGAGCTTCCTTCTCTGACCGGCGAAGCCGGTCACCGGCACGACTGCAAGCTCAGGGGCAAAGCGCGTGAATTCCTCCTGCCAGTTATAGACCAAAGAGGCCGGGCAGATCACCAGCGAGGGGCCGCCTGCCGAGAGATCTTTTGCCCTGTTGGGCGACTCTTTCTCAGCCGCCAGCACCGCGATCATCTGCAGGGTCTTGCCCAGACCCATGTCATCGGCCAGAATGCCGCCGAAATGATTGGCCGCCAGGGTGCGAATCCACTTATAGCCATAGGTCTGATACTTGCGAAGGACCTTTGACAAGCCCCGGGGCACTTCGAAATCCGATTCCTCCACCGTCTTGAATTCCTTGATCAACTCGCGGAAATTGCGGTCTCTGTCCGCGGCGACCGCGTCGTGGTCCTCCAGCATCTTATTGATATAGAGGGCGCGGTAGAGAGGCAGATGCATCTTTCCCTCCGTGAAATCCCCCGGTTCCATACCTGTATCCTCCATGAGCCGAGTCAGCATCTGCATGGAATCCTCCTGTTCCAGGCGAACAAAGGACCCGCTCTTCAGCTTGTGATAGGACTTCTTGCGGCGGTAGGCCTCCAGGAGCTCCAGCAGCTCTTCTGTCGTCAGTTCATCCGAAGAAATATCCAGATCCATGAGACTGGATCTGACAGAGACTCCGATTCGCACCTGCGGCATGCTGCGAATGGTTAATTTGCGAAAGGCCTCGGATCCCTCTACTCTTCCCAAGCGTTCCAGGCGGGCAAGGCCGGAATCGAGAAGTTCATAGACGGCGTCATCCGTCGCCTCTGTATAAAAAGCGGACCACCTGCTCTCATATTGTGGAAACTCGCTCTGCAAAAGGGCCAGAGCCCTCTCCTCCTGCTGCTGATCCCTGCCGCTGTCATAGGCCTCCCTGCGCTCTTTTGCCGGCAGCAGGGAAAAACTCCTGTCCCCGTATGAGACCTTGCCGTCTGCCAGCAAAAGACCGCCTTCAATATCCAGACGAAAGGAGAATTCGGCCTTCTCTGGCAGAATGCCCATGGCCGAGAAATCCGCCGATTCCTGAATGCTGATGCGGGGATTTTCCTCCAAATGAGGAAGTACCCGATAATAGAACTCCGCTAGATGCTTCTTTCCAAAACACAGGCGCAGATATCCCCCCTCCGCCGCGTTCATCAGGGGAGACAAAGATTCCTCATCCTCCCCGGCGAAGCGGACCATTGTCCCATCGTAAATCGCATAGGAAGCCTGTCTTCCCTGAATTCGCGTGGGCAGATTTCCTGTCAGAATCAGTCCCTGAACCTTCTCCGCGGTGACCTCCCCCTTGTCTTCGATCAGCTGATACAGGTCCTCCGGCCGAGCCCACTCCCTCAGCTCCTCACGCATCCCCGTCTGATCATCAGGCGTAAGATAGCTGACCTCGACATATATCCTCTCTTCCGGCGGCAAGGCGGCGAGATAGAGGCGGCTGATCTGCTTCTGATTTAATCGATTTAAATCCAGGAAGGGATCGATCCTCAAACGGATCTGGGGAAAATGCTTCCCCGCCTGCAGGCTTTTGGACCCGGGCCCCTGCATCCTGCCCCATATTTCCGCGGGCTGTCCTGTCTGCAGATAATCATAGAGGAAATCCGCCGCCTCCCCTTCCAGTCGAATTTCACGCGTCAGACAAAAAGAAGGAGTCTTATCGTAGGAATACGCTTTGCGCAGACGTTCCTCCAGACCTTCGTTGGCTTCTACCTGCCTTCGGATAAAGTCATAGACCCTGGCGGAAGCCTCTGTAAAGGTCTCCTGATGAAAATGCAGCGCGTCCTTCTTCCCCAGTGGCAGAGATCCGCCTGATGTATACTGATCCACCAGGTCTGTCAGATTCTTTACAACATAGAGTCTGCCGACCCCGATGCGAAAAGACAGAGCAAATCCTCTCTCATCCTCTGTCAGGCGCGGAAGCAGGCGGACCCTTGGGATCGCCTCTCTCCCCTCGTCTCTGCGAACAGCCGCGGAATCGGAAAAAGCGGACAGAAAGCGGTCTCCCTTCTCATCTGTGGCATCCCCGGGATTATATTGCCTGATATAATCCTGAAGCAGATAAA
Source organism: Shuttleworthella satelles DSM 14600 (assembly GCF_000160115.1). Taxonomy (GTDB): domain Bacteria; phylum Bacillota; class Clostridia; order Lachnospirales; family Lachnospiraceae; genus Shuttleworthia; species Shuttleworthia satelles. The sequence goes on from NZ_GG665866.1 coordinate 52,664, forward strand.
CCGCCGCCATCTCATGGGGGCAGACGGACAGAGTCCAGTAGCTGAAGATGTGTCTGTGACAGCAGCCGCACTCCATATCCAGAAAATGATCTCTGGAAAAACGAAAGTAGACCTTGCGGGCTTCTGTGACCATCCTCCTTGCGTCAGCCGCTTTTTTGGGGGCTTTTATCCGGGGCTCATACAGGGTCTGAAACTCCGCCCACGCCGAATCCGCCTCCCCGTCCTTTCCGTAATGCATCCTGAAAAAGTCGACCCGCATGCTCCCCTCTTCGAGGATCTCATTGGCCTGACGCTTTACTTCCGGAGACACCTTGAGATCGGCTGTCATTTTGCGAAGGTGAAAGAAGGTCTCCTCATTTCCCTGCACCTCCTCCATCTCCACAAGCGCCGGGATCTGATCCGCATCGGGGGAATCGCCCTGCCTCTCCTGCCAGAGGAAGAGAACAGCCGCCATGTGGGCGCAATTTTCACCCGCCTGTGCTCTGGCGCAATTACAGCCCATAGAAAGCATTCCCTCTAGAAATCTCCGGATTGAGACATCATAGACGCGATCTCCCAGGACCCTGGCCATACAGCTGTCTTTGGTAGATGCAAAACCCTTGACCGCCTTCTTGCCATATAGAACTCTGCCCTGTTCCAACGCGTCTTTTGAGAAATACTCCTGCCAATTTGCCGTCATCGCGCACCTCAACTCTTTCTCGGCCCTCTTGGAATCTATTATTTTAGCATACTTTTCCTGACGCAAAAAACCTCACAGAGCCTGTATCAAAAGCTCTGTGAGGATTTTCACGCATTTCGTATTCCCTGGTTCTCCGGCCTAAAAAAGGCCATCTTAAAATCTCCTTATACCAGAGCCGCTCCAAGCGCCTGGCAGGCGGCCAGAGCCTCATCATCCGGAGCGTCGTTGCAGATGACAGGATCACAGGCCAGAGAAATACCGGCGCTCTCGGCATCGGCCTTCCAGTCATCCATCCAGATGCCGCCGCCCCAGCCCCAGGAGCCGAAGAGAGCGGCTTTCTTGGCGCCAAGCGCTCCCTTGACCTCATCCCACATGGGCTGGAATTCCGTCTCCTCCAGTACTTCCGCGCCCATGGAAGGACAGCCAAAAGCGAAAGCGTCATAAGAGGAGATCTGCGCCGGGCCAAAATCCGCCGCCGCGATGAGTTCCGCCTGCCCTCCGGCCTTCTGTACCCCATCGGAAACCGCCTGCGCCATCGCCTCTGTGTTCCCTGTTCCGGACCAATAAACAACTGCAACCTTACTCATGATACTTCCTCCATTCTGTAGACACTGATTGTCCGATCGGGATGCTTTCTGACAGGACCCTCTGCTCTTCTCCGCTCGTCGGATCAGAAAATCCTGGCCCTTTATTGTTAGCAATCCCTAACCTAAAATCATTATAGAACAGGGCGCGCAAAAATGTTAGCCTTAAATAACTTTTCAGGTACAAAATCAAGTACACAATCTGCTATGATGGGAGGCAGATTTGGAGGACAGCTATGAGCAATCTCTTCGATATGATACTGGAACGGGACGGTCTGCGCTTCAGCGACTTCCTGGATGATGACGGCAAGGATGAAATCCGCTCTTTCTGGGATGATATTGTTGGAGACCGAGGATCTGTAACCGACGCGGAGATCGACTCGGTCTTAAGCACCTATAAGGGGCTGGGCGTCATTGTCCCGGCCGACGGAATCAGCAGCGACCAGGAGAAGGAGCTTAAGGTACTTGACCGGACCTGGGAGGCCGGCGCCAGAGGGCATAAGCCGACCCGTTCTTCCATCGCCCACTGGCTCAACGGAGGCTATGACAGGCCCTCCATTGAGGACACCGAAGAAGCCGGTGAACTGGTAAATGGCTTCAAGAAGGGCCTGGTCGACAAGACTTCCGATATCGTCGGCGCGGGCAAGGAGGCTCTCCGTTCTGTCAACGATAAGGCGGATGACCTTCTGGAGGCACTGACCCAGAGCATACAGGCTTCCAGCGCCGCGGGCAAGGACAAAAAGGCCGGAGCGGCTCTGACCGGGGCCAAAGCAGTTCCAACCGTGAACAGGACACAGCCAGAGGAAGCCGGCAGTCATGCATCGACATCCCCCGATCCGACGATTCCGCAGATTCCCGAGTCAGCCGGCTCAAAGGGGGAAGTCTCTTATCAGCTTCTCTATCAGACCAACCGCCAGGCGGACGAGAGACATCCCATCATGATCCTGTCCGACCCCATGAAGCGCATTCCCCATCACCAGGTTGGGGCCTTCACAGACCCATCCCGCCAGACGGCATTTGAGATGGTCTACGAGGGATCCGCCTGTTCTGTCAAAATCCTGCAGTTAGACCGGCGCTTCGTCAACCTGCTCTTTTGGCTGGGGACAGGTCATATCGCTGTCAGGCTGTCCGGCCGCCACTTCACAGCCTCCCAAGAGACCCCTTTGCGTGACCGGCACGGGATGGCCCATGTCAGCGGCTATGCCGTCTACAAGATCACCGCTGTCGACCTCAATGCCAACAGCATCCTGCAGACCGCCAACAACGACTTCCTCCAGCTGGTCATCCGCCGCATGCTGGCCTCCAATCCAAAGGAGGCCCTGCCTAAGGAAGCCGCAGAAGAGATGGATCTGTCCGATCAGACCATGCTGATGACCGACATGCCGGCTATGACCGACTATATTAACTGCGCTCAGGACGCCCTGCCCTCCAATATCTTAAACTGGGCACGCCGCCAGATCGCCATGGTCAAGTCTGAATCTGTCAGCGCGGAGGAGCAGAAGCACGCCCAGCGCGCTCTCTCCATTATGCTCAATATCCAGTGGCAGGGGAGTTATTTTCCCCCCATCGACCCAACAGAGGCCAGGCAGATTCTGGATGAAGAGCTCTACGGGATGGAGCAGGTCAAGCAGCGTATCGTAGAGACCATCATCCAGATCAACCGCACCCACACGCTTCCTGCCTATGGTCTTCTCTTAATCGGCCCCGCGGGCACGGGCAAATCCCGGGTCGCCTATGCCGTGGCCCGCATCTTAAAGCTGCCCTGGACCTCCCTGGACATGAGCGCCATCCGGGACACGGAGGCTCTGACCGGATCCCCCCGTGTCTACACTAACGCCAAGCCGGGCAAGATCATGGAGGCCTTCCAACAGGCGGGCTCCTCCAATCTGGTCTTCATCATCAACGAACTGGACAAGGCCGGAATCAACGCGAGCAGCGGCAACCCCGCGGATGCTCTTTTGACCCTGTTAGACAACATCGGATTCACCGACAATTACATGGAGTGCATGATTCCGACCTCCGGCGTCTATCCCATCGCCACGGCAAATGACCGCGAGCTCATCTCCGCTCCGCTTCTGACCCGATTTGCCCAGATCGATATTCCCGACTACAGCCCCGCCGAGAAGAAAATCATCTTCCGCGACTACTCCCTGCGCAAGACAATGGATCGCATGGGTCTGTCCAAATCCGAGGTGGTCTTCACAGAGGATGCCATCGAGGCCATCATCGACCGCTATTCCAATGTCTCCGGCGTCCGCGACCTGGAGCAGGCCGCCGAACACCTGGTCGCCCATGCCCTCTACCTGCTTGAGACAGATTCCTCCGCGAATGACCGGGTCGTCTATCGGGCGGATGATGTGAGAGAATTACTCTTCTAGGGCCTGGCCGACTTTCTTTCTCTGACCGCAGGCCAATTTGGTATTTGCGCTCAGTCAGCCGCGATCACGTCCGCCATATCATAGTGACCTGCCCCCTTGCCAGCCAGGAACTTAGCCGCCTCAATCGCGCCCTTGCCGAAGACGGCCCTGGAATACGCTGTGTGACGGAAGGTGATCAGCTCATCCATCCCGGCGAAAATGACCTCGTGCTCTCCGACAATACTGCCGCCGCGAACGGCGGAGATGCCGATCTCTTTGTCATCTCTCGCCTGACGGCGCTGGCTCCTGTCATAGACATAGTGATAGACATTGCCCTGCGATTCATTGACCGCGTCCGCCAGGGCGATGGCCGTACCGGACGGCGCGTCCAGCTTTCTCCTGTGATGCTTCTCCACAATCTCCACGTCAAAACCGGCCTTGCAGAAGACGTCAGAAGCCCGGTGAAGCAGATCGATCAGAGTGTTGATTCCCAGCGACATATTAGCGGACTTTAATACGGCCACATGCTTTTCGGCCTCCCGCACATGATCCAGCTGTGCCTCGGACAGACCGGTGGTGCAGAGAACCAGAGGAATTCGCTTTGTCACGCAGTAATCAAGCAGGGCATCCTCCGCTGAGGCATTTGCAAAATCAATGATCACATCCGCCTGGACCTTGCAATTTTCAATGGATGAAAAAACCGGATAGGGATTCACAGCCCCGGAGACTCGGTCCACACCAGCCACAATCTCGATCTCAGGATCCTCCGCAATCAAGCTGTCGATGATCCTTCCCATATGGCCGTTAGAACCATGCAGTATTACCTTCACCATGCGATTTTCCTCCTCTCACAGATCAATATATGCCTCGAAGGCATCCAGGGAAGCCTTCAGACGGGCCGCGTTCTCCGGCTCCATCTGACACATGGGAGCCCGCAGGGGACCGCAGTCGGCGCCCAGCATATTCATGGCTGTCTTGACCGGGATGGGATTAACTTCGCAGAAGAGAGAATTCACCATATCCAAAGACTCCAGCTGCATCCTGGCCGCCCTCTTCACATCCCCGTCGAAAAATGCCTGCACCATATCGTGGGTGTGCTGAGGAGCAATGTTGGCAATGACGGAAATGACGCCGAGTCCACCGATGGAGAGCAGGGGAACCACCAATCCGTCCTCCCCGGAGTAGAGTTCCAGCTTGCCATCACACAGACGCATCGTCTCAGAAGCCTGGGACATGTTTCCGGTCGCCTCCTTTAAGCCGACAATATTCTTCCTGTCATGGAAGAGCCTGGCCATGGTCTGGGGCAGAACATTTGTTCCGGTACGGCTGGGCACATTGTAGACGATGATGGGAAGCTTCGTAGCATCGGCGATTGCCTCGTAGTGCTCAATCAGTCCCTTCTGAGTCGCCTTATTGTAATAGGGCGTGACAACGAGGGCGGCATCAGCGCCTGCCTTTTCTGCCGCCTGGGTCAGCTGGATGGCCGTCAGGGTAGAGTTGGAGCCGGTACCCGCGACGACAGGGATTCTGCCCGCGGTGAAGTCAACCGCGGCCCTGATCACATCCTTGTGCTCCTCCTCGGAGAGCGTGGGACTCTCTCCCGTCGTCCCTGTAATGATAATTGCGTCTGTCCCATGGTCAATGTGATAGTTGATCAACTCTTCCAGCTTGGAATAATTGACCGTCTGATCCTCATTCATAGGAGTAATAACAGCGACTCCGCTTCCGGTAAAAACAGGCATATGCCCTCCTTTCCTCCCGCTCCGGTCACTGCCGGACGAGACTTGACCATAGAATACCCTCTATACAGGCATTCTTCATTCATAAACAGTTGAGGACACGATCCATGAAATCCCCATGTCATGAAAAACAATAGAATACACGTTCCGCGAATCCCCCTGTTATGAAAAAATAAGACCGGCTGGGGCACAGCCGGTCATCACTCTCATAATGATCACTGATAGCGCCCCATCTTATCAGATGACAGTTACAGCCTTCTTCAAGCTGCACCCAGGGAATCATCCGCAGCAATGACCCCTTCGGCACAAATCCCTTTTGCCGGGCTTCATCTGCGTCTGCCGCATCTGCCCGGTTACTCATAATCTGTGCAACCTCTACCTTGTGCTGTCGATTCTTCGACAGAATTCAGTTGTCAGCCGAGGATTGACTCGACACTAGAAATATACCCTCTGATACCAGATCATGTCAACCGTCAAAAGATAGGGCGGCCACTCCACAGGATCCCGAAATCCGGTGACGGAAATTTCTTCCTTAAAAATCATAGCTATTCCACAGGCCCCCGGGATCCGGGAAATGCTCACTGACTCAGATTCATCCGGGCAGCTTCTCCGGCACAATATCATAGACCGTATCTGCGATCTGTCGTATCTCTTCCGGAAGACAATCCCCTGTCATAATGACAGAGGCCAGTGGAGACTTGGCAGAAAGGACTTCTACCAGAGCTTCTGCCGGAACCAGCCCTCTCTCCACGATGCCGAGCACTTCATCCAGAACCAGCAGATCACACTCGTCCACCGTCAGAACCTTCTTGGCGAACATGAGGGCATTTTCATAGTTCTTCTTCTCCTCTTCCTGTTCCTGGCTGGTCAGGTCATCGTAGCCCTCAATATTCTGCTCAAAGCGAAAGACCTTGATCTCCGGCTCCAGACGGCTGAAGAAATCCGCGCTCAGCTGACCCTTAAGAAATTGGATCATTGTTGCACTGCCACCTGCAGAGGCCACCTTGATGGCATTGCCGATGGCGGCAGAAGTCTTGCCGTAACCCTCACCGTAATAGACGGTTATCTTTCCTTCCTGCATATTCTCTCCTGTCAAATGAATCACACCATATACTGTATTAATCTTCGCGCTGCTTTGCTCCTTCGAGAATCACACAGCGGCAACAGGTATTTGCAAAGAATTTGTATAAATTTTATCACAGAGATCCCGTGAGAATCAATTGACCGCAACCGCCTCTTCTCAAGACCGTTCATGACCGTCCCTTGCGACTTGTCCCCCAATTGATTTCAGTCAACCTGTAGCACAGATAAAGAAACAGGGCTTAAACCTGTAAAACAGGGAGGTATGGTATGATGCTTTAGATGAAGTATGATATGATACTTTAAATTATGAAAGTGAAATTTGTATTGGTAAAGAGGTAATTTTATTGAAACCCGTCATTGTATATTATTCCTATTCAGGAATCACCAGAAGATTAGCAGAAGATATTGCATTGATTACGGATGGAGATTTGAGAGAATTACAACCGCAACAGCCTTACTCCTTCTCATATAATACAGCTGTAAAAGAAGTGAGAGAAGAAATTGAAAAGGGATATTGTCCTCCTCTTATGCAGGGAGCAGAAGCGATTGGGAATGCGGAAGTGATTTTTGTAGGTTCTCCTAATTGGCTTAAAACATTTGCGCCACCCGTTCGGTCCTTTTTAAGAACGGTTGATTTAGACGGCAAGACAATTATTCCCTTTTGTACACATGGCGGAGGCGGTTTTGGAAGAATGATTGAAGATTATAAAAGGGAATGCGAACATTCTATTATCAAAGACGGCATCGCATTAAAGGGAGATTACAGTTTTGACGAACTCAAAGCATGGTTAGATCATAATTTGTAACTCCCTATTTTCCCAATTCAATATCCTAATTTGAGAAACAGCAAATCAGTCGGGTTGCTGTTTTTCTTTGTCTGAAAACGCAGACACAGCGAAAAGAAGAAAACAAGAATCGTCTCTCCTCCAGTCTAAGTTAGATTTCCCTTCCACTGATCTCAGTCACTCTTCCTGTGTCTCAGATACCATTTCTTGAAGTTTCACAGGATTGTGCTAATATAGGAAGGTCGATTTTACAGGAGTCTTTCCTATATGATTCCCTGCTGAAAGTCATTTCCTGCGAAGGACTGATTCCCGGATGCGGATTCTTACTCTGAGATACGAATTTGACCTTCCGGCATATCTGTAAATCGATCTTCGATTATATATCTGCCCTGCAGAGAAAGAGGTCACAATGATTGAGTCCAGAGACGACATCCGAAACGTAGCCATCATCGCCCATGTCGATCATGGGAAAACCACCCTGGTTGATGAGCTCTTAAAGCAGTCCGGCATCTTCCGAGAAAATCAGGAGGTTCAGGAACGCGTCATGGACTCCAATGATATTGAGCGTGAGCGCGGCATCACCATTCTGTCCAAGAATACCGCCGTCACCTATAAAAATACCAAGATCAACATCATCGATACTCCGGGCCATGCCGATTTCGGCGGCGAGGTGGAGCGTGTCCTGAAAATGGTCGACGGAGTGATTCTCCTGGTTGACGCTTTCGAGGGCGTCATGCCCCAGACCAAGTTCGTCCTGCGCAAGGCTCTGGCCCTGAGCCTTCCCATCGTTGTGGTTGTCAACAAGCTGGATCGTCCCGACGCCAGACCTCTGGAGGTCGAAGACGAGGTCCTGGAGCTTCTCATGGATCTGGACGCCTCCGAAGATCAGCTGGACGCCCCCTTCCTCTTCGCCTCTGCCCGCGAGGGCTACGCCATCGCGGACCTTGACGATGAGAAGAGGGATATGACCCCCCTCTTTGACGCAATCATTGATAAGATTCCCGCCCCAACCGGTGATCCCGACGCCAACACACAGATGCTGGTATCTACGATTGATTACAACGAGTTCGTCGGCCGCATCGGCGTCGGCAAGATCTCCAATGGCTCTCTCAAGCTCAATCAGTCCGCCGTCGTCGTCAACCATCACAATCCCGATGCCAGACAAAATGTCCGCATTACCAAGCTCTTCGAATTCGACGGTCTCAACCGCGTCGAGGTGGAGGAGGCAAAAATCGGCTCCATCGTGGCTATTTCCGGGATCGCCGACCTGCACATCGGCGACACCATCTGCGGCACAAACGGCGAACCTGAGGCCATTCCTTTCCAAAAAATCTCTGATCCCACCATCGCCATGAACTTCATTGTCAATGACTCTCCTTTGGCCGGACAGGAGGGCAAGTATGTCACCTCCCGCCACATCCGGGACCGTCTCATGCGCGAGCTCAACACCGATGTCTCCCTCCGCGTGGAGGATACGGATTCCCCCGATACCTTCAAGGTATCCGGCCGCGGTGAGCTGCACCTGTCTGTCCTGATTGAGGAGATGCGCCGTGAGGGCTTCGAGTTCGCCGTCTCCAAGGCAGAGGTTCTCTATAAGAAGGACGAAAAGGGCAAGAAATTAGAGCCCATGGAAATCGCCTATATTGACGTCCCCGACGAATTCCAGGGCGCGGTGATCCAGAAGCTGTCCGCCAGAAAGGGAGAACTCCGCGGCATGAATCCCATCCAGGGCGGTTACACCCGTCTGGAGTTCAAGATTCCTTCCAGAGGTCTGATCGGCTATCGGGGAGACTTCATGACTGACACCAAGGGCAACGGCATCTTGAACACTGAGTTTGCCGGATACGAGCCCTACAAGGGGGATATTGAGTACCGGGCCACCGGCTCCCTCATCTCTTTCGAGACCGGCATCTCTGTCGCTTACGGCCTCTTCGCCGCCCAGGACAGAGGCACCCTCTTCATCGGCGCCGGCGAGAAAGTATACTCCGGCATGGTCATCGGCCAGTCTTCCCGGTCTGAAGACATTGAGCTCAATGTCTGCAAGAAAAAGCACCTGACCAATACCCGGTCCTCTTCCGCTGACGAGGCCCTGACCCTGACCCCTCCCAAGATCATGTCTCTTGAGCAGGCCATCGATTTCATCGACACGGATGAGCTTTTAGAAGTCACTCCCAAGTCTCTGCGCATCCGCAAGAAGATCCTGGATCCCCTACAGAGAAAGAGAAGCGGGTTTAAGAAGTAATTCTGCATACAAAGAGGATCATCAGCGCCTGGCTTATGAGCCTTCTCTTGTTCTAAATTAAAATCGACCGTCATATTCGCAAAACATTCTTATTCTAAGAATACGACGGTCGATTTTTTATTGTAATAGATAATCTGTAAAAAGTGCCCCTGTCATTATGGCTGCAGGATACAAAGAGCGTGCATTCCTTCAGAATCGTTTTACAGCGTTATCAACGACTGATTCTCTCTTCCCATTCCTTCTCGCGAAAGCCGGTCAAAACGAAGTCTTCTCCTACCAGAATGGGGCGCTTACAGAGCATCCCATTGGTCGAAAGCAGCTTGATCTGATCCTCCGGACTCATTTCCGGCAGTTTCTTGGACAATTCCATCTGCCGATAGAGCTGCCCAGAAGTATTCCAGAACTTCTTGATCGGCATACCAGACTTCTGTATCCAGGCGGTCAGTTCCTCTTCCGTGGGATTTTCCTCTACAATATGACGATCCTCATATGCAATTGCTCTGCTGTCCAGCCACCTTTTCGCCTTCTGACAGGTACTGCACTTCGGATACTCTATGAATAACAGCGCCATCTTCTCCTCCTTGTTTTCCTGCAAATGATCATTGCTTTTACCCGACCATTATAGCGAAGATACTCGGTGTCTGCTATTTGCCGAACGACAGTCATCATGATCTGCCTGCATCTGCCACACTGTCTGCAAGCTTCTCTATCCGATTCTTTCTCTCACGGAAAGATGCTTTCGAAATATAACAATATATAAATCCTTTTCCAACAGTTCTCAATTATATAATAAAATATAAAATTAATATTGAGATATTATAAAATATAAAATAGAATTAATTTGGCAAAGGTATAAAAAGGAGGACATCATGAACAACCCATTTGATATCACCTTTGGACGCGTTCCGGAAATCTATATCGATCGCGAAGAAATTCTTGCTACGACTGTGCGTTCCATCAAAAATCACAGTCCCCTCTGCCAGACCAACATGATCTATGGAATGCGGGGATCAGGCAAAACAACCTTCATGACAGATCTGACAAATATCCTGTCTCAGGAGAAGAACTGGATATGCATCAACCTCTCTGACTCTGAGAATCTCATTCAGGATCTCTCTGATTACCTGGACTATATTGTGCATTCCCGCCTGGGCGGGCGCAAAAAAATAGAGGGACTCGGTATCGGCGCTCTTGGCTTCTCAGCCTCTGTCTCGGCCAGAGAGGCTGAACCCTCAGCGAAAGTCAAAATCGAGATGAATTTAGCCAGGCTTAAGCAAAAAGGGATCTCTCTTCTTGTCACCCTGGATGAAGTGACCAACAGTCGCTCCACCCGCGAGTTCGCCTCCTATGATCAGGTTTTAATTCGCTCCGGCTATCAGATCACACTTCTTTTGGCCGGTCTCCCGGAGAATGTGAGTGACCTCATCAACCATGAAGTTATGACCTTCCTTCTTCGAGCTAACCGTATTTCTCTCTCCCGCCTAGGCGACTACGCTGTCATGAACAGCTACCGCCACATCTTCACTGACGGCGGACGCAAGCTGGATGAAGACACTCTCCTCCATATGACCGCACTGGTCCATGGCTACGCCTATGCTTTCCAGCTGCTGGGGCATCTGCTCTGGGAGAACAGTTCCAAGGGAGATCCGATCAATCTCGATCTCCTGGAGACGATTGGCAGGGATTTTCGAGACCTGCTCTATCAGAATGTCTATTTCATTCTCTACCGCAGACTGACTGAAGTAGAACAGTCCTATCTCCGTATCATGAGCGATGAAAAAGACCGGCTGGTACCCAGCGCCTATATTAACAAAAAGCTTGGAAAGGGCAGTTCCTACTGCAATGTCTACCGAAGCCGACTCTTGGAACGGCAGATCATTGAAGCTCCCAGATTCGGTTATGTATCCTTCTCTCTCCCCTTCTTTCGGGATTTTCTGCTCACACAAAAGAAATTGGAGGAGCTGTCCTATTAACTTACAAATATTTGTTTTTACATTAGGAAGCATGCCCTGTTTTCTCCCATTCCTTCTCTCTAAGGCAAAGGGTCAGCCGCGCCCGCCTCTACATCACAGCGCATGGAGTCTATGAAGCCGCGATCAATGGCTCTGCCGTCAGCGACTGCCGTATGGCGCCCGGCTGGACCAATTACCGAAAGAGACTGCAGTACCAGATCTACGATGTAACGAATCTCCTTGAGGATACCAATCAAATCCAGGTCACCGTTGCCAATGGCTGGTATAAGGGAATTCTCGGTTTTTACTGCCAGCCCAACCAGTATGGCGATCAGCTTGGACTTTTTGCGGAGCTTCACCTGCAGTACGAGAACGGGGACAAAGAGGTCATTGCGACAGATGAAAACTGGACCGTTCGAACAGGCCAGATCCGCTACAGTGAAATATATATGGGAGAGACCATCGATACGGATTCTCCCGAAATTCTCGAAGGCAGCATAAGTACTAAGGACTTCGACTCTTCTGTTCTCACCGCGCAGGAAGATGAGCCTGTTCGGATCACGGAACGCATTGCCGGCATCCGAAAAATCACCACGCCCAGAGCTGAGTCCCTCATTGACTTTGGTCAAATTGTCACAGGTGTCGTCGAATTACATGTCAAAGCCTCCCGGGGACAGGTCATCCGTCTGCACCATGCCGAAGTTCTCGATAAGGATGGCAACTTCTACCCGGATACCCTGCGACAGGCCAAATCAATCGACACCTTCATCTGCAATGTGAACGGCCATTACTACCTCTATGGAACCAGAAGCGAAACTGCTTTCATCGGTCAGGCATTTGGCACTGCACTATCCAAACACCTTCCGAAAGAGCTAAGGCTGTATCTCTCATTAAATTCACCTATTCTCTTCTGTCCCTGATCAGCTTGACCAGCTGGATCAAAAGGGTGGGCAGAAGGGCCAGGCCAAGAATTTCCAGATACTGGTTCTGACTCAAAGCCACGACCGAGAACAGGCGCATGACCGGCGCCAGAAAGAGAACCATAAGAACCAGAGTGAATCCGAGGACAAATGCCCCCAGGCTGTACCAATTTCCGGCAAAGCCGATCTGAAGCAGGCTGTGACGGCTTCGGCAATTGAATCCATGCAGAAGTCTGGCCAAAGTCAGAGTAGCAAATGCCATGGTAGAGGCGGCTGCGGCATTCTCTGCGGAGGATCCGGTCAATCCCAGCCAATAGGCGGCAATGACACAGACCGCAATCAATCCCCCCTGGCCGATCAGAAGCCTCACAAAATCCCGCGTGAGAATCCCCTGTTTCGGATCGCGCGGCTTTCTTCTCAGGACATCCGGGTCGGACGGCTCCATTCCGATGGCCAGGGCGGGCAGAGAATCCGTCACCAGATTGATAAAGAGCAGCTGTACCGCCGCGAAGGGAATGGGCAGAGCCAGCAAAGAGGTGTAGAGAACCGCAATGATGGCGGACAAATTACCGGAGAGCAGATAGAGGACGGCGTTGCGGATGTTGTTATAAACCGTACGGCCATTTGCCACCGCCTTAATAATCGTGGCGAAATTGTCATCCGCCAGAATCATGGATGCCGCATCCTTGGAGACTTCGGTTCCGGTGATTCCCATGGCCACACCGATATCCGCCTTCTTAAGCGCAGGCGCATCGTTCACTCCGTCACCGGTCATGGAGACAATCTTGCCCTTTCTCTGCCAGGCGTCTACGATACGAATCTTATTCTCCGGGGAGACACGGGCATAAACAGAAATCCGCTCGATCTCCATGTCCAGTTCTGCGTCGGACAGGGCATCCAGTTCCTGCCCTGTCCGAGCTTCATCTTCCTCGGCAAAAATCCCGATTGCTCTGGCGATGGCGGTCGCCGTGACCTTGTGGTCACCGGTGATCATAACGGTGCGAATTCCGGCCGCCTTCGCCCGGGCAACCGCCTCCATGGACTCCTCGCGGGGCGGATCCATCTGGGAGATCAGGCCCAGGAAGATAAAGTCCCGCTCATTCTCCCGGGACAGCTTCTCCTCGCTCTCCTTGTAGGCGAAGGCCAGGACGCGCAGACCCTGTGCAGAGAAAGCTTCATTCTGCGCCAGAATCTTTCCCCGAATCTCCTCTGTCATGGGATAAATCCCGTCCTCCAGACGGATAAAGACGCAGCGATCCAGGAGAACATCAACCGCTCCCTTGGTAAAGACCGTCTGTCTCCCATGGATCAGATGCTTGGAAGACATGAGCTTGCGGTCGGAGTCGAAGGGAATCTCCTCCAGACGGGCCGCCATAGAGCGGAGGAGATGATCCGACAGAGCCAGTTTATCCCCATCCAAATCCAGGCCCTGAATATTGCGGTACATAGACAAAAGCGAATACTCCGTCGGATCTCCGATCCCCTCCCCGTCGACAATCGCGGAATCATTGGCCAGAACAGCCGCGTAGAGCAGATAACGATGGAGCTGCTTGCTGACGTCAAGTTCTCTGTCCCGGCAGATCCGATCTCCCACATAGATCTCCTGCACAGTCATTTTATTCTGCGTCAGGGTACCGGTCTTATCAGAACAGATGACGGAGACACAGCCAAGCGATTCCACCGCTGCCAGATTCTTGATGATCGCCTGTTCTTTGGCCATCTTCTGTGTGCCCATAGCTTGAACGATAGTAACGATCGAAGACAGGGCCTCCGGAATCGCCGCAACCGCCAGGGCTACGGCGAAAAGAAGAGAATTCATCAGGGCCATGCCCCGCCACATGCACAGGCCAAAGACCAGAATTGAAATGACCATAATTGCGGCAGCCAGTTTCCCTGAGAAATCATCCAGGGTTGCCTGCAGAGGTGTCTTCTTCTCTTTGGTATCATTCATGAGTCCGGCGATCTTGCCGATCTCGGTCTCCATACCTGTCGCGGTCACCATGACATTGGCGCGGCCGTAAGTAACCAGACTGCCCGAATAGACCATATTGATCCGGTCTGCCAGAGCGAGCTCTTCCTTGATTACAGCATCGGACTTATCGACATTGGCAGATTCGCCGGTCAGAGAAGACTCATTGACCTGAAGAGAGAAGTTCTCCAGGATACGACCGTCCGCCACCACCATATCTCCGGCCTCATAGGAAACCATATCGCCCGGAACCAGCTGAGCCGAATCAATCTCCATCTTCACTCCGCCGCGAATGACCTTGGCCCTTGGAGAAGACAGAGCTTTGAGAGACTCCAGAGACTTCTCCGCCTTGACATGCTGAATGGTCCCCAGAACCGCATTCAAAACCAGGACAGAGACGATGACCAGCATGGACTCGACGTCCCCTGTAAAAGCGGAAACCAGAGCCGCGACAATCAAAATAAGGACCATCAAATCCGCAAACTGTTCCAGAAAGATCCGCAGGGCAGACTTCTTTTCCGCTTCCACAAGAGCATTCGGGCCGTACTCACACAGACGCTTTGCCGCCTCTTTCTTACTCAGTCCCTTAGAGCTGCTCTCAAGCAGGCGCTCTGTCTCTGCGCGGTCCTTCTGATACCAGGCCATGGCTACCTCTTCTCCCATATATCTTTGAACTCAATCTATTCTAACCGCTTCCCTTGCTCCTGCCCAGTCCCATTTTCTCAAAGCTCTCCAGATCTTTAATCTCAAAAGTTCCCTCATTTGCAGAATATGACTTCTCCAGTCGTAAGAGGCGAAATCCATCGAAAGCAAAAAGACCGGCCACTCCCCGCCGGTGCTTCGTGCGCCGACGGGATCTGTTGTGGCCAGTCCTCTTCTTCTCTCAATGCAGCAATGATTTTACGGTGTCATTCAAATCCTGTCTTCTCAAAGCTGTTGATACAGCCCTTCTCTCTGCGGTCGGCAATCTCCTGACGCATCTGAGGCAGTTTTTCCTCCAGATCAAATCTGGACAAGAGAACAAACATAACAATTAAGGCAAGCAGGGGAATCACAATGGAGAAACCATAAATGGCCATCTTCGTCGCCAGCGGGGCAACCGCCGGCATGTCCATGGAAGTCTTTGAGGCCATGCAGTTTATCTCAAGAAATGTCTGTGAGCCCATTCGCGTGGGAGATGTCGCCGAGGCCATCCATAAGTCCCGCTCCTATCTGACCAAAAAGTTCAAGCAGGAACTTGGATTTGAAGTCTCCTCTTTCATCATGCGCTGTAAGCTGGAGGAAGCCAAGAGCCTGCTGACCTATACGGATAAAAGTCTCAGCGAAATCAGCAGCTACCTCTGCTTCTCCTCCCAGGCCTATTTCCAGAATGTCTTCAAAAAGCAGCAGAAAATTACTCCCCTGCAATATCGAAAGACGACCCAGATTCTCAATTGAAATTTGCATTCTTCCTCTCCCGATCCGCTCTAAATTCATATACCTGCATTCGATTGCCCTTCCGTTCACGTCACAACTGCTCTCAGACAGGCTGATATAAATTTTCACCAAAACATACTTGGAAATGTTGTACTAAAAACATACACAAGATATTTGTCCGGATATACTTGTTGTGCTACATTTTGACTGTATCTCGATTATCTTCTTTATGGGAGAAGAGGATAAAAATGCGCCGGCATACCGCGATAAAGATACAGGCATCTATTAAGTTGTGAAAACAGCGGTCTTCCAGGACTTCTCTCCGACAGTCTTCTCCTGCTGTTTTCCAGTTCACGAAAGGAGACACAGGTGGGCTTTCAACTAACTGCCGATGGCTTTGCCAAAACCATCGACGCTCTCAAAGAGCACTATCTTATCTATGCTCCCGTTCTCAAGAAAGGTACCGGCCGCTTCACTGACACCGATATTGTCCGCTATGACTTTGTCAATGAGGCTTCTGAAATCGAACTGGAACGGAAATCAGACTATGCGTTTAAGGAGTTTCTAACCCCTCTCTCCGAGACCCTCCTCTTTTTCACCGAAGATCAGGTCAAGGCCGCGGATATTCCAGACAAACCCGTCTTAATCTTTCTGCGCAGCTGTGACCTGCATGCCGTCAG
Source organism: Shuttleworthella satelles DSM 14600 (assembly GCF_000160115.1). GTDB lineage: Bacteria > Bacillota > Clostridia > Lachnospirales > Lachnospiraceae > Shuttleworthia > Shuttleworthia satelles. The sequence goes on from NZ_GG665866.1 coordinate 69,070, forward strand.
ACGCCAGGATGACATGTACTTAAATAACGGCTGGACCCCCGACTGGTTCTTCAAGCGCCGCCGCGACCTGGTCAAGTTTGTTCTGATTGGCTGCAAAAAGTCTTATCAGAACTGTTTCTGTGTTTCCATGGGCAGCAATCGATCCGAGGACGGCTATGTCTTCTCTGTAGAGACGGACGGCGACGGCTTCGCCTGCGATGTTCCTGACACTGGCTTTGTCCCCTTCTTTGCCGCCGGACAGGCCGCGGATATCAAGCCTTCTTATGTGACGAAAAACGACTTCGAAGTTCGCGTTCCTGATCAGGTTCCAGGCGCCATCTTAAAACATGCCCTCTGGGATGAGTACTCCTCCCGCTGCATCGGCTGCGGCCGCTGCAACTATGTCTGCCCCACCTGTACCTGCTACACCATGCAGGACATTTTCTATCATGAGAATGGAAAAGTGGGCGAGCGGCGCAGAGTTGCTGCCGCCTGCATGGTCGACGGATTCACCAATGTCGCCGGCGGCGGCGAATACCGAAAGAGCCAGGGAGAGCGCATGCGCTACCGCGTTCTGCACAAGATTTCCGACCACAAGAAGCGATTTGGAGAGAATATGTGCATCGGCTGCGGCCGCTGTGACGATGCCTGTCCCGAGTATATCTCCTACTCCAACATTCTGAACAAGGTCACCGATGCGGTAGAAAACCTCGGAAAGGAGGTACAGTAAATGTCTGAGAACGCTTATCTCCCCTTCCCGTCCAAAATTCTTGATGTCATCAGGCATACGGCCAAGGAGTATACCTTCCGCATGGAATTCATCGGCGAGGTTAAGCCCGGTCAGTTCTTCGAGGTCTCTGTGCCCAAATTCGGTGAAGCGCCCATTTCCGTCTCTGGAATCGGCTCAAACTATGTGGATCTGACCATCCGCAGGGTCGGCCGGGTCACCAATGAGGTCTTCGAGTCCTATACAGGACAGAACCTCCTTCTCCGCGGTCCCTATGGCAACGGCTTTGATGTCGATCTCTACCGTGACGGCGAGACGGTCGTCGTCGCCGGCGGCACCGGCGTCTCCCCTGTCCGCGGCGTCATAGACGCTTTGGCCGGTATGGAAAACGCCAAAGACAAGTTTGTCATTGCCGGTTTCAGAAGCCCTGACGATATGCTTTTTCGCGATGATTTGCAGCGCTGGGATGACGCCCTGAACCTGACACTGACGGTTGATGGTGCGCCGGAGGGCTACAAGGGTAATATCGGCCTTGTCACAAAGTACATCGCCGACCTTCCCCTTAAGGATATCCCCACTGCCAAGGCAGTTGTCGTCGGTCCTCCTCCCATGATGAAGTTCACCATTATCGAGCTTCAGAAGCGTGGCTTTAAAGACGATCAGATCACCGTATCCTACGAGCGCAAGATGTGCTGCGGGCTCGGAAAATGCGGTCACTGCCGTGTCAATGATAAGTACATCTGTCTGGATGGCCCCGTATTTAACTACAGCCAGGCCAAAGATATGATGGATTAAGGAGGGCAAAATGGGAACATTAGATGTAAATGTCGGCAAGATGAAGAAGAACGCCTTCCGCTATTCCAAGGTGAGGGGCGAGACCGCCTCCCGTGTGCGCATTCCCGGCGGCGTCATTGACTCAAAATCCTTAGGACGTGTGGTTGAGATCGCGGAAAAGTACGGCAAGGGTGTCATTGATATCACCAACCGCCAGGGAATTGAGATCCCGGGGATCAAGTTCGAAGATATGGATGCCGTCAACAAAGAGATCCAGCTGGTCATTGACTCCTTACATATCAACCAGGAGATTCCCGACACCGGCTACGCCTCCTCCGGCACCCGCAATGTCGAGGCCTGCCCGGGCGCAAGACTCTGCCCCTTCGGCTGCTATGACACCACCGCTTTTGCTCAGAAGATGGAGAATACCATCTTCCCCAATGACCGTCACGTTAAGATCGCCTTCACCGGCTGTTCCAACGACTGCGCCAAGGTTCGCCTGGCCGACTTCGGCATCATCGGCATGACAGAGCCTCAGTATGACTCTGACCGCTGCGTCTCCTGCGGTCAATGCGTAGACTACTGCCAGCGCCGGTCCGTCGGAGCCCTCAGCGTGGTCAACAATAAGATCGTCCGTGACACCGCCAAATGTGTGGGCTGTGGCGTCTGCGTCCACTACTGCCCCACCCGGGCCTGGACCAGGTCTAAGGAGCGCTACTTCCGCCTGGTTCTCCTGGGCCGCACCGGCAAGAAGAATCCCCGTCTGGCGGAAGACTTCATCAAGTGGTGCGATGAAGAGAGCATCCTGAAGATGGTTAAGAACGCTTACGCCTACATCGAAGAATATATCGATCCCAATGCGGTAGAACACAAAGAGCATATCGGCTATATTGTTGACCGCACCGGCTTCGAGAAGTTCAAGGAATACATCATGGACGGCGTAGAGCTCGGGCCCAAGGCCGAAGTTGCCGATACCCTCTACTGGGGCGGCAAGCACTATAATCAGTACGGCGGCTGAAGCTGTCTTTGACCGGACAGGAATTATTTTCTATCCCAAATTATTATTCTATCCTTATCAGAGCTGACAGAGGTAACGTATGAGAGCAGGAAAAGCACAGACATTCAAGGAGACGCCTGTCTTTTTCCTGCTCTTTCTGATGCTCCTTTGCGCCTGTCTGGCCTCCATCGCCCTGGGCAGTGTCCCCATTTGTCTTCCCGACCTTCTGGGCGTCCTGTCCGGCCGCATTCGTGAGGGCACTGAATATACCCTCATCTGGCAGATCCGCATTCCCCGAACCCTCGCCTGCCTGGGAGCCGGTCTCGGTTTGTCCAGCTCCGGTCTCATCCTGCAGAACGTCATGAACAATGCTCTCGCCTCTCCCAATACCATCGGTGTCAATTCCGGGGCGGGATTTGCCGTCATGCTCTCCATGGTCTTCTTTCCCACCGCCATCGAGGTCAGAGGTCCCTTTGCCTTCATCGGCGCTCTGGTCACCGCGCTGCTCATCTTCGGTCTGGCCTACCTGACAGATTCCTCCCGCATCACCGTCATCCTGGCCGGCATCACGGTCTCGGCCTTCCTGGGCGCGGGGATGAGTCTGATCAAGATCTTAGACAGTGACCTTCTGATCAATATCAATACCTTCCTGGTCGGCAGTCTCTCCGCTATGAGCTATAGTCAGATTGCCATTCCCCTTGTCATGATCGTCATTGCCTTTCTCATTACCGCCCTCCTGTCCAAGGGGCTCAATATCCTCTCCCTGGGCGATGACATCGCCTCCGGACTGGGGATGAATGTCTCCCGGATTCGCCTGATCTTCCTGATCCTGGCCTCTCTTCTGGCTGGAACCGTTATCTCCTATGCCGGGCTCATCTCCTTTGTAGGCCTGATCGTCCCCCATATTGCCAGGAAGATCTTTGCCAACGACAACCGTCTCCTTCTGCCGGCCTCGGGTCTGCTTGGCGCGGTCTATGTCCTCCTCTGCGACCTGCTCGGCCGCACCCTGATTGCCCCCTATGAGCTCCCGGCCGGCATCATTATGAGCTTTATCGGAGGCCCCTTCTTCCTCTATCTCCTGCTCAGAAAGAAAGGGGGACGCCGCCTTGGATAAGAATCAGATGCCCTGTGAGCTTCAATTTACGTCCGCCGATATTTCCGTCGGCCATACGCCCATCCTGCATGATCTGTCCCTGTCTATTCCCCGGGGTCAGATCACGGTTCTTCTGGGGCCAAATGGCTGCGGCAAGACCAGTCTTCTCCAGTGCCTCAACGGCATGTCTTCCGTCAGCTCCGGTTCTCTGACCTACCAGGGAGAATCCCTGATCGACATGCCTGAGCGCAAACGGGCAAGAAAGATCGCCTTTCTCCCCCAGGTTCGCTCCATTATCCCCAGCATTCCGGTGCACACCCTGGTCGAGCACGGGCGCTTTCCCTACCAGGGCTTTTCCCGCAGGCCAAATGCCGAAGACCGCAGACTTGTCGACCAGGCCATGAAAGCCTGCGGCATCCTGTCCTTCGCCGATCGCAGTGTCGACACTCTCTCCGGCGGCATGCGGCAGAGGGTCTTCCTTGCCATGGTGCTAGCCCAGGCCACCCCTCTGATTGTCCTCGACGAGCCGACGACCTATCTGGATCCGAAATCCCAGAATGAAATCATGGATCTTGTGACTTCTCTGCGAGACCGGGGCAAAACCGTCATTATGGTCCTGCACGACCTGGCCCAGGCCGCCCGCACTGCCGACCATCTGGTCATCATGTCCGACGCGCGCAGGGTGATTGCCTCCGGGCCAAAGGAGGAGGTTCTGAATACTTCCGCCATCTCTGACGTCTTCGGCGTGTCCATGCACAGGGTTTCGATTGACGGGGGATGGCATTATCTCTTCTTCTAGTCAGATATGCTATTCTCACAAGTGACGATCGTGACTGCTGTTTCGATTAACCGGCAAGTTCTTCCGGCGTAAGTACAGCTAAGCCTGCTTTTCTATAGTCCCTCACGTTTCTTGTTACGATACAGTCCATCTTCAAACGCAATGCCGTTTCAGCCATAACTGCATCCTCATAATCACTCATTTGAGATATAAGCGCTTTCTTACAGTCCACTCCCAAGGTGTCCGCAAGATCAAACAGCGTCAGTATCTTTGATATGATTTCTCTTGTTTTCTCATCATCATGCGTGAGTCGGTGGGTCAAATAATAGATATCTGTCACAGATTTTGCTGACAGAAAACCATCCATTTGTCCCTCTGCTGCCAGACGAAAAATTGCTTCTGCAGAACGATTGAATGGTTCTCTCGATTGGAGCGCATCAATGATGACGCAAGTATCAACCAAGGCTCTCATATCTTTTCCCGTCTTTCCCTCTCCGCCTCTTCCAAAGTCATATCCTTCGGCAAAATGCCAAACAGAGATTCCGCTATTTCCATTTTGTTTTGAAAAGGACTTGTTAATTTGGCGATCATCTTCCCGTTTTTGGTGATATAGACATCCTCCTTTTCCGCCATCAACAGGTATTTCCCCATATTTTTTTTCAGTTCTGTAGCTGTAATTGACATTGTTCCTCCTCCCTGTGAAACATTCATTCTCTTCCTTAAAATCAGTATATAATAATCGCACGATAATTTTCAATTTATCGTGCGATTATCTTCTATCATATTGAGTTGATTTTACGTGGAATACTTACAGCTTGCGGCCTCTGCCCTTTTAAAAATGACAGGTCGTCAGCCAATCCCTCCCAGGCGGATTCCGGCAACCAAGGCAAGAATACAGAGGAAGCAGTAGACATATTTACCCAGAGGAACGAACCAGGGGCCGATCTTTCGCTTAGAGCCCATGGTTACCTGTTCCATGACGAAGTCCCTGCCGCAGAACCAGAAGAACATGAGGGCAGCCAGGAAAGCACCCGTGGGACAGATGTAGTTGCTGACGAAATCCATCCAGTCAGAGACAATGCCCTGAATGGCGATCGCGACAACGACACCGATCACTCCGACGGTGATAACAGCCGGAAGCCTCTTGAAGCGGAGCTTCTCCTGCAGGGTTGCTACCGGAGCCTCATAGAGGTTGATCAGAGAACTGATCCCGGCGAAGAGAACACAGGTGAAGAAAACCATGCAGATGATTCTTCCGCCCGGCATTCCGTTGAATACATTGACCAGCCAGATGAACATGAGACCGGGGCCGCCCTTGGACAGGTCTGCGCCGCCGGCAGCCATGGAAGGAATGATAACGCAGGCGGCCAAAAGAGCAGCCAGGGTATCAAAGACGGCGACAATGCGCCCGGAGGAGACCACATCTTCCTTCTTGGAAAGGTACGAGCCGTAGATTACGGTTCCATTTCCCGCAACAGACAGGGAGAAGAAAGCCTGACCGAAGGCAAAGATCCAGAGCAGAGGATCCGTCAGCCTCTTGGGATCAATGGTAAAAATGTAGTGATAACCGGAGATTGCTCCCGGCAAGGTTGCAATATAGATGCCAAGTCCCACAAACATGAAAAAGAGGGCAGGCATCATGAACTTATTGGCTTTCTCAATACCGCCGGCAACCCCCAGGGCCATAATCAGGAAGTTAAAGATCAGGGCAATCACAAGCCAGACGTTGTTGCCCATAGTAACTGCTGTTCCCCCAAAGAGACCGCCGATCTGATCCATATCCTGCCCCAGAGAAGACAGATGTCCGCTGTAGGCCAGGAAGAAGTACTTGATAATCCAGCCGACAACACAGGAGTAGCCGATGGCAAGGGCCAGAGATCCCAGAACCGGAATCAGGCCGATGGCCTCTCCGATTGCCCGCTTGCCAAAGCGCCTCTCGGTCGCCATGCCGAAGGCCCCCATGGGGCCGGCTGCGGCAGAGCGGCCCAGAGCCATCTCTCCGATCACACCGGTCTGACTGACCAGAAATACACAGATAAAATAGGGAATCAAAAATGTCATTCCGCCCCAGATGGAAACCATAATCGGAAATCTCCAGATATTTCCCATGCCGACGGCGGAACCGATACAGGCCATGATGAATCCTGCCTTGGAAGAGAACCCGTCACGACTCGCTCCTGAATCACTCATATGCTTACCCCCTTGCCGCGGCCCCTCTCTCCTCTTTGCCTCCCCCAGGCAAGGAGGAGAAGCCGCAGGTTATCTTATTGATCGCAAAGTTCTTCCCTGCTGGGCTCATAGGGCTCAAGCCAGGCGTGGAAATGACGCATGGGAAGGGTTCTTCCGAAAGTAATCTTCAGATTTGGAATCGTGTCACGATCCTTATAGAGCTGTGCCGCAGCGGCAATGATGTAATCCATGTGCTGCTTGGAGTACTGGCTTCTGTTGATGGCCAGGCGAACCACATTGCAGACCTCAGCCTTCTGCTCCGGAGTCTTCAGATCATACTCCATGGAGAAGTCCCCCAACTCAGAGCAGCGGATTCCATAGCGATGGATCATCTCAAGAGAGAGCGCCTGTCCTGCGAAGCTCTCATGGTCTCTCTTATAACCGAAGAACTTGTCGACATCAATGTAGACCCCATGTCCGCCGGCGGGAAGAACCACCGGTACGCCTGCCTGATGCAGTCCCTGAGCCAGGTACTCGCACTGTCTTACACGCTCATCCTGGTACTCAAATCTCTGCTCCTCATAGAGGCCGACGCAGAGAGCCATGATGTCATGTCCGGACATTCCGCCATAGGAATCATTGCCGTAAGCAGAAATCTGACGAACCTTGAGCAGGTGTCCGATATCTACCTTAACACTTCCATCCTCGTTGAATTCAGAGAAGTTCTTCCAGAAGTAACCCTTGTCGCGGAAAGCCAGAAGACCGCCCATGTTGGCGTGTCCGTTCTTCTTCAGAGACGCGGATACCACATCGAAGTAAGAGAACATCTCCTTGGCGATCTCAGCGATCGACTTGTCCGCGTAGCCCTCCTCATTCATCTTGATGAAGTAGCAGTTCTCAGCCCAGCGTGCTCCATCCATAACAAAGGGGATGCCGTGCTTGTGAGCAATTGCGGAGACAGCTCTCATATTGGCCATAGAGACGGGCTGGCCACAGACGGAGTTATTGGTTACCGTCGTGTAAATGAGGGGAACATTTTCAATGCCGACAGAATCCAGAAGCTGATTGAGCTTGTCAATATCCATATCGCCCTTGAAGGGATTCTTCTCATACTTGCCGCCCTCGGGAATCTCAAAGAGAAGCTCCTTGTGGAAGAGATTGCGGGGCACGCTTCCCATCTGCTTGATGTTTCCCTCTGTGGTGTCAAAATGCGCATTGGACGGAATTGTGAAGACCTTGCCGGGATAGCGCTTAGCCAAAAGGGGCTTGATGACATCAAAGAGCAGAGCCTCAGCACAGCGTCCCTGAGGAACAATGAAGGTGTTGGGTCTCTCCAGCTGATAGGATCCGCCGTTGATGAAGCCGCCCTCCGTATCAACCAGATAGAGCTCATCCATCATCTTCTCCACATCGTCCTTGTCAACGCCGCTGCGGAGCAGGTCAATGGCCCTCTTTTGCTGATCTCCTCTCTCCCAGACATCGCGGAAGGCATCCAGCAGAACATAGTAGCCCTTGTTTCTTCCGTAGGACTCATCGCCCAGGAACATAGCCCCCCACTGGGCATCGGTCATGGATGTTGTGCCGGAATCAGACAGGCAATCCACATAGAGCATCCCGGCCGGGAAAGCAAACTCATTGTAATGGGTGGCCTTCAGAGCCCGTAATCGCTGCTCTGCCGTTACGGTTGGCAGATTGCGGACGACGTGTGTAAAAGACTTTGGCGCTTCAACATTCAAAGGATATTCCATAATTATACCTCCTGTAAATGCAGTAGAATAGGCCTTTTCGTATTCTACTGTCAAAATAGCTCAGATACCCCGGTCATCGACTCCCCCCTTTGGTCGAACCGACTGGCGGACGGTATAGGTTCCCTCTATCTGCCTGATCCCTCCCTTCTGCAATCATCTACGTGTTTTCTTTCAAAGGCCTTATTGACTTTATGAGATTATTTTATCACTGTCGGCAGTTTTTTCAATTCGTATCGTTTGATTTATGTACTATATACGATATTTTCTCTTTATTTTTGGCTATTTTGACGATCTATTTGCTTGAAAGATTTGAGTATGAGAATATTTTTGCATTATCCGGGAGATTTTGTTATGGTGGATAGACAAGAAAGGCGGCGCTACCATGAAAGAAAACAAGCTTGACCAATATCGACAGTTAGTCTCCTTCCTGGGACAGGTTCTTGGCCCCGACTATGAAGTTGTTCTCTCCGACCTCCATTCTATCCTGGCCATCAGCAACGGTCAGGTGAGCGGGCGCTCGGTCGGTGGTCCCTTAAGCGACGTCGCCCTCAGGATCCTTAAGACCAATCGACAGTCGAAAGACTCCTGCACTCTCAATTACCAGGGGCGGGGGATCAACGGAAAGCTCCTTCGCTGCTCCACCTTCTTTCTGAAGGCGCCTGGCGGACGCCTGGAGGGACTCTTATGCATCAACTTTGACGACTCCCGCTACCATGAGCTCGCCCAAAGCGTCTTTTCCCTCTGCCATCCGGATGCCTATCTCCAGCAGAATGTCCAGATCAGCCAGGTCTCCCAGTCCGGCTCGGAGACCTTCTACTCTGACCTCTCCACCCTCATCGACGACATGTTCGCAAGAGTCACCTGCTCCTCAGACCTGCCGGACCATCGCCTGCCTTACCGGGACAAGCTCAATATTGTCTCTTCCCTCTACCAGAACGGGGTTTTCTCCGTCAAGGGAACCATTCCTGAGGTCTCTGCCCGTCTCGGAGTCTCCTCCGCAACCCTCTACCGCTATATCAGCAAGGTCAAGAAAGAGGCAGACCCTGCCATACCATAAGGGAAAATGCCGTCATGAAAACATCATGGCAAAAGGGTCTTCCATCTTACTTATTTCTTCCTGCGAAAGCGATCCAGGAAGGAGCCTGCTGACATGGATTTTGCATTCGGATCCGCTGCGCATACGTAATCATAGAGATTATTCTCCTCGCCATCCCGGATTCGCTTCATCACTCTTTGCACCGGCCAGAATATGCTCGTTCCAATCTGTACCTGAATATTTAATTCGCCCTGCGGATCACTGTCATCCGTCTTCCAGCTTCCATGATAGACCCGGTTCATGGTCTCACCCACATAGCTTCCAATCGCGAAAATAATGGAACCGCTGTTCCCCTCAAACAGCTGGGGATTTTCCTGGATCCAGCGCTCGATCTCCCGGATCGATTCCAGAGAGTAATCCGCCCTGTATCCTGTTTTACTGAGATTTCCCGCTGCCCACTCACTGGCCGTGTGAATATCTTCCATCAGCGTGTGTTTCTGTGCCATATCATGCTCCTCTCTCCATCTCCGCCGTCGCCAACCCCATGATAGAGACTGGACTTATTTGAAAGATGATATGCTCTTATTTCGATCCCTCCTGTTTTGGGAAAAGGATATCCGCAACTCCCTCATAGGCCTTGCCCCAATTGGCATTGGGCTTGATCTGATAAAGGAACTTATCCATCATGTGAAACTTCCCCTGCTTTACCGCAGTCAGGCTCTGCCAGGCAGGATCCGATGAAAGGGTCTTTTCAACCGCCCGCTTGGCCTTATCCGTATCTGACCCCATTGTCGTGGCAAAGATATCGTCCGGATTCGACGCGACGACCGCCTCCATAGAAAAATCACCCTTGATAGAGGAATCCTTGTCAGCCACATTTTCCGCGCCCAGGTCCTTAAGGATCTCACCCAGGACAATCTCATTGCTCCCCATGACCTTAATGGCGCCGGAGCTGGCCACACGAATGACAAGAACTCTCGGATGCGATCCGTCCGCCCGTTTCTTGACCTGAGCGATCTGCTCCTGTACCTTGATCCCATTCTGCTCATACAGATCCGCCCTGCCCGTGATATCCGTCATGATTTTCAGCATGGACAGGTAATCGTCGAAGGAATCCACCTTGAAGAAGGCAGCCGGGATGCCTGCCTGTTTCAATTGATCATAGAGCCCCGTCTGAGCGTCAAATTTGGATGACCCTATGATAAAGTCAGGCTTTTCAGAGATCAGCTGTTCTAAATTGGGATGATACTGGTCTCCCAGATTTACAACATCATTTCCCAATTTGAGATTGGGATTGGTCCAGGAATCCTTAACTGTCGCTGATACCGTACCGCCGGCAGACTGCCAGACATCCACGAAAGATCCCATAAGAACTGCCACCTTTTTCGGATTCTTAACAGTGATCTCATGACCGAGAGAATCCTGAAACGTCACCTCCCTGTCCTGTTTTGCCGCCTCCTGATTGACAGCCTGCTGTCCTGCCGGCTTGCCACAGCCTGCCAAGAGAATGGCGGACATTGCCAGGGCCAGGAGCACTCTCATCTTTTTCACTTTCTCTCTCCTCTTCTAATCTCCGTCGGGAATTTTATCCTGATATGTATCTTAGCACAGGCCCTTCTTTCCGAATACCGCTGATTCCCCTGCCGTCTCCCCTCTTGCTGCCTGTTTTCCCTCAGTTTTTCCCGTTCTTTCGGCGAAAGCTATCTCCTCTCTTCGGATGCTTCGCAGAAAATCATTCCCCCAAAATCTCTGCCACACGTCGACGCAGAACAGGGACCACTTCCTTCATGAACCAGGGGTTCTTTCCCTGCCAGCGGAAATTCAGGGGAGACGGATGCACAATTGGGAAATACTTGGGCAGGTACTCCTGATATGCCCGCACTGTCTCGGTCAGGTTGCGCTTGGCATCCTTACCCAGATAATAATCCATCGCGTATTTGCCGATGATGATGGTCAGCTGTATCTGATCCATATAGGCAAGGATCTCCTGGTGGTACTCCTGGGCTATGAACTTGCGCGGGGGCTTATCTCCGCTTCCGGAGGCGGATTTCCCCGGGAAATAGAAGTCCATGGGCATAATGGCGATCCTCTCGGAGTAGAAGGTATCTCTGTCGATTCCCATCCAGTCCATCAGTTTCTCTCCGGACTTGTCATTGAATGGAATCAGAGACTCCTCCACCTTCTTGCCCGGCGCCTGCCCGATGATGAGAATCCTGGCCTCTTTGTGCAGTTGATAGACCGGTGGGATATCTCGCCTGGTATATTCCGCGTTGCGGGGATCCTCTTCTAATCGCTTCGTAAGTTCTTCGACGCTCTTCATCCCTTGCCCTCCTTTCCTCTTTCACGGTTAATTTCCCTATAAGTCAATTTAACTTAATATATGTTATATCATCTTTGAGAGCTTCTTTGATGTATCTGCAACAAATATGTGAACCGCAATAGGAACTTCTACATTAAATTTAAAATAACCCGGACCATTTGGGGGCCGGGTTAAAAAACAGGAGGGTCTAAGCAAAACTATGAAAGAATTTTAGAAGGACGGATATACATCTATCACCGTTCCTCCAACTCCTTTAAAATTCGCACCTGTAGACCATTTCTTATCATTGAACATAGCTTTAAACTCAAAAGACGCATTCTTTGGTATTCTCTCCGTCTCATAAGTCCAAACCTCGGAAGAAACGTTCAACATACTGCGTCCGCTATCCCAGGTTAAAGGATAACTATTACCGCGCAAATACATTGTGTTCCCGTATCCAGCATCGCAGTGAACCCTAATTGTGGTCACAACTCTTTCCGGCTCTCTATATTCAGGAATTGAGTCCTTCACAAAAACAAATGCCGTTTTCGCTGGAATCTGGACTTTTATCTGCTTTCCTGTTATTCCGCCAGATTGCACATTGACTTGATCCTGTGTATTCAAGTAATTCTGCAACTGATCACCTACACACAGGCTACTCTCAGTTCGAACAGGAATTGTTCTTTCCTCATTACTTGTTCCATTATTGATCATAGTAATAACTTCTTGACCACTCACATCATCTCGTCGAGAATAAGCATAAATGTTATCTTCACACCACATTTCTCTCTGTGTACCAGTCTGCAGACACTTATAGTTTTTTCTTAACTCGCAAAGCCTCTGAATCGTCTGATACATATTACCGCTTTCATCAAAACCTGGCATCATTTCTCTATTCTCTTTATTTGCAATTCCAGCCCACTCTGTCGGTTTTCCTCCTCCAAAGCAATTCTGCTCTGTTCCGTAATAAATATCTGGTATTCCACGCACGGTAAACATGAATGTCATTGCAAGACGAAGCTTCTGATAATTGTCGTCTGCAAGACAAAGGAAGCGGTCGCGATCATGATTATCGACAAAATTCACAAGATGGTTAATATCTTTATACTTATAATCTTGATCGAAAATCCCCTTAACATTTTTAAAGCTCGCGTCATGAGCAAACACTTCTCTGGATTGGAAGAAAAGAGGGAAGTCCAGTAAACCCCACTCTGAATTCGAAAAGGAGCTCACATAATCTACATCCCCAACAAACACTTCACCAAATGATGGAACACCTAATTTTGCTTCAAACTCACGAATAAAATCTTTTGGCAGAGAACGAGCCGCATCTATTCGCACTCCATCGGCGCCAGTATCATGAACCCATTGATAATAAGCGTCTTCAATCGCTTTTCTTGCTTCTGGATTCGACTGATCTAAGTCATCAAGACCACCCAAGTCATAATTCAATACCTGATTTTCATTATTCCAATCATCAATATCACCATTATGATGATACCAGGCCGGATTATTAAAAGGTGCTGCAGGCTGATATTCCATCGAATCATAAGTGGACGAAGATCCCTTAAAGTAATCTGCTGTATGATTTGGTACAACATCCAAAACGACCTTTAGCCCTTTTTGGTGTGCCTCTGACACAAGATCAATCAGATCCTGTTTACTTCCGTAATGCGGATCCGCTTTATTATAATCATGTGTAAAGTAACCGTGATATCCAGACTCATTTCCATCTCGGCTAAGAAGTTCATTTTCAGATGGTGGAGAAATCCATATTGCTGTCACTCCTAAGTCTTTAATATAATCCAGCTTCTGTCGAATTCCTTTCCAATCGCCTCCCTGTGTATACTTCAATTGTCCAGGACGATATTCATACCCCTTTTTCCCATTATTTGACGGATCTCCATCATAAAATCGATCCGTTAAAATCATATAGATAATATCGCTCTCATCTAAAACCTGACTACGTTCCGTCATAGACTTAATCTCAGATGAGCGATATGCATCTGCCGCTGTAAATTCCGCCTTATTCGTCGCATATGCGGTACTGGCAGGAATCCCTGTAACAAGTATCGTTCCTATAAGTACACAACCGACAATTATTTTAACTTTTTTCATTGTGCATCTCCTTATCCCTTCAAGCCACCTGCTTGAAGACCAGACACAAAGTATTTTTGTAGGGTAATAAAAATCACAAATACTGGAATTAAGCTAAAAATTGACAGAGCAAAGACACTGCCCCACTCTGTAAACTGGTGCTCACCGAAGAATCCTGCTATCGCAATTGGCATTGTCCTCTTTTCATCTTCATCAATAACGGTTAATGCCCATTGAAATTCATCCCATGAAGTAAGGAAGTTGAAAATGCTCACGGAAGCGATTGCTGGCTTAGAGAGCGGTACAATCACCTTAAAGAAAACAGCAAAGACATCTCCTCCTTCGACATACACCGCTTCATCATAGTCCGTCGGAATATTTTGGATATAGTTCATAATCATGAATGTAGAGAAAGGCATCACCCAAGCTACATAAAACGGAACCAGCCCGAGATCCGAATTTGTCAGATGCAGATAGTTGGCCAGCTGAAACTGTGTAATGATCATTGTTGTTCCCGGAATAATCATTGTCCCGATAACAAGACCAATGAGGAGTTTCCGTCCCCGAAAGCGAAATCTTGCCAGACAGAATGCCAGCGCAGACGCAACAAAAGCGGATACTATCACAGTCAGGCAGGCCACCAGAACACTGTTCAGAAAGTTTCTAAAAAACTTTGATTGACTCAAGACCTTCTGAAAGTTGACCAGAGTAATCTGTTCTATTCTTGGGAAGAAATGTGGCGGAAATTCATAGAGTGCACCATTGGGCTTGAGGGAAACCCCAAGCATATAAATCATGGGCATAATAGAAAGCATCGCTCCAATCACCAAGAGGACATAGATCACTACTGTTCTCGTCTTCCTTTTCATCTTGCTCACCTCCGATCCTTATTTCTCATTGCTTTAAACTGAATCAAAGCCAGGAAAACCAAAATCAACGCAATAATGAAAGAAAGAGCGGATGCATAACCATATTCTCCATTTCCGAACGCCTTATAATACATCCAGGTCAAAACCATTTCCGTCTGATGCATGGGTTTTCCGCCTGTGATCATCTTGACCGGTGTAAAGGTATTAAAGCCTCCGATTGTTAATACAATCATTGCAAACATGACCGTTGAGCGAATTCCTGGAAGTGTAATATAAATAAATTTCTGCCAGGGACCGGAGCCATCCATTTCCGCCGACTCATACTGCTCCTTGGGAATACTCTGCAAAGCGGCTAAAAAAACGACCATGTTCCAACCAATTCCCTTCCAGATTCCAAGGAGAATCATCACTGTCATCGCTCCTGCTCTGGAGTCCAGCCAGGCGACATTCCCCGTCATCAGGTGCAGAACGTTTGTTAGCAAATAGTTCAATAGTCCCTCGGTATTGAAAATATACCGGAAAACCAAAGATACGATGACCCATGATGTAATAACCGGTGTGTAGTAAATGACACGAAAACTTACACTAAATTTGGGAATAGAATTGATAAAGATCGCAGTTAAAAGCCCTAATGCCATTTGCCCAGGGACTGTGAATAAGGTGTAAAGCAAGGTGTTCTGAAGAGAGATTAAGAAGGTCTGATCCTTCAGAACTCTAAGATAGTTCTGCAACCCACAAAAAGCGTGCCCCAGGTCAACATCAAATCCCCATGAGAAGAAGCTCATATAGAAGAGTTTTGCAATGGGATAAATTGTAAATAGCAAGAATAGTATCAACCCTGGAAGCAAAAGAACCATGACCTGCTTTCGATTATGCTTTATCTTAATATCCATGCTTTACCCCTATCAAAGGAGGAGACACTCTCTGCGTGGAGCTCCTCCTTCTGATTACACCGTGATGAACTACTCCTGCAACATCTTGTCAATCTCCGCTGCGAGCTTGTCCAGACTTTCCTGTGCGTTTGCGCCGTCTTTAATAATCGATGTCATAACTGTCGTCATCTGATTATCAATTTCTGTCCACTTTGCAATAGGAGGGCGCGCCTGCGCCGTTTCAATCGCCTTAAGGAAAGGCGCAAAGTCTGCTTTCTTAACAGAATCATTCTCAAGCGCTTTTTTGTTGGCTGGAATTTGTCCACAAGCCGCCATTGCAACCTGGGCCTCTTCTCCGCTCATGAATTTCATAAATTCCCAGGCGCCTTCCTTATTTCCACCCTGGAACATCCCAATGTCTTCACCGCCGAGAACGGAGATTGAACCTCCTTTACCAGCCGGCATGGTTGCGGTTCCATACTTGAAGTCCGGATAAGAGCCCTTCAACTCCGCAATTTTCCATGGCCCCTCCAAGAGCATAGAATATCGCCCTGTGCCAAAGCCATCTGTCATTGGAATATCTCCACTGTTAAAACCAGTAAAGCTCTGCTTTTTATAGAGATCCGCCAGCTTCTGGACAGCCTCGACTGTCTCTTTGCTGTTCAAATACCCACTGGCCTTCTTGTAATCCTTGTCCATAACGAACCCGCCATTGCTCCAGATATAAGGAAGAAGATTCCACCCCGCCAGGGCCGGTTCATCCAAACCCCAAACCTGCTGCCCTTTTTCATCTTTTCCTGATAGCTTTTCGGCATCTGCATACAACTCATCCAAGGTATTTGGCGCCGTCAGCCCTGCCTTTTCAAAGGCCTCCTTATTGTAAAAAAGAATTTTCGAGTTTACATTCAGGCCAATCGCGTAATAATTCCCATTAATCTTTGCCGTGGACATAGAATTTGACAGAATCGAATCGTTGACTGTTTGGAAATCCTGCATTTCCTTATCCACCGGAACCAGTATGCCCATCTTCTGGAACTCGGGAACCCAGGCAATATCAAGCCTCGCCACATCCGGTAAATTTTTGGAATTTGCGCCAATTAATATTTTATTGTGAAGGTCCTCCCAGCTATATGCGACAGCCTGCACCTTATACTCCGGATGCTCCTGCTCAAATTTAGGAATCAAGGTTTCGCTTAAGACTTTGCTTTCTTTTGATTCCGCACTGTAGTTATGCCAGAAAGTAATTGTAGTCTTTTCCTTTGACGCATCTTTTTTATTGTTCTGACCCGAGGATCCACATCCTCCAAATGCCGTTGCCAGCATGGTCAATGATAAAACAACACTGCATACCTTCTTCAGCTTCATATTCTTCCTCCCTGTGAAATTAAGACTTCTTCCTCGAAAAAAGAATTTCCTGTGTTATTCCTCTACAGATGATCCGTTTTCAAAAAGTTTTCCCTATATTGCCCTCCATATTTCAAGAGAATATGCCGATACGTCTGACGTCTCCATCCCCTTTTGAGCATTTTCTCCATCTGCTGGCATGAAGAGGATTTTCTCCCATCCATCCGTATCAAACGGTATCTTTCCCCAATCATCACCTCCATTCAAAATAACCAAGTAGGATTCCTCCCGGTTAAAACGATAAAATCCCAACATTCGTCCCACAACAAAGGCACTTTGAAAACGTCCGTTCAAGAGGACTTCATGACTGCTTCTAAAGTGAATCAGTTCTCTATACCATCTCAGCAGATCTTGATTTTGTTGATCTTCTTCCCAATTCATACAAGCTCTGCAAAGAGGATCCGTATCAGCTGTCATTCCGACTTCATCGCCATAATAAACAGCCGGACACCCGACAAATGTCATCTGCAACGCAACTGCTATTTTGAGTTTCCTGAGATCCCCGCCGCATGCAAATAGAAATCTATCCGTGTCATGACTGTCGATCAGGTTGTACATCTGCGACATTTTCTCAAACGGATATAACATCATCATATGATTTAGGCGACTGTTAAACTCTTCCGTTGAGATTGCCTTCGACCCCAACCAGTCTACGAGTGCATCACGAAAAAGATAATTCATGGCACTATCTAGACGATTCCCGTGAAGCAGTCGATCAGCGTCTCCCCAGGTCTCTCCCAGCAAGAAAGAATCCGGACTCACACCTTTTACTTCAAATGCAAATCGTTCCCAAAACTGTGTGGGTATCTCATCAGCCACATCAAGACGCCAACCATCAATCTGAAATTTTTCAATCCAGTATTTTCCAACAGCTATAAAATAGTCCTGTGCCTGGCGATTCGCCAGGTTTATCTTTGGCATCCATCGATAAAAGCCCACACAATCATACTTTGGCGCACCTGATTCCAACGGGTATTCCTGAACAAAAAACCAATCCCGGTATTTTGATGCTCTTCCCTTCTCCAAAACATCTTGAAAAGGTCCCCAGGCATAACCGCAATGATTAAAAACTCCGTCTAAGAGGACTTTCATCCCTGTCAGATGCGCCTGCCCAATAAGGTCCCTCAGGTCTTTTTCTTCACCAAAATCCGGATCAATCCTGTAATAATTCACCGTATCATACCTGTGATTGGATGTTCCCTCAAAAACCGGATTTAAATACAGACAGTTAACTCCCAGCTTTTCTAAATACGGAAGTTTCTGCCGAATGCCTGCTAAATTGCCTCCCATATAATTTTGCCTTGTTGGCAAGCTTCCCCAAGGCTCGAAGATATGATTCCCCACTTCTTGCTTTTCTCCCGACTTCCAAAAACGATCCGGAAAAATCTGGTAGAAAATGAATCGCTGTTTCTCAAAATTCACATACTGAAAATCACTCGGGTTTGGCCAGAGGAACTCAAAAAAATTCCCTGTTGTTTTCTCTTCCTCCTCGCAAAATTTACTTGCTCCCAACCAGGTTGAAGAATGATCAGAAAAATCGATTTTAAATCGGTAGCGAATATAAGCCGCGATCGGCTTGATTTTTATATGGCACTCAAATTGGTCGCTCACTCCATCGCTGTAATACCTCCGCATAGATTCTCTTTGAATTTTTTTTTCGCTTTTATCCCCTCGCTTCCAATATTCCAAATAAATACCTCTCACATCATCCTTCGCTACCCGGATTCTGATCGTAAGCTCTGTTCTGGAATTTGGATAAATAAACTCTTCTGTGGGGCGAAATACAACCGCCGCTCTGTTCATATCACACTCACGCCTCCTTTCTTGCAGTAGTATGCCTTTCGATCACTCGGGTTGGGATCAGGATATGTCTGTATTTATGATCCCTCTCTTTAATCTGGTTCAATAGTATGTCAGCCGCCTGAGCACCTGCTTCATATGTATCTACATCAATACAGCTGATTGACGGATCAAGAAATTCCGTTATATCTGTATTGTCAAAGCATAAAACTCCGACCGCTTCGGGAAGAGAAATTTTAAGATCTCTTGCCTTGTGCACAACTGATGCCGCTATTCGGTCATTGCTGCAAAGACACGCCACGGTCTTCTGTTCTGTTGGATTTATCTTTCTCAAAAACAATTCTATTTCCTGCGCTTCATGTCCCCCTTCAAGCACAGAGTAGCGATCTTTTGAAATGGATTTGCGCTCCATTTCTCCAATAAATCCATATATTCTCTCCTTCTCAAACAGCTGGTTTTTGGCGTTCGTCAGGAAACAAATCTGATGATATCCTTTCGTCAAGAGATGTTTTGCTGCAATTTGTCCCGCCTGGATATTATCAATATCAACCCAGGTAGCCAGTTCCGGTTCATCCTGTTTTCCAAGAATCACAAATGGGAAATCTGCCTTTCGCAATTCCATCAATAAATGGGTATTCGCCAGTTTCTCCGGAATAATAAGTCCATCCAATTTTTTCCCGCTCACCAGACGGAGAATCGACCTGTTTTTTTGCTCTCTCAAATCCGCATTCACGATCATCAGGTTATATCCTTTCTCCTGTGCGACCGCCTCCAGCGCAAAGACTGTTCGATTGAAAAAGCGATTTGAATAATCTTCCGGACTCCTGGTATCCACAGCAAGACCAATCACATGCGAAGTGGCTTTCGCAAGCCCCCTGGCTAAATCATTCGGAACATAGTTTAAATCGCGCATTGCTTTGCGAATTTTTTCACTGGTCTCCGGGGATATTACGCTCTTATGATTTAAAACCCTGGATACTGTCGAAGCTGACACTCCCGCCAATTTTGCTACATCGCGAATTGTTGTTCCCATATATCTCCTTTTTATGTTCTTGTTATGCAACCGGTTGCATTATTTTTGAAATAAAAGCGCTGGCAAATATTCTGTCAGCGATACATTCTTCTTTTTTCATCCATTTTTAGCGATTTCTAATCCAATAAATCAGGCCTTGGTATTGAAACCGTTTGCATGATTTATATATATCACCTAAAAATCATCCTGTCAATTTCGATTGATGACTTTCTTTTATTTATCTTAATATTCGTGCAAATTATCCAAATAATCCAACCTGAAATTGGTGATTATAAATAGGTCTTTCAATGCCGTATTGAATTTCCTTCCCGATCCGATTACAATACTTTTGTAGGACTTGTTAAAGATTTAACAAGAAAATTTTTTCACTGTCAGGTTAGAAGAAAGTGGGGAACAAAAAATGCAGAGATTTACTTTACCAAGAGACTTGTATCATGGTCCGGATGCCTTAGAGGCGCTGAAGACCCTGGGCGGCAAGAAAGCCATCCTCTGTGTCGGCGGCGGTTCCATGAAGAGGGCCGGTTTCCTGGACAAGGCCATCTCCTATCTCAAGGAGGGCGGCATGGAAGTAGAGCTCATCGAGGGTATCGAATCCGACCCCTCCGTTGAGACCGTTATGAAGGGCGCTCAGAAGATGTCTGAGTTTGAGCCCGACTGGATCGTTGCCATGGGCGGCGGCTCTCCCATCGACGCGGCCAAGGCCATGTGGATCAAGTACGAGTATCCCGATACGACCTTTGAGGATATGTGCAAGGTCTTCGGTCTTCCCAAGCTGCGCACCAAGGCTAAGTTCTGCGCCATTTCCTCTACCTCCGGCACCGGTACCGAGGTAACCGCCTTCTCTATCATTACCGACTACGAGAAGGGAATCAAATATCCCCTCGCCGATTTCGAGATCACACCCGATGTCGCCATCGTTGATCCCGCTCTGGTTGCTTCCATGCCTCAGAAGCTGATCGCTCATACCGGAATGGATGCAATCACCCATGCCATTGAGGCCTATGTCTCTACCGCCAACAGCTATTTCACCGATCCTCTGGCTCTGGTTTCCGCCAATACCATCAAGGAATCTCTGGTAGCTTCCTACAATGGCGATCAGGATGCCCGTGCTAAGATGCACGACGCCCAGTGCATGGCCGGCATGTCCTTCTCCAATGCCCTCCTTGGCATTGTTCACTCCATGGCACACAAGACCGGAGCTGTTTTCGCGGACTACGGCGCTCACATCATCCACGGGGCGGCCAACGCTATGTACCTGCCCAAGGTCATCGCTTTTAACGCCAAGGACGAGACCGCCAAGAAGCGCTACGGCCAGATCTGCGACTTCATCGGAGTCAGCGGTGCCAGCGATGACGAGAAGATCGCCAATCTCATTGCCCTTCTTCGCAAGATGAACGATGAGCTTAACATCCCTCACTGCATCAAGAACTACGGCGCGGACTCCTATCCCACCGAGCAGGGCTTTGTCCCGGAGAAGGTCTTCCTTGAGAGACTTCCCGAGATCGCCAAAAACGCCATTGCCGATGCCTGCACCGGCTCCAATCCTCGTATTCCAAGTCAGGAGGAGATGGAGAAGCTGCTTAAGGCTTGCTACTATGACAGAGAAGTGGATTTCTAAATTTATTTCTGCTTTCCGGAAGATTCAGGCACACGCGAGAGACAAACTCTCGCGTGTGCTTTTTCGTTATATAAAAAACCTCCCTGCCGGAACAATTTATGTTCAGCAAGGAGGCTTCAAATCGGATTGATGACAATCGCATGCTCTTTGACAATCAAATACTCACAGAGCGTCCCCTGTCAGATTTTTACATGATTCACATCAGCTGCAGAGCCTTACAATGGCCTCTGCGTAGACCTTGGCGGCAATCATGATGTTGTCAATATCGAAGAACTCATCGGCTCCATGCATGCGGGTATCCCGACCGGGGAGGACCGCGCCAAAGGCGACGCCGTTATCCACATCGTGCACATAGGTCCCGCCGCCGATAGCCAGGCACTGACCCTTCAGCCCGGTAACGTCTTCATAGGCGGACAGCAGGGTGCAGATGAAGTCACTGTCCGCGGAGACTGCATGAGGAGGAACCATCCCGTCAGATACAAAGGCGAAACCGGCCTCCTCCAGCTTCTTCTGAGCGATCTTCTCACAGTTCTCCTCATTGGAAGAGAGAGGCGTTCTGGCGTCGAACTTAAAATAGAGCCTCTTCTCATCACACCGAAAGAGATCCAGCGTTGCGGTCAGGGGACCGGACTCGGCGTCCTCATTGGCGATACCCAGGGCAGAACCGTCCGTCACGCCGTAGGGAAAGAGTTCCGGAATCTTCCGGTAGAGCGCTGTACTCTGGCACTCTGCCAGAGGAAGACGATTGATCAGAAGGACTGCTGCCAGCCCGGCATTGCGTCCTGTCTGCGGTGTAGAGGCATGGGCGGATTCCCCGATAATCGTCAGCTCCCTGTCACCGGTCTGATGGATCTCAACTCCGCACTCTTCTTGAATCTGGGCAACAGCCGTCCTGACGACGGGCATATCGAGCTCCAGTCCCTCGAAGGCGACAACCGCCTTCTGCGGAACTGCATTGATGGCGATTCCGGCATCCAGCCTGGTCACTCTGGGCTTCACCTGGGCAGAAGCCGCATCCAGTTCCCTGGTAAAGGCGGCCTTGAACTGCCCCAGCTCCACATTGATGATGGGGAAATCCGCGTCAGGGGAGAAAGTCATAGGAGCCGGTTTCTGACTGGCATAGTAATGTTCGATATCTTTCGTCCCGGTCTCCTCCTGAGAACCCACGATCAGACGGACATTTTTAGTCAGAGGCGTCTTCGTCTCCCGGATCGCCCGCATCGCGTAGGCGGCACAGAGCATCGGCCCCTTGTCATCACTGGTGCCGCGGCCCCAGAGTTTACCATCCTTCTCGATAATCGTGAAGGGATCCGTCACCGTCCAGCCCTCACCGGCAGGGACAACATCGGAGTGAGCCAGCATGTCCAGATTGGCTGGCAGGCTTGGATCAAAGTCCGCGTAACCGATGTAGTTCTCCATATTATGGGTGGCAAAGCCATAGCCTGCAAAGAGTTCCAGCGCCTTGTTCAGGGCCTTGCAGGGCTCTTCTCCAAAGGGCATCCCCTCTTTCGGGGAAGATTCCACAGAGGGAATCCGGCACAGGCTTTTGATATCGTCCAGTAAGTCCTGCTGATGGGCATCCAGCCACTCGTTGATTTTCTGATTCATATTCATTCCTTTCTCAACTGTCACAGGAACATATCTGCCCTTGAGAGGCCGATACGTCCCCTTTTGATTCCTGCAATCCCAAACAGAGATCACCTTACGCTTTCACCGGATCCGCTTTCCCTGTTCTGCTCTCCCGCAGACTCAGGTCTTACTCTTCGGAACCGATCCCAAAAGATAATCAATAAACTGCTGAGCCGTTCTGCCGGAGAATCCCCCATGACTGAGTTCCCATACATTGGCTCTGGAGCGAAGCTCCTCCCGGCTGATGGTCAGTTCCGGATAACGGGCCGCAAGGGTCTCTACAATATGGATGAATTCCTTCGGCGAAGGCTTGAAGTAGCCAATCTGCAGACCGAAGCGGGCTGACAGGGACAGCTTCTCCTGAACGGTATCATTCTTGTGGACATCGTCATCCTCGTGATCCGTCTTGTCCCTCCAGGTCTCGCGAACCAGGTGCTTGCGGTTGGAGGTGGCATAGATCAGGACATTCTCCGGCTTGGGCTCCAGACCACCTTCAATAATCGCCTTCAGATACTTGTACTCCAGCTCACTCTCCTCGAAAGAGAGGTCGTCCATGTAGATGACAAAGCGGTAGTTGCGGTTCTTGATCTGATTGATAATCTTGGCCAGGTACTGAAACTGGTGCTTATAAATCTCGATGATACGAAGCCCCTGACTGTAGTAGGCATTCAGAATTGCCTTGACTGAGGTGGACTTACCGGTACCGGCGTCGCCGTAGAGGAGAACATTGTTGGCCTTACGGCCTGCGACAAACGCCTGCGTATTATCGACCAGTTCCTTCTTCTGCATTTCATAGCCGACAATATCCTCCAGATGAATATCCAGGGTATTGGTAATTGGAACCAGAAGCTCGGTCTCCGGATCCTCTGAGACACGAAAGGCTTTATTAAGGCCCAGCATACCTACACCATAACGGCCATAGAAGGAAGTGACTGCCTGATAGAGTTCCCGGTCCGTAGCAGCTGCGTCGAAAGCGGCAGACAGCTCCTGTACCTTGTCAGAGACATTCTTGTTGTAGATCTGCGCCTTCTTCTCGACAGCCTGAAAATTTGTCAGAATAGAGAAGACCGAAATGCCCAGCTTCCTCTCAAGGGGAGCGAAGTCGTAATCAAAGAGCTGTTTGAAAATATGCAGGTCATTTTCCACAAGGGTGTTGACTGAGCCATCCATAACCCCCTCTTTCTCCGCGACAAGGGTGAATGGGGTCTCCGTCATAGCCAGCAGATAGGCCAGGTAGTTCTGCCAGAGGTTCTGATTAAAGCCGTAAACCGTGGCCAGATCCAAGAGGCGATGCACCTGCTCTAAGATCTCCTGCGAAGCCTCCTCGTCAGAAAGCTTTCCCTGATCCAATCTGCGCATGGCATCCGCGATTCGGAAGAGAATGGAATCTCTGGAAATCGATCGGTAAATGATCAGTTTGCTCGTCAGTTGATACATGTTCACCTCCAAAGCTTCTAAAAATCGCCCCTATTATAGCACAAGTCCCCTCCAGCCCGGCTGAAAAGAGACTTGCTGACCTATATAGCGTATCGTGACGCCGAGCGCATTTTATCGAGCGCATTTTATGGAATAAAACATCCGTCTTTGAAACAAACCTCGTGATTCCATGATTTAAATCTGCTGCTCCGGAAAAGGGGAACAAGATCTTAAAAAGTAAGCTTCAAAAGTCTGCTCCTCTCCTACCTCTCTATATCCTTGATCCCCCGACCAGACTTGCCCTCTTAAAATGAACCAGTAACTGCATGGCCGCAAAGAGCATCAGAGTCTGTACCGGCAGCATCACCAGCTGTTTTAGAATCCTGCTGGTGACGACAGCGACAAAGCCCCTGCCGTAGAGCATAGAGAGAAAGATCCCGTTCAATAGAATATTGGCGATGGTCATGCGGAGAAATTCACAGAAAAAGCAGCGGATCAGGCTTGGCTTATGCCCATAGAGGGTGAGTCCCGCGATCACACCGCCTACGGCCGCCGTCAGGGTAAAACCGGGAAAGTAAGGTCCTGTCGGCTTGATTAGATAGCCGCCCAGGTCAGAGAGGGCTCCTACCAGCCCCCCGACAAAGGGGCCAAAGAGAGCAC
The DNA here is from genome assembly GCF_000160115.1 of Shuttleworthella satelles DSM 14600. GTDB lineage: Bacteria > Bacillota > Clostridia > Lachnospirales > Lachnospiraceae > Shuttleworthia > Shuttleworthia satelles. The sequence goes on from NZ_GG665866.1 coordinate 94,068, forward strand.
CCGCCATGGCATTGGCCAGGAAGCTGAAGCGAATCTCGATCAGCTGGGTAATAGGAATCTTAAAGAAACCCAGGACAATGGAAATGGCCACCAGCATGGCGGCCGTGGTCAGAACACGGATATCCCTCAATTTAGACATAAAAAGACCTCCTTCGCAGTATTTCCTGAACCGCACCGGAGGCAGATCATCTTCTTCACTTCGGAGCAGCAGCGGGATGCGAAACCATGACCGCGAGGATCCCCTCTTCGTCCCACTGACAACTCCCTGTTCAGGAGGCACTTAACGCCGTGGTTTCTACTCTGCAACTAACAATTTGACAGAGACATCATAACAGGCAGACGAGTCTCTGACAAGAGCTCAGACCATACATCTCCCTCACCAGGCTACGCGCCGCCCGCCAGGCACACCAAACCACTTAGCATCCATTGCCAGTTGAAATCACCCATCCGCCGGAGAAAATACCGTCAATCGCATCCGGCTGGCAGCCACAAACAGACCGCGTCCGGCTGACAGCCACAAACAGACCGCATCCGCTGGCGTCCCCCGTCATCCAGAGGCAGTCGGCATACCGGATCCGATTCTTTCAATCGGAGGCTCTCATCCATTGAGGCCATGGAATGATCCCCTCTTTCTCCTGCCTGTGATCCGCAATCATCTTCTCCATCCAGACCATGTCATACCAGCGGCCGAACTTATAGCCACACTTGTGAAAACGCCCCACCATCCGATAGCCCAGGTGTTTGTGGAAGTCCACGCTGTTCAGAGTCAGATAGGGATCTTCCCCAACCGGATAGGCGATGCAGGCGTTGGCATTGGTTACGCCCATGGCGGCCAGCTCTCTCTCCAGCCTCTCATAGAGGGCCCTGCCCAGCCCCTGACCACATGCCGCCTGGTCCAGGTAGATCGACATTTCTACAGAGTGATCATAGGCCTCCCGATGAATAAAGGCAGAGGCATAGGCATAGCCCAGGATCTCCCCCGCTTCTTCTGCGACATAATATGGATAGCGGTCCATAATCGCACGGATTCGATCACAAAAATCAGCAGGAGTCGGCAGCGCCAGCTCAAAACTGATCGCTGTCTTCTCCACATAGGGACGGTAAATCTCAAGCAGACGCGGCGCATCCGCAGGGGTCGCCGGGCGAAGTTCGATCGAATGATTCAGATTCACAGACACGCATCCACCTCCCGCATTGCGTCCATCACGGCAGTCGCTCTCTCAGACAAATGCCCGCTTCATGCTCTCATAGTGCAGGAACCTCCCCTGTGAGGCGAAGCCCCGGATCTGTTCATAAGTGGCCAGAAGGAAACCGTCGGTTTCCTCTTCCTGCAGATGAACCTCGGACGCGTCAAAATCCAGAACGAACTTGTAGACGTCTACAAAGTAGTTGTTGGCCTCATGAGGATCCTCCCTGTGATAATCAAAGAGAAAGCCCCCCTCGGCCCCCCGCACATCAATGCCGGTCTCTTCCAGGAGTTCTCTTTGCACTGCCTCAAGACTGGTCTCGCCCGCCATCACACCGCCGCCTGGGATCTCCCAGTCGCCGGGCGCCCAGGCCTTATCCCTGGCTCGCTTGGTGATCAGATAGCGGCCTGCCCTGTTCTGAAGAATTCCGAGCACTGTCAGATGGTAGTCTCCCTCAGCCATGGTCCAGTCATTTTTCTTCATGACCCGTCCGGTCAGCTTCTTGTCTCTGTCGTAGACGTCCCAGTATTCTTCTTTCTCTGCCATAAATACTCCTTTTCCTGTCATACCGCGCCTTACTCCTACAGGGTCCACAGAACCACAAACCACAGAACCAGCATTCCAAGAGCAATGGCATACATGGCGACCATGTCCCAGTATTCTCTTCTTGTTCGCGTCTTCTTATCCCGATTGCCGCCGAAGCGGCCGATCAGAGCAAAGAGAATCGCTGAAAGAAGCGTCGCAATTTTCATATCGCTTTTCCTTTCCTGTTTGCGCCCAAAACATTCGCGCCGCAGCATCGCCTCCGAATTTCCATATCACTACTGTACGATCCTGCACAGGCGTCTTGCTTCCTCATTCTGCCGACTTCCCATTCCCTGCACAGCAAATACTCACACCGCGAGCATTCCCTAATGCCGCATGGTCCGCATCCAATCCCCGTGCAGGTAACGCAGGCCGAACATGGTCACCCGCACGCCCCAGTCAATCAACATGGCAATCCACACGCCGATGATTCCCATCCCAAGCCCCACACCCAGAAGATAGGAGAAAATGATTCGGAAGGTGAACATAGACGCGATCGATACCACCATCGTATAGCGGACGTCATTGGCCGCCCGAAGGAAATTGGGGAAGGTAAAGGACATGGGCCAGAGAGCCATGGCAAAGCCCGTATGAATCACGACCAGGATCCAGGCCAGGTGTCTGGTTTCTTCCGTCAGCCCATAGAGGGATAAAAGGAAGGGCAGGGTCATCAGAAGAAGGACGTCCCAGAGGCCATTTGCCAGATAGGTGATCTTCATCAGCTTCTTCAGATAGTATCTGACCTGTCCCACATCTCCTGCCCCCACACACTGTCCGATGACCGTGATCATGGCTACATTCATAGCCTTGGCCAGCATGATAGAGACCGCATCCAGGTTGTTGGCGACCCCGTTGGCCGCAATCTGACTGGTTCCAAAGACCGCGACAATGGCAATCACAAGAACACGGCCCAGCTCGAAGACGCCGTTTTCCACCCCATTGGGAATCCCGATATAGAGGATGCGGCGGATGGTCTTCATATGAACCCTGAGCCTCTCTCTGACAAAATGCACCTGGCGCTTCTGATCTCTGAGCAGCATGCCCAGCATCAGGCAGGCCACGGCTCTTGAGAGCAATGACGGGACGGCCACGCCGGCCACCCCCATGTGAAGAATGAAGACCCCGATGGCATTGCCCCCGATATTGATGATATTCATGACAAGAGAACTCACCAGAGTCACCCGGGAGTTCCCCATAGAGCGAAAGAGGGCCGCATTGCCCTCATACATGGCCAAAAAGGGATAGGAGAAGGCGGAAATCAGAAAATAGCTGCTGGCATTGGCCATGACGTCCGCGTCGATCCTCCCGAAGAGCAGGCGCAGGATGGGCCCGTGCAAAAACAGAGCGAAAGTCATGATAAAGAGGCCTGCGGTCAGAACCGTAATCAGGAGCTGATTGGCCGCCCGACAGGCCTGATCCTCCCGTCTGGCCCCCAGGTATTGAGATACGACAACCGCGCCTCCCGTGGCCAGAGCCGTCATGACAGAGATGATAAGCTGATTGACCATGTCAACCAGAGAGACTCCTGAGACCGCCGCCTCTCCCAGAGAGGAGACCATCATGGTGTCGGCCATTCCCACGGTAATGGTCAGAGCCGTCTCTAAGACCAGGGGCCAGATCAGGCGGAAGAGATATTGATTTGTGAAGAGCTTATTTGACCCGACAGGGCCGATTGGATTCGACACGATCTTCTCCTCTCCTTCGTTGACTGCAAGTCCCTGATTCCTCCTGACCTCAGATTTATTCCTCTCCTTCCCCGGATTCCAGAAATCTCCAAAATTGACTCCTGTTCAGATATGCTTCCACTTCAAAAGTCTCCTCCCGGGAATTGACCGCCAGCTGTTTCCGGAAACGATTCCTCTTCAAAACCCCCTCCCCTCTCCTCCGGAGGGCTCCCTTCCATCTCTGAAGGTCAGCATCATCTCATTGGTCAGGGACAAATGATCCGGCTGTCCCTCGATCTGCCCTCTTTCAAACCAGGCCGCTTCACTCAGTTCCTCCTCATCCATCCGGATGGCGTCATCTCCGTCCAGATCGCAGTAGAAACCGGCCAGAAGATCATCTGCAATGCCCCAGGGCTGGGATTTATAGTAGCGGATATTCTTAACCGTAAGTCCGGTCTCCTCCATAACCTCCCGTCGAACCGTATCCTCGAAAGTCTCACCGATCTCCACAAAACCGGCTACCAGCGCATAATAGCCAATCCCCCGATTCCGGTACTTTGTCATCAGGATCCTGTCCCCATTTGTGACAGCCACGATAACCGCGGGCATAATCTTTGGGTAAACAGGATTGCCGCAGTTAGGGCAGATCATCTCCCTCTCTCTGCTTCCCATCTCCATACGGCTTCCGCAATGACCGCAGAAACGGTTATGATCATACCAGCGTGCCAGCTGATAAGCTGTCACAGCGGCGAAATACTGGTATTTCTCTCCTCTGCCCTCCGCCCGGATCCGGTGAAGCCGCTCGTAATGATATCCATCCAAATGAAGAAAGTCATCCTGTGTCCCCTTCCCGCCGTCTGTCATTATATCCTGATCGATCTGTGTCTCCGGGAGAATCCGATCATCTTCATGCAGGCGCCGTCTGGGGCAGGCCAGGTAGTGATCCCGGCCATCCAGGCTGAAAAGGCGAATAAAGTCCGTCTCCGGGCCAAAATCTCTGCGCCGGGGCAGAAGAATCCGGCGGGAAGGCCCTTTTCCATCGGCAGTCTCCTGCGCGAGAAGCAGCTTGTCTTCCTTAAAACAATAGATGGGACTGTCGGGGGGGCGGGACTGGTTCCCGGTATAAAAGTATTGTCAAATCGATGGGGAGCGATGTCCTGAATCATAATTGTTCAACCTCAGATCTATTCATTTCCTCACATCATCCCAAAGAGCACAATTATCGTGTATTATACCACAAGAAAGGAGACCCCTATGCAGACCAATCTCATCTTCGATATGGACGGCACCCTCTGGGACTCTGCTTCCAACGTCGCCAGATCCTGGACCCATATCATCGCCAGACACCCCAATCCCGATCGGACCATGACCTCGACAGAGGATATCAAATCTGTCATGGGCCACACCATGGAGGAGATTAACGACCTTCTCTTTCCAAAAACAGACGCATCCCTGCGCAGGCAGATCATGACAGAGTGCGCCGCCTATGAAAACGCCTATCTGGCCAGACATGGCGGCAGGCTCTACCCCCATCTGGAGGAAACCCTTCAGGAATTACGCCTGGACGGTCACCGGCTCTTTATTGTCAGCAACTGCCAGTCCGGCTATATTGAGGCCTTTCTTTCCTATTACGGCTTCGGCAAATACTTTGAGGACTTTGACTGCTTTGGCAATACCGGTTACGACAAAGATGTAACGATGCGCCTTCTGGCGGACCGCAACGGCCTGGGCAATGACTTCTACTACATCGGCGACATCCAGGAGGACTACAATTCTACCGTCAGGGCGGGAGGCCGGTTCATCCATGCAGCCTACGGCTTCGGAAAGGTGGACGCTGATGTTCCAAGCATCCAGGCGATCTGCCAATTACCGGCGCTCCTGCGGCAGATCTAGTCCGCAGATTTCTCAGCCCACCAATTCTCCCCCGCAGATGGTCATCTTGACTCTGCCGGTCACCTTCCAGCCAATGAAGGGCGAATTCCTGGCCTTAGAGCGAAAATTATCCGTAATCTCCCACGTTTCATCCGGATCCAGGACAACCAGATCTGCCGGCTTTCCGACTGCAATCTGTCCTGCCTCCAGACCGTAAAGTCTGGCCGGATTGACAGTCAGGGCTCTGAGAACGGTCATCAGAGGCACGCCCCCCTCCCGCACCGCATAGGTATTGACAAGAGCGAACGCTGTCTCCAGGCCAATCATGCCGCTGGGAGCCTGGGCAATGGGAAGCTCCTTCTCTTCCCTGGCATGAGGCGCATGATCAGTCGCAATCATATCGATGGTCCCGTCACGCAGTCCTTCAATCAGCCCCCGTCGATCTTCCTCGGTTCGCAGGGGGGGATTTACTCTCGCCAATGCCCCTCTGTCTCTGACCAGTTCTTCCGTAGCAGCCAGATGCTGAGGCGTCACTTCTCCATAGACACAGATTCCCTCTCTCTTGGCCTGGCGCAGGATATCGACGGTCACCTTCGAAGAAATATGCTGGATGTCCAGTTTGGCTCCAACCTTGCGGTTTAACATGACGTCCCTCGCCACAAGGACATACTCCGCCTCATCAGAGGCGCCTTCCAATCCAAGCTCCCTTGCGACCGGCCCGGCATTTACTCCCTGACTCCCGATCAGAGCAGGATTCTCCTCATGCAGAGAGATGGGAACATCAAACATCTTCGCCTGGATCAACGCCTCCCTGAGCAGCTTCTCGTCCGCAATCGGGATCCCGTCATCGGTGAAGCCGACCGCGCCGGCCCCATAAAGAGCAGCGAAATCGACCAATTCCTGCCCCCGCATCCCCTTGGTCACGTTGGCCGTCTGCAGGACGTGGATGGGCAGTTTCTCCTCCCTTTCAATCAGTTCCTCCAATACCGCAACCGAATCAACCGAGGGGCTGGTATTGGCCATACAGATCACCGTCGTGTACCCGCCGGCTGCGGCAGCCGCCGCGCCGGTCACAATATCCTCCTTATAAGTCAGACCGGGATCCCTGAAATGCACATGCACGTCGACGAAGCCCGGCGCCACAAGCTTACCCTCCAAATCAATGATTTCATCAAAATCCATATCCTCATAAAAGAGGCTTCCGACCGGAGCAATCTCAGCAATCCTGCCCTGATCATCAATGACAAGATCCCGCTCATCGTCCAATCCACTGGCCGGATCCATCAAATGTCCATATCGAAGTAACTTCATCCTCTGCTCCTCTCAGACTCACTCCAGGATTTTCCGCTTCATTCCTGCAGCACCCCAGCTCCTCAAACAGCAATCCAAAACAGTAGAGTACACACCAGGAAAAGCATATTCCCTGATGAACTGATTCTATTTTACTACGGCTCGCTATGGCTGGGGGAAGAGAAAACCGAAAAACGCGCACCCCTGTTTGATGGATGGCCGTACTCTCGATCAATTGCCTGCGCACTGTTTCACATTGCTTTATTTCTGCTATAATAAAATTGCTGTTTTGCGAAAGGAGATCGTCCTATGGCACAGGATAAGCAAAAAGCAATCGAGCACGCCGGCAGAATCAACGCAAATATCCTTCGCATGATGTCTGAGGTCAATGAACTCGGAATTGAGATTGCCTATAATGGGGCCCTGGACGGTGCTCCCGACTGGATTGACCACTGCCTGGATGCCCTGGAAACCGCCAGCGATATCTTAGAGCAGAATCTGGATCTGGACAATTCTGTTGCCTTTGGTGATCTGGATGAAGAAGGGAAGGAAAGCAAATGAAAAAGAAACTACTGACATTACTCCTATCGACCGCTGTCGCTGTCACCGCCCTGACCGGCTGCGGCGCCAAAAAGGCGGATCAGGCCGCGGACCAAAAGGCAAACAGCCAGAACCAGCAGACCGATCAGAAGGCCAAACAGGATGCCTCTAAAGATGCCAAACAGTCCTCCGGCGCCATCAAGACCATCGGCAGCGGTTCCACCCGCGTCGGTTCTCTGCTTGGCCCCACCTCCATGGGTCTGGTTGACATGTTCCATAACACGGAGAACAATCATTCCAAGGGATCCTATACCTTCACCCTGGCCTCACAACCGACCGATATTGTCTCCAAGGTAGCCTCCGGCGATTTAGATATCGCTCTGGTCCCCGCCAATCTGGCTGCCACCCTCTACAACAAGACCAAGGGCGGCGTCAATGTCATTGACATCAACACCGGCAATGTCCTCTACTGTGTGACCGGCGACAAGTCCGTCAAGTCCATCAAAGATCTGGCCGGCAAGACCGTCTACACCACCGGCCAGGGCGCTTCTCCTGAGTATGTTCTCAAGTATCTTTTGGAGAAAAATGACGTCAGGGACGCCAAACTGGAATTCAAGTCCGAGGCCACCGAGGTTGCAGCCGTCCTGGCTCAGGATTCCAATGCCATCGCTGTTCTCCCCCAGCCTTTCGTCACGGTTGCCGAGACCAAGAATAAGTCCCTTTCAACGGCATTTTCTCTGGGCACCTCCTGGAGCCAGGTCTCTGACTCCTCCCTTGTGACCGGTGTTACCATTGTTCGAAAGGACTTCCTCAAAAATCACGCCGACGCTGTCAAGACCTTCATGGAGGAGCACTCCGCTGCTGTTGAGTCCGTCAACAATGATCCCGACTCCGCCAAGCTGGTCAGCGATTACGGAATCATTGAGAATCCCACCATCGCCGCCAATGCCATCCCCCACTGCAGCATTGAATCCGTCGTCGGCCAGGAGATGAAGACCTCTCTCTCCGGCTATCTCAAGGTTCTCCACGACGCCAATCCCCAGTCTGTCGGCGGCAACCTGCCCGCGGATGACTTCTACTATCTGGCTTACTGATGCCGGCAGGCGCAGATCCGGTTCACATTCCCATATTCTGTTCCCTGGCTTCTTGCTCTTCATTCCGTCATCTACAGGGACGTGAGGATCAGGGATCCCAGCATACAGATCACGGCAATTACAATGAACGCTCTTGCGGAAGTTGTCATAAGGCCCTCCTCTCTGTAACTAGCTATGTTATAGCGGGGAGGGCTTAAATCTACCTTAAATCGCGTCCGCTTTTTAGGGCGGCAAAGAGTTTCTTTGTACTATTTTGTACTATCATGAAGCATTTGAAAAATCCGGAATTCTCATCATAAAATAGACCCATGAAAAAACATTCTATCCTACGCAAGGCAATCTATATCTTCATCTGGCTTCTCCTCTGGCAGGCGGCAAGCCTGATGATTCACAATGAGATCCTTCTGGTCGGTCCTCTTTCTGCCGGAAGGGAACTGCTTCGCCTGTCTGCAAACCCCATATTCACCAAAAGCGTCTTATTCTCTCTCCTGCGAATCGCGGGGGGAATCTTTCTCGGCAGCCTGCTGGGCCTGTCGGCCTCCTTCGCTTCCTGGCGAAGTCATCTGGTTCGAGACTTCCTCTCCCCTTTTGTCACTATGATCAAGGCTGTGCCTGTAGCTGCCTTCGTCATTCTCCTTCTGATCTGGTTCGGAAGTGACAATATCGCCCTGGTCATCAGTCTCTTAGTGACCTTCCCTATTCTCTATATCAACAGCCTGCAGGCTCTGGATGCTCTTGATCCGCAGATGCAGGAAATGGCTGCGGCTTTTCGTCTTCCCCGCTTTAGCCGACTGCGCTACATTCTTCTGCCCGAAAGTCTCCCCGCTCTGCTTTCCGCCTTTTCCTTAGCCATCGGCATGGGGATCAAGTCCGGCGTTGCCGCCGAAGTCATCGGCCAAACATCCTTCTCCCTGGGCAATGCCCTCTATCGGTCCAAGATCTACCTGGAGACCGGTCAGCTTCTGGCCTGGACCGCCGTCATCATTCTCCTCTCCTGGCTCCTGGAAAAGGGCTGGATTGCCTTGCTTCGGGCAATCATCCTACCGAAGCAAAGAAAAATGCATGCAAGTCCTTTTCCCTCATTCGTTCCCCCTTCCCGCAAGATCCCGTCCGGCGCAGTTAATCTCTATCCCCTCTGTCTGGATCATATTCGCATCGGCTATGAAGATCTGACTATCCTGGAAGATTTTTCCTATTCCTTTCTCCCGGGCAGGACCTATGTTCTGACCGGACCCTCCGGTTCCGGCAAGACCAGCCTCCTTATGGCTATATTAAAAAAAGCCGGACACGCCGGCATTGTCTTTCAGGAGAATCGTCTTGTCTTAGACTTCTCCGCAGAAGATAATCTCCGCCTGCTTGATCCCGCGCGCATCAGCCGACCGGCCGCCGCCCGTCTCCTGGCTCCTCTCTTCGACTGTGAGGATTTCCACCCGGAGATCCCCGTCTGTGATTTCTCCGGCGGCATGCAAAGACGGGTGGCGATTGCCCGAGCCTGCATCTCGGCCGCCCCTGTCCTCCTCTTCGACGAGCCCCTGACCGGGCTGGATCAGAAGAATGCGCAGAAAGCCCTGCACTATATTTCGAATATGCGATCCGGCAGAGCAGTCATTTTCACCGCCCACAGAGCAAATCTGCTGCGGGAATATTTCCCTGATCTGGTAGAGATTGCCCTGCCCGCACATGAATCTATTCCGTAATGGTCAAACAGATCTCCCGTATCCTCCCCTCCTGTATCTGACGATCATCTCTTCCTGAGCGAAGGTTCCTCCGCTTCCTGATCCTCCTGCCTATGAATTCCCTCCCAGATCATCTTGATGCCAATATAGCCCAGAAGAAAAAGGGTCGTAACTGGTTTCATCCGCAGGATATTCTGTTATTTTTTTATCAGATGCATATGCAAAGATACACGTATATCTCATTTCATCGAGATTCCTATGCTATAATGCAGTTAGGTTTAGATTTTATGGGAGGAGACTTATGGTTAAGAACGATCAGAATATCAACTCGCTCAAGCACCATATCATGGAGGAGATCGCCAGACTGGCCTGGGCCGACCAATTAACTCCGGAGAATGAGGAGAAGGTGACCTATGAGATCAGCCCCGGTCCCAAGGCCAAATACCGCTGCTGCGTCTACAAGGAGAGAGAGATTGTCCGGGAACGCATCCGCCTGGCCAAGGGCCTCTGCCCCTCTCCCAACCGCGAGAGCAACAATATCATCCAGGTCATTGACCCGGCCTGTGACGACTGCGCCATGCAGACCTATACCGTCACGGACAACTGCCGCTTCTGCCTGGGCAAGGCCTGTATCAATTCCTGTAAGTTCGGAGCGATCAGCGAGGGAGACCTGCGCATGCACATCGATCCGGCCAAGTGCAAGGAGTGCGGGCAGTGCGCTAAGAACTGCCCTTACGAGGCCATCGTTCACCTGACCCGTCCCTGCAAGAGGGCTTGTCCGGTCGGAGCAATCACCTTCGACGAGTACGGATTCTGCAAGATCGATGAGGAGAAATGCGTCTCCTGCGGTCACTGCATCCACTCCTGTCCCTTCGGCGCCATCGGTTCCAAGACCTATCTGGTCCAGATCATCAAGGCCATTAAGGCAGGCAAGGAAGTAATCGCCATGTGCGCCCCCGCCACCGAGGGGCAGTTCGGCGAGGAAATTACCATGGCTTCTCTTCGCAATGCCCTGAAGGAAATCGGCTTCTCCGACATGGTTGAGGTCGGTCTCGGGGGGGATATGACAGCCGCCTATGAAGCTCTGGAGTGGTCCGAAGCCCGCAAGGAGGGCCGCAAGATGACCACCTCCTGCTGCCCGGCATTTATCCGCATGCTGCAAAAGCACTTCCCTGACCAGTATAAGGAGAATATGTCCTCGACGGTCTCTCCCATGACGGCTGTCAGCCGCTATCTCAAGGCCACCCACCCCGGTTGCGTGACGGTCTTCATCGGCCCCTGCATCGCCAAGAAAGCGGAATCCCAGGATACTTCCGTTCCCGATACCGCCGACTGGGTCATTTCCTATGGAGAATTCCGCGCCCTGCTCCGCTCCAAGGGAGTAGAACCCAAGCCGGTTGACGACCCCTATCAGGAGGCCTCGATCTGGGGCAAGCGCTTCGCCAGCTCCGGCGGTGTCGCCAACGCTGTTATTGAGTGCATGAAGGAGCGGGGTGAGGACACTGACGACATTAAGCTTATGCGCTGCGCCGGTGGTGACGAGTGCCGCAAGGCTCTGACCCTGCTCAAGGTGGGCAAGCTGGACGCCGATTTTGTCGAGGGGATGGTCTGCCCCGGCGGCTGTGTAGGCGGCCCCTCCAAGCACAAGACGGAGATGGAGATCAACAAGGCCCGGGCCGCCCTTTTGCATAAGGCGGACGACCGCAAGGTTTTGGAAAATCTGAAACACTATCCCATGGACAAGTTCTCCATGCACCGGGACGGACATATGTAAGCAAGAGAATTTATGCTGCGCAGGCATTTCATTGTCATAGGGAGGGGGAAGATATTCAGAGTTATAGGACAAAATGTGTTGATGAAAACCCCTACAAGCCCTTGTAAATGATATGCTCCCCATATGGTAGACATTGGAAATATCCAAAATCCACCATATGAGGAGCATTGTCATGTCGAGAAGGAAGTACACGAAAGAATTCAAGCTTAAGGTATTGAAAGAACATGAGGAGCAGGGAGTATCTTTTTGGAGATTAGGAAAGACCTATGGCATAGAGGCAAGTATCATTAGACGCTGGTGGCATGTCTTTGATGCATGGGGCGAGGAAGGCTTCTGGGGAATCATGAAACGTGAAATGTACTATGGGCGTAAGTTCAGAACGAAAGAAGAACTTCTTAAAGCAATTGAAAAATATATGACCTATTATACGGGCAAACGTGTACAGAGAAAACTGAAAGTCATGACCCCAATGGAATACCATGAAATAAAACTGTTGGGGACAGCATGAAAACTGCCCGGCATTAATGCCGGACAGGAAAACTTTTTTGTTTTTCAATTGTCTACTTGACGGGATGCACACCAGTAGAAAGGCTTCGAAGGGATTTAATCTTCCTAAAAACAGAGGAACTGAAGGGGGGATTAAATGGATCAGATCAATTGTCCTATTTGTAGAATGAGATGAGTAAAATCTTGAAAGACGAAAGCGGGCTCACAACGATGGTTATGTAGGAGATGTAAAAGCTCATTAACACATGTCATAGACAATCGCTCTAAGGAACTTCAACTCTTAAGAGAGATGTTAAGGAACCATAGAGGGCTTTCGATCGAGAGATGAATAAAAGCGGTTTACTGGTGGTGCTATATGCATTCGCCAGAACCGCTTTCGTTATCTGAGATATTAAATACAATGCCCACAGATAAGAGCATTGCCGCCATATATAAAAAGATGAGTGAGAAGCAAAAACTAGAAAAAAGTCTTTCGATATGGGGCGATGCTATCGTCTGGAGCGACTTCCATAAGGTGGGTAGCTTCTATGATCAATGGGATTAGCTATCAACACGTTTTGTCCTATAACCCGATATTCAGCCGTTGACAGGCTGAATATCCTCCCCTTTTATGCTATGGTTTTGGGTCTCCCGGGTTCGTTGCTGCCCGGTCAGTTATGAAAATTCTCTTTGAGGACAAGCTCATCTTTTATTTTCTGGAATTCTTTCTCCCAGTCTTCGGAAGAAGCCTGCGGATTTTTCTGATAGAATTCCTCCTCCAGATCCCGATTCATCTTCTCGATTGGAAGCTGCTTCTGATACACCTTCTTTTGATACTCCCAATACTGGTCTTCACTGTCGAACTGCTTCAGAATCGCCCTGTAAATCTGTACGGACTCCGGCGAAACATTTGCCGAATGAAAGTTTTCTCTCATTTCATCAATATATTTCTCCAGCTCACCATCAGACACATCGTAGTTCTTTCGGATCGCCTCATGGTAGAGACTGTTGAACTCCTTACAGTAGACCAGAGCACTCTCGCTTGCCTCTTTCTCTCCCAGACCTATCGCTAAATAGAATTTCCTGCTCTGCTCATATTGATCCCTTTGAACAGACACGTGTTCTCCTCTCAGGAGGATCTCTCCTGTGTCTCCTTCTTCGATATTTCGACGAAGGGTCTTCGCAAAATCCCCTACCTTTGCAACAAAGAAAAAATCATCACGACTCGCAATAACAATGCCTCCAAAAAGCAAACATCCAATCAGAATTCCTGGCAAGATATACTTCTTACACTTCATGATCTTCTCCCCTCCCTCCTTCAATGTGTCCACAGTGACATCATTGGTGATTTCATCTCAAGAAATATTCTTCCCCGTCTGCTTGGTGCGTTTTTTTCTTCCATTCCATTAGTTGCCGCTCTGTCAGAAACCCTTTTGAAGCCCCCTTCTCTCCGATTTTGTAGGAGGCAAATACGATGGCATTTTGCAGCGCATCATAGGGGCTATGTCCATTGATATAGAAATGTATAAAGGATGCAAACAGTGAATCACCAGCTCCAATTGTGCTGACAATCTCTCTTGTGTTAACGGCCGGATATTCTTTGATTTTGTCATCCTCGCGCACATAAAGCAAAGCGCCTTTTTCCCCCAGACCAACAACAATAATCTTATGATCGTATTGTTTTATGATTTGATCCAAAAACGCATATTCTTTTCCTATTATCTTTTCATTACTGAAAAACAAAATATCAGACAGCGCCATGAATTCTCTATTGTATGCGTCCTTGACATCACCGATCACATGTACATCCGTTGCAATTACCTGATTCATTTCCTTTGCTTTTCTTAAAATCGGACGAGCAAAATTAATGTTACATGGTATCACTACATCTGCTCTGGTCAAAGCCTTTTCTATATTTTCTGCTGGATACTCTGCATCTTGAATATCCTTCAGATCAAGGTTGATTTTTCTTCGACCATCTTTATCATAAAAAATAACTGACTGTGGAATCTCATCAATACTGTCAATAACATAACTTGGATCTATTTCTTCCCTTGTGAACTCCTCTTTAATTACCGCCTTGTATATATCTTTTCCGATGATTGAAAAAATATCCACCTCATCACCTAAGGTTTTTAATGCTTTCGAAACATTGTATCCCACCCCGGAAACCGTTGTTTCAACTCCAAAAAACCTGTAATCAATTGGGGCATATTCAATCGGAAATTTATCAATTGCCACAGTAGTTTCAATGTTAATCAAACCTGCCAAGGCCACTTTTTTCACAATCTCTCCTCCCCGTAGATCAGCTTGCTTTTTTATATAATATTCATTGTTTACCTTCTTCGTCAAACGCGCACAAAAAGAGGGATATCCTGCCATCTTTGACTGGCATATCCCTCTTTTCCTTTATGATCCTTGACCTGTCCGGCCTCCTGAAGAAAAGACCGTTCCTAACTTTTCCTCTGCATCATCCCTGTGGCATATCAGCCATGTATATCTTCCCTTACAGATGCAGAACCCGGTCCGCAATCTCAGCTGTCCTTCCCTGGTTCCAGAACTGGGTGCCGATATAGCCGCAGGTCCTTCTGGCCACATGCATCAGAGCCTGATCGGTATTGCCGCAATTTGGACATCTCCAGATCAGCTTGCCTGTCTCATCCCTGACAATCTGAATCTCCCCGTCGAATCCGCAGACCTCGCACATATCGCTCTTGGTATTGAGCTCCGCATAGACAATCGTATTGTAAATATGCTTCATGACTGCCAGCACGGCAGGGATATTGGACTGCATATCCGGGACTTCGACATAGCTGATGGCCCCGCCCGGAGACAGTACCTGGAATTCGGCCTCCTTGGACAGCTTGTCGAAGGCATTGATCTCCTCTGCCACATGGACATGATAAGAGTTGGTGATATAGTTCTTATCCGTGACATGGGGAATCTTACCAAAGCGCTTCTGCAGACACCTGGCGAACTTGTAGGTGGTGGACTCCAGAGGCGTGCCGTAAACAGAGTAGTCGATGTTCTCGATCTTCTTCCACTCGTTGCACTTGTCATTGAGCAGCTGCATGACGGCCAGGCCAAATTTCTTGCCCGCGTCGGAAGTATGAGAGACATGCCTCATATAGTAGACGCATTCGGCCAGTCCCGCATAGCCCAAAGACATGGTGGAATAGCCGTCGTAAAGAAGCTTGTCAATGGTCTCCCCGGGCTCCAGACGGGCCAGAGCGCCGTCCTGCCAGAGAATGGGCGCCACATCCGAGGGCGTTCCCAGAAGACGCTCATGGCGAAGCCGCATGGCCCTGTGGCAAAGATCCAGCCGATCCTCCATGATCTTCCAGAAGAGCTCTTCGTCTCCCCCGGAGGAGCAGGCCGCGTCGACCAGATTGATGGTGACAACTCCCTGATTGAAGCGTCCGTAGTACTTGTGCTTCTTCTCATCGTAATTGCCGGCCTTGCCGATATTGCCAACCCCGGCATCCGTGAAACGATCCGGTGTCAAAAAGCTCCGGCAGCCCATGCAGGGATAGACATCTCCCTTGTACTCAAGCATCTTCTTCTCGGAGATATAATCGGGCACCATGCGCTTGGCGGTGCACTCCGCAGCCAGCCTGGTCACATAGAAGTACTTGCTTCCCTCCTCCACATTGTCATCCTGCAGGACATAGATGAGCTTGGGAAATGCCGGCGTAATATAGTTGCCTCTGCGGTCCTTGATCCCCTGGATTCTCTGGCGGAGCATCACCTCAATGACCATAGCCAAGTCATCACGCTGACGGCCTTCAGGTACTTCATGCAGGTACATGAAGACTGTGACGAAGGGAGCCTGACCGTTGGTGGACTGGAGGGTAATCAGCTGGTACTGGATGGTCTGGCAGCCGGACTCAACCTCCTTGCGAACCTCTTTCTCCACCAGCTCGTTGAACTTATCCTCAGAGATCTCAACACCGGCCTCTGCCAGTTCCTCACTCAGACGGTTTCGAATCTTCCTGCGGCTGACATCGACGAAGGGCGCCAGGTGAGACATAGTGATGGTCTGTCCGCCATACTGGCTGGATGCCACCTGGGCCACGATCTGCGAAGCGACCGTGCAGGCCGTCGCGAAGCTGTGGGGCGTGTCGATATGGGTGCCGGAAATGCAGGTCCCGTTCTGCAGCATATCATCCAGGTTTACCAGACAGCAGTTGTGCATATGCTGGGCGAAATAATCGGCATCGTGAAAATGAATGATCCCGTTCTTATGAGCCGCCACAATATCTTCCGGAAGCAGATAGCGGTTGGTGTAGTAGCGGGACCACTCCCCGGCCATATAGTCACGCTGGACAGACAGAACGGTCGGGTTCTTGTTGGAGTTCTCCTGCTTGACCTCCTCATTCTCCCGCTCGACAACACCGGCGATCTTCTGATCGATTGCGCTCATCTTGCGCATCTCGTTATGCTTGTAGCGATAGGTGATATAGAGACGGGCCACCTTGTGCTTGCCGCTTCCCATGAGGGCGTCTTCCACCTTATCCTGGATCTCCTCAACTGACAGGTCGCGACCGGTATTCTCGGCATCCTTCATAATGCCGTAAGCCATACCTGCAATCTCGCCCTCAGTCAGCCGCTCAGAGACAATTCCCTCCTCGTTATTGGCTTTCTGAATCGCCTTGATGATCTTGTCCAGATCAAAGGGCACGCGCTCCCCGGAGCGCTTCATCACATAGACCATGTGATTGCTCTCATCCATGTTTCCATCCAGACTCTCGTCGTACATTTCTTCCTCCCCGTTTTCGTCCAAAAACTGTATCAATATCATAATCAATTTGTCGTACGAGAATCATTATAGGGGCTTGCCGATTTCTTGTCTATGTACAAGTATCACAAAAAAGCACTAGATATTGTATGCGTTTTTTCTTTTAATACATCATATTCCTATATTGACCTCTTTGCCCTCATATGTTATGTGTCGCATAAATTGTGCGTTAATTTGACGCAATTCTGGATATTGCCTGCTTGAACAGGTATCGATTCTATAGCCATCGCCACAAAAACAGCCACCCGCGCTTGCCTTCGCTCTCGATGAGCATCTGCAAGACAGGTGACTGCTTTCGTTGCTGTCATAAAATATACGGCCGATGGGACTTGAACCCATACATCGGAAAGATACAAGAACCTAAATCTTGCGCGTCTGCCAATTCCGCCACGGCCGCCCTTAAGAGGCCTCTCATAAGACCTCCTCTATCGTATTGGATTTTTTCCTATAATTCAATCCCTGCCAGGCGCAAAATCTGGCCGTCAAGAGCAGCTGCTCATCTCCCCGGATCCGCCAGAGGCGGATCCTGTCCCCAGACATGCCTCAAATACGCCGGACATAAATGGCACCTATCCCCAGGCACGGATGCTGTCCTCAGACCTGACCCAAATATGCCAAACATAAATGACATCTGGCCGCCGGGACGAAAGCTGCTGTCCAAGACCTTCCGAGCGCAAATGAAATCTGTCCCCTCAAATTCCCCGGAAGATAAAATTAAACTCCAGCTTCCTGCTGTTGTCGATGCAGTATTCCGGATGTACAAGAGCGCCCCAGCTGTCATCGCCTCCAACGCCCATCTGGGCCTTGGAAATCCGAATCCAGGTCTTATCCACCCGGGGCAGCTCATAGGCGTGCTGGGCACAGTCGATCATATCCGGAGAATAGGGCAGAGCTGAGAAATGGAAGGGACTGTCAGCCATCGCAAAGAGGACGCCATGCCCCTCTGTATCCATACACTCAGCCCAGCGGACGTCAATCTTATTGCCGCACTCAGAGGGACGCAGATACCTGGCCATGTTGTCCGCCACCCGATTGGAGAAGAGATCAAGCTTTCCATGCGGACGGTCCGCATAGGTCTCCTGGGGTCCTCTTCCATACCAGCGCAGCTTCTCATAATCGGCATCCATGGTAAAGAGCAGGCCGAACTCCGGCAGCTGACCGATCTCCGCTGTCGGCTCCATCTCCAAATGGCAGGCCACGCTGCCATCGGAATAGACCTGGTAGCTCAAAAAGCAGTCCCGGCTCAGGCTTGTGGCCAGGTGATACGTGTAGGTCACTCTGACAGAATCCTCCAACTCCTCAACTCGATAGTAGTCAGCCGCCCTGCCGTGTTCCTTCATCATAGAGGAAAAGCTGCTGGCGATCTTCCACTGGCCTGACCGGAAGGGCTGCATATTCCCCAGATCATTCTCTGTCATGGGGCGCCAGAAATTGGGGCGGGAAATATCGCGAAAGAGCATTTTATCCCTGTAGCAATAGGAAACTATTCCCCCGAAGCGCCCGGAGAAGAGGACAGAGAAATCCTCTCCGTAAACGCCGGTATTCATCCAGCCCCTGACGATACGAAGCTTGCTCTTTCCATCTCCAACCAGACGCTGTCTGCCCTGTGGCCGTTTTTTTTCAGCCGCATTTTCTTCTTGATTTTTCGCTACAGCTTTATCAGGCAGGGCTTCGCCGTTTCCCAGTTCGCAGCCACTTTTTATCTCACAGCCATCTCCTGACACGCAGCTGTCTTTTGGTGCATATGCCCTCTTCGCCAGCAGGGCGCTGCTGTCAAATGCCCCGTAGACTCCCTGTCCATAGGCAACCTCGTGTCCTGCTTTGGCCCAGGCCCTATCCTCCCTGAGCCGGAAAGAAATCTCCTCCACATACTCTCCCTCTTCCTGAGGAATCGGAATCGGAAGCTCGATGCTCTTCTCTGACATAGGAGCCAGAGAAAGCTGCAGGGGCATTTGCGCGATCAGCTTGCCCTCCCTCTTGAGCACAGCGACAGACTCGTACGCAGAGAGATCTGTGAAGAGGTTGTCATTGCAGATAGTAACCTGTCTGTCACAAAAGGTCAGCCGGATACTGCGGTAGTTATACTTGACCTCCTGCATCTTGGGGGAGGCCCCATGTCCCTCTCCCCCGTAGACAATGCCGTTACCGGAGAAAGAGTAATCACAGGGGCGATCGCCGAA
The DNA here is from genome assembly GCF_000160115.1 of Shuttleworthella satelles DSM 14600. GTDB lineage: Bacteria > Bacillota > Clostridia > Lachnospirales > Lachnospiraceae > Shuttleworthia > Shuttleworthia satelles. The sequence goes on from NZ_GG665866.1 coordinate 113,214, forward strand.
GTCGCCGCCATAGGCCTCATAGTCCTCGCCAAAGCGATTCTTAGTCGTAATGGACTGATCCGCGAAGTCCCAGATAAAGCCTCCCTGATAGCGGGGCTCTGTATCCGTCAGATCCGTGTACTTATGCATCGCTCCGCAGGAGTTGCCCATGGCGTGGGCATACTCACAGCTGATGTAGGGCTTATCTGTCTCCTTTAAGGTCTGCCGGATCTGATCCACAGAGTAATACATGGTTGAATAGATGTCTGTCGTGTCCGGATAGCGGCTGTCATGAGTCACCCCCTCGTAATGAACCAGGCGGGAGGGATCCCAGCGCCGAAAATGCTGACTCATCTCATAGAAAACCGAACCGCCGAGAGACTCATTCCCGCAGGACCAGATCAGGATACTGGCATGGTTCTTATCCCTCTCGTACATAGACCTGGCCCGGTCCATCACCATGGCATAGGCCTCAGGCCGGTCTCCGGGAATCGCGGCCGACAGGTCGTTGGCTCCAATTATAATGGACTCCCAGACCCCGTGCGTCTCCAGATTGGTCTCGTCGATCACATAGAGACCCAGCCGGTCGCAATAGCGGTAGAAGACCGACTGATTGGGATAATGACTGGTTCGGACCGCATTGATGTTGTTGCGCTTCATGATCAGCAGATCATTCCATATATCCTCTTTCGAGACTGCCCTTCCCCTGACGGAGCTGAACTCATGCCGGTTGACCCCCTTAAAGACGATTCGCTTCCCGTTGAGACACATGATCCCTTCTCTGAGCTCAAATCGGCGAAAGCCCACCGGCTCCTCAATCAGTTCCAGCAGCTGCCCGTCGTAATCTAAAAGACGGATCTGAAGGCGGTAGAGATAGGGATCCTCGGCGGACCAGAGTCTCGGCTCATCTAGGCTCAGACTTGCCCCGCAGCGTCTGATCCCAGCCTTGCCCGCTTTCTCATCCACTGCCTGTGCGCAATCGTCGCTCTGTTCTTTTTCTCTTCCTGTACGCGCGCAATCGTCAATCTGTTCACTTGTCCTGCCTGCACGCGCGCAGTCGTCGCTCTGTCCACTTGCCCTGTCTGCCTGCGCGCAGTCATCGCTCTGTCCACTTGCCCTGTCTGCACGCGCGCAGTCGCTTCCGGCTCCGGCACATTCGCTGACTTTTAGCTCCCCGCAGACCTCCCGCTCTTGATCCATCAATACAAGCTCTGCGACAGCTCCCGGACAAGCCCCCTGCAGCTTCATTTCCACGTTCAGACTGCCGGTGGCAAAATCGTCCGCAAGACTGCTGGTCAGTTTGAGATCTCTGAGATGGAGCCTTGGAACCGTATAGAGAAATACCTCCCGGAAAATGCCGGAAAAGCGAAAGAAGTCCTGATCCTCATACCAGGATCCTGCAGAGAAGCGGAAGACCGCGACAGCCAGCTTATTCTCCCCAGCCAGAAGATAGGGAGTCAGGTCGAATTCAGAGGGAGTGAAGGAATCCTCCGAATAACCCACATAATGCCCGTTACACCAGAGAGCGAGGGCGGATTCCACCCCCTGAAAGCTGATGTAGACTGGATTCTTCACAAGTGCCGAATTCTCTACAGATGCCGCATTCTCCCGCAGAGTCTCTCCCTCTTTGCGATCGCCCGCGGGCCTCTCAGACGAAAGGGACAGCCAGTCCTGGGGCAGGGTAAAGTACTTGACATAAGAGGCCACCGGATTATCAATGGAGGGAATCTGTCCCGGCATCAGCTCCTCTTTGCCGTCCCAGGGATACTGGGTATTACAGTACTGGGGAACTCCGTACCCTTCCATCTGAATATGGGCCGGTACCGGGATGGTCTTCCAGGCATGGCAGTCTGCCTCCATACGAAAGAAATTCCTGTCTGCCGCCGCCCAGTTGGGGGCAAAGGCGAAATTCCAATCTCCATTTAATGAATAGCAAAAGGAAGAACGGTCACTCTTCATCTCCTCTTTGCTGGCGTAGAAGCGGTGATCCGAATGCGCTTCCAGGCGGTTCTGCTGAAAAATCCCGGGATCAGCCACGATATTGTAATCAAACTCCTTCATAAGTCTCCTCGTTCTTGTCTCCTGATCTTCTGTAGACGTTCTTATCTTCTGAAGACGCTTTCATCTTCTGATCTTGGGAAGATTGACATCCTATGATTGACATCTTCCGATTAACATCTTTTGACTGACATCATCTGATTGGTTTCTGTGCCGGTCATCACTTGACCGCCCCTGTAATTCCCTCAGCAAACTGTCTCTGCAGCACGAAGAATACAAGCAGCGTGGGAACCGTGCAGAAGAGAACCCCAATCATCAGAAGACCGTAGTCCACCGTGTACCCGCTGGCCAGACTGGCAATTAACATGGGCATGGTCTGCGCCCTGTTGTCTGTCATAACGACCTTGGGCCAGAGATAGGCGTTCCAGGCATTCATGAAGGTGATGACACCGGCTGCGGCATAGGTGGCCTTCATAACAGGCATATACATACGGAAGTAGATCTGCAGTTCTGAGAGCCCGTCCAGTCTGGCCGCCGCCATGATATCTCTTGGGAAGTTGCGGGAGTTCTGGCGAAAGAGCATGATCAGAAAGGGGGTGGACAAAGTGGGAAGAATAAAGCCCCAGACAGAGTTGAGCAGACCTGCGGAGGCAATCATCCGAAAGAGAGGAATCATTGTCGCCACCTGGGGAACCATCATAGCTAAAAGCAGAACTCCAAAGAGACGGTCCTTGCTGGGAGAATGATAGAGTTCAAATCCGTAACCTGCCAGAGAACAGATCAGAATCGCCAGGAGGGTCTGTACCACGGCGTAGAGAAAGGAATTTCCCAGACCGCCGAAGAGATCCGCTCTGGCAAGCAAATGATGGAAATTGATCAGGGCCTGATTTCCGAACCAGAGTTTGCCCTTCGCCACATCTAAGCTTGTATTGGTGGCCGCTGTGACCATCCAGAAGATGGGAAAGACTGAAAAAAGCGACCAGAGGATCAGGAAAATATATGTGGGAATCAGTCGCCGCTGCGTCGCGGAAGCATATCTCTTAGTCACGGGAATCACCTACTTTCATATTAATCAAAGACAGGATTGCCACCAGAACGAACACCAAAAAAGACATGGCAGATGCATAGCCAAAGTTAGAAACGCCCTGTCCAAAGGAATTGTTGTAGATATAGTGAGACATGGTGATCGTCGCGTTAGCCGGGCCGCCCATGGTCAGATTCATGGACTCATCAAAGAGCTGCAGGGTACCATTGATGGACATAATGCTTGTCATAATAATTGTCGGTTTCAAAAGAGGTACCGTAATATGCCAGAATGTCTTCCAGTTCGAAGCCCCGTCAATCTTAGCCGCTTCGTAAACCGAGTAGTCGATGTTCTGAAGACCGGCCAGATAGAAGACCATATTATAACCGGTCCATCTCCAGATCAAAGCCAAAATAATCACTGCCTTAGCCGTTTTGGGCGTTCCCAGCCAGTTGATATTGGCGCTGATCAGATGCAGATTCATCAGGACACTATTGACCAGACCCTGAGTCGCGAAAAGAGCGCGAAAGATCAGTGCATAAGATACCAGAGATGTTGCACAGGGAAGAAAGATCAAGGTTCGAAAGAGACCCCTGAACTTCAGATTCTTGTTGTTCAGCAGCTGGGCCAGCAGCATGGCCAGGATAAGCATAATGGGAACCTGGATAATCAGGTAGAGGAAGGTGTTTCCCATCGCTGTCATGAAGATCTTGTCCTGGAACATCCTGCTGTAATTGACGGTCAGCGGATTCGCCCAGGTCATGTTGGAACTGGAACCGGTTCGAAATGACGTAATCAGGGCCTGCACCATGGGGTAAAAACTCATGATAAAAATCAGGATTGTCGCCGGTGTCAAAAACCACCATCCGGCTCTGCCCTGCTTTCTCTCAACACTTCTGCTTCTCATAGTAAATCCATCCTCTCTGTATGAAGTACTCGGATGAGGCTTCCTTCTGCAAGTATCCGACTGTCATGAGCAAAAAGGGAGCCGTGAAAAAACTGAGATCAACCACCATATACGCGCCTTCGTTCCAATATGACTGCGAGATATGATCGATGTCCTTTGTTTTTTCACAGCCCTCTTCTATCCTGCGTGAAAGTTACTTGGCGCCACCCTGCATCGTGAAGTTCACCTGATCTTCCGCGGTCTTTAAGGCCTCCTTAATATCTGTCCCCTGGCTGACCTGCTGAATTGCGGTGCCGATCTGTGTCCGCGCCTCATACTCATACCTGGATTGTTCAACAACCGGAACCTTAGCCCCCATCCCAACAATGGTGGAATAAATCGGCTGGTTATTGAAATAAGCGACGCCGTCATTATAAGCGCTTGACTTGCCTGCGGAAATACAGGTAGTGATCACACCGCCATCCTTCAGAGCTCCATCATAGGTCTCCTGTGAGCCCTCTCCTCCACCAAAGGTGTAAGCAAGGAAATCCTTGGCCAGATCCGGCTTCTTGCAGTTAGCTGTGATATAGAGAGATGAACCGCCATTGGCCGCATAGCCATCCTTGCCGCCGGCCAGAGTCGGCATAGTAGTAATCTCCCACTTGCCGGAATTGTCCTTCACCTGTTCAATGGTGGGAATAATCCAGTTGCCGTTAATCACACCGGCCACCATATCGCCCTTGATGGTCTGATCCGTATAATCTGTCCAGTTATTTGCCAGATACAGAACATGATGATCCTGCATCTTCTTGATGGTCTCCATAACCTTGATCAAAGTCTCATTGTTAACAAAGTTGGGCTTGCCGTCCTTAAACCTGGACTGTCCCTCTGCCTGCATCATCATGTAGGGAAGATCATTGCCATCCGCATTCTGGGAGAAGAGATACTTGCCGGTCTTGTTGTAGACATCCTCTCCAATCTCAATGAAGCGATCCCAGGAAATTCCAGTCAGATCCTTGATGGTGTATCCGCACTGCTGGAGCAGATCAACACGGTAGGCGGAAATGACCGTTCCGTTGTCGACGGGAACTCCATAATGTTTGTCTTTGATGGTAGAGAAGCTCAGCTTCTCCTGACTGAAATCATTCCAGTTGATCTTGGCATCATTCACATCCTGCCAGGCATCCGGATAGGAATTGACGAAATTCTCAATGGAGTGATCCTGGAAGAGCATAATATCCGGAAGCGCGTCATACTTCTTGGAAGAAGCCGCCAGAGTGACAGCCTGCTCATTATCACTGGACTGAGTCTGTTCAATCACATTCAGTTTAAAATCCTTGTCCTTCTTCTGATAAGCCTTCTCTGCGGCCTTGAGGGCAGGAATATTGAAGTTGGCATCCCAGGCATAAACAGACAGGGTGTGGGCATCCTCAGCTGATGTATTGGCTCCCTTGTCGCCGGAACCGCTGTCAGACGTCTTGCCTCCTCCAGATCCGCAACCGGCAAATGCGGTCGCAGCCATGGTTCCCATCAATAAAAATGACAGTAACTTGCGTCTCATACAAACCCCTTTCTCTGTGAAATTCGCACAAATCTCGCTGGTGAATTTCCAATCTTTTTAACATATTCGTATAGTATTTCATCGAAAGGGGAATTTGTTTTGATATCTGATTTGTTTTTTTGCAAATTCAACTATTCGTAATCCCAACCCTTGAGCACCTTGACATTGAAGTCTGCGATCCGTCCCCGGTGACCAGAGATTTCCTGCTTCCAGCGCAGGGGCTGCATTCCCGTAATCCGCTTAAAATTACGATTAAATGTAGAAGGAGTCTGATATCCAACCTTTCCGGCAATCTCCTCCATAGACAAATTCTTTTCGTTGATAAGAGTGCAGGCGTTTTGGATACGGATCAGATTGAGATAATCCATAGGCGGCACCCCCATCACCTCTTCGAAGGTACGGCGAAAATGACTTTCGCTGAGCCCGCAGGCCCGGCTGATCTGGGCCGCTTTCAGATTCTGGCTGTAGTGGCTGCCCATGTACTGCAGAGCCATCTCAACCGAACTGTTCATCCGTATCCCCTGCCCTACGCCTCCGCTTTTAATGTCAAGACGAAGCATCTCTATAATCAGAGCATAGAAGGCTGCATTGACCGCCTCCTCATAGTACGGCTTCTTTTGACGAAATTCATCCAGGATTTTCAAGACCAGGCGTCCCGCCTGGGGATGATTCTTCATGGTGCGAATCGTTCCACGGTGGTTCAGGGCCTGCGTATATTCCATCTTCTGCCTGGAATCCATCTGCAGCTTCTCCCCCAAAAAGCCATCGATATCCACAAAAAGGTATTCCCAATAGCACTGATTGCCGGATGCGCTTTTCGTCGTGTGGGGGATATGGGCCGGAATCATTGTGTACATTCCGCCGCCGTAGGGAAGAACCCGATCCTCGATACGCACTTCCCCCTTGCCCTCATGGCAGAAACCAAGTTCAAAGTAATTGTGAAAATGCTGGGTATCCCCCGTATCCCAACCGTACTCTCTTCTCCAGCTATCACCGTAGAGCGGCAGAATATAAGAGCCCGTCGGCATATTGTAGTAGCGAAATTCAAGTGCTGTATGCTTCTTCATCCCCGCCTTCTCCTGTCTTTATCGCGGTAAATCCCGGTCTCATCATTTCAGATCACAGGATAATTATAACTCTCTTGCTCCTCCCGCCCGGCAAAGGCTTTGATAAAACTCATTCTCATTAAAAACCTTTTGATTACTTTATTTTCTTGAATATGTTTTTATCTTCCTTAAAGACGCTTATCAAAGCTTTTGGAACAGAAAAATCATAAAAACCCAGCCGCTGTTTCTGACAGTTATCCCGAGGAGAAAACCTGCAAATACAGCAGCTGGATTTCAACAGCAATGAACCGCCTGCACTTGATCTTTATTGAGATCCGAATCTGTGTTTTCGATCTTTCACAGTCGAACGCTCACTCTCAGCCCAAAAAATCATTGTGCCACATTCCTAACTGTAATTCTCCAGAAGAAACATGGACTTGATAGCCACTACCTCCTCATACTCCTTCTGGCTCACCTTGACGTCAGCATTGAGCTTCTTTAAATCTTCCTTCATCTGCTCGTAGGCCTGTTCAACCGTCACAGCTCTTCCCTCGCGAAGAACACGAATCATCCGCTCCAATGTAATAGGATGCGCATAGGAGGCCGGCAGAGGGAATTTCCTGTCATAGCCGGACAGATAGTCCGCCATGGTCTGTTTTGCCGTCTCCCAGACTTCTTCCGCCCCTCTTCTGGTCATATTCCCCCAGGGCAAGATCTGGCTGGACATCACCAGGAAGACCGCAGAGAAACCGAAGAGCAGGAAGTACATGGCAAGCCCCATTCCCCTGACGAAGGCATAGATCCCGAAAAGAAGAGCTGCCAGCCCCAACAGGGCGATTACAATCGCAAGAGCACGATAAGACGGATTGATCCCCTCAACGATACGTTTTCTTCTGGCAGACAGGGTCAATCCCTCTGACAGCTCCGGCTTCTTCTCGAGATAATCTTTCGCTCTCTGCAACTGCCGCACTGCCTCTTCTGCCTGAGGGCTGAGTTCTGACAGATAGCGGGCACGCTCTTTTTCCTCCGCTTCTCTGATCTTCTTCTCCCCCTCAACCGTATAGATGGGAATATCGGGATGTTCCTGGCAAAAAATCGCCAGAAAGGAATCCACCTGATCCTCATACTTCATGCGGCTGACCCGCTCGCTCCCATCTCGAAGGACGACAACCAGATAAGCCATAGAGCCAAAAATTCCCTTGCCGCTGAATCCCCCCTTGGACATGGCCACCCTCTTATAGACCCGGGCAATATCCTCATAGCAGATATAGCGGCTTCTGTCGCGGAAATAAGTGGCAAGATAGATGGCCCGATCCCCCAGACCACAGACCCCGATCCGGCGGCATTTCTTAAGGTCTGCCTTCAGGACATCCCTGGCCAATTCTTTCATTCCATCCCTTCGGGGAGCAAAGAGCACATGCTTCGGGCCACCCTGAAGAGCTTCTTCTTTTTCCTCCGGTATTTTCGGATTACAACACTGTCCCATAATATTCCTTCCTGTAACAACAGAATATGCATTCCATAAGTATTCTATTACTTTGAGTCATCAAATGCACATACTGCGGCGATTTGATCGAAAAAAGAGACCCTCAAGCACCCTGCTCAAAGGTCTCTGTCAAACGATTGAAAATACGCTCCGCGAATATTCAATTGTCATGAGCAATGGAATACACGCTTCGCGAGCATTCCATTGTCATAAATCAACAAATCTTATGCCCTACTCTGCTCTTTTCTCGCTGCTCTTAAGAAGATAGCGAAGAAGATCACAGCAACAATAATACCTGCGGGATAAGCCACCATGGTATTCTGCTTCAGTGCCGGAATCAGTCCCAGGCACTCCGGAGCCATCACGAAGTAGGTGATGGAAACGGCGGACATGAAAGTCGCCGGCAATGCGCAGATCCAGAAGTTCTTCTTCTCCTTGGCCAGATACATAGCTGCTGCCCAGAGGACAATCATAGCCAGAGTCTGGTTGGTCCAGCTGAAGTAACGCCAGATGACCGTATAGTTGATCACACCGAAGGTATTGCCGAAACCGAGGATAGCGCCCACACCCAGAAGAGGCACGCAGAGCATCAGGCGGTTCTTATATTTCTCCTGGCTGACACCGAACCAGTCGGAAAGGGTAAGCCTTGCGGAACGGAAAGCGGTATCGCCGGAGGTGATGGGGCAGGCCACAACACCAAGCATAGCCAGGACGACGCCGACAGGTCCCATGGTCTTGATGCAGACATCATAAATGGCTGCGGACTGACCATGAGCAAGAACAGCGGCAAGTCCTGTGTTAAGACCACCGGTAACCTCGTAGAGAGAGCATCCTGCGGCGGCCCATATCAAAGCAATAATACCTTCGGCAACCATGGCTCCGTAGAATACGAAATGACCCTGACGCTCACTCTTTAAGCAGCGGGCCATCAGAGGAGACTGGGTGGCATGGAAACCGGAAATCGCGCCGCAGGCAACCGTGATGAACATAAAGGACCAGATCGGCGTTGCCTTGGGATGCATGTTATAGAAGTGAGACCAGATCTCAGGAATCTGATGTCCGCCGGTGAAAATACCGATGGCGACACCGATTGCCATGATAATCAGGCAGATACCGAAGACCGGGTAGATCTTGCCGATGATCTTATCAATGGAGATGAAGGTCGCGATAAAATAGTAGGCCAGAACAATCGCCAGCCAGAAGGTGGTCTGCGCCAGAATTCCGCTTGCCCCCTTCTCCTTGACCAGCTGCACAATCAGGCCTGCGGGGCCGACAGCAAATACGGTTCCTACCATGACCAGAAGAACGACGGAGAATACTCTCATCACATTCTTCATGCCGCCGCCCAGATAGATTCCGGTCACCTCAGAAATAGAAGCGCCGCGGTTTCTCTCGGAGAGCATTCCGGAGAAATAGTCGTGGACACCGCCGGCCAGCATGGTACCGAAGGTGACCCAGAGGAAGACCACCGGACCCCAGAGGGCACCCTGCATGGCTCCGAAGATGGGCCCCAGACCCGCGATGTTGAGCAGCTGGATCAGGAAAAGTTTCCACTGCGGCATCACCACATAGTCGACGCCGTCATTGATCTCAACTGCCGGCGTCTCCCGGTCATCCGGTCCGAGGGTCTGATCTACCAGTTTACCATAGGTAAAGTAGGCGGCGATCAGAATCGCCAGACACAACAAAAAGCTAATCATTTCGTTCCTCCCTTCAGAAAAACAAACCTAACCTTAGGCATTTTGCCTATGTTTTTCTCAAAAACTATTATACTCTTTGTCGAAAAGGATGAAACATAAAATTTTACTTTTTGGGGGGATTCTCGGGTAGTTTCGGACAAACTTCCGTTAATTTCGGTTAATTGTTTTTAATTTTGTACATTTTCCTCTTGTTCCCCCGCATGTATCTTTATTTTATTTTTTTAAAAAACAATATATGCCTCACGGATTAATCCTTTGCTGTCCGCGCAGCTCCTCACGGTCGTCTCTGAGCTTTCCCTCCGTCAACCCCGGGACAATAAAATGCGCATAGGCATAGTTCCAGACCTCCCTGGCTCCCTCCCCGGAGCGGGCGTTTCTCTCCAGGACCTGGCTGAGACTGACTCCGTGATCAAGCCAGGACTGACTCCCGTTCATGCGGTTTAACATCATAGGCTGGAAATTATCACAGGCCCGGGCAAACCTGGCCTCCGGGCTCTCCCAGGCCTCGAATTCATCCCAAAGACCGCGGAAGAACTCTTCCTGATCCGGCGGCAGAATATGGAAAATACGGTCCGCCGCGTCCATCTCTCTCTTCTTCTGGCTCTTTTTCCCCTCCTCATCATAGGCATAGGTATCTCCCGCGTCGATTTCCACGACATCGTGGAGAAGGATCATGAGCAAAACCCTCTCCATATCCACTTCCTCGTTGGCGTACTCCCGGAGAACAGCCGCCATGATCGCCATATGCCAGGCATGCTCCGCGTCATTTTCCCGACGCGCGTGATGGCCGATATAATTCTGGCGGAAAATACTCTTCTCCTGATCCAGCTCCCGCAAAAAATCGAACTGCAGGTCCAGGCGGGACCTGGCTTCCTTCCCGTCTCCCCGTCCGGCTCTCCCATCTTTCTGTTCTGCAGCGGTCTCCCCCGCTTTTTGATCCACAGCAGCTCCCCTCTCTCTCTGATCTGCGACCTCTCCCGTTTTCTGATTTGTAGCGACCTCCATTTCTTTTATCTCACGGCTCTTTCCTTCACAGGCAGCTTCTCTATCAGCTTTTCCTTCAGGCGCTTTCTTGAGCTGCTTCATCTCCCGATAGAGTCTTGAGAGCGGCAAGCCGACGACATTGCTGTAATCCCCCTGTATCCCCGTCACAAAGCGGGCCGCCCCGGACTGGATTCCATAAGCTCCCGCCTTATCCATAGGATCCCCGGAAGCGACATAGTCGTCAATTTCTTTATCTGTCATCTCCGCAAAATTAACGTGTGTCGTCTCGTGAAAATGCCTTTCTACCCGCTGATCCCCCTTGATCAGGATCAGGCAGAGACCGGTGCAGACCTGGTGAGCTGTCCCGGACAACAGGGCCAGCATCCGCTTCGCGTCCTCCTCATCCCTGGGTTTCCCCAGAATCTCCCCATTCTTGACAACAAGCGTATCCGCCCCGATGATCAGCCTCTCTCTGTCGGGTTCTTTTTCCAGTCGTCCGGCGACCTCCCTGGCCTTGGCGGCTGCCAGCTCTTCCACACGGACCCCGGGATCTTGCGCGTCGGAACGCTCTTTTCCATATGCCGGCATCACCTCAAACGAGAGCCCCAGCTGTGCCAGAAGTTCTCTTCTTCTGGGCGACTGACTGGCCAGGATAATCCGATCAAACATTTCTCTGTTCCCATTCGTGTTCTGAACCTTCATCGTCTTTGCTCTATTCCCATTCGCGCTCTGAACCTTCATCGTCTTTGCTCTGTTCCCATTCGCATTCTGAACCTTCGTCATTTCTCCGACCCCTGTCTGCATGGCCATTTCTCTTTCGCCAACAGATAAATTCTCTCAATCAGCTTCTCTGTATCTCAATCAACTTCTCTGTATCATCCTTCAGCGCTCTCCTGTGCCAACTGCCGGATCATACGCCAGTCTCTTGCCATCCAGGGCGGCCTCCAGAAGCCGCCCGTCGACATCATAGACCAATTTCAGAGAGAAAAAGGCCTGATTCCTTTCCAGGAGATCAAAGAAAATTCGATCTCCCTCCCAGAGATTCAACTGGCCAATCTCATTCTTTTTGACCCATTCCAATTGTCCCTCGTCACAGTCGTGCATCTGTCCCGTCCAGGCGTCCGCCGTAAAAAGGGACATGTACTCGGCCCTGCCGTCATAAATGAAGGTGACCAGGCCCCGATAACGGTATGAGGTCAGGGTTAGTCCGGTCTCCTCCCTGCACTCTCTGAGCAGGCATTCTTCTGGGGATTCCGTCCCCTCGAAATGCCCGCCGATTCCAATCCACTTGTCCCGATTGACATCCTTCTCCTTCTTGACCCGATGCAGCATAAGATAGCTGTTATCTCTCTCAAGATAACAGAGGGTTGTCATTGCATTCTCACGGGGCATCTTTCCCTCCGATCCCTTTTCCTACGGCATTTTCGATCTGTTTTCCTCTGTTTCGATCTGTTCCGCTGTTTCGATCTGTTCCGCTGTTTTGCCGTACCGCTGGGTGCCCTTTTTCGCCCTTGATATTTCTTACAAAATTCTTTTTATTTAAGTCCAGCTATCCTCCTGAGCACCTGCTCGTTCGCGTCGAATGGGCAGATCTCTCGCTTGGCCGGCGTATTCATCACAGCGGTCAGACAATGGGCAAGGACTTCCTGGCTGACCTGAGGCACCTGACAGATCTGTCGGAAGAAAGCGTCCAAATCCCCAGGGCTCGCGAATCCCGCCTTTTCAAGCAGGTGGTCTCTCATCTGCGCGGGACACTCTCTCAGATATCCTGCCTGAAAGTAGCCGACGGCAATTCCGTGCGGAATTTGCGCCTCCAAAGTCAGGTTATAGGAGAGCCCGTGCGGCACCGTGGTCCCGGCCTGGGCTATGGACATGCCCGCAAGGCTGGAGGCCAGCATCAGGCGGCTGTAGCGCGCATCATCCGCCTCTTCAAGCCCCAGAAGGAAGTTCTTACTCTCCGCCCAGACCTCAAGACCCCGATCGACCAGCATACGGGTGTAGTCATCCGCCCCGGTATTGGCATAGGCCTCTATCAGATGCGCCAGGGCATCTGTGGCCGTGTTGGCGATAAGACGCTTCGGCGCCTTTGCCAGATACTTGCCGTCGACTAAGGCAAGATCCGGGAAGAGCACATAGGGAATGGACCCCTTCAAGCCCTGCTCCCGGCGGGTCAAGACGGAAACTCCGGTCAGCTCTGATCCCGTCCCGCAGGTCGTCGGAATGCAGACCAGGGGCAAATGGCTGTTATCCTGTCCATTTTGGTAAAGCTTCTCCTCCTTCCAATTAGGATGAGCCAGCATAAGGGCAATCGCCTTGGCCGCGTCCAGAGGGGAACCGCCCCCGATTCCAACCACAAAGTCGCAGTCAGCGACATCGGCCGACCTGCAGGCCTGCATAATCGTCCGGGTAGATGGATTCTCCTCCACCTGATCGAAAATCTCATAATCCATCCCCGCGTCAGACAGTATCTCTGTCAGATCCGCCTGCGCCCCGGTCTTCTTGGCAGAGTGCGCCCCGGTTACAATGAGCGCCTTTTTCCCCAGAGCAGTGATTTCTTTTGCATGCTTTGCGACGACGTCGCTCTCTTCATAAAGCCTGGCAGGCATATAGAATTTCATGGCATTTTCCTCCTGAGATATGAAAAATCGACTGTCTTCTCGCGCCTGCGTGAACCTGCAGACGCGATATATGACAATCGACTTTTGCATCACTTGATTTCCTGAATGGTGACTGTGAAGGTGGCTTCTGTACCAGCCAGAGTAATCGGCCTGGACGTGTCCGCCTGCCCATCCTGCTTCATGGCGTAGCTTGACCTGTAATTGGCCGGGAAGGTGACATGTACGTCGAAGGTCTCTCCCTTCTTATGTCCAATGACCTGATCCTCAAAACCGGAAATGAAGGAGCCGCTCCCGAGTTTGAGATCATAGTCGCCGGTTCCCCCGTAGAAGGCCGTATCCCCCACCTTACCGACATAGTGGATCACCGCCGTATCTCCCTTTTGAGCCTTGTAACCGGGGTCCGTTTTGGCGGAATCCGTCTGGTTCGTATCTGAACCGGAGGTCTTCTGGTCTTTCGTCTGACTGCTGTCCTTCTGCTCCTTGTTCTGGCCATCCTGGCTCTGGCTCTCTGTTTCGCTTCCCTGCCCGGACTTGCCGGCGCCGGAAGTACCGCTGCGGCTGAGCCCCCAGAGGAGCAGGACGACTGCCAGCACAATCACGGCAATCAAGACCAGCAGCTTTCCTGTCTTCACCTTCTTCTCACGCTCTTTCTCTGCGGCCCTTCTTTCTCTGGCAGCCCTCTTATTCTCCGGATTCATCTTCTTTTTTCCTCACTTTACTATGTATTACCAGTTGAGCTCATTTAAGAGCTCTCCCTTGCCATTCTTATAAATCAATTCCTGATTCTTAATCGTAACCCTGGTCCCCTCCGGTATGGAGTGGGTGATAAACGCGTTGGAACCGATCACGGATCCCCTGCCGATCACGGTCTCTCCACCCAGGATAGAAGCTCCGGAGTAGATCGTCACATGATCCTCAATCGTCGGATGACGCTTGGTTCCGCGCAGACTCTGCCCTCCGGAGGTGGACAGGGCTCCCAGGGTAACTCCCTGGTAGACTTTGACGTGCTCTCCGATGATTGTGGTGGATCCGACCACGATGCCGGTGCCATGATCCATAAAGAAGTACCTGCCGATGGTAGCTGCCGGATTGATATCAATTCCCGTAACAGAATGGGCATATTCGGTCATCATGCGGGGAATCAGGGGCACGTCCAGCAAAAAGAGCTCATGGGCCATGCGATTGACTGTCGTCGCCAGAAGGCCGGGATATGAGAGCACAATTTCGTCCTTGTTAAGGGCGGCAGGATCCCCCTCCAGTGTCGCCTGCAGGTCTGTATCCAGGTATTCGCGAAGCTTGGGTATACGGGAACAGAACTCCAGGACAATGGATCTTGCCTGCTCCTCAAAGAGGTATTCCTGTTCCGCCGCACAGACGCTTCCATCCCCATAACCGCTCGCGCAATAGCTGGCCTTACCCTGTCTCTCCCCTTCCTGAGGAGAATCTGCATCTGGTTTTCCTGTCTTCTCCCCCGTGAAGAAGGAGTCCCCTCTATCCTGTGGTCGGATCCTGTCAGCTCCTGGGATGCCGTTCTGGCCGGACTGATAGCGAAGGACTATGTCGACCTGCTTGGTCAGCTTATAGATAACGTCCTCGATCCAGACCGTCAGATTGCTGGCCATATTGTAAACCTTGTAATTGGTATCCCGATAATAACCCGGGTAAATGATTTTTAACATACTATGGACGATCTCCCGGATCACCTGCGGGTCCGGTTGATTGAAAATCGCCATCTTATCAATATCCCGGCCCTTCTGATAATCCGCCAGGATCGACTCGACCACCCCGGTCACCTTCTCTTCATATAATTCCATGAAAACTCCTTTTTGCCCCCATCTCCCGTCTGCTTTTCTTCAGAGATTTCAAGCCCCTGTTTTCTCCCGGTATTCTATGCTTTTTATTATATGCAATTTCCCGATCCTTGACCAATCATCCGCGCATGAAGGAAATCGGTCGGAAAAATTACGTCGTGTGACCTGTTTAGCCAAGAGCCGATTCTTATTGTCCCCCTGGCTGATACCGGGAAAATCGACTCTTTCGAACTATTCATCTCGCAGCCGGATCCCATCGTCCCTCTTGCTGTCACCGGCGATAGCGCGTCATGTAGCCTGCTCTTTCTTCTAAAGCAGGTTTGTAATGAGGAGGGAAATTCCCGAAATAAAAAGGAAGAGTACCACCAGATACTTGACCGTCCTCTCATTCATCCTGGAGGCAACCTTCATCCCTGCGAAAACCGCTGCAAACATAAAGGGATAGAGCATCAAGGACCTGGTAAATGTCTGCAGGGTAATAATTCCATAGACCAGATATAGAACGATGCGAATCGTCGTCTCCACCACAAATACCATATTCAGATTTGTCTTGAAAGTCTCCGTATCTTCTACATTGTTTCCCATGCCGACCGCCACCAGTGTCCCCACGCCGAACATCCCGAAGATCAGACCCGCGAAGATCTCGAAAATGACGCGAACAGGCCCGCGAAGGGGATGGGATACATTGCTCCGAATATCCAGAAACATCTTCACAGACATCCCAATCACTACCAGGGCGAAAAAAATCTTGACCAGATGCGCGTCCAGGTAGCGAAGAAGATTCACACCGGTAAAAGATCCGATCACAACAACAATCGCTGTCGGAAGCCAGATTCGATAATCCAGCCTGGACCGGTTCCGCAGCGCCAGAATCAGGTTGGAGGGATAGGTTAAAAGCAATTCCACAGGGGAAATATCCACATTATTAGCTGTATAAGACGTTATGGTATCAAATACCAAAGTGTTGCCAAATCCAACCAGGCCTTTGACAAACATGGCCAAAAGGGTGGCAATGATAAATAACCACATATCTTATATCCCTCTTCTATATGACATGACGCAAACTGATCTCTAAACAAATTATTTTTGTGATTGCGAGAATCGGGCTATCCCTTGCGTCCGACGAGTCTCATAATCCCCATAATCGCGCCATACAGCACGCCGGCAACCGGCCAGATAATCCAGCTTCGATCCCACCTTCCGCTAATAAAGCTAAAGGCAAGATATCCGGCGACCGCAAGACTCCAGTAAATTGTTGCGATCGGAGCGTTTCTCCGACTTTCTTCTTTCCGGCTCCTTGTGTAGTCTCCCTCTTCCAGTAGCGTATTCATACTGTCCCAGATGACGCTGACCCTGACAATCATAAACACTCCAGTTGCGATGATTGCAAGTGTAGCACATACCGCGCCGACAACCCGAATATGATCTCCCTCAAACGCTGCGGCAAGAAAAATCGGGATTGCCGCGAGCACACAGAGAACGATCCCGATTGTCAGCCACTGATGGAAGGTTTGCCGAAACTTCTCTCTCTTCTCCCGAACCATCCCCTCTACTCCATATTCAGTATCAAGCGCTGCCGTCCCCAGGTACTCAAAGCGATTGCCCCCGAGTCCTGCAGTCACAAAGAGCGCCACCGCGATACCAATAAGAATCAGAAGAACGGAAACTCCTGCTGCTGCCGTCTGACTCTCCGTCATTGGAAGCCGCCCTTCCTTCTGCAGCGCGGCGAGAATCAGCAGCAGGATCGGAGACAGGATACAAAGCATTACACCCGTCGCTATCCGAATCGAGAATTCTTTTTTACAGGTAAGGAAATCAACGGCTTCTTCCATACTTACTCTAACGGCCTCAGACTCCGTGTCCACAGGTACATTTGTTCCTTCCGGCGCACTGATTTCGTCCTTCAAAAGATAATCCGTGCTCACGGCAAAAACCTCGGACAGTCTGAGAATTTTATTCATATCTGGTACGGATCGTGCACCTTCCCATTTGGAAACAGACTGCCTGCTGACATCCAGCTTCTCGGCAAGTTCCTCCTGTGACCAACCATTCTTCTTCCTGAGATCAATAATTTTATCGGCAAGTATCATAGCAAGAGCTCCTTTCTTGTGTTTGATGGGTAAATCATAGCAATCATGGCGGTTGCACACTATAAAGCAGCCTTGACAATTTTGCTACTCACCATTGTAGAATGCCAAAAACGTGGTTGTCACCCTGCAGAGTCAGCCTTCTTCTCTCCCTATATTGTCTGGGTGGCGTATATCTTCCTTTTGTTTTCCTCGGATGCAAGCCTATGTGTTCTATATTGATCAGGTCTCATCGTTGGCCTCTCTCTTCCTCCCGTTGAGACCAAATAAAACCGCCGGGGGATTCTCCTCAGCGGTTATTGGACGCTCTGCGCAATTGATCAGTCAATCTTAATTGTCCCGTCTACGTAGCCATCCATCAACTTCTTGATGACTGCCGCCTGCCTTTGTCCTCTCTCCTCACAGGCTTTCTTAAATACCTCTGCCTGCCCTTTGTACATACGGAAACTCTTTGTAATGTATCCATTCTTCTGATCCCATCTCTGCTGTGGGGTTAATCCGTCCTTACTCATTGTTTGCTCCTCCTGTCTCTTAGTAGATCGCTTATAAAGTAAATCTAAACAAATCTCCATAATCCGATTCTACAATGATCTTGAAGATCTTTCTGCCCTTAACAGCCACATTGTCATAGGCATCCTCAACATTTCTGAACTTAATCCCTTCGTCCGTATCATAATTTACTAATATACAAGGCTTGAAGTAAAGCGAATGGTTTTCAATCGTCGTCTCCCCGCCTTTCATCTCATGTAAAATGTGTCTTTTGTTATGCTTTCACTTTCTTTCTAACTATACTTTCTCTTTCTTGCTAAGTTATGAAACTATTTATTTTGCGGCCAGTTTCTGCGCAAGAGCATCCTGAAGAACCTGAGAAAAATTAATACCGAGAGCAGTTGCTTCATCATCCATCCAGGCGGGAATAGTGCAGTTTTTTCTTACGGACAGGTTGCGATACTTCCTGCGATATCCGGCAATATCTGCATCAATATAGGTTAACATGCCATCGGAAAAATCAATTTCTCTATCTGCCTTCTCCCTGGCAATTACAACGGCTTTCTTGGCGGATGATGCATCAGGAACAAAATTATCTTCGTCTTGTAGAGTCATCACAAACAAGCTAATTGCGTCTCTCGCCATAGAAATTGCATCAAACTCATCACTCCCCTCTGTCACAATATCAAGATCGGGGACATATGCCAGATATATATCATCGTATTTTTTAATTAAAGTCGGATAAATTACTTTGTCTCTCATGCATTCTCTCCTTCCTCATAGATAACGGATTCTACTCGAGCCTCCACTTTTTGAGAATTGACCTTGCCAATCTTTCGTTTACTTCTCTATGTCTCGGAATGACTTCTCTGTCTTTCCCCCTCACATAGATGTCATGATTTCCTCCGTGAGAAGAAAATTCAAACCCAGCTTCGGTCAATTTTTTGATTAAGTCTTTTTGCTTCATCTTCTCCTCGCTTTTCACGCTTATCATATGCGCGTATAATGCGCATGTCAATATTTGGGGTCACCCGCACTCTTCGTTTCCGTTCTTTTCGCCGTATGTGTATTATCAATGAGACGTAGAAAATACAATAACAGATTTTACACACGAGGATAATCAAATTTTTACATGATATGGTTTCATATTGTTTTCAGATACATATACAGAACCTTGTAACCAACGAAAACCATTTTTAATCATTTGTTTACGAATTATCTCATACGCATTGTTCCAGCTTTCTGTTGGGTAATAAATTTTAAGGGCATTAGTATCAAGGTCAAAAGTTATTTGTTTTCTTGTATTCCAATGTTTGATTCCCTTATTGAAGCTCTGATTTCTGCTAATATATCCTCATTTTCTGTCGGATCACCCTCGTCAATCCAATTCCATGCGCTCAAATAAGACAAAACTCCGTGTTTTTTTCTAATGCAAGCATGCCTAATTGCAAGCAACAAAATAAAGATTCGCCGCCTATATATATAAACCGATAAGGCGTATCGCTTGTGTTTTCGATTTTTCCTGCCCGATTATCAAAAGCCCTATCCGCCGCCTCTGCTAATGCATGCAATATATCCTGCAAGGCGTCCTTACGAACATCAATCACATTTTTATACATTCTTCTTCTCCTTTTCAATATTGATTGCCCGGATGAGATTTTCAATATCCTCGCTATCATCTCCTGTGCTGGATTCCGGCACGCAAAATATGTTGCTAATTTTTGATCAATTTTTGTTCTGGCTCAACTATGTCATAATCCCCCGATGGGCCTTCTCTTATCCTTGCTGATAGTCACGGTATCTGACGTCTGAAAAAGACATCAAGCATAACCCCCAAAACCACATCTACTTACTCTTTACGGCAATCCCTGCAGAGGGTTGGATAATTCATGTTATCACAGAGACGGTTTCTGACATTCCTGTACATCGTCTCCATATCCATCTCCTTTACCTCCTCCTTTTCATTTGTTACTTTTGATCTTACACTCTCCGTGATGACATTATTGGCATTTTTAATAACCGCGCTCTCTTTCTTTGTCTCTGTCGCGTCTTTTTACTTTGTCTCATCCCTCAATATTCCATAATCTGCTCCATCTTTTTCCTCTACCTGATTATCCCACTCTTCTGCGGAAAAATAATCAAAAATAGAGTCAGCAACAATCCATCAACAGGTGCAATCTCTTGCTTTTTTGATGGATCTGGCGTTCTTCAAAAATGGGATCACACCCCGTGTGCGGGGGCACTTGCCTTGATGTCTTCCTGCAGCTTAGTAATCTGTCCCTTGAGATCCCCGATGCTGACGCCGTCAAACTTAGCCAAGATTTCCTTTGCTGTATCAAGCTGAGCCTTGTAGTTGTCCCTATCTCCCTCTACCTTAGCCAGCTTCGCTTTCTCGGCGGCAATATCCTTGCCATTCATGGCAAAGATCTTGTCAATGACATCCTGCTCCAATCCCAGTGCTGTAAGTTCCTCTTTCTTCATGTTTCTTGCTCCTTTCGGTGTTAAGTTGTTTTAAGCCTGTAACTGCTCGCTTCCGACTGACTGTTTTAGGTCTTATCGACTGACCAATAAAAAAGCACCCAGCCGAAGCTAGATGCTTGATTACCCGTATTTTGTCCTACTAGTCACTCTTCCGCGTCAAGAACATTGTCCTCATAAATGTGATCATAAATCCTCTGTACTCTTCGCCCGATCTCGTTATAGTCCTCGTAATCGGGACCGACAAAACCCTTTCTATCGATGAATTTATAGATTACCCTCAAGGTCATATCCAAATTATCCCGATTAATAAAATTTACGGCCTCTGGAATGTTGTTCGTTATATACTTCCTATCTTCTTCTCTGATAATCATTATTTCGATTCCCTTGGATTCACCTGAATTAATCGTTTTTGTACTATGCTGATCGTTACAACGGCCTTCTTTCCGTAGTATGTCCTGCGTAAATCATTTCGTATTACCTCGTCTGGATCAATTTCATCCAGCTTTAACAAAGCACTGCGTACCTTATCCACCGTAACCCCTAATCTCATACCCTTATGAGAAGTAGACGTCTACCCAATCACTCGATCAATGAAGTGTGTGGCATATGACTTGATCTCCACACCATCAACTATAGTCATCCCGACAAGGTTCTCTTCAACCTCTTTTGCAGTCGCCTTGTATACCGTAAAGCTGATATGTAATGGCCTCCTGTTAAGAGGAAAATGACAGGAAATCACATTTGTCTTAACTGAGCACATTCTGAAGAAGCTCCAGACGAATCAGTCCCCGGCCTTGGCCACTCTGATATACGTGGATTCGGATTACTCCTTACCAACAGGTCAATGGTCTGCCGTGAGCCCTGCCATCTAGCAGCGTGGATCACCGTTTCCAGTGCTAACATAGCTTTTTTGCAGGTAGCTCAGACCCATCATGAAGCTGAAGCTCCTTCAGGGTGTTCAGTTGGTTCAGCCGCATGGCGGCTTTGATAACAGCACGACAGTTCCGTCAAGTCCCTGCCGCCGCAGGCAGTGCATCTCCGATGCAACCTTGACGGAGATGGAGGGATGTTATAGTCCTCATGAGGTCTCCCCCGTCATCGTGCCCCCATATGAAGCATGCAAGCTCCCTGGCAATGGATGTCTTTACGATATTGGTGTGTTCTTTCCCCTGTTGAGGGTCAGCCTGTAATAGCGCCGGTGCAGACGTTCGTTTGCCTTGTCAGCATAAGCGATGACTTCCGGCGAGTTACCATACTGGCGCTCTTTCAGCCCTTTGGATTTATACCCGACGGTACCACGGCCATAAGACTGTGCTGCTTCCACAAGAAGCCACCGCACATGTGTGTTTTCAGACTTTGTGATCGATAGCCGGTTGACACCGTCGCCACTTGAAGCCTCTCCAGGAACCAATCCAATAATATAGGAGGCAAATTGCGAGGCTTTCCAAAAACGCTTGAAGACGCCAACTTCCACGATGACTGCCAGGGCCGTCTGTGTCTTGATGCCGAGGAAACAACAGAGTTTCTTTACGCTGTCACGGCAGGCATCCTGGCTGGCCAGCTCCTCGATCCGCTTGTCGATCCGTCCTAGGATATCGGTAAGTTTGTCATAGGTTGCCAGGTATTCGGTGAGGATTTACTTATACAGTGCTTCCGGTGCCAGGCTGCGCAGCCATTTAAGATGGGCGACAGTCCAATGGCTCCCCGAACCGGGATAAACAAACCCACGGCGCAGGCAGAAGGCAAGGATCTGCTGCTTGACCTTCTTGAGTGCCAGCTTGTGGTCGTCCCTC
Organism: Shuttleworthella satelles DSM 14600; assembly: GCF_000160115.1. GTDB lineage: Bacteria > Bacillota > Clostridia > Lachnospirales > Lachnospiraceae > Shuttleworthia > Shuttleworthia satelles. The sequence goes on from NZ_GG665866.1 coordinate 135,157, forward strand.
ATCCGGATGAATTCCTTGACCTGTTCCTCATCAGCTGTTGGCACATAGACCTCATGGTAGAAATGGTGGGCAAGGCACCGGGCAAACGCTTCGGAATCACGTTTATCCGTTTTCTTCTGGACAGGTGATTTTGCCATTGTAGAAGGTGCAAATAAGATGTCAACTTTATTTATACAGCATCAAATCGTCTGTCAAAGCATTTCAATCCACGGGTCCCATGAGGGACCCGTCCGCCATAACACGTGAGGGGGAGTGGATGCCGAAATTTCAATCCACGGGTCCCATGAGGGACCCGACACCATCATTTGTCCTTTAATGCTCTCGTAATCTATTTCAATCCACGGGTCCCGTGAGGGACCCGACTTCCTTTGGCATCGGTCTTAAATACCCATGTACATTTCAATCCACGGGTCCCGTGAGGGACCCGACGTTGGACGGGAGGGAGCTTGCGGTCTCAATCATTGATTTCAATCCACGGGTCCCGTGAGGGACCCGACTTTCACGTCTAAAAAATATTGTCCAACTAAGATAATTTCAATCCACGGGTCCCGTGAGGGACCCGACGAGACCGCCAGACATTAGACTACTCGTTTTCAATATTTCAATCCACGGGTCCCGTGAGGGACCCGACTAAAATCTGCTCTGCCTGTTTTTCATCCACAGCATTTCAATCCACGGGTCCCGTGAGGGACCCGACCTCGATCTCTCCCACCGCGTTGTCTATGATCTCACATTTCAATCCACGGGTCCCGTGAGGGACCCGACCTTGATAGCGGTATCTCTTTGTTGATGCGTCCGTATTTCAATCCACGGGTCCCGTGAGGGACCCGACCGTCCCAGTGCCCTTTCTCAAAAGCCTTCCTCGTATTTCAATCCACGGGTCCCGTGAGGGACCCGACATGGTCCGTCGATGGGCTGTATATCGGATATAAATTTCAATCCACGGGTCCCGTGAGGGACCCGACTATTTCTGATGCTCAAGGTCGTTTCAATTCACTAATTTCAATCCACGGGTCCCGTGAGGGACCCGACCTGCGGCCATCCTGAATCACTGATCCTTGCAGAGATTTCAATCCACGGGTCCCGTGAGGGACCCGACGAGCCGGCCGCACGATTAGCCCGCTCTCACTCTATTTCAATCCACGGGTCCCGTGAGGGACCCGACGCCCTCTCCGCTGGCTATCCGTTTCTTGTATTCATTTCAATCCACGGGTCCCGTGAGGGACCCGACCATTGAGATCAGTGACGTGTCCGGCCACTTGGCCATTTCAATCCACGGGTCCCGTGAGGGACCCGACACTGTGAATCATCTTCATTTTCAGTCTCCCTGTTTATTTCAATCCACGGGTCCCGTGAGGGACCCGACAAAGTTTTTTGCCGAGCAGCAGGCAGAGCCGACAATTTCAATCCACGGGTCCCGTGAGGGACCCGACATCAATGAATTTATTTAGGACGATACCGACCTGTATTTCAATCCACGGGTCCCGTGAGGGACCCGACAACAAAGATCACGTTGTCCCTGTTCATGATAGAATTTCAATCCACGGGTCCCGTGAGGGACCCGACGTCATAGACACAGATTGGTCAGATGGTGACGGAAATTTCAATCCACGGGTCCCGTGAGGGACCCGACCGACTACAATCGGACACACGGTAGTGCCGATGCATTTCAATCCACGGGTCCCGTGAGGGACCCGACCAGAAGGCGTCCCTGTGCCTACACACTCAATCAATTTCAATCCACGGGTCCCGTGAGGGACCCGACGCGTTATGAGGATCAATGCCGATGCCCTTGAAATTATTTCAATCCACGGGTCCCGTGAGGGACCCGACAGATTGCGGACCGTGTTGATGATCCCATCCACTATTTCAATCCACGGGTCCCGTGAGGGACCCGACGAAAAGATCCATTACGGCGAAGATTACACTGTGATGCTGTATAAATAAAGTTGACATCTTATTCTCAAGGATTTCATTATAATTTAAGAGAATAAGGAGGCGTTTACGGTGGCAACTAACAGACAGTACGATCAGGAGTACAAAATCCAGGCAGTTAAGCTGGCAAAAGAGATTGGCCAGGCAAAAGCTGCACGTGAACTAGGCATCCCCAAAAACACGCTCTATACATGGATACGCGCTAATAGGCTCGGAAATCTGGATCTTGGAGCGGGATCCCAGACCCCCAAAAGTGCTATGACCCTGAATGAGGAGCTGATCACCTTACGTAAGCAGGTCAAAGATCAGGATAAGGAAATTCGTCGTCTTAAAGAAGAAAACGAGTTCCTGGAGGAAGCCAGCGCTTTTTTTGCCGCGAGCCGTCTGAAGTCAGCAAAAATGAAAGACTGAAATATATCACTGTTAAGACAGAAGGCGGCATGATTAAAGGGAAACTTACATTCTACTGTCGGATGCTCCATGTGAGCCGCCAGGCATTCTATAAATACCTGCAACGTAAGGATCGGCCTTGGAAATATCAGAAGCTGGCCGATGCTATGCGGGATATCCTAAAGGAAGATGAATGTAATGATACCTATGGTCGTTCCAGGATGCGTGACGCTCTTCTGCAGAAGAAGCCGAAGGATATCGATATCCCGAGTGAGCGGACCGTCTATCGAGTAATGGAAGAAATCGGCATCAGTCATCGTCCAAAGCGTAAGCCAAATGGAATAACGAAAGCCGACAAGGCTGCTCGTAAATCGGATGATCTGCTCAAGCGGGATTTCAGGTCAACAGAGCCACTGACAAAATGTGTTACGGACATAACCGAAATCAAGGCAAGTGATGGTAAACTCTATGTTTCTGCTATGTTTGACTGCTTCGATCTGGCTGTCTTAGGACTGGCAATGGCTACCAACATGAAGGCCCCGTTGTGTGCCCGAACCCTGAGGAATGCTCATAAGGCTTACCCGGAGATCGAAGGTGCGATCTGCCATAGCGATCGCGGAGTACAGTACACCAGTGATTGCTACCGTAGAGCCGTCCAGGACTGCCATATAACACAGAGCATGAACAGTGATGGTGGCCGTTGCCATGATAATGCTCGTTGCGAGAGCATGTGGGCGAGAATGAAATCTGAACTCTTATATGATCGCTATGATACCGAGAAGATGACTGTAACAGAGCTAAAAGAGCTTATCTGGCGTTACTACATGAGCTACTGGAATAACCGTCGAATCTGTTCCGCAAATGATGGCCTTCCACCCATGGTCAAGAGACAACAATACTATTCATCTTTACAGGAATCAGCTTAGGGTTGTAAATCCTTGAGGAAAATCTGTCAACCATTATTGACAATATCACTGATATTTCAATCCACGGGTCCCGTGAGGGACCCGACGATCATCCTTGGGGTAGTTAGCCCCAAGGGATCCCATTTCAATCCACGGGTCCCGTGAGGGACCCGACGCCGCATTGTCAAAGCTTTCGCTATCCTCACGCATTTCAATCCACGGGTCCCGTGAGGGACCCGACGCAGGATTCGTCTGCACCGCCGATACAAGGGACATTTCAATCCACGGGTCCCGTGAGGGACCCGACGCCCAAAAGCCTTTGATCGCATCAAGTCCAGATCATTTCAATCCACGGGTCCCGTGAGGGACCCGACTGCTTCAAGGCATCAAGCTTTGTCTTTGTCGCTTATTTCAATCCACGGGTCCCGTGAGGGACCCGACAATCACCCCCTTTGCATACTCGTACTGACTATCATTTCAATCCACGGGTCCCGTGAGGGACCCGACGGACTCGCCTAAAAGATCCTGCTTTTGCTTGAGCATTTCAATCCACGGGTCCCGTGAGGGACCCGACGTTTGTCCAGATCCATATCGTCGGACTCGATTATTTCAATCCACGGGTCCCGTGAGGGACCCGACGTTTGTCCAGATCCATATCGTCGGACTCGATTATTTCAATCCACGGGTCCCGTGAGGGACCCGACGAGAAAGCGCCCGATCTCCGTCTCAAGCTTGATATTTCAATCCACGGGTCCCGTGAGGGACCCGACATTGACGGCAGGCATCTCTTACACATCAGAGGGACATTTCAATCCACGGGTCCCGTGAGGGACCCGACTGCTCCGCCAGTAATAAACTGCCTTACGTTATACCATTTCAATCCACGGGTCCCGTGAGGGACCCGACCTCCGTGTATGGGTGTACTTTAACACGTAAAGTAATTTCAATCCACGGGTCCCGTGAGGGACCCGACCTGTTGGGCAAAAAGGACTTATCATCAGTATCCGTATTTCAATCCACGGGTCCCGTGAGGGACCCGACGCTCGCGGATATCGACACTGTGATGTGTCTGAATTTCAATCCACGGGTCCCGTGAGGGACCCGACCCTACAGATTTCACCATTCTTTCCCTTATTCATAAAAATTTCAATCCACGGGTCCCGTGAGGGACCCGACTAGTTCATAATTTCGTCAAGAGACGAGATCATATATTTCAATCCACGGGTCCCGTGAGGGACCCGACTTGACTTGCCACTTCCGGGCGTTCCACGCAAAAATTTCAATCCACGGGTCCCGTGAGGGACCCGACAAATTTAACGATTCGCTATCAGCGTGCCAAATGTATTTCAATCCACGGGTCCCGTGAGGGACCCGACTTCTCCAGCTGGTAGAGATCCATGAGCGACAGTTATTTCAATCCACGGGTCCCGTGAGGGACCCGACGTTGTAAAATCTCCCTATTGGGAGGTACAAAATATTTCAATCCACGGGTCCCGTGAGGGACCCGACCTTTCCGTTCCTGCATCTTCCGGATCACAGACGCCTATTTCAATCCACGGGTCCCGTGAGGGACCCGACATCAAGGAAAGGAAGTCATGAACATGAAGATTACATTTCAATCCACGGGTCCCGTGAGGGACCCGACCGCAATCATGTACAAAAATATAGATGAGAAAATTATACATGATTGACAATTCCCTTCTTTTACATAAAGTCAAGAAAGGAAATAAGTAATAATCCACAAAAGATTACTTTATATATTATCTAAATTGTCATTTATTTATGTGCGAACATCCCAGCAAATTTATGTGAACTATATGTTCGCACACACAACTTAGATTGATAAATAATCATGCTCGGCATCATAGGATTTATGTTTACCATACTGCTCTACACGGGTTGTTCCAGAATTACCCAGATTATAGAAGCGGATGTTATCATCTTCTCCCATCAGTTCACATAATATGCCCTTAAGCATTCGATATTGTGTTGAATCTACCATACATTCAAACACGGACCACTGGACCCGTTGTCCATAATTTTGACAGGTTTTCGCAATTTTCCGCAGTCGTCGTCTTCCTTCAGGAGTCTCTGTATTCACATCATATGTTATTAAGACCAGCACACACATCACCTCCACACAAAAGGTGGATATCCATCGATATCACCTCTAATGAACCTTGCAAGCAGCATCGCTTGAACATATGGGATCAACCCCCATTCTATTTTTTCTTTTAGATAAGGATGCATAATTTTATCTTGCTTCTTTTTTTGCCATGCAATTTGTATCCTCTTCCTGCTTTCACTATCCAGTAGAACGGCTCCACTATCCTGATGTATAAAATCGCGATCAACAACTTCTCCATTATTCACTATTGAAAGAACAAACCGATCCGCAAGGCATGGACGTAATTCCTCAACCAAATCAAGGGCCAGCGATACTCTTCCTGCACGATCTGTGTGCATAAACCCGACATATGGATCAAGCCCAACAGTTTCCAGCGCAGACTGACACATACTGGTCACCATCATATACGTATATGACAATAAAGCATTTATGTTGTCTAACGGAGGTCGTCTGTTGCGCCCATGGAAGAAAAAATGATCCTTATCACGCAATATCAAATCGTCAAAAGAGAAAAAGTAATGTGTTGCTGTTGCCCCTTCCAGGCCTCGTAATACGTCCTTACTCTCCACTGTCACAATCTTCCCAACTGCCTCATACATCTTTTCCATTTGGTCACGAAGTTCGACAGTATTTACACGATCTGGATGATCTCTTACCGCCCTGCTAATCACTTGCCGCTGATTCATAACCTTCCCTACGACCATGTTTCTCGCAATATGACAGCTTCTGCGTTCATCATCTGCTATTCGATATTGTTCTCGCCGCAGCAAAACATTCCCTGATATCCTGCCAACCGGTTTTGCCATAAATCGTCCTGTAGGTGAACAAAGGACAAGATCAATATGCTCTTGTGTACATTTCCCAATCAGCGCAGGCGATGCTCCAGCATATGAAAAGATATAAATCCCCTCCAAGATATGAAGAGGAAATCTTCCTTTTACTTCATCTTCCACTTTAACAACGACATTCTCTCCGTCAAGCGAGGCATAGGCATTTTCTGTTGTGATATATAGTGTATTTAACAATCTTCTCATATCAGTTATCACCACAGATCCTTGTTAAATAGGTCCCAACAGATTCTTTTTCCTGTAATTCCGGCATGCAATTCTCATGCAGCGAGCAAGCGTAACAACACTTCTTCTTCTTGACTTTTGGCGTATAATTTTTCTTGGAAAGATCGTGCATTTCTTCTACTGCACTAATCACTTCATCCCGCAATTGCTCTGACAATTCAACCAACTGTCTTCTGCGATTTTCTCCATAGAAAAGAGCCGCCTCTTTCAGATCACAAGCATACATCTCTTCAAGACACATCGCCTGTGCGCATACCTGCACTTCATCACAGTGCGTTATTTTTGCCCTCCCTCTTTTATACTCAACGGGATATGGCAACCATTTTCCTATCTCTCCTCTCAAAGGAACCCCGGCTTCTGTCTTGTGAAATTCGATGACATCACATTGTCCTGATAGCCCAAGCGCTCTAGAATGAATCGATACACCGCGATCAATAATCAAATTTCCTCTTCTCTCGCGACTTGTCTCATCATGTACGCGCTGATGAAAAAATGCTCCATCAACGGTCTTGGCATTTTCTCTCCATTGGTTTTCGATATGAATTAATGCCCATTGCCTTCTACAAAAGACAAAATGCTGCACCCCGGACAATTGTAGAAAGTCGTCTTCCTCATACTCCATTAATAATCTCTGGCTCCAGTCCCGCTAATGGCATAACCTCAATATCATAATCTTCAATGCTCGAAGGGGTCGTTACACCCTCTTTTATCTCAATTTTCACTGACCGGTGAACTTTTGCAGACGAATACTGCCCCTCCTTACAATTATGCTTCCACCAATATACTTTAATTATTTCCATTGAGCCGTCTGGTCTTGCTGAAGAAGCATCATTTACAAATAATGTCCTCAGACACTCCTTGACTTTTTCTGCGTCTTCCTCTGAAAAACCAGTTTTTTCAGCAAGCTGTACGTTAATAGCTCCTTTTATCAAATATACACCGTATTTCACATAGTGCTTCATTCCCATTGTATCTGAAGTTCTTTTTTCTGCAGTTTCTCCGTTGACACTTTTAGTAATCTGCATAGATTCAACTTCTACTGGAGACACACTCACTGCCTGATGTATAGATACTGGCCCTCGAATCCCAAGAGACTCACCGCCACTCTCCTTTTTCTCATTTTTGAACGCGAACACTTGTCCAAATGATCTTACATCAATCCATTGTTTACAAGCTTCTTCCGCATATTTCTCACGCCCTAGCGCTTTAACTTCTCCCAAAACCTTTTTTGCTCGATCATGCAAACTCTTGCAGTCATCATCTCTTCTATCCTCCGATTGAACAAATAGCATGTTCCCCATATCCTGCATTCGATTTCGGATCTTTCTCTTAATACAGACATCTGAAATTTCCCCATACCCATCATAGTCTACTCGGGGTCGATTCTCGTTTAATGGATCTCCATTAGGGTTCGCATTTTTAACTTCCGCAATCACAACAAAATCTATCTTATTCTGCAAAGTACCCATGATTATTCCTCCTTGATCATCCTTCCACTTCTTCATCATTCTTTTTTGCAGAGTACAAACTCTTTCTCTGCAAATAATACCCCATCAGATATGTATCCCCTAATGGCTTGTTCCATTCTTCCTTAGGTGACTCATAAATTTGTTCCAGAATCTGAGCTATCAGATTTTTGTAAAATATCTTAATGCCATTACTTTTAAGTCTTGGGAAATACGCCCGCTCCATTTGTCGATCCAGTTCACCTGCATAGTGTAACGGTTGGCGACTGTATACTGATTGGAGTCGTATCGCACTCGGTTCCCTCATAGTTCCTTGCTCATAGGTGTCTCTTTCTATCTTTTCGTAAACTGCTAACAATCTGCCAAATTGATAGCTTCTGTCACATCTCATTTGGTCTAATTCCATACTAATTTCCTTCCCTCCATGATCTATGTGATATTTTCGTATTACTGCACAAGCAATACTCAATAAGTTTCTTCGCGTATTCCTCCCATACCGAATTAGACTTGATGCACGTTGCTCTAAAGATTGTACTATATCAACAGGGAAAAAGGTTTCTCCCATCCTACAATGAGCCAGTCGATCACATTGTGCTTTCAATACTTTCTCAGCAATTCTTATCTTCCCCTTCCCTGTTCGATCTTGCTCATTCCCATAAGCAAACTCTACGATACTTTCTATTGATGGCGCGCGAATCACTTCCTTCAAATCAAAGTACCAGCAACATGACTGATCCCATTTTACAAGATGTTCAAAGTAATCCATCGTCGCCATTTCTCGGTATGCTGTTATAGCAAGCCTTCCGGGTATAGCAGCGTCAAATTCCACTATAACAACTTCAGATGCAGGCAGTTTCTTAGTCTCTGTCTTATATCCCCACAAAGCGTCTGATAATTGTTTCTGATAATTTGATGGTTCGGTGCTAGTCTCATCTGGAATTCCAAAAAAATCCAAAACTGACTTCTCCAAAGATGGAACCTTGACCCCTTCAGGGGACCAGCACAAGAAGGATCTCTTTCCTATGACGACACCCTGGTTCGTAATAAGCCATTTTAAGGCGTTATGTACTTTTTGTGATGCCTCATAACTCACTGTCATTGCTTCATCTGCAGTGCAAAATCTGCCCCGGTAGGTAAAATTGTCAGTGTCATTAGAAGAAATCAATCTTGCTTGACTCTTATATGAAAACACTCCTCTCATATGTAGATTCGCAGATTTAGCATAATTCCCTGTCACCATACAATATTCTTTTTTTGATTTCATTATAGATTCAGCAAAGCAAGAATACTTTTTCATTAACCCTATGTCTTTCCAAACACAAGGTTCATCTCCAGCTCCAAGAACACGCCAAATGACAAGCATATCTAAACACGTTTTGTTGACATTTCCCTCCTTATCAATTTTTACAATCCCTGATTTAATTAAATCAGGGATCAATGTTTGTCTACTGATATATTGATATACCGCCTCGACTTTCAGATCAGTCCATTCTGAGTTTCTCCAAGCATCTAATTGCTCACAGAATGCTTGGTGCTTTTCATTTGCTACACCTTCCATTACAGTCAAATACTCAACTTTGTCACATAATGGATGTGCGGCTATACCACTTGTCCGCGATGCCGACTTCTCTGTAACTGGGATAATAACCTTTCCTAAGTTACTATCTCGTTCCGCAACGCTTATAAAGTATCCATTCTTATCAATAGTAACCTCTAAATTTGCATTCGTCACAATATGCCCGACTGGCGCCAGTGGCTCCCTATCACCCTCATATTCCCCTACTAAATCCAAATTATTCTCATACGTAGCAAGTGCCTGTTGAAATAACCCCATATCTCCATCACCCCTCTTCAATTAAGATATTGCCCCGGCTGTCAGAGAATGTCTTCATCTCAGCCTTACGAATCATCTTATGTTGAGGGCAATTTTCCGGCCTTAAAAATTCGATAATTCCTTTTTTCATTACTGGCCTCCAAAGATTAACGGTAATTCTTCCCTGAGTATCCTTTGAATATGCTTCGTCAGGATATGTAATTCCATGATACATAACTCCAAAATCCCACTCATTAATATCATCATATACAGATGACCCTTCTCCAAATTTGCGTGGCTCCACATATCCCTGACACTCTCTTGTTCCAAGAAAAATATCTCTTCTTCCTCCGCGTTCTACCATTCTCCTTGCTATGTTGTGATGTTTGTTTTCATTTCTATCCTTCATAAGTTCTGGACGATTACCATTCCATTCAAAATGAGCCCGAACCTGATATCTTACATTCTTCAGATATGTGTAGAAGGAGAGAGTGTTCCCGCCGTTCATCTTGATCGGGCGAATCCCCTTTGTTTCGGTTTGAATCGGATTCATAACACGAACTTCATCAATATACCAAATAAAAGTTGGCTTCCAATAAATTGAGGATACTATTCCTTTTAATGCCTCATATGTTGGGATCTGATAGCTGCATTTCTCTCCGCCAACTCGCATAACAGGATCCGAAAACAGAGCATACCTTCCATAAACTTCAAACTCAACAACATTCGCATGTGTTATTTTCATCTCTTATACCCTCAGATATCCATTCTTCTGTTCATCAAACACAACACCCGTATCAGGCTCGTAAAAACCTTCTGCCAAACAATAGACATCTAAATTATTACTCATTCGAATAATTGCATTCCTACTCTCCAAAGCTTTTTTCTGGTAAGGATAGAGTGTCACGGTATAGTTTCTAGCTTCCCGAAGAAGTTCCATCGGATTTAATTCTACATTTTCAGAGCAAAGGTCTGCAATTATTTCTTTCCCTTTTTTGTAAGGAACAATTACATCCAATGTATCATCCCCAAATATACTAAAATACTTGCCAGCTAGGCGAAACGCCTGTTTTAAAAGTTGATACTCTTTTCCAGGCATCTTCTCATTTCTACTCAGTAATGAGAAAACTGTATAGCTTTTGTTTGGGATTAAATTATCTTGATATCCCTTAAGCTTTCGCATTGCTTGATAGAGATACCGATAATATGTGTCAATTGCCTTCTTGGAAGAAACTTCACTGTCAAACTTACCCGGAAATTGCTCGTATTCATAAAGCAATTGTATCGTGGCATCTTTTCCTCTCTGAATATCATGCAAATAGTTGAGATTTTCATCCATACAATTGATCATATAAACTGGTCTTATAGAATCACTTTCATGATTACGATTGCAACGCCCCGCTGCCTGCACTATGGAATCCATTCCAGCCATGAATCGGATTACCATCTCAAACGAAATATCTACTCCCGCTTCAATCACTTGTGTGGAAATACAAATAACAGTACCCTGTTTTCCCTCTTTAATGGTGTGCATCCCGTCAAGTAGACAATTGAAAAACAAAAAAGTTTTCCTGTCCGGCATTAATGCCGGGCAGTTTTCATGCTGTCCCCAACAGTTTTATTTCATGGTATTCCATTGGGGTCATGACTTTCAGTTTTCTCTGTACACGTTTGCCCGTATAATAGGTCATATATTTTTCAATTGCTTTAAGAAGTTCTTCTTTCATTCTGAACTTACGCCCATAGTACATTTACACGTTTCATGATTCCCCAGAAGCCTTCCATAGGCCCGTTATCAATACAGTGCGCCACTCTTGACATGCTTTGAGTCATCCCTGCGTCCACGACTTTCCGTCGGAACTCTTTTGATGTGTATTGGTATCCTCTGTCACTATGAAAAATAGGGGTTGCTCCTGGAGCGCTCTCTATAGCCTTATTAAACGTTGTGAATACAAGCGAATTATCATTGTGATTGCCATAAACATAAGCAACTGGTCGCCTGTCGCACAGATCCAGTATAACACTCAGATAAATCTTCCCTTTCCTCTCATCTTCACCGGTGCCATATTTGAATTCACTGACGTCTGTAACCCATTTTTCATTCAGTTTGTCAGAATGGAATTCCCTGTTCAAAATGTTTTCTGCTATGTATGCCGGATCAGAGGCCGGTTTTGTGCAGCAGTTATAGCGATGTTTTATGATGGAGCGGATCTTCTTTTTTCGGCATATACGGAGAACGCGCTTGTCGTTAACACGGATATCGTAATCATGCTCCAGCGTGTCACGAATACGCCTGTATCCCATATCCGGATGCTCCTCATGGATCTGATTCACTTTTTCGGCTATACGCTTGTTAAGAACGTCATTTTCATTATCCGGCCTGCTTTTCCATTTGTAGTATGAAGTCCTGGTGATATGCCCGAGTCTGCACAAGCGACTTACAGGATAATCCGGATGTTCCTCGATAAGCTCTTTTATTGTGATATAGATATCCAGATGCCGTGTCCGTTTCAGCGTCACCTCCTCTCGACGGCATTGAGTTTTTTTTAAGAAGTTGATCTCCATTTGCTGTTGCTTGGTCTGCGCTTTAAGCAGCCTGTTTTCTGCTTGAAGTCTTTCCGTTTCGGTCAGTTCTTCCATCGGCTTGCTCCGGCCGCGGCGGTCATACAGTCCTTCAACACCTCGTTCTTCATATTTCTTTACCCAAGTATAGACTTGGCCATAAGAACAGTCATACTCCTTTGCTGTAAGCGCATAGTTCATGGCGTTGGCAGTACAGTGCTCCACAATCGCTATTCGCTCATCCAGAGTCGTTTTCCTGCCCTTGTTATCTTTAACCATGAGATAATCACCTTTCGGACGTGATTCGGTCAATTCCTCATGGTTATTATATGCCTTCACCCAGCTTCCGATAGTACTCGGTGCCAAAATCCCATGTTTTTTTGCAAGTGACTGCCGGGTTATTCCTCCGGCCATGTACTCCTTTACAACCATCTCCTTAAAATCTGCGGAATAGTTGCACAGATCACTGTTATGTGCTTCTAAGCCTTCCTCGCCCCATGCATCAAAGACATGCCACCAGCGTCTAATGATACTTGCCTCTATGCCATAGGTCTTTCCTAATCTCCAAAAAGATACTCCCTGCTCCTCATGTTCTTTCAATACCTTAAGCTTGAATTCTTTCGTGTACTTCCTTCTCGACATGACAATGCTCCTCATATGGTGGATTTTGGATATTTCCAATGTCTACCATATGGGGAGCATATCATAATTGCGGTTTTCACCTCTTCCAAAACACCACGACGATGTTCCATACACATTGCTGCCGAAATGTGATAGCACTGATATTTACTGGAAAGAGTCCTGAATAGCTGCTCACTCTCACTCTTCTTATTACAAACAATCAAAAGACTCTTGGTTTTAGCAATTACGTTTTCAATTTGATTTGGTAAATCTTCCAAACGACATGGTGGCAAACTCTCAATTTTTGTGCGAACAAATGGTTTCCATACGTGCGGATCATATGGCACCATTTGCCTAATATTCATCGTGATCGGATAATTAGCTTCTTGAAATGCAGGTTGCGTTGCAGAACAGAACACAATTGTCGCACCACACACCCCAGATAAAAACTGAATCATATGATTAAACATTGTCAGTAAATTATTGGGGACACTCTGCACCTCATCAATGATAATGACAGCATCGCACAAAGCATGGAATCTTCGAATACAACTTGTTTTCCCTGAAAACATCGTGTTTAGAAACTGTACTAAAGTTGTTATAATAATTGGCGAATTCCATGTCTCTATCAACAATTCACTTGTGTTTAGACGATCTCGATCATATTCTTCCGGTTGAACTACATTTGAATGATGCTCAAGAATCAGACTTTGGTTCTCAATATAGTCACGAATCACCTTTGCATTTTGTTCCAAAATACTTAGGAGAGGTGATACAAAAATAATTTTTGATTTATTCCATTTCTTAGCATGTGCCAAAGCAAAGCGTAATGAGCATAATGTTTTCCCTGCGCCAGTCGGAATATTAAGTTCAAATAGCCCTGGTGTATTTTCGGCCGCTTTTCTACAGGTATCTGATATCAACTGTCTGCTTCGATTAATGGCGCTATTATTGGGGAATTCTCTTATCTTCTTTTCCGCATAAAAAAGCTGATCTGACCATACCTTCTCCTTATCCTCCAAGTCATGTGGATAAGAAACATTATTCATAAATTCTGCCGTATCCGTCCGATCCCCGTCTATCACAGCTGACTGAACCAATCGTGCAAGCGCGCCAAAATAAAAACATAAAGTGCTCTGTTTTTTTAATATGTCTAATCCATCCTTTTCTAAAATTCTGTCAATTTTCTCTTTTAACAAACGCTCTATCTCGCAATAAGACGCATCATAGCAGGCAACTAGCTGGTCTGCGCTTACACACTTTTCAAAAAAATTACGTCGGATTTCACCATAGTGACTTGACTCATCGCAAAAATTCCCCACTCCTCTAATTCGATTGTCAAATCCACTATCTCCATCCTCGTCAATGCAATCGAACTGACCATGATGAGCCCCTATTGCATATCCAATGATCTCTGACACAAGATTATCCAGACTCCGTTTTCTTTTTGCCAACAGATCTTCAAAAAGAAGCCTTACACCTGAAGATGAATGTGTAACTGCTCCTCTTCGCACATTTTCATTATTAGACGCAGCTATGATATAGCTACGAAATTGAGGTGAAAATTTACCACAATCATGCAATAAACCTGCTAAATATGCACATTTCCCTAATCCAACGATCTTGAGATATTCTTCTGCATATATCGCTGTACTTCTACAGTGTTGCTCTACAGTCTGTACATCATATGTTCCATCCGGACGCCTTCTTATATGCGCAGGATAGCCATCATCATGCCACATACATCCCCCTATTCCTGATTCTGTGTACCTAAAAACTGCTGACATTAACTTACGAACTATTGTAGCACTTTAATCTAAGACAACAGGATAAAACAACCATACACATACTACTAAAGTATCCAATTCGTAAATTCCCGGAAAACGTGACCAAAGATATAACCGCAAAATAAAAAAAAGTCCCCAAAACAGGGACTTTCATTATGAGCCATGCGGGACTCGAACCCGCGACAACCTGATTAAAAGTCAGGTGCTCTACCATCTGAGCTAATAGCTCCCGATATGTTACGCCCAGTTGCCTGGGCAACTGGGCTAGCAGGATTCGAACCTGCGAATCTGGGAATCAAAATCCCATGCCTTAACCGCTTGGCAATAGCCCAAGGTCGTTGTGTGAGACCAGCGGGAAGCTCCCAATAGTATGAGCGGATGTCCCTCAGGACACCCGACCTCGCCACAACAGGGTGGATACAGGGATTCGAACCCTGGGCCTCCAGAGCCACAATCTGGCGCGCTAACCAACTGCGCTATACCCACCATATATG
Organism: Shuttleworthella satelles DSM 14600; assembly: GCF_000160115.1. GTDB lineage: Bacteria > Bacillota > Clostridia > Lachnospirales > Lachnospiraceae > Shuttleworthia > Shuttleworthia satelles. The sequence continues at coordinate 150,331 of NZ_GG665866.1, forward strand.
ATTGCTTGATTCTCGCGAATCAAATGTGCCAGGAGGGACTCGAACCCCCGACCCACGGCTTAGAAGGCCGTTGCTCTATCCAGCTGAGCTACTAACACATGCGGTATGATTGCTCATACGAAAAGCGGGTGATGGGAATCGAACCCACGTATCCAGCTTGGAAGGCTGGTGTTCTACCATTGAACTACACCCGCATGTGTGACAGTCGGTGACCATCAATCGGGGTGACAGGATTCGAACCTGCGACCCCCTGGTCCCAAACCAGGTACACTAGCCAAACTGTGCCACACCCCGAATTAAGCGTGCAGGTCTGACCGCGACGCAAAAAATAGTATATGGTAAGACCCCATCCTTGTCAATACGATTTTTGCCGATCTCGCCCCCTGCTGGAGTGACTATGCTCACTCCCTTGGCCCCCGGTAATCTGCAATTCCGCCAATATTCTTCACTTTGCTAAATCCCTGCTTCTTCATCCATTCTGCCGCCTTACCGCTTCTTCCCCCGCTGAGACAATAGACGAAGACGGGGTGGTCTTTCTCCTGAACAAGTTCGCCGATACTTGTGATCTGAGACAGGGGATGGTTTATCGCCTTTGGGATATGCCCCGAGGCATATTCCTCCGTCTCCCTCACATCGATCAGGATGGCACCCTCTGTCTTTTTGTATTCTTCAATCCCCGCATTGATATCTGTTTTCTTCCCAAATCCAAACATATTCTCTCCTAATATAAAATGACTGCACCGAAATGCCATCTTGCAATCTGCTTTCATTTCGAAAAACGCCTCAAAGCGGCATTTCACAGATAATTCTGCGCGAAATGCAAATCCCCATTTTTATCTACATCACAGACAATAAAGGAGGGCTTTCTCCCCGGCTGTCTGGGGAGACTGATGCTCCCCGGATTAATCAGGGTAACCCCATTGACGCATTCCATCGTCGGATAATGGGTGTGCCCGAAGACAGCGTAATCGCACTTGTGCGCCGCTGCCACAATGGCCAGATCCTCCAGACCCCAGCTGACATGCTCATGGTGGCCGTGGGTCACATAGAGCCGGTGCCGGCCCAGGGGCAGAACCAGATCGTTCGGCAGATCTGTCCCAAAATCATTATTACCCCGGACGACATCCAGAGGGCAGTCCGCCATGGCCTGCACCTGGGGCTGACAGGTCAGAATATCTCCGCAGTGAATCAGGCGGTCCGGACGCACTCTTCGGATGACCTCCCGCAGATTTTCATGCCTTCCATGGCTGTCACTGACGATGAGCACGCGCATATTCCACCAATTTCTCCCGCATAGCCCTGAGAGCCTTTCCCCTGTGACTGATCCGGTTCTTCTCCTCAGCAGACAATTCCGCGGAGGAAATATCATAGCCCTTCGGCCAGAAAATAGGATCATAGCCAAAGCCGTTTTCCCCGGCCATCTTTTCTCCGATCCAGCCCTCCATGTTCTTTCGGATAACGATTTTTTCTCCATCCGGGAAGACAGCTGCTATCGCGCAGACAAAGCGGGCCGTTCGCTTTTCCCGCGGCAGGCCTGCCAGCTGATCCAGAATATATTGATTTTTCACCTGATAAGAGCTGTCGCGCCCCATGAATCTGGCAGAGTAAATGCCCGGCGCCCCATCCATTGCGTCTACTTCCAGTCCCGAATCATCTGCCAGGATGATCGCCTTGGGCGCCAGAGCGGCGACTGCCTCTGCCTTAATCACGGCATTTTCTTCAAAGGTGTTTCCATTCTCCTCTATGTTCAGGTCGATCCCGGCCTCCCTCATGGAGCAGATCTCATAGGAAGCCCCTGCCATAATCTCCCGAATCTCCCGCATCTTATCCTGATTCCCGGTTGCAAAAATAATTTTCATATATTTCATCTCCATATATTTTTTTACTGATCCCGCCTGGCCGCAGGATTGCTGTAAGCCTTGAGGCAGAGGTTGGCGGAAATTTTCTTCTCTGTGCTCTCCCACTGGCTCCCGTCCTTGGAGATATAGCCCTCTCCGTCTTTCAAATCAATATTGGCTGTCCGATTGTCTCCGGTCCGGTACTCGATCGCCATTGGCTGCGTCGCGCCCGGCGTATCTAATTCTACGACAACGGCAAATTTGCAGTTTGCCCCGACCTCCTTTGGACTGTCAAATCGAATGGTATAAAAGCCCCGATCCTGCAAGAGGCCGGACGCCACCTGGACACGGTTGTTGAGCCCTCCGCTTCCTCGTATATTTGAGACGAATGAGACCTGGTAGCGAGTGTTCTTCCCAAGGGCATAAAAGCCCGCGGCCTCGACCTGGCTGTCCTCCCTGGCCGTGTAGAAATTCGCCGCGACGATTTTTCCGCTCCCATAGCCCACCTGGCCGATCCAGCCGGCCAGATCCGACTGATAAATTTCTTTGAAATTGTCACTGTCCTCAACATCAGCGTAAGAGGCCGCCTGACTTCCAATGGTTGTGTCCTCATAAGACACATAGAAGACTCCGGACTCACCGAAATCCTTCCCCCAGGAATTCTGACAGATCCAGGCCCCGTCCTCTTTTGCATTGCCCTTGAAATTCTCCGCCTTGTGATTATCATCCCAGCCCACAATAATCACATCGTGGTTGGGACGATTCTTCCCCGTATAACAGTAGGAATTGCTCTCCTTGGAGTAGAAGCTGGCGGAAGAAATATCCGCATCGGCGATGTCGACATAGAGAGAGGACGTCATCCCTCCCCGCTCATAAACAGCCTTTTTGATGTCGGACAGAGAATTCTGATCCGGAAAACGAACCCCCTGCACATGCCTGTCCAGGCGATCATCGCTCGTTTTCTTCGGCCCCTTCCAGGATAAGAGATAGGAGGCGGCCATCTCATAATCCCCTCCCAGCCTGCTGTCCAGGCCAAACGCATTGTTATTCACCATATCTGTCACCGAGTACTGCTCCTTAGTCTGCGGAAGCAAAGAGGACTCTAAGGCCCCGATAGCCGCGTCTGCCCAACACTCGGAAGCAGAACCCTGATCCCGGATCTGACTGACCATCTCTTCATCCCGAAGATCAAATCTAGTCGGCAGAATCACCTTGCTGTTGCCCTGTGAAGAAATGTTGACGGTTCTGGCATTCAAATCCCAGTCCACCTTGTAGCCGCACCAATTCGCCAGATCCTGCAGCGGAAGGAAACAAACGCCGCGCTCAAAGACGGGGGCATGGCTCAGCTTGACCTTTTTCTTGTTGTAGGTCGCCTCAAGGCTGCCCTTAAAAAGTGAAGCAGAGCTCTTTCCCCTCTGATAACTGACGCGCCCGTCCTCATGAACGCTCAGATGCGCGCCGAAAAGCTCCGGAACCAGGCTGCTTGAGACCATCAGCTCCATCTGCTCATCCACAAGAATATTCCGAAAAGCCCCATTGATATTCTCCCCGTCCAGGCTCGCCTTGATACTGCGGGAAGAATTGATCTGGGCGGCCTGCATGGGGTAGAAGGCACTTGCCTCCTGCCTGACATTTTGATAGTTCCCTACCTGAGAGCCCTGGTCTACACTGTCTGTGAACTTGAGTCCGCAGAGCAGCGCCAGCACCAGGGTAAATGCTATATATCTGCGGGAATATCGCATCTTAATTCTCCTGCTTCTTCCGCCTGGGCGGCTTGGGACCCAGATACTGATAGAAATAGGTCTTAATCATACCATTGTATATCTTTCGATTCTTATCCGCTTTCCGTCCCAGGTATTTCTGCGCGTCCTCATAGGATGTGATGATATACATAGACCAGTCATCCAGACTGCGATAAGCGCGGCCGATCGCCGCATAGAGCTCCGGCAGGTCCTTCTGATCCTCCAACCGCTCGCCATAGGGCGGGTTGGTCAGAATAAAGCCGTACTTCTTGGGATGGGATGTATCTCTGACATCTCTTTGCTGAAAGTGGATCAGATCGGCCACTCCGGCTCTGCGGGCATTCTGACGGGCGATTTCCACCATCCTGGGATCCAGGTCATAGCCCTGCAGATTCGTCCTGACGTCCGGATTGATCTGTCCCCTGGCATCGGCGCGAAGGTCTCTCCAGACCTGCGGATCAATCAGATTGGTCCACTGTTCCCCTGTAAAGGACCGGTCCAATCCCGGGGCAATATTCGCCGCCATCATAGCTGCCTCAATCAGAATGGTCCCGGATCCGCAGAAGGGATCCATCAGAATCCGGTCCGCATGCCAGGGAGTCAGCATGAGAAGCCCCGCCGCCAGGGTCTCAGATAAAGGCGCTTTCGACGTGAGCGTGCGATAGCCCCGCTTATGCAGAGGAAGTCCCGTTGAATCCAAAGTCACCATCACCCGGTTTTTCATGATGAAAATGCGCAGGGGATACTCCGCTCCCGTCTCAGGAAAATGTGAGATCCCATAGACCTTGCTCATCCGCTCCACCATGGCTCTCTTGACAATGGACTGAATATCCCTGGTCGAAAAAAGCTCTGACTTAACCGAAGTCGCCTTGGTTACCCAGAATTTGGCGTCCTTTGGCAAATAGTTCTCCCAGGCAATTCCCCTGATCCCCTGAAAGAGCTCCTCCCAGCTTCTCGCCTCAAACTCGGCGACGACCAGCAGAATGCGCTCCGGCGTTCGCAAGTGAATATTAGCATAGGCCAAAGCCTCGTAATCTCCCTCAAAAATAACTCTTCCATCCTCGACCCGGCTGATCTCATAACCCAGATCGTAGATCTCTCTTTTTAAAACAGCCTCCATTCCAAAATGGCAGGGGGCCGCGATCTGTAATTGTTCCATGTACTCTCCCGCCCTGTAGACGTATCCGCGGAATTTTACCTCTCAGACAGCTTTTACCCCATCCCGTGCATATGCCCGAGCCCTGTGGACGCATCCGCAAACCCCCACCCCTCAGACAGGGCATCTGAATGACCTTCACTGATCGACTGTGACGTCCGCAAAGGAAAACCGAATCAACTTTTTCAAGGAGGAAGGAGCAAGCTCTACCTGAAATCCCACCTTGCCCCCGGAGAAGAGAATTGTCTCATATTGCTCAGCCGTTTCATGCAGCACAGTTGGAAAACTCTTCTTCATTCCAATCGGGGAACATCCGCCGTGCACATAACCGGTCAGAGGAAGCAGTTCCTTCTGCGGCAGCATGGCAAGAGACTTCTCCCCCACCACTTTGGCGGCCTTCTTGAGATCCAGCTCCGCGCAAACCGGAATGACAAAGACATAGTGCTCTTTCGTCTTTCCGACAGTAACCAGGGTCTTGAATACCCGGTCGGGATCCTCTCCTAGGGCCTCGGCAATTTCCTTCCCATTGGTCAGCCCCAGCTTCTCATAATTGTAGGCCTCATAACGCAGCTTCTTTTGCTCCAGGAGCCGCATTACATTTGTCTTCTCATCCTTCTTACTCATCTGACCCTCAAATTTCTGTGCTTTTCACTGTTCTATTATATGTGCCTTCCCGGACAGGGTAAACCATCATTCTGTTTTTTCTGATGGCAAGTTCACATACGATAGAGCAGGCTGTAGCATACGATAGCGCAGGCGCTCCCTTGACAATCCGACGGGTCTATGTCATAATCCATTCTGTTGTCGACGAGACAGCTTATGTGTGTGTAGCTCAGCTGGATAGAGCACTAGTCTACGGAACTAGGTGTCGGGGGTTCGAATCCCTTCACGCACGTGTGATCAGAGCACTGTAATCTCTTAAGATTGCAGTGCTTTTTTTTCAAAATAGAGATTACAGGGTAAGACGTATCAATAAAAATCAATCAGCGCCTGCCTGAAATACCTTGGATTGCTTCCTTTCCCTGGATATATTCTCGAAGATCCTCTCCATAACATATTGGCCTATACCTCCCCTGAATATATCCACCTGTCCCGGCCATCAGAATATATGCGTCTATCCCTTGTCAACCTCTTCACTTTCGGCCAAAATAGTTGAGAATAGCAACATCTTCCAAGGAGCACCATATGAAAGACGGATTTGTCAAAGTCGCTGCGGCCTCCCCTGACCTCAAGGTGGCGGCCTGCCATTACAATGCCGATCGGATTCTGGACCAGATCGCTGAGCTTGCCCTGGCCGGGGCTAAAATCATGGTCTTTCCGGAACTGGCCATCACTTCTTACACCGCTTCCGATCTCTTCTTACAGGAGGCCCTCATTGATCAGGCCAAAGAGGAACTCGGGCGTATCGCAAAGGCAACAGAAGGCGTAGATGCGCTCATTTTCATCGGCCTGCCCTGGGAGCACAAGTGCAAATTATATAATGTCGCCGCTGTCTTGAACCGCGGGAATCTGCTCGGTCTCGTCCCCAAGAAGCATCTGCCCAACTACAATGAGTTCTATGAACTGCGGCATTTCACCCCGGCAGCCGATGAGATCGACCTGACCGACTGGCAGGAGGATCAGGTTCCCTTTGGCACCAATCTCCTCTTCGCCTGCCGGGAGCTTCCGCACCTGATCGTATCCGCCGAGATCTGCGAGGATCTCTGGGTTCCCGCGCCCCCCTCCACATCACACGCCGAGGCGGGCGCTACTGTCCTGGTCAACCTGTCTGCCAGCGACGAAATGACCGGCAAGGCCGCTTATCGCCGCCAGCTGCTTATGGCTCACTCTGCCTCCACCGTCTCCGCCTACATCTATGCTTCATCCGGGGACGGAGAATCCACCCAGGATCTGGTCTTCGGCAGCCATAAGCTGATTGTGGAAAATGGATCTATCCTGGCTGAATCTCCCCGCTTTGTCAACGGGACCCTTCTGTCTGAGATCGATGTGAACCGTCTGGCCGCGGAGCGCCGCCGGATCTCCACCTATCCCGCAGCTGACAGAGACGACTATCTGACCCTGCCTTTTTCCCTGGATCTGACTAAGACCGGTTTGACCCGCACCTTCCCATCGGCTCCCTTTGTTCCCTCTGACAAAAATCTTCGCGCCAAACGCTGTGAGGAAATTCTGACCATCCAGGCCATGGGACTCAAGAAGCGGCTGCTCCATACGCGGGCTAAATCCGCCGTCATCGGTATTTCCGGCGGTCTCGACTCGACACTGGCTCTTCTTGTCACCGTCAAAGCCTTTGATCTGGCCGGTCTGAACCGCGAGAATATCATCTGCGTCACCATGCCCGGCTTTGGCACGACAGATCGTACCTATACCAATGCCTGTCAGCTGACCCGCCTGCTCAAAGCCGCTCTGAAGGAAGTGGATATCAAGGCGTCTGTCAGCCAGCATTTTGCCGACATCGGCCATGATATCCGGGTTCATGATGTCACCTATGAGAACAGCCAGGCCCGCGAGCGAACTCAGATCCTCATGGACATCGCCAATCAGACCGGCGGTCTGGTCATCGGAACCGGAGATCTCTCAGAACTCGCTCTGGGCTGGGCGACCTACAATGGCGATCACATGTCTATGTATGGCGTCAACGCCTCCATCCCCAAGACGCTGGTTCGCTACCTAGTCGCTTTCTATGCGGACAGCTGCGGGGAAAATGCCCTGGCAGCCATTTTGCGTGACATTTTAGACACGCCGGTCAGCCCGGAGCTTCTGCCCCCGAGAGAAGGCCTTATTTCCCAGAAGACAGAGGACCTGGTCGGCCCCTATGAGTTACATGATTTCTTCTTGTACTATATGCTGCGCGCCGGATTCCCTCCCTCCAAGATCTACCGTATCGCCCGGATCAGCTTTTGTGACCGCTACGATTCCAGGACGATTCTCAAATGGCTAAAGACCTTCTACCGGCGCTTCTTCGCCCAGCAGTTCAAGCGCTCCGCCCTGCCGGACGGGCCAAAGGTCGGATCTGTTGCTCTCTCCCCCCGCGGCGATCTGCGCATGCCCTCTGACGCGTGTATGGAAGTCTGGGAGAAAGAGCTGGATTTACTCAACTGAAAAGCCGCCCCGTCACGCATACAGATAAGCACTGTATGCGTGACGGGGCGGTTACTTCTTATTTATCCCTGTCTCTCATTCACTTTTCTGGCGAGAGCTATGCGCAAGAGACCCTTCCTGCCACATTACCTTCTCTTAAGCCTCTGCCTTCCAGAGACCATGCAAATTGCAGTATGCATAGGCAACAAGAGCCTTCTCCCCGTCGGCCAGCTTGAACTGAGCACAGGGAGCCTGGCCAGCCGCAAGATCCTTCTTCTGGTATCCCTGGGATGTCTCAAGAAGAATCCACTGGATCAGATGTTCCTCCGTCATAGGATGGTCAACGGAACCGACTTTCACTGTAACGGTATCTCCATCGACACTGACAACGGGAACATGTTTCTCCTGTGCCGCGTCTGTGGTATTGGCAGTCAGTTCTGTCATTTCCTCCCCGCAGCACTTGGGCGTGCATGCCGTCTTCTCTCCCAAAAAACTCACAAAGTTACCGCATGACTTACATCTGTAAAATAACATTGTCCACTCCTTTATCCCTCAGCAGATCATTTCCTTATCCTTTTGGGGCTGATCCGCTACCATTCTGTCAGACACAAAATTCAATAATTCTCTTCACGAACCTCGAAGAAGGCCTGCGGATGATGACAAACGGGGCAGACCTCAGGTGCCTCGGTTCCAACACAGATGTGTCCGCAGTTACGGCACTCCCATACCTTAACCTCAGACTTCTTGAAGACCTCCTTCATCTCCACATTGTGGAGAAGCTTGCGATAGCGCTCCTCATGCGTCTTCTCAATCGCGCCAACGGCTCTGAACTGGGCTGCCAGATCCGCGAAGCCCTCTTCCTCCGCATCCTTAGCCATGCGCTCATACATATCGGTCCACTCGTAGTTCTCACCCTCGGCTGCGGCCTTCAGATTGGCCTCTGTGTCGCCCTGCAGTCCCAAATGACGGAACCAGAGCTTGGCATGTTCCTTCTCATTGTCCGCCGTCTTCTGGAAGAGAGCCGCAATCTGCTCAAATCCCTGCTTCTTGGCCACGGACGCGAAGAAAGTATACTTATTCCTGGCCTGTGACTCTCCGGCGAATGCCTCCTGAAGATTCTTTTCTGTCTTTGTTCCTGCGAAACGGTTTGCCATAATATCCTCCTTTGTATAATAGATGTTTGTTCCCTTTTCAGGAACTGTTATCATTATTATATCCTTTTTTAGAGTATCCGCTTCAATATATTTATATCTTTTTTGTGTTAATTTTGGAACAAGGGTGAAATGTTTGCGAGGACTTTCAGGGAAATCTCCATTTAATCCATGAGAAATATTCTCTGTGAACAGACTTGAAAGGACTTCTGTTCTAACTCGAGTAGAGAGAACATAATTTATTCATATATATTTGTTAGAATCGTCACATTGTTGACATAGGGGCACTCAGCTATCTATCTGTCACGATCCTATTGACTTGCTGATTTTTCAGCACCCACACAAAAAGGAGTTATGAATGTACAATTACGCTTATTCCGCTTATGACACCGGCATGGCAGCCGCTCTGATCGCCCTCGCCGCCGCCTACTGGTTTGTGGGCCTCATCCTCTATGTGATCACCGTCATGGCCATGTGGAAAATCTTCACCAAGGCTGGAATCGCAGGATGGAAATCCATTGTTCCTCTTCTCAACACCTACGAGCTCTTCAAGATTGCCATGGGCAACGGCTGGCTCTTTCTCCTGCTTTTCGTTCCCATCGTCAACATTGTCATGGGCATTATGCTCTGGGTAAAGCTGGCCAGGGCCTTCGGTCACGGCGCCGGATTCGCAGTAGGCCTGATCTTCCTCAACACAATCTTCATCCTGATTCTTGGCTTTGAGTCCTCCAGCTACCAGGGTCCCCTGGCAGATCAAAAAGAGGTTGGATCCTTCGAGCAGACAATGTGATAACGAAGGTAGGCGAACATTCCGCCTGTTCTCCATAAATCAAAAGGTATTTCAAGAAGAATGCCCTCGTCCGGATCTCTTCCGGCCGAGGGCATTCTTTTTGACAAACGAAACAGGCTCCAAGCATAATATTCTGTTTGATAAATGGAGCAGGCATAAAGCATGACATTCCGCGAATGATGGGACAAAACGTGTGGATAACGAATTCCTTCTATAGTCCAGTATCTACATTTTTAGCCGGACAATTAAATTATCACAGGATCAGAGCGAAAACTCCCTGTAATTTTTGGCCGCAAGATCTGCCTTTGCCGATGCCAAATCCACATACTCCGTGGAGAAAAGGCTCCCGGCATGATCTTCCAGATCAGATGTGGATATGGCGTCGTTTTGAATCGAGAGATTGCTGTATCCATAGATGCAGAAGGTCGTCTTCTCCACATCGGTCCACTGATCGCTTGTAATATCTTTGCTGCTCTCTTTTTTCACCAGCTGATAGATATTCATGATATTGATCTGTCCATTGCGGTAATAGATAAAGGTCTTCTGGCGCTTGATGCTGTAGCTGATCTTATGGTAGTCTCCGTCCTGATCCTGGTTCGCCGACTTGGCCAGATCGTCAATCCTGGCTGTCACCTCTGAAATCCCACTGATATCCTTGATCTCCTTCAATCCGCTGACCGTCAGAGACACATTTTCTTTGGCCAGCTTCTTGCCATTCTTCCTGGCGCTCTCCAGGAAATGATTGCTGAGGGGCAATTCGACCTGATCTCCATTGGACAGGTGATCATAAACCTTCTCCACTGTGTAAATGCTCTGATCATAGTCTAAGCATCCGTAGCCATTGTAGCCGGTGAAGCGAACGGGATATTGAGCCAGAATCTGCTCCGCTGTCATATCCTGCATCTGCGTCAGGCCACTGACCGTATAGGTCTTCGTCTCATCGGCAATGGGAGAGGACTCATAATCAGAAGTGATCCGAAGTGTGACCACATCCCCGTTTTTCAGATCATTCTCCCTGTCGAAGACAATATTGGTTCCCTCCAGATATTTAATTGCCTGCTGGTACTTGGGCTCGGACTCCAGATCATCGGTATTTCGATTGATCATGTCCTCAATCTGATTTTTCTTAAGGCCAACCTTCTTCCCGACCAGGCGGATCATCTTCTCGTTGACCTTATCGGCATCATAGCTTAAAACCCCCTGACTGTCATAGCCCTCGAAACGAACATCGAAGACGTCGCTGATCTTCGTCTTCCTGTTTCTGGTCCAGATCAAACCGCAAATTACCAGCAAAAGGATAAGCAAAAGCGGGATGATCCAGCGCAGATGCCATCTTGGCCCTCTCTTGCTCCGGCCTGTCTCATCCGGATTGACAGGACCCTGTCCTCCTTTGTCTGATGGATGATCCGTCAGTTTTCCTGTCTGATCCGCAGGTAAAAACCGGCTTTCCTCCGGATTCTCCTCTTCTTCCTCATAGCTGCGCATCTGCTCAGGAGACAAGCGCATGGAGGCTGATGTCTCCTCTTCTGCCATTCCCTCAGACGCTGCCCGGATCAGGTCTTCTTCGTCGGGCAGATTCCCTGTCGATGTACCCATTTCAGACGAAGCCTTCTGATCCATCGATATATCCGTTTCAGACGAAGCCTGCTGATCCGCAGATATATTCACTTCAGACGGATCCTGCTGACCCGCAGATGTATTTACTTCAGACGGATCCTGCTGACCCGCAGATGTATTCACTTCAGGCATGTCCTGCTGATCCGCAGATGTATCCGCCCCGGACGAATTAGCCTTTTTCTCTTCCATCGCGTAGACCCTCCTGCCTATATGGCAACCCTTTTCCTCCAACAGCCAGCCCCGGACTTTTTCAACAATCGCACGATAATCGCACGATTCCCTCACAGGAAATTGAATCCGCCCTCCATGGACAGGCAATGATCATAATCCGCGCAGTCCGCGGAGATTCTCTCTGATCGGTCAGACATCAATCTCCAGAAGAAGCGGACAGTGATCCTGTCTGGCCCCGGAATCAATCATTTCAGAGGAATTCACCCTGTTTAGGATTCGATCCGATACCAGAAAATAGTCGATTCTCCAACCGGAATTATTGATTTTACTGCTCTTGACCCTCTGTGCCCACCAGGAATAGGCGTCCGCCAGATCCCGGTGCAGACAGCGGAAGGAATCCGCAAAGCCCCGGTCAAGGAGCCTGGTAAATCCCTCTCTCTCCTGATCCGTAAAACCCGCGGACATATGGTTGGCATCCGGGTTCTTCAGATCAATCTCCTCATGGGCTACATTATAGTCTCCGCAGGCAATGACCGGCTTCCTCGCGTCAAGCCCCGCCAGATAGTCGGCATATCTGGCGTCCCATTGCTGGCGATCATCCAGACGTCTTAAACCGTCACCGGCATTTGGCGTATACACAGTCGTGAAGAAAAAATCCGCCGTCTCAATGGTCAGGATACGCCCCTCGACATCCATGGTGTCCGGCGCTCCAATGGACGGCTTCGTCACTTCAAGCACAGGTCCGGCATCCCGCCGGGCGAGTATCATAACTCCCGCATATCCCTTGCGCGCCGGAGGCCTGGAAGAGATATAGTGACAGTCATAATCACTGAATAGCTTCTCTATTATCTCCATCTGCTTTTGATTGGGCCCGGCCTCAGGCAGTTTGGTCTCCTGAATGGCAAAGTAATCCGGCCTCATCCCGGCAATCTTCTCGAGAACAGCCGCGCTCATCTGAGCTCTGGCTGATGTTCCGGTCAGAGCCGCATTCAAAGAATCAATATTCCATGATATAAATCTCATTGTTACTCCTGTATCGCTTACCGATCCGCCATCTCCTTAACCCGATCCTCCACATTCTTATGGAAGTTAAGGACATTGTGAGTATACTCCTCATTCATATACCTGGATGTGATCATAAAATCTGCCGTAGAACGATTGTTGGCAATCGGAATATCATACACCTCCGCAATACGAAGAAGCGCTTTCACATCAGGATCATGAGGCTGCGCTGTCAGTGGATCGGAAAAAAAGACCACCAAGTCGATATTGCCCTCAACGATTTTGGCTCCAACCTGTTGATCTCCACCCAGAGGACCCGAGTTATAGGCTTTGACCGGGAGGTCTGTGTTCTCAGCGATCAACCTGGCCGTCGTTCCTGTCCCGCAGAGGAAATGCCTGGAGAGCTCGGAGACATGCTCCTTACACCACTCAATCATCTCAGGTTTCTTTCCGTCATGCGCAATCAAAGCGATCCGCTTCTGCCTTGGAATTGTAAAGGGGATATACTCATGATTCATCAAAGTTCCTCCTGTCATAAAACACGGTTGTTTCTAAATCATAAATGATTTTTCTCTAGATTTTAAGCATTTTTCAAAGGCGCAAATATCTGCTCCGCGTATGCCTTCCTGCTTCCCCCGATCAGGACTTCATTCAATTGATCTCCCTGCAAAGACGAAACATCCCCTCGAAGCAGCTGTATCCCCTCTTCCGAAAGCTTCCTCTTACCCATATTTATCTCACCTTGCTCGCACTGAAAATACCAACTGTTGTTTTTATCCCTGAGCTTCTTCTGTCCCTTTCAACTGTGGTAACATTTTAACATAGCCGGTTGGCCTTCATTGACCGGATATGTTAACAGAAAGTGTCTCCCGAATGAGCCTGATTATCCTATATATAAAAACTTTTCCCCCCCTTCCCCGCAAGGGAGCTGACGCCATGATGCACCGCTGGGGTCTGAACCTGTTAAGTCATGGTCTCCGCCAGATCTACGGTCTTACCCTCTCTTCTCGTGCCTTAGAATATCGCGGGGACCATGAGGGCCTGGGCCCCGGCTCCGGCAATTCCGGACACATTCTTCTCGGTCCCCATGGCAAGCCCCGTCTGTCAGATCACCCTCAGATTCACTTCAGCTTGACCAACTGCCCCGGATTGGTCGCCTGCGCCTTCTCTGACAGCGAGATCGGCATTGACGCGGAAATGCCCCGCGGCGTCAGCCCAGCCCTCTTATCCAGGGTCTTAACAGAGGAAGAGGCAAAAATGCTTGCCTCCTCTGATCACCTGTCCTTCTCCCACCTGTGGACCTGTAAAGAGGCTCTGGCTAAGTGCACCGGACTTGGACTCAACTCCGATATTTACCGCGTCAGCTTCCGACTCTCTGCCGCCGCCGCAATTCCCCCTGCCGCAAAGTATCCTCCTCTCTTTTATCCCCTCCTGCCCGTTCGTTTTCAGAGAAAAGACTATTATCTCGCCCAGGGACATCTCCCCGACGGTCACATCATAAGCCTGTGCTCAGCAAAGGTCATTGACAGCATAAAAATTTTGCCTGTTCAGCAGACAAGGCAGTGAACAGGCAAAATAACATTGTGACGGTATGGCAAATCTGATTGTACCCTATCCCCGGCGGCATAATGCCGAATTAAATCTCAGGCTTTCTTCTTGGGCGACATGACGCCGAAATAGATCGCAAGCGCTTCCCTTGCGCTGCATGGCGCCAAAAAGAACCTCAGACGCTTTTCTTGGTCAGGCATGATGCCGAAAAGGCCTCAAGCGCTTCCCTTGTGCAGCATGACGCCGAAAAGAACCTCAGACGCTTTTTTCTTGGTCAGGCATGATACCAAAAAAAGTCCTCAGGCGCTCCTCCTGGGCTGCCAGTCGATAAAATATGCCTTATACCAGGTAAGAAAAGTGAAAATCGTCCAGACCTTGCGGCGGCCATTGACCTTTTTGGCATAGGTATCATCCAGAAGTTTTAAAATGGCAGCCTGATCAAAGAACTCCCCGGCAAAGTCCATGGCAAAGAGCTCGCGAACCTGCTTATAGTAGGTCTCTGTCTCAAGCCAGGCCTTGATGGGGGTTGGAAAGCCCATCTTCTTGCGGTTGAACCACTCCTTGGGCAGGTGACGGGAAGCCGCCTGGCGGAAGGCGAACTTGGATGTCTTTCCCTTGATCAGATAGGGGGTAGGCACCTTCTCAGCCACCTCTGCCAGCTTTCTGTCCAGGAGGGGCACGCGAAGCTCCAGAGAATGAGCCATGGACATCTTATCCGCCTTGAGAAGAATATCCTTGGTCATAAAGTGGTGTATGTCGTTGTACTGCATCTGCTTAGTATTGGACAAGCCGCGAGACCGGTCGAAAATCGGGTCCAGAATCTCCCTGACCGACTTGGACTTGCGATAGGGTGCGGTCAGCAGGGCCTCCGCCTCGCTCTCCTCCATGATCTTGGCCTGACCGACGAAGAAATTGCGGGGCTCATCCAAGCTTCGCACGATCTCAAGCTTGCCCCGGAAATTCCTCTTGCTCTTCTTCAGAAGACGCAGAAGTCCCTTTCGAAAAGGCTTGGGCAGGTGCTTTAAGATATTTGCCAGGACAATCACTGCCTCTACCTTGGTGTAAGGGCCGTAATCCTGATAGCCTGCAAAGAGCTCATCCGCCCCCTCCCCGGACATAACCACCCTTAACTCCCGGCTGGCCAGTTCAGACAGGAAATAGAGGGGAACGCAGGAGGGATTGGCGTCCGGCTCATCCAGATACCACTGAATCTTTGGGAATGCCTCAAAGGCCTCATCCGCGGATACCACGCGGGAACTGTGATTGATATGGAGATGGTCCGCCAGCTTCTCGGCGTACATAGCCTCGTTGTAGGTCTTGTCGAATCCGACCGAATAGGTCTTATCCGGCCTTAAAACCGCCGCCACGAAGGAGGAATCCACGCCGGAGGACAGGAATGATCCCACCTCGACATCCGCAATCCGGTGGGCGTTGACCGACTCGACCACGGCGTCATCGATTTCATCGACGATCTCATCCAGGGACTCTCTCCCCTCCCTGAAATTCATGTCCCAGAACTTGCGGATCTGCATCTTGCCATCTTTGAGTGTGAAACAATGGCCTTCCGGAAGTTTATAGACCCCTTCAAAGAAGGTCTCCGTGTCCATAGCCGAATACTGGAAGAAGAGGAAGGGCTTTAAGGCCTTTTTATTCAGCTTTCTCTCAAAGGCCGGATAGGGAAGGAAGGACTTGATCTCAGACCCGTAGAGGAAATCACCGTTGTCGAGCAGACTGTAGTAGAAGGGCTTGATCCCGAAATGGTCTCTTGCTCCGAACAGCTCCCCCGTCTTCCTGTCATAGATGACGAAGGAGAACATGCCGCGCAGCTTTTTGACCACATCGGTTCCCCACTCCTCATAGCCGTGGAGAATGACCTCCGTGTCCGCCTTGGTAGAGAAGCGATGTCCGGCCGCGATCAGAGTCTTCTTTAAAGCGGGGAAGTTGTAGATCTCCCCGTTGAAGGTAATGACCTTATCCTCATTTTCATTGTAAATGGGCTGGTTGCCCCCCTCTAAGTCAATGATGGACAGGCGGCGAAATCCCATGGCCGCCCTGTCGTCTATGAACTGACCGGCGCTGTTCGGCCCCCGATGAACGATCATATCCATCATATCCGTCAGGACCTGCTTCCTCTGTTCAGGATCAACCAGAGACCGACCTACATATCCGGCAATACCACACATAGCAATTACCTCTCCTCGCCGGAGTCCCGGCGAAATCACTCAAAAACAAATCTGCTCTATTATACATGATTCTTTTTCTTTGGCAGCTAACTTCTCCCTTGATGGACCTTCTTTCCCTTTTGATTGGTATTCTTCCCCTCTCGTCCTTTCAGACTCCGGTAAACAGCTGATCTTATCTTCTTTCGCTCGTTCCGTCAGAACAGAGCTCTCATATTTTCGCTCGATCTTCTACTGGTCCCTTGATTTTCTGTCGACCCCTTGATTTTCTGTCGACCCCTTGATTTTCTGTCGATCCCCTGATTTTCTGTCGATCCACTGATTCTCTGTCGATCCCCTGATCGTTTAGCGATTCTTCCAGACAGACCCCTCCCCATCGGCGGATACCGTCTTCTGAACTGCTTCATAAGCTGCCTTAATCGCCTCCCGCTCACTGTCGTCGACCTGGTCCTGATTGGGGCCTCCCTCCATGTAATCCGTGCAGAGCAGGGTTTTTATATCATAGAGCTTAGCAGAAGACTTACTCTTAGCTGCCGTCTTTTTGCCTGTGCTCTTTTCTGTCCCGGATTTCCCGCTTGCGGCATTACCAGCCGCATCCGCGGCGGCGCCCTTCTCCGTCCTCTGCACCCAGACCGGATGCGAGAGCACATCCTCGATCATCAGCTGGCCGGAGGCATCCTTCTTGAGCACCGCCTCAATGATTGTCCCCCGCTGACTCTTATCGTTTCCCATGACCTCCTTCACCTGATTGGAGAGAAGATTTCCCATGGAATAGATGATGAACTTGTCCTGGCCATCCCTTGTCACTTTTTCTGTGGCCTGTACCACATGGGGATGCCCCCCGAATATCAGGTCAGCCCCCCAGTCAATCATCTTATGATAGAGCGTCTGATCCGCCTTGGAGACCTTCTCCGAGTATTCCGTGCCCTTGTGGGGGATGACAATCACAAGATCCGCCTGCTGCCTGGCTGTCTGGATCTTCTCCTTGACATAATTCTCATCCAGCATCTGCATATATTGCTGCCTCTGCACAGCCGTAACCCCCTTGCCGGCTCCGTTTTTGTTGTTATATCCGTAGGAAAAGCCCAGAATAGCGACCTTGATCCCCTTCACTTCCCTGATCAGGATACTGTCCTTGTCGTCTTTGATCCCGATTGTGGAAATGCCAGCGTCCTCGAAGGCTTGCCTGGTATCTAAAGCCCCGTGGATTCCCTGGTCCAAAATGTGATTGTTTGCCAGATCCATCACATCAAAGCCCGCGTCTTTGATCGCCGAAACGACCTGACCGGGCGCATTGAAATTGGGGTATCCTGCCGGCTTGACCTGCTCAGTCACCACTCCCTCGAAGTCGCCGATCGCCAGATCCGCCGAAGAGATCAGAGCTTTGACAGAGGCATAATTGGAGCTGAAATCATAGCCGTCCTGTGTCTTGCCTCCCTGAATTAAGCTGTCGTGATAGATGATATCTCCGCTTGCGGTGATTCGAATCCTCCCGTCATCCGCCGGCTCCTTCGGAGCTTCCTGGTCGGAAATGCCCGGATCCGGATGTGTGGCCAGAAACTGTCCCAGAATTGACCGGACATAGAAGAACATAAAGAAGAGGATGATTACCAGTGTCAGCAGGAGAAGAATCAGATTTCTTCCCAGGCGAAGACCCCTGCCCATCCCCCGCTCTCTTTTCTCTTCCGACTCCTTATACTCTCTCATGACATCTCCTGACTGCTTCTATGTCCCCTTAACCAATCGCTCTAAGGCGCCTCTTTACAGATCTTTTTGCCCCTTTGCGCTTTCATTATTTTATTATAATTTCTCCGGCCGCGAAAGTCGAAGACGACACCTGTCCCGGTCTGTCCCCGCTCGTATCCTCTGTATTCACTGCGCCCTTTCTTCATCCGCCTCTACATGGGATCTCCGCAATCTTCTGCTTCCTGCTCCATCGTGCCCCGGCGCTTTTCCCCGTCCTCCTGCGCTCCCACTCCATGCGCTCTTCTCTCCTCCTCAATAATATCCTGTATGATCGGCTGATGATCGCCTCTTCGATTCTCTTCTCCCATGACTGAGCTGTCCGCGTAGTTCTCAAAGATGTCCCGCTTCCTCTCCAGGAGGTCTCGGATTCGCTCATCCACGGTCCCCTCGCAGAGGAGGTGACGTACCAGGACATTGCGCACCTGCCCCATGCGATAGGCCCGACCGATGGCCTGTTCCTGCAGGGAGGGTTTGATCTGGGGCTCGCAGAAAATAATCACGCTGGCCGCCTGTATATTGAGACCGGTTCCGCCGGCTTGAATCTGACAGGCTAAAACACTGCCCGGCCTTGCGTCGCGAAAGCGGTCGATGATATTCTGACGCGTCTCGGCATTGACCGAACCTGTAATCAGGGGCAGACATTGGTCACCCAACAGCTTCTGTACTTTGGATAAGGTATCGAGGAAGAATGAGAAAACCAGAACCTTCCGTCCCTCCTCGGCCGCCGCGCGGCAGATCTCCAGAAGGCGAATTCCCTTGGCCGACTGGTCCGCTTGCCTGGTCTGCCAGCCCACCCGGCGCAGGCCGGGAAAACTCCCCTTTGGATCCATGAGAATCTCGCAGTAAGCATCCCTGTCCTCCTTAGACATCGGACACCAATCGTCCTCCTCAATCAGATCCGGCAGCTCCCGGAGGACATCTTCGCGCTTGCGGCGCAGATAGACCGGTGCGATCATCTCGCGAAAGGCAGGCGCGTCACACATATAGCTGTATTTCTGCGCCTCATGACCCAGCTGCGGGTTCAGCCAGAGCAAGAGACTGCAGAACTCATACACATTGTTCTCCAGGGGCGTCCCCGTCATAAAGATCAGGCGATCCGTCAGCTCTGTCAGCTTCCTCGTGTAAATACTTCGCTTGGCCTTGGGATTTTTTACATAATGGGCCTCATCCACCACCATCAGATCAATGGAAAACTGATCAGGGAGCATCTCCCACAGTTCATCCATCGTCTCATAGTTGCTGACCGCTACGCCTCCCTCTTCAATCCAGACCCTTCCGGCCTCATCCCTGCTCCTGCCATGAATGACCAGGGGCGAAAGGCTGCTGTACTTGCGAATTTCCCGCTCCCAGTTGATCAAGAGTCCGGCCGGGCAGACGACCAGAAAATGTCCCTGATTTCTCCGATGATCATCCTCAGAAAGCGCTGATGCCTTTATTTCCCCCTCCAGGCCGCTCTCAAGGGAGGCCATGGCCGCAATCGCCTGCAGGGTTTTCCCCAGGCCCATTTCATCCCCGAGAAAGGCCTTTTTCTGGTGCAGTATATAGCGGGCTCCAAATTCCTGATAGGCGCGAAGTGTCGTCTCCTCCCTGAGCAGGCTGGTATCCAAAGCTTCCCCGCGAACCTCGTCCGCCAGCTGCCGCGGAAATGTAAGATCCCCCGTCGCTATCTGAAAACCCGTATCGGCCTTCTCCAATGCGGCGTAATAGGCCGCCGCATTCTTCTGATAATCCTCAAGAATGGTCTTTTCCTGCGCCGCGGAGACGGTGACAAGCTCCTCTCTCAGGCGCTTGCAGCGATCACGGTAGCCATCCTCCAGGAGCTTGTTTAAAAGATCATATCCCCTAACCGTGGACTCCTTCTTAGACCGCGAGGCAAGAAACCAGTGCAGACTCCCCTTGACCAGGATGGCGGACAGGCATTGCTCCAGGGACGCATGGGTATCCACATAGAGTCTCTTTGCCTCCTGAACCGGTCCGACCAGGTGGATACGCATATACAGAGACTGGATTACATCCAGCTCCTCCTGATCAGGCGCGTCCGCGTGCAGACGCACGGTATTGACCCTGGCCATACCTGCGATGAAGCTGTCTGCCGCCTGGCGAATTCGCCGCCTGTTATCCTCCCCGATCCCGGAGATGCGCTCCAGCTCAAAATTGGCATAACGGGAGATCTGACCGATATTCTCAATGCCGGCCCCGCGCAGGACTGACACCCGAATATTCTTATCCACATCTGACAGCCGCTCGATCGGGATCGACTCCAGCTCCTTCTTTGCCTGGACAAGACGCAGGGACTTAAGGCGGCGCTTTAATTCCTCGATCTGTACCTGGTCCAGATCCTGTATCTGCTTCAAACTCTGATCCAGCTCCCTGACCTCTGAAAGGATGAATTTCATCTGTCCGAAATTTGGACTTGCGATTTTTGCCATGGCTTCCTCTTGCTCTTATCTCAGATCCTTCCGATCCCCTTTCCTATGATACACATATTCCCATGTGAATCAAAAGCGGCGCGAAAAATCCCGGTGAAACAAAACAACAGGATACACGCGCCGCGAGCATCCCATAATCGCCAACAAAAATCCCGCCGGACAAAACTGTACGACGGGATTTTCGATCACGATATATCTGTTTTCGGTTGAGTTCTCACACTCCGCCTGCACCTCACAGGACATCATTATTGATCAATACGCTGTAGTAGGATCCCTTATTAAAGAGCCCCTTGTCCTTGACTCCCCAGGCTACTGCGGAGGCTGCCAGCCGGTCTTTCTTTCTTCCCTTCATGCCGCGGCTGGTCAGGACAATCCCCTCAGAATAGAGCTCTGCGTTTAAATACTCATACAGCAGATCCGCCTTCCCCTGACTGACCAATTTAGTCAAAAACTCCGGATTGGTATCCAACCAGCCATCCGGACTGGAGTCGGAGCATTTGGCGTACATCTCGCCTCCGCCCAGAGATTCCGCGCAGACCGAGCGAATTTTGGCCAAAATATCCTCACCGATCACTCCGTCCCTGATGGAATAGGCATAGTAGGCGCAGACAAGACCGTCATCCTCCATTTCCTTGAGCAGATACAAGTTGGAAACGCCTCGCTTACTGTATTTTTTCCACTTGCCTCCTATCGAAGAAAAGACCCGATCGGTGTAGGGGCCTGCGGATCCGTTCTCCAGAGCCTGCTCAAGGGTCTGCAAGTCAAGCTCTTTCTTCTGCCAATTGTCTACAAGATTATAGCGTATCTCTGTCATCATCTCCTCCTTAATGCTGCATTTCCCTTAACTGACCTAAGACTCCTTTTGGGCCAGAGGAAGCTCCTCCTGATAGACCTGCTGTGTCTGCGCGTTAAAGACAAGTTTGAAATCTCTGCCCAAATAAACCTCAACGGGGCAATTCTTCCTCTCCAGCTTCTTCGCCCAGCCTGTCACATCATCCCGGATTTTAACCTGAAAATCCAACAGAAATTTCCCCTCCGGCAGAAGAATGGCAGGTGTCAGAATCTTGTTATTGAGAAGCACTGGAAAAGCCTTATCCGTCTCAGCATCGCGCAGCTTAACTTGAACGAACTGACCGCAGGCATCCTCGACCTCGAGATAGAGCTTAGATACGCCCTCCGCATGCTCAATGGATCGAATCTTCTGGAATGCCGTCCTCTTCCGCTTCTCCACAAAGCGAAGCCGAATCATGCTGACACAAAACGCAACCCACAAAACAAAGATGATGATCCAGGGTTTCTCTGTGAGCAAAGCTATCATCATATCATGCAAGTCTCTTTTCTCCCCTCTTACATTCCACCAAAAATCATCCCCGATCATGCCGACAGGAGCCATCACCAACAGTACCATCAAAGATCATCTCTGACAAGGACACTTGAAATTATCTTTGACTATGCCAGCAAGAATCATCCCCGACAGCGCTATCAAAGATCATCTATAGCTATAAAAACACAAGAGCCGGGGCAATCGGCACTTGTTCTCTCCGAAAAACAAATTAAAAAATCATACTGGATTCCCATCCGGACCACAAGATTTCCGATAGACAATTTCCCCTGATACTACGGTCACTTGCACCCGATATGTATCGTCCAGGAGAACGAAATCCGCGTCCATCCCCTCCTGAATCCGTCCCTTCCGATCCGCGATTCCAAGAAGGTCTGCCGGGTTGCTGCTGAGCAGAGGAATGATCTCCCCCGGGGACCTTCCTGTGAATGCAAGCAGATTGCGAAAAGCCTGCGCCATCGTCAGCGTACTTCCCGCTCTGACGCCGCTGGATACCAGCTTGGCGTCCCCGTCAACGACGACGACATCATTTACCCCCAGCTGATAGTTCCCGTCCGGGAGCCCGGCGGCCATAATGCTGTCCGTAATGGCAGCCACCCTGTTCAGGCCCTTACATTTGATCAGCATACGAACGGTACCTGGATGTAAATGCCTTCCGTCGCAGATGGCCTCGCAGTAACAGTCGCTCTCCAGGGCAGCCCCCATCAGACCAGGTCTGTGCTGGTGAAAGAGGATCATACCGTTAAAGGTATGCGTGATCGCCCTGGCCCCACTTTCGATTGCCTCCATACTCAATTCATAGCTGGCCCCGGAATGTCCGATGGCAACCGGAATGTCCCCCGCGATCTTCTTGAGCATGGGCATGACTCCGGCTACTTCAGGAGCCAGAGTGATGTATCGGATGCTTCCCTCTGCGATTTCTCTGTAGTGATTCAGAAGATCTTCATCTCCCTCCCTCAGCAGGTCCCTCGGCATGGAACCCCTGTATTCCTCTGACAAAAAGGGCCCCTCCAGATGAGCTCCTAAGAGCTGGGCTCCATAGCCCCTTTCTCTGCTGACATCCCGGATCACTGCCAGGCATCGATCCGTCCTCTCAATGCTGTCTGTGACAATGCTTGCGTTCCAGGCTGTAACCCCCTGCGTTGCAAAAAACGCCGCGATTTTCTTCAAGCCCTCTTTATCCGCAGCATTGACGTCAATCCCGACGGCCCCATGGGTATGAAGATCAATAAAGCCGGGAACCAGCATCATGCCCCGTCCGTCCAGGACTTCCTCTCCCCCGGCGGACTCCATGAAGGCGGCCTCTTCATCCGGACGAATCCGCTCGAATCTGCCGTTGGAAATCCAAAGACTTCCCCAAAAGAAGTCTCCCTCTCGATAAATCCTCACATTTTTTACCAGTCTTCTTCTCATTCTTCCTTATCCCCTGTCCTATAAGGATCCTTCCAGATTTCTTTTGGCCAAGATAAATTCATTCTCAGGCCTCTGATTCGGCATCTGATTTGGGTTTCTTCACCTCTGTCTCCTGCCGCAGCCTGTCCTTTTTTAGCTTAGAGGGACCGCATCCCTCTGGGCATTAAAAAGGCTGCCTGGCAGCGTTTTGGTTGGCAATAATCAAAGCATCCGCGTGTCCCTGCAGCAGCGTGGCCGGGAAGTGCCCGCTGACCTGCCCGTAAGCGGCCTGGCGGATCACAGCTCTGTGCCAGTCGCGAAAGACGCCCAGTCTGACCTTCCTGGCCGCGAGAATCTCACAGATTCCGATGGTAACGGCCCGTCGAGGCATGGCGTCGATTGCCCCATTCCTGTCGCCGATCGCGTTAGCCGTCCGTGTCTCCTGGCTGATATCCAGCACCCTTGTCGGAAGCTTGGCGAACTCCTCTGCGGGCAGGTTGTCCTCTGCCTCATTGAAGGCCAGATGACCATTGATTCCAATTCCGCCAAAGCAGATATCAACTCCTCCCAGCTCCTCAATCAAACGGTGTATCCTGCCGCAGTCCGCGGGGTCCGGAAAGATTCTCTGCACAGGGGGCATGACCAGGTCCGGATTAATTTTGGAATAGACTTCCCGATTCATAAACCCTCTGAAAGAGAGAGGATCTTCAATGTCAATATAGCTGTCATCATCATTGAGATACTCATCCATATTGATAAACCAGCAATCCCTCAGAGAAATCCCGCGCCGGTTGACCAGGCGGACAAAAATCGGATACTGGCCCACCGGTCCCACTGGGCAGATAAAAACCGTCTTCTTGCCCGCCTGATTGTTCTTCTCAATTTCGTCTGCCATTTCCAGGGCAATTTCATAGAAGACCTCTCCGGAATCCCCTAATTTCAGAATGGGGATCTTCGCGCCCTCTCCAAGCCTCTCCTCAGAAATCTGAAAGTAATTCCCGCTCATTTTTCCTCCTTCTCTCATTCCCTCTGCCCATGACCTGTCTCTTCTTTATTTCCTCTCACCCGTGGCAGAGCCCCGTTTTACTTCATTCTGCCTATGGCCGGTTCCCTTTTCCTTTTCCCTCACTCATAGCCTGTCACCTGCGAAAGAAGCTCTCCAGATTCATTTGACGGATCAGCTCCACAATCTCCCTGCTCCTGTGACAGCCAAATTTGTTGAGCAGGCTCTTGATTTGCGTCTTGACTGTCACGAGCTCCACATTCCGCAGCTGGGCGATCTCCCTGACCTTCTTGTCCTCCAAAAGAAGGGAGACGATCTCCTTTTCCGTCGGCGTCAGCTGCGTCACGTTGTTGAGCAGAAAGACTAAAGAGTGCTCGCTTTTTCGCAGCCTGGTGTACTCGCGCATAATGGACTGCTGAATCCGGCTGTCTAAAACCGAAACTCCCCGGTAGGCCTTTCGGATATGATCCAGGAGAACCTGATCGTCACAGCCCTTGATCACATAATCCACCGCCCCGGTTCCCATACCGGAATTAATCATCTCATCGGCTTCATGCGCCGTCATAAAGACAATTCGAATCTGCGGATGCCGCCCGTGAATGGTCTCCGACGCGTCAATCCCTGCAGTCAGCGTCTCCATCTCGATGTCCATCAGTATGATATCCGGCAGTTCTCCTGCCTCCTCGACCAGGCGGCAGATTTCCGACCCGCTTCTGGCCGCAGCAAGCAGTTCCATATCCGGCTCCGCCCCGATGATCTCGGCAAAATCCTCCCGCAGAATCGGAATGTCTTCCGCCACCATCACTCGAATCTTCCTGCCCTCTGACATCATTGGTCCCTTAATTTCCTTCCTTTTTGCCGGCTGCCCTCATCTCCGGCTTCCTGCCTGCCGTAAGCGCGGGCAATAAGATCATAAACGTGCTTCCTTCTCCGCTCTTGCTCTCCATGCGGAGATGTCCCATGTGCTGACGCACAATTCGATTGGTGTAAAAAAGCCCCATCCCCCAGCTGGAATCCTTGCTCTTACTGGTTAAAAAAGGCTGAAAGATCTTCCGCCGCATTTTATCTGGAACCCCGATTCCATTATCTGTGACAGCGAACACAACCCACATTCTCTCCGCTCGAATCGTCAGGCTGATTCTGGCCGGCCCCTCAATCCCCGCGGTCGCCTCGCAGGCATTGACCAGAAGATTATAGATAGCCTCCGAAAATAAAGAGAAGTCGACCAGGACCCTGTTCCCGGTCTGGAAATCTCTCCTGATACTGACACCGGGATATTTCTCATGAAATTTGCTGATCGCCGCGTCCGCGACTTCCCTTGCATTCGTCAATGCCAGGATCAGATGCTTGCTGTTGATTGTGGCGTAATACTCATCGATGTGCGCTTTCATGCTGTCGTTGAGTCTGGCCATCTCCTCTTCATAGTCCTTCAGCTGCCGCAGGTCTGGCTTGTCCTTGCGCAACTCCCTTCGCATGCGCTTGTGAAGAACCTGCGCGGAGAGTATCTGGTTTTTCATGCTGTGCGCGAAGACAGATATCCCCATATCCGCCGCCGAAAACTGCTTCTCCAGCACCGCGTATTCCCTCTCCTCCGAGTACTGAAAATGCTCATAGCGCACAATCCCCCAGGCTCCGATCAGCGCCCCCGCAATGACAAGAAGGATCAATATATCCCAGCCCGTGCTGCTCAGGGAAGGACTGATATAGTTGCTGATTCCCAGATTCAGATATTCCGTGATAAAGAGATTATAGATCTGCGCCGGGTCCTTGGTGGCAAAAATCAGATAGACAAGCATTTGGCTGACGATCGCGATGAGAATATAGAGGAAATTCTTGCGAAAGACCGGAATCGATATCTCGTAGTACTCATACAGAAGAATCCCGAATGACACAAGAAGCTCCGCCACAATCCAGGCAAAGGAGCACCGCACCAGAAGAGACAGCATGTGAATCTGCCTGTAGATCATCCACTTGTAAATGTCCGGATAGTAGAGCATGGCCAGCAAAAGTGTCGGCGCCACGGCAAAAAGGTATATCTTGCGGCGCTGATCGCGGATGTATCGGTTCATACTCAGGGCAAGGGCCGTCATGACGAGAAAACAGGGGACCATGAGCCTGGACACACTGGTCAGATAGCCGAGATGATAGAGATTGACGGGAAGCTGGTGCATCCAGCGCATGATCCGCTCATTGAGAAAGAGAAGGCGCACATCTCTGGACGCCAGCCCTCCCATGATGGCAATGTAGAGAACAATGCATGAGACGTGCAGGAGATTGGCGACATTCATGACGGAAAGGACCAGGGGAAAAGAGTGCCTGCGCATGATCGTCGTAAAGAGCACTACAAAGGTACTGATTGTCACAACAATGATCAGCATTGCTCACCTCTCCCGCTCTCTTTTCGCCTTTCCTGAAAGCAAAGGGATTCACGCTTCGCGAACCCTCCCTGAAAACAAGGGAATTCACACTTCGCGAGCCCTTCCTGAAAACAAAGGAATTCACGCTTCGCGAGCCCTCTCTTGTCATAAACAGCGACGGGTGCATACATAAAAACCGGAGTCCCAGAAAGCGACTCCGGCCTGTGCGCATCCGTCAAGAAGCTCTCCGACTTACTTGGAATTCTTAGATGCTTCATATCCCTTCTGCATGATATCATACAGGACATATTTATCGGTCTCAACCTTTTCCTTGATGCGTCCGTTCCCGATAAAGACATTCTGCTGGGTCTCATAGACCTTCTGCAGGGCCGCCTTGTCACCGGCGATCTGATTGATCGTCGTCCAGTCGCCCTCCTTGGTCGAAGCGAGCAGGGTCTCTTCCGGAGCGTCAATGTGCTTTGCCACAGACTTGGCTACGTCGTCGATATGGTCCGCGCGGTAGATATGCGCCTTGTTGATGGCCTGTGAGAAGCGAACGAGAACGTCCTCATTCTTCTGCGCATAGGCCTCCGTCGTGATAAAGCTGGACGGGAAGGTTGCCTTGTCCAGGTAATCCGCATTGCTTCCCAGACTCAGGTACTTATCCCCCATGGCTTTCTTTAACGTCACCGTATTGGGACTCCATGTAGCGCAGGCATCCACCTTATCGGATACCATGGCTGTCGTCATGCCGTCCACTGCCATCTCAACTAAATTGACGTCGCTCTCCTTGAGTCCGGCGGACTCCAGAATTGCGCGGAGGATTACTTCCGAAGAGGTGCCGGAGGCAACCGCGATCGTCTTGCCCTTTAAGTCCTCCTTCTTGTTGATCCCGTGCGCCTTGTTGGCTACCACCTCGTCTGCCAGGGAAGTGGTGCTGTCCATCTGGAAGATCTTAGCTTTCCCCTCGATGCACAAGGCGTGCGCCCCATGGCCGATCTGAGAAATGTCGATGTCCCCGGATGCCATCGCCGTGATCTCCGCCGGTCCTCCCTGGAACTGCACGGGCTTTACATCCAGTCCCACTTCCTTGAAATACCCCTGGTCCATTGCCGTAAAGAGAGAGGACGCAGATCCCAGATTTGGCATATAAGCCACGCGGACTGTTGCCGGCGTATACTCCTTCTTGATCCCCTCCGTCTTGGTCTGGGACTGATTATCGGAAGACTTTTGACCTCCGCATGCCGTCAGAACCATCGCGCCGGCCAGTGCCAGCGTTGCCAGAATTCGCTTTGCTTTCATTGTGACCCCCTTTAAAAGTTGTGTGACGCAACAAGGCTTCCCGATCCTTATTTGCGAACCTCCAAATACTCCTCGTATACCTGACCCCAGATATCGTTCTTCAGCTCCAGAAATCTCGGACTCATCTTGGTCGCCTGATCTCTTGGATATGGAATGTCGATATCGACGATATCCTTGACCCTGCCGGGCCTTGCAGACATAATTACCACCCGCTGTGCCAGGATGATCGCCTCCTCCACATCATGCGTGATAAAAAAACAAGTCTTCTGCTCATGTTCCCAGGTCTCCAGGAGCTCCGTCTGCAGCTGCACCCGGGTCTGCGCATCCAGGGCTCCGAAGGGTTCATCCATCAGAAGAACCTCCGGATTGACCGCGTAGGCCCTGGCAATCGCTACCCTCTGCTTCATGCCCCCTGACAGCTCCTTGGGATAGGAATGGGCAAAGTTCTCAAGCCCCACGGCCCTGAGATACTTCTCAGTGACCTGCTCCATCCTTTCTTTGGGCATCCCCTGCAATTTCAGGCCGAATTGTACGTTTTTTTCGACGGTAAGCCAGGGGAAGAGAGCGTACTGCTGAAAGACAATGCCTCTTTTGGGACTGGGCCCGTCAACCTCCTTTCCGTCCACCAGAATCTCCCCGCTCGTCGGAGTATCCAGCCCCCCGATCATGTTCAAGAGGGTGGATTTCCCGCATCCGGAGGGACCCACGACGCAGACAAATTCCTTATCCTGAATGGATAAATCGACGCCATTTAAGGCGACCACCTCTCCATTTCTCGTTTGAAATTTTTTGACGAGATCCCGGATCTCTACCTTTACTGAATTGTCTCCTGCCATCCTGTGAATCTCCTCTCCAGTCCCCTGACAATCTTCTCAAACGCGATTCCAATGACTCCCAGAACGATAATTCCCAGAAGGACAATATCCATCTGATAGTAACCGCTCGCCTTCTGAATCATCATACCCAGACCTCTGTCTCCGCCGACGATTTCTGAGGCCATCAGCGTAGTCAGAGAGGTGGAAAGGCCAAGTCTCGCCGCGACCAGAATATAGGGAGTCGCCGCTGGAATCGTCACCTTGAAGAAGATGTCGCTCTGCCTGGCGCCCAGCACCCTGGCTGCCTTAATCAGGGTCACGTCCACACTTTTAACCCCCTGGTAAACTGTGACAACCTGAACTAAAAAGGACGCGATGACGATAACGGTGACCTTTCCCATGTTCCCGACGCCCAGGGCGGCCGTAATCAAAAAGACATAGGCGAGAGGCGGAATATTGCGCACGAACTGGATCCATGGCTCGACAATTTTCTGGAAGGGTTCATACCAGGCCATGAGAAAAGCAATGGGAATTGCCAGCAGAAAGGCAATCCCGAAACCGGTGAGCACCCGGGACAGAGATGCCCAGACATGCTCCCAGAGAATCGTGCTGTGCACCCCCTTCTCCAGAAAGACCTGCCAGACCTGTTCCGGATTGGCAAATATAATCGGCCAGCGAGAGGAGGCGAACAGCCACAGGGCAAGAGCTACCCCCAATGAAATCAAAAGCCACACCCACTTGGGTATCAGATTCCACCGGGTCTTAGATTTATGCTTCATTTTATCCCCCTGTCAAAGACAAAAGACACGATTCCTCATCCTTATACCCATCCCCAAAATGAGAATCAGATCATCTGATGTCTTCAGTATATGCGCCGGCCAGAGGAGAAATAAGTATGAAAATTTTTCATACCTTTTGCAGCGCTGGGAGATTTTTCAGTTGATAGTAAAGTTCGTTTTTGCGGCTGACAGCATCGGGAAATTTTTCAGTTTTCAGACGCGATTCCTTCATCGACCGGTTTACAGACACTTCTCCAATAGTCAGCTCCCGGGAAGCAGGATGTCAAATCCGGCGGAAAAAGACAGCCCCTCCTTGAGACAGACTTCTCCATACCGGTCGGACAGGTCTCCCTCGAAGCCCGCGGAATCGCTCCTTC
Organism: Shuttleworthella satelles DSM 14600; assembly: GCF_000160115.1. GTDB lineage: Bacteria > Bacillota > Clostridia > Lachnospirales > Lachnospiraceae > Shuttleworthia > Shuttleworthia satelles. The sequence goes on from NZ_GG665866.1 coordinate 180,146, forward strand.
CAAACCAGGGCTCCAGGCAGATAAAGGGCTGACTGTCTCCTGGGACAGACCAGATTCCAAAGTCAGGAAAATTCCCGCAATTCAGAGTCAGATACAGGTCCCCATTCGGGCGGAGAATACTGGCGGAAGAAATCTGCCCCTGCTGAAAGATCAGCGCGTCTTTGTCAAAGAGCTCACTTGTCAGGGCAAGTCCCTCCTTTTTCTTCACAAGCTGGTAGCTGTGACTGAGATCGACCGCGCCGCTGACCGGATCAGGCAGGTAATAGGACAGACTCTCCTCCCCCGGTCCCGCGAGGACAAGCCGGTAGTCACTGCTTCTCTCTCCCTCCTTCAGGGGCAGGGCAAAGCCCGGATGTGCCCCGATGGCAAAGTACATCTCCTTTTCGTCGCGGTTACACAGCTCCAGCCGGACAGACAGCTTCCGTCCCTTGAGTTGGTAGATGACATCCAGGCAAAAGCGGAAGGGATAGATCTCTCTTGTGACCGAATGATCTGTCAGGCGAAGGTGAAGGCTGGATCTTTTCTCCTCCACTTCCGGCGGTTCTGACTTCTTTGCTCCTCTGACCGGCTCCGCACCATGGGCTCCAGGGGAATCTTCGACGAGGGCAAAGATCTCTTCTCTGGCAAAGCCATGTCTTAACATCCGGTAGATCCTGCCCCGATAGCGATAGCTGTCGTCGATCAGCTTTCCCACGAGGGGAAAGAGGAGGGGGGCATGCCATCCCCAGACAGTTGGATCCCCCTGCCAGATCAGTTCTTCACGTCTTTGTTTGTCATAAAGACTGCATAGCTCTGCCCCTCGCAGCGCAACTTTGACCCGGAGGAATTCGTTCTCCAGAAGCATTGTCCCTCTTTTCCTCCCTAATTGATATCGGTTCAATCACGCAGTTCTCTCCCCGCCTGATCCGCCTTGATCTGATTGACATCATGCTCTCCATAATGCAGATCTCCCGGCCTGCGCCCGTACTCATCCATGGAGTCCAATTTGCTGTCCGCCATGCACAGGTGAACCGCGGCCTTCTTAAAGGTCATGGGAAGGGCCAGTATATTGGGGTTTTCTCCCACATACTTCTTCCTGGCGTCCGCGAGGGCCTCCTCAAAGCTGGCTCTGGTCTTTAACCCCATCGCCCTTGCATAGCCGGGTTCCTGGGCCCCCACGATGTAAATCGCGCTCGTGTTCATCTCCGCAATATGGCCGCAGGCCATCATGGAGAAGCCGTGGAAGGGATGGAAGGCGTTCGCGAAGCGGTACTTGCGAATATACTCGGCATTTGTCCCGTAGTACTCGCCCAGACGATTCATGTCCGGAAGAATATTCATCTGATCATGCTGGAAATTCTCAAAGAGCTCCCGCAGATAGGGCCAGCGGCTGTCATTGAAGAAACCGTTGCAGAGGGAGGAGCAGATGATCACGCAGTGATCGCTCATAATCCGCTTAAAGCGCAGAACCTGTGCCGAAAGCGCCTGCATCATCATGATGGGATTGGTCCCCATGCCGTCTCCGTAGTGGAATTTCTGCGGCATCCCAAAAACCAGGACGTCGTACTTCTTCCTGGCCCAGTGCACATAGGTTCTCTGATCCGCGAGCTTCCAGCTCTCGGGCATCATCTCCCTCGCGTAACCGGAATAAATTGCGATCTGGCGGGACATGGTGTCCAAAACGGCGTCGCAGCAGAAGAAGGGATGCCCCATCTTATACTCCATGTGCATGCTGATCTCGTCGAACTTGTCGCGCATGAGAGAGCCCCCGTTGACAGGGGTGAAGTCCTCCCGGTGCATGACCGCGGGCACATGATGGCTGGCAATCGACCTCCAGTTGGTGATCCCTGTGGCGGAGTGCTTATATCCTCCCGAATAGCCCCCATAGGGATTCCCCTGCACATGCCCGACCAGGATGGGGATATCGCACTCGAAGACATACCTGCTCATGCTGACAGGATCGCCGCGCCTGGTGACTCCCAGATCCACCATGTGCTCCGCGTCCTCGGAATCATGGCTGATTATCTGACCCGTATGCCAGAAGTCCCCATAGAGTTCCGGCCCGAATATGGCCAGGGCGTCCGCCTCCGTGCTCCTGGGATGAAGGCCGTTACTGATGATAAAGAGAATATGCTCCTTTTTGACCCCGGCAGCATACAGCTCCTTCAGCATGTATTTTACAGCGAGCTTGCGGTGGCTGGTCGCCTGCTCGCCTCCCTTGACGCGATCAGGAATAATGAATACCACCGTCTGGCGGTCAGCGGGCTTCTCATTCTTTTGAACCAGGTCGGTCAAACAGTCCATCCCGATCGGGTGGGCCAGACTCTTTTGATAGGCTTTCTCAAGCTCCTCCTCCGGGATACAGGCCGGATCCTTCACGGTCTCGCCGGGGATAAAGATATCTGTGCTGTCCGGCAGACTCGCCTCCATGGTTCCGGCCCCGTATTCAAACGCAATATGCTTCATACTTCCTCCTTCTGATCTTACACTCTCTTTTGCCTACTGATCTTCTCCTCCCAGATAGAGCCTGACAATTTCAAGATACTCCCGGGGGTAAAAGCCGATCTCCCCGGAAAAGCGGGTGAGGGCGATCAGGCCTCCGTCAATCTCCGGAATGGCGGCAAGCATCCTCGCGTTGTCTGTCTTTAAGCCGCCCCCATACACCAGGTCCAGTCCCTTTGTTTTCTCCTTAACAAAGCGGGCGATCTTTTGAATATAAGCCGCGTCGGCCGGTATTTTGCCCGGACCGATGGACCAGATCGGCTCATAGGCGATGGTGACTCCGGCTCTGTCTGAGGGAGAGATGCCCGAAAGACCAAGCTCCAGCTGCTGCCCCAGGACTTCCTCCCAGCGCTCCTGCTCTTCGCTCTTCTCTCCGATGCAGTAGAGCACCTTCATTTCCCTCTTCAGGGCGCAGAGAATTTCCTGATTCAGGACCCGGTTAACTGCCTCCTTCGCCGTATCCCCTGTCAGGCCGCCGCCGGCAAGAAGTCCCATCTTGTCATTCCTCTCTTCACAGTGGCCGATGATCGTGTAATCAGCCCCCAGAGCAAGCGCGGCCGCCGCGGGGCGGTTGCTGGTAAAGGCTCCGAAATTGCCGCCGGGTAAGACGTCCTCCCGATAGACGCTCTGACAGCCCAGGATCAGTCTGCTCCCGGGTTTTCTGGCCTCAGCCGCAGAAAGAATATGCGCCTCCGGGAAGAAGACCGCAAATTCCGTATCCTTTCCATAGGCCTCGATTTCATCCTGAATCCCCTCGACCACGGCCCGTCCCCAGCCGGCAATGGGGGCCAGACGGTTGACTCCCCCCTCCTTTGCCGGCACATCAAAGCGCTTGAGATTTAAAAAAATATGCTTCATACCTATGATACCTCTATGACACCTCAATATTGTCTCCGTAAAACCATTGTCTATATTTAAATTCCCGCCTTTTGATAGCGGTCGGCCATCTCTTCCAGACTCACCGGGATCACCTCAGAGGCATTGCGGTAGCTTCCGAATTGGACGAGAAGAGGGGCAATGGCAGAGATGGTCCCCCGATAGAGGCAGTCGTCGACCAGTTCCACATCCTCATCAGCGAGCTCTCCATAGAGAATCGCGTCCATGATGCCCGACACATAATTCCGGGGGTCCACATTGGCCGGGTTGGCGGTCAGCTCCCGATAGACGCAGGCGACACTCTCGCTCTCCCTTAATTCCGGGTGATCCTGAAAAAGCGCGAGGACATTTCTGGTGCTTGCCATGCGAAGGTCGGTATCTACATTGATCTTATTGATCCCGCAGCGGCTTACGTCGACCAGCTGATCCACATCGATCCCGTAGGCATTTTCCATCCTTCCCCCCAGCTCGTTGATCTGCCTGACAAATTCCTGCGGAACTGTCGAGGAGCCATGGCTGACCAAAAAGCCGTCGATGCCTTCATGGCGCATGCACTCCTTGGTGGCGATGGCAATTTCCCTGCGGATCTTAGCGTCCCTGCCCTTATTCGCCCCGTGCATGGTTCCGTAGCTGATCGCCAGAGCGTCCACCCTGGTTTTTTTGAAAAAATCGACTGCCTGCAGGGGATTGGTATAGGTTGAGCTCGCGGAGAAGACGTGATCCTCCACGCCGGCAAGAACGCCCAGCTCTCCCTCGACCGTAACGCCCAGAGGATGGGCATATCGGACCACCTCTCTGGTCAGCTCGACATTCTCCTCGTAGGGAAGACTGCTGCCGTCGATCATCACGGAGGTGTAACCCCCCTCAATGCAGGCCTTGACCGTCTCAAGACTCCTGCCGTGATCCAGGTGAAGGGCAATGGGAATGGGACTCTCCTGACCGAAATCCCTGACAATGTTTCCCACATTCTCTGCGCCCTTTTTCTTGCTCTCTATGGATCCATGCATGAAATCGACTTCTCCGCCCATAAAGGCGTTGGAAGCCTCCGCCCCCTGCAGGATACAGGCGCTCTCCAGGAGCTCATGGATCTGCACGGCGGCAGCGATCTGACTGAAGCTGTTCATATTAAAGGCCGCCTGACCGTACCCCTTGCGGTCCGCCGCCTCTAAGATACATCTCATTGGAACCAGCATATTCTCCTCCTCTCCTCAGTTAAAGGAAATCATCTCCGGCAGATCCGCTCCCAGAAGCGGCCTGCACCAGTCCATAAAAGCCTCGGTAACCCCGTTGCCCCTTGCGTTGATATAGGAATCAGGCACTGTTCTCTCCGTCATCATCACCTGGTCGATGTCCACCAAAAAGGCCTCCACCCGATAGGGGCGATCGCAAACGCGCCGAAATGCCACCATTTTCCCGGTCGTTCCGGACAGCACCTCCCTGCAGGCAAGCGCCCCTGCCTCAATCGCCTCCGCCCGATCAATCGGGCTCTGCAGCTTGATGGAGGCTCTCCCGATCAGTCCCGGCTTCTCGCTGCGAGCCTTATAGCCCAGCCTTCGGATCACAAGATTGGCCAGATGCGCCCCCACGTCGCCGAAGTAGGTCGCCCTTCCCACAGTAAAAATCGGTTCCACCACAGGCCTGCCGGAGGCATCCTTCAGGCCCTCGCTGGCGACAACGACGATCCCTTTTTTGACCTTCAAAAGCCCTTCGACATCCTCGATAAAGGCGTTCTCATCAAAGGGTCGTTCCGGCAGATAGATCAGATCCGGTCCCGGTCCTCCCTGATCCGCCGCCAGGGCGGAGGCCGCCGTGATCCATCCGGCATTTCTCCCGGAGGCCTCGATGACAGAGACATGGATGGGCAGGCCCCTGACATCGGCGCAGACCTCCCGGACACTCTCGGCGATGAACCTGGCCGCGCTCGGGAAGCCGGGGCTGTGATCTGTGACGGCAATATCATTGTCCATGGTCTTGGGAATTCCCATCACTTTGATCTCAAGCCCCTGCTTCTGGCAGGCCAGAAAAAGCCTGCCGCAGGTATCCATGGTTCCGTTGCCCCCGTTCATGAGCACATAGCGGATCTGATGTCTCTTCAGGATCTCCGCCATTCGCATGTATTCCGCTTCGTTAAGCTGGTCTCTGGAGGTCCCGATGGCACTTCCCGGAGTCACAAGCAGCTTCTTTAGATCCGCCTCCGCGACCTCAGTCAAATCGATCAGTTCTTCCCTGATCAGCCCTCCGGTTCCGTTCCTGGCTGCCAGAATCCGTCCCCTCTTCAGTCTCTTTTTAGCCTCTGTCACTGCCCCGTAAAGAGAGCAGTTGATTACTGCTGTCGGCCCCCCGCCGTGCATGATAAGCAAATTCTCATCCATTCCCTTTTCCTGATCCACTCTGTACACAAAAACTCTCTCCTGTTTGATTTAAAATAAAGTCCCCCGTCTCTAACCGTTTATTTTTCTTCTAAAATCTGAAACATTCTTTTCTTATAGGCCTCTACCCCCGGCTGATTAAAAGGGTTCACTCCCATCATTTCACAAGAGATATAACAAGCAAATTGGAAAAAATAAAAGAGTTGACCAAATCCGTAAGCATCCAACCGGTCCAACTGAAGAATGGATACCGGCAATCTCTCGGCATGCGCCTGAACAGTTGCATCAAAAGCTGCCCTGTTAATATCAGCAAAATCCTTCTCATCCAAATAATCAAAGGCATCCGGCAGTCCATCTGCATGGATCATCAAACTGTCATCCGCTTCTTTTACGTCCAGAAAAGTCTCAAAGAGCATGGGCATACCTTCCTGGATAAATTGACCAATGGAGTGCAGTTCTTCTGAAAATTCCCCTGTCACCGGCAAAATCCCCCGATTATCCTTCCCCTCGCTCTCCGCAAAGAGCTGTGTCCACCACTTGTAGAAGAAACGGAAACGCGGCTCAAAAGAAGAAAGCATCTCCACCTGATAATTCTTCTGATAGCATAAATTGCGCAGGCAGGCATATTGGTATGCCATATTGTCTTTCCCTCGCTTCGCATGTAAAAGCATCTGCATCATATGCGCTCCCGCAACCAGAGATTGAATATCAATCCCCGCAACCGCCATAGGCAGAAAGCCAACATTGGTCATAGCCGTGAATCTTCCGCCCACTTTGCTCGGAAAATCGAAGAAATCATATCCCTGTTCTCTGCTCAGTCGATCCAGAGAACTTCCGACTGTTCCACAAGTAATGATTCGTTCATGTGCCTTCTTCCCGTACTTTTTGTCCATTAACTCTCTCAGAATCCGAAAGGAGGAGCCGGGCTCCAGAGTCTCAAAATTTTTGGCGATACATTCAATGTAACAACTTCTGTTCTCCAACTTACTTAGAATTTTCTTTAGCTGCGTTGGATTTAATGTGTTCCCGGCATAAATAATCTCCGGATCCACTCCCTCTCTCCTCGGAGCAATTGCTTCGACCACAGAGCGAGCCGCATTATTGGAGCCGCCCACGCCAATCAGAACAAATGTGTCCGCATTCTCCCGTATCTCCCCAGCCTTGTCCAAAATGCGATTCAAAACGTCTTTTCCTGCGCAAATCCGGGTATCAAGCCAGTCCTGGCTGTCCGCATATTTGGCCTGTCCTTCCTGAACTCTTCTCAAACAATCTAGATTTCGATTTAAAAATTGCTGATAATCTTCTTCCCATCTCTCCCCTGATATTTTTATATTATATGAAAGCATTTTCCCATCCCTCAAAATACAAGTTCTCTCTTTTTAATCCTTTCAAAAATCTTGCATCTATTTATTAAATCTTTTTATTAATTATAGGTTCTCTTTTTTATAGATCAATATCGGAAATATCCATAGTTTCACTATCCCAGGCTTGTGGATTATGCTGAATTTTCTACCGAAACATTATCCCCCGCAAATACTGATCCGCTTAAAATTTTTTAATAGGCATCGATCCCCATAAATCTCTTCCTCGACCACACATTGCGTAAAAAAGGATCCCTGTGACCTTTTATCACCTGGATCCACTCTCTATTCTTTACCGTTCATTAAATTTATTTAATTTTTACCTGCCCTTGCTGGAGATAAATCTTCACAGTCCTCCAATTATATTCTTGTAAAAACAAAATCCCCTCTCAATGATAGGAAAGTTTCAATCGAAACAATCAGCGATCAGATATTCAAGAAATTCTTCTGAATACATCCGAGGGCTGCCCCCAAGGCTCCGTCGTAGGAATCGTATTCGCGAAATCGTATCTCAACATCCTTTTCATTCATTCCAAAGAAATGCTCTCTTGCATAAGCCACCAGTCTTTCTCTGTTGGTCTTCCACGTCATCATATAAGCATCAACCACAACCGCATTTGGATTGAGCAGATTGACAACATTGGCCATGGCAAGAGCCTGCCCATGAATACAGCTGTCAATCAGTGCGTCAATTTCCTGGTCTCCCCCCATCTGCAGCTCGAGAATCAGCCGCATGGTCAGTTCCTCTCCCGCGTCCAGCCTCTTGCGCAAAGCTGCCAATCTTCCCTCTGCCATTTCCCTGCGGCAGAGCTCAAAAAGGGCCGACTCTGAGGCGAGCTGGTCTGTCGTCACAGTCCTCTTTTGCCCCTCGTGATCAGAGGACAAGAGAACCGTCTGTCCCAGTTCTCCCGCTCCTGCGCTGTCCCCGGAGAGAACCAGATCATTCATAAGAATGGGACAGGCGATCCCTCGCGAGACAAAAAAATAGGCAAACATCCCCGGCCGTTCTTCGCGCAGCAGCATCTCATAACCTGTGGCCCGAAGACGCGTGTTGTTATCGACGCTGACCGGAACTGAGAATCTCCTGCCCAGGTCCTCTCCCAGCGTTTTCCCGTTCCAGTCCTCTCGAAAGGTATAGCGGATCCGTCCCCGGTCCGTGTCCACAAATCCCGGCACTCCGATTCCGATTCCGATCAGTTGATCCCGATCAATCCGGTGCAGAAAATGCTCCACCAGATTTTCGAGCTCTGACATCATTTTCCCATAGCTCTCGGAGGCTTTCGGATTCGTCACGCTCTCAACAGCCTCTCCGCGCAAATTGACCAGAATCACCCGGCTATAATAAGGTCCCAGCTCAATGCCGATGGCGTAGGCCGCCTCCCGGCGAAATGCCACTGCCAGGGGGCGTCTTCCCGAATTTTTGTTCCGGCTCTCCTGTGAAAGCGGCTCTGTGATGACAAGACCCTCACGGATCATCTCATTGATGCTGTTCGTGATGGTCGGCAGGGTCAGTCCCAGTTCCCTCGCAATCTCATTGCGCAGGGCATGCTCCATTCGAAAAATCTTGTTTTTAATCAGGATGCGATTCCTGCGCTTAGTCTCTTGCAGGCTGTTTCCGCTCTCAACAATCATCGCCCTCACCTCTTCCCGGCAGTCTCACAGAAAAACAGTCTTCTTTAGCACGGATACCCGACCGGGGTGCTTATGATTTACATATGTGTGTACTTAAAGATGTTGTAACAGCCAATGGCTATGATAACAAGAAGGAGAATATTAAACACCTTTTCAACGCCACTGTTATTGAGTCTTTTGGTGATTGCCGCTCCCAGGAGAGCTCCGCCCACACCGCCGCAGATCATGGCAATCAGATAGACTGCGGTAAAATCGGGAACAGTTCCCCTGATCAGGGAGCTGATCAGACTCGTCGTCTGAGAAAAAATGATGATGTAAATCGAGTTCTTGGCCGCCTGCTTGGCGTCCATAGAGAAAAAGTAGTAGAGAACCGCTACATTCATAGGTCCTCCGCCAATTCCGAGAAAGGCAGAGACAAGGCCCAGGATAAGACCGATAAGAACCGCTGGCAGAACATGATTCACCTGCAGGGCTTTCACACGGCTCTTGAAAATAACATAGAGCAGGACTCCGGCCGTCATTATGGTCAGGCAGGTCGCCTGGATGGCCCCGAGTACACTTTCATTTCCGAAGCCTTTTCGAACCAGATCAAAAAGGATCTGTCCCAGGAGTCCTCCGACTACCGCGCCGACAGCGAGCGCTGTACTCGTCTTGATCTTAAGCTGAACTCCGTTGTTTCTGTTTCGAATCAAAGAGCACACGGACATGGCTAAGACGGTACAGCCCGAGCAGAAGCTGACCGTTGACACAGGCAAAATTCCAACCATATCCAGCAGCGGCTTGATGATCACCCCGCCGCCGGCCCCTACAACAGCTCCGACAGACGATGCAATAAAACAAACGGCAAAGAAAAAACCAATCAGCATTTTCTATCCCCTATCTCTGATAGACCGGCGGCTCTGTCCTCGCCGTCCTGGCAAACTCCGCTCTCCTTAGGGTCACAAAATCCATATAAGTCACCCGGTGAAGCAGATCACGGCAGGCATTGTAAATGGAGCCGAAACAGTCCCTGCAGCCCTCCTCCGGTACATCGACAATTACCAGATAGGACTGGGTCCCCTCTTCATCCACCTTGAGTAAAAGATCGATCACGGAAATCTCAGGATGTTTTTTACCAAAGGCAACCAGACGCCTGCGAATGGCCTCCACTTCTTCGCTCTCTGCGGGGTAACCCAGAAGAATCTTCTCATCCTTTTGGACTGTCTTAGACGCAACCCTGGCCTCTCCGAACTCGCCCTGATAGCCGGAAGAATTCACGATATTTGCAATGGTCTTTGGATCGACGACAAAAAATTTAGGGCCGTAAGGATTCACGATGATGCTCTCTCCCTCCTCCAGCATATCCACCAGCTGAGGAAAATGCATGACCATGGTTTCTCTCTTCCAGCCATCACCGCATTGCCCGGCCATTCCTTCCAATGCTACCCAATCCGTATAGACCGGCAGGGCCGAACTTCCGTCATTCAAGCTGACCCGATAGACCCCAAAGGTCATCCCCTTTTCAAGCGTAACCTCCCCGCCCTGGCCCTTTGGCATACTGCCGTCCATGCGCACAGGAAGCAGATAATGACTCCGCACCAGTTCGCGGAAGAAGAGATTCCAAAAATCTTCCTCACGGCTGTGCCGATCAAAAGCCTGGATCAGGCCCAGCAGATATGGATTTTCTACCGCCTTGTTCACGTCCACCTCGATCTGGTAGGGAATATCGGTAATGACGGCATACTTCCAGTCGAGATCCAGGGCTTTCTTCCCGGAAAAATACAGTCTTGCCGTCCTGGTGTCGGCGCTGACATCTCCCTTTTTCTCTAAGATCTCTACTTTTTCAATCACCGGATGGGCAATGTTGCCGTCTCGATACAGAACCGTCACCAGTTCACCTGCCTGAGCCTGGCCGACGAGGTCACCCTCGACATAGAATTCCTCTCCAGCAGCGATTTCCAAGCTCTCCGCCATCAAAGTAAAGCGCTTGCTCCTCTCTTCCCCCGTCGCTGTCTGCGAAAGCGGTTCCTCTGCTCCTCCTCCGGCTGCCCGCGAGAACGGTTTCTCCGTCCCTTCTCCGCTTGCCCGCGAGAATTGCCCCTGTGAAGCAGAGACGTTTCTGTCCTCGTTCGATTGGCCTTTTCCCCCGTGAAAGAGTTCCTTCTTTAACTTATCAAAAAACATCGTTCGTCCTCACCCATTCTCATATTACGGATATTCACATCACAAATCCGACTGACAGTATACTTGCTCTTGCTCATAGAGCCCCTTTATTAACCGCATTTGCATGGACAATCATGAATTCAACCTCTTGAATACAGGCTCTGCAGGCCTTCCATGTCCATAAATAAACAGAGACTTCCGTTTCCATTTTACTATATTTTGATCCGGCAAAGAGACCCTTTTGCGCCCTCTTTTTGATCGAAACTCCAATTGCAGTCCACCTCTCTACCGCATCTAAGCCACCGCTCAAAATAGAGGTTCTCACTTGCTGCCGACAGAAAAACATATTATTCTTCAATTAACCTTTCAGGTGAGGTCGAGCGGCCGTTCTGTGAATTGTGAGGCAAGCATGAAAAAGTATTTTCACCAATACACCCCCATTCTCGTTCTCCTGGGAATCGCCCTCTTCTTCTTTTTGACAGGAAGCGGTTTCGATCTGATTTTAAAGGCAGTCTGGAATCATATATCCGGTTTTGAGATGGATGACATGGGGGGCTACACCCTCCTCTTTTCAACGCCATTGATCGCAGTCGGTTTCTTCTTCAGCCTCCTTCTGCGGGGACTCTCTCTGCTGCTTTTGATTACGTCTGGGATCACTTTCTGCGTCATAACTTTTGTGCACCTGTATCGGAACAGCCACACATCACGGGCATCTGATGAAGAAGATTCTTTGAAAAATGACAGAGACAGCACTTCGTCTCGTGAAGATCCAACACAGCAGAACCCGTAAAACATTCGGCCATACCATAGAACACCCAAATCCGTTCAGGCACAGTAATGGAGCGGGATCCCCGGGGATCCCGCTCCGACATGTGACATAGAGCCATCATTGTAATTACTTCCAGATCAAATCTTCTCTCAGACCACCTCTTCCTTCAGCGCGTCGATCAGATTCACTTTCGACACCTTGTGCTCCGCATATCGCATGGTAATCAAGACCACGGCAAAGACGACCGCGACAGCGATCAGCATTGCCTGCCAGGGCAAAAAGAAGGATATTGGGCGCAGGAACTCATTCTGTACAATCAGCCGATAGAGCAGATAGGAAATGCCGACGGAACAGGGCAGTCCCAATCCCAGCGCCCGTGCCCCGTAACCGATACATTCATAGGAAAGCATCCGTACCAGTTGTCTGCGGGACATGCCGACCGAGCGAAGCATGGCAAGCTCCCGCTGCCTCAGGATAATCCCCGTCGACATGATGTTAAAGACATTGGTGATGGCGATCAGGGAAATCAGGATGATGAACCCGTAGGCGAATACCTTGATGACCAGAATCGTCGCCTGCGTGGTCTGCGCATTCGCAAGGCGGTCATAAACAGAGCCGCGATAGCCTAGCAGCTTTCCCTCCATCTTCTCCAGTTCTTCTACGGTCTTGCTGTGATCTCTTGTCTGAAAGGCCAGAGTAACGCCCCCACTTCCATTTTCACTGCTGTTTCTTCCCAGAACAGCCTCCATAGCAGACACCGGATAATATATGCCGTTGACATCCCGCTCAAACCAGAAACCTTTCGTGATCCCCGCTCCGATAGTCAAAGGCAGGATATCAAAGCGTGCGTCCTCTCCTTGCAGATTAAGCATGCGTTTCCCTGAGATCTGCAGTGGGAATGCCTCTTTTTTCATCAATGGCGGCGTCTCCTCTCCCTTAACATCCTTGAGATAGAAGCGGTTTAAAAGCAGACCCCTGGGAGCGGAAGTATTCATATACTCTTCTTGGGACAAGCCGTTTTCCTTGAGCAATTGGGAAAAAGACTTGTCATCTATGAAGTTCAGCTGGCTATCAAATTCATATTGCTCTTGCTGCCCATTTTCCTGCGACTCCTGTCCATTTACCTGTTTTTGCTGCCCATTTTCCTGCGACTCCTGCCCATTCATCGACTTCTTCTGATAATCCTCACTGAAATTAGCCCGATCCGCACTGAAGCTGCTGATATTCTGCGGGCTCAGCTTAGCCGCAAATCCAGTAACTCCCTCAATTTCCCGGTACTGCTTCCAGAGATCTGCCGTCTGTGACGTCATGTGATCCACAGAGTAGAAATAGAATACGTCCGGACCATTTCCTGCTCTCTGATCTATCACTTGGATCGAGTAGGCAGAATAGGCAGAAGCCGATACGAAGATCACCACACTGGAAAAGAGGGCCAGGACGCAGGTTCGGCTCCGTCTGCGATTGCGCCGATAATTCTTCTTAGCCATCATAGCTGCGAAATTCTGATGAAACCTTTTTCCGGTCTTCAGGTCTTTCGCTTTTAGCTCCATATCCCGGCTCTGTCGAATCGCCTCTATCGGCGACAGGGCAGCCGCCCGTCGGGCCGGCAGTATAGCAGACAAGAGAACTGTGAGCAGACAGATGAGAGCAGACAGGGCAATCCCTGCTCCCGACAGGACCATATGAATGCGAACCGGTGTATTCATAACGAAACGAGAAATCAGGTCCTGCAAAAAATGAAGGGTCAGACCGATTCCAAGGCATCCGATGACAATTCCGGACAGGATACCGACCAGAGACAGAATTCCCGCCTCATAGAAAACCGATGCCCGGATCTGCCTTCTGGTTGCTCCGATCGACCGAAGCATACCGTACTTTCGGGTGCGCTCACTCAAAGAGATGGAGAAGGCATGATAGATCAGTGAAAATGATCCAAAAACAACCATTACAAGAAGAACAATCACAAATCCATAGAGCATGATCCGCCAGCTCTCTTTGCCGATCACCCCATAGAATTGAAGAAGATTCTTGTGTATTTTCGCCTTTTTTAACAGATCCGGATGCTCATTCATCCAGGCATGAATCTTCTCCGGCTGACGGATGGTAAGAGCTACCGTATATCTTCCGTCTCCGGCAGCTCTACAAGTCAGAGCCGTATAGCCCGGACAGAAATAGGATTCCAGATCTGCAGAGGGTTTCTTGTAAAAGCCGACCACCTGGTAGGTCTGCTCATGAAGATCAACCAACTTTTCCTCTGCTTTATTTGCATCCTCCCCCTCTTCCCTGTGACCAAGCGACGCATTGGCCAAAGCTCTCTGCCCATTCACGCTTCTTGTCCCGACCTGCAGGGTCAGAGCATCCCCCAGCTGATATTTGACGCCCCCCTGCTTCTCCAGGTGCTCCGGCAGCAGGATCTGGTCGGCCTTATCCGGCATCCTTCCCTCTGTCAGGTGCAGGGCGATCAGATCCTTCAAGTTGTCTTCTGCTGACTGTATGTACAGATAAGGCTTCTCATCATTGGTCGAATGAATATTGGCCCAGCCAACCTCTGTGATACGGCTGTACTGCTTCACTCCATCCAATTGACTCAGACGTTCTGCCTCCTGGGCATTCAGATCTGACCGAATGAGATCATAACTTCCGTTTTTCTCTATCTCCACCTCCCGCAGATAGCGAACTCCACTGACGGCTCCCTCAATCACTGCCGTAAGCAGGGACATGGAAAGAGCGATACCGACAATTGTAGCTGCCGTTCGCATTCGATTCGCCCGCAGAAATTTCCAGACCAGTTGACGAAAGATTCTCATGTCCTACCTCCTTAATATCTCATCCCTTACAATACGGCCATCTTCAATCGAGAGCATACGGTCCGCCTGCAGGGCAATATTCTCATCATGGGTAATGACAATTAGGGTCTGCTGAAAACGACGATTCGATTCCCTTAAAAGGGTAACAATCTCCTGGCTCCTGGTAGAATCCAGATTTCCGGTGGGCTCATCGGCCAGGACAAGGGCAGGCGAGGTAAGCAGGGCTCTTCCGATGGATACGCGCTGTTCCTGGCCTCCGGACAGCTGATTTGGCAGGTTATGGCGTCTTTCTTCCAGACCCAGATTGTGGATCATTTCTTCCAGGGCCTTGGGATCCGGCTTACGTCCGTCCATCAGAAGGGGGAGACTGATATTTTCCTCCACATCTAATTCCGGGATCAGATTATAAAACTGGTAGATCAGGCCTACCTGTCTGCGCCGGAAAATGGCCAGCTGCTCGTCATTTCTGGCATAGACATCCTGCCCGTTGAGAAAAACCTTTCCCTCGGTCGGTCGATCCACACCGCCGAGGATGTGCAAAAGGGTCGATTTCCCGGATCCGGAAGGGCCAATAATACTGACAAACTGTCCCTTGGCAACAGAGAAGGACACTCCATCCAAGGCCTTCACCTGTTGATTTCCTTTTCCATAGATCTTGGAAAGATTTTCAACGCGAAGAATCTCCATATATTTCTCCTTTCCTGCGATTGCAATCGCTCTGAATCTCTGTATCATGCTTTCTGTATTCAGTATAGAAACGCAAAATGACAGGTCAGTGACAGAAAACCAACGAATTCTGTCACTGACCTGTCATTTCCCCGCAGTTCGCAGGCAACTGTTAGAAATCATTCCACCGCAGAAGACTGGCACAGAAAGGTCTTAACTTGTGAAAGCGCAATAAGATCCTGACCGATCCCTTCTTCTCAGGGCTTACGCGCAAGGGCTCTGACTTGTGAAAGAGCCTGACTTATCAAATAACCTGCTTATAAAACCGGATCGTAAACATCGCGCCGCCGCCTTTTTCCTTCGGAATATTTTCAGCCTTAACAGTGCCGTTCTGGGCGAGAATAATCTCTCTGGCCAGGGCCAGTCCGATACCGACGCTCTGAGACGAGGCATTCTTTCCCCGATAAAAGCGGTCGAAAATCCGCGCCTGATCCTCCAAGGAGAAGCCCTCCCCCTGATCCTGAATGACGATCCTGGCCGCAATGGGAGAATCCTCAATGGACACACAGATCTCTTTTCCCTCCGGCGTATGCTCCATGCAATTCTTTAAAATATTGCCGACCGCCTCAAGACTCCAATCCATATCTCCAAGAAAACTGCCGTCACCAGAAATAACCAGTTTCTGTTCCTTGAGTTCCATGGGAATGCGAAGGGGCTCTGCTGCCCTTGTAAGCATTTCCCTCAGCAGAACAGGCTCTCTCTTGAACTGCACTGTCCCCGAGTCTAATTTGGCCAACTTGAGCATGGCCTCCACCAGATATTCCATGCGCAGGAGGCAGCGTCTCATCTCATGCATTTGACGACTGCGAGATTCCATAGCGCTTTCATTCTGATCCTGCATGAGATCCATATTCATCTTCTGATTTCCTCTCATCAAAAGATCCATATTCAGATTCAGGGCGGTCAGCGGCGTCCTCAACTGATGGGCGATATTTGCCAGAGCCCGGCTCATCTTCTGCTTCTCGATCTTTTTCTGATCCGCCTCGGTTCGAAGCTGCACCGCCATCTTCTCCAGTTCTCCTGTCAGAATCGCAAAGGCTCCCTCCTCAGAACTATCAATAGACAGACTCGATTCTCCCCGCAGAGTTCGGTCAACCAGATCACTCAGGCCGGCCAGTTCCTTATCGATAGCCCGTACATGGTGATACCAGACAAAGATCAGGACAAGGTCTCCCAAAAGCGCCAAAAGTCCAGGGAAGAAACTTCTGCTGACCAGACAGATGATAAGCAGGCTGATGGCGGATATCAGCAGCATCAGGCAGAAAGATTTTCGATTGTGTCTCCCCCGAAGGGCAAACGGGAACTCTCTTACTTCTCTCATCATTTCCCCCCAGCCGATTTTGTGGAGTCCTCCATGCGATATCCCAGTCCCCGCACCGTTCTGATCATGGTCGGGTTCTGCGGATCACTCTCAATCTTCTCCCGCAGCCGTTTGATATAGACCGAAAGCGTATTGTCATTGACATAATCGCCGGCAAAATCCCAGGCCGCCTCTAAGAGCTGACTGCGCGAGAGAATCCTGCCCCGATTCTCCAGAAAAATACCCAGAAGCCGGTATTCCATGGCCGACAAGCTAAGCTCCTGCTCTCCCTTGAAGACGCGGCCGCTGTCAAGATCGACGCGAAGATCCTGAACTCGTTCGATATTTGACTGCCTTTTTGTATGGCGAAGCACATTTCGGATGCGGGAGACCAGCTCCCGGGGACGGAAGGGCTTGGCAATATAATCCTCTGCGCCCAGGTCAAAGCCCGTCACCACGCTGTTCTCATCCCCGGAGGCAGTCAGAAAAATAACCGGCGTCTGATAATCTCTCTTGACCGCGTTGCAGACGGAATAGCCGCTGCCATCCGGGAGCGTAATATCCAAAAGAACCAGATCATACGGCCTCTCCTGTAATTTTTGCAGAGCCTCCTCCTGTCCCCCGGCAGAAGTCACCTGCATCTCCTGCCCCCGCAAAAAGTCTTCCAGGGATTTTACAATCGCCGGATCATCCTCCACAATCAAGACATGTATCATTTCATTCCCCTGCTTCCTACTACCCTCATAAATCCAATTTCGTGTAATCGAACTCATAAATCCAGTTTCATGTAAATGGAAGTATCCATAGGGCTGTTGTTATAGCTTTCGATCTCATAGAAACCATACTTCTGGTAAAGATGAATCGCACTCTGCAGAAAGGGAAGGGTGTCTAACAACATATTCTTATACCCGATCTCGCGCGCGTCCTGAATCAGTGTTTCCAGCAAAAATTCACTCAGCTTTCTCCCCCTGAATTCCGGCCTGATATAAAGACGTTTCATCTCACAGCTGCCATCGTCTATTTTTCGCAGACCAATACAGCCTGCGATTACCCCATCGCAATAAAGCAGATACAGCCTTCCCTCCGGCATACCGTATTTTTCTTTTAAATGCCCTGTTTCTTCTTCATAATTCTGAAGATCCAGATATTCCTGAAAAGAGGGATCATTTGCAACCAACATATTGGTGTACTCTTCAAACAGGACTCTTACTTCTTCCGGTCGGTCATATCCATATACAATCTCTATATTCACGCGATTCGTACCCTTTCCTTCTTCGTCTGAATCATCTTCCCTACTCCCCAACTCTTTATCCCATATCATCAACAGACCATCACTTACTGTCATCCATTCACTCGACAGATTCTGAAATCAATTTCTCATCCATAACATCACTCGCATCCTTCTTCAAATGCATCTTAGCACAAAATTTGGACATCTTGGCATAAGCTGCGAGACAGGTTTTCATTCTTCCTGTATGATCGCATTATCAGGAGAGAGAAAGGAGCAGCTGACATGAAGGTCCGCGTTGAAATAGGCGAACAACATCAACCGCCCTATGCGGTCATCTACACAGATCGCATGACGGACGATATACAGAAGATGATTGATCTGCTTGGAGCGAATCGCGCACCGATTCTTGCGCGAGCAGAGGATCAGAAGGTCTTTCTCCAACCGGAGGAGATTTACATGGTTCGGGTTGAGGGTGGTCAGACCGTCATTTACACCGAAAAGAAGGCTTATTTTTCCTGCGCCCGTCTCTGTGAAATCAGAGCTCAACTTGGCGCCGGATTCCTGCAGATTTCAAAGCAGACCCTGGTGAACCTCTCCTGCCTGCAGGGTCTTGAAACAGGATTCAGCGGTACCCTGCTCCTGAAACTCAGGAACGGTCTTTCGGACTATGTATCAAGGAAATATCTGCCGGACTTCAAGAAGCAGTTAGGACTGTAAGTCCTATCCCTGGCAATCAAGAGATTCTTTGCCTCAGAGGCAAAACAAGGAGGTTAAAAATGAGTACAAATCTGAAATCTGTCTTACGCAACACGCTTGTCGCAATCGGCATCTCTGCCATCATATTCTGTATCGTCGGAGTCGCAATGGATCTCGGTTGCAAGGGCAACTTCAGCACTTCGAACTACTTCTTCACCAAGATGGCCCTCGGATCTCTTCTCATCGGACTGGGCTTTGGACTGCCGACCTTCCTCTATGAAAATGACCGTCTTCCTCTTTTCCTGCAGTCTGTCATCCATATGGGAATTGGCTGCGCTGTCATGCTGATCAGTGCATTTGCAGTCGGCTGGATCCCGATAAGCAGCGGAATCTACGCTGTAATCTTTCCTCTTCTGGGTGAACTTGCCATTGCCCTGCTGATCTGGCTTGGCTTCTATCTTCACAACAGAAAACTGGTCAAAACCATGAATGAACAAATATCGAAAAGGACGAAAACAGAGCTTTAAAACAGACTCTTTGTCGAACTCACGAAAAAGGACCGCTTGTGGCTCCTTTAAAGCTGCCACAAGCGGTCCCTTCACGCGCAAAAGTATTGAAACCTTCCCTATGCTGCCAAATCACCACATCAACAGGCAGGATCAAAAGGTGTCCTTACCTCCCATCTGTTCGAAGCTGCTGGCATTCCTGTCACTCTTAACAATATTGACAATCGCCGGAATCGCGCCAAGCGCGGAGAAGAGGTAGACCAGTCCCAGATCCATCCAGTAACTTTTGAGATTGATATATCCTTCCTTCATGATATCCGTAAAGTAGCGGAAAGCAGTTAGGATATCCACCTCTCCCCCGGTCCATTTTGAGAAGGAAATTGCCCAGTCCAGCCGATTGGCCGCATAGACCATAAGTGCAATCACCGCAAGACTGATGACAATCCCCTTCCTGCTGATTCGATTTCCAAGCAGTCGATAGCCTTTCAGTACGCAGAATCCCATAATAATTCCAGACAGCATGGACACATATCCCAGCTGACCCAGAAGGACAATGGAGGCCGCTCCGATCAGTGATCCTAAGAGCGCTCCGATCACGCCCCCCACGACCGTCTCTTCCTTCAGCGAATCCCTCTGATTGCGAGTTGTAATCTCACCGGCTTTCGTGGAATAACAGTCCGGGCACAGGAGCAGGAACTGATTCCCCATCCGATAATGCTCTGTCATGGTTTCTCTGCCACAGCTTTCACAGCATTCCCGATAGCCTCTGATTCCAAGCTGTTCTGTGATGTAATCCAGAGCAGTTCGGATGTTCTCCACGCTTTTTCCCAGCGTCAGCTTCGCGCGAAGTGGAAATGAAACCGAAAAACCCTTGACCTGCGCCCTGCCATAGAATACCTTAGAATCCTTTACGATTTCTCTGATATCTTCCTTTCTCGGCTGCATGCCGCTCTGCGACAGAGAAAAGCAGGCCATGTAGCTATAGGCATTGCTTCCATTATAGGGAACCAATCGAACGTGATAGCCGTGATATACTCCACATAACTGGCCGCTGGCCTGATCTGCTTTTAGCCCGACCACTTCCTGAAGTCTGTCTGAAATTTTTGTTCTCGCGCTCATTCGTCACTTCCTTTTCATGTTTTCTCATCCGATACAAAAGAATTCCCGTCGATCAGCCATTCTAATGATCTACTCAATCCGGTACTACAAAGATAAATTACAGATTCTTCCGCATTCATCTCTCCATTTCTATCCTTTACCCCGATATAGCAGGACAAAAGCTAGAAAACTAAATTAAGTATAATATAATTCCATCTCCGTGCCTAGATATATTGCAACTCCAGAAACTTTTCTGTCAGCTCCGGTGCATGAAAAAACCTTCTGTCTCCATGTCTTCAGCGATTTCAGCCGACCGGCTAAATCAAATCTCACTTCCAAACCTCATTCACCCAGAAGAGCAATTCCCCCCTCAGGATCTCCCGATCCCTGCGGCACTCTTTGGGATGCTGCCGCTCCGTCCTGAAGATCAGCTTGTAGATCCCCGGCAAGTCCATCGCAGTCACCGCATGACTGATGTAGTCCAGCGCGACATGTCTGACCGGATAGGCAAAGGCCCTCTCCCGCAGTTCCCGCTCTATCCTGCAGGCACTCTCATAGGAGGGCCAGATCTCGTCATGCTTCGATGAAATCAAAAGAATCGGCCCCTTGATTCTGTCGACAGGAATGATTGTGTCCGGTCTGACTTCCTTGTCCCGGTTAAAGTCAATGATATGAACTTCCCATTCCCGCAAAAACGCCTTCATCACAGAAAATTTCCTGCTTTGATAAGGCGCATAGGGAATATCCCTGCCCTGATAACTCCAGCAGGAGGTTCCCGACGGCCTCCTGGACTTTCCTGCGCCTGTGAGTCCTTCGCTCACAAAGTAGGAGGGCACCCTTGCGATCACACAGGAAATCTCCGAAAACATGGACGCTGCCAGAAGAGCCATCTCACTGCCCTTGGACATCCCGTCGATGCCAATCTTCTCATAGCCCTGTCCGCGCAGCCAGCGGATGGCACTTTCCACATACTCTATCGGAATACGAGACAGTTCCTTTGGCGTATCCTGTGTTCGAAAGAGGGCAAGAGCAAGGGCTGAAATTCCGTTATTCCGGTAGAATTCCGCTTCTTTTCGCGTCAGACTCAGCCCTCCATTGGAGCCGGACATGACAATCAGAGCCTTCTTGTCGGAATCTCTTCCCTGATAGAAGATTCCCTCAAAGCCGTCGCTCTCTACTCTCAGATGAATCGGCATAGCCTGCCTCCAATCACACCGGACTCTCTAAATGCCTGCGAAGCGCTTGCCGTCTGCTCTTTCTCCATGTCTTCTGCTTTAAAGCACCGCGCCTACTCGAATACAGTCTCTTTCGTGCCCTGTCAAAAGCGATTATAGATATGCTCTGCCGAGCAGAGTACATCTTTGAGAACAATCTTCCTTCCGTCGTCAAGAATAGCCGTACCGCTCATTTTCCCGAAGACCTGATGCTGGTCAGAGCAAATGAACTTCCTGTCAATTTTGGCTCTCCTGTCGATGATCGGGACAAAATCCATCTCAAAGCGCCCGTCAGAGGACGTGTAGCGCCATTTCTCCAGATAGCGGATCGCATCTCTGCCGCCTCCGCCGCGCCGCTTTCCCTCTTTGCCCCTGTCCCGGATCGGGTCCGATCCATGGTCGCCCGGGATCAAAAACATGATATCATCCAGCTTATGAGCTGCCCCATCCCAAAAGAGAACATTCTCACTCGCCGCTCTCGTATTCCCGAAGCCATAACCGATATTAAACCCGAAGCTGTGCCCATCCATATCACAGCTGCAGGTTCCCCAGTACCAGGTGTTCTCGTAAGTCCACACTCCTCTTCCCCAGTCCAGGGTTCCGAAATCCGTCCTGGGGTTGAATCTGTAAATCCTCCCGTCAAACAAAACCTTGCCGGAAGCACGCATGCAGTTGATTTTCTGATTGTAGTAGAAGGCGTGTTTCCGATTCCAGGGCGTGGCAATCACCATCGTATCCATGTCCGGCTCATCGAGGAATATATTGCATTTCAGGGACTTTCCATGATAGAAATTTCTGAAATTGCAGATCAGATGTCTTCGCCGTCCTCTCCCGGAGGGAAGGTTCGAAATCTCATAGGACAAAAAGAGCCTGTCATCCCGGTAGAGACAGTTCCCGCAGGAACTTGTCTCCGGCATTTTAAGCCTTCCCATAGGCAACAGGTTGAAAATGGTCTCCGTGTGCTCAAAGGGCTGATCCGTAAACTTGAGAAAACTGGCCGACTGCAGTCCCATATAACCATCATCGGACATAGTAAGGGCCAGACCGAAGTCCTTATTCAGGATCAAATAGTAATCCCACTCCTTGATCCGAAATGCCGGCGCCTTGATATCCTCCCTCCGATAGGTCTGAAGCTGCCTCCTTGACCAGCCCGGCTCGGCGATGTTTCCATAGCTATCCAAGAGATTCTGACGTCTGGTAACCTCATGATTTCTCATATTATCCCCCCTGAAAACGACAGCTGATCAACATATACCCACAGCACGCGATGCTTCTTAAAAGAGCCTCCCCAATCAGCAAGGAAACCATTGATCCTTGATCATTCTCTTCCCCAGATGATCGTTCCCATCTTTCATTATGAAAAAGAGCTTTCTATAGCTCCAACCCATCCTCAGGAATTACGATATCCGCGTGATAGGAATGAATATGATCATAGGCCGTCCTGTGCCAGTCATCTGTCACGCTTCCATCCTCATTTTCGAAGAAAGTAGAATTCATATAGCGGATCAGGACGAATTCGCAGGTCTTCTGGTCAAAGCCATTGCCTCTGCTGAAATCAATGACTTTCCCGGTATTTCTGGCAAGGACAGCCTCCAGAATCGGCAGTGTCAGTTCGTTGACCGGGACTTTCATATCCGGCAGGTCCAAAAATCCTCCCTTATCCTTTGTGTGAACTGTCAGATAACTCAAAGTTCCATTGGTACCGCACTTGACCCGACGGATCTCTGACAGCTTCACCTGATGCTTGGCTCCGATGAGGATACCATCCTTGATAGAAATCTCTTTCTCTGCCAGACTGAATGCAATCTTCATATTGAGACTGTCAAGATTGTCCGGAAAGCTCCGGGGCAATTTGCTCTCCGCATGGGCAATCAGAAGCGATTTGGTCTCCCTCACATTATGACATCCGTCGTCAGCAAGCACATCAGTGTGAATCTCTCCGATATCCTTTCCCTCCGAATCGCGAAAAGTCACCAGGTAATCCCGATTTGAACTACAGTATGTAAGAAGAAAAATAGAACCAAGCTCCGCAAACTTAATGTCGAGAGATTTCTTCCCGTTGGCTGACTGATATCTGACTCCCTCTCCATCAATATGCAGCTGATATTTCCTCTGGATATTGTAAGTAATTCCCCTATTTTCAAAAACTCGCTTCACTGTTCTTCCCCTTCCCGGCCACGGTTTGCCTTTTTCTGTCAGACATAAGCCTCTTGGCATCCATAACCGGTCCGCTCTTGCTTATATCCCTCTAAAATACATCATTCTCAGGAGACTGACTCCCTTCTCTCACATTATATATTCACATTTGACCTCAAATCCAGAACAATTTCCCACTCCCGCAATTCCGGGACAATATTGCTGTCCAGAAGCGACTGAATCAGCCTTTCCACCTCTTCCTGCTTCAGGTGATCCTTCCCATAGATCAAAGTTCCATCGTTTTTCCCCTTACTGCCCGTACCCACTTCAAAATGATACTCTTCTGAGCCATTATCAGAACAGATCTGCACGAAATGACACATGCGATCGCTATCCTCTACTGAAATTGGCGTCGACGGCTTCAGGATCATAAAATCTGCATCGCCCCCTCGTATGGCGCCTAACTGCTCTTTGATCTTCGTCATTGTAACTGCTGTCTGCTCTTCCCCATCTACCTCCAGTGTCCAACCCTCGTGGTTTTCCTCCGGAGAATCCTCTGTTTTGGCATCAGCAAAATCTTCTTCAACATCAATAAAATGAATATAGACCCCGGTCACTTTTCCCGCCGCGTCATAACCGAAATAAGCGGGATAAACACCGTCACCCCAGCCGGAAGCAAAAACCGGCAGATCGCAGTCTGTTCCCGGGACCTTCCAGTGAAACCAATCCCCTGTTTTACTCTGGTACTTCGGATATTGCCTATAACTCTCCTCCAAAAGGTCACAGAAGAGATCATTAAAAGGATCGATGCTATGATCCCTGTCCCATCGCTCTTTCCAGTAGCAATTGAAGGCTCTCTGCGTCGCCAAGTCCGCAATACAGGCCAGGCCGCAGTCAACGCCGAAGCCAAAGAATCCCTCCTCTTGACCTCCGTCATTCTCTGACGTAAGCTTTTCATCTCCTGTCATCGCAAGCTCATAACGGGCCGGCTTCTTTCCACTGACTTCGACCTTGGCACAAGCATAGCGAATTCCGCTGCCGTCGCTGTTACATACAGCGATCCTGACAGGATAGATCCCCGACGGAATCGTCTGTAGATATGGCTTGGCCTCATCAAGGTCAATGCAGGGATCGCAGGCGATGATCCGACCGGTCTCAAACCGCACCATGCCCAGATCCAGGACACCCATATCCGCTTCCCCGATCCTTTTCTTTTTAAAGTAAGACTCCAGGTCGGTTTTGCAGTCAAACCTGCGCCGGATCCGCTCCCATTGGTTCAGCCACTCATTTCCTGAATTCTCTTCTATTGTTTCCGGCGCTTCATTCCCCTTCATCTCATCCCCTTTCGCATCATGATACGATGCACCCGCTTGAGATATATCGCTTTCCGAGGACGTTTCCCCCACAGAGCAAGCCCTCTTTGCCAGAGTTTTGAGACGTCTTTTCCGATAGACCAAACCCATAGTAAGAGGGATCACAAAAAAGGGAAGATACAGTATCACGCCAAACAGGGCAAGGATCTTATATTGTCTTGTCCCATGACTGTTCACAGCAAGTTGATTCGCCGCCTCTGCCATACGGTCAAAAATGATTCCGCCAGTCCAGAGATACACTGCAACGAACTCCACCGCAAGAAGGACGATGAAAATAACCACGGTTCCCCTTGCAACACAACTACAGATTTTCCTTCTTTCTTCAGGGGACAGCTTCTTTGCTTCAGGCACCTCTTTAAACCATTTCTCAGTGCGCTCTTCTTTCGTCATAGCCCCTCTATCCCCCTGTCACGCTCTTCCATGCCCGCATGATACGACGATTGCTTCTTGCTTTCAGATATTTGCCGGATGATCCCCGCCAACTCTCTTTCTCTATCATCATTTCGAAAAGCAATCTATAAGCACGGCCCGCTCTCCATACCGGCTCTTTTGCTATTTGTCTAAAAACTAATCGATTTTCTAAAAAATATTATTTTTTCTTCAAATCAATGTCTATCCTCTGATCCTTCCTGTCATATCGAATCGAAATGTCAAAGCCACCCGCATCTCCATTCCAGGCAGATGCGGCCTGCGTCAAACCATATTTCTTTTGATAGGAATCTATGATCTCCTTTGCTTCCTTCTCATCGGCCTTCACATTCACCATGGCAGATTTTATGTTGTTGTCCTTATCACAAAATACATCATAGGATGTCACCTTCATATCCTCACCGACAATATCCCTCACCTCACCGACTTCCTGCGGCAGTTTAAAAGCAATCAGCGCGCTTCTCTTCGTGAGCTTAATGTCACCGCTGCCATCCTGCATCTCTACCCTTTCCGGTTTTGGATTTAGCTCCATCTGATAAATGGTAAACAAAGACAATGCCAGCAGGATCACCGTCGGGATCAGCAGGATTCTTCTGCCTTCTCTTGTTGCCAAGAGCCTGAAAAACCATTTGTACTTTGTAAGGTTACTCATGTGAAAATCTCCTCCTCTATAACAGGTTACGATACCGGATGGAACATTTCTGATACCCTTGCGGTATTCTTTCTCTGGAATCATCTGTAACATAAAGTCACTTCTTTTCCATATGATTATTATGCCATAATTTTCTCCCGCACAGAATCCGAATGATCGTGGACCGGTATTATGATATTGTGCAATAATATTCGCAAAAATTGAATCGTAGAAAATCATTTGAGACTCACCCAGAATGACTGCGCCAAAACATTCATTCACAAGGGTGAACTCTCCTGGCCCAAAAACAAGATGTCGCAAGTCTTACTGCTTTACGATTTGTTTTATGAAATTTTGATAGGGGGTGCGGACATTTTTTTAGACAACCACACCCAACTCCTTTCTATACTGAAGAGGACTGAGCCATGCTAAGTTCACCCTGATAAGAGTTGTATTTACATCTCCTGCGTATCTTGATAACAAGGGATTCCTCCTTCATGATTCTGTGGACGATCTTTTCAGAAACGATGGTTCCCTTCTGCCTCAGAAGTTGATGGATTTTTCTGTATCCATAAACACACCTGTTGTCCTGAAAAACCTTGATGATTCGGCTCCGCAGTTCGCGGTATTTATCATCTGTCCGTAATGCGGCCTTCTGATAATAATAGCTGCTTCTGGGGATTTCCAACTTAAAGCAGAGTTTTGGCAGTGAGTATTTATTCTTCAGGGCGCCGATGATCACTGCCTTCTCTCTGTTCTTGAGAACCGTCTGATCGACGCCGGGGTCTTTTTTTAAGACATTGATTGTCTCCTTCAGGATATCGATCTCCATCTGCATATCAAGCATTTTTTCTTTCAGATCCTCGATATTGTCCGCCGCCTGAAGAAATGTCAGTGCGACGATAATCTGCTCCTTGGTGTACCGCATCTGTTCTCACAAGGGTATCATGGTGTCCAGGTTTTTGTCCGCACCCCCAAGCACATTCAAAAAATTGTGTTTTCATTCGCCTATAGGATCGTAATCTGCCGGAACCGGTGCAACGATACTCACAAAAACTATATCCTCTGTTCCTGTGTTCTTTGCGCCGTGACATGCACCTTTAGGGGAAACGATAACCTGTCCTTTTTTTAATGGAATCTCTTTATCCGGTTCGGGATAGAATATACCTTCTCCCTGTAAAATGATTCAGATATCATCAGAATTGTGGTGACGGTGCTTCTGCAGGGTCTGTCCCGGTTTAATCACCCACACCGACCCTCCTGTAGATTCTGTTTGGTAAAACGGTGTTTTCTTTGCAGTCTCCTTGTCTTCCTGTTTTACCAAGTCCATTTCATAGATTCTTTTTTCTTCCATTGCTATATACCTCCTTGTATTGATTTTTGGTTATTCTTACTCAAAGAGCTTCCGATACTCCCCATACCCTTGTTCTTCCAGTTCATCATAGGGAATGAACCGAAGTGCGGCGGAATTGATGCAATAACGCAGCCCGCCGGACTCGCGGGGACCATCATTGAACACGTGACCCAGATGGGAATCCGCGCCGCTGCTGCGTATTTCTGTCCGGACCATTCCATGGGAAGTGTCCACGGTCTCTGTGACAGCATCTTCCGCGATCGGCCTGGTGAACGCCGGCCAGCCACACCCGGAATTATACTTGTCCATGGACGTGAAGAGCGGTTCGCCGCTTACAATATCTATGTAGAGGCCCTTTTCAAAGAAGTCGTCATATTCACCGGTGAAGGCGTATTCCGTGGCAGCGTGCTGCGTTACCTCGTAGGCCAGGTCGCCGATCCTCGCCCGCAGCTCCTCTTCGGATTCTTTCGCGCTGTTTTGCTGAAGATCAAAGTAGCTGCTCGGGATATGACAGTAGCCGCCGGGATTCTTGTCCAGATACTTCTGGTGACACTCCTCTGCGGAGAAGAAGTTTTCCAGCGGGAGCAGTTCAACTGCCAGCCTGGCTCCGGCTTTCTCTTCCTCCGCCCGATAAACCGTCTCGATCTCCGGAAGCTGGCCTTCTTCCGTATAATAGATCCCCGTCCTGTACTGGATGCCCCGGTCATTGCCCTGTTTGTTGACGGAGAGCGGATCAATCACCATAAAGTAGTAATTCAGCAGATCAGTCAGGGAAATGACCGAAGGATCATAATCGATCCGCACTGTCTCGGCATGCCCGCTGCTGTTACAGACGTCCTGATAGCTCGGAGCCTCGTCCGGCCCGTTTGCATAACCTACTTCTGTTCGGATTACGCCGTCAAACTGATCGAAGAACTTCTGCGTTCCCCAGAAGCATCCGCCTGCAAGATAGATTGTTTTCATGTTTTCCGGTATCTCCATAGTGGTTTCTCCTGTCACGATCTCTCCGGGCCAGGTGTTGATCCCTCCGAATTCGCAGATGTTGGTATATCCCATGTCCGCAAGCTTTTGCGCTGCCTGCTTGGACCTGTTCCCGCTCCGGCAGTAAATCAAGATGATCTGATCCAGATCCGGGAGTTCTTTCGGCCGCTCCGCTTCAATGCTCTCATTCGGGATTAGAATTGCGCCGGGAATATGGCCTGCATCGTATTCATCCTGTCTGCGTACATCTACAATCACATGCCCGTCATCCCGGGCCATCATCTGCTTTGCCGTCTCTTGATCGATCTGATGATAGCTCGCGCCCTCTTGCACCAAACTGGCAGTATTTTCAGAACAACCAGTCAGAAGAAAAATGGTCAACAAAATCAAAAACAACGGTCCTGGATCACCTATGCGCCATTCTTCCACTATTGCTCTCGTCTTTTTCATTCTATGTTACCTCGTTAAATCCCGAGTTATCGGAATCAATCCTTTCACGCTTCCCGCACGCACTCGGTATAAAGCATGCTGATGCGGGCGGACATCAGTTTTGCATTGACAACGCGCCAGCCGTTCTCCGACAAAAACGCCTGATACTCCTCGGCATTCCACTGATGCTCGAATTTAACCCCGGCAATCACAAGGATCTTTGACCACAGCCTGCTGCCGAGACTGGCTCCATGACCGACAAAGGTCGGCGCAATGAGGATGCCCTTCGGCCGCAGCACACGGTCGATCTCTTTCAGTGCTTTTTCCGGCTCCGGCATGACATGAAGCGCGTTCGCGATCAGCACCACATCAAAGGAGTTATCCTCATAGGGAAGCGCCTTCGCATCCGCCACTTCAAATGTCAGGTTGTCCGGGCAGGACTTCTTTTTCGCCTCGCGGATCATACCGTCCGAATAATCCGTTGCGATCATCTTTTTTGCTGCCGGGGCCACATGTCTTGCGAGAAGACCTGGTCCGGTCGCAATCTCGAGCACCTCTTTGTCTTTAATGACCTTCGGAATGCGGGAATACATGAGTTTATATGTCTTCTCATCCGAGCGCATCGCCAGTTCATAGATAGGTGCGTACAGATCCCAGATTTTCTTCTTCATATCACTTTTCCTCTCCAGCCAGTTTCATGGCACAAATCAGATACATGAGCGCCCACCCGTCTGTAATAGCAGGGTGGGTGCATTTTGTATTCATCGTAATTCATGAATCATTGCTGCAAACATTTCCGGCTTCAGCAGAACCAGTCCCCCATGCCCCAGCTTCGGAAGCACTTTAAATTCTGTCTGATCGAAAATGCGTTTCATATAAGCAATGTCCGCTTTCCGTTCTTTTTCTTCTCCGTCCGCATACCAGTAATGAATTTTTGTATTCAATGGTGGAATTGGTGAGGGGATCTTATAATTGTTGCAGGAGTCAAACGTACGCCACAGGGTTTTACTGCTGCTGCTCTTCAGAACATCCGCCACATACTGAAGATCCTCCTCAGAATATTCATCAGTTGCAAATGCTTTTCTGAGAAGCTTCATACCTCCGGCCCTTCCGATCATCATCATAAGATAATCCTTCAAAGCAATAAAACGCGTCACGATCCATGGCAGCTCATAGGGTGTAATCCCGCCGTCCATAATACAATGCCGGATCGGAATCTGCTGCCTCAGCATGGCCATGAGCGCCACGGAGCCACCCATAGAGCATCCGTATACAGCATAAACTTCCGTAAGCCCTTCTTCTTTGAGCCAGAGATTCAATTCCCATGCGATCTGCTCCACACTCGTGAAATCGCTTTTCTCTTCTTCGTCGTAGCCCGGAAGTGCCGGAACAATCAGATGATAGTCCCTTTCCAACAACGGAATCACCCGTTCAAAATAGTCCCACCGCACGACGGACGGATGGATCAGGACTATGATTTCTTTATTTTCTTTTCCAAATTCATGTATGGTCATTTTCAGCGTCTCCTGTAAAACATTTTACATGTGCAGCCAGTCCATGATCTCCCGTCTGAGATCTGTTATTGTCTGCCTGCATTCCCCGGGATATTTCCTTCCGACCCGAAAGTACTTATTGTAACCGGTATCAAAAGGCAACAGTATATGCAAAGCATACCGGTACACCAGCTTTTTATGCGGATGCTTAAACGGATGCTTTTCCAGTCTGTCTATGATCTCATCGCATGCCTGTGCCGATGGCCAAAGTGAATCCTCTAATGCTCCGCAGACCAGAACCGGGCCATTGATCTTTTCGATGGGGATCATGCTCTCATCCCCGGCATTCCGGTAAGCCTCCTCATAGGCAAAGCGAAAGGTCAATTCCCTTGCTCGTATGCTTTTCAATACCGCTCTCCATCCGGGTACTTTCGCATAGGCGTAAGGCAACTCGTCTCCTTTGAACGTCCACGAGGATGCTTTCACCCATGATATTCCCGGGCCGATCCCCATATTCACCCGTGATGAAGGTGACAGGGCGGTAACACCATTGATCTCTTCAGAATAAGAGGCCGCCGCCTCTGACATGGTAAACTTGTACGGCATGCCGCCCCCGCCCAGAACAAGCAGCGCTTTGCTGTCGAAATTATTTTTGTCCAGACAATAGAGATGGCCGTAAAAACCGTCCTTATCTACCGTAAAGCTTTGCGTCCATTGATCCTTATGCTTCACTATCATTTCACCTCATGGTCCCGCCGCTTATTCACAGTCGGATGCATGTTATTGCTTTTCAGGTAACAGGGGCAGTCCTTATCGTGGTCATTGATGATCCCGCAGGCCTGCAGATGGGAATAAATCGTGACCGGCCCGACATGCTTGACGCTTTCAGTTTTACCAGTTTCACACTGCTCTTCACCTTCTGATTCATTTCGACATACTGGGACTTATAGTTCTTTTAATTCTAAAAATTGCCCTACAATCACATAGTTTTGAAGATCCTCTTTGCTTAACCCTCTCGTGATAAACAAATCATCATAAATCGGAATAGACTTACTTACATCTTCACTTTCAATATGAAAAAACCCTGTTTTTAAATCAATACCAACATAAATGTCACCATTAAGTGTATAGGCAACAATATCATTTATATTACCTGCATTTTCATAAAAATGTTCCTTTGAGTTTAAATGTACAACTTTCTTAAATTTTTCATTGTCATAATTTTGTGTAGGATATTTATCTTGAAAATATGTGTTTAAATCGCTCCCACTTATTCTATTTGGTTTAAGGAACTTAGATTTCTTTTCATATAATTCTTTCCAAAATCTTAACTTCTTTTCATCCACTTTGGATGTAATCATGGCATAAAACACCTCCACAAATTACGATTTATCCATCTGCACCCCCTGCCTGTGAAATGCACCCCCTAAAATGGATTTGCACCCCCTTGATTTTCAGGCAGCAGGGCAATCGCTGAATTGTATCAAATCCTCGACATTAATTTCTATCGTAGTAGTGTCTTTGATACAAAGCCTATCTGTAGTTTTCAGGCAAGAGAGGCGTGAAAAAGCTTGAAATAAAAGCGTGTTCGCTCCGCGAGATATGCCCGCCGCCGCGACCGAAGTCTTGCGGGATGCCAGTCTTGTTCTGTAAGCTGTCTGTGCCATCGCCATTTTTGCACCCTCCTTCCTATTATATTTCTACTATCGCTGAAATGTATGGCTATCGCTGAAAAGTGTGTAAACGCTGAAAGGTATAATAGCCTCCTGCGATTATTTCCCAATCAACACTGCAAACTCCGAGTCGAATTTCTTCATGCGGTTCTCCTGATTGAAGAAGTGAAGTCCCCATATCTTGTAATCGTTGTCATCCACAAAAATGGTGGCTGGTACAGCCTCTGTTTTTAGCTGGAGCAGGAATTTTTCTTTAAAGTCTGCCACAAAGTCCTTGCTGTCAGCGATCTTTGCCGCTTTGAAAAGCACAACCGGTTTTATGCTGAAACGGTGATCCTGAAACACTTTCAGTCGATATTGACTCAGGACAAGAGCCTGCAAAGCCCGCTCCATTATCGTCAAATCTGAGCGTAGCGTGATGATATCCTTTGAGTATCTGTCGTTCCTGTCATGAAAGGATTCATAAGAAACGCAGAGATAGATAGAAAAAAGAGCCGGAGTGCGGCATTCGGGTTTTGCAGATGGTTTGCGATGTAGTCCGTAATTTCGTTCAGGTCTTCCTCAAAGAGAGGAATAAATGACAGCTTATACTTTTACGTGTTCATTAATCCTGCTCCTTGCTCTGCCAAAAACTTCTGATGCAGAGTATCGGACAGAAGTTTGTTCTGCAGCAGCATCAGCCTCATCCAGTTTCTGTTCGATGTCATCTGTGAGTGCGGAGTACTGCTCAACACTCATAAGAACCATCGTTCCGTAACCATTCTTGGTAAGAAACACAGGCGCATTGGAATTAATAACCGTTTCTTCAATCTCCGGGAATTTATTTCTGAGATCCGAGACGGGTCGAATGTTAATCATAGGACCCTCCTATCTATCGCTTGTTTCTCTCATGCAGTTCCCTGCGCAAGGTCTCCACATCCTCCGCCATCTCCAGGATATCGTCACCTAACATTTCATATAAGTCATAGGAAATCGGATCAGCTGTAAAATCCGCAAGAGCATTGTCCATTTTGTCATATTCCTCTGCGCTGGCAGTGATTCGAATATAGCGGGATGGCGTATCTTCACTTTCAAACAGATCGTGGAGATTTACACCGCCACTGATATTGCACTCTAACAGGATGGCGGCAAGATCGGTTATGACGTCTATTGCAAAATGAAAATCCATCTCCATACCAAGGGAGTGCATGAAACATAGAGGCTCTGCGGTCCGGTGAAAATCCCAATTTTGCTTGTTCAAACCAATCTTATGAAAGATTTCACCAAGGGAAATCTCCTCTTTCTTCTGGTCTTCCAAAAATGCCACAAGATTCAAGCTGTCATCGGAACCGCCAATAAAGTTGTCCCAGTATTTATCAATATACATATGTGATCTCTCCTCCAGGGGCTTTCTTTACTGAACTTGATTTTATTGAAGTCCTGTCATTTCACTTATGCACAGAGGAAAAATCAAGCATCTTTTATTTTGAGGTAATTATAGAACTGTTCATGCAGCTGTCGCATTTCGTCGGGCGCTTTTACAGCGTGCTGGTACATAAAATCAGCAATCTCATTTGCTGTCCCCCGATCAGCTCAAATTTTTATTCCTAAAATAGGATATCAGACTTCACTATAGACATAAACGCAATTTTTTCGCGTTCTCTGCCTGTAAATTCTCTACTATTGGCTTGGATAAAAGTAAAACCTTATAAGAATAG
This sequence comes from Shuttleworthella satelles DSM 14600, assembly GCF_000160115.1. Lineage (GTDB taxonomy): Bacteria > Bacillota > Clostridia > Lachnospirales > Lachnospiraceae > Shuttleworthia > Shuttleworthia satelles. The sequence goes on from NZ_GG665866.1 coordinate 213,550, forward strand.
TAGTAGAAACTATAGAACAGATCGTCCGGAAAGAGATTATCGTCCCCGTATCTTTCTGCATCCGCTTCCTCGTCATATTCCTCCGACCACAGATACTCCTCCTTGAGCATATCAGAAAAATGCGGGAGTGGATCGTCGTGATGATATTCAAAGGAGTCACAAATAGACTCTGCAATATACAGAAAGAGTTCCAGCAGCTCATCAAAGAGTATTGCTGCAATATCATTTGTCTCCCTTTGTTCATATGCCTTTCGAAAAATCCGAAGAAGAAATACCATTGCAAAAGGTGTTGCATGTAATAAAGTGCTCTGGTGTTCTATATTTATGGCTATCTCCTCCCCGTCGCACATCACATCATCCAAATTATCCATTCGGGATAGGGTGTTGAGGTACTTGGGAAAATCCGTCGCCCTGCCGTATATCGTAGGCAGTCTGTTCCAGGGAATATCACTGATCTCTATGCTTTCTATATATTTTCTTGTCTCTTCATCAACCGTTCTCAATTCGTAATCTCCTTGTATTTCAGGAATTGTTCATTTGCCTCCAATAGTTTTTCATAATACTCATCATAACTCTTACTAAATTTTCTTATCAGCGGGATTGCAATTTCATAATAATTATTGTCCTGCATATATTTTTGCAGTTTCTCCTGTATATGCCCCCATATACTATTCTGATACTGTTCACTATGTTTATAAGTTTCATATTGCATAATAAATGTTTCGTTCTCTTTCATCCATTCTTCAACGTTTCCAATAAGCTTAACCTTATCTTCGCTGATTTTTTCTAGAGCGTACATGTCAAAAGGCGAACTTGCTTCATCAACAAATTTTTGCTCTTCTTCACTCAGTTCAAAAGGGGCAAGATTATCTAAATATGAAACATATTTTTTAAATGCCCCTTCTCCGTCCTCAGACAGGGGTTCATCAAAAAACGGTTTATATGCAGCAAAAAACAAATGTCCAAAAAAACCAGGAAATGCTCTTTCCAGTCTCTCATAAATAGATTCTTCCGCCTCCATCAATGCAATTTTTTCTTTGACATATTCCTGTCCTTCTCCCCTTATTATGAGTTCAAGTAGCTCTTTTCTTTTCTCATCATTTTCTAATTGATGTTGCTTTTTCCTTAATACAGAAGCTAGTGAATTATCCGCAGATGATAGGTATTTCTCTATATCCGATACACTGACACCCAGTTTTCTTAAAATTGATACCTTCATTAGAATATCCAAATCTTTTTCACTGTAATCTCGGTATCCATTTTCTGATTTTATAGGCTTAAGAAGCCCCTTATCCTCATAATATTCAATTGCCTTTCTTGTCAAAGCTGTTTTCATTTGAATTTCATTTCTCAACATAGCCTGCTACCTCCTTCACTTTAGAAGATAACATGGTCCCCAGCGGGCAGGTCAACTTCGTGATGCTCCTATCTTCCCAAAGTGCATCTTTCTATGTTCTTTTTAGCAATTTACTATCAAATGACTTTTCTTTTGGAAATCCCCTATAGACTCTTTTTATAATTCTCATTCTCATCTTGTCTTCCAGCACCTTTTTAACGATAGCTACTGGGCAAATCTTTTATTTCAATATACGGTTGCTTTGAAGAATGCCCTTTGATTATTTCTTCATGAAGTTCCTGAAAGATGCTGTCTTCATCAATCACCATCTTCTATTCATAGATACCATATCACAATCCCGCAGTTGTCTGGAATAAGGAATCCACACATTGGCCGGCCAGGAGTGATGATTGAACTTCGCGGGATTCCAAGAACCGTATCCAGCCGATATAAATAAATATACCATTTGGGCAGAAAAACACCCCCTTCAAAAAAGGAGAAAGTTCCATCAAAGAAACTCTCTCCCCTTTATCTTCTCGTTAGTAACAGTCCCAACTATATAAGCACTCGGTGAAGTCCAGATTATGCAATTGCTCTTTTGTCGCAAAGAAATTTCCTACGCCGCAGTCGCCCCACAAGATGTAATAGTCGTCAGTTCCAAACTCGGAATCCAGCTGGAACAGCAACTCGGTGTAATCTTGAAAATCCTCATAACATCTAGGATCTTCCTGTGTGAAATGGCCGTAGCCACCTATCTGCGTGTGATTCGAAATATCAAGTTCTTCTATAATATAATCAACATCTTCATCGTTGACATCGTATGTCTCATAACCTACTTCCGTCTGCCGGTCAGCAATATACTCATTCAACTTCTCAACGAAAAGTTCTTCAAATCTGAAGTCGTTCGGCATAACCCACTGGCTAGTTTTTTCAAATGACATGGCAAATGGCGCACCATCATTAATCGGAGTGATAAGCTCGTCCTCTTTCTTATCCTCCTGCGGTTTATACATCTCTGTCAGTTCCTCTTCAGTAAAATGTTCTCCTATCGCCGGGTAGTAAATAACCCTTTTCTTCCTATCTGAGGTGGGCTTTCTGTAGTCGTTACCTAGATTGTAATCTCCACCAAAGATCCAAAACTGCACGATGCCCTTAGATGGGTAAATGCTGTTTTCAGGCAGCTCCTCGCAGTTTATCTGCGCCAAATACATCAGCTGCTCACCCCTATCGGTAGTAGGGATGGCCTCAGTCTTCGGCAAGTAGAACCAACCTGCAACATTGCTGCTTGTCAGAGGAGTCTTCGTTTTAGAAATCAGTTTAATCTTTATGGTTTCTCTGTTCTCGATCTTCTTAAATTCTTCGATGAATGTTTTTACTGTCATAGAATATCCTTTCTTATTATCACTGCGATTTAGTACACTTCGCAAACCACTTCTGGATTATCTTGAAATTCATCGTTAAAGCTAACTAGCAGATACAGTTCACCTGCTGGAGATTCTCCCACATAGTAACCTAATGCAAATGCATCGTAGCACCCGCTCTTATCGAACATTACGTCAGTCAGCGAGATACATTCGACATTCTCTTTTGGAAATTTTTCCTTTATAAGGCTAAGCGCCTTATCGTCTAGCTCAGTGATTTTGGCGGCCAGTCTTTTCATAAATACGTCCGGGACGGATTTTACATCCTTTTCGCTGTATCCAGAGAAGCTAAAATGCAACTCCTTATCGTACTTGCGGCTTAAAAAGTATATTCCTGCCGGTGAGCTTTCCCATGATTTGCCCTGCCAGAGGGCGAGGAGTTGTTGCTTGTTCATGATGGGTTCCTTTAGGATTATTTCACTATGCTATCGCATTCCAGATTTCCGAGCCTTCATTACTGAACCATTTTTTCTGTCGGCAGCGCTTACCACACTTTGGGCATTTTGTATAGCCTGCCTTTATATTGCCATAATGCCTATTTCCTCATATTTTTTCTTTAGCAGTTCCGTATCCTCCGTAATCGGTCAAAGGTTTTTATCCTTGATTGGTGGAATTATAAAAAAAGTATCCCCCATCTTTATTCTCGCGTAAAGTATTCCATCTTTATAAGAATATCCTTCAAACGGAGGATAGCCATCTAAGGTCTTGAGTACTTCATCCGGCAAACAGCTAAAATCATAATCTCTTAAAGCAGCTGACCCTATTAACCGCTCGGTCATTTTTGTCCTTATTTCATTTTCATACTTTGCACAAAACTCGTCCTGATTCAATCCATAAAGGTCAACATCCCCTTCATCGATTTTATAATACCTGTCATATCCGGCAATCCAGGCAATAAAAACACTCAGCAGATATTCTTTAAGCTCCGGACAATAGCCTATTTTGAAAAAATATTCTCCATTGACTTTTGGGTTTTCTATGGTTATTTTTCCTATATACATTCTTGGATCAATCCCGGTATTACAAATTATAGTTTTCTTATCTGAATTTGATTTTCTCATCGTTTGTTTCAAAAATCTACAAGATACATGAAATAAATATATTCTCGCTTTGATATTGTAAGGAAATACAGTACATATTTGTGGTGTGCATGACGGGAGGATTTCTAAATGTATAATTTATTTCTCGACACGATACACCATATCTCCGCTATTCCAAATGTACATAATTGCTGACACCGGAGCCTTTCCATCTTCCCAAAGCCATCCCGTATATGTTGTCGTGTTACCAAAATAGCCTTCTTTGATTATTTCAAACTCCGAGCCTGCATACTCATCCATAAATTGCTGTAATTCAATAGCTTTTCCGTTAAAGCAGCCTCCACCCAAAGTTTTATTAAATATCAGTACATTGCATAGGTCCACATCACAATTTTTAAAGCACACTTCACCCGGAAATGCTTTTTCTTCACCATCCACAAGTTGGAATATTTTATGTACTTTTAATGTCAAAGTCTTGTTGTGATATTTTATCTTATTCACCCTACTGTCATGAAGGCTGAAAAGTATGTTGCTGTTTCTATCATGTATATAATCCATATTATTCCTCATAAGATCAAATCGACAAAATAGGATTTACATATAAATCAGAGTTGCTATTCCTCTCTATTCCCCCAAATGTATTTATGTGGAGCACACCACCCGCATATACAATCTAAGAGATCTGCAATCCACTCTTTAGACAAGCCATCCTCTAAACTGTTGTGATATTTTAAAAGTAGCTTGTATGCCTGCCCTTGTTCAATGCCTAAATCCTTTATTTTAATCAAATTATCATATCCCTGCTCGTGACGGGCATCATAATTCTCCTCTGTAATATTAGTAGAAAGTTGCTTTATTTGATTAAATAATTCATCAGATAAGCTCATTATTTTTCACCTTAAAGATCTAGTTGTCTAACTGCTTTTTTACTTATTCTTTTTCCCGCTTTTCAGCGGTATTTTAGGACAAAACCCAACAGGCATCAGGCTTACCTGCGGGCTAGAAAATGTATCTCATCGGAATCACTTGTGTTTTAAAACTGCTCTCCTTTTTCAATAAAGGAAATGATATTCTTGTGAAAAATCCCATTTCTTTTTTGCAGCAGGCGGTCCAACGTCATCACATACTTCGGAAAAGAATCCCTGATCTGTTCTAAAGGCCTGTATTCCCGTTCTTCTGTAAGATTTATGCCATTCTCATCAACGTTTCCGTTATCAATATATCTGGCCACCTGAACGTAGGAATAATCCATATTTATATCTCTTAAAATGAAATCCACTTCAAGTTTTCCTATCCTCCCGACACTAATGGCGTAGCCGCGGGACTTCGCATAATTGTATATGATGTTCTCCAATACCGGACCATATTCGATCCTGTTATCCGTATTATTGGCAAAATAGAAACTCAAGTCTGATAAGTAGTACTTTTCCTCGCCGCGCAAACTCTTCCTGCTCTTCATGTCAAATCGCGAACACTTGCTGACAATCTTTGCATTTTCCAGGATAGAGAGGTAATTATATACCGTTTCCTTTCGAACAGTCATTTTCGTCGTACTTTCAAGATATTCACATAGACTTTTTATTGACATCGTTGCGCCAAAATTGTTGATAATGTACGTTTGAATCGTCGTAAACAGAAGCCTGTTTTTTATTCTTTTGTTCTTGCGAATGTCCTTTTCATAAATCTCATCAATAACGCTTTTGGTATAAAGTCTTTTATCGGCGAAGGAATCGAGTCTTACAGCAAACGGAAATCCGCCTTCCAGCATATATTTGTCAAATTCATCCTCCGGATTGGCTGCAATTTCCTTCCCATAAAATTTTTTCATCTCCAAATATTCATCAAATGTCAGCGTTGACATCTCGTACTCTATGTAGCGCCCGGTCAGTTTTGTGGCGAGTTCTCCTGATAAAAGATAGCTGTTGCTGCCTGTAATAAAGATAGAGTAGTCGCCTTCCTCACGATACGCATTTATAGATTCCTCAAAGTCCCTGACATTTTGGATTTCATCCAGGAACAGATATTTAAGTCCGTTTACATTCTGGCATTTCTCATCTATGACCGCTTCCAGAGCCTCCACTGTCCTGATCCGCTTATATGGTCTTCTATCCAAATGGATCTCCACTATATTTTCATCAGGAATCCCCTTCTCTCTTAATTCAGTGACGATCATTTCAAGTAGAGAAGATTTTCCGCAGCGGCGTACACCGGTTATCACCTTAATGATTTCTCCCTCATCATAAAAGCTACGTATTTTTCCCAGATACCTGTCCCTGAAATATAGCCTTGACATTTCGCACCTCCCTCGTGTGATGTAATATATTATATGCGTCTAAACCGAACTTGTAAGCAAATATTTTCATTTAGTTCGGTTTAGACACCAATTTAATCATGCTTTTCCATCACTTTCAAGAGAATACCTGCATGTGTTGTTTTGTTTAAATCATCCACGAAATACAAAATTTATCATTCCAAATATTGTTTTTACAACACTTATGCTCAATGTCACTAATTCTGACGTTTATATGTCTCCTTTTGATCAATTATTTTCTTAATATATTCCAGGTCTTGACGTATTGTAGATATACCACTAATTACATACCCCTTATATCAGATATTGTATCCAGAAAAGCTTTCTACCTGCTCTACTAGATCTAAAATAAGCTCCGAAAAGCTCTCTGAAATTTCCTCAAGGTCAGCATAGTCATTGTTAAATCCACGCACTTTGCCGCTTTCCAGGTCTATAAATACGATGCTTCCATCGCCTAAGCCTCCGATAGGAAATGCCGGGCCGTGTTCACATTCGCTCATATACTCCTCGTATGCCTCTTCAAAGATTGTGTAATTTCCCTCCAGCTCCCTCAAGTCAAAAATCCATGGTTCTGCCAAATAGCAACCGCCTAGGTTAAGTAATAGCCAGCGGTACTCTGATGGTATGGAGGCATAATTTGCTTCAAACTTTTTTATATTCTCCTCTGGCTCTGGTCGGATAGCTTCTGTGAACACGCTTGCTTCGTAAGCCGCCTTAATTCTGTCACGGTGTTTCCCAAAATCAACATTGCACATTTTGATCTCCTAGTAACTCACAAGTCCCTCAGATCTTGGCTCACTTGCGAAATTGTACAGCTCGCTCATTATTCACCGTGAATCCAACCGCAATAATCATTTGAAGATTATAATGCTTTGTATCTCGAGTCACCTGACGTGAACCTTCGATTTGAACTATCCGGAAATTCCAGATAGTTGCATCTTCCTCAAGCTCTGAGTCGGAATAAATCTTGATGCTTTTGCGAGTTTAATATAGTTCTCCAAAGAATTTACATTCTTCTCAATTGGATTCATAGCATTGATGCAAGATTGATCTACTGCTGTTCTTTAATGTAGGTATGCCGCTTTTGTCATCTTCCGCATTCTAGAGAAGAAACTTGATGAGAAGTATAACTGTGAAGAGATCATTAATACGCTCCGATCGATGATGATGTATCGTCATGGAGAAAAGAGAGGATATCTGCCCACCTATTTCGATTGGGCTATTTTATGATAGCAGCCAATCGGCCACATCAATAATCTGTATTCCTTCATAATCTGTCATCCCATGTCTGGTTCTGGCGAGAAGCAGCTTCGGATAAACATCCTTTATCTGCAACAATGAGCTAACTTCTCTTTCAAAAGTATTTTCACCCGATATATTCTCAGAAACCTGGATGTACAGCTTCTCACTGCGTCTGATCGCGACAAAATCAATTTCCTTCTGATATAATCTCCCGGCATACACTTCATATCCCCGGCGCATAAGTTCTATCGCCACAATGTTCTCAATCACCCTGCCGTAATCCATATTTCTTGTTCCTAATTTAGCATAACGGAATGTGTGATCGCTGAGATAATATTTATCATTGGATGTTAGATATTTCTTTCCACGGATGTCATATCTGCGGACTTTATAGAATGCGAATGCATTGCAAAGATACTGCATATATGCGTTCACTGTTTTATGATTTATTTTGTCCTTATTGCCAGATAGGGTGTCTGCAATGCTTCTTGCCGATGAAAGGTTTGATATGTTATCCATCATATATTCTGATATCCGATCCATGAGAGGAACATTCCGGATCTTATATTTTTGCCTGATATCTCTGACAATCAGAGTGTTATAGATATCCGCGATATAATCAAACTTCGCTTCCTGCTTGCGGTAGAGATAAGAACCTGACATACCGCCTTCAATAATGTATCTATCAAATGCATCATAGACATTATCCAGTCCATAGTATTTCACAAATTCGGCGAATGAAAACGGATAGAGTTTAACCTCAAATGTCCGGCCGGTAAACAATGTAGCAAGATCTGAACTCAGCAAAAATGCGTTTGACCCGGTAATATATATGTCGTACCGTTCCGATGCATGCAGCCCATTAACCGCTTTTTCAAAGTCCTCGCACATCTGTACTTCATCAATCATCACATAGTTTGACGTTCCATCCTGGTACTTGTCTGAAATGTAATCATACAATGCGCGATACGTCAGCAGCTGATCGTATTCCGGGAGGTTGAAATTCACATGGATGATGTTCGCTTCCGGCTCATTCTTCTGCACATAGGATATGAAAGTCTCCAGCAGCTTGGATTTTCCGCAGCGCCTTACACCTGTTATGACCTTTATATCAGGGGTACCTTTTGTCTCGACGAGTTTTTCAAGATAATCGTTCCGTTCTATAAGCTTCATCTCTCTTCACCTCGCCGTTATTATATCATTTCTATTTCCCATTTTCAATTTATTTTTTATTTTGGGAGATAGAATTCATTTCTGCTTCTTGGATCTGTATTTCGTGCCTTTTCGTCTTACGCCTTCTTCTGTTACTTCCAAATTACTGCGAGCCGCCATCTCAAGCTGGACTGCCTCAAACTTTTCTTTGGATATGATTCCGGTATGGTGATCTCCGATCATATAACGCCTTTCAGAATTTCCGGAATCCGCTATTGCGACATCGTCGGTATATTGCATATTTGTGAGAATCGTTTCTATCGTGTGTTTGCTCCAGAGAACCTTATCCTTCGGTGTTTTTATATTTCGCACTTCCAGTCTCCGTTTTATTCCTATGATGCTTGCCCCTTCCAGATACCAGTCAAATATACTGCGGACAATTTGAGCTTTCTCCTCATCAATTGCCAACATTCCGTTTTTATCTTTATAGTAGCCATAACAGGGACGACTGTATCATCCCGACTGACCGCTTGCCGCTCTTTTCTTAAGTCCCCACCTGATATTCTCGCTGCGCCATTCATTTTCTGACTGCTCACAGGCTTCTATCACGATAACGTAAAATAAATTTCGCAAATTCAATTAAATAGACGAAGCCGCGGCTCAGAAAGCCAAGGCAGTCGCTGATCGCTTGAAGGAACTGAAACTATCCAGAGCTGCCGAGATCGTCGAAAACGGCGTTGATGAGACGCTTGCCTATATGTACTTCCCAAGCCAGCATTGGCTTCGAATCCGGACGAACAACACGATTGAACGCGTCAATCGCGAGATTAAACGTAGGACCAGGGCAATCGGAGCCTTTCCTGACGGCCAAAGCGCGTTAATGCTCGTCTGCGCCAGACTGCGTCATGTAGCCGGATCTGCCTGGGGAAGCAAACGATACCTGAACATGCAGCATTTATTCGATCAGGAGCTTCAAGCTGAAACTGGTCGCGAAGCTGCCGTTTAACTTGTGCACAGCCGATGTCAAATGAATTTGCGAAAGATTATTGACACAACCATAGATTCGGCGAAAAACCAATCACACCTTAAGAGGAGTAGCGCCATGTCTATTGTACCATCTGTGTCCGACAATGAGCAGGAAATTTCAAATTCCATCACCAGACCAAAAATGAAAAAATGCTACTCTCCTTATACCGTAATTAATCAATACTGATTCACGAATCCTTTGCCTGGTATTCTTCCCTTCACAGATCCCTGCCAAGTTTGATCTCGTGGCCGATCTCTGCGGCCAGATCCGTCAAAAGCTGCATTTTATCTGCCGCCGCAGGGAAGAGCAAGTAGGAGTCGCTGTCGATATCGAGTCCGGCAACCACAAAGCCGGCCTCTTCCCAGTGCTCGTCCAGAGCTTTGCACCAGGTTGGGATATCTGCCTCAGGCTCCAGCCAGTCCTCCTCCAAAGGCAGGGAGAAATGCTCCGCCAGTTCCTGCATTTGCCCAAGGAACTCCTCTTTGTCTTCCTTCCAGTCCAGCTCAAGCATTTCGCCGGCCTCTAAAAACTCGTCAACCAGGCCGAAGAAGAGGATTTCATCAAGGGGTGCATCCCTGTCGATTTCACGCTCCGCAAAGCGATCGGCCTTCTCGACCACATATTCATAGGGATTATGAAAGGCCCATTTGAGTTCCTTCTGTAGGGATATCTTCGCTGTCATGGCATTGGTCAGCCTTTGGTAGGCTTCCGGATTTACCGGATTGCGCCAGCACATGACCGGATTCCAGGCAGCCAGATCCGGCGCCTGATTCTCATCCAGCAAACGCATGAAGATCTCCAGAGTCTCCTCAGCGCTGACACCGTCCTTGCCGTAGATAATGGTGTCGTCTGGATTCTTCTGATCCTGCGTGCTGATCTCCAGATGAAGGGCAGAGGAATCCTCCTCCCGGATCGCCTGGATAAAAGTCCCGACACGGCCGCGGACACTGACAGGAAAAGACTCTTTTGCTGTTAGAATCAAAAACTCCTCCGTGCCTCTGCAGACATCCTCAAGCCCCTTTTCCAGCGCCTTCTTGCGAAATCCGACTCTGGCCCCCTCACCCGTGTCCATGGACCAGTCGCTGTACTTCTTTTCAATAAATCCAAACAGAGCCATTTCCTCACCTCCTGAAAGCAGCCATAGGGTCTCTTATGAAAAAGAGAGAGCAGGCCTCTCGACTTGCTCTCTCCCATCTTATCTGAACCGACTCTCGATCAGCTGCTGCACCTGACCCAGGGGAATGTTATTAATAATTCCGTAAACGGACATTCCAAGCAGCAATAATGCCAGGAGAATCCCCAAGAAATACAAAATGAGGTTATGAACCTTCGCTCTTTTAATGACTAGCATGACAAAGCTATAGATCAAGAAGGCGATTACAATAACAGCTATAATATAATTTGGCAACATGCTCATGACACTTCACCCTTAGCGGCAGAACCTGCCCCAGAAAGCCACCCATCCGCTGTGCTCATTTCTCTGATCAACATAGGTAAAGGTCTCCTCGTCATACCAGTCAAGATTCACGATATCGCCAATCGTCTCCGGAACAAAGAAGTTGAAAAACTCCTTCTTAATGGCGCTTCCATACTGTAAATAGTAAGAACCTACCATCTTTATGAAGTTGGTCTTCTTCACCTCATTCGGTCTGTAGATATGCACCTCACCCGACTGGTTCAAATCAGGGCTTACCTCAAGGAATGCCAGGCTTAAGTCACTCTCTCTGTAACCGACAATAAAACTTCTGTACTTATAGGAAACCGTACGAAGGACTGCAAAGTTGGCGCCGCGAACATCCTCGGAGTATGCATATACCAGTTTATAGTCTGCACCGGACTCCACATTCTTATCGAAGATTTCGCGCATCTTGGCCTTGTTTCCATCACTTCTGGCCTGATCTAAAGGTACTTCCTTTTTCCCCAGAAACATATCAAACAGTCCCATTTTACTCCTCCTGTTCATTTACGATGCTTTTCTTTGTTTATTTTAATATAAGTTCTTCCTTTTTAATATATTAAAAACAATCATTTTCCTTACCCAATTTCCCCAGCAGGCTCTTTGCCTTCTTTACCGCCGTTGACTTGGCAGTGCTGTTTGCGATTTCGGAAAGCCCCTTCCAGATACCATCTTCCTCCGGAATGTATCCCCGTTTTACCGCCTCCCTCAAATAACCTGCATAGTATATCGCAATATCAAGAACCCGATTGACCCAGACCGGCGGTTTCTTCTCTTTTAGCGTTCTTGCCCCGGCATGAGAAATACACTCGCTTAGCATGACCCAAAAGACACTTAGGAGCTCATTTTCCTTCTCAATGATCCGTATCAGCTTAGCTGGGCTGATCGCCTCATGAGCCAGGAGCTCTCTTGTGATATCCCGAAGGAGCTCACAGGACAGATCTCCTTCATTTACCAGTCGGCGGACAAGACTCTTTGCCCCGTAAATGCTCTCTCCGTCCTGGGCCAGGCTTGCCAGGGCAATCGTCAAAAAGATCTTCGAGTAGGGAGTTGCTCCTCCGTCAAGAGGACCATTTTTCCCCTTGCGCCAATTCCTGAACCTGCTTACAACAAGCTTTTTTCTGTCGGGATCGTAATGAAGCCATACTTCTCTTCCCTCTCCGGCGGCAACTTCTTCGCCCTTCTTAAGTTCTATGCCCGAGAGCTGTCCCTCCTCAGAAATGCCGTAGAACCATCCGTAAAGAGTTACCTGATACCGGCAGTCAGAGATATCCGGCAGCTGCAGGTAAAACTGAAAGGCCTTCTCCTTTTTTCTTACCTCCATACTCTTGACACAAAATGTCACCTGATCTTCAATTGGCTCTTTGCCCTCATGCGGAATGCGCCAGACTTGCTCGAAGTCCACCGGACGACTTTCTGCCTTTTTGCATGCCTCTGCATCCCCGGCCGGCTCAGGTGCAAGAGTATTGCGTCTGTCGATGACTTCCCTGGCATAGCTGACCGCCTTCGAGGAGCCCGTCCTGGCGGCCAGTTTCTCAACAGCCCTCATCTCTAAGAGTTCTTGGGGCGCCAGATCTTTTTGTACAGCCAGAACCATCTCTTCCAAATCATCTCTCAAAAACTTTACGAGCTCGGCTGTACCTGCCAGCATGCGCGGCGCGGCAAGGGATGCCGCGACCAGGTCACATGCCGCTTGCCAGAGCAGGCTTAACAGCCCCTCATTTGCCAGATTCTCCATGGCCAAAGCCAAACTTGCCAAATTGCAGGGCTCACCCCCGGTCCAGTCCAGATAGGAAGCATCTGCCAACTGCGGCAGAAGAAGGCCTCTCTCCCAGGCTTCATGCGTTGCCCGAATCACATCGGCGGCATTTTTCTCCGTCAGATTGCCCCAGACGGCAATCCAATTCATAAGCGCTCCCTTGGGAATCGGCTTTTTTCGCCTTGCGATCTGCCTTAAAATAAGGCCCTGCCCGTGATATACCTCCCACTCTCTGCGCACAGCGGTCAGGGAGAAATCTCCCCGATTGGGAAAGATGGAAAAGAGGTCACTGTAGCTGTAGGAAAAACGATTGGGCAGTAGGCTAAGGCTTTGGGGCATGGCAAAATCTATCCTCCAGTAGGGCGTCTTTCCCGGCACAAATGCAGGCTCTACATAGGGATCCTCTAAGTAGGCAGCAATGATTTCTCCCGCCATAACCGCATTTCCCCCTGCATCCTGCAGGATTTCCCCGGAGGGAAGCTGAATTTGCAGATGCAGAGACTCCAGCCTCTCTATACTTCTTCTCGTCTTCTCTTCTGCCAGAAGTTCCAAATCCAGTCTTGTCAGAGCCAGCTGTAAATCCGGCTCTGAAACATATGGAAAATGCTCCCCCTCATATCGTTCGAGCCTCTCAAGAAGATCTGTCAGACGGATGCTCAGATCCTCAAAGCCCGGTGTACTCAAAAGGCAGGGCCATTGGTCAATCGTGGCAAACAAGACCGATCTTCTTGCATAGAGGAGTTCTCCGTATCCCATCCGGGATACTTCTCTCTCGCCATTCCAATCTCTGATCATGCGATCCGGACAGCAATCATATCCCAGCCCCTTCACCCAGCAGGCCAGAGCCAGAAGGCCGCCGGAACCATCGGTCGGGATCCCGCCAAGACTTATTTTGGCCGCCTGCGGGTTCTCATAGGCAATGCGATTTGCCAGCGCCAAAAATCTCTCGAAGCTGAGATCCTCTACACACTGCCTTCTTGCTGCAATCTCCGCCAGAAGATCTGTCAGCTTCTCAGGGGAAATCTCTCCGATCTCAAAGCTTGGAACCTCCCAGAGTTTTGGTGTCTTTTGCCAGAGCCCCCTCAGTCCCTGCCGATGATCCTCCACTTCGACGCTTAATCCCCAGGCCTGCTCCAGCTTTGCAGCAAGTCGGGCAATTCCTGGATCCTCCTGCTGCTTATAAGGTAAAATCCACTCCACAAATGCCTCCGCTGACATCGCCTTCTCTCTCTTGAGAGCCGATTGCAGAATCATTTTTTTGACTTTTTTCGTCTTTGCGGAAGTACAGGAAATCAACAGGGGATAGAGGAAATCCTCCGAAGCGCTCTCAATGAGAATGGGGGCAAATCTTTCCAGAATTGGTGTTTCTCCAAGACTCAGCAGGGGAAGGATGCTCTCTGCCCGAGACCTGATCTCATCATCGGACAAGCCGATTTGCTCAAGAACATTGATAAAAGCCTTTCTGTCGCCCGGCCTCTGGGCAATCTGCAGGCCATAGAAAACCTGTTCCAAAGCCTGATCTCTGTCAAGTATCCCATTCTCTACGCCCCAGATCAGAACTTCCGAAAAAGGTCCTGTCGCCGGCACATTTACAGAAATACCCGCTTCAATATGTTCGCAAAACCTTCTTAAAAGTTCCTCTTTTTCCAGGACAAAATCATCGTCAAATGTATAATCCTTTTTGCGGATCCCCAGAATCACAGCTGCCCCGGCTGCCCAGTCCTTCATATAGTCCACAGACTCGGGTATGGCAAGATTCATCTGATGAAGCAGTTTCAATGACAGCATTCCCAGACGGGACATGGAATGCTCCCAGCTTCTCCTGTTTGCGCTGGATGTGGCATTGATAAAGTTGATGGCATAGCTCTTTCCGCGAGCCTCAATCGCTCTTAGAGCAACTTCACTGGATCGACTGACAACATTTGCGGCTCGCCTGGCATCTACACCTACACGGATGGCAAAGATAGCGAGCTTGTCCAGGTCTGCATCCACCACAGGGACAAATCCATAGCTGTTTGGGGACAGCTGCTTGATTTCCGTCCACTCTCCGGATTTGAGTCCTTCTCTCGCGATCTTTTCTTCATCCTGCTTTCCTGTCCCGAGCTTTAGAATATCGTCAAAATCCGTCTCCTCATATCCCAGAGAACGATAGATTTCCACTGCTTTTTCAAGTTTACTTGCCATAGGATATTCCCTTTTTCATTTTTACTGCCAGAATGTGCTTGCAGGGACCCCTGCTGTTTTGATGCCGCAGGTACCAGCTGCAGGTGCACTTTGCATCTTCTGCTCTTCCGTCAACAGGATAAATGACCCTGTAATCCGCATCGCCGGATCTCACATGCCATATATTGTCTTCTATATATGTGGTGCTTTCCATCAGCTTTTTTGCAGCCAAAAGCCTGGGATTATCCCCTAATATTCTGTCCGGATCATCAGGCAATTCCCTGTGGAAAAAGGCATTCTCTCGAACGTCAAAGCCGAGCTTTCCCGAGACTGCCAGAAACCCTATGGCATCCTTCATATCCTCTTTTTCGATTCCTATCGATTTGGACATGCCATCAAGATCAAGTTTCGGCTCGAAATTCAACACATCATCAATCCGATCTGCGTATTCTAGTATTTTAGGATCGGAAAGAGAGTCAAGAAGCGCCCCCTCGCCTGAATAGCCCTCGTAACTCTTGGCGGTTACGCCCAGGGTTATATTGGCGCCCGGCATACAGACTTCAAGCATCATCTGTCCGGCTTCATCAGGCGCATAAAAATAAACAGCATTTACATGACGCATGATACGCTTTAGGGCGCTGAGTCTGTGAAGGCCATATATATAAACACTGTTTTTTCCCTTCACGGATTTTAAGACCACGCCATTTTTTGTCGCCGTCAACCATCCGGCCTGCTCCTTTCCCGTAGCAGGCGGCAGCATGGCAATAAAGGCCTTTGCCTGCATCCCCTCCACATGGAAGCGGTATTTCATTTTCTGATACAACATGGCCGTGTTGCCCAGGGCTCGAATC
Source organism: Shuttleworthella satelles DSM 14600 (assembly GCF_000160115.1). Lineage (GTDB taxonomy): Bacteria > Bacillota > Clostridia > Lachnospirales > Lachnospiraceae > Shuttleworthia > Shuttleworthia satelles. Next base: position 229,308 of record NZ_GG665866.1, read on the forward strand.
CAGCGATCCGGCATTTTTACCGGGCGTTGGAACAACATCTCCGTCAGCGCAGATCCGTCATCAGACTGCCTGCTGTGAAATGTCCTCCAGCCATCGCCGCCAATTCGGAACTTCAGGCGGTCCTGGTCTCTTAGCTGCAACAGGGATTTTCGCAATTCATTTCCAATATCCACATTTGTCGTGCCATAGAGAATCTCCCCCTCTAAAGCGCTTTGAAAGAGATCCATTCTCGCATAAACGCCATTGCAGGCAGAAAAACACTCCGCCCTGAGTCTGTCTCCCTGGGCGGAGAGAATCGGATCCTTCTGACCCACCGGTGCATACTTGAAGTATCTGCTGCTTACAATGTCTGCCAACACCAGGAGTCCCCCCGAGACCACCAGGGGATTCGCAAGCTCTCCACTGAAAAATAACGGATTCTCTTCCACCCCTTTCGGTGTGAGAGCCGGCGCTATGGATAAGGATAAATTGCCGTCAGTAAGACTTGATCCCCTCTTAAATCCCCTCATGATCCCCCCTCTGCAGCAGATGTATTTATATTGCCCCGGATCTTAATATCTGAGCCTGTAATCTTTCTTAAGCATCATTGTAACAGAAATCCATCTGGCATCTTATAGCTTTATTGCCATATCGTACTTTCTTTTTTGGGTACAGCATACTTCCTGCGCTTTTGAATGCCCATAATAATGAAGATGATTCCGCAAATCATCAAGTTTTCTTGTGGATAATGTCAAGCACTGTTCGCAAAAGTTACCATTGAGGTCTGCAGTTGATCAAGCGGCTGTCTGGGTTAACAGTGTTGCCAGTAATTCTATACGCCTCTATGACAACTTTTGCGAACAGTGCTTGACACCATCTTCCAGACCGCCAGGTCTCGAAAACAAAGCAAGCAGCCAGACGCCTTCACAGTTTCACGTCTGACTGCCATGTATTCCGCACCGGATGATGCGGTATCAATATTTGTCTCGCCATGTCATTTCTGCTCGGCCTATGCCGCTGAAATTTTTCATAGGCCGTTTTGTTCTATACCTCTTCCCATCCTCCTGCTTGCACATCATATTTTGCAAACTCACCGGTATCCGTAAATTCAGATGCTGTCATTCCCACTTCAAATATACAATCAAAGTCGTTTGAAGTTGAAAAATACAATGCACTGTCTGTCAAAAACGCTTCTCCAAAATCGGGATGTTCAAATATTTTTCCGCCACTGCGATACCCTACCGATTTATACTGATATTTTAACAAACGGTTTTCCAATGCTGATTGTTGCTCAGGTGTAAATTTATCAATATTTTCCTCTTTTTCAAAAAAATCCGCTTGTGCTGATTGCTGTTCTTTCTGTTTTGTGCCAACAGTGAACAAAGAAATTGTATAACTCATTTATCATCTTCCTCCTCATCAATATTATAAAGTGCCTATCATGATTTCTACAAGACCACTCACCAAAACGGCGACAGGCTTTCTAAACAATTTACCTAGCTTATTATCCTTCAGGCAATAAGTATCTCTCGTGAAACTCGCTCAATTCAACAACTCCCTTTTGGACCTGCTTTTTCTTCCATTCAATATTTGATCGCCCTTCTTGTATCAGAAGATATTTGCAATCCACTCCCGGACCGTAGCTACATGGTCATTGATCCATCCAGTGTTCAGAGGCTTAAAGATACCCTTTCCCTTGTAAATTGATGACATCGCTTTTTTCTAAAAATTTATTGCTTTCTTTGACATTGAATTTTTCCATCCAAATGCCGGAGGAGGTCCAACATTTACAGCATGAGGCTTGAATTAATCCATTCAACTGCTATCCTTCCCATTTCTGCACGCTCCCTGTAGCAGGCTTCCGGATCTTCTTTCTCTGATTTGATGAAATACTTTATTTCCTTACCGCAGTATTCCATCATCATGTGGCCCATATGATCAAAGGACACATGCTTATATTGATACTTGAATTCATTTTCTCTAAGCCGTTGCATGATTTTTTCACAACTTTCCTCAGATGGCCAGATCGTATCAACCTTCGTTGAAAACATCAGGATCGGAGCCTTGATTTTTTCGACAGGAATAACAGACTCATCTGCTACTTTTTTGCCTGTATTAATCGGAAGAATATTATACTCATGTGCCTTGAGAATCATTCTCATTGCATAAAATTTACGCTTGTTGTATGAAGTAAACGGGATTTCTTTGCTCTGATAGATCCAGCAGCTGTGTCCGGACGGTTGACCAGAAACAAGCCCTTCGCTGTAAAACCATGATGGTGTCTTTACAATCACCGTAAAAAATACCGGAAACTGAACAGCCGCTGCAAATGCAAGTTCTGCGCCCTTAGATAGACCTTCAATTCCTATATGTTGATACCCGATCCGCTTCAGATACTGTACAGCGTCTTCAATCAACTCCAACGGTATTCTGTCAAGAGACTTTTTGGTGTGCTTTGTTCTAAAATATCCCAAAGCGAGCGCCGGTATCCCATTATCAATCAGATATTTTGCCGATTTACCAGCATGCTGAAGACCACCGTCACTTCCAGTAAAAACAATTATGATTTTTTCCTTATTGCCTGATTCATACAGTAGGCCGTCCCTTATTCTCGATTTTCTTGAAATCTTCGATAAAAGCTTTTATTTTATCGTTCATAATATCGCCTTTCTTAGTGTACAGTGGTTTGTAATAGTGTGTAATTTAGGTATAGGTTTCGGCCGAATGATACCGATTAACCGCATATATCTAACGCGTCCCGTCGCTGCGCTTTAGTATGCTTCGCAGATTACTTCTGAATTGGCATCAAATTCCTCATTGAAGCTAACTAGCAGATACAGTTCGCCTGCTGGAGATTCGCCCACATAATATCCTAGTGCAAATGCATCGTAGCATCCATTCTTATCGAACATTATACCAGTGAGCGAGATACCTTCGATATCCTCTTCGGGAAAATTTTCCTTTATCAGGCGCAATGCCTCCTGATCCAGCTCGGTGAGTTCGACACTTAACCTTTTCATTAATGGGTCGGGGATAGATTTTACATCCCTTTCGCTGTATCCGGAGAAGCTAACGTGCAAGTCCTTATCGGACTTGCGACTTATAAAGTATATTCCTGCTGGTGATCTTTCCCATGACTTGCCCTGCCAGAGGGCGATGAGTTGTTGTTTGGTCATATGATATCCTCTGTGCTTATTGATTATTCAATATGTGCTATCGCGGTTTATAGCTCTGAATCTTCATCGGTTAGCACTTTCTTCTGCCAGCAACGCTTACCGCACTTTGGGCACCTCATATATCTGTCTCTACCTCTATGCGGAGCTAAGATCACCTTGTGCTTGTGCATTATATTCATAATCTTTGATATCTCTCACTATTTTAAATCCAGCTCAGCCCCTCAACATTTTTCAGCACCATAGTTTCCCCAGTATAGTCATTTTTTAATTCGACTTCATTTTCTTTGACTTTCACATTATTATACCAACCACCGAGACCAGCACTTTTCCCAGTGTGTATGTTGATAAGCCTGCTCGTTATAGGATCCCAAGTGTGCTCCTCCACCGTTTCTGCAAGCAGATAGTAAGCATCTAAAAATATCAGATTCCTTCCATACATCCAAAACGGAAGCTTAACATCTAAAAGTGGTAATTTTGCAGAAAAAATTTCATCGCCATGCGGAGGCACTGTTTCGTAGTGAAAATCTATCTCACTGCCAAAATATGCGATAGTCGCCCCTTCACAACCGATATTTTGAGGAACACCTTCCTTAGCTAGTATAAACTCCATGGTGTCTCCTTATATTTCGCTTAGTACACACTCACCAGTTCTTTCCAAAAAGCAAGACTACTGTCAAAAGCCTCGCGTTCCATCAATTCCACAAACTCTTTTTCAGCATGCTTCCAAACAGCGTATTGAGCAGTTCCCATCACTCTTATCAATTCTTTGAAATCGGAAGCAATAGGCGCTATCTCCTCATAACTCATGTCACTTGTGAATGCATATATTTCTCCAGATTTACATTCTAATAAAATAGTATAGGGATCTCCATTTGCAATAATTATTAAGTCCTTTTTATGAAGAACCGAATATTCCTCATATTCCAAATTGCGGTTAATTAGCCAGTTGAGGCTCATTTCATCCCCATATCCGAACTGGTAGCTGAGAAAGCCGAAATTCCCCCAATTGTAACTTAAAATATTTTCTGTAAATACCGAATCTAAATACTCTATTTCAAGTTCAGATTTTAATTTCTCGATTTCGGACGGAGTAATTTCCTTTTTTCTAAGAATAATTCCATCTGTTATTTCAGCATCAAGTCCCTCTGTTTCTTTCATTATTGAAGATATTATTTCGTCGATTGTTAGTAATTGCATCTACAGTTACTTCCTCTGCTTTATGACTTCATTGGAATGCTTGTTTTCTGATCTGCCTCACGTGTCAAGATCATTCGCCATCAAATCAACACTCGGAGGACTCAGTCCTCTTCGGTATAGAAAGGAGTTGGGTGTGGCTGTCTAAAAAATGTCCGCACCTCCATTTGATGATTTAGACAAACCGGGATTTCTTAAGCTTTCGTTATTGGAATCCAAAGTTCCATTTTATAGTCTTTGTTATCCATATCACCTTCATAGTAATATTCAAAATCAGGGCTTCCCGAATGAACATAACCATATTCAGGGAAGAATACTTCCATAGCATATTTCCACCCATTATGAATACACTCCGGAACACTTCCTGTTAATTCTACAATGGCATATTCTGCTTCTTCAACTTCCAGAATATCTAAGCCCATATTTTCTGCTTTATTAGCATCTTTAACGATATAACCTGCCATATAATTGATAGTGCCTGGGCTTTCTATATCGTGACAAACACCTACACTTTGTCCCTCTCCCAGACTTGCTAATTCATCATGACTATATTTTCCATATAGTTTATCCCAAACGCTCGGACATAATGATGAATTGATACTTTGTTCATTTATGCCTGCAACTATAAACGCTTTTTTCTTTTGAATTGTAATTTTCATACTTCTTCCTCCTCTGACACTTAGTGCTAACTGCACCCTGGAAACTAGTTTGAATGGTTTCCCGTTTCTAACTTCTGAAGGAGTATATCCATGAATGTTTTTAAAAGCAGTTGTAAAAGAATCAGGTGACTCATAACCATAATTCATAGCAATATCAATAATTTTTTTATCTGTCTCTCTAAGTAATATAGCTGCTTCGGATAATCTTCTATTTCTAATATATTCGCTTAGGGTCATATCGGTCAAAATTGAGAATAAACGACTAAACATTGCAAAAGAATAACCCGATAAATAAGCAACTTGTTTCTCATCTATTTCATCATTTAAAACCCTTTCAATATAATCGATTGTATCATTGAAAGGTTTAATGAGATTCATGCAGATGCTCCCTTCATTGAAATAACAGCAATTCTATTCTACTCATTTACTAATATCATAATATCCAAAATATTTTTCGCTTTGTAATGTTCAATAACAAGTTTGTCCCAAAATTGATTCCATCCAAATATTTCTCCCTCATCTTCCGGAAGAACTAATGAACATACTCTGTAAAAGCTTATTTTTCTAATTCTACTCTTTGAACAGCCAATCGTCCCTAATTCAGTTCTTTAATATCGATCATAATTATATCCTTTCATAATTGATGGATAGTTCTCTAAATTCATTATCCCATCTTGCAATCTCTTCCAGTGTTTTAGCTAATTCTTTATAGTCTTCTCCAACAGAGTTTATATGAGCTTGTCCAAAAAGAATTGCTAATTTCTCTTTTATTTTTGATCGTCTCAAATCATATTTTTCTAAGAATTTACATAAATACAAGTTCCTAACCGATGCCAGTTTAAAACTAAAATATTGGTGCAACTTTTTCTGCTCATCATTCAGTCCATTTTCTGCTACTACTTTCGCATAATTTGAGATAACCCCTTCCTCACCAAATTCATATCGTTTTTTGATAACAAGAGAAGTCTCATGATAAATCTCTTCATCTGTTGGAAATCTTAATTTTCTAAGGTTCCCCCACATAGAATATGAGCCTCTTTTATATGCTATACTTTCAGCTTTCCAAGCTTTCAGAAATTCTGCAAAATTTACCTTCAAACAAGCAAAGCCTGCCGGATCGTGAAGATAGATATCATTATCTGTCAAATCATAAACTGATACAAAATGATCTACCCCATGCAAGACCTGGCAATTGGGGTTATAAGTTAAATATCCCATATCCAGCGGTCCGACAATGACAGAGCCAAAAGCTAATAATCTCTCTAGCTGCACTTTAATAACATCAGAATTAATTTTACTTGAGTCTTCCAGGTAGTAGTCATCATATTCAAATCCAAGAATTCTCAAGCAATTACTAATAGATTGGTCAGGTGATCCATTATCGAAAAAAACTAATGGATGCTTTTCATCCTCATGAGCAACATTTGCACCATTTCCCATAACCATTATTGCTTCTAAAAACTCTGGCCGATATTCAAATCCATAAGAATCAAGTGTCATAGCTAGAGAATTCGTATAACAAATTGATACTTCACCAAAATATTGATCCAATTTTGTACCTCCTTTGCATTTATATCTACAGCATAGAGGCCTATTAAAATGTATTCCCTATAATTCTTGTACAAATATTATAGGGTTTATCTCTGCGAATTCTAATTTGTCACCCACTATTTTCACAAAAGCCTCCCACCAGAATGATGGAAGGCTTTTGAAATAATTTTCCTATCTTATTGCCCTTTGGGCAAATAAACATTGCTCGTAAAACTCGCTCGATTCGACAACTCCCTTTAGAACCTATTTTTCTTGCTTTTCGTATCATATTGATACACTTTTACTTCTTATCACTCTCTTTCCTTAGCTGCTGTACCCAAATTGTACCCAGCGACTCCTTAAACTTTGCAGACACTGTCTGCAAAATAAAACCTTTCTCATCGCCTCCTGCTTACTTATTCGCAGAAACAATTTTGATATATCGCCTATTCTTTGTAACTGCCGTCATCCTAACCTTGTCCATATCTACCAGCTGCACCAACAATTGTCTGGTTCGTGGTGCCTTCAGACCAATCATATCTGCCACCTCTTCGGCGCTGTATTCTCTTCCAGTTTCCATCTTTTCAAGAATTTCTATCTGCCTTTTAGTCAATGACTCCTGAGAATCTGCTGATTTTTCTGCTGATTCTGCTGATTTTTCTGCTGATCCTTCTATTAGCTGTGTTCCATAGTTGAGATTTGGGAAAGTTACGATGAATTCCGTGTGATCTGAATAAAACTCCGGTTCCTTTCCCGGGATGAAATTGGCCGCGTTCTCGTAGCCATCTAGTATCTTTCCAAGACCACTTCCGGAACGCTCCATGTACCCCAGTCGATCAAAAATATCCGCCAATAACGGATTTCTTCTCCTTGATGGAATACGGTCTATATTCCTGTCCTGTACCTTGGTTCCATCCACCATTCCTCCAGGAGAATAAATCTCCATGCGGTCATCGAAGATATCCACATGAACTTCACTGCCATGTTCCATGTAATCACGATGAACTAGGGCATTCACTAATGCTTCGAAATAACTTCGATGAACATATTCCGGGAATTCCAGCCTGGAGTTATCCGTCTTCTTCCAGATTGTCTTGGAATTGTTCTTGATAAAGGATTCCACATCCTTCAGAAGGGAAATCAGGCTGCCGCTGAATTCCTTGTGATCCAGGGCATCTACAATTCCGCCACTCTTCGTTTTTCCACTCCATCTGGTGCAGAAGACTCTGGAATATCGAATGGGAGATTCATCTGCAAGGAGAGCTCCGGCATTCGTCAGTCTTCCATCAGATCCGACGAGGCCAAAGGACTCATATTCCTTTTCATCCATGCTTCTGCCGGTCCATATCTTGTAATGCTCTCTTACCTTTGAAAAAGAATAGTCTGAAGCTTCGTACTGCGATATAAGGGAATCAAAACTTGAGTTCTTTCCCCGAAGCACCAGCTTTCTCAGATCTGTTGGAGTTGCCGGAACGCTCTCATTTCCAATACGTACAAACGCTTCCGTGGTGCCATCAGCACAATAGTAATAAGGCGTTTCTTCGCCTTTTTCTACATCCAACACGATGAGCTTCTGTCCGTCTTTGGTCTTATAGAAACTCAGGTTAAAGTCGGGAAGGGGATTGAGCCGCTGCTTGATGATCTCACTGATCTTCTCCGCATCCCCTTCAGCATCAGCAAGTCCTATAACCTCATCCTCATCTGAAATTCCAAAGATCAGAGCACCGCCAGTAGTATTTGCAAACGCGCTGATGCTCTTGCACCAGCTTTTCGGCTTTCTGGTCTCCACAGCCTTCTTTTTATCATATTCAGTTGCTTCGCCAATCAATTTCTCTAAAATTCCCGATTCAATCACGGCTCTGCTGTTCATCCTGATACTTTTTCCCCTGCAATTTTTGTAACAATTCCTCATACTTCAGCTGATAGGAGATCAACCTCGGGATATATTCCGGAGGTTGACGTCTGCCTGCTTCCCAGTCCTCAAGCGTCCGAAGAGGAATTCCGGTATGCTCAGAAAATTCTTTTCTGTTCATACCAGCACTGGATCTTAAATCATGTATACTATCCGCTACCTTCATAGTATCCTCGATTACTTCTGTCAATTCGCAATGCGTGGTTTTATAATATCACTCCACATGAACCAAGACAACAAAAAAGAGTGACTCTTCTGAAAAACAGTGGAGTATCAGTCCAGTTCCAGATGCATCAGCACGAGCTCCTGCCATTTGGAATCTCTTGTCCGGAATCCCGATGCACAAGGTCTCGATGACATCAATCGCCATGATGATTTTTGTATTGCCGCCGGTTTGGTTGTCACCGTGACAACACAATTTGAGCCAATAAGACGAAAATAGAGGTAATGGATGTAGAATCCATTGCCTCTATAGAATACGTACCACTTGATAGAAGTAGTGCAGATATTCGTTATTCGAACTCAATCGTTCCCGGCGGCTTGGAGGTAATGTCGTAGAATACCCGATTGACGTGATTCACCTCATTGATAATGCGTGTCGTCACCTTCTTCAGCACTTCATAGGGAATCTCAACCACATCCGCGGTCATAAAATCCACGGTATTGACGGCGCGAAGGGCAATGGCGTAATCATAGGTTCGCTCATCTCCCATGACGCCGACGGACCTCATATTGGTCAGGGCCGCGAAATACTGACCAGCCGTCCTGTTGAGACCTGCCTTCTCCATCTCCTCACGATAGATGGCATCTGCCTCCTGCACAATCCTGACCTTCTCCTCAGTAATAGCACCGATGATGCGGATGCCAAGGCCGGGACCCGGGAAGGGCTGACGCATGACCAGTTCCTCGGGAATACCGAGATGAAGACCGACCTTGCGGACTTCATCCTTGAAGAGATCACGAAGGGGTTCGACAATCTCCTTGAAATCGACATAGTCCGGCAGACCTCCCACATTGTGGTGAGATTTGATGGTTGCGGACTCTCCGCCCAGACCGGACTCCACCACATCCGGATAAATGGTTCCCTGCACCAGATAATCTACCCGGCCAATCTTTTTGGCCTCTGCCTCAAAGACACGGATGAACTCTTCGCCGATGATCTTACGTTTTCTCTCCGGTTCCTCGACGCCTGCCAGTTTCTCGTAGAAGCGGTCCTTGGCGTTGACGCGGACAAAATTGAGCTCATAGGGGCCCTCCGGCCCGAAGACCGCCTCGACCTGATCTCCCTCATCCTTGCGCAAGAGCCCATGATCGACGAAGACACAAGTCAACTGCCTGCCGATCGCCTTGGACAAAAGAACCGCTGCGACAGAGGAGTCGACGCCGCCGGAGAGTCCGCAGAGGACCTTGCCGTCGCCGATCTTCCTTCGCAGAGACGCAATGGTCTGATCCGCAAAATCATCCATTCGCCAGTCCCCGGAACAGCCGCAGATCCTGAGAACAAAGTTGGCCAGCATCTGCCTGCCATATTCGGAGTGAAGCACCTCCGGATGAAACTGGAATCCATAGAGCTTCTGATCCTCCCTGGCAAATGCCGCGTTGGGGCAGTTGTCCGTGTGGGCGATGACAGAGAATCCGGGGGCCAGTTTCGTCACATAGTCATTGTGGCTCATCCAGACCACTGACTCTTTCGGCACTTCCGCAAAGAGAGGGTTCTTCGTCTGGTCCAAAGCCATATGGGTCTTTCCGAACTCCTTCTCATTGGCCCGCTCTACCTTACCGCCCAGAATATGCATCATGAGCTGAGCGCCATAGCAGAGTCCGAGAATGGGAATCCCCCACTCAAAGAGTTCCCTGGGGGCGCTGGCCGCATTTTCCTCATAGACACTGTTAGGGCCGCCGGTCAGGATGATCCCCTTGGGATTCATCTTTTTAATCTGCTCCAGAGGCGTCTTATAAGAATATATCTCACAGTAGACATTGTTCTCCCGGACACGGCGGGCCACCAGCTGATTGTACTGTCCGCCGTAGTCGATTACGATAACGCGTTCCGGCATATTTCTTTCCTTTCTTGACCTAAGGTAACCGGAGGAATAAACCTCGATCAATTCTGTAAAAGAGCTCTCGCCTTTCTAAACTACCTTCCATCTTCCATTCTCCGATAGGAATTTCTAAGTCCGATGGCATTTCTCCAGAGCCTGGGATAGAACAGAAGGAGCATAGGCCAGATCTCCAGGCGGCCGGCCAGCATGTCAAACATCAGGATGAATTTGCTGACCGGCTGCATCCATCCAAAATTGGCCGTGGGCCCTACCAGAGACAGACCAGGCCCGATATTGTTGAAGGTGGCCGCAACCGAGGTGAAGGCCGTGACCAGATCCGTGTTCTCAATCGCGCAGATCCCCAGAAGAGAAGCCAAAAAGATCACAATGTAGACCGCCAGATATATATTGACAGACCGCATGGTGTCGTGCTCCACCGGATGTCGGTCCATATAGACCTTCTCCACATTCCTGGGATGCAGGTAGAGGTGCATTTCCTTCTTGATGGACTTAAAGAGGATCCATATGCGGGAGACCTTGATTCCGCCTCCGGTCGATCCGGCACATGCTCCGATGAACATGAGCAGAACCAAAATCGCCTGAGAGAGCTTGGGCCAGAGGTCAAAGTCTGTTGTGGAATATCCTGTTGTCGTGATAATGGATCCCACCTGGAAAGCCGACTTGGTCAGAGCATCGAAGAAACCGGCTGTCATAGGAAGAATATTGACAGTGACCACGAGAACCGCCAGCAGAACAATTCCCAGATAAACCCGCACTTCTTCCATGGCCAGAGCCTTTCTGGCCTTCTTATCCGCCAGAAAGTAGTAGAAATTGAAGTTGATTCCGAAGAGAATCATAAAAATCGTAATGATCCACTGGGACAGGACATGGTAGCTTCCCACAGAGGAATTCAGGATCCCGAAACCGCCGGTTCCGGCCGTACCCAGGGACAGGCAAATGGCATCAAAAACAGGCATACGGGAGAGAACCAAAAGAATGATCTGCGCAAGGGTTAAGACCGCATAGATAATGTAGAGCAGTCCCGCGGACTGGCGCATTTTCGGCATAGTCTTGTCCACCTCCGGTCCCGGGCTCTCCGCCCGCATCAGGTTGATGGGAGAACCGCCCACCATGGGGATGATTGCCAGCATGAAGACCAGGATTCCCATACCGCCTACCCAATGGGTGAAGCTTCTCCAGAAAAGTGAAGTATGTGACAGGGCTTCCACATCACTCAGGATCGAGGATCCGGTTGTTGTAAATCCGGAAATCGTCTCAAAAAGAGCGTTGGTATAATCCGGGATCTCTCCGGTGATAACGAAGGGGAGCGCTCCGATCGCGGAGAGGACAAGCCAGCTTAGAGCCGTTGTAATGCAGCCCTCCTTCAGGTAAAAGGTATTGTTCTGAGGTCTTCTCATACCTAAGAAACTGCCCAGTAAAATACAGATCAGCCCCAGACCCGCATAGATAACCCCCTGCTGTTCCCGGTAAATCAGAGCTACCAGACAGGGTAAAAAAAGAAGGAGCCCTTCTATCCGCACAATATGGCTGAGGACATAGCGAATCATTGAACCATTCATTACATCATGCCCCCTTATGCCAAGATATCACAGATTTCCGTGTAGCCGACATTGGTCGTAATAATCATGACCGTGTCTCCTGCATGGATCATATCATCTCCGGATGGAAAAATCAGATGTCCCTTATGATTGATAAAGCAGACCAGAGTATTGGGCTGCAGCTGAAGATCGCGCAGAGGAATATTGGTGATGCGCTTATCGTCATCGACCCGGAACTCCAGGGCCTCCACCCGGTTGTCAAAGAGATGATAGAGGGTCTCTATGTTGGATGTGCCGGAAGCCCTCTTGGCCCTGACATAAGCGATAATCGCGTCGGAAGTCAGATAGCGGGGACTTAAGACAGATCCCAGATCCAGATCCTCGACCACCGCATCGAAGGTAGTCCGGTTGATCTTCGTGACCACCTTGGCCCTGGTCTCCTTTCTGGCATGAAGAGTGAGCATGATATTCTCCTCATCCATCCCGGTCAGGGGGACAAATGCCTCCGTGCCCCTTAATTGCTCCTCCAGAAGAAGGTCCTCATCCGTTCCGTCTCCGTGAATAATGACGGCCTCGGGAAGAAGTTCTGTCAGCTCGTTGCAGCGGTCCAGATCCTTCTCGATAATCTTGACCTCAATGCCCATATTGAGCAGCTGCGAAGCAAGGTAATAGGCTGCTCTTCCTCCCCCTACGATCATGCAGTTGCGAATGGGCTTGTTCTCCACGCCAACGCTCTTCATGAAGCTCCTCGCGCCCCTGGGAGAAGCTACGAAGGTCAGGGTGTCTCCCGCAGACATGATGGTATCGCCTCTGGGAATCATCACATCCCCGTGGCGCTCAACTGCTCCCAGGACAACATTTCCCAGGTGATTCTTTCCGAAATCAGCCAGCGACTGCCCGTCCAGGGAGGAGCCTGCCGGGATGCGCAGCTTAATCAGTTCCGCCTGCCCGCGGGCGAAGGAGTTGACCTCCAGGGCGCTGGGCAGATATAGGATGCGGGAGGCCTCCCTGGCCAGTTCCAGATCAGGATTGATCACCATGGCAAGTCCCAGACGCTCGCGAAGAAAAGCGATCTCCGCGGAGTACTCGGGAGAACGGACGCGGGCAATAGAGGCGACATCGGAAGACCTCTTTGCAATCGTACAGCAGAGCAGATTGAGCTCGTCAGACCTGGTCACCGCGATAAAGAGATCCGCCTCCTGAATTCCCGCGTCATCCAGTTTTGAGAAAGAAGCTCCATTGCCAACGATTCCCATAATGTCCAGGCGGTTGGTCAGATCCTGCACCTTGTTGCGATTGGAATCAATAATCGTAATGTCATTGCCTTCTTTGGACAGCTGTTCCGCCAGGGTTGACCCCACCTTACCGGCTCCGACAATGATAATCTTTAAAGCCGCCGCCTTGACGGCAATCTCCTGCATTTGATTTCGAAACATGGAACTATTTACTCCTGCCCGCCCTCTTGGGCGAATGCCCCTTCAATTTGTCCGACAGCACATTCGACGGTAGCCTCTATATCAAGATAATCCTCGTCAACCACGATGTCCGCGTACTGCTCATAGAGAAGAATTCTCTCTTCGTAGAGATCCCGAAGGGTCTGCCCCGGCCGATGTACAACACCTCTTGCCTCCAGGCTCCCCAGACGAGCCTCAACTCCGGCATAGGACAGGCGCAGGTAGACAACGAGACCGATTTCTCTCAAATGAGCCATGGCATTTGCGCCATATACCGCGGACCCCCCGGTAGCAATGACCGCGTCCTCTGCCTGGAGGGAGGCAAGTATGCGGTCTTCGATCGCGTTAAATCCCTCGATGCCCTCCTCCGCAATCGTTTCCCTGAGAAGCTTTCCTGTCTTCTCCTGAATCACCAGATCCGTATCGACGAAGCGCTTTTTGAGCACCTTTGCCAAAATAACGCCGACCGTGCTCTTCCCGCAGCCCGGCATCCCGATTAAGACAATATTGCTTTTCGTCATTACTTGGTTCCGAAGATGCGGTCGCCGGCATCGCCGAGACCAGGGCAGATATAGGCGTCTTCATTCAGTTCGCGGTCTACGCAGCCGACATAAATCTGCACGTCAGGATGCGCTTCATGCAGGCGCTTGATCCCCTCGGGAGCTGCCAGAATGCACATGAACTTGATCTTCTTCCCCCCGTGCTGCTTAATGAAATCAACGGCCTCAACGCCGGACCCGCCGGTAGCCAGCATGGGATCCACAACCAGAATTGTCCTCTGCTCAATGGGCGCCGGCAGCTTGCAGTAATACTCATGGGGCTCATGGGTCTTGGGATCTCTGTAAAGGCCGATATGGCCCACCTTTGCCGTGGGAACCAGGGTCAGGACTCCGTCTACCATTCCAAGGCCGGCCCTTAGGATGGGAACAATCGCCATCTTCTTACCGGAGATATAGGGTACCATAGCCTTCTCCAGGGGCGTCTCTACCTCCCTGTTCTCCATGGGCAGGTCCCGCAGGGCCTCGAATGCCTCCAGCATGGCGATCTCCCCGACCAGAGTTCGAAACTCATTGGTGCCGGTGTGGATATCGCGAAGCATGGAAATCTTATGCTTGATGAGGGGGTGATCCATGATAATTACATGATCCATATCTGCCATTTTCTAAGCCTCCAATTGCCTGTTGCATGTTCCAACAAATTTTAAGTTTAAGTGTCTTATAAGTCAATCTGTACTCCGCGCTGAATATTCGCCACCACACTCCTGGCTGAATATTCTGTCACATCATTTCATTATCATTTCATTATAGTAACCCTATATCAGTCACTCTTCGCCCATGCGTGAGCATTCTATCCCTTTCTATCCCTTTAGTTCTCTAGCGATCTTCAAAGGCACCCTCTTCGCCCATGCGTAAGCATTCTGTCACATTATTATATAAATCGATCTTCGCCCCACCTGAGTCAGTCACATCATTTTTTGATTGTGACTTCTGCTCAAAATGCATATACTGTAGAAGATTTGGAATTCTTTCGGCCTCAGCTTATGAAAGGGGACACATTATGAATCAAAAAAGCGCTATCAAGGACGCAAGACAGCTGGGCATTCCCAAGATGCTCATCCTGGGTCTGCAACACATGTTTGCCATGTTCGGAGCCACCGTTCTGGTTCCCATCCTGGTCAACAACTATTTTCAGGGACAGGGGATGAGCGTGCAGGTCACCCTCTTTGCCGCCGGGGCAGGGACCCTGCTCTTCCACCTAATCACCAAGCGCAAGGTTCCAGCCTTCCTGGGCTCCTCCTTCGCCTTTCTGGGCGGTTATGCCGCTGTGGCAGCCTTAAATACCGGCATGTATGCCTCTATGCCCATGCACGAGAAACTGGCTTATGCCAACGGCGGCGTCGTTGTCGCCGGCCTTCTCTACCTGGTTCTGGCCGCTGTCATCAAGGTCGCAGGCGTCGAGAAGGTCATGCGCTTCCTTCCTCCCGTTGTCACAGGCCCGATCATCATCTGCATCGGCTTAAGCCTCGCCCCTTCCGCCATCAGCAACGCGTCCACCAACTGGCTTCTGGCTGTTATCGCCTTTCTTGTCGTCGTCTTCTTCGAGATCTGGGGACGGGGTATGTTCAAGATCATTCCCATCCTGATGGGAGTCGTCATCGCTTATTTCTTCGCTCTTGCTTTCAACGCCCTTGGCATGACCAATGCCGATGGCTCCGCCATTCTTGACTTCGCCAGGGTCAGCTCCGCCTCCCCTGTTGCCCTGCAGCCCTTTTACCTCTGCAAATTCGACATCACAGCCATCCTGGTAATGGCCCCCATCGCCATTGCCTCCATGATGGAGCATATCGGCGATATATCCGCCATTTCCGCGACCGTCGGCCAGAATTTCATCACTGATCCCGGCCTAAACCGGACCCTGGTCGGCGACGGACTGGCCACCGCCTTCTCCGCCATTATCGGAGGCCCCGCCAACACCACCTACGGCGAGAACACCGGCGTGTTAGAGCTCTCCAAGGTACATGACCCAAGGGTCATCCGCCTCGCCGCCCTCTACGCCATTATCCTCTCCTTCTCCCCGAAGTTCGCTGAGGTAATCACCACCATGCCCGCCGCCATCATCGGAGGTATTTCCTTCATCCTCTACGGGATGATCTCTGCCATTGGCGTGCGAAATGTCGTCGAGAACCGGGTCGACTTCACCCGCACCAGAAACCTGATTATCGCGGCAGTGATCCTGGTGTCTGGTCTGGGCTTCTCCAATGGCCTGACCTTCCAGATCGGCAGCGCCCACATCACGCTTACCTCCCTGGCCATCGCCTCTATCCTCGGCATTGTCATGAACGCCATCCTCCCCGGCAATGACTACGTCTTCATGGAGGGCGATATGTCTGAGGTCAAGAATGACATCATGCTGGACGAAGAAAACCGGGAACACATCCGCTGATTCCTCTCTTGTTCAGATTCATGAGCAGAGTTCCGCCAGTTTGGCATTGAGCGCGTCATTTCTGGCCTGCGCCCCGATATCATCACCCAGGCTCTGCTCTAAGACACTGATTTCCCCGCAGATATCCAGCCCAAGAAGACGGCGGCTGGCGTAACAGAAGGCGAGCAGTTCCTCTATTTCCCCGATACTCGTTACCCCCTGGCTCCAATTGCAAAAGGCATCTCCAAGGCGCAGTACGTCCTTATCCAGGGAGATGTAGAGGGGACGACCCTCCTGCTTTCCGTCCGGCCGCTTCCTCTCTTTTTCCCTTTGCCTGCCAGAGTTCTCTTCCTTCGCCTGTCTGCAGGACTCGACTTTGGAATCCGCCTTCAAACGCTCTCTTACGTCTTCCTCCACGACCAATTTCCATGGATCTCTTCTGGCGTCGAAGTCCCCCGGGGCTTGGGCGCCCTCTTTTATGGAATTTCCGTTATCATTTATGGAATTTCCGTTATCATTCACAGCCTGCCAGGAGCGCAGGAGAACAACGCGGGGGTCGACCGGCTCCTCTTGAGCGATCTGCCGAAGGAGAATGTCCTCGATTCCATATAGATAAAGCTTTTTCAGATGGGGCAGGCGATAAAGGGCCTCTCTGACCCAACCGCCGCAGGAAGTCACCTCCCCAAAGGAGGGTGCCTGCATATCCGGATGATTATCCAGGAGCAGGAGCTCGAAGTCCTCCTCAATTCTCTCTAAATAGAAGAGGCTCAAATAGTGATAGTTGCCTGAGTCCAGAAAATGCACCGGCGTCTCATATGCATTGCTCTCCTCCAGACGTCTCTTGATCTCTATCTTGGCGCCCTCATCGCAGTAGCAGTTGGTCCCGGGGATATCGGTCATGTCAAGGAAGTTAGCATTTGCCCCCAGACAGAACTCCTGGCCCTCATAGACACCGGACATACTCATGACTGTAAAATCTGCTGTCATTGTTCTCTCCCCGATCTTGTTGTCACCGCTCTCTTCTTGACTCTCACCCTGATCTTGTTGTCACCGCTCTCTACCCGATCTTGTTTGACATTATTTTCGGTCAGATTAAAATAAAAGTACAGAAAAAGCATTCTCGAAAGGGGGCATCTATGTATCCTGTAATTACCATTTCCCGTGAATTCGGCAGTGGCGGACACACGATTGGAAAGAAAGTCGCCGAGAAGCTTGGGATCCCTTTTTACGACGGACAGATTGTCACCCGTGTCGCTCAGGACAGCGGCTATGCCGAGACCATGATTGAGGATCAGGGGGAGTATTCCAGCGGCAGCAACAACTGGTTTGACGTGTCTGCGGCCAGTGCTATGTACTTCCAGAGTCCTCAGGATGAGATCTTCCTGGCCCAGCGCAGAGTCATCTTAGACTACGCGGCCAAGGGCCCCTGCGTCATCGTCGGCCGCTGCTCCGACTACATTCTGCGCAACACCGATATCCGGTCTCTGAACGTCTTTATCCACTCCGATATGGAGCACCGGATCGAGCGGATCAAGGACCGCTATGAGGTGATTGAGAACGTCAATCCCAAGAAGCGGCTGGAGAAAAAAGACAAGCAGCGCAAGACCTACTATCGCTACTACACGGACCAGATCTGGGGTGACTATCACAACTACGATATCAATCTGGACAGCGGCAGCCTGGGCGAGGATAACTGCGTTAACATCATCTGCGATATGGCAAAGGCCATGGACAGGTAAAAGGCGTCTGTTCTACGTCTGCCCGGTCTCCTTCTCCCAGAATTCTGTCGCCTCCTCAAGCCAGCCCTGGGCCTGGGTTCCTATGCCCAGTCCGATCCCGTGCGGCAGGCGAAAGTACTTGTGATAGAGACAGGGGATATGTTTCTCCTCCAGGGCCTGGGCCATCACGTCCGCGTGATGGCTGGCCGGAGTCAACACGTCCATGGCCCCGGAGAACATATAGGTGGGCGGAAAACTCTCTGTGATCCACTTCTGCACACACACAGAATCCCGCTTGGCCTTCGACTGCCTTATGCCAAAGTAATACAGGTTGGATCGCTCTGTGAAGTAGAGCCCGATCAGTCCCTTCCATATGTTCCAATAGGGATGATCCATCCAGTGATTGATATTGGTCCAGGGATAGCCCATGATAATGGCTCCGGGTTTGGCTGTCCCATAGGCCTTCCATCCGTATTTCTCCGTTCCGTAGAGCCCCACCAGGTTCCCTCCGGCGGAGAATCCGATCAGGGCGTAATCCTCGGGATCCACATCAAATTGATCCGCGTGCTCTGTCACATAGGAGACCGCCCGGGCCAAATCCTGTGTCGGCGCATAGGAGCGGGCGGCAAAACCGGTTCGATATTCCAGGACAAAGCAGCTGTAACCCAGCTCGTTCAGGCGGGCCGCGATGGCATATCCCTCCTTGTCCGTACACAAGTGCGCGTATCCCCCTCCCGGACAAATGATGGCGAACTTGCGCCGATCTGATTTACCGCATTTATTTATGCATTTCATCTCCTCAGCTGATTTATTCTTCGCCCCGGAACTCTCGCTGTTTGCAGGAATCACTCGGCGATTCTGTCGAATCCGGCTCTTGTCTTCCCAATCTTCTTCTGTATCTCTCAAAAAGACAGACAGGCGCACCTGTCCCAGCTTTCTCTCTCTGGCAATTTCATCTAAAGAGAAAAGGGGAAACTGCTGAAAGCGTCCCTGGCCCATAAGCGCTCTGATCCGCTTTCGCCCGCGCTCCGTGTCATTTCCCCTGCGGTTGATCCACTCCATGCGCAGCCCTGATCCCACTGTCAGGAGGGCTGATCCGGCCAGGTAAGTCAGGATGAGTTTTTTCAGTTTCCCCTGATTCTTCCATTGCATCAAGCTTCCCTCCTGCCTTCTGAGCGCTCAGACAAAAATATCTCCGATCTCGCTCCTCTGGGCTAAAAGTCCCGCCAAAGTCGCCTCTCCCCAGGAATAATTGCTCAGATAAGAGCCTGTAAAGAGACTCTTATGCTCCTGCTCCCCCTCCAGATACTCGTAGAGATCACAGGAAACGCGCTCGGGGACGATTCGCCGTTTTCCATCGACGCTCTCCACAATATCAGCAATTCCATACTCCTCCAGGAGATTCTTCAGGCGCAGGGCCACCTTCCGATAGCGGGAAAGTGTTACCGCTGTGACAAATTCATCCTCCCAGAGAAAGGAGACGGCCTCGTCTGAGGAGATAAAGCCTCCGCGTCGATCCACCAAAAGGGCCAGAAGCTCCTTGGATTTCTTGTTTCGAAAGGCGATGGGCTTGCCGCCCACAAAGACGTCAAAATAACCGAAGGTGCGGATGAAAACCTCTGACACTTCCCTATCCTGCCCCTTATCTATCGCGAGAGTCCCGTCATTGGCACTCTGCCGGTCCAAAGGGGCCGCGTCCTCTCCTGCCCTTCCTCTGCCTCCCGCAAATCCTCTTCCGGGCTCATTCATACGATAGAGCATGATATAGCGGGGCTTCTTTCCGTCCTTGTCTCTCTGGGAGCAGATCGCCTTGATCCGCCGGTCCTCTCCCCGATTGAAGTCGAAGTAGGTAAACTCACCCTCGCCGTCCTCCAGGAGCTTCTCAAAATCCTCCAGAGACGCCTCGGAATAAATTGCCAGATCCTCCAGGGGGATTCCGTCCTCAACCAGCTTCATCCAGCGCTCCTCGCTGACTCCGAAGAATTCCGCCACATTTTCAGAGGCATAGAGAGGGCGGACATAATTATTTGGCATGACCTCAAAGGCCGCCACCCCATCCGTGAAGTTCTGAATCAAGCCCTTCATATTCTTGCGCAGGCGCTCATTCTGGCTGACCAGGCTGGCCCTGGTCTCCTCGTCAGGGCTGCGGCGGACACAGAGGAAATTGCTGATCTCGTTGAACTTGATAAAAATCGCCTTATACAGCGCCTTCCCCTCACTCCTGCCGTGAAAGCTGATCTGAGGAGGCAGTTCTCCCGGAAGGAGCATCTTCTCACGGGACTCTCTGAGCAGAAAGCTTCTGACCGCATCCTGATCCTCCTCCGCGACCGTCTGTCTCAGCCAGCGGTCAGCGGCGTCTGTAGTCTGCATGGCGATATTCTCGAAGCTCGTAAAGGCGGAACCCGGACCGGAGTGCAGGCAGGTAACGGTGTTCTCGCTCAGATCATACTTGAAAATCTCCTCATAGACATCGGAGAGGGCGCGCAGATAGCGGATATCCTCCTGCTTTCTCTTGCGGCGATATTGCGCCGTGATATCCATGCAAACAGACTGGAACTCCTCGGTTCCATCAGCTAAATGGATCCTGGTAACCCAGCCATAGACCCGGATCCTGCTGCCGTCAGGGGCCAGGAGGGTCATCTCCCCCGCCACCGGGCTGTTGAGGCGGCGAACCAGATTCAGATAGGAGGAGAAGCGCTTCCTTTCCTTCATGGGAACCGTCAGCAGAATGTCATTCATATAAGGGGCGACTTCTTTCCTTAAGCTCCTGTCGTCCGGATCAATATGCATCATCTCAAGCATACGGCGATTCACATAGGTCACCCTGGGCTGTTTCTCACAGGTGTACTTGAGAAAGCCGCAGGGTATGGTCTCATTGAGAAAGCGTAGATCCTCGTTTGCCCGCATGAGATCTGAAATATCCGTGATGAAAGCCTCTCCCTTGATTTTGCCCTCTCTCTCGCAGGTCCACAGGCTTTCGCGGACATAATGGATCTGTCCGGTATCTGTAATCAGGCGATAGTCCAAATGAAGCATTTGGCCCGGCATTTGTCCTGCCCTGGCCAGAAAGTCCTGATACTTGGCCAGATCCTCCGGGAAAATACCTGTCCGCGCAAGGACCTCCTCCTGCTCCAGGACTCTCACATGGTCAAGAGTTTTCTCTTTTGAAGTCAAATCTGAACTCAGATCTGAGCTCAGATCGATTGAATAAACCCGATCGGGGTCGTTTTTGATCTGATTAACCCGATCAGGTATATCCACTATCTCCTCCTTGTCTCCCGAAAACAAGTAGCTTCGAGATCCGCTGATCTCCTTCATCTTCTGATCGCATTGACCCTGCCCCTGTAAATCCGGCATTCAAATCTCCCATTCAAACCGCCTATGTTCTCCCTTACTTTAACACAAATCTCATATGCGGATCATCCTGTCAATCGGGCAACAGATGACCAGCATTCGCCGACAATGCAGGAAATCATCAAAAAACTGGAGTCTTATGATATTTTTGCGGACAGGATCAAGCATTATCGTGTGGATAAGATGAAAGATCTGTACGTTGTCGATGCTGTGCATGAGGGACAGGAAACCTTCAAGAACTTCAATATGGCAAAGTCGTTTGTCAAATGCAGAATGAAGTGAGACGGCTGGCAGAACAATATCTGAAATGTTGAGATTAGGCCAATCCGTTTTATTCCATAGTCTAATTTGGTTTACTGATCGTTTTCATTGATCAAATATTTTTCTTACCCTGCGCCTGCTGCCCGATCCCGCGAAATCGCATATAGCGATGATTCAGCAAATCCGGATCCGCTTCCAGGCGCTTGATCTCCTCCAGAAGAGCTCTCTTCATCCTTGCGTAGAATTTATCGCTGCCGAGTTCCCGCTCTAAAATAATGCGGTCCGCAACGCCCAGATCTCTGGCGTCCTCTGCGGTCAGACGCAGGTTTGCCGCCGCCTGGTCGGCCCGCTTGGCATCCTTCCAGAGGATGGAAGCGCAGCCCTCGGGAGAGATGGCGGAATAATAGCTATTCTGCAGCATCCAGACCCGGTCTGCCAGTCCCAGACCCAGTGCGCCGCCGGAACCGCCCTCGCCGATCAAAACAGAGATAATCGGGACAGACAGGGTGGACATTTCCATCATATTTTCGGCGATTGCCAGCCCCTGGCCGCGCTCTTCGGCTCCGATCCCGCAGAAGGCTCCGGCGGTATCGATCAGACAGATGACCGGTCGTCCGAACTTCTCCGCCTGTTTCATGAGACGAAGGGCCTTGCGGTATCCCTCCGGCTTTGGGCCTCCGAAGTTACGGAGCTTACGCTCTTTCAGATTGTGCCCTTTCTCAATGGCGACCACGGTTACCGGCTGATCCCCCAGGAAACCGATGCCACCGATAATGGCGGGATCATCGGCATACCTGCGGTCTCCGTGAAGCTCTATAAAGCTGTCCAGGAGCCCACCGATGTAATCCAGGCTGGTGGGACGCCTGGCGTCTCTGGCTTTCCGCACGCGATCATATGGAGTTAAGGTCTCTTTTTTTGCCATTTTCTTCTCGCTTTTTCAATCCTGATTTCCAGCTGACTCCCGGACATCTCCGGCCCCTGCAAGGCTCTGAAATCAACTTGTTCTCAACCCGGTCAGCCCGCCAACATTTCCCCGCATCGCTTTCCTAGCGACAAGATTTCATGTTCTCTCTCTTCTCTATACTCTTCTCTGAGCTTTCCTCTGCTCCCTTCTCAATGCTCTTCTCTACACCTTCTCTGCGCTTTCCTCTGCACTCTTCTTTGCGCTCTCCTTTGCCTCGACGCCACACCCGTGCATCAAAAGGATCTGCGCCAGTCCCTCTCTCTGCTCTCTTCGGTCCATGATGGCATCGCAGAAGCCGTGCTCTAAGAGGAAATCCGCCCTCTGAAAGCCCTGAGGCAGACGTTTTCTGGTGGTCTGCTCAATGACGCGGGCTCCGGCGAAACCGACCAGAGCGTCCGGCTCGGACAGGATCAAATCTCCCTCCATTGCAAAAGAAGCGGTCACTCCTCCTGTAGTGGGATCCGTCAGAACTGTGACATAGAGGAGTCCCGCGTCTGAATGCCACTTGACTGCTGCCGAAGTCTTGGCCATCTGCATAAGAGAGAGAAGCCCCTCCTGCATACGGGCTCCTCCGGAGGCCGTAAAGCCTATGACTGGCAGGTGCTGCCGAATCGCATACTCAAAGAGACGGGTGATCTTCTCACCCACAATAGACCCCATAGACCCCATCATGAAATAGGGGTCCATGGCAAAGACAGCCGTGAAAATTCCCTTGATCCTGCCAACTCCCGTGATAACCGCTTCCGTCTCCCCGGTGTCTGCCCTCACCTTCTCCAGTTTCTCGTCATAGCCCTCAAAGGCAAGGGGATTCTCTGAAATCAGATTCCCATAGAGTTCCCGGAAGCTCCCCTTGTCCAAGAGCAGACGCAAACGGGCTCTGGCTCTGAGGCGAAAATGATGGCCACAGGGACAGACCTGCTCGTTTTCCTGTAGGACAGAGAGCGGGATCTCCTTGTGACAATTAGGACATTTCCTGACTGCTTCACCGCTGTCTCCCTCTGCCTCATAGGCCGTTCTCCCTCCAAACTCAAGTGTGTTTTTCGGTTTTCTAAAATGCAGAGCCATACTTTGTCTCATTTCCTTATATCAGCTGATATTCCCTTGTCTGCGCCATGTTCCCATCAAAGAAAACAATCCACATGATCTTACGCATCACTTCCCTGTCATAAGAGGCCATTTGCATCGTCTCTCACCCATGGGTTCAAGGCATCAGTTTCTTCGGTTTACTTATTCCCGAGGAAGGTCAGATCATAATTCCCTGAAGTAAAGCGCTCATCCTCGACAATCTTGAGCTGCTCGTTTACGTTGCTTGGAATCCCATCAATCACCAGTTCACAGAGGGCCGCCCTCATCTTGCGCAGGGCCTCCTCCCGGCTTCTTGCATAGACAACCAGTTTGCCCATGAGGGAGTCATAGTAGGGAGACATGGTCATTCCCTGAATCAGGCAGGTATCAAAACGAACATTGAGCCCTCCGGGCACATGCAGCATATTCAGCCGTCCGATCCCCATGGCATTAATGCGGCATTCAATGGAAGAACCCGTCAAACGTACCTGCTCCTGGTCAAAATCCAGTGGGATGCCTGCCGCTATGCGGATCTGCCACTTGACGATGTCGACAGAGGTCAGCATCTCGGTCACACAGTGCTCTACCTGCAGACGCAGATTCATCTCCATGAACCAGAAGCTGCCCTTTGTGTCATAGAGGAACTCCATGGTGCCGGCACCTACATAACCGATCTTCTTGGCCGCCCTAGTGACCAGCCTGATCATCTTTGCCCTCTGCTTATCAGAGACAGCCGGGGATGGGGTCTCCTCCAGAAGCTTCTGATTGCGGCGCTGCAGGGAGCAGTCTCTCTCTCCCAGACAGACCACATGC
Source organism: Shuttleworthella satelles DSM 14600 (assembly GCF_000160115.1). Taxonomy (GTDB): domain Bacteria; phylum Bacillota; class Clostridia; order Lachnospirales; family Lachnospiraceae; genus Shuttleworthia; species Shuttleworthia satelles. Next base: position 253,910 of record NZ_GG665866.1, read on the forward strand.
CCCTGCTCATCAGCTAAGATCTGCAGCTCAATATGACGGGCCGGGAAAATATATTTCTCCAAATAGAGGGCCCCGTCGCCGAAAGCTGTGACTGCTTCCTGGGTGGCCTCAGGGAAGGCGCGGGTCAGTTCCTCGTCACTTCGGATCAGGCGAATGCCTCTTCCACCGCCTCCGGAACAGGCCTTAAGCATCACCGGATAGCCGATCTTATTGGCCAAAGTGATGGCTTCGGCCAGAGTCGGCACTGCCTCGGTCCCGGGGATAACCGGAAGACCGGCATCGTCCACCAACTCTTTTAAAATGGCCTTGTCGGCGAACTTCTCCATGGACTCCGGATCCGGACCGATAAAGACAATGCCGTTCTCCCGGCAAAGTCCGGCGAAATGGGCATTTTCTGAGAGAAAGCCATATCCCGGATGTATGGCCTGGGCACCGGTCATAAGGGCAGCCGATATGATCTGGCTCTCATTCAGATAGGACTCCGTCGCTTCGGGCCCGCCGATGCAGACAGCCTGGTCTGCCAGAGCCACATGGAAGGCCTCCCGGTCTGCCGTGGAGTAGACCGCAACCGTTGCGATCCCCATCTCCTTGCAGGCGCGGATGATTCGCACCGCAATCTCACCGCGGTTGGCAATCAGGATCTTCGAAAACATCAGACGCCTCCTGTGATGGCAAAAGAAAAATCCGCGGAAACGCAGAGGCGGTCTTCCACCTTGATGGTTCCGCTGCAGAAGTAGAACATTCCTCTGGATCTGGTGACATGGCATCTGGCCGTGACTCGATCACCGGGCCTAACCGGAGCGCGGAACCTGACATTGTTCAGTCCCGTGTAAACCGGCAGTTTGCCTTCTTTTAGGCCCTCTTGCATGAGAACACAGGCCGACTGGGCCAGGATCTCGCAGAGAATCACGCCGGGCACGATGGGATTTCCCGGGAAATGCCCCTTTAGGAAAAACTCGTCCCCGGTCACATGGTAATGAGCGACGGCTTCCCCGTCGATCAGCTCCGCGTCATCCAGCAGAAGCATATGGTCCCTGTGAGGGATCATCTCCATAATTTCTTGACGATTCATAATCACTCCATGACAAAAAGCGCTGTTCCATATTCAACCAGCTGTCCATTGGAGGCGCAGATTTGTTTGATCACCCCATCCTCCTCTGCGGTCACCTCGTTGAGCAGTTTCATAGCTTCGACGATGCAGAGTGTCTGTCCCTTTTTGACATGATCTCCGACGGCAACGAAGGGCTTGCCGTTCTCCTCCGCCGCCGCGTAGAAAATACCTACCAGAGGCGAAGTGATCGTCTTGCCTTCGGATGCAGCCGCATCCGCTCCCTCTTTCTTCTGCATTTTCCCTGTATCACAAGCTGCCGGGTCACCGGCGGTGCCAGCCGAAGGAAGGACGGAAACAAGCTCGCTGCCGCGCTCTAATCGAACTTTTGTCTCATCATTGGTGATCTCAAGACCGGTCAGATCCAATTCCTTCATCAGACCGGCATACTTTCTGATTTCCTTCTCGTTCATCTTATTTCACCTTTCTGAATGCCAGGCAGACATTATGGCCTCCAAAACCAAGAGAGTTGGATAAAGCCAGGGTCAGATTCTCCTGCAAAGCCTGGCCTGCGACATAATTGAGATCACAGTTCTCGTCCTGCTCCATCAGGTTAATAGTAGGAGGAACAATTCCCTCCTCCAGGGCAAAGAGAGAGGCCAATGCCTCCACAGCACCGGCGGCCCCCAACATGTGACCCGTCATAGATTTGGTAGAGGAGACCCAGGGCTTTCTGGCATTTGCGTCGCCAAATGCCGCATGAACCGCCTTGCACTCCACCAGATCATTCATAGGGGTTCCGGTTCCGTGCGCGTTGAGATAGACATGATCTGCCTCCGTATAACCCGCCTCTCGCATGGCATCTTCCATTGCCTTGGCAGCGCCGCGGGCATTGGGCTCCGGGGAAGTGATATGGTAGGCGTCACAGGTGGTTCCATATCCACAGATCTCACCGTAGATTCTTGCTCCGCGGGCTCTGGCGTGCTCATATTCCTCAAGCACCAGTGATACTGCACCCTCTCCTATGACAAAACCATTGCGCCGCTTATCAAAGGGCAGAGAGGCCGCATTGGGATCCGTGGAAGTGGACAGAGCCTTCATGTTGGCAAAACCAGCAACAGATGACGGGCAGACAGCCGCCTCGGTTCCACCTGTGATGACAGCATCGGCATAGCCATGACGAATCAGGCGCATGGCCTCTCCGATCGCGTTAGAGGCTGAAGCACAGGCAGTCACTGCCGGCATGGCCGTCCCTCTGCAGTCGTGGCGGATGGCAATCATACCGGCTGCCATATTGCAGATCATCATAGGGACAAAGAGGGCGGAGACACGCCTGGGGCCTCGCTCCATAAGATTTCTGTGCTCCCTCTCGAAGGTCTCGATGCCGCCGATTCCGGTTCCGAAGAGAACAGAGAACCTGTCAGGATTGACCTTGCCCTCGATTGCGGAATCCTCTGCCGCCTGCTGGGCCGCGGCCACGGCGAACTGGGTGAAGCGATCCGTTCTCAAGATCTCCTGCTTCTCTAGATACTGTCCGGGGTCAAAATCCTTAACCTCTGCGGCCAGAGTCGCCTTGAAGCCTTCCGGATCGAACTGGGTGATCCTGGCAATACCATTCTTACCTGCCTTCATGGCCTCCCAGGTCTCGCTGACACTGTTTCCCAGAGGGGTGATGGCTCCCATCCCGGTTACTGCCACTCTTCTATCTTCGCTCATTGCTTCCTCCAAAATAACTTCAACTGATCTGTCTCTTCTGTCTCCGTGATGATCACGGATTGCTCCGCGCTTCGCGCTCTCGCAATCCTCCCTACATTCGCATTCCCGCCCTGCTTCGCATGGCTTCATGCTCATGTAGAGCACGTCTCGAATCATGAGCGCCTGAGCACGCAAGCGTCTCATGCGCAGGGAAATTTCAACGATTCTATCTCTATGATGATCACAGATTGCTCCGCGCTTCGCGCTCTCGCAATCCTCCCTACATTCGCATTCCCGCCCTGCTTCGCATGGCTTCATGCTCATGTAGGGCACATCTCGAATCATGAGCGCCTGAGCACGCAAGCGTGTCATGCGCAGGGAAATTTCAACGATTCTGTCTCCGTGATGATCACGGATTGCTCCGCGCTTCGCGCTCTCGCAATCCTCCCTACATTCGCATTCTCGCCCTGCTTCGCATGGCTTCATGCTCATGTAGGGCACATCTCGAATCATGAGCGCCTGAGCACGCAAGCGTGTCATGCGCTCATGATTCTTTCCGCTTGATCATCACATCCCGATTCCGCCGTCGACACGCAGTACTTCTCCTGTGACATAGGGGGCATTAAGCAGATAGGACACGGCGTCCGCCACATCCTGAGGCCTTCCCATCCGCCCCATAGGAATCATCTGTACCATAGGATTCTCTTTCTGATCCCGTGTCATATCTGTGGCGATGAAACCCGGGGCAACTGCATTACAGCGAATCCCTTTCGCTGCCAGCTCCTTGGCCACCGTCTTGGTCAGGCCGATCAGTCCCGCCTTGGAGGCCGCATAGTTGGCCTGACCGGGATTTCCCATCAGACCCGTGACAGAACTGACATTGACAATGGCCCCTTCTCTCTGGCGCAGGAAAAGACCGGATGCATGTCGGATCATGTTAAAAGCGCCCTTGAGATTGGTATCCACAACCGCGTCGAAATCCTCTTCCTTCATGCAAAGAATCAATCCGTCTCTCGTAATCCCCGCATTATTCACCAGAATCTGAAAGCCTTCGAAGTCCTCTCTGACCCTGCTTACCAGTTCCTTGGCAGCAGCGAAGTCCGCCACATCACACTGATAAGCTCTGGCCTTTACGCCGTAGTTTTCCTGGCAGAAATCACAAACCGCCTGGGCCTTGTCGGCATTTCCTGCATAGACGGCCGCGATATTGGCCCCTTCCGAGGCCAGTCTTTTGGCAATGGCCTCTCCCAGTCCTCTGGAAGCTCCTGTCACAAGAGCCGTCTTCTCCTTGATCATGCATTCTCCTCCAGCATCTCCCGATAGGAAACCGCCTTGACATCAACGGAAATTCTATGAATCATGTTGGTCAGCGTTCTTCCAGGGCCAATCTCCACGAATGTATCAACGCCCGATTCCATCATATTGCGAACCAGCTGCTCCCAGCGAACAGGATTGCAGAGCTGTGATGAGAGAAGCTCGGTAAAGTTCTCCCCATAGGGTTGAGCTGTCACATCCGAATAGAGGGGTATGGCCCCGATCGGACTCTTCTCCAATTCCTCATCAATTGCACTGGCGAAAGGCTCTCTGGCTCCCTCCATGAAAGGAGAGTGGAAAGCGCCGGCCACCTTAAGAGGCACAGCCCTTCCGCCATTCTCCCAAACCTCTGCCATAAATTTCCTCATCTGATCCGCCTGGCCCGCAACAGAAATCTGACCTGGACAGTTATAGTTAACGGGATAGACCTGGCCGAAATGTCCTGCCAACTCTTCCACTTTCTCGGAGGACAGCTTTAGGACAGCCACCATAGAGGTCCTGACCCTGTCGGCGCAAGCCTGCATGAGTTCCCCGCGCCTCATAACCAGCCGAAATCCCGCCTGAACAGAGTAATACCCGGCAAATGCCGCAGCGACAACCTCTCCCAACGAAAAGCCGGCGACGCAGTCGGCCTGCAGGCCTCTCTCGGCAAGGGCCTCGGCCGCCGCTAACTCCATGACATATAGACAGGGCTGTGTATTGCTGGTAACCCCCAAATCCTCGGCACTTCCCCCGAAGCACATAGCCGAGGTACCGGGCCGGATTTCATCACAGACAGCGAAGATTTTTTCTGCCGCTTCGGAAGTCTGCGCAAGATCTGCTCCCATACCGGGGTACTGATCCCCCTGTCCGGAAAAGACAAATGCTACTTTAGCCATGCGCTTGCTCCTTCCAGAACTTTCTCTGCGCCAGTTACCACATCGGTAATGATGTCGGCTGCCGGCTCTTCCCTCTTGACCATGGCTGCGATCTGTCCGCAGAGAAAGGATCCCTCATCGAGGTTGCCGTCCTGTACAGCCTTGCGCAGGGCGCCGGTACCCAGCGCTTCAAGCTGATCCTCAGGCAGATCGGAGAACTCTTTTTTGGCATATTCCCGGGCGAACTTGGTGCGAAGACTCCTGACGGGATGCCCCAGCTTCTTTCCTGTCACCATAGTACACAGGTCATTGGCCTTTAAGACTTGCTCCTTGTAGACAGGAGAAATGGTGCATTCTTCCGCAGAGAGAAAACGAGTCCCCATCTGTACGCCGCAGGCTCCCAGCATAATAGCGGCCGCAAAGCCCCGGCCATCGGCAATACCACCGGCTGCCAGAACAGGCAGGTCTGTGGCGTCCACAATCTGCGGAACTAATACCATCGTTGTCAATTCACCCACATGACCGCCGGACTCTCCCCCCTCAGCGATGAGAGCCGCGGCCCCGATGCGGGTCATAAGCCTGGCCATAGCCACAGAAGCGACGACGGGGACGACCTTAATGTCTGCTTCCTTCCAGGCCTTCATATACCTGGCGGGGTTGCCGGCGCCGGTGGTGACAACAGGTACTTCCTCCTCGATGACGAGCGCGGCAATGTCTGCCGCAAAGGGGCTCATCAGCATGATGTTGACGCCAAAGGGCTTATTCGTCAGTTCCCTGGCAATTTGAATTTGCTCGCGGACATAGTCTGCCGGAGCATTTCCCGCTGCAATGATGCCCAACCCACCGCCATTGGAGACGGCGGCGGCCAGCTTTCCATCTGCAATCCAGGCCATACCGCCCTGAAAGACGGGGTACTCGATGCCAAGAATCTGACAAATCTTAGACTGCTTCATGAACTCAACCCTTCTTGGACTGGATGAACTTATCAAGATCGGCGATCGTTGCAACCGGTTCTTCCAAGTCAATCTCAACACCGAGTTCATCCTCAAGACTCATAAGCAGATCAACCGTATCCAGTGAGTCAATCCCCAGATCTGCAAAAGTACTCTCCGGTTTGATGGTAGACGGATCCACACCGATGCGGTCGGCAACTACTTTAGCAATAACGTCGAAATACATGTTCAAATCCTCCATATGAAATCTGTTTTCGGTAAGATGACCACTAAATTCCTGACAGCTCATTTCCATATCAGCCGGGAAAGAGACGATCCTCTCGATGCAGGGTATTCCTCGCATTTTCACCAAACAGCCTCATCAGCGGTCAGTCTTTATCTTAGATATTCCCTGTTCCCCTCGTGCCCCTTTTCTGTTCCAAAAGCGTTCCAAAAGTAGGGCTATTCTGTGAAATTTGAACAGCTTTTTGATCTTATAACATTCCATTTACTCCCTCTCTTTCTTCCAAATATTCTGTCTTACAAGTCGCAGTTAGAGAAAAAAGGGTTGTATTTTAACCCAGTCTGGAAAAAGCGCAACAAAATAACCCTGCAAGTCATGGCAATGACTTGCAGGGCATTATGCAGGACGTATATCACGAATACTCTTTTACATTACACCTTCCTGTCTTATTTCATTCTTCTTTTCTTTCCGAACAAGATACTGATACCTGTCAGACTCAGAAGCAGAATACTTCCGTAAATCGGAAGGCTTCCCAGATCACTTGTCTTAGGTGCCTTGGAGGTCTGCCCTGTCTTTACCTTAACAACTGTATTCGGCTTATCCAGAGTCTTGGACTGCTCCGGTGTTTCGGGCTGCTCCGGTGTTTTGGGTTGCTCCGGATTCTTAGGCTGCTCCGGTGTCTTCGAATTGATCTCCGTATTGGTGATTAGAATCCTGTAACCAAGCTCACTGGAGTAACTGGTTTTGTAACCCTCTACGGGATCCTCTTCCACCTTGTAGTCGATCTCATGACCATCCACAGGATCATATCTGCGCAGACCGCCATCAATTACATATTTCCAGTTATTCGCCCTGCTCAGTGTTGCAGTCTGTTTCACCCGGCCATCCGCCAGCAGCCGAATGGTCGCGGAAGCGCCCTCTTTTCCGACCCATTTCTTAATTACTTCAAAGCCAACTTCCTCATTATTGGTATTGGTAATCACAAAACCTGACTTGGCATCCCCTGTAATCTTTGTATCATAGGTAGCCCCTTCATTCTCGTTATCTTCCAGTTGATAATAGGCTTCCTTCAGCTTGTAGGCAATCTCATGACCATCCTTCTCATCGTACTTAGGCACATTTTCAAAGACATGAGTCCAGCCATTATCCCTGATCAGGTCTACACTGCCTGCCTGCTTATCATCTCCCATCAATATAACATGAACTAGTCGAGCCTCTTTCCCAATCCATTTCTTGGTCACATGAACCGAAAAGGTCTCGACATTGGTATTCTTAATCTGAAAGCCGTCTTTGCTGTTCCCCAAAACGATACTCTTATAGCCGGGGATCGGCTCCTCTTCCACGGTGTATCTGATATACCCCGTATCATCCGTTTCAGGAATATCTTTAAAGCTGCTTTTCCATGAGTTCGCCTCATTCAGGACAAGTCTTCTGCCGGTATCCTTTCCATCGCCAAGAAGCTTAACTGTAGCAGAATCTTTCTTGGGTCCCACCCAGATCTTTTGAACATCTACAGAAGTTTTGTTCACAGCCTTTCTTGGAGTATTTTCCTGGGCATACACCCTTGCACCTGAAGACGGGAAGATACTCCCAATTGCCAAAAGCAGGCACAATAATATCCCTATAAGCTTGCTTAATTTCATTCTTTCCCCCTTCTCTTTCCTATGAGATATTTCTCATATCTGCAGGATCTCTGTCCTGACCCAGCCAAAAGGATTAACCTCTTAGGGACAGAGAAAATAAAAAACTTGGAAAGGAGGTAATTCTCATGTCAAATATGAAAAGAACAGGACAAACAGCCCTTTATGAGCGTTTAAGTCGTGATGATGAAATGCAAGGAGAAAGCAATTCAATCACCAATCAGAAGCAGCTACTTGAAAGCTATGCGAAAAGAAACGGCTTTGTAAATATCTATCACTATACCGATGACGGAGTAAGCGGAACAACCTTTGATAGACAGGGATTTCAAAAGATGATAAAAGCAGTAGAGGAAAACAAAGTATCTACTGTGATAGTAAAAGATATGAGTAGGTTTGGCAGAGATTACCTCAAAGTAGGCTTTTACACCGAAATACTTTTCAAAGAAAAGGGAGTAAGGTTTATTGCTATCAACAACGGAATAGACAGTGAGAAACAAGCAGAAAGCGACTTTACCCCATTTCTAAATATTATGAATGAATGGTATGCAAGAGATACCTCAAGAAAAATACAATCCATCTTCAGAGCAAGAATGGAAGAAGGCAAAAGAGTATCGCCAAGCGTTCCATACGGCTATTTTAGAAACCCAAAGAACAAACAGGAGCTACTTGTCGATAAAGAGAGTGCAAAGGTCGTAAAACGCATTTACAGGCTTGTAATAGAGGAATATGGAGTAACACAGATAGCAGATATACTAACCAAAGATAAAGTCCTTATCCCATCAGCCTATGCCCAAATACATTACCCCGAAAATAACCATAGCTCCAAGAAAAGAGGAATAGAAGACCCGTATTTTTGGACACCAACTACAGTAGGCTATATCTTAGAAAAAAGAGAATATATGGGACATACCGTACTTGGTAAAACAATATGCCTTGATTACAAAACCAAGAAACGCAGAAAGGCAAAAGAAGATGAACTGATTATCTTCAAAAATACCCATGAAGCCATCATTGACGAAGAAACATGGAACAATGCGAGGAGGCTAAGAAAAACAGTAAGAAGAAGTCCAAAGTACGGGACAACATCACACCCATTTACAGGACTTTTAATCTGTGCAGATTGTGGAGGAAAATTAAGTTACAGAGAGCCGGCAGAACATAAAGCAAAGAAATATGATAGTGATTACTCTTTTGTATGCCAACATTACAGACACAGAAAAGGAACTTGTAGTATGCACTATATCAAAGTAAAAACAGTGAATGAAATTCTATTAAAATCAATCAAAGAAATCACAGACTTTGCCAAAGAAGAAAAGCAAGAATTTCTAAAAGTGATGAACAAATTATCCGATGAAAAAAGGGAAGAAAAGTATCAAGATGATAAAACGAAATTAGAAAAATTATCTTCAAGAAATGAAGAACTAACAACCCTTATTACAAAGCTATATGAAGACCACGCACTTGGAAAAATTCCTGTAAAACACTTTGATAGATTATTTAATACCTATGATACGGAGCAACAAGACTTAGAAAATCAAATACAGTATTTTGAACAAGAAATAGAAAGCTATCATCAGAGAAAAGTTGACAGCGATAAATTCCTAAAAATGATAGAGAAATATACCGACATTGAAGAACTGACAGTAGCAATGATAAATGAGTATATAGAAAAAGTTGTAGTATACGAAGCCACAGGAGGAAGAAAAGGCAAAGATAGAAAACAACAAGTCGATGTGTATTTTAATTTTATAGGCAACTGTCAAGTGCCACAGAAAGTTGATATGGAAAAAATGGCTTGAAAATGGTAAAATGTTATTAATTATTCAGAGAGAAAAATTGGAATTTGTTTTCCTTGGGTTCCTTGATTTTCACTTTTGTCCAATTTTTGAATATATGGAGGTAATTTATGGAATATAAAGAAATAAAATTAAACGTTTCAAATAATAAAATCAGAGAATATAAGCAATTTGAAGGCATGAAATTATATTCTGATTTTTTCAAATCTGAAAACGGAAGAAAATTAACTAATAAAAGAGTATATGTTACAAGAAAACAAAATTATGTTTATTATGAAAGAACGGATGTAAATTGGAATTATTGGTCAAATAAAGATAGTTATAATCCAGATTTTATTCCAGATAATGTTGAACATGATATTATTTTTGAGATTTCTTCAGAACTAAGCACCTTTAGTAAACATTTAGGAAAAGAACTGATTGAAAAAATAGAGTTAAAATATAAAAATGGAGAGATTTTAGAAATATTAGACATTTAATCCACTGGTTTAATTAGAGTAATTATTAAAATATAAGATCTTTATACTCATATATTCAAATCTCCGTTTGTCGAAGTAAAACAATTAAATAAAAACAATAATATAGCAACTTACAAAACAGTAAATCAAATTGGTTTACTGTTTTTTCTTTGCTTGAATATACACTCTAAGTGCAACAATTAAAAAATGACTCATAGCCTTGGTATAATGGTGTTTGCTAAGACATCCAAAATCCAAGGAGGAACTATGAGTCATTACAAACATCTTACACCAATTGAGAGAGAAAAGATATTTCTTCTCCACTCTCAGAATAAAACATTGACCTATATAGCCAAGACTATTCATCGTGATAAGTCAACAGTCTCCAGAGAAATAGCTCGCAACAGCTATAAGGGAGCTTATTCACCAAGTGTAGCTCATACTAAATATTTGAAACGTCGTACCAACTGCAAACCTAAACTCAAACTCTCTAATCCTAAAATATTCAAATATGTTAGAGATAAGTTTCTAAAATTAAAATGGTCACCTGAACAAATATGTGGTCGGCTAAAACTGGAGAAATCCGAGCGATATATCAGTTATGCAACAATATATCGTGCTATATATTCTGGAATGTTTGACACTGACAAGGAACGTGCTTCGAATGGTAATCGTGGTGCCATCCGCAAACTTCGTCATCGTGGGAAATCACGACATGCACAATGGTACATTGAAAAACGCGGGAAAATTCCAATCAGCAACAATATTTCAGATAGACCTAAGGAAGCTAATAACCGAATCCGCATAGGAGATTGGGAAGCCGATACGGTTATTGGCAAGAGAGGCGGGGCTTGCCTTGTTACTCTGGTTGACAGAAAGAGTCGTTTTCTTCTAAGTTCTAAAGCCAAGAAGAAAGATTCTGTGTCTGTAAGAGATACTATGATTTCCTGTCTTACAGGGCAACCTTGTCACTCAATTACACCTGATCGAGGCATGGAATTTGCGAAACACGCTGAAATTTCCCTTGCACTCGAAAAGGTTAAATTTTATTTTCCGCTGCCACATCATCCTTGGCAACGAGGAACAAATGAAAATACAAATGGACTTCTTAGAGAGTATTTTCCTAAGAGTTACGACCTTGATGATGTGACAGAAGAATATATACAAAGCAAAGTGGATGAAATGAACAAACGACCACGAAAATGCCTTGGATTCAAAACACCCTATGAAGTCTATCATTCAATCGTGTTGCACTTAGCTTGACAATTCAAGCGAAAAAAAAAGGAGGTGCACTATGGCCACAGCCAGGAAATTACCCTCAGGCAACTACAGAGTCCGAATTTATCAGTACACCGATCAGAGCGGGAAAAAGCACTATAAGTCATTTACGAGTAAAACAAAGAAGGAAGCAGAGCGAAAAGCAAGCATCTGGCAGACCTCAATCAGTCAATCTGCAGGCCGAATGACAATGGCAGAGGCGGCAGAGGCTTACATTGATGAGCGAAGGCCAGTACTCTCTCCCTCGACAATCCGGGGGTATGTAACTGCGTGTAAGCAGATTGAGCCAATTGAGGCTGTTCAGGTCAACGAAATTACACAGGGACAAATCCAGTCTTTTATCTCTAGCTTTTCAAAAACTCATGCCCCAAAGACTACACACAATGTGCACGGCTTCATATCTGCCATAATGCGCCGCTTTCGGCCTGATTTCAGTCTTTCTACTAAACTACCGCAGAAATCCCCGGACACGATCTACATACCCTCAGAATCGGATATACAGAGACTTCTCAAAGGCGCCGAGGATGATCCCATCATGTACCGGGCGCTCTTATTGGCAGCTTACGGCCCCTTACGCCGATCCGAGATTTGCGCAGTGACAAGTAACGACCTCGAAGGGAACGTGTTACATGTCCACTCTGCCATCGTTGAGGACGAAAAAGGGCAGTGGCATGAAAAGCTGACGAAAACCAATGCCGGGGACAGGTATATATCTCTCCCTCAAAGTGTTACAAAGGCTATGCAGGGCATAAACGGGAAGTTGGTAGACATCTTTCCGAACGCACTACAAAGACGCTTTCTGCGGCTTCTTCGTGATACAGGCGTGACGCACATGCGTTTTCACTCTCTCCGGCACTTCTGCGCCTCTCAGCTTCATGCGCTTGGAATGCCAGACGCTTATATCATGCAGCGTGGTGGCTGGGAATCTGATGGAGTTTTAAAAAGCATTTACCGCCATGCACTGACCGATTATGCAGCTTCAGAAAACGACCGAATTAACGTAGCTTTTGACGCCATGATTAAATATGTATGACACGAGATATGACACGACATAGAAAAACCCGCTGTATAAGCGGGTTTTAGAGAGCAAGATACGGGAGTCGAACCCGCCTCCTCAGCTTGGGAAGCTGATGTACTACCGATGTACTAATCCTGCATGTCAATTGATAGGTACATTATACCCATTTGACATATTCACTGCAATCACAAAATAATCTTGCAAAAACCGTCTTGCAGCATCTTGCAAACCAAAGTGGAGTGAAACGCTTATTTCCACTCTGAAGGGCTCCAAGTGGATTCTGATTCCTGCTGCCTGCCAGCCGAACAATCCACCGAAAGGGGCAAAGGAGACCAGCTCCCCGTCAGCGATCCCTATGCCCAAAGATCAGCCGGCCGACCCAGATGACAACTACTGCCCCCACGACGCCGACGACAATATGCCCCAGGAAAGAATAGGGCATGATGTCCAAGGCCCTGAAAATCCAGTTGCCGACTGCACCACCGACCAGACCCAGGATGATATTGCGAATAATCCCTCCCTTAGAATCCATAATCAGCCCGGCCAGCCAACCGGAGATCGCTCCGACAAGAATACTTACCAACATATTTTTTCCCTTCTTCCACTGAATCCACAGCCCAAAGTGGAATCCAAAATGCGACACTAAAACTACAGTACAACATCGAAACTATCGTACAAAACGAAAACTACAGCGCAAAATAGAATCCACAGTACAAAACCGAAACTACAGTACAACATAACGACCTGTGAGAAAGCTGTTTCCCCGCAGAGATTCAAGCGCAGGTCAAAAGTCATAGGTTTTACACGTCAAAAGTCATAAACTTTACATGGCGCGAACCCGATCCAGGAAATTCTTCAGGATCCGCCCTGTCGCTCCCCAGATCAAATGCCGGCCAAAAAGGTAAAAGGGCATAGACTGCCTTCTTCCCTGCCAGCGATACTCCTGTCCGATCATGTCTGTAAATCCCTCATCCGGGATGGGCTTCATGGCGATACTGTGCATGACAGGCTCTGCTGCCAGAAGTTCCTTCAATGACAGGACAAATACTTCAGCCACCTCATCTTTCGAATAGGTTCCCTGATAATCCTCCAGTTGAACCAAAAAAGCCCACATGGGCGCTCCGCTGGGGCCAAGCGTCCCATCGATCTGAGTCAGGAGATGAATCTTGTCTCCAGAGATCAAAAGCTCCTCTTTTGTCTCCCGAAGAGCAGCTTCTGCGGGACTCTCCTTTCCCTCAATTCCACCGCCCGGAAAACAGATCTCACCGGGCTGGGTCTGCAGATCAGAGGAACGGACTTCAAAGAGAATTCCGGGGCCCTCCTCTGTCACAAGCAGGGGAACGGCCACCGAGGCCTCCCTCTCCTGTTCAAATCCAAGCAGCTTGGGCCGCTCCTTTGACCAGCAATCCAGGAAGCGATCCTGATTCCACTCTTTCATCTCGTCACTCCACCAGGTCTGCCAGCTCCATAATCAGTTTCTCTGTCTTATCCCAACCAAGGCAGGGATCCGTAATCGACTTGCCGTAGACGCCGCCGTCAATGCTCTGCGCCCCGTCCTCCAGATAGGACTCAATCATCAGTCCCTTGACCAGGCCGCGGATATCTGTATTGACGTGACAGGAGTGCATGACGTCCTTGGCAATACGGATCTGCTCCAGGTATTTCTTGCCGGAGTTATTGTGGTTGCAGTCGACGATAATGGAAGGGTACTTGAGTTCCTCGTGCTCCTCATACAGATCAGCGACGCGGCGCAGCTCCTCATAGTGATAATTGGCGTGGTTCATCCCGAAGCGATCCACGTAACCGCGAAGAATGACATGGGCATAGGGATCCCCCTTGGTGCTCACCTCCCAGCCGCGGTACTGAAAATCATGCCCGTGCTGGGCTGCCACGATGGAATTCATCATGACGGAGAAGTCACCGGATGTAGGATTCTTCATCCCGACCGGGATTCCCAGACCGGAGGCCACCAGGCGGTGATGCTGATCTTCCACAGATCTGGCGCCGATCGCCACATAGCTGAGCAGGTCAGATAAATAGCGGTGATTCTCTGGATAGAGCATCTCCTCCGCGCAGGTAAAGCCTGTCTCCTCTATCACGTGCATATGCATCTTTCGAATAGCAAGAATCCCTGCCAGCATGTCCTCCGGCTTATTGATATCCGGCTGATGCAACATACCCTTATAGCCGAGCCCGGTTGTCCTGGGCTTATTGGTATAGACTCTTGGGATCATGAGAATCTTGTCAGCGACCCGATCCTGTACCTTCTTAAGGCGAACCATATAATCAAGGACGGCAGGCTCATTGTCCGCAGAACAGGGACCGATCACAAGCAGAAGCTTATTCTCCTCCCCGCGCAGAATCGCGGCGATCTCCTCGTCACGCTTCTCCTTATCCCTTGCCCTCCCCTCTGAAAGGGGAAATTCTTCCTTAACCTCCTTGGGAATAGGCAATTTCCTGCGGAAGTTCATATCCATATCCATCGTAATCACTCCTAGTTCTCTGCATTACTCCTCGGGCTGTCCCGAAATCTCTCACAGTGTAACAGATATCGACCTGTCGTGCTATCCCGCTAAAAAGCGACGTCTCTTTCAGACCTCCAAAACACCGTCTCTCAGACAAACTCACACCGTCTCTCAGACAAACTCACACCGTCCTCAGGCAAATTCACGCCGACTTCATACATTCACAGATAACCCTATAACAGATGACTTTCGTCGCTATCATTCATCTCATCTTTCATTATCTTGCATTCCTTCTATTGAAGAAAACCGATTTTAGCCGACGGATTTTTTATCTGATTTCGAGCATGCCTCATGAAAGGCCTCCTGCAGATCGCCCGCTAAGGCCCGCATCAAATCCCTGTCCAGCTTGCAGACAGCCCTGTCATAGGTGAAAACCCCATTAATCTCCCCCTCCACATCGGAGATCTGGGTGTAAATGCTTCCCACCAGACCCTGCTGACGTATCGCCGGAAGGATGATATCCCGATAGAGTCTCTCAACTGCCTCCTGCAGCTCGGCGGGATTCTTCTTGTCCGATCCGTAGCCATAGCGCTTCTTTTGCATGCAATGCCCCTCCACTGCCAGGGTGTATCCCCCGCACTCGGAGAGAAAGAGCGGTTTATCCTTGGCTTGCAGGGTATAACTCCTGTGATAATTATGCTGGGAATCGAAGTCACTGAGCTTTTGCGCGTACCAGCCTGAAGTGGCGTCGACCAGACGCCCGGGGTCTTTTTCCTTGACCAGACGATAGAGACGATCCGCGTCATATTGCCCCCATCCCTCGTTGAAAATCGTGTAGCCGATGATAGCGGGGTGATTGCGCAGCTGGTCGATCGTATCCGCCAGATGCTGTTCAAAGAAGGCTCGACGCTCGATCTCATCCTCCCCCGGCAGGCGCAGGGCGTTTGCCTCATCATCTGCCCGGTTCAGCTTGCCATAATTGGGCAGGGCCGTATCACGCATGAAATCATATTTACCGCTGTTGACCATATCCTGTAAAATCAGCATGCCCATGGCATCACAGGCATAGTAGAAGCGTTCCGGCTCCAGCTTGATATGTTTTCTCAGGCAATTAAATCCCAGCTCCAGCGCTCCCTGGATATCCTCCAGATAAGCGCCGTTTGTCTCCGGCAGATAGATCCCCTGGGGCCAGTATCCCTGATCCAGGAGCCCGTGCAGATAGACGGGCTCTCCATTGCAGCAAATCTTTCCGCCCTCCATGCTGATGGTTCGAAGCCCCAGATAGGTCTCGATCTCATCCTCTCCAATCTCAAGGCGAAGACGATAGAGAAAGGGGTCTGCGGGCGACCAGAGATGAGGCCGGGCAAAGTGTATTAAAATGGAACCATCAGAGCATTTTTCCTGGGATATACTCTCCCTTGCTTCCTCCTTGGATATACTCTCCCCGGTTTCCACCTTGGACATGCTCGTCTTGTCTTCCCCCTTGGATATACTTTTCCCCATCTTCACCCTTGATATGCTCTCCCCGGTTTCCTCGCGGGATACGGGCGCGAGCAGGTCTGCCCGGTCGATAGATATGATCTCTCCCGAAGCGTCATAGGCCCGGATCAAAGCGCTCTTTTGGTCCGAAAGGATCTCCAGCCGATCCGCATGGCGCTCTGGAACCGCCTCCATCCAGACCTCCTGCCAGATACCGGAGACAGGCGTATACCACATGCCCTTGGGCTTCTTCGACTGTTTGCCATATGGGTAGACGGGAGACAGAGAATCTGTCGCAATCACCTTTAGAACATTGTCCTCCTCCAGGGCGTCTGTGATATCGAAGCAAAAGGCCAGATAGCCTCCCCTGTGACTTCCCACCAGCTTTTCATTGAGGAAGATCAGGCAATATTGATCTACCGCCCCGAAATGAAGAAGAATACGCTTTTTTCTCATGGGAGAGGAAAAGGTCTTCGAATCTTCCTCCTCCGGCTTTTGCGGCGTGAGCGGGCAGGGAATCAAATCGCCCCTCCGATTGTGCCAGCCTAAGCGCAAAGGAAAATGCAGCTCATAAGAGAGGTCATCCCGGATCTCCCCCTCATAACCGCTTGCGGCCGCCTGGGGTGGAAAGGGCAGTCGAATGGGATTTCCGTCCAGCGTCCAGTCCTCATTCAAAATGCGATAATTATCCCGGATCATCTGGGGTCTCGGATACTTCATTCGCTCCAGGATTTCATTTTGATCTGTCATATTCCCTCTCTCATCTCTCTCACGACATCCAATCATCTGCCGTCCGGCAAGCCGACACAGACAAGCCATCTTCCGCCGTGTGAGCCGTCACAGACAGGCCATTTGCTGCCATGTGAGCCATCACTAACAAGCTCATCCGCCCTAGCCAAAGTCTCTGATACAGGGATCTTCCCTGCGATAGGGTTTCCAGTCATCAGAGCCGCAGCCCTCTCTGCCGTTCGGGTCTCCGTACTTGATGAAATTGCACCAGGCGCAGATCATAGCGTCGGAAATCTCGTAATCCCACTCCTCAAACGGTCTCCAGGACCTGGCTAAGGTCCCGAAAACATACCAGAGTTCCGCGGAATGAAATGCCCCTGCCCGATCTCCCGGCAGAGTCCGATTAAAGTAATAAATGTAGGTCTTCTGCTTAGAAGTCTCCTCCCGGGCCAAAGCCCAGTCAATACAACCCTGATAGAGCTTTCCTCCCGGGCGGCCGACGGCGCGCCTCCTGACCAGTATGTCATTGGCGTTGGATCCCAGCAGGTAGGGGATATCCGCAATCCTTCCGGCGCGGATATTCTCATCATAGGTTCCGGGGAGTACATATTCGTCACACATAGGAGAGAAGGGAAGCCCCTTAATCTTACCGATCACCGTTTGCGTCTTCTTGCAGAGAACCTCCGCCGGCAATTCACGCATCTGACTCAGGCGATCACAGCGACAGGATCTCATCAGCATCTCCCCGATCCGACAGGCTTCTTCCCGATGCAAATCACGGGCCAGGCCATTGTTCACACCTCCGCCCGACTGCATAATCGCCCGGGCAAACAGTCCTCTTGCCAGAGGAGAATTACAGATGGTTTGAACACTCACTGCCCCGGCGCTCTGCCCGAAGACGGTCACCCGATCCGGATCCCCGCCGAAGGAGGCGATATTCTCTTTCACCCAGCGCAAGGCGGCAATCTGATCCAGGATCCCGTAGTTTCCGGTCGTCTGCGCGGGATCCTCCAGGGCCAGCTGAGGCAGGGCAAGAAAGCCAAGGGGGCCAAGCCGGTAATTGATGGTGACTAAAATAACACCCCGCTTGGCAAACTCAGCTCCATCGAATTCAATCTCAGATCCGTAGCCTCCCAGGAAAGCGCCCCCGTGAATCCAGACAGCGACCGGATAGGCTCTATCTTCTGCCTTCTTCTTAACCGGAGTCCAGATATTTAAATACAGGCAGTCCTCAGACATGGGAGGCAGAAACTCCGGATCGGCATAGAACTCCTTCTGATAGAATGCCTTGCCCTTTTGATTCTGCACTGCCCGATTCTGAAAAACCACTGCCTGCCGGATCCCTTCCCATGCTTTCGGAGGCTCCGGTCGCTTCCAGCGCAGATCTCCGACTGGAGGCCTTGCATATGGAACCCCGCGAAAAACCGCGTAGGACAGAGTCTCCTCTCCCTCCAGCAGCCCCTCATTCACTCTCACTTGTCTGGTGTTCATGGCTCTTCCTCATCCCAGGTCTTCACTGTCAAGAACAATGGTAAATGGTCCGTCATTTAAGAGCTCGACCTTCATATCCGCCCCGAAAATCCCCTTCTCAACTCCGGGGATCGACTTTTTGCACTGGGCAATGATGTACTCGTAGATGGCTTCCGCCGATTCCGGTCCGGCGGCCCTGGTGAAGGAAGGACGGTTCCCCTTTCTGCAGTCTGCATAGAGGGTAAACTGACTGACTAAAAGCAGCTTTCCATCCACGTCCTTTAGGGAGAGGTTAGTCTTCCCCTCTTGATCCTGGAAGATGCGCATCCCAATCAGCTTGTGAACCATCTTGTCCGCAAGAGACAGACTGTCCGTCTGACAGATTCCAATCAGAACCAAAAATCCTCTGTCGATCTCTGCCTGCTTCTTCCCGTCTACTGTGACGGAAGCATGGGTTACTCTTTGAATAACGAATCTCATAGGACAAGTACCTCTTCCTGGGTTTTCAGAATTCTTTTCCTTCAGATGTCTCTATTATAGTGTTCAATCTTATTTAATGTTTCGATTTTAGATAAATTTTATAAAGCCCGATCCTTCGTGAGGCTCTTCTTTCGTGACATATGCACGATTAGTCTGAGATCCGCTTCAAAAGCCTGCGCAAAACTAAAATGGTTCTACAATAAATGTTGGGGCGAATAGATGTTTCCATTCGCCCCTAAGTGTATGATTGGATAAAAAGATCCCCCGAGCGCCAAGCAACAAACAAAACACTCGGAGGAACCATGCATAGTCATTCTACTGCATCTCTATTAGGTTTAAAAGACGTTAAGATTAGAAAGGTGGTGAATACAGATCATTATATAAAGCTAAATCATTCCTGCTTTTTCAAAATGCTTCTTCAATAGTTTCTTGGAAATTACTGCTCCAATCAATCCGCAAATGGCTATTACAATAAGCATTATTACTGTAGTCATAGGAGAAACGATTTTGGTTAATGTTCCTAAGTATTCACTCCCAAACATTTTTTCATAAGATTCAAGTGTTTGATCCGCATAGAAAAGAAACGGTACATACATTCCACCAAAGCCGGCAAGAACACAAAATATCATATATCCAATTGTTAATCCTTTATAATTGCCAACCCCTTTTGTTCTTGCAATCAACATGGCTATAATTCCAGCCACTATGCAACTAATTATATATGGCGGATAAAAACCTATAATGCTTGTAAGTACACAAAATAATAAAATCATCCATGGATTTTTTGTTTTTACCGGTACTAAGAAATAGGCAATTGCTCCAATAATTGACCATATCGGAACTACTAATAGCATTGTGTATGGCGATATGAACAGAAAAGATAACACTCTATATAAAACTTGTGAGCATAACACCATTAGTGCTGTAATAATTAAATCTTTAATTTGAAATTTCTTTTTTTCTTCCATAATTATTCTCCTTGTTTTTAAATATTTTTTATTTTCATAATGATGATGGCTAGATAAAATACCATCATTATTACTAGCAATAACATATCAAGCATACGAAATTTGACTTCTGTATAACTAGTTTTTTTACACGAAACTCCAAGTCCTCGTGTCTCAACAGATGCCGACAACTCAGTTGCAGTACATAACATTCGCATTAACATAGGAATCAACATCATTTCATAAACTTTAAAAGGATGTTTTAAAAATCCAAAGAAAGAAATATCAATCCCTCTCGTCTTAATTCCCTGCTTTATACAAGCAATATCCTGTTTTAGAGTAGGAAAAAATCTTAATATAACAGCTAATGGAATGTTTATATAATATGGGATTTTCATATTTTGCAAGGAAGCTAATACTTCAGATATTTCACTTGTTCTAATCATATTTATAGCTGCAAGTGTCAATGTTATAAAACATAGGACAAAATAGTGTATTGTAGTTGAAATAAATAATGGACTTATTTCCGCTACCATAAACAACACTATATATAAAGCTAAAAATTTAAAACAAGTTTTGTATATGCCGCTTATCATTCCATATGCAAATACTGACAAGAAAAGTAGAACTTCATACTTTTTACCAGTCAAAGTAAATACTAAAATCCCTATAATTAAAACTTGTAACAACTTAATTCTTGGATCATATCTTATTCCATTTTGTTTACAAGATTTGCTCATTCTTCATATCCCTCGCTCTGTAGTAAAAATCTTTTTATTGTTTCAAACTCACCACTTTTCTTTAAACTGTTCCTTTTGCTAACAGTATTATTTTCTATAAAAACTGCTTTAGTTGCTACTCTACTTAAAAACTCTAAATCATGAGAAATAACAAAAATCAGTATTCCTTTTTTACGAAGATCATTAATTGCTTCAGATACGATTTTCATATTCTCATAATCAAGCCCACTGGTTGGCTCATCAAAAATCATAATTTTTTTATTTGAAGCTATTGCAGCCGCAATAGTAACTCGCTGCTTTTGCCCTCCTGATAAACTTTGCGGATGCCTATTTCTGAATGATGAAATATTCAATAAACTCATCGCATTTTCTATTTTTTCATCATTTTGCTTAATACTATTCATAGAACTGAGCATTAACTCAGAAACAACAGAATCGGAGTACAGTTGATAATCTGCATCTTGCATCACAAAATATACACTTTTATATAACTCCTTTTGCTTCGTAAATTTTCCTTCAATAAAAAATTGTCCACTTCTTGCTTTTAGTAATCCTGACATTATTTTCCCTAATGTCGTTTTGCCATTTCCGTTGTGTCCAACTATAGCTACTGTTTCGCCAAAATTCCCTTCTAAATTACAATTACTCAAAACGGAATGATTAACATCATAGGAAAAAGATAAATTTTCCACTTTAAAATCTGCGTTTTGCTTATTAACAATAAGATTATCCTTTAGTTCATATTTAATATTACTTAACTTAAATGTTCGAAGTTTATATGCTCTAATATCTGAATCATTCAAGTTATCAATATCATTTTTCTTTAATTCTCTATCAATTTTTCCATCTTTCATTATTAAGCATTTATCTACTAAATTTTTTAAGTAGAACAATCTATGCTCTGAAACAATTACTGTATGTCCCTGTTTCTTTAACCACTCCATAATTTTTTTCAATTTAATAATTGAATGAATATCTAAATTTGCAGATGGCTCGTCAAAAACATAAATCTTGGGATTCAAAGTTTTTGCAGCTATAATCGCTATCTTCTGTTTTTCACCACTAGATAAAGAAAACATATCCCTATCCATAAGATTTTCAGCTTCTAAATCGTGAAATGCACAATTCACTCTATCTATCATTTCATCTCTATCTATTCCATAATTTTCAAGAGCAAATGCCACTTCCTTGGTACTATTCGTTGTAAAAAATTGACTTCGTGGATTTTGAAATATAGAAGCAATATTTTTCCCCATTTCTCCGGGAGTGATCGTTTTTATATCACTTCCTAACACTTTCACAGTTCCAGTTAAAACCCCTTCAAAGAAATGTGGAATTAAGCCGTTTATCAATCTTGTAACAGTTGTTTTCCCTGAACCAGACTGACCAGTAAGCAAAATAAATTCTCCTTCTTTAACTTTGAAATTTATATTTCTGAGACTCACTTCTGTTTGTGTTCCATAACTGAAACTTACATTATCAAAATCAATAACTACATCTCCCATTTCATCACCTATATTTTCCAACCAATAGATTGTTTTCTAATTTCGATGAAATGTTTATATACTCCATCTTGACTAATTAGTTCCTTATGATTCCCTTGTTGTACAATTTCCCCTTTATCAATAACAATAATTTGATCTGCTCCTCTTACCGTAGATAATCTATGTGCAATGCTAATGAGAGTTTTATTTCTTGTTAACTCATTAATTGCACTAATTAACATATGCTCGTTTTCAGGATCTACACTTGAAGTTGCTTCATCAAGAATAATGATTGGAGCATCTTTAAGGATTGCTCTTGCAATAGATATTCTTTGCTTTTCTCCTCCCGACAACGTTGAACCGCCCTCACCAACAACAGTACCGTATCCATCACTAAGGCTTGTTATAAAATCGTGGCAACAAGCTTTCTTGCAAGCCTCCACCACCTCATCATGTGTTGCGTTTGGATTTCCAAATTTTACATTATTCTCAATCGTGTCATTGAATAAATAAACCTTCTGAAATACCATACTGATATTTTGTAATAGGCTTTCAGAGGTAAAGTCCTTAACATTATGTCCTCCAATAAATACTTCACCTTTATTAACATCCCAAAATCTTGCTATAATATTACAAAGAGTTGTCTTTCCAGAACCTGAAGCACCGACAATAGCCAAACTGCTATTCGACTTTATCTGCAAATTTATATTCTTCAAAATCTCTCTTTCCCCATATCCAAAACAAACATCTTTCAATTCAATGTCATAGGAATTCAAGTCAATTTCTTTTCCGCCCTCATCAAGCGAAGGTATATCTGAAACATAGTCCAATCGATTAAGTTGTGTTGCGAGCATTCTGCTTAAAAATGCTCCATCATTAACCAACTCCAATTCCATAAAAATTAGAAAAGCAGATACTATAAACATAAGAGTATATGAAAGTGGAATCAGAGATTTCATATATAGAATTATTGCAACAAACACCAATACACAGCTCGCAACTTTAAAAATCATTTCATATAGTTTCATTAAATAAGCTGAACCCTCAGTAACCTCAATATCAACTTTACATTTACTCATAAACGCTTTTTCAACTTTATTTTTTCCATCAGTTCCTTTTTCAAAAGAACGAAGTACTGAAATTCCTCTAATATACTCAATTGCATCAGTAACAAGCATTTCTTGTGAGTCTTGCATGATAGGAGAATATTTTTCGGTTTTCTTTGCGATTAATTTAAGAACGCCCATACCAAAGATGATTGCAATTAAAGATACCATCCCTACCGGAAAACAAAAGATCAATAACATGGTAGTCATACTAAAGGCATGAAAAAAACCTCCTACAATAAAGTTCATCGCAAGCATCGCCATACCCTCTAAGTCGGAAATAGTTGTTGTTAGAACCGCTTGGATTGTTCCTAAGTTTTTTTCTGAAAAATACCCCATTGGAGCTTTTTTCAGTTTTTCCCCTATTTCAATCCTTTTATCCTTAAAAATTTCATAACCTGATGCACTTAATTTTCTATCACAAAGATATTGAAAAATGAATCTGCCGAATATACTCACAACTACAATTGCTGTTGCCTGCATAATAATAGTCATATTCAACTGTTCAAGATTAATCATAATCAGTAAAACCGCCAACAGCATCAAGGAAGCGAAGAATGATTTTAATCCACTAAATATAAGACCAAGAATTACATTTTTTTTATACTTCCCTGATATTTTTAATATACGTTTTACAATGCTAATCATTTACAACGCCTCCTTTTCGTTATCTAATCCGCCTACATAATTTTTCCACAAGGAAGCATATACTCCATCTTTTTTTACAAGGGCTTCATGAGTTCCATTCTCTACAAATTCCCCATCTTTCATAACAAGGATTGTATCAGCATTTGTAATAGTAGAGAGCCTGTGAGCAACCACTATCAGAGTCTTTCCTTTAATGAGTTTGGTGATTGCACTTTGAATGAGATATTCATTTTCAGGATCTGCAAATGCAGTTGCTTCATCTAAAATAATTACCTTAGATTGTTTTAACATTGCTCTTGCAATCGTAATTCTTTGCCTTTCTCCACCAGACAAAGAACCTCCTGCATCACCGACTTTTGTGTTATATCCATTTTCAAGTTCCATAATAAAGTCATGGCAAGATGCTGCTTTAGCCGCCTCAATAACCTCATCATCACTTGCAGTTGGTTTTCCCATTTTTATATTTTCTTTTATACTTGTATTAAACAAGAAATTGTCTTGAGCAACATAGCTTATCTCATTTGTTAGCTGTTCAAATGGAATTTCGGGTATTTTCTTTCCACCATAATAGATACTTCCATTGGACGGATCCCAAAAACCAGCCATAAGTTTTGCTATTGTAGATTTTCCAGAACCTGAATTTCCTACCAATGCGGTTACTGTATTTGGTTTTAATTCAAAGTTGATATTTTTTAGCACAAGTTCCTTATCATATGCAAATGAAACATTTTCAAAACGATAGAGAGTGTCATCAAAGATTACCTTCTCTTTTGGTCTTTTAAGTTCCTCTTTCGATAGAAATTCCTCTATTGCGTCTAAACTTGCCTTAACCATGTTGAATTGCTCAGAATATTTACCGATTTTCATTAAATGTGCAATAAAACCAATAGGCAGTATAATGCACACAATAAAGCTTGATAACGATATTTTTGAATTCATATACAGATATGCACCAATCGGCAAAGTTCCTAAAAGTGTGGATGGCATAACTGCTTGAACAAATGCTGACCATAACCAACTTTGCTTCCACCAAGCAAGTGTACTATCATGAAAGAAGTTAATTGCGTTCGTAAATTTTTCATAAGAAGAAGCACTGTGGTTAAAAGCTTTTATAACCTCAATCCCATTAATATATTCAACCAAAGTACTATTCATATTATTTTGAGCTGTAGTATATGTTTTGCTTCTAAACTCATAATCCTTCATCATACCTATATATCCAAGCATTCCTAAAGGAATTGTAAGTAACGAAGCCAACCCCATCCTATAGTCCAAAGCAAAAATCAAAACCAAAAATAAAACAGGAGATACTATACTTGATGTTATCTCCGGCATAAAATGAGCCATTGAATCTTCCAGCTTAGACACTGTATCTACAATTAAATTTTTAAATTTACCTATAGGAGTATCTATCATTACACCCATAGGTACTCTTAGCATTTTTTCAGCTACTAAACTTCGTATATTTTTTAAAATATGAAATGTTGCTTTATGTGAAGTTATTGTTGAGGATAATGTAAAAATTCCCTTTAAAATTTGTCCACATAAAGCAAAAAGTGTTAGATACAATACAGTTCTAAATGACACTTCAGATTGATATATTTTTTCTATCAATTTTGCTATTGCTAAAAAAGGAATCATTCCAAACAGTTCCCCTATGGTCGCTAACAAAATTGATTTGTATAATTGTTTTTTCTCGCCATCGGCGTATTTAAGCAACTCTGAAATGGCATTTTTATTGTTACTTTTCAAGAAAATATCTCCTCCAAACAAAAAGTTAATTAGTTATCGCTAACTTTTTGACAAAAAATTATCTATTATTTTTCTTCATTAAGCCTTGCCAACCATAATATTGAAAAATAACAATGCTTCTAATATATTCGCCAACATTATCATGCGGTATATCATGAAGAACACACTCGCATAGAGATGTAATATAGCCTTTTGTAATGACATGAACTTCAAACTCTTTAATCTCTGTGATAATTTGCTCTTGTTTAGCGTTGAAAAGAATAAGCTTCATATTTTTAGCTGTATATCTTTCAGTAATATCCTCAATAAAGTTTTCTACTTGCGACCCTTTGCTACACGCAAAAATCAGCTTAAAGTTATCAAAATGCGCATACATATAATCAACAAATAGCATTGTTTCCAAGAATAAATTTTCTATAATCGCTTCATCATCGACTAAATCAGAGTCTATCCTAATAGTTTTTTGTTCGCTCCTTTTTTCAACATCAGAAACAACATCTAATGTGTAATTATATTCCTCTTCAATTAGAGCAAAAAATAATGCTTCCTTATTTTTGAAATGACGATAAATAGCTCCTGTAGTTACTTTTGCTAATTTAGCAATTTCAGCTACCTGTGCATTTTCGAATCCTTTGCTTAAAAATTCCCTTTTAGCACATTCTAAAATTCTATTTTTTGTTATATCAGAGCAATAAGACATCTAACTTTTCCCTCTCATTTTTTGATAAATATATTATCTTTAATAATTATATTATCACTTTTCCAGTTTTTAGTCAATATATCACCACTCCTATTGTCATCGTTAAATAAAAAGGTGAATTGCAATCTGAGTTTCTACCCCTTCCTCTTAACCGCTAGAAGTTAATCCTTCCGAATGTCAAGTAGATCTTAATTCTTCCGAAAGAACTAAAATAGCTACTGGGGTTCTTGTCCTGTTGCTCTGATTAGAACAGGAGGATCAAATGGCTAAATACAAACAATTAACTCATGAGCAACGAAAACAGATTGAAACAGGACTACAACAACAGGGTTCTTTTAAAAAGATCGCAGAGACCATTGGCAAAGATTGCTCGACAATCTCAAAAGAGGTTCGTTCCCATCTTATCTGCCGAAAAACAGGAGCCTATGGGAAGCCCTTTAATGACTGCTCTCTTCGTAAAAAATGCCAGCAGATAGATATTTGTCCAACTTGTTCCGCAAGCAAAAGACGTCCCTTATACTGTTCTTTTTGCGGCAGGTGCTTACATACCTGCATTTCTTACCATAAGCAAGTCTGCCCTAAACTGAGCAAACCGCCCTATGTCTGCAATGGTTGTAAACAACAGCGACTCTGCACCTTAGAGAAAAAATTTTATAATGCTGCTCTCGCGCAAAAAGAATACGAAGATGTCCTCTCTGAGTCCCGTCAGGGGATTGCTCTGTCTGACGAAGAACGCGAACGAATAGATGCTATTATTTCTCCATTGATCCGCCAGGGACAATCTCTACACCATATCTATCTGGAGCATAAGGCAGAACTTATGGTAAGCGAGCGGACACTATATCTGTATATGGACGCAAATCTTTTCTCTGCGCGCAATATCGACATGCCGCGCAAGGTGAGAATGCGTCCCCGGCGCAAGAGACCCAATACGATAAAAATTGACACCAAATGCCGTCAGGGACGAACCATGAAGGATTTGAATGCCTTTATGGCCTCACACCCCGACACACCTGTTGTTCAGATTGATTCTGTCGAGGGCACAAAAGGTGGTGCTGTTCTTCTTACCATTACTTTTGTCACAGCCGGACTGCAAATCGCCTTTCGTAGAGACCATAATGATGCTCAGTCTGTGATCACTGTCTTTAACCAATTATATGCGACGCTTGGGGCTGGCTCCTTTAAAGAGCTGTTTCCTGTGATCCTCGCTGACAATGGAAGTGAATTCTCTGATCCTAAAAGAATTGAATTTGATGAGCATGGAAACCGAAGATCCTATGTCTTCTACTGCAACGCTTCTGCTCCTTACCAGAAGGGAAGCTGTGAAGTCCACCATGAAATGATTCGGAGAATCCTTCCAAAAGGAGTTGATTTGACTGCCTATCAGCAGGAACAAATCAATCTAATGATGAGTCATATCAATTCCTATCGAAGAAAGACACTTGAAAATAAAAGTCCCTATGAAATGTTTTCCTTTCAGTATGGGGAGAAGCTCTTAAAGAAAATCGGACTCAGGAAGATTCCACCTGATGAAATCATCCTGAGTCCCAGACTCTTTAAGTAAACGCATATCTGTCAGAACACCTGGAACAAGAACCTACCCAGTTCATGTTTTAGGGGTGGAACTTAAAAGTTCCGAATTTTTCGGTTTGAGCTCGACCCCTGGTTAAGATACGCGTTTTTCGGAAGCAACTGCTTCCTTACCTCATTTATAGCCATTTCCATCCTGCTTGTACAGAGTCTACCAGCCAAAAATAGAAGTTTTCATTGCAATCCCGGTGATGCTGGAAGTCACTGCTTCAAACTAGAACCTCGTTTTGCAATCGCCCCTTCTTTCTCGGTTTAAGAAGCTGCCGCTTGAGCAGCAAATCGCCTGCTCTCGCATGATCTTTTACAACGAAGATCTACGCAAGGCGCATCACTTAAAGGAGTGGTTCTACAGTATCTGTCAGAACAGGAAGTACTCTGAACAAAGAAGACAGTTCCGTCTTTGGATTCAGGAAGCAGAATCTTGTCGTGTCGCTGAGTTTCATAAAGTGGCAAAATGCTACCAGAACTGGGCCAGAGAGATTTGTGCTGCCTTTAAACACACAGACATTACAAACGGAACAACAGAGGGGTTCAACAACCGAATTAAGGTCTTAAAACGAACCTCCTATGGAATCCATCGCTTCGAAAGGCTTCGGACTCGCATCCTGATGGCAATGAATTAGTAACTGAAAACAAGCTTGGCGCTCAGGGGTTTATTTGTTATGCCATAAAAGATGCTGACATACCATGGAACACCTAAATCCGCCCAAACACAGTATTAGGGCGGGCTCCCGAAGGATCCCGCCCCAACATTTGACATAGAGCCACTAAAATAGAATGCCCGCCAGGCGAGCATTCTATTGAAAAAAGAAAGGAGATAATGAAAAAGATTGCAAGACTAATTGTTCGTCATCCGAACCCAGTCATACATGGCCAGAGCACCAACCGCAACGATGAATACAACTGCAAATCCCATCAGCATACGCTCACCCCCCTAATTCCAGTGGGCCCGATTCTGCTTGTTGAACCAAATGCCCAATCCAATCACAAGAGCCGTTACCAAACTGCCAATCATTAAGGAAATCACATATGTTTCGTTCATAGGCCTTTCTCCTATTCACTTGGTGCTTTTTAGCTGTTTCTATTATAGCATCGCTTCTTAGGCAAAAAAGCGTTTTTCTGTATTTTTAGCGCTTTGCACAGTTTCCCGGGTGAATAATTGTATAACTTTTCGATTATTTCTCTGCTGTCAGAACGGTCTGTCCGAAGGCACAGACATCATTGAGAATACACGCCTCACAGCGAGGAGACCTGGCCATACAGACCGCCCTCCCATGATCCACCAGACGGTGACAAAACTGGTTGGCCTCCGCGTCCGGCAGGACCTTCCAGAGCTCTTTTTCCACCTTGGCCGGTTCCTTGATATCTGTCACCAGGCCAATTCGATTGGAGAGACGGATACAGTGGGTATCTGTCACAACTGCCGGCTTTCCGAAGACATCTCCCAGAATCAGGTTGGCTGACTTTCGGCCCACGCCGGGCAGACGGAGCAGTTCTTCCATTGTGTCAGGCACCCGGTCCTGATAGACCTCATGCAGCATCGTCATACAGGCCTTGATATCTCTGGCCTTGGAGGGCCCAAGACCACAGGGATGCACGATCTTCTCAATCGCCTCCACCGGCGCCTGGCTGATCGCCTCAACCGTCGGATAGACCGCATAGAGCCCGGGGGTCACCTGATCCACCCGCTTGTCCGTGCACTGGGCTGCAAGACGCAGACTGATCAGAAGCTGCCAGGCATCCGCGAAGGTCAAGGTCGTCCTGGTATCCGGATAGATCCTCTTTAAGCGGTCAATACAGGTCAAGGCCAGTTCCCTTCTTCGATCCAGATCTCTCTTCTGGGCAGGAGTCAATTCCTTCTTATGATCCGCTTTTTTTCTCTTCCCAAGGCCCTGGCTTTTCTCCTTGGTCCCCTTTTTTATCTCTTCTCCCTGTCTCTTTGCATCCTGATCTGCTCTCATATACGCTCTCTTAATAATTGTCTTCTCAATTCTTATCTGCTTCATTTGTGTCTGCGCAGCTTCCCAAATTTCCGCTCTCCACGCTTTTTCCTGTCTTTTCCTGTCTGATGAACTCA
This sequence comes from Shuttleworthella satelles DSM 14600, assembly GCF_000160115.1. Lineage (GTDB taxonomy): Bacteria > Bacillota > Clostridia > Lachnospirales > Lachnospiraceae > Shuttleworthia > Shuttleworthia satelles. The sequence goes on from NZ_GG665866.1 coordinate 283,857, forward strand.
CTCCAATCCCAGAGTTTCATCCAGGCCCAGCATAATGTTCATATTCTGCACGGCCGCACCGGAGGCTCCCTTGCCCAGGTTGTCAAAGAGAGCCGTCACAAAAGTCTGCTCCTCTCCTCCCCCGACGATCAGCTCCAGGTGATTGGTCCCGGCCAGATGATTGGCATAGATCGTATCCGGCTTCTTCTCATAGGGGCGAACCCTCACAAAGTGCTCGTCCCTGTAGTAATCTGCCAGCCGCTGGCAGACCTCTGCGGCTGACGGTCTTCCATGCAGGAGTCGGTTTTGCAGCAAAAGAGTGGATGCCATTCCCTGCGCATAGTCGTCCACCACCGGCAGAAAAACCGGATCATAGATCAAACCCGTGACTGCCTTCATCTCCGGCAAATGCTTATGCCTTAAATCCAATCCATAGAGACCGGGAGCAGACAGACTCTCATCCCTGTTCTTCGCCTCATAGGCTTTAATCATCTTCTTGCCTCCACCGGTATAGCCGGTCAGAGAATAACAGGTCAGAGGGTAATCCGCAGGCAGAATTCCCATACGAATCAGGGGGGCTGTCCCGGCAATCAGGCCTGTGGCATGACAGCCCGGATTTGCCAGCCTCCTTGCCCCAGCGATCTTCTCTCTCTGCTCTCTCGACAGCTCCGGAAACCCATAGACCCAGCCCGGATCCGTCCTGTGCGCGGTCGATGCGTCAATCACACGCACCCTGTCGTTTTCAATCAGAGAAACCGCTTCTCTCGCCCCCTCGTCCGGAAGGCAGAGAAAAACGATGTCGGCCGCATTTAAGAGCCTGCGCCTCTCTTCTATATCATGCCGCTTGTCTTCATTGATGCGAAGCAGGTCGAGATCCTCTCTGGCCCCGATACGATCATAGATCTGCAAGCCTGTCGTTCCGCTCTGCCCGTCAATATATACCTTCGTCTTCAAGCTCGTCCCTCCTTCGATATATCAACAATGGAATATCTGCTCCGCAAAGATGCTATGACCTGAAATCAAACGAATAATACTACAGATCTGAAATCCTGCGCCCGGCAGAAATCCGTTTTTTGCCTCCTCTGAATGTACTTCACTCATTTGATCTGTCCTTTTTCTCTAACTCTATTTTTACAATCGTCTTTCCTGCCTGCAGAAAATTCGATTGTGCACGTCTTTTATTCTAACACATTTTTCTCCCGGGCCTGCATATTTTCCTCCCGGGCTCGACTTGCAGTTATTTTCCCTTCTTTTTATACTGGATACAGGAATGACCGGGAGACTGTGCTTGGAGATACCACAGTCTCTTTCCCTGTCATTTGCCATGTCGTTGAGGGAGGACCATATGAATCGAGATCATCTGCAGAAAGCTGTTCACATCCATCTGGACAGGGTCTGGATCACGCTCAAATGGATTATCTTCGCTGTAATCTGCGGTATCATCGCGGGGATAATCGGGTCTCTTTTTGATATCGGCATTGAGCTCGCGACAGACCTGCGGGTCAGCTACCCCTGGCTGATCTACCTCCTTCCCCTGGGCGGAGCCTGCATCTTCTTCTATTATCACCTGCTTGACGGGGACAACTCCATCGGAACCAACCTGGTCATCTCTTCCATCCAGTCCGGGGATCACATCCGAAAGCGGATGATTCCCGCCATCTTTTTCTCCTCTATCTTCTCCCACCTGCTGGGAGCTTCTGTCGGACGAGAGGGGGCGGCCCTGCAGCTGGGCGGATCCATCGGTTACAATCTCGGCAAGACCTTTCGCCTGCCCAGACACAACCAGCATGTCATGATCATGTGCGGCATGTCGGCTGTCTTCTCCGCTGTCTTCGGAACACCGGTCGCCGCCGCCATCTTCGCCATGGAGGTCGTCTCTGTCGGCATCATGCACTATGCCGCCCTGGTTCCCTGCGTTGTCGCCTCTTTCGTGGCAAGAGGCATTGCCATTTTCTTCTTCCGCATTCCAAACGCGGGCTATCCGCTGGGAAATATCCCCGAATTTACTCTCGCCAGCGCTCTTCCTGTCCTAGGCCTGGCTGTCATCGCCGGACTCGTCTCCATTCTGGAGTGCGTCAGCTTCCGCAAGGTTGAGGTCTGGTCTGAGCGCCTCCTTGCCAACCGCTATCTTCGCGCCGTCCTTCTTGGCACAATTCTCCTGCTTTTGACCCTCCTGGTCGGCAAGCCCACCTATAATGGCCTTGGTATTGACAGCATTGCCGCTGCCGCCGCGGGAAACGCGCCGGACCTTCTCTGGTACAGCTTTCTCCTCAAGATCCTCTTCACCGCCCTCTCCCTGGCCGCGGGCTACAAGGGCGGAGAGATCGTCCCCACCCTCTTCATCGGATCTGCCCTGGGTTACGCTTTCGGCAGTCTGGTCGGCTTCTTTCCCGCCCTGTGCTCTTCCGTTGCAGTCGGAGCCCTCTTCTGCGGAGTCACCAACTCTCCCATCACCTCAATCATCCTCTGCATTGAGCTCTTCGGAATCCGCGGCCTGCCCTACTATGTCCTGGCCATCGCCATTTCCTATGCCGCCTCCAGCTACTACGGTCTCTACTCCGCCCAGAAGATCGTCTACTCCAAGTACCGGAGCAACTACATCAATACAGATGCCAAATAGAATGCTTCGAGCAGATGTCAAATTGAGTGCTTAGAGCAAGCGTCTGCCGGGCAAAAGGAAACATCAGCCCCTGATCCCCATCTTACGGGACACAGGAGCTGATGCTGATTCATCAAACCTGACTGATTCAAATTGCAATACGCCGACTAGTCTTCCTGGGCATCCTCCTCATCTTCCTCCCCTAAGTCTTCCAGGGGATGAGCAAAAATCAAATAGAGAATCGCCAGAAGGCAGAAAAAGCGAATGCTTGCAGCATATTCTGAAATGAGCATTGCCCCCTCAGAACCGGATAGATCCAATCGTATGAGATAACATATTATGATCACTAGCGGACGCGACAGGAGGCATAGTCCCATAAGAATAAAAGCAATTCTATGCTGATACTTTTTCATGTCCTTCCTCCATTTCTACATCATTCATATGCTCTTTCGCGTCTGATCGACACGCCAGATAGGCCAGTACCTCACTAATAGCCAAACATGCCCAATAGTCTATCTTTGCTCCTTCTCCTGTAATCACTCGAAAGATCAAATCCATTAGAACCCAAATGATCGGCATAGTAATAAGCGCTCGTACTTGTTTTTTCTTTAATTTAAGCATGGCCAGCTCGATTCCATCTTCTGGACCAGGAGAGATTCTCTCTTATTGGTCGTTGATGATTGCTGCTGACCTATCTCCATTCCTGAATCGATGAGAACTGAAAACGATGTAAAGAGCCCCCATACATTCCTCCTCACACCTCTATGTTACGATTCTGTTTTCCTCTAATTCGGATGTTAGCATGTGCGAACTTTTGTGTCAACGATATGTTTTAATCGCGTATCTTTTGTGTTTTCCCTTTAATGCAAAGCTATTGAAACTGCTGGTTCCAGCCAAAAGCATCTGTATGGTCAACACTTTTTATCTGTAATCCGAAAGGAATTTTAAATTTCAGATCCTTTATCTTTATCGAGATGCCAAGAAAATATAAATTCAGCCGCTGTTCCCCTCTTACAGGACACAGCGGCTTAACATCTCCATCTCAATTGATTGATTTACTTGACCGTCTTCATCCACAAGTTAAGAACCGCTTCCGTTGGAAGCAGGGGCAAGAGCAGATGCATCATCGTCGCGGGAAGACCGGAGCAAGACAGGGCTAAACCCTTGCGGCTGGCCCACAGAGCATCCCTGACAACCCTCCTGGCTCTTGACGACATGGGAAAGGATCGGATCACCAGATCGGAATCCGGACTCTCTGTGCTCTTTGCCCCGTCAATGAACTCGGTGTCCTTAATCCAGTAGGGACAAACCGCCGTCACTGCAATGTGCCTCGGCTCCAGTTCCTTGCGCAGGGCTCTCGCGTAGGCGTAGAGGAAGGCCTTGCTGGCGGCATAGACATTGAGCCCCGGAAGGGGCAGGAAGGCGGAGGCAGAGACAATCTCCAAGATCCGGTCTCCCTCCTCCATGAAGTCCAGGGCCAGCTGACTGACGGCGACGGCCGCCTTGCAGTTGAGGTCGATCATCCTGGCCGCCTGATGACGGTCGACACTGGCATAAGACCCGATTTTTCCGAAGCCGGCACAATTAATCAGAAGACCGATCCGCACCTGGTCCGCCGCAAGCATCATCTCAAGCGCATCCAGATTCTCCTCTTTGGTCAGGTCCATGGGAACCAGACGGCAGGCCTTCTTCAGGCTCTGCGCAACCTCCCTGAGGCGGTCTTCTCGTCTGGCCAGAAGCCAGATCTCATCGATCCTCTCCTCGGATTGATCGATCTGTCTGGCAAATTCCGCCCCCAGACCGGAAGAGGCCCCTGTGATCAGAGCAATTCTCTTTGTCCTTCTCCTCATATTTTTACCCCTCCTGTCATCTCCCTTTTCTGATCTCCATTGTACCCTGAATCAGACAGGATTCAACCAAATTGTATGGAACGATTCTCTGCCTGGCGCCAGATAACTATTTTATATTTCAGATCAGATAAATTCTCTTTGTCTCAGATCCGATGCATTCTCTTTGTCTTAGATCAGCTGCATTGCCCTGGCAAGATCCATTCCCCTCTCCGCGAGGAAGACTGCCCCGCAGGCTGACAGGGCCACCAGGAGCAGACTCTTCTTCCGATAGGCCATCCAGAGGGCCACGACGAATGCAAGCAGGCCTGAGATCGGCGAAGCGGTCGCTGTCAAAATAGCGGGAAAGGTCATGGACGCAAGCGCCGCGTAGGGGACATAGTAGAGAAAGGACTTGAAAAAGGGGCTTCGAATCTCCCTGGTAAAAGCCAGAATCGGAAGCGCGCGAATGGCATAGGTGACGAGGGCCATCAGAAGAATGTAGATATAGATACTGTGTCTCATCACTTTTTCCTCCCTTTTTCTCCGCCGTTCCCTGTCGAGTCAGCAGGCACTTTTTCTCTGTCCTCCTCCGCAGCGTCGGCGTCGGCTTCCTCCTGGGGCAGGGGACGGATCCAGGCAAAGAGAGCAGCCGCAAAAACGGTGACGATAATGACGCTCGTCCCGGAGGAAAGCCTGGGAAGCAGCCCGGATACCAGTCCCAGTGCACCTTCCAGAAGCTCAGGCCCGTAGGCCAGAGCGGCCGAAAGACTCATGGCCGCCAGAACAAGTCCTAAAAGCGAATGATCCTTCTCCATCGGAGGAATAATAATCGCGAGAAACATGCCGTAAATAGCCACAGATAAAGCGGAGAGAATCATGGCCGGCAGAAGCTTGCCCATGACGGCGCCTGTGGCGGTTCCCAGCACCCAGCCGGGAATCGCCACCGCCATGGCTCCCAGGTGAAAGTCCGGCCTCACGTATCCGGGTCTGGTGATCGAAATCCCAAATATTTCATCCGTCACACCGAAGGACATGAGAAGGCGCTTATACAAGGGAGCGTCCGGCTCCATCCGCTGAGCCAGGGAGAAGGACATGAGCATGTAGCGCAGGTTGATGACCAGCTGGCTCAAAAGGATTTCCAGGTAACTCCCGTCTCCCAGAATGATTCCCAGACCGGCAAACTGGCCGGCCGAGGTGACATTGGTCGCCGATATGATCACCGCATCCATTCCCCGCATTCCATCGGCGACCGCCGTCATGCCAAAGGCAAAGGACACGGCAAAATATCCTAAAGCAATGGGGATGCCGTCACGCATCCCCATTCGAAAGTTCTCTCGATTCAAGGCTTCCACCTCAGTCTTCTCCCTGACCGGGACGCAGAATATCAACAACCGCCGACAACTCCGCACTGTCCTCCACATGCTCCAGGAGGACCTCATGGTGGAAGGAGATCCCCTGATCTCCGACGGCGGTCACCTCGGACAGCGGGCTCTGAGACAGGGTCTTTCCGATCTCGACAGAGAAATATCGGCCGACCTTCTTCTTCCGATCCCAGGTCAAAAAGACGCTCTTGGCACAGGGGACGATCAGATACTTCTGCGGCATGTCAATGCGGACAATATCCAGATCCTCTCCCACGGTCAGGGCCATTGAATCAAAGTCCTCCAGGAGGTAGGGGTAGAAGCGCTCTCCCCCCTGCAGGCGATAGCAGGACTCATAGAAGGCGTCGATGGCTTTCACCCCGCCCTCCGTAAAATGCCGGATGCTATCCTGCGGATCCTCCAAAAAAGCTTTTGCCAGAAGGCCAAGGTCTACCTGCTGACGCATGAAATAGTTGAACTGGCTCTCTGTCATGGCCTGCTGATTTGTAGATCCATCGGGCTTTGTCACCGTCACTTCGATGACGATTTCCTCTTCCTCTTGCTCCTCATCTGCCCGTGTGACCTTGCCCTCCTGTATCGGCTCTCCCTTGTCTGTACGGAAGTTCATGTCCTCCTCGTCGTAGCTGCTCTCGCCCCGGGAGACAGAGAGAATCTTTTCGATCAGAATCTTCTGCAAAACGATCTTCTCTGAAAAGGGATTGACAATAATCCCGGCAATCTTTGCCTGCATAGTCAACTGGCAGGCCCCCAGGAATGGCACTTTGGTCAGAGCGTCTGACTTTGGCGCCCCATCCCCGGAGGGAAGGGAATTGACGGAGGTATACAGAGGCAGCCAGAAGGCCTTCTGCTCGTCCTGCAAAAAGACCGGGTGCGCATTCCCCTCGTCGTCCACAGTCGAAGGTGAGATCATATCGATTCCCGCAAATTGATCCAGCATGGCAAGGAAGGTCTCCCTGTCGCCGCGGTCGGAAAAAGCCCGAATGATATCCAATGTCTTATGGTCGTCAATGGCCAGAGCCTTGAGACGATCCTTAATCCGAATTGCCATTTTACACTCACTTATTCTTAAAGTATTGATCGATACCCTTCGCGGCTTCCTTGCCGGCGCCCATGGCCAGAATGACGGTAGCCGCTCCGGTCACCGCGTCTCCGCCCGCGTAAACCGCTTCCTTGGTGGTTGCCCCGAACTCACCCTCCGTCACAATACAGCCGCGACGGTTGGTCTCCAGCCCCTTGGTTGTATGGGAAATGAGGGGGTTTGGAGAGGTTCCCAGAGACATAATCACCGTGTCACAGCTGATTTCATACTCAGAGCCCGGAATTTCAACGGGACGACGGCGGCCGGACTCATCCGGCTCACCCAGTTCCATTTTGATAATCCGACATCCCTTGACCCAGCCCTTTTCATCGACCAGAATTTCCGTGGGATTCTGAAGGAGGTCAAAGATGATCCCCTCTTCCTTCGCGTGGTGCACTTCCTCCGCGCGGGCCGGAAGCTCCTCCTCAGAGCGGCGATAGACCACATGCACCTCAGCACCCAGGCGAAGGGCCGTGCGGGCCGCGTCCATGGCCACGTTGCCGCCTCCGACCACAACAACCTTTTTCCCGCGGGAAATGGGGGTATCGTAGTCATCATCGTAGGCCTTCATCAGGTTGTTGCGGGTCAAAAACTCATTGGCCGAGAAGACCCCGTTGGCCTGCTCCCCGGGAATTCCCATGAAGCGTGGAAGACCCGCGCCGGATCCGATGAATATCGCCTCAAATCCCTCTTCTTCCATCAGCTCGTCGATGGTAACAGAACGCCCGATGACGACATTCTCCTCGATTTTGACGCCCAGTGCCTTGACGTTCTCCACCTCGTGACGAACCACCTTGTCCTTTGGCAGACGGAATTCCGGGATTCCATAGACAAGCACGCCGCCGGCCCTGTGCAGGGCCTCAAAAATCGTGACGTCATAGCCCATCTTAGCCAGATCTCCGGCACAGGTCAGACCGGCAGGGCCTGCCCCGATCACAGCGACCTTATGCCCATTGGGCTTGGAGTGATTCTCCGGCATAATCCCCCGGGCGGCGGCAGTATCCGCGGCGTAGCGCTCCAGCTTGCCGATGGCCACAGGCTGACCCTTGATGCCCCGGACACAGACGCCCTCGCACTGGGTCTCCTGGGGACAGACGCGGCCGCAGACAGCGGGCAGGGCCGAGGACAGTGAAATCGTCCGATAAGCCGCTGCAGCGTCTCCCGCCTTGATCTCCTGGATGAAAGCAGGAATATTGATACTCACGGGACAGCCTGCCACACAGCGGGGATTCTTGCAGTTGAGGCAGCGATTAGCCTCAAGGATCGCCTCTTCTTCTGTGTAACCCAGACATACCTCTTCAAAATTCTTAGCGCGAACCGCCGGCTCCTGCTCGGCGATCGGCACTCTTACCATCATATCCTGTGCCATTATCTGTCACCTCCGCAATTGCCGCAGCCGCCGTGATGTGTCTTGCCTTCCTTAAGGGCAAGCATGGCCCTGCCCTCTGCCGTCTTATACTGCTGCTGGCGCACCATAGCCGCATCCCAGTCCACCTTGTGGCCGTCAAACTCGGGCCCGTCCACACAGGCAAACTTAACTTCATCTCCAACCAAAATACGGCAGGCTCCGCACATACCGGTTCCATCCACCATAATAGGATTCATGGACACTTCCGTGTGAATGCCGAGCTCCGCAGTCAGTTTGCAGACGAATTTCATCATGATCATAGGGCCGATGGCAACGCAGTGATCAAAGCGGTCTCCCTGATCCCAGAGGGCCTGCAGCTGATTGGTTCCCATCCCGTGAAAACCATAGGAGCCGTCATCCGTGCAGACATAGAGGTGTTCCGCGACCTCCTTCATGTTGTCCACATAGAAGAGAAGATCCTTGTTGCGGGAGCCCATAATAACGGTTGCGGGAATCCCATGCTCCTTGAGCCACTTGACCTGGGGATAAATAGGCGCCGTTCCGACGCCGCCGCAGATAAATACGATCTTCTTCTCTCTTGTCTTGTCGAGATTCTCTTCCAGACAGAGGACTGAGGGACGACCCAGGGGACCGATGAAGTCCTCAAATGCCTCTCCCGCTTCCAGAAAGGACATGCGCTCCGTCGAAGCGCCCACCGTCTGAAAGACGATGGTAATAGTTCCCTCTTCGCGGTCATAGTCGCAGATCGTCAGGGGAATGCGCTCTCCTGTCTCGTCAATCTTGGCGATGATGAACTGGCCCGGCAGGCATTTGTGTGCCACACGGGGCGCCCTGACCACCATCTCAAAGATCTTGTCGGCAAGCTTTGCCTTACTCAGGATCTGATACATAGTTTTCCTCCCAAATGATCCCCGGGTAAAATGGGGATACCTGTGCCAACAACGGCGTGCTGCCGTCAGCCATAAGGATACCATTTCAGCCCCTCATTATCTACGGATTGCGGCTGACTTTGCCCACTTTTTCGAGGACAATATGAAAAGTGTCATAAAAAGAGAGCCCGTCATTTCTCACGAACTCTCCTGATCTTCCGTTCCTTTTATTCTTCCTGATTCGCCATCGAATGAGCTGCCTGCCCGGGGCGATCATAAGATCCGGATTAAGAAAAGTAAACCAGCTCGTCCTCAGGCCTGTCTGCCGATTTAATTGAGACGGGATAGAGAACCGGACCCTTGCCGGAATACTCTTTGGCGAACTCATACCTGATTTCCGCTGTCAAATCGATCCATGACTTGTGTTGAATCTCATAAGCCTTGTCATACTTTGCTTTCATGCCCAGAAACTGAACGTCTTCGATACAGCAGGTCATGGCAAAGCGGCCGGGCACGAAGACATTTCTCCGGTTCCTGCCCTCTCCCTCCTGGGGATTATAGACCAGGGCCGTGAAATGCACCCTCTTTCCGTCATACTTGTCGGGATGGTCCATGCAGTCCATAAACCAGAGCGCGTAGTCGGCATCGGTGATCTCCAGAGGATCGGCGTTGAGATCAAAGGGAAGGGCCTCTTCTGCCTCATCCACGCTGCCGTCCGCCCGCTCATAGACCAGCTGGGCCTTGCGGTTTACAGCCTTGACCGCTGCCCGAAACTTGGTCTTTGGGGTCTTGTCGTCACAGCGGTTGAAGATCACGACATCGGCATGAAAGAGCTGTTCCATGATCATAGCCCGCATATTCAGTTGATACATCTCAAAAGTCCCCGCGTCCACTGTCGCAAGAGACTGTACAATGATCCATCCGGCGGGCAGCCGCATCTCATAGACGGGGCCTGTCTCCCAGGTTCCGTTGTACTCGATAAAAACTAAATCGGGCTTGTACTGAGCATTCAATTCCACCAACTTCTCATAGGTGAAATCTTCTTCCTTCTCAATCCAGACCAACTCCCCGCCAATTGACGCCAGCTTTGCCTCGTCATACTCCTCATCTCCATCCTCACAGGCGATCAAAAGGAGGCGGCTTCCGTTCTCTGTGAAGTTGTTCTCAAAAAGGGTCTCTCGTATCAGGCTGGTCTTTCCGGAATCCATGAATCCGCTGAAAAAATAAACGGGAATTTCTGTCGCCATATGGGCTCTCCTCTCTCAGAACACATTTCTTTGGCCTCTTTGGCCCGGACTCTTCAGACTCTTTTCTCTGCCCAAACTGTCATCTCATGCGAGACCAATCATGCGAGACCGAAGACTTCCTCCAGCTTCTCTTCCCTGACATCCGTGCCGATCACAACCAGACGTCCGGTATAATCTGGCTCACCGGTCCTGATCTCATACTCCCCGTCGACCAGGTCAAAATAGAGCCAGGTGCCGTCTTCACAGGGCACAATCCCCTTGGACCGGACAATGTAGCCATAGTCCTCGGTCTTTGCAAAAGCCCTCATGGCGTTTTCAATCGTCTCCCGGGCAAAGACATGCGGCGTCTCCTTTCCCCAGGTCGTAAATATCTCATCCGCATGATGGTGGCCGTGCCCGTGGTCATGATGGCAACAGCCGTGCCCCTCCCCATGCTCGTGATCGTGGTGACAGCCATGGCCTTCCTCATGTTCATGGTCGTGATCATGATGGCAGCAAGCATGGCCCTCCCCATGCTCGTGATCGTGGTGACAGCTATGGCCTTCCTCATGTTCATGGTCGTGATCATGATGGCAGCAAGCATGGCCCTCTCCGTGCTCGTGATCATGATGATGGTGTTCTGCCTCCTCCTGCTCATGATGCAAGGATGCCAGGGCCTGTACCTCCAGGGAATCCTTACCCTCAATCGCGGACAAAAGCACCTTGCCGGTCAGCTGATCCCAGGGTGTGGTAATTACTGTAGCCTTTGGATTATGCTCCTGAATCTGTCTGGTGCAGAACTCCAGCTGCTCGGGACTGGCCTTCTGACTGCGGGAGAGAACAATCGTCGTCGCGTGCTCAATCTGGTCAATAAAGAATTCCCCGAAGGCCTTGAGCTGCTTGGAGGCCTTGAGCGCATTGATCACGGTCACCAGGGCTCCCATCTGACAATCCATGGTCTCCGCCACTTCCATGACAGATACCATAACGTCCGACAGCTTGGCCACACCGGAGGGCTCCACGAGAATCCGGTCCGGATGATAGGTCTCAATAACCTCTCTCAGATTCGCTGTAAAATCGCCGACCAGCGTACAGCAAACGCAGCCGCCGTTAATCTCAGACACGGTGATTCCTGTCTCCTTGAGAAAACCGGAGTCGATGCCGATCTCACCGAACTCATTCTCAACAATAACGACCTTCTCATCCTTTAAGGCGTCGCCGATCAGCTTCTTCATGAAGGTCGTCTTGCCCGCTCCCAAAAATCCGGAAATAATATCAATTTTGGTCTTAGCCATTTTTCTTCCTTTCTCAGGAAGGAGAACACGCAGCGACAAGCAGGCTGTGCGCTCTCCTCTTCGTCAGCTCTCTGCGTCCGCCTACCGCGGAGTCGGCAGATAAGTTGTGCTCCATCAAGTTAGCCACCAGAACCTCTGGTGGCTAATCTATACTTCTATCCTATCACCTCTGTCAAGTGTCTTAATCTTTACATGCGCTCCGGCGCCGCAAATCCCAGGAGGTCGATGCTCTTCTCAAGGATCCTCTTCGTCAGTGAGAGCAGGGCAATCCAGGAGGCCTTTTTCTCCTCATCCTCCTCAGACAGAATTTTCGTCTCGTGATAAAAACGGTTGAAGGCATTGGAGAGCTCATAGATATAGGCGCATAACTTGTGAGGCGCCAGCTCCTCATAGGCAGTCCTGAAGTTATCTCCGAAACGGGCCGCCAGCTGCATCAGATCCTTTTCGCTGGGCGAAGCCGGAGGCAGAACGCGAAGGCCCTCCAAGGAATTCTCCTCCTCATAGCGCTTCAAAATCGACTTGATGCGCACAATGGTATAGAGAATATAAGGGCCGGTGTTACCCTCCGCGGAAGTAAAGCGGTCCAGATCGAACACATAGTCCTTGGAGGCCTGGTTCGAGAGATCCCCGTATTTTAAGGCGGCCAGACCGACGATCTCCGCCGTCCTGCCGGCTTCCTCTTTCTGCATATGACCGCCCTCCAGGATCTTCTCCAGCATTTTTGCGTTGACGTCGGCGAGCAGATTCTCAAGGCGCATGACCCCGCCGTCTCTGGTCTTAAAGGGCTTTCCATCCCTGCCGTTCATGGTTCCAAAGCCCAGGAATACCAGCCCGGTCTCCGGGGGGACAATTTTCGTCTTTCTGGCTACGCGGAAGCACTGGGTAAAATGGAGCTCCTGGCGCTTATCCACCACATAGATGATCTCATCGGGCTGATAGCGCTCCTCCCGCATAACCAGGGTGGCCAGGTCTGTCGTGTTGTAGAGCGCTGAGCCATCCGACTTCAGAATCATACAGGGAGGCATCTCCTTTGTGTCTGACCCCTCCGCCACATCGACGACAAGGGCCCCCTCGGAGAGATAGGCGAATCCATCCCTCTTCATTTTCTCTACCATAGCCGGAATATAGGGCTGAGCATCGGACTCTCCCATCCAGAGATCGAAGCTGACCGACAGCTTCTCATAGTTCTTCTTTAAATCGCTGACAGAGACACGAAGAATGTGTTCCAGAAGAGCCTGATAACCCCTTCTCCCCTGCTGCAGTTCATTGGTCGCCTGCATGGCAGCGGCATGGTAGCCCTCATCCTCCTTGGACTTGCCTGAGGCGCAGGGGTAGATCTCCTCCAACTCCGAGATGGTAAATGGCGCCTCCTCAGGGTAGGCCCCCTGATAATCCGCATCGAAGTAGACTAGGTCCGGCTTGCGCTCACGCAGCTCCGTGATAATCAGACCCATCTGAAGACCCCAGTCTCCCAGATGAATATCCCCCAGGACCTGATTACCCGCGAAACGGGCAATCCGCTTGACTGCCTCGCCGATGATGGCGCTGCGCAAATGTCCCACATGCAGGGGTTTCGCCACATTTGGCCCGCCATAATCGATAATAATGCTTCTGGGATTCCTCTCCTTCTCAAGACCCAGGCGCTCCTGATCTGCCGCCATCTGATTGGCATAGTCCGCCAGAAAGTCCCCGGAAACCCTGATGTTGAGAAAGCCCGGCTTGACGGATTCTGCAGACGCAAACATCTCATCGCCAGACAGGCAGTCCGCTATTTCATCCGCGATCATAAAGGGGGCCTTGTGGTAGGTTTTAGCCCCCGCCATAGCGCCGTTGCACTGGTATTCGCACAGGTCCGGCCGGTTGGATACGGTCACCCGGCCCAGCTTGCGGTCATATCCGGCCGCCTCAAAGGCGTTCGCGACCCGCTCGCTAATCAGTTCAAGAAGCTCTTGCATAGATCATCCTCACATCCATTGGTAGGGGGCCCTTTCATCAGCCCCTCATCAAGCGCAAAATCAGGCACAAAGCATCATGCCTGTTATCCCACAAAATCTGTTAGATTCTAGCATAACCCGCCCCTTTTGTCACAGAGCCGGGGCCTTCCCTTACTTATCTCTGTAAGCCCAGGGCATTTATTCCTTATCTCGGCAGGCCAGGTCCACCTCTTCTTCATCTCAGCCTCACTCATTCCTGCTGAAGTCATCTGTTTTAAAAATAATATTGCGATACTTCCAGAGAAGGACTTTTAAGAGCCAGCCCAGCAGGCAGACCGAGATCAGCTCTCCCGCGCCGACGGTTAAGGCTAAAAACCAGAAAGCATCTCCCAGGCCGCCGGCATACTTTAAGACCAGAGGAATGATGATGGCGTTGGCGATCACCGGGGGCAGGGTCGCGAGAAAACCCTTCTTTCGAAGCAGGTAGCTGAATACCGCCGCGATCAAAGTCGCCAGACTCCCGAATACAATATCGGCCAGTCCCGCCCCGGGGACAATGATATTGGCGATCAGGCAGCCGACAAAAAGCCCCGGAACCGCCGCCGGCGTAAAGACCGGCAGGATACAGAGGGCTTCTGAAATACGAACCTGAATGGCCCCGCTGGCCAGTCCGAAGGCGGAAATAAAGACGGTTAAAACGACATAGATCGCCGCAATCATAGCCGCCTGAACGATAAACAGGGTACTGAGTTTCTTTTTGTTCATTTGTAATCTCCTTAGTTTTGTTTTACGTGTGGATGGTTTCGAACACACGGCAGGGACTATCTGTCCCACTTATTGCTCAATGCATCGATCTGATCGGCGAACTTGCCCAGATCCTTGTTGGCCCCTCCCTCAGACCGGCGAATGACTGCCATAAGCCTCTCTCCCGCAGCCACAAGGCGACCGAAGACGGCAGAAGTCGTACGCGCCTTCCCCGGGGCCTTCTCCCTCTTGACATGGCTTCCGACGGCGACCTGATCTCCTGTGATCAGGTCAAAGCTGTCCCCGGAATAGGGAGCATAGCTGTCATAGCCGTATGTCTCCTTGATCGCGGCGGCAAAGGCATCCGTCACCTGATCCTCTCCGTGTACGACAAAAACCCTGGACGGAGCCTCCTTAAACCCGCCAAGCCACTCCAGAAGCATGTTCCGGTCGGCGTGGCCGGAGATGCCGGGCAGCTCGCAGATCTGAGCCCTGACCTCCACTTCCTCTCCGAAGAGTTTGATGTGTCTGGCTCCATTTAAGAGGTTGTAGCCCAGGGTTCCCGGAACCTGATAGCCGACAAAGATCACGGAGGACTCCGGCCTCCAGAGATTGTGCTTCAGATGATGGCGGATCCGGCCAGCCTCACACATACCGGACGCGGAGATGATCAGCTTGGGTTTCTCATCGAAATTGATGGCCTTGGACTCCTCAGAGGAGACCGCCACCCGCAGCCCCGGGAAGGCGATGGGATTGATCCCCTTCTGCACCAGCTCCAGGGCCGCCTGGTCAAAGCACTCCGAGACAGACTTGTTGAAGACATTCGTCGCCTCCACCGCCAGAGGAGAGTCCATATAGACCTCGAAATCGGCGTAAGGAGCGGGAATCAGCCCCTCCTCCTTGATCCTTCGGATATAGTAGAGCAGCTCCTGGGTTCTTCCCACGGAGAAGGCCGGAATCACGATGTTTCCGCCCCTCTTTAAAGTGTCCAGTATCACCTGGGCAAGCGGGACCGCGAAGTCCTGAGGCTTGTCGTGAACCCGGTCCCCATAGGTGGACTCTATCAATACGTAATCCGCGTCTGTCACGTGCTCCGGATTCTTGATCAGCGGCCGGTCATGATTGCCGAGGTCTCCGGAAAATACGATCTTGCGCTCGATCCCATTTTCCCTGAGCCAGATCTCAATGAAAGAAGACCCCAGCAGATGTCCAGCGTCATTGAATCTGACTTGAATCCCCTCGCTGACCTCTATCTTGCGTCCATAGGCAATTCCCTCAAAGAGCTGCAGCGTCTTTTCCGCGTCCCTGCTTGTGTACATAGGCTCTACCAGCTGTCCCCCGCTTCGCTGCGCCTTGCGGTTCTTCCACTCCGCCTCCTGCTCCTGAATATGGGCGGAATCCTTGAGCATAATATTGCAGAGCTGCCTGGTCGCCTCTGTGGAAAAGATCGTTCCCCGAAAGCCGTGTACATAGAGCAGGGGCAAAAGGCCGGAATGATCGATATGGGCATGGGTCACAAAAATATAGTCCAGATCAGACGGATTGACCGGAATCTCCTGATTCTCATAGATATCCGCCCCCTGTTCCATACCGCAGTCCACAAGGAACTTCTTATCCCCTGCCTCCACATAGTGACAGGATCCGGTCACCTCATGCGCGGCTCCAATAAATGTAATTTTCATCCTTCCCCCTCTCTGCTCCCCTTTTCGGAAGTTCCTGTTCTCTTGTCATGCCTGGTCAAATGGATTTCTACTTCCCTCTCATCCCTTTCATAAAACCGCTCCTTTTCACCTTCCTCCCGGCCGACTTGCTCCAGGTAATCAAATGCCGGCAGATAGCAATTGGCCCGCTTCCAGACCAGGCGCTCCGGGATCTCCCTCCCCTCAAAGCGGCTCTCATCCATATTGTGAAAGAGGTCCGCCATCTTAGTTCTGCGGGCCAGGGGATTGACCGCCAGTCTCTTGATATAGTCCAGATAGGGCATGCTCTTGTCATGGGTCAAAAGTTCCACCGCGTCCGCGATTTCATCTCCAAAGATCGACCGGATGTCCTCGACGGTCGCGGAAGAATCCTCTACCGTATCGTGGAGCCAGGCAACGCATTTCTCCTTGGGGTCGCGAAGAAGCGAGGCCACTGTGCGCGGATGCTCGATATAGGGCACCCCGCATTTGTCTGTCTGTCCCGCGTGGCACCTCCTGGCATAAGCCTCTGCTGCTTTGACCAGTTCCAGATCGGTCATGCTCTCACCTCGTCCAGAATCTACGTTTGCTGCTACCATTATAGCCGAAAGAAATCCCCCTGTGTTTCTCCATCGGGAATTTTCACAGGGGGTAACCGGTTTTGATCTACCAGGAAGAACCGCCGCCGCCGCCGGAGCCGCCCCCGGAGAAACCTCCGCCGGAGCCGCCCCCAAAGCTTCCGCTGCCGAAATCTCCCCAGGAGGAGGAATCGGATGCCGGAAGCGTGACAGACGCGTGATAGATATCGTGATTGACCGCGTTCATCAGGCTGGAAAAATAATAGTAGTCCCAGAAGGCATCTCCCCTGTCAGCACCCGCCAGATAGGACGGAGCAGGCATGGTAATGTCCTTGAATTTGTCCATCCAAACCTTCGATACGCCCAGAACATAGGCAAAGGGGATAATGTTGTAGAAGTACTGGGGATTCTCATCCACCAGCATCTGCAGGCGATCTTTCTCAGCTGTCTGCAAAAAGGTCCGGAAGCCCAGGATCCGCCCGTAGATCTCATCTCCCTTGCTCGTGCGCTTGGGCATGAAGTGCATAAAGAAGGCGATGATCAGAGTGGCCGTGATTGCGACCAGAAGTCGAAGCAAAAGTCCTCCGGTAAAATAATTGAAAAAGCCTGCCAGAGAGGATAAAAAGCTCTTCCCCGCATAGAAGATCAGAGCCAGAAATATCCAGGAGCTGGCAATGCGCCACAAAAGGGCCGGAATACTGAGTCCGCTGACCCCGCCGACACTGATGCCTCCGATCCTGACCAGTCCGGCGACATGGACGGCAACAAAGCTCATAATCGCCGCGACAATCAAGCCGCTGATGAAAGAGGCCAAAGTCGAAGCTCCCTCCGCGTTAAGCCCGCTGAAAATGGCCACGAAGGAAATCAGAGCCACGAAAATCAGAAGGATCGCGTCGATCAAAAACTCCTGGTTCGTGTAATTCTCCTCCTTTACCTTGGAGTGTAGATTCTCCTGTCTCAGAATCTCCTCGCAGGTCTCATGAAAGCTGCCCTTTAAGTCGGAATGCTTGACCTTGCTTCCGGATTTAAAGAAGCCCTGCATGAAGAGCCGCTCGCTCTCGTTGCTCCCCTTGTAGTGGGATACGCGCTCAAAGCTGATATTTTTCGTAAGGCCCCCGGAAAAGGGAAGACCCCCTCCGCTTTCTCTCTTCTTATCCCGGATGATCAGATAGCCTTCATTGGCCAGGTAGGGGATCAAAGAGGGAATATCCGACATACTGACCTTGCCGTGATAGGCCATGGCTACATCCAGACTGTTGTAGCCCTCCGGCGGGTAGAACTGGACACTCTCCACAACCTTTCTGTCATTGCCGAAGATGAACCAGAAAATCACCGCCACAAAAATGCCTAAAAGGGCAAGTCCGATGACCAGAAAGAGACTGTAGTCCACAGGATAGGTGTAATAGCCCTCCGGCAGAGTCATACGGACGGTAAAGCCCTGATTGCTCTTCAGCTGGCGCATCAGCTTACCTTGGACCGTATTTCCCTTGATCTGATAGAGTGTGTCTCCCGTTCGGCCGCTTCCATATCCTCCGGAGGTAAAACCAAGGCTCTTCGCCTGGTCCTCGGTGATCTCCTTTGGCATCGTAATCTGAAAGCTGACATTGCCGATCGTTGTATTCCAGCTGGTTCCGATCAGATTATAGTAAAATTCATCCGCTCCCTTCAGAGTATCCTTGCCCAGCTGATAGCGGTAGGAAATGGTATAAGTCTTGGGACCGTAGACATAGGTGCCTGCATCCCCCATCTTAATCCTGACCTTTCCATTGGACCTCTCCACACTGGACTTGACATTGGCCCGGACATCCGTCACCCTGGCCCGAAAGCTGCTTGAGCTCCCGTCCTCTCTCCGATAAGTCCCCGTCGTCGGAATCGTGCGGATCAGACCATGCTTTTGACTTGTAAAATAGGCCGCAAAGGTCTCTTTGACCTCATAGGTATTATCCTCCTTCACCTGGACATCTACGTGATAGGAATCCATCACATAGCCATCCGCCAGGCCGTCGCTGCCATCGTGACTCGGAATCAAATCCTCACTGGGAGACAGGTCCAGCTTGTCCGTATTCCCAAAGACATTGTCCGCGGCATGGGCGGGCATGCCGAACAAAAGACACGACTGCAGCAGGAGTCCGAGAGCAAGGATAACAGCGCCAAGCCCTCTTCTGCGCATTCTGTATTTCATCCCGTCTCTCCTTCTACTGTTCAAAATCATTTCCCGCATAGAGTTTGGCCGGGGGCAAATGAAGCATATCGGCGATCAGATTGCCCGGAAAGGTCTCAATTCTCTGATTGTAGCTTCTGGCGCATCCGTTGAAATAGCGAACGGCGTATTCCAGATCCTGATCTTCCTTCTTCTTCTCTTCCTCGGTCATCCCCTCCGCCTGCTTGCTCTCATAAGTCCTGCGGACAGACTCCATGGTGGCCAGAGCTTCCTCTGTCTGTTTGCGCAGACGCGAGATGCCGTTATAGCTGACCACATAGGCCACGATCGCCGCCAGAATGATAAGGCCGACAATTACAGCGATAAATACCATTTCATTTCCTCCTCGTCTCCCGCATCATAATACACAGACGCCTCGTCTGCAATTCTTACGCTTTTCAGAGACCAAACCCGCATAGCTTTCAGCAGCTGAATCTGATCAGTCCTGACCCTCCTGCGACTGAGGCAGCACCGTTCGCATCGTCACCCTGGGGCCTCCCCTGTGCTCGATGTAGTCCTCTGTAATCTCCACCTCTCCGATGTCCGGATCCTTGGGGATCTCATACATGATATCCATCATGTACTCCTCGATGATGGAGCGCAGGGCTCTGGCTCCCAGTTCCTCTTCAGCCGCTTTTCTCGCGATGGCGCGGAAGGCTCCGTCTGAGAAGGTCAGCCTGACTTCATCCAGGGCCAGGAGCTTCTGATACTGCTTGATAATCGCGTTTTTCGGTTCCGTCAGAATGCGGACGAACATATCCTCATCCAGCTGTTCAAAGGCCGTGACAATGGGAAGTCTCCCCAAAAACTCCGGAATCATGCCGAAATTGCGCAGGTCCTCGCTCCGAACCTTCTCCAGGATGTGGATATCCTTACCGACATCCCCTCTGAGCTCTGAAGTAAAGCCCATGGAGGAACGCTTGGAGAGCCGCTCCTTGATAATGTCCTCAAGGCCCGGAAAAGCGCCGCCCACAATAAAGAGAATATTCCTTGTGTTCACGGTCGTCATGGGCACCATTGCGTTCTTGGAAGAGGCCCCCACGGGTACCTCCACTTCCGCCCCCTCTAAGAGCTTGAGCATCCCCTGCTGCACGCTCTCTCCGGAGACATCCCGCGAGTGGGTGTTCTTCTTCTTGGCCAGCTTGTCGATCTCATCGACAAAAATGATCCCCTGCTCTGCCCGGTCTACGTCGTTATCAGCGGCGGCGAGAAGCTTGGAGACCACGGACTCAATATCGTCTCCGATATAGCCGGCCTCCGTCAGAGAAGTGGCATCCGTGATTGCTAAGGGCACATCCAAAAGTCTGGCTAAGGTGCGAACCATGTAGGTCTTTCCGCTTCCGGTCGGCCCGATGATCAGAATATTGGACTTCTCGATATCAACTCCGTCCAGATCCTCAGGCGTTCCCAGTTCTCTCTGATTCTCCTGCTCGGAGGCGATGCGCTTGTAGTGGTTGTAGACAGCCACGGAGATCATCTTCTTCGCCTTGTCCTGTCCCACCACATACTGGTCCAGCTGTTCCTTGATCTTATGTGGGGCGGGGATATCCTTGATATTCAGTGTGGGATAGTCGTCCTCATCCTTCTGCCCGTCGGCCCCGCTCTTCTCTCCCGGCTTCGTCCGCTTCTTGATCCTGGGGCCCTGGCCCATTCCCATCATGCCGCCATTGAAGAGGTCGCCCAGATTAAACATGCCAAAGCCGGGAAAACCGGCAAAGGGATTGTTCGAATTCTGTCCGGGGTCCTGATTGGGGCTGGTCTTAACTTCCTGGCCCGGGTCCTGATTGGGGTTTTCCCTGTCTTCTCCGGTATTTTGTTCCGGGCGGTCCTTAGGATCCGGGGTTTTCTCCCCGGAATTTCCTGCCGGGTTTTCATCAGACCCTTCAGACCTCCTGTCAGCGGTCTGCTCCGACTCCTGCCCCTGTGTCAACTGATCCTGTCGCAGGGGGCTTCCGTCCGGGTTGACCACATCTGACTCCAGAGCATCCCGATCGGGACTTTTCGGATCTGTCTTCCCGGAGACGCCCGGCATCATCTGCTGCAGCAAGCCGGGATCCATGGGAAAGCCCATCCGCTCGATTGTCTCAAGGCTCTTTTGCATACAGTCGGCGCAGATGGTCAGATTGCCCGGCAGATGGATCATCTTGCCGGCGACGGAAGAATTGCGGTGGCATACACTGCAGATCTCCTCATAATTCTTGTCATCAGACATATATTCCCTCTATCTCCTACAGATATTTCTTTACTCTTTCTCGTTTTCATCCCGCAGAGCGAGACCGGCCTCCGATCAATCCAACTGTCTTCATTCTGCCTCTTCATTCCCTGCCGCGTTCTCGATCACCTGGTCCATCAGGTCCCAGATATCCTCTCTTCCCTGTTTGGTCAAAGCGGAAAAGGGGATGATGATGGTATCCTCATCCGCCTTGAGCTCCTCTTTCATCTGCCTGAGCTGGCCCGGGATCTGCGATCGCTTGATCTTATCCGCCTTGGTCGCGATGACAATGGCCTGATAGCCCATATACTGAATCCAGTCGAACATCTGCTTGTCATTGGCATTGGGCCTGTGACGAATATCCAGCAAGAGAAAGACCGCCGCCAGCTGCTCTGACGTGACCAGATACTTCTCAATCATCTTCCCCCAGGCCTCCTTCTCTTCCCTGGAGACCCTGGCAAAGCCGTAGCCGGGCAGATCAACGCAGTAGATCTGATCGTTGATCCTGTAGTAGTTGATCGTCTGCGTCTTGCCCGGCTGAGAAGAGGTCCTGGCATAGGACTTGCGGTTCATAAGGGCATTGATCAGAGAGGACTTGCCCACATTGGATCGTCCTGCAAAAGCCACTTCCGGCAGCTGATTTTTGGGGAGAGCGGATGTGACTCCCGCCACCGTCTCCAGTTCCACACTGCGGATGACCATCATTGACTCGCTTTCTGGGCCAAAAGCATGTTCTCATCCACCATCTGATCCGTGACGGTCAGCTCCTTGACAGAGTCATCGCTTGGAATCTCATACATGGAATCCATCATGACATTCTCCATGATGGAACGAAGCCCTCTGGCTCCGGTCTTGCGCTCGATCGACTTTTTGGCGATTTCTCGCAGGGCCTCCTCCGTGAAGGTGAGCCTGGTGTCATCCATGGCAAAAAGAGCCTCATACTGCTTGACGAGACTGTTCTTAGGCTCTGTCAGAATGTGTATCATGTCCTCTTCTGTCAGCTGATTCAAGGCCACGTTGATGGGCACGCGGCCGATGAACTCGGGGATCAGGCCGAACTTGACGAAATCCTGAGGCAGAACCTGTCTTAAGAGATCTCCGATCCTCCGATTCTTCTTGTCTACGATATTGGCTCCAAAGCCCATGGAACCGGCTTCAATCCGCTGCTCGATGATCTTCTCCAGTCCGTCGAAGGCGCCGCCGCAGATGAAGAGAATATTGGTGGTATCAATCTGGATCAGCTCCTGTTGCGGGTGCTTGCGCCCTCCCTGGGGCGGAACAGAGGCCATGGTTCCCTCGATGATCTTGAGCAGGGCCTGCTGCACTCCCTCTCCGGAAACATCCCTGGTAATGGAGACATTCTCAGATTTCTTGGTAATCTTGTCGATCTCATCAATATAGATAATTCCAAGCTGCGCCTTCTCGACGTCATAATCGGCAGCCTGGATCAGCTTGAGAATAATATTCTCCACATCCTCGCCGACATAACCGGCCTCTGTCAGGGTAGTCGCGTCCGCGATCGCGAAGGGGACGCCAAGAGTCCGGGCCAGGGTCTGCGCGAGCAGGGTCTTTCCGGAGCCGGTGGGCCCCAGCATTAAGACATTGGACTTCTGCAGCTCAACGTCAGTTTTATCCCCCCTCATAATCCGCTTGTAGTGATTATAGACTGCCACGGAAAGGACCTTCTTGGCCTCATCCTGACCGATGACATACTCGTCTAAGAAGGCCTTTAGCTCCTTTGGCTTCTTCAGGTTAATCTCAAAGCTCTCCCTCGGCTTGGCAAAACGCCCTTCCTCGGCAAAATCCTCATCGATGATCTCCGCGCAGATATCGACGCACTCGTCGCAGATATAGGCTCCGTTCGGGCCGGCAATCAGCTTGCGCACCTCCGACTGGGTCTTGCCGCAGAAAGAGCAGCGCACCTCACCGTCTTTTTTCTTGTTTGCCATCTTGCTCCTCATTGATAAAGACATGGCAAGGGCATCCCTGACGGGCTACCCTTGCTCTTGCTTCCTGTGTTTCGCTTTAGCGGTGGTCAATAATCTGATCGACAATCCCGTACTCCAGAGCCTCTTTGGCGTCCAGATAGTGGTCGCGCTCTGTATCCGCCGCAACCTGCTCATAGGTCTTTCCGGTATTGTCCGCCAGAATCTGATTCATCTTGCGCTTGGTCTTTAAAATGCTCTCTGCGGCGATTTCAATCTCCGTCGCCTGGCCCTTGGCCCCGCCGGAGGGCTGATGAATCATAATCTCCGCGTTGGGCAGGGCATAGCGCTTGCCCTTGGCGCCGCCCGCCAAAAGGAATGCCCCCATGGAAGCAGCCATTCCGATGCAGATGGTTGAGACATCCGGTTTGATATAGTTCATCGTGTCATAGATGGCCATCCCGCAGGTCACCACCCCTCCGGGGGAATTGATATAGAGGTGAATATCCTTATTGGGATCCTCAGACTCCAAAAAGAGCAGCTGGGCCACAATCAGGGAAGCCGTCGTCTCATTGACGTCTTCGCCCAGGAAGATAATCCGGTCCTTGAGGAGTCTTGAATAGATATCATAGCTCCTCTCTCCTCTGCTGTTCTGTTCAATTACATAAGGCATTGATGCCATAGAAATCCCTCTCTTTCATAAGAGACGAAAATGCCCCCACAAGGGAGCATTTCCACCTCTGTCTGCCTGTGATGCGATTACTCCTCTTTCTCGGGCTCTTCTTTCTTGTCCTCTTCCTTCTTCTCTACTTCCCTGACATTGTCGTAAATCAGGTCAACCGCCTTCTGGATCGCCAGATCCTTCTTCATATTCTCACGCTGGGACTCATCGACCAGCTCCTTGACCTTGTCCAGCTCCATCTTGTAGCTGTCAGCCATCTTCTTGAGTTCTTCCTCGACATCCTCGTCAGAGGCGACAAGTCCCTCCGCCTTGGCCAAAGCCTCGAGAACCAGAGAGGACTGAATCCTGCTCAGTGCATCCGGGCGGGCCTGCTCACGGAACTGGGCCATATTCATACCGGTAAACTGCAGGTACTGCTGCATGGACAATCCCTGCTGAGCCATATTCTGAGAGAATTCATTCATCATCTGATCCAGCTGGAAGTCGACCATGGGATCCGGGATCTCCATCTCAGAAGCCTCCGCCAGCTTGGCGACAGCCTCATCCTGCTGGGTCCGCTTTGCCTGCTCCTTCTTGCGCTCCTCCAGCTTCTTCCTGACATCCGCCTTGTATTCATCGAGGCTGTCAAACTCGGAAACATCCTGGGCAAACTCGTCGTCCAGGTCCGGAAGCTCGGTTGTCTTGACCTCGTTGACCTTGACCTTGAAGCTTGCCGCCTTGCCTGCCAGACTCTTCTCCTGGTAATTCTCAGGGAAGGTGACATTGACCTCAAGCTCATCTCCGGCCCTATGGCCGATCAGCTGATCCTCAAAATTGTCAATGAAGGAACCGGAGCCGATCTTGAGATCGTAGTTCTCTCCCTTGCCCCCGTCAAATGCCTGTCCGTCGACAAAACCCTCAAAGTTGATGTTGGCTGTGTCACCCTTTTCAATGGCGCGATCTACGGTGACGGTACGGGAATTCTTATTGCGCTCCAAATCAATCTCCGTATTCACTTCATCATCTGTGACGTCCGTATCGATCTTGGTCACTTCGATTCCCTTGTAGTCAGCCAGCTTTACCTCCGGCTTCACGGCGACCTCGGCCGTAAAGATGAAGTTCTTGCCCTTCTCAAGCTGCTCAATATTGATCTTGGGCTGTGAGGCGATCTCTAAGCCGCACTCGTCATATGCCCTGGGATATTCCTTTGAGAGCAGGTCGTTGGCGGCATCATCATAGAAGACCTGGGGTCCGTACATCTTCTCAACCAGCTGTCTGGGCACCTTGCCCTTGCGGAAACCGGGAACGGAAATCGACTTCTTCTGCTTCTGATATGCTCTCTCAAGAGCCTTCTCAAGCTCAGCCGCATCGACCTCGACGGTCAGCTTCGCCATATTCTTCTCTAAATTCTCAACCTTAACGCTCATTTCCTGCTCCTCCTTGTCAGCCGCCGAAGCGCACGACGGGACACGTGTATTCCACTGTTTCCTCAGCACCTATCGCGAATCCGCGTATAAGTGCACAAACAAATGGGATTATAGCATAGGCCTTTCCTCTTCTGCAAACCCTCTGGACTGAATCACACGCACGACAGAATCGACATATTTCCGGCAGGTCTCCTCATTTACAGCCTCAACCATAACCCTTACCAAGGGCTCTGTTCCCGAAGCTCTGACCAGGATTCTCCCATCGTCTCCCAGAGCCTGTTCCGCCGCTCTGACAGCGGCCAGGACCTCTTCATCCTTCTGGGCGGCCTCCTTGTCCGTCACACGGACATTCTCCAGAACCTGAGGATACATGACGCAGTCCCCCGCCAGTTCTTTCAGGCTCTTTCCCTGCTCAATACAGGCCTCCATAATCTTTAAGGCTGTCAGGATACCGTCGCCGGTCGTCGCGTGCCGACTGAAGATAATGTGGCCGGACTGCTCCCCGCCCAGGGAGAAGTGATTGGCAGACATATTCTCATAGACATAGCGGTCTCCGACAGCCGTCTTCTCGTAGCGGATCCCGGCCCGGTCCAATGCCTTGTAGAGTCCCAGATTCGACATGACAGTGGTCACAATGGTGTTCTTGTGCAGCTGTCCGCGCTCATTTAAGAATCTGCCGCAGACATACATGATCTGATCGCCGTTGACCAGACAACCGTTCTCGTCGACAGCCAGACAGCGGTCCGCGTCTCCGTCGAAGGCAAAGCCGACCTCGCAGCCCTCGGCGATCACATAGTGCTGCAGGGCCTCGATATGCGTCGAACCGCACCTGTCATTGATATTGGTCCCGTTCGGCGTATTGTTGATCACATGAGTATCGGCTCCCAGGGCATCAAAGACAGATTTCGCCACACTGGAGGCGGACCCGTTGGAGCAGTCAATCGCGATCCTGCGGCCCCTGAAGGATCTGGTCTCCGTCGCGATCAGATAGCCCATATAGCGGTTTCGGCCGGCGGCGAAATCGACGGTGCGGCCGATTTTAGTCCCGGTGGCCAGGGGGAGTTCTCCCATCTTCCCGTCCAAATAGGCCTCAATCTTCTCAATGATATCATCGGACAGCTTCTCTCCCGCCCCGTTGATGATCTTGATCCCATTGTCATAGTAGGGGTTGTGCGAAGCGGAAATCATGACTCCACAGTCAAAGTCCTCTGTCCTCGCCTCGTAGGAGACAGAGGGCGTCGTCGTGACATGCATCAGATAGCAGTCCGCTCCCGTCGAGGTGATGCCTGCTGCCAGAGCGTACTCGAACATATAGGAGGACCGCCGGGTATCCTTGCCCATGACAATGCGGGTCTCCTCCCCCTCCTTCTTATTCCGGCTGTAATACCAGCCCAGAAACTTGCCGACGCGAAACGCGGCGTCAGCCGTCAGCACTACATTGGCCTCACCCCGATATCCGTCCGTTCCGAAATACTTGCCCATAAATCTACCTCACGCAAAAGAAAATCAACATCTGATCATCGCCGGGCGGTCGGCATATCCTCTTCTCGCCGGCTCCACATAAAGGCGAAGGCTATTATAACATTTCCTATGCGCCTGCCATAGCTGCGCCGCCCTTTGAGCTCCTGGAGGCCAGGTACTGGATCAGGACACAGACCGCTATGACCACGATGCCGATGATGTCCGTCAGCGCCCTGGGATCGATCAGCATAAGGCCTCCGAGGGCAAAGAGAACGCGGACGACAGGATGAATTCTAGCCAGAAGATACCCCTCGAAAGCAGAGGCGACGCCGAAGATCCCGATCAGGGAGGTCACCGTTATCTGAATAATCGTCGGCACCGTCGTATTGATCAAAAGCAGGGCCGGGTTATAGCAGAAGACATAGGGCACGATAAAGATGGCAATGGCCAGTCTCGAGGCGTTAAATGCCGTTTTCATGGGATTAGACCTGGCGATGGCGGATCCCGCATAGGCTGCCAGCGCGACCGGGGGCGTAATATCCGCGACAATACCAAAATAGAACACGAAGAAGTGGGCCGCCAGAGTCGGCACCCCCATGCGGATTAAAATAGGCGCCGTGGTCGCCGCCATGATGGCGTAATTGGCAGTCGTCGGCACCCCCATGCCCAAAACGATGCAGACAAGCATGGTCAAGAGCAGGGCGATGATCAGGCGGTTGCCCGCCAGCCCCACAATACCGTTTACAAGTTCATTTGCCAATCCGGTCATGGTGATAATGCCGGAAATAATGCCGGCCACGCCGCAGGCTGCTCCCACCGTAATGGAGGACTGGCCTCCTGCCATAAGAGCATCGACGATCTTGCCCGGCGTAATCCGATTGTCCTTGTGAAAGAGAGAGACCAGGATCGACAACAGGATACAGATGGCCGCCGCTTTCTGCATGGTCATCACATTGGCGGATACCCAGTAGACCAGCATGACCAGGGGGAGAAGCAGATAGATCTTCTTAAAGAGCTCTTTCACCCTGGGCAGGTTTTCAGGCTCTTCTCCCTTGAGGCCCAGCCGCTTGGCCTCCAGGTGCACAGTGATGAAAATCCCCGCGAAATAGAGAAAAGCCGGAATAATGGCCCGGCTGATGATATCAGAGTAGGGGACCCCGACAAAATCCGCCATCAGAAAGGCCGCCGCTCCCATAATCGGCGGCATGATCTGGCCTCCCGTCGAGGAAGCCGCCTCAACGGCCCCCGCGAACTCGGGGCGATAGCCGGTCTTTTTCATCATAGGGATGGTGACAGATCCAGTCGTCACGGTATTTCCTACCGAAGAACCGGATACCATGCCGCAGAGAGCGGAGGAGATAACCGCCACCTTGGCGGGGCCTCCCGAGAAGCGACCGGCAATGGAGTTGGCCAGGTCAATAAAGAAGCCCGAAATCCCTGTTCTCTCCAAAAAGGCGCCAAAGATGATAAAGATCACAATGTACTTGGACGCGACATTGACGGGCGTCGCGAAAATTCCCTCTTTCGTGTAGAAGAGATTGCGGATCAGATAGCGGACACGGCCAAAGAAGTCCGGATTGGTCAGACCATAAAAAGCCGCGTAGAGGATAAAAAAACCGGCCACTAAAAGGATGGGAATCCCGACACAGCGACGGGTCACCTCGATCAAAGCGGCAACAGCGACAATCCCCACCAGAATCTGAAGAACTGTGAAATGCGTTCCCTGGAGAACGATGCTCTTTGCGTTAAACGTGAAGTAGAGGTAGGAACCGGTCCCCAGAATGGTGAAAATCAGGTCATACCAGGGCATGTGATTCTCTCTCTGCTCACCCCTTTTGGCCGGATAGACCAGGAAGCCCATCATGATGATCAGGGCCATAAAGGAGGTCAGACGAATTTCCTCTAAAAATGTCGCAAACAAAGTCACATAAATGCAAAAAAGGGAAAAGCCCACCATAACGCACTTGATAACCAGACCGGGCCTGCCGGTCCAGATGCGGGTGTTGGACTCTCGGTCATACTTCTTCATCACGGCGTCGACTTCCGCGGACGACACCGTCTGATTCATATCGCTCATCGGGACTCCTCTCTCACTCTTCTGACTTCACAATGACGCCGTGTTCCGCGTAGTACTTAGCCGCTCCCACGTGGAAGGGGATATCGATCCCCTGCGTTGCAGATGATACGGACAGTTCCTTGCCCTTGGCATTTTCCCTGGCGATGTCCTGGCTGTGGTCAAAAATGGCTGCCGTCAGCTTGTAGACTGTATTCAGGTCCAGATTTTTTGAGACAAGAACCGTGGCCTTGATAGTCACCGTCTCGATCGGATCATTCTGCTTGGGATAGGTCCCGGCGGGCAGGGTCTGCGCGGCATAGAACTTGTTATCCGCCAGCAGACGGTCGCGGGTCGTTCCGTTAATCGGGACGATCTTTACCCCATTGGTTGTGGCCAGCTCGGTAATTGCCGTAACAGGAGCGCCAGCCACAATAAAAGCGGCGTCGATCTTGCCATCCTTTAAGGACTCCTTGGAATCCTCGAAGGACTGGTACTGGGGGCGAATCTCATCCAGGGAGATATCCGCCGCCTTCAGGACGTCTACGGCGTTGAAATAGACGCCGGAGCCGGCCGCGCCGATTGAGACGCTCTTGCCCTTTAAGTCAGAGACTGACTGGATCTTGTCGTCCATGGTGATGATCTGAACCGTCTCATTGTAGAGGGCCCCGAGGACGCGGAAGTCCCGGTTGGCGCCGGAGGACTCAAAGAGACGGGTTCCATTCCAGGCATAGGTCATGACGTCGGACTGGGCAAAGCCGAGCTGGTAGTCCCCATCAGAAATAGACTCAATATTGACCTTGGAGGCGCCGGTGGATACCGCCGTCACTTTAACGCCGGCGAAATTGGTCATATACTGAGATAAAACGCCGCCAAAGCTATAGTAGGTACCGGCGGTTCCGCCGGTTCCGAACATGAGGCGATTCTGGCTGCCGCAGGACGCCAGAAAAAGCGCCGCAGCCAGTCCCATGGCAAGCAGGCAGCCCGCGCGCGATCTCTTCTTCCTTGTCATACTCTCTCCTCTTCTTCATGTCAATCCGTGGCTTCTTCACGTCAATCTACGGCTTCTTCACAGCAATCCATGGCAATCAAATGTCCGCTCCGCGCACAGAAGATTTTTCCCTCTTCTTTCGGACGCAAAGCCCCTGTCATGAGGAAAACTTTGACTTCAGCCAATCCAGGCCGTCTGACAGGCGCTCTCTCCATGCTTCAAGACCAAGAGCGGCGCCCTGTCCCCCTGTCGTCCTCTCCTGATTTTGTTTTGGGTTCTCCCAGAACAAACCCTTCCCCGAGAGCAGCTCCTCCCGATGCTCCTGAATCAGAGGCAAAAGATCCTCTCCCCGATAGCGATCCCTCTCCTGATCCCTCGCAAATCCCCAGAGCAAAAAGGGTATGGGGTCTACATCCGCGGGAATGCGCCCCTGCCGAATCCAGTCAGAAGCCATCTGACGCAGTTTATTGCAGGCCGCTGTCAGATGTCTGCCCACAAGCTCCTCCGAAATCCCCATCGCCGCGGCGATCTCCTCCGGACTCATCGACAGCTCATAATAGAAAAATCCGGCGAGAGATTCGGGCAGATTCATAATACGCAGGGCCGTCACAAGGCGGTTTCCGGCCCTCTCGTAGGGATTGTTCCTGTCATCCTCCCCGCTCTGTGGCAGGCAAACCGAGGACAGAAGCTCCCTCTTGGCATAGCCCTGGCTCACGGTCTCTTTCTGCGCGAAAATTTTGCGGTAATCCTCCTCGTGTACCTGAGCCAGCATGGTCATTCCGCTCGCGGCCACGATGCGGTCCATCAGCTCTCCTGGGCCAACCCCCTCGCCAAGCATGGAGAGATACTGCTGGGCTCTGGCATAAGAAATCAGCAGAAGATCCAGCGTCAGCCGCTCATCCCTCATCAGGTAGGCGGCGGTATAATAGGCTCGGTCAATGGTCATCGAATACAGATCCGAGAGACTCTGCACCATATGAAAGCGCTCCCTTTCAAAAACATGCACACAATAACTTCTCTATTTTAGCACAGAAAAATTCCTCTCCTGAAAAAGATTTTCTGTCCTGCCAGGCCCGGACCTGTCAGCCGCATTCTCTCCTCTTTTCCCTCTCAGTTCTGGAAGCTTCCTGTGCTGATCTTCGGCACGGTAAAGCCCCTGGAGAAATAGTCTCCGTCCGACAGCTGATAGCTCCCGTCGGGATGACTGCTTCCATCCCTGTAATCGATTTCGATCCCGGGCTGCACATTGTAACAGAAGACGCAGAAGCTGACGCTCCTGCCGGCGTCTGAGACAGAGTAAGCCTCCATGAGCACGCCTCTGGCGACAAGCTCATTTTCCCTGAAAACGGGAGTCACCCGGTAGAGAAGGGAATTCCCTGTCCTCTTGACATAGGAAGCCGCCAGGTCCTCGAAGGGTTCCATCCCGCTCACATTCATATAGCGGGTTCCTGTGATCAGATTCTTGGGATTGGCGTTTTGGCCGGTCAGCTGATAACCGATCAAATGACAGCGATTGTAGAGATAGCGGTCTTTGATAATATCAGCGTATTTAATGGTATGCCAGCCGCTGGGCTTGACAGCTCCGATCTCCCCTCTTTTGGCTGTGGGCATGAGCTGCGGATTGATCTTTGCCCAGGCCACCCCGCAGCGTCCCATAGAATCAAGCTCAGAATAGGACTGGCCCGAAAGACCGTCTGTTTCCTCCCTGCTGAAGTAGGGCCGATTCCTGTGCATGACGGCAAAAGCGGACCCCTCATAGGCGGGAATGTCCGCCGGATCAAACTGGTCCCTGCTCTCCTCTTCGCCTGTGCCTGATTGACCTGACAAATCCTTCGTCTGTCCCTGCCGGCCGTCTTCCTCCCTCGAAATCTGGCTGCTGCTTTCCCTCTCGGATTGACCGGCCCTCAGCGCGGTTGAACCGCAGCCATTCAGGCCGACCAAACCGGCCAGCGCCAGTACGATCAGAAGTCCCCATCGCTTACTTCTTCCGCCAATCATGAACAAGCTCCCTTTGAATCGCTTTTCTTTGAATCGTTTTTTCTCTGAACTGCTCTTTTTCTCTGAACTGCTCTTCGAATCGCTTTTCTCTCTGAATCACTTTTGACAGTATTCCTTTTTCGAAAGCACTCCTTTTCAAAGATGAGCGCAAGAGAAGCGTGTGCGCGGGCCGTCAGCGAAAGGAGTCGAAAACACGGATCAATTTCTCCTCTAACTCGTCAAAGTCTCTCTCCTGAAAGATCAGAGGCGGCAGCATTCGGATGACATCCCTGCCTGCCGTCAGAATGACCAGCCCCTCCTCTAAGGCCCTGGCCGCCACCTGCCCCGGTTCTAAGGTCGTCACAAGCCCGCGCATAAAGCCAATGCCCCGATAGGAGCTGATGAAGTCATAGCGATCTGCCATGCCCTGGAGTATTGCTTCGAAATACGGTGACAGGGCTGTCACATGCTCCGGGATTCTCCGCTGTCGCATCAGACGGATCGAGGCGGTCACTGCCGCGCATGCCAGGGGATTTCCTCCATAGGTAGTCCCGTGGTCTCCGGGGACCAGAGACGTCTGAGCCAAGTCCTGGCTGACACAAAAAGCTCCCACTGGCAGGCCGAGTCCCAGGGCCTTGGCCGTGGTCAGAATATCCGGGCGGATTCCATAGTCCTGATAGGCGAACATTCGCCCGCTGCGCCCCATACCGCACTGAATCTCATCGACGATCATCAGAATGCCGCGCTCATCACAAATCCGGCGGATCCCGCGCAGGAATTCCCTGCTGGCCGGGATGATCCCTCCTTCTCCCTGCACGGTCTCCAGGATAATGGCGCAGACCCCTTCCTCCAGCTGGTTCTTAACGGACTCCAGATTGTTAAATTCAGCATAGCAGACCCCGTCCATCAGGGGATAAAAGGGGGTGCGATAATGTTCTGTTCCTGTGACAGATAAGGCTCCAACCGTTCTGCCATGGAAGCTGTGCTTCATGGCTATGATTTTCTGACCGGCCTTCGGGTTTTTCAGATAAGCATGCTTTTTGGCAGTTTTTAAGGCTCCCTCGATTGCCTCGGCGCCGGAGTTGGTGAAAAAGACCCGGTCCATACCGGTGACCTGAGTCACTGCCTCTGAGGCGGCCGCAAGCTGGGGCGTATAATAGAGATTGGAGCTGTGAATCAGCCGTTCCAGCTGCTCGTGCAGAATACAGTTATATTCCGGGTCACCATATCCCAGAGCCATGACCCCGATCCCAGAGCCCGCGTCCAGGTATTTCTTCCCGTCCGTATCATAGAGATATACCCCCTGCCCGTGGTCAAAGACGACGGGAAAGCGATTGTAGACATGAAAGAGGTTCTCTTCTGCCCTGTTAATGTATTCCTCCTGCTTCATACCGGTCCTCTCCTTATATTTTGTCAGCTGATACGGCATCATCAGAGAGCATGGCCGTGCCAACTCCCTTGTCGGTAAAGATCTCAAGAAGGAGGCAGTGGGCCAGGCGGCCATCCAGAATATGAACTCTGTTGACTCCGTTCTCAACCGCCTCAATACAATTGTTTATCTTGGGCAGCATCCCGCCTGTAATACAGCCGTCCTTCATCAGCTTGCGGGCCTCAGAGACGGTCAGCTCTGAGATCAGCGTCCTGGGATCATTTGAGTCCTGATAGACTCCTTCGATGTCAGTCAAAAAGGCCAGCTTCTCTGCCTGAAGCTCCCTGGCAATCGCGCAGGCAGCCGTATCCGCGTTGATATTATAGGTATCATAGTGATCGTCATACCCGATCGGGCAGACAATCGGAAGGAAATCCTTCTGCAGCAGATCCAGCAGAATCTTCGGGTGAACCTCCTTGACCTCTCCCACATAGCCGATATCCTGCCCCTTGGACAATTTCTTTGTCACCTTGAGCAGACCGCCGTCCTTGCCGGAGATTCCAACGGCGTGAACTCCCTGCTCCTCAACCATACGGACCAGTGACTTGTTGACGCGATTTAAGACCATCTCTGCGATCTCCATGGTTGGCTCATCCGTCACACGCAGACCGTTGATGAAGCTCGGCTTCATGCCGACCTTGCCGACCCAGCTGCTGATCTCCTTGCCTCCTCCATGGACAATGACAGGCTTAAATCCGACCAGCTTCAAGAGAACCACATCCTGGATGACGTCCTTTTTCAGCTCCTCATCCAGCATGGCGCTGCCGCCGTATTTAATCACAATCACCTTGCGGTTAAAGCGCTGAATATAGGGGATTGCCTCGATCAATGTCGCGGCCTTGTCCTGAATCTCTTCGATCTTCTTGTCTGAAATCGTGCCGTTTTCCATCTGTGTCTCTCTCCTCGAATCATCTCTTGCAGGTCCTATGATCGGTAGTCCGCGTTAATGGTTACATAGTCATGAGTCAGATCACAGCCCCAGGCCGTGGCCTCATGGTCTCCCTGTTTCATGTCGCAAATCGCCGTTACTTTTGGGGCGGTCAATATATCTGTCGCTTTTGCCTCGCTGTAATCAAGGGCGAGACCGTCCTTGACCAGCTGGATTTTTCCCTTTTCAGACGAGAAATAGAGGTCTACCCGATCCGGATCGAAGTCCACACCGGAATATCCCAGAGCGCAGAGTATGCGGCCCCAATTGGCGTCATGACCATAGATGGCCGCCTTGGTCAGGGAAGAGGTCACCACCGACTTAGCCAGAATTCTGGCCTCCGCGTCAGAGCGGGCATTTCTCACCTTGACCTCAAAGAGGCAGCTCGCTCCCTCTCCGTCCGCGGCCATCTGCCGGGCCAGAGAGCCGCAGACCGCTGACAGGGCCTTGACAAACGCCTCATAGTCCTCATTTTTCCTGTCAATTCTTCGGTTGTCTGCCTGTCCATTGGCGAGAAGCAGACATGTGTCATTGGTCGAAGTATCTCCATCCACGCTGATCATGTTGAACGTGTCCGGCACAACCGTTGCCAGGGCCTGCTGCAAAAGGCTCTGCTCTATGGCGCAGTCGCTTGTGATAAAACAGAGCATGGTGCACATATCCGGATGGATCATCCCGCTGCCCTTGGCCATACCGCCAATAGTCACCCTTTTCCCATCTAAAGTCAGCGTCACCGCAGCCTCCTTGGGAGAAGTGTCTGTTGTCATAATGGCTCTGGCTGCCCGATGACCGGCCACAGGGCCGGACTGAAGGTCAGAAGCCATAGCCCCGATTCCTGCGCAGATCCGATCCAGGGGCAGATCCATCCCGATCACACCGGTAGAAGCCAGCAGAACCTCCTCCGGCGCAAGTCCGAGGGCCCTGGCGGCACAATCTGCTGTCTTCCCGCAGACCCCAAGCCCCCGCTGACCCGTGCAGGCATTGGCGATTCCCGCATTGACGACAATGGCGCGGGCTGTTCCCTTCTCCCTGACAATCCGCCTGTCCCAGAGAACCGGCGCTGCCTTGACCACATTCCTGGTAAAGACACCCGCAGCCGCGCAGGAGCTGTCAGAGACCAGCAGAGCCATATCTACTCTCTCCCGGTACTTGATCCCCGCGGCAGTATGTCCGACGCGAAAGCCACTGGCAGCGGCAACGCCGCCCTCGATCACCTGATACATTGGCACCTCCTCTCCTGCCCTCTGATAAAACAATGCTCTATGCCAGACCCGACTGCCTGTTAAAGCGGGTGATATTCTCCCCGTTCAGGATAAACGCATAGGAATGAATATCTTCCCTTCGACTCCAGCCCTCTTCCCGCCAGAAGGCATTGCCCAGTTCGTTGGATTGAAAGGCAATCAGAATCACCTTATTGATGTGCTCCCTGCGCAGAGCCAGCATGGCGGCTGTCACCATGGCCCCGCCGATTCCTCTCTTGCGGCAGCTGTCAGCGACACAGACGTGATAGAAGCTTCCCTCTCTTCCATCGTGTCCGCACAGGACCGTTCCCACAATTCTGCCATCCATCTCCGCCACAATGGAAGTCGTCGGATTCCGGCGGATAAAGCGGGCAATCCCCTCTCTGGAATCATCGATGCTTCGCAGACCGAGCCCATGGATGCTCTTCCAGAGAGCAAGAACCCGATCATAGTCCTCTTCCCTCATGGTGCGAATTGTGTAATTGATCTTCGCTTCCATATTCTATCCTATTCACTCATACCATACGTTCATGTCGACATTCCCCTTGCCCTCCTGCTCCACCCTGCGGTAGAAGGCCAGGGCGGCCGCTGTAGCTGTGTCCCTGGAGATGTGCGCCAGGGCCAGACGGCCGCTGGTCGTCACTCTATGAAGATCCTATGAATTTTATTTCAGGGCTCTTCAGGCCTGCTTATCTTACACCTGTCTCTGCCCTCTTTACAAGTTCATTCTGCATATTCTTGCATTTTCACCAAATTTTTCTATCCGTATTTCTCCTTGTCATTTCATTGATTCGTCATTTTACGCTCAAAATATGTATTTTTATTCTTAAAATATGTATATTTTTACACTTGCTTGATCCGCTGATTTTCCTGTATATTTAGTTCAGTTCAAAAGAAAAAGCTGTCAAGAAAGGACATGTATCATGGCGAAAGACAAGGTTGTTCTCGCGTACTCCGGCGGTCTGGATACGACCGCAATCATCCCCTGGCTCAAGGAGAACTACGGCTACGAGGTCATCTGCTGCTGCGTTGACTGCGGTCAGGGAGAAGAGCTGGACGGACTGGAAGAGAGAGCCCGCTACTGCGGCGCGTCCAAGCTCTATATTGAGGATATCACCGACTCCTTCGCCGAGGACTACATCATCCCCTGCGTTATGGCCGACGCGGTCTATGAGAATAAATATCTTCTGGGTACCTCTATGGCGCGCCCCGGCATCGCCAAAAAGCTGGTTGAGATCGCCCGCAAGGAGGACGCCGTCGCCATCTGTCATGGCGCCACCGGCAAGGGCAACGATCAGATCCGCTTTGAGCTCTCCATCAAGGCTCTGGCCCCTGACATCGAGATCATTGCCCCCTGGCGTGATGACAAGTGGACCCTGGAGTCCCGTCAGGACGAGATCGACTATTGCAAGGCCCACGGCATTGACCTCCCCTTTGACGTTGACGAGTCCTACAGCCGTGACCGCAATCTCTGGCATATCTCTCACGAGGGGCTGGAGCTGGAGGATCCTTCTCTGGAGCCGGATTACAAGCACCTTCTGGTTCTGTCCAAGACCCCTCAGGAGGCTCCCGACGAGGCGGAGGAAGTGACTATGACCTTCGAGGCCGGCGTTCCCACCTCTGTCAATGGAAGGCAGATGAAAGCGGCCGACATCATTCGTGAGCTCAACCGTCTGGGCGGCAAGCACGGCATCGGCATCATTGACATCGTGGAGAACCGGGTGGTCGGCATGAAATCCCGCGGCGTCTATGAGACTCCCGGCGGCACCATTCTGATGGAGGCTCACCGCCAGCTCGAGGAGCTCTGCATCGACCGCGCCACCATGGAGGAGAAGAAGAATATCGGCAACAAGCTGGCTCAGGTCGTCTACGAGGGCAAGTGGTTCACTCCTCTTTCCGAGGCCCTGCGCGCCTTCGTACTCTCCACCCAGACCTATGTGACCGGCCAGGTCAAGTTCAGGCTCTACAAGGGCAATATCATCAAGGCCGGTACGACTTCCCCCTACTCCCTCTACTCTGAGTCACTGGCCTCCTTCACCACCGGCGACCAGTATGACCATCATGACGCCCAGGGCTTCATCACCCTCTTCGGCCTCCCCCTGAAGGTTCGCGCCCAGATGCTCGAGCATGTGGAGAAGAAGGCCAAGTCTAGGTAAAAGCGCTTGATCTTTTATGGGGATCATGGTATTTCCAGGCAATCATGAAGGCGGGGGCCGCCTTCATATGTGATCTGATTTGAACTTGTCCGTATGTGATTTGTACTTGTCCGTATGTGATCAGGTTTGAACCGCACCGGGCTTTTTTATATAATATACGTGTGCGGGCGCAGATTCTGCGCCTGTATTCATCACAGGGGAGGTTGTTATGTGAATACCTCATAGGGGGCATCAATGGATACTTTTTCTCTGACGATCTGTGATGACGATAAAATAACTCACGAAGTTGTTGCGAAATATCTGCTCAAATTTTATAAAAAGAGAAATGTCGAGCTGCAGCTGCAGCATTTTTATAATGCCAAAACACTTCTCTCTCATGCCGAGGATCAGCAGACGATCCTGATGGATATTGATATGCCCGAAACAGACGGTATTGCGGCATCTGAAAAACTGACCCTGCTCAATCCGAATGTGAATATTATTATGCTGACTTCAAAGCGAGAGCGTTTCAAGGACGCTTTCCGGATTGGGGCCACCCGTTTCGTCACCAAACCCATCGAACTCTCTGAGCTGTATGAGGCCGTAGAGAGCGCGCGCAAAAAACAGAGGACCTTCCCCGACCTGCTTGTAGAAGTAAACGGCCGCCAGTGGAAGATCAATCAAAAAAAGCTCTATATGGCTGAGGCATACCGCAATAAGACAATCCTGTATCTGAAAGACCGAAATATCTCTGTCAATCTCACCTTAAAAAATCTGGAAGCCAGGCTATGCCCTGACTTATTTCTCAGGGTACATAAGAGCTTTCTGGTTAATATGACGCATGTCGCCGATATTCAGGATCGGGTGATCACCTTAAACAACGGCATACGGGCCATGGTATCCTTTCGCAGGGAAACG
This sequence comes from Shuttleworthella satelles DSM 14600, assembly GCF_000160115.1. Taxonomy (GTDB): domain Bacteria; phylum Bacillota; class Clostridia; order Lachnospirales; family Lachnospiraceae; genus Shuttleworthia; species Shuttleworthia satelles. The sequence continues at coordinate 321,976 of NZ_GG665866.1, forward strand.
GACGTCAAAAAGAAGCTCTTTGAGAATGAAGCATACTGGGGGTAACTGATGCAATATGTGGAGTCGGGAGCAATATTGCTATTGACTGTTTTTGAATATCTGTCCTTCTTTTACACCTTCTTTGAGAAACGAGGGTTCCGCAAAAAACAATAATATATCTTCCAGTCACTGCCGCCCTGCTGGGTTCCTTTTTTCTGGCCATAACGCGCTGCCATCGCCTTTCTCAGCTTCTGATCGCCGGAATGATCCTGGGTGCCTTCTGCATTTATTTCTTCCTGATCATTGATTTTAAGACCTTTTTTCAGCTCTTTATCGTCGCCTTCCCAATTTTGGAGATTGCCGGCTCACTCATCCGGTACATATGTAATATCGCCGGCGTGCGGGATGATATCGGAAAGACCCTTCTGACTCTGGCGATCATCGTATCGATGATATGGGGACTTTATGTTGCAAAGCTTAAACAGATGCTTCCGAACAGCTTTATCCTCCCCCTGAAATTCAACTGCATCTATGCCATGCTCCTGTTTGTGATTACTGTCCTCTACTCTTTTTTCACCTCATTTATCGAGAAAAATTATACGGGGCACATATTGTGGCTGGGGCAGATTCTGCTGGTCCTTGGCGGCATCATCATCCTGTACTCCTCATTTTTTATCATCTACTATATCAACGCGAAGATGCGGTCTGATTACGAGCGCTTCGTGACCGAAAAATACATTGAGCAGCAGCGCATCTACTTTGAGCAGCTGCTGGAAAAAGAGAAGGAAACCCGCCAGTATCGGCATGACACCATCGCTCAGCTGGTGCAGATACAGTATTACCTTGAGCATCAGGAAATCCATACCGCGAGGTCATTTACCAGGGAAATGCTGGATGAGATCACAAATATCAGCCGGCAAAATATCGATATCGGCAATGAAATAGTCAACACCATGCTCAACTACTATCTTGCCCCATTGAAAGCGCGAAAATACAAAATCAACATCAAGGGCTTTATGAAAGAGGAGCTTCAAGTCAGCGGCCGCGACCTCTGCATCATCGTGTCAAACCTCCTGAAAAACGCGGTTGAGGCAGTCGAGGTCATGAATCCGGACGAGGGCTTCATAGATATCGAAATATACTCCAGACAGACGACCTGGTATATGAAGGTCATAAACAGCACAAGCAATCAGCAGATCTGCGCGACGACCAAGGCCGACACCGAAAACCACGGCTTCGGACTCTCAAACATCCGCAGATCGGTCGAAAAATATGAGGGGCTTTTTCACACCAATATCAAGGACGGTGTGTTCACAGCAGAGGTATGGCTGAGGGCCTGAGCACAAGTATGACTGAGAGCCTGATGCGGTCAGACGTTTAGCACGATTTTTTAACGTTCGCCTTTTCTCAAGAGAAAAAAAGATCCCCTCTCTGTAAAATAAAAGCGTAACAGGAAATACGCATATTATAGTAAGGAGGGATCATCATGTTTTTAAGCTGTCTTATTGATGTTATTTTGGGACTCTTGCACTGATTACTTTTGAATGTAACGTTATTGAGCAATACCATTGAGCATTCCACACACCGCGTACTGAAGAGTACGCGGTGCTTTTCATTCTTTGACAGGCGCGGACGATTGTCCCCTTTCTCTGACGCAGGCTCACTGACATTTTTTACCTGTTAAACATCACTCTTTCACTGTTAAACATCTTCGCCAGCCCCATTGTCATAAGAATCACACAGACAATATTGCTGATCGTCGCCACCACACAGTTGACCGCGCGAAAGTCCTTTGCGAAGATCGCGGTCAGACACTGCACGCTGTTAAAAAGAGGAATCACATACATTGCTGTTGTCGTCTCCGTGTATGGAATAAACATTCCCGAAAAGCCAATCATGATAACCGCAAATGTCAGGGGCGCGATGCTTGTGCTCGCCTCCCTGATCGATCTCGCGTTTGCTGAAATCAGGCAGGTTATGGCAATCATGACAAGAATGGTCGATAGAACGACAAGCAGAAGGAAAAAGTAATCCTTCCCCCCGTACATGGACGCCTTTAGCTGATCACTGCCAAAGATCTTCGGCATGGACAAAATGATTGCCAGGCAGCTGAAGATCCCGCTTGCCATAGCCAGAATGCCAAGTGACAGGATCTTTCCTATGGCGAGATCCGACCGCTTCACCGGCGTTACAAGCAAGGTTGTAATCGTTCCCCGCTCTTTTTCTCCGGCAATCGAATCCGGCGCCAGAGACATACACACGCTGAACAGGATTGTCATAATCAGCATCGGCAAAAGACCCGAAAGCGTCTTCGCGATGCCCTTCTCATCACTTGCCAGATCATATTGGCCTCCCCCGGCATTGATATCCAGAGCATTGAAAAGGGAGGACTCATAGCTGTTAAAATAAGACTGCAGATATGCGTAGGCCGCCTTGCTCTTGTCATTGCCCGAATTATAGTAGATGCTGATCTCTTCCGCCTTTGTTGGCCGCCCTTCCTTTATCGCCTTCATGCTGCTGTCAAACGTATCTGAGAAAACAACTGCCGCGTCTAATTTTTCGCTCCTGACTTGAGATTGATACTCCTTTAACTGACCGGCCTCTCCCATGCTTTCCATCTCAACATTTTTCAGGCTTTTTAGTGTGGCCAGGCTCTCCGGCAGATGGTACACAGCGATATGGTAGCTTGTCTCCTCTTTTTTCTCGCTGCCATTGATATAAGCTCCCAGTAAGCTGTACATCAGAAAAATCATAATCCCCGGCATGAATACGGATACAAACAAGAGCCTCTTATCCGTGATAAAACGGGTCAGTTCCTTTTTAATAATCGCATTGATATTCTTAAGTCTCATCGCCCACCTCATTTAAATAAATTTCAAAAAAAACCTCCTCCAGACTCTTTTCCCTGGTCAGACTCTCCAGAGTCCCCTCTCTGACCAGCCTTCCCTTCATGATAAAGCCGACCCGGTCGGCCAGCTTTTCTACCAGGTCAAAAATATGCGTTGAAATAATAATGGTCTTCCCACGAGCCTTTTCTTCCCGCAGAAAATCCATAACTGTTCGCGCGGTAATCACATCTAATCCGTTTGTCGGCTCATCAAAAATAATAATTTCCGGATCGTGAACCAGAGAGATTGCGATGGAGACCTTCTGCTTCATTCCGGTAGACAAATCGGCGACCTTACTCTCCGCGAAGCGACTGATCCCGAATCGCTCAAAGAGCTTATTCTTTCTCTCATCTCTTGTTTTCGCGGGCACATGATTCAATTCCGAGAAAAAATCAAAGAGATAATTCGGAGTGAAATAATCCTCTAATTTCAGTTCTGACGTGAGAAAACCGATCTGCGCGCGCACCGCTTCCGGCTCTTTCGAAACACTGCTTCCATTGATGCTGCAGTCTCCCCTGTCCGCTTTTATCAGCGCGGACAGAATGCGCAGGCTGGTTGTTTTGCCCGCGCCATTCGGTCCCAGCAGGGCATAGATTTCTCCCTGGTTCGCCGTAAAACTCAAACCTGACAGGGCGATTTTTTCCCTGCTTTTGCTTTGGTCCAGCCGCTGCTGTTTTCGCGAAATCCTGTATTTCTTTTCTAAATCATGCGCTATAACGATAGCTTCCATACAAATATCTCCTTCTCTTTTGATCAACCCTTTCTGCCATATCTGGCGAAGACAATGATAATCATAATTACCACTAAAACCGCGCTCGCGATTAACACCTTTGTGTTCCTCAAGAGCAAGTTCACCAGTACAATCAATACGAGCAAAAAAGCAAGTAATCCCTGATTCATGTCAATCCTCCTTATCAAACTCTTATTTTGCCAGATAGCCTCCGTCAACCGCCAGAGCCTGTCCTGTGATCATAGACGCCCTGTCGCTCACGAAAAACAAAACCGCGTTGGCAACATCTTCAGCCGTCGCGTATCTTCTCAGTGGTATTTCCCGCATATAAGTCCTGTACCTGCCGGATTGCATCAGCATCTGCTCATTTTTTTCTGTGAGCACAAAGGTGGGAAGCACACTGTTAACCCGTATTCCATACTCCGCCCACTCCAGACACAGGGCGCGCGTTAAATTAATTAATCCCGCCTTGCTGGCGCAATAGGGGGCACGCTGCAGATTCGCGACCTCTCCGTGCTGAGACGCGATATTTACAATGGCTCCTCCTTTCCCCTCCATCATCAGTTTCCCGATACACTGGCTCATAAAAAATGCCCCCTTTAAATTCACCCCTAAAATATGATCCCAGTTTTCCTCAGTGACATCTCTGGCGTATCCCAGGTAGTTAATTCCCGCATTATTGACCAGAATTTCCGGAACCAGCCCTCTCTCGCTTATTTTTCTTCCGAGAGAACGAATCTCTTCAACTTTGCTAATGTCACAGGAGAGAATAATATATTGATCGCCAAATTCACGGCCTACCCTCTCTATGAAGGCCTCCTCTTCTCGAACCGCCTTGTCTAAGTCTGTCCCTATGACCAGGGCTCCTTCTCTTAAAAACATCCGGGTCATTGTCTGCCCGATCGCGCCGAGCGCGCCGGTGATTACGCTCACCTTCTTCTCCAATAACATGGTCCGCCCCCTTATCCGATGCTCTCAATCACCTTGTCGAGCGCTCTGACAGCTCTGGCTATCTCCTCTTTCGTGAGCTCGTAGGGTGGCATCAGCATCAGCCCGGCAGTCCTGCCGGGACATTGAAAGATATACAGGAGCATTCCCTGCCGCAGCGCAAAGGACTCCAGCAGACCAAGTTCATCCATGGATACCGGCTTTTCCTCATTATCCACCAGATCAATCGCAATCATAAGCCCCTGTATCCTGATCTCTCTGACACGGGGCTGGCCTTGTCTTAAGACCTCTAATAATGTCCTCCACTGATCCGATTGCCGGTTAATTGTTCTGATCATCTTCTCATCAATCAGCCGAAGGGTCTCGCACCCGATCGCGCAGGCAATCGGATTTCCGTTCTGTGTCGAAAAATGATTGATATACTCCTTCTTTGACGCGTACGCGTCTGCTATTCTCCTGTTGATCAGCACGGCCCCCATTGGCATAATCCCATTCGTGACCGCCTTCGAAAGACATAGAAGATCCGGTTTTACAGAAAACTTCTCAGACGCGAATTTACAGCCGGTTCGGCCGAATCCTGTAGCGACCTCGTCCGCAATCAGGACAACCCCATATCGCCTGATCAGATCAAAGAGCCTTGTCTGATACCAGTCCGGCAGGCTGATAATCCCACCCGATCCCATAACCGGCTCCAGGAGGACTGCGGCGACATCTTGCTCCCGAAAATTTTTCTCCAGGTCCTTCAGATACTCCTCTCTCTCTTTCTCTTCCTTCTCAGCGCCATTGGTTCCCGGGAAAAACGGCGTTCGTAAGAATCGGACTCCTTCCATCAACGGAGCGTATTCCACCGTCTCCCTTACCATACCGCTGACAGACATAGCCGCACAGGTCGTTCCGTGATAGGACATGTCAAAAGACAATATCACCTTCCTTTCCGGCTGCCCGCTGATATGCATATATTTTCGGGCGATTTTCACTGCGCACTCCACCGCCTCAGAACCTGAGCAGGCATAGACCAGCCTGACAAATCCCCCGCCCGCATAATCAATCATTTCATCCGCGAACTGGTCTGTTATGGGCGATGACGCGCTGATCAGGTTGACATAGTGCAGGGTATGACACTGCTCCGCAATGATCCTCTCATATTGCCGCAGGCCATAGCCCAGGGGCACATTCCACAGTCCGCTGTTCAAATCAAGGTATCTTCGCCCGTTTTCATCCAGGACATAGCTTCCCTCTCCTCTTTGGATGAGAATACTCTGGCTCTGTTTGTTCACATTGGACAAAGGATAGATCACACTGTTTTTTGCCATACTCATCCTCCTAACATATGCAGATCCTGCAGCTTTGAAATCACCTGTCGATACGCTTCCTGAATTGACCTTTTCTCCTCCTCGGTCGCGTATCCGAAGGCCCTGGCGCACGCCTCGATATCACAGCCTCTCGCCGCGATTTCACTCAATCGGAAGAAATTCTCATTGACCCGAAAGACCTTTGCCCTTCGAATCGAAAAGAGAATGTACTCCCTCTCTCCTGCCCTTTTCTCCATCAGAAAGCTGTCCTCATCCAGGATAAACTCTTTCGATTGACACAGATCCTTCTGATTCAGAGGAGTAACCACTCTGATATCATCCTCCGGCCTTAAGATCCTGGAATTGAAAATAAACTTCAGAGCCAGCAATGACTTATACAGATAAGAAAATCTCATCTCGTTTGTCATCAGCTTGCAAAAGTCCTCCTGCGACAAGAATTCCGGAAGGGCGATGCATTTGCTGCAGCTTTCCCGGCTCCCGCAGTTTACGCAGTCCCTGTGATTCGCCGCCGCGGACTTGTCCCGCTTGATTCTGACGGATAGGCGAAAGAAGGGCTCCCCTGCCGTCCCGGCGCAATAGTCAGAAGTCAGACAGGGATACAGGCCGCTTCTTTTCACCCGCAGCCGCTGCATGGAATCCACCGAGCAATTGCTCGAATTACAGAAGCGGCACATGTCAATCATATCCGGCTTCCACATTCTGTTTTGCCTGACCAGGCCTGTCCTCGCGTATTCCCTCATATCCGCGAGAAAGGCATCCAAATCTTCTCTTCTGTAGATTCCCACATACGTGTTCATCTCAGCACCGTCCGGCGGCTCCCGATATTGGGCGTATCCGGTAAAAAGAAATCTCTTTTCACTCTCCCCTCCGTTCATCACGAGTCGACTGCAGCCCTCCTCTCTGATGATCTGTGTCGCATTTGACGCAAGATAACCGGTACGACTGACCCGGTTAAAATCCATACTGCCCGCCCCTCTGACAAAGAGATTGTGGTTCATACCGACGTAACCCGCGATCCCCTTCAAAAGATCCTCTGAGATATCTTCCATACAGATATGTTTTGTGACCATATTTTCTCTCTGTGCCGACGGATAAAGACCCGTCAGGAAAAATCTGGTCCCTCTCCAAAGCGCGGAGTCATCATATTCCCTGTCCAGGCTTTCGATCGGATACATGTGTATCTTCAGGTCCGCGCATTCTGTGGATAAAATCACAGAAAAGTCCTTGACATAGCGGGTATTGGACGGATTCACCAGGATGCCGACATGATTCATGTCATAGGCCCGAATTTCTTCAATCAGCTCATACACATTGGGTAAAAGCTCTATTTCCAGTACCTGTGCGCGATAGCTGTCTTGCAATTTCTCCCGGACCTCTTCTGTGTGGCGGTCTTTTCTGAGAGCGTAAAGACCATTTTCCTCCCTCACAAAATTAATAAGCAGCATTCTCTCCAATGTAATTCCTCGCTTTACTGTAATATCTGACACAAAAACTGCCCTCTCCGGCAAGAACGACAATCCATAATAAGATCCGGCCAATCTGCATGCCAGTGTCTGACAGCTTCAATAATTCCAGGTAGGTCATCACGGCCCTGGCGAACAGATACCAGAGGCAGACGCTATAGGCCAGACAGGCAGCCCCATACAGGGCCAGAAGGCTCTTCTTCTTCTCTTGCAGCATGGAATAGGACCCATGTCTCAAGAGAAAGAGCATCGTGAGCGAGACCGATTTATCATACAAATAGTTGATCCCACTGATGTTTCGAATCAACCAGTAACCGTCAAATTTAGCGAATGGAATCAGGTTTACGATGAAACTGCCCAGGTTGAAGGCTCCAAACATGAGCAGGCAGGACATAAGCCTCTCAGCTTTGGCAAAGGCCGGAATCAAACAGAGGGAGAAGAAAAAAAGCTCCAGATTCATCAGGACACCTGCCAGGGAGGTGACGATCCCATGCATTCTCTTAGAGCTCCGATAGATATCGCTCACATCGGAATAAAATGTCGGAAAGCCAAAGTAAAGCTTCAGCCCAAAGCGCCCGTACATTCCCGTAAATTTCCAACAGGCGGCGAGATGGCCTGTCTCATGAAAAATTCCGCTGATCAGATAAATCAGATACATCGCAATCACCGCAGACCATCGCGTCTCTGTAACGACTGTGGTGACCGCGCGCAGATAGACCGGATAAAAGAGCTTAACCATGGACAGCATCGCGACAAGAGAAAGAAAAAGCAGGGCCAGACCGCCCTTTGAAATAAAGCCCGCCCAAAAGCCGATCCATTTTTTACAGATCCTGCTGTTCCCAAAGCTCACAATCGAACAGTCAAACACATTCCTCTTTTCTCTTCTGACATCAGCGCTTTTTCCGATGAAACCAAACTGCTCAAACTTGGACTGCAGAAAGCGCTTTTCCTCCGGACGAAGAGAGGGCATCTCCTCTCCCGCCGGAACCGGAATCACTTCTTCTCCGATCAGATCATAGAGAAACCGCGTTTCCCTGCTGCCCAGTTTTACATACTTTCCCGTCCCGCAGTTCTTCACCATGAAACAGTCGTCTAACAAAGTAAAATCAAGCTTCTTATTTTTACTCAGCATATCCCCAGAGCCCTTATCTCTTCATTGCCCCTCTTGCGGCTTTTCTCCTGACTGCGGACATACTTCTCGGTCAATTCCAGAAGCATCTGATAGCTTCTTGTTCTGTAATCCCTGTCATAGCCGCGATACTGTTTTACCAGCGCCTGCTTCGCGTCCTTGAAATAATCATCCAGGCGGTTCACATACCGCTCGTCATATAGTTTTCGAAGACAGCTAATTACCTCTCTGTGGCTCATCACGTAAACCATTCCCTCCAGATATGACCTGACCGCCCTGAAATAGGTCATCTCGTCCTCAGAGATTTCTCTGTCCTCCAGAATTCGCAGGATCAGCTCCAAAAGCTGAAGGGCTCTCTCATAGTCCTCCTCGTATACATAGAGCATGGCCTTGAAATAGAGGAGATCGACACCATACTTTGAACCTGTACACGATTCCTCAAGATGATATCCCGCGAAATCCGTCAGCGTGTTGCTCTGCAGAGCATGCTGGTAATAGCTGATATCACTGATCAGATAGGAGACATTCTTCTCGTCGATCAGCTCGGGATGATAGACCAGCTTCTGCACGTGATAGCGCGTATTATCCGCCTCAAAATCATTTTTTGTCGCCACATTCATCTCTGAAAATCCCGGCACAATGATGTGATAGCTCGGAAAGCCAAGATAAGACGCGTCGTGAATGAGAAGATCATATCCCTCCTGTCTTATGATATTGACAGCGTAGGAAAGCATTTCCTGATTATCGGCTCTTGTAAAATCCCTTGGCTTTACAAAGGGATAGTCATAATCCTCTCCAAACAGTTGATAGGGATAGGCGGCATCCCCTGTCTTAAAGCTGTTCTGCAGGTTATTGACATTGCTCACATTGCTGTTGCTGAACAGGAGATAGGATTTCTTTGAAAATGTTTTCAGGTCAATCCCCTGGGTTGCCTCTGTAAAGAGACGTTCCATCGCGATGTGATAATCAGGATGCGATCCCATTTTCACACCGAACCAGCCGCTGTTTTTATCCGCGATCACCAAAACGCACACCGGATACCTGCCGCCCAGAGAGCCGTCCTTGATATAGATATTAAAGTTTCTGTTCCTTTTTACCGTCTGGTACATCCTGTAAATATCTTCATATTTTCTGATGTAGGATTCGGGAATGTCCGGGAGACACAGCTGTTTCATAATCAGTTCCTTTTGGACGCGCCTCTCGAAAATTTCTGACAACCCCTGCACCAGAGCCTCCTCGATCGTGTTTCCCGCGCACATTCCATTGCTCCCGTAGAACATGTTCTGCATGAAATACGGAATATACACGTCCTTTTTTTCACAGACAGAAAAATAGGGTACACAGAGAAAATCTCTTGTGCGATGCACATTATAATCAAGCTTCTGATATCTTCTGAGCAATTCTGACTTATCGCACTGCCGCTCGTCGTCTGTTCTCGTTTGAAAAAAGAATCTGAGAAAGGCGTTTTCCTCCCGGATAAGCTCCTCCGCGGACAGGAAGCTCTCATCCGTGAAAATGTAATGGTCATTTTTCTTCTCGTGAAGGACATTGTTAAAAGTCGCGTTCGCTGCCATCTTGTTATTTTGAAGGCGCTCTATAAATTCAGCATAGGCACTCGCTCTCGCGAATTCCTTCGACATCCCCTTCCCATTACTGCCTGCGGATGAATCCTTAAGAGAGAGTCTCAGAGAGCAGGTGTTGATCTCCTGATTCTCCAGAACCGATTCCCGGGTCTCTATCTTGAGCTCAGACAAAATACCCCGGATCCGCTGAATTGTCATATCCGGCGTGGTGTCCTTGTGTTTGGACGCGCTCAATTCTCTTAAATTTTGGTCTTGACTCATTCTCCATTCCCCCTTCCTCTCATGTAGCGGATAATCCTTTTTTTGCCATTCCACACCAACATTTCTACGGCGGTAAACAGCAGGAGCAAGACGCTTACCACTGTAATAACCGTTGTAAACTGGACCAGCAGGTCTCCGGGATGATTCATTGGTTCATGACGCGCGACCGTCTGATTGAAGTAATTCATCCCAATGCAAAATAAAGAGAAGACATTGGCGCAGAGCAGGGCAGACCTTTCCTCCTCACTGATGAGGGCTGAGGCGATGAGCGCATAGAGAAGCGTCAGGGCCAGCGCGGCTCCGCCCGTATGCAAAAAGATGCTTCCAATCCAGTAAATAAAAACCAGAATCAACAGATTGCGAAAAATATCTCCCCTTCCTCTTGCGCTCTTGGCGTCATAGAGGTCTGTCGTTATCACGTTTTTGATATTGGAGATATTCTCTGACTCTATGATTCGGTTCTTATAATTCAAATTTCCATATCCTGTCAGGAGCTTAAAGACCTCCTCCGACAGACCCGCTGCCATTTCCATCAGCTCAAAGCTCAGTGACGGGGCAATGCCGCCGACTTTTTCCATGTCCGGATCAATATAGAAAAAATCACTGAATCTCGCTGTCCCCCTGCCCAGATAGGTCGGGCCGAGAAGCTGCCTGGTTCCGTTCATAATTCCACACACATAAGGACAGTTTAATTTCTCACAGGCCTCATCCAGCCATCTGGATATGTATATCGGCGAGTCAAAGGACTTTACAACCACATCCGGTCTTGTATTGACAAGCAGGTCCTCCAGGGCTTCTTTACAATCCACCCTTTGATGGATCGGATAGATTTTTGTATTCGGATTTATTTTTTTCAGCTTGCTCCCAAGGACTTCTTCCTTTGATTTTCCGATATCGTCCGTGTCGTACAGGAGCTGACGGTTCAAATTGCTCTCCTCAACCACATCGCTGTCCACAAGGAAAACATGACCAATCCCCAGGGCCGCCATGTTCCAAGCAACATGACTTCCGATTCCTCCACAGCCCAGAATCAGAACTCTGGCACTCTCTAATTTATTCCTGCACCCGTCCATATGCAGAAAGTACTCAAAGGATGACTCCCTGGAATACCGGCCACAGGCCTGAATCGGAAAGGGAAGCAATATCTGCACTTTTTTCCACTTGTCGATTTGCTCCTTCCCATAGCTGCGGACCAATTCCTCCTCGTCAATTCCCTCCTCTCTCCTCAGATCATCGATTTGCTCTCTCGGATAAAAGGTCTTGTCGACATAGGGAAAATAAACTTCATCGGAAGCATTCATGATGATTGGCTGATATCGGTTTAAGTAGAGTTTCATACATGCCCTCATCTGAGAAATCAAGGTATCAGTACCGCGATCGCGGAAAGCGCCATCATCGGAATATACAGCGTGCATAAGAGACCGTAGATACAGAAAAATACTCTCTCCTCCTCCGCGATATTCATCTGTCTCACCTTGACGCCCGCTTTCATTCTGCTGATTGCGCGGTCATCCCTGCGTATCCATTTCATGAAAAAAGTCCCGAAGAATTGGGTGACCTCTTCAAGACTCCTCTCATACAGGTGAGGAATCCCCAGAAGGTCCTGCAGGACAAAGTATCCGTCCAGTTTGAAGAAAACGACCAGGTTTGCGGCTGCTAAAAGGATATTGAGCATGGCATTGACCAGGAGAATCGATCTTCCCGCGCCTGTCAGAAATCTCCCGGCAATAAGCGACAGACCTCCCAATAAGCAGTTCATCAGAACTCCCGCAAACAAGCACTTCATTCGGTCTCTTCGCCTTGGCAGTAATCTCGAAAAGCTGATGTTCGTATAGGCTACGGGATAGAGCCCGTAGATCATCAGCCCAAGATCCGGAACAGAGACTCCAAGATTCCTGGTGACGGTCAGGTGAGCGAACTCATGCAGCACAGTGATCAGAAAAAACAGTATGAAATAGAAGTAAAAGGGGCATTGAAGATACAGGGTCGGCTGTAAAATCGCCTCCCTGTCGTCTCTCCACATCCATAGACCAAGGCCTAAAACCGGCAGAGACGTGTAGAGAAAGATAAAACTCAGTATCTTCAGCCGCCATGATTTGGTCTGTGCGAAAGAATTTCCACTGATCAGCTTTAACTTATATCGAAGGAATCCGACGCGAAAAAAGCGCCTGTTTTTCCTTTCCATAGCGCCTTCTGGAATCAGCACTCCCATATTCAGGAAAATCTCTGTCAGTCTGTCGATCTGTTCCTCGGAAAAGTCCGGACAGCTTCTGACGATATCCTCGCGGGTTTGATTCTCTTCAATTCCCCTGATCAGCTGGAACTCTTTTTCTCCTATGACATAGTTTTTCTGTTTTGCCTCTACATATACAGAATATCTGCCCTGGCCAATCTCCATAATATTCAGGCCGCGCGAAAGTCTATATCTTTTCTCTTCACTCATATTGTTTCATAAAAGGGGGCTGTGAAAAGCGAAAGCAAATGCCCTTCGTCACTTCACAGCCCCGCAACTTCATTCAATCATTCACAGCTGAGGGTTTCAGGTCTTCAGGTCGCAGCCATAAGGACACCGCCGACAACAATCACTCCATAGCAATAGCCTTCCCAGAAGTCATCCATCATCTGCTCTTCTGATTCCATTTCTTCGATAAGAAGATTCATGTGTCCCTCCTTTCCGGTCAGGTGAATGTAACAATCACGCCGATCGTTACACCTACAGCTGATGCAACCAGATAGAAGTCCTGATTTGACATCATCTGCTCCACATCTTCCATTTCTTCAAGCTGCAGTTTCATAGTCTTTCCTTTCGAATCGCCGAAATTAACATGCCAAATATGCTGCACCTGCAACAACTGCAATCGATGCCCCGCCTGCCGCAAAGCCGGCAACAGCTCTGCCGCTTACAGGAGCCTCAAGTGACTCAACTTCTTCAATTGCGAATTCTTTCATCATTGCTTCCATGGCGTCTCCTCCTTTCTCTTTAGAATTACGAGCTTCATCCTTTCACTGCCGTCAGCAAAACTCTCTTTCCCGGCGATTTGGAAATTTGTTCTGCCAATCAGCCGCTGAAGCTCGTCCTCCAGTATCATTTTTTTATTTGATACAGCCGAATACAGTTGTAAACGGCCAATGGAGTCTTTTTTGATGGACAAAAACTGTCCATATGCCCGACCCAGCATCCGATCGATCCTCTCATAGCTGAAACAGATCTGATCATCCAGGACAATAGGTCTGATCCGTGGCTCTGACAGCTGCTCGTAGTCTCTGATATCGAAGGCGAAGCACCCTCTCTCTGTCAAAAGACCTTCCAGCCTGCCAAAGAGCTCTGCCGTCTTCTTTGGGTCATCCATGAGAATACAGAGCGTTATGGCAGGCAGAAAAATAAAATCAAACTGCTCTTTTAAGTCCAGGGAAAAAACATCCTGCCTGAGCACATGGATTTTTTTGGCAATTGGGGCGGGCAGCCTCTTCTTCTTGTCCTCCAGAATCGAGAGCATGTCCTCCGACACATCTATGCCGGTAATATCAAAGCCATTTTGAGCAAACGGAATCGTCATTCTCCCATTTCCGCAGCACAGCTCTAAAACCTTATTCCCACTCTCCATTGCCAGGGAAAGGAATAGAGAAAGCTCCTCCTCCCCTGCCTGAAAGGTGTCATAGATCTCTGCAAAGGGCTGCGAATACGGGTCCGACGGAATGATGACATCGGAAAACTTTCTCTGAATTTCGTCAAAAAAATGATCCTCTCTCATAGCTGTCACCATTTCATCTGCTTCTCTGTCTGCTGATTCCTATCATAAACACTTTGATTTCCTTGAAAAGACGCACAAAGCCCACCGTCAGGGAAAGAGGATGAACGTTGGAATATAGATGATCGCTTCAATAAAGATGAACATATAAATCAAAAAGTAAATCAAAAAACGTCCAATAAAAAAGACATCCGAGTTTCTCAACTCAGATGTCTCTTGCCGTGTTTTATATTTCCTTTTTCTGCTTTCCTTTCAGAAGCCTGTCTCTCCCATCCTTAAGCTTCTGTTTCTCAGCTCTTTCAGCCCCTGTAAGTCACTTCTGCCCCGGCAGCCTGTAAGAGGACTTGAGTCCCACAATCCGGTTGAAGACCGGCGCACCCGGCCTGGAATCTCTTAAGTCTGCCACAAAAAAGCCCTGGCGGACGAACTGAAACTTCTCCTCTGCCTCCGCCTCTGCCAGAGCGGCTTCCACATAGGCCTCCCGCACAGTCAGGGAATTGGGGTTCAAATTGAGAGAGCCATCCTCATTGTAGACGCCCTTATCTTCATCAATGATGTTCTCATAGAGGCGAACACTCACCTTTTTGGCTGTCGCCGCATCCACCCAGTGGATGGTTCCTCTGACCTTGCGGCCGTCGACGGAATCGCCTCCCCTGGTCGCGGGATCATAGTTACAGTGGATTACCGTCACCCTGCCATCCTCATCCTTTTCGCAGGAGGTGCAGGTCACATAGTAGGCGTTCATGAGGCGAACCTCATTGCCGGGATACATGCGGCGGTATTTTTTAGCGGGGACCTCCATAAAGTCGTCCCGGTCGATGTAGAGCTCTCCGGAGAAGGTCACTTCTCTCTCCCCCAGCTCCGGGTTCTCCTTGTTGTTGGGCACGATCAGGGTCTCCGACTGTCCCTTGGGATAATTGTCGATGACAAGCCTGACGGGATCGAGAGCCGCCATCATGCGCTTTGCCTTGCCCTTTAAATCCTCGCGGATACAGTACTCCAACTCCGGGTACTCAATGGCGGAGTTGGCCTTGGAGACTCCGGTCAGTTCTACGAACATGCGGATGGATTCCGGGGTGAAGCCCCGCCTGCGCAGGGCGGCGATTGAGACCAGGCGGGGATCATCCCAGCCGTCCACAATTCCATCCTCCACAAGACGCTTGATATAGCGCTTGCCGGTGACGACATTGCGCAGGTACATCTTGGCAAATTCAATCTGTCGCGGGGGCATTTCAAAGCCGCAGTTGTCTACGACCCAGTCATAGAGGGGCCTGTGATCCTCGAATTCCAAAGTGCAGATGGAGTGGCTGATTCCCTCAATGGCGTCTTCAATGGGATGGGCGAAGTCATACATGGGATAGATACACCAGGTATCGCCCTGACGATGATGCTCCATATGGGCCACCCGATAGAGAATGGGATCTCTCATGTTGATATTGGGAGAGGTCATATCAATCCTGGCGCGGATCACCATAGCGCCGTCCTCGTATTTTCCCGCCCTCATATCCTCAAAGATCTGAAGACTCTCTGCTGCCGGCCGCTTGCGGTTAGGATCATCTTCCCCCGGCTCTGTCAGACTCCCTCTGGTCTGCCGGATCTGATCCGCATTCAGATCAGAGGCGTAGGCCTTGCCGTCCGCGATCAGCTTCCTGGCGTAATCGTACATCTGATCGAAATAGTCAGAAGCAAAATAGAGATGGTCTTTCCAGTCCACCCCCAGCCAATGAATATCCGCCTTAATTGCCTCGACGAACTCATCCTTCTCCTTGGTCGGGTTGGTATCATCAAAGCGCAGATGAAATTCTCCCCCATATTCCTGAGAGAGACCATAGTTGAGAAGTATGGACTTGGCGTGCCCGATGTGCAGATAACCGTTGGGCTCCGGCGGAAAACGGGTTGTCACATGGTCATAGACTCCATCCGCCAGATCCCTATCAATCGCCATCTCAATAAAATTGCGGGAAACTTTCTCCCCAGCCCCTTCTCTTGCCGTCATCTCTTCTGCCATTTTCCTGTCCTTACCCATTCTTCTCTACTGTTTCTCTCTGAAAAGCGCTCCACGATTATTCCGTTGCCCCGGATCGCAGTCTTAGCAGTGCAAGACTTTGTCCCCGCCATCACAATGTCTTTCTCTAAATCACATGCTTGTGGTTAAAGAGGTGATCCTGACAGTACTCGTAATTTCCGTTGCACTTGGAGCAGAAGCGGAATTCCAGCTCGGGATTCGTGATCTCCGTCCTGCCGCAGACGGCGCATTTATGTCTGCTGATCGGCCCCCGCGACTGGGAAGCACTCCCCGGATTCTGACTGCCGAAGCGGCCTCTGTCACTATTGTCAGACGGCTGTCTCTGTCCGCCCGAGAAGGGGTCCTGCCCCTGGTAGTGAAAACCGGACCAGGGAGTTTTATTCCCTGCCCCTTTGCCAAAGCCTCTCTGTCCAAAGGTCGGATTAGCGGACCATTTTTTCTTCCGATTGCTCAGGAAGAAGATGAAGAAGTTAAGCAGAGACGCGATAATCGCCACTCTTCCGCCCCAATCAGTCGCCAGCAGCTCATACAGAGTCAGGCCCGCGTAGACAATGGCCAGCCAGCGCATCTTGATGGGAATCACAAAATAGAGATATACCTGCATATCCCCATAGAGGACGGCAAAGGCCAGAAAAATCGACATATTGATATAGGAGGTCGAGAAGAAAGTCCCGATATTGGAGATGTTCTGACCCGGGTAGAGAATTCTGGCCACCCCGTAGAGGAGAAAAGCGCCGATGACCGTGAAGAGAATTCCGCTGAAAATATAGACGTTAAAGCGGAAGGTTCCCCAGGTCTGCTCTAAGACCCGTCCCAGCTGGTAGTAAAAGAGCATCATGATCAGGCCCCAGAAAATACTGTAAGAGGGCGGAATCATCACCCAGGTGATCAGACGCCAGATCTCGAAATGGTAAATGATCCTGGCGGGCTCTAAGGTCATCATAGCAATAAAATTAGCCCCGCTTGAGAGAGAGGCAAAATATAAGATATAGCCGATGATATAGCCGCCGATCAGCCAAAGAGTCAGGTTGGGAATCGCGTAGCGGCCCAGCCTTCTCTCCAATTTATCAAGCATAGTTTTCTCCTTGCAGATGAAGAGGAAAAGTCCCTCTTTCGTTGGATTTCACTATTATATGAAACCCCAGATTTACTGTCAATTTGACGACAAATCCGGCTATCTGTACCTCATATTGTACTTTGCTTCCATTGTGCCAAATTCAAATCGGAATTATAATGATCCCTGTTTACACCATGGGAGTATCGTATGTGACTTTTCATCTCCGAAAGAACCCACAGAGGACATTTTCGAAGATTCAAGAGCCTCTGATTCAGCGGCGCGACCGCGAGACATTGGCAGAAAGGCATACGGAGCGATTGGGACAACGCACATGGTCCCTGCCCGAATCGCTTACAAAGACACAAAGGAGTAACAATGGCTAACGAGAAATTCTGCAAACTTGGAATCGACATCGGTTCCACCACCGTCAAAATTGCCCTCCTGGATGAGGAAAATCATCTCCTCTTCTCTGACTATGAGCGCCATTTTGCCAATATTCGCCAGACCCTCAAGGACCTGATCGAGAAATGCTTCGCCGTCACAGGCGACGTCCGGGTATCTCCTGTCATCACCGGATCCGGCGGACTGACCCTGGCCAAACACCTGGGCATTCCCTTTGAGCAGGAGGTTGTCGCTGTGGCGACCTCTCTGCAGACCTTCCTTCCGAAAACGGATGTCGCAATCGAGCTGGGCGGTGAGGACGCCAAGATCATCTACTTTGAGAACGGAAATGTCGAACAGCGTATGAACGGCGTCTGTGCCGGCGGTACCGGCTCCTTTATTGACCAGATGGCCTCTCTGATCCAGACAGACGCCTCCGGTCTCAATGAATATGCCAAAAACTACAAGTCTCTCTATCAGATTGCCTCCCGCTGCGGCGTCTTTGCCAAGACTGACATCCAGCCCCTGATCAATGAGGGGGCAACCAGGGAAGATCTGGCGGCCTCGATCTTCCAGGCCGTCGTCAACCAGACCATCTCCGGCCTGGCCTGCGGCAAGCCCATTCGCGGCCACGTCGCCTTTCTGGGAGGTCCTCTTCATTTCCTGGACCAGCTGCGCCAGGCCTTCGTTCGCACCCTGCATCTGGATGAAGAACACGCTCTTATGCCAGACAATTCCCACCTCTTCGCCGCCATGGGAAGCGCTCTGAACTGTCACGAGGATCTTGTCATGGACCTCGCGGCCATCAGGGAGAAGTTAAGTCACAAGATCAAGATGGAGATCGAGGTCGCCCGCATGGAGCCCCTCTTTGACAGTGAGGACGACTACAATGACTTCCTGAAGGCCCATGGGAATAATCATGTTCACACGGCCCCCTTAGAAGAGTATCACGGCAGGGCCTATCTGGGCATTGACTCCGGTTCCACCACAACCAAACTGGCCCTGGTCTCTGAGGACGGGGACCTGCTCTACTCCTTCTATTCCAACAACAAGGGCAATCCCCTGGAGACCGCCCGCAAGTCCCTGGAAGAGATCTACGAGAAGCTTCCCTCTGACGCCAGGATTGTACATGCCTGCTCCACCGGTTATGGAGAGGCCTTAATGAAGTCCGCCCTCAAGCTGGAAGAGGGCGAAGTAGAGACCGTGGCTCACTTCTATGCCGCCCAGCACTTCGACCCTCAGGTTGACTGCATCCTGGATATCGGCGGCCAGGACATGAAGTGCATCAAGATCAAGGACAACATGGTTGATTCCGTTCAGCTGAACGAAGCCTGTTCCGCCGGCTGCGGCTCCTTCTTGGAGACCTTCGCGAAGTCCCTGAATTTAAGCATCCAGGACTTCGCCAAGGAGGCGCGCTATGCCAGACAGCCCATTGATCTGGGCACCCGCTGCACCGTCTTCATGAATTCCAAAGTCAAGCAGGCACAAAAGGAAGGTGCGTCCGTAGCGGACATTTCCTCCGGTCTCGCTTATTCCGTCATCAAAAACGCCCTCTTTAAGGTCATTAAGCTCTCTGACGCCTCTGACCTGGGGCAGCACGTCGTTGTCCAGGGCGGCACCTTTTACAACGATGCGGTTTTCCGCGCCTTTGAGCGCATTTCCGGCGTCCACGCGACCCGACCCGACATCGCCGGTATCATGGGCGCCTTCGGCGCCGCTCTCATCGCCAAAGAGCGCTATCGCAAAGATCAGACCACGACCATGCTCTCCATCGATGAGATTCGCGCCCTGACCTATACCACTCACATCCGCCGCTGTCAGTTCTGCAACAACCACTGTATTCTGACCGAAGACCTCTTCAACGACGGACGCGTCTTCATCACCGGCAACCGCTGTGAGCGCGGACTTGGCCTGGAGAAGAATCCGGACCACATTCCAAACCTCTTCGACTACAAGTTCAAGAGGATCTTCCGCTATGCCCCCCTCAAGAAAGAGGAGGCGACCCGCGGCACCATCGGTATCCCCAGAGCCCTCAATATGTATGAGAACTATCCTCTCTGGGCCACCTTTTTGACCGAGCTGGGCTTCCGCATCCAGGTCTCTCCCATGACTAACCGCAAGATCTATGAGCTTGGAATTGAGTCCATTCCCTCCGAGTCCGAGTGCTACCCCGCCAAGCTGACCCACGGCCATATCCAGTGGCTGATCAACAAGGGGGTCGACGCCATCTGGTATCCCGATGTCCCCTACGAGCGCAATGAGTTCCCCGATGCCAACAACAATTACAACTGTCCCATCGTCACCTCCTACGCGGAGAATATCAAAAATAACGTCGACGAGATCAGCAGCGGTAAAATGCGCTTCTTAAACCCCTTCGTCGCCCTCTCCTCCGAGGAGATCATGACGGATCAGCTGATCAAGTACCTGGCCGTAGAAATGCCTGAGATCCCCGAAGAGGAGATCCGCCGCGCCGCCCACGCCGGCTGGCTGGAAATGGATCGTGCCCGCGAAGATATCCGCAAAAAGGGCGAGGAAGTTCTCGACTATCTTCAGAAAAACAAGCGGCGGGGCATTGTTCTCGCCGGCCGTCCCTACCATGTCGATCCTGAGATCAACCACGGAATCGCCGATATGATCACCTCATACGGCATCGCCGTATTGACGGAGGATTCTGTCTCCCACCTGGGACATTTAGACCAGGAGCGGCCCGTCATTGTCATGGACCAGTGGATGTATCACACCCGCATGTACGCCGCCGCCAACTTCGTCAAAAAGCACGAGAACCTGGATCTGATCCAGCTCAACTCCTTCGGCTGCGGCCTGGATGCCGTCACCACCGATCAGGTGGCCGATATCTTAACCGGCTCCGGCAAGATCTACACCTGCCTCAAGATCGATGAGGTCAACAACCTCGGGGCCGCCCGGATCCGCCTCCGCTCCCTTCTGGCCGCCATCCGCGTCCGCGAAGAGCGCAGGGAGACGCGGGAAGTCAACACCTCTGCTTACGAGCGCGTGGTCTTCACCAAAGAGATGAAGAAGAAGTACACCATCCTCGCTCCCCAGATGAGTCCCATCCACTTCGACCTTCTCATGCCCGCCTTCAACGCCGCCGGCTACAATCTGGTGCTTCCGGACGTGCCCGCGAGAACCTGCGTTGACGTCGGCCTCAAGTACGTCAACAATGACGCCTGCTACCCCTCGCTGATCGTCGTTGGCCAGTTCATGGCAGCCGTCAAGTCCGGCAAGTATGACATGGATCAGACCGCCATCCTGATCTCACAGACCGGGGGCGGCTGCCGGGCCTCCAACTACATTGGATTCATTCGCCGCGCCCTGATCAAGGCCGGCTATCCCAATGTCCCTGTCATCTCTATCAATCTGAGCGGCCTGGAGCCAAACCCCGGCTTCTCCTTCACGCCCTCCCTCATCCAGCGGGGACTCTACGCCCTGGAATTCGGCGATATCTTCCTCCGCTGTCTCTACCGGGTCCGTCCCTATGAGCTGGTAGCGGGTTCCGCGGATGCTCTCCATGAGAAATGGGCTGCCCGTGTCAAGGACTTCGTCAGCGCGGATAAGAAGATTCTCTCTCATCGCAAGTACAAGCAGATGTGCCGGGATATCATTCATGATTTCGATACCCTGCCCATCCATGAGGACATGCGAAAGCCCCGCGTCGGCATTGTGGGTGAGATTCTGGTCAAGTATCACCCTGTCGCTAACAACGACCTGGTTTCTGTCCTGGAGCACGAGGGCGCTGAGGCAGTCGTTCCCGATCTGACCGACTTCCTCCTCTACTGCTTCTATAACACCAACTTCAAGGCTGAAAATCTCGGTTTCTCCCAGAAATCCGCCAGACTGGCCAATATGGGGATCAAATTCTTCGAGTGGCTAAGAAAGACCGCCCGCCAGGAATTTGAGAAATCCAGCCGCTTTACTCCACCGGCCCATATCGAGGAGACGGCGGCGAGGACGACCGAGATCGTGTCTCTGGGCAATCAGACCGGCGAGGGCTGGTTTCTGACCGGCGAAATGCTGGAGCTGGTCCATGACGGATGCAAGAACGTCATCTGCATCCAGCCCTTCGGCTGCCTGCCCAACCACATTGTGGGCAAGGGCGTGATCAAAAAGATCCGACACCTTCATCCTGACGCTAACATCTCCGCCATCGACTACGATCCCGGCGCTTCTGAGGTTAACCAGCTCAACCGCATCAAGCTCATGCTGGCTACAGCCAACAAGAACCTGGAAGCGGAGCTTGCGGCTCAGCAGAAAATGGCCTGAAACATTTCAATTAGAGCCTCCGCGACCGTATTTCCGTCGCGGAGGCTCCTTTTTATGGATAAGCTATGTTGCTTATCAGCAAAGGGCGTCTGACTCTAAAATCAGCGAATGATAGGAAGCTTAGAGTTCCAGTAAGCCCGCATCCAAATAGGTCATGGCAAGCGCCTCTCCCAGGGCCGTCAGGGTCCTGACCACGTCCAACAGCTTCACATTGGCCCGAATCCCTGATAAGGTCAGCTCCTCATCCATCTCCGCCTCTGTCTCATATCGGAAGGGACAGAGGCCTTCAGCCGCGAGGAAATCCATCCGATAGGCCTTATTGGAGGCTGTGATCAAAAGCCCCTCTTCCTCCAGTTCCCGCCTGATCTCGCGCAGGTTCTCACTGCCCCGGTAGACGGCTTCCTGGTGTCCGACCCGATAGGCCATCCTGGCCTGATCGGACAACCCCCTCTCATAATCTCTTTCCTGCCTGCCTTTCTGTCCGGCCTGCTCATCCTCCACAAGATTTGAAGTGAGCTCCGAAGTCTCATTGCCCGGCATCTTCTTCGGGCCGGCGATCCTCCCCTTGTCATCCGCCTCAGTTTTGCCACTGTTGATTGTCCTCTGCGCACAGTAAAAGGAAGTATCAGCCATTCGGACGTCATAGTCAACGATATCTCCTTTTGCATTGACAAAGTCCTCCTCCATCCCATAGATGATCAGGTCTGACTGCTGCCTGCGTGCAGAATCCCGCAGGGTGGCCAGAAGCTCTTCGTCATAGTGATACATCGGCTCCAGCAAAAGGAAGTACTTTGGTCTCTTTTCGGACTGAATCTCATCAAAAGTTTCGGCTCCCATCTCAGCCCAGCGCTTCCTGGCCACAGCAAAGAGTCGGTTCTCCCTTTCCTCCGGATTCGAGCTCGGCCTGTCTTCCTGACCCGAATTTGATCTCAGTTCTTCCTCTGAAAGACAGGCGATCCGATCCGGATGCTTCCTGCTCCATTCCCTGGCAATTTCTAAGCTCTCATCTTTGGAAGAGAGATCCGCGATCACCAGTCTCCACCCGTCCTCAGTCTGGGCCAAGAGATCCCGAATGGCCCCCTCCATGTACTCTGCCCCGTCATGAACCGGCATCAAAATCAAAAAAATGGGATCGCCCATACCTGTCTCCATTCCCGCCTTCTCTCTCCCCAAATCCTTGCCCCTCAGTATAACACCTGGCGAAGAGATAAGCCTTGCCCTCGGATAAATATTTTCCGCGTCGGAATTATTTATCTCCAATCCTCTCCCTTGACTCAGCAGTCTGCATCAGCTCCCTGTGGCAATTTGGGATGTGGACTTACAGAGAAAGGCTCTGAATTCACCTTTTCTATCCGTCACTTTTCTATCCGTCATTCATATGTCATCGTTTCTATGTAATCTGCACTCTCTTCCTTTGAGTTATAATCAGCACTCACTTCTTTCGAGTGCTATTGACATCAAATTAATAGAAAACTAAAATAGGAAAGGTAGTCGGGAACAGGGCCGTTCCCCTCAAATTTAATAATCAAGGAGCAATAATATTTATGAGCAGTAAACAAGGATCTCTTTCTATTACATCTGAGAACATCTTTCCGGTCATCAAGAAATGGCTCTACGAAGACCATGATATTTTTATCCGCGAGCTGATTTCCAACGGCTGCGACGCCATTTCCAAACTGCACAAGTTAGACATCATGGGAGAAGTTTCTCTTCCTCTGGATTACAAGGCCAAAATACAGGTTACGGTAAATCCCGAGGATAAGACCCTGACCTTCGTGGACAACGGCATCGGGATGACAGCTGAAGAAGTAGATAAGTACATCAACCAGATCGCCTTCTCCGGCGCGACAGACTTTCTGAACAAGTATAAGGACAAGACCTCTGAGGATCAGATCATCGGTCATTTCGGCCTGGGCTTCTACTCCGCTTTTATGGTGGCTGATACCGTGGAAATCGACTCTCTCTCCTGCCAGGAGGGGGCGACAGCGGTCCACTGGGTCTGTGACGGCGGCACCCAGTATCAGATGGACGAGGGCGATTACGATCAGGTCGGCACGAAGATCACCCTGCATCTGAATGAGGACTGTCTGGAATTCTCCAATGAGTACAAGGTTCGCGAGGTGATCGAGAAATACTGTTCCTTCATGCCCACGGAGATCTATCTGAACAAGGCAAATGCCCCCGAGGAATATGAGACTATTGACGCTTCGGATCTGCGCGAGACGGATCAGGTTGTCGAGGAGATCCACGAGGATGCCAGGTATGAGGAGAAGGAGAAGGAAGACGGGAGTAAGGAAACCGTAGAGGTCTCTCCCGCCAAGGACCAGCGCAAGATCGTAAAGCGCCCTGTCCCCCTCAATGACATCAATCCTCTCTGGGCCAAGACCCCCTCCGACTGTACCGATGACGAGTACCGCGACTTCTACCGCAAGGTCTTCATGGACTACAAGGAGCCCCTCTTCTGGATCCATCTCAATATGGATTACCCCTTCAACCTCAAGGGTATTCTCTATTTCCCCCGGATCAACTCAGAGTATGAGTCCATTGAGGGAACCATCAAGCTCTACAATAACCAGGTCTTCGTCGCCGACAATATCAAGGAGGTCATCCCCGAGTATCTCATGCTCTTAAAAGGGGTCATCGACTGCCCTGATCTTCCCCTGAATGTCTCCCGGTCTGCCCTGCAGAATGACGGATTTGTCAGAAAGATCAGTGACTACATTTCCAAAAAAGTAGCGGACAAGCTGTCCGGTCTCTGCAAGACCGACCGCGAGAACTATGAGAAATACTGGGAGGATATCGCCCCCTTCATCAAATATGGCTGTCTCAAGGACAACAAGTTCTGCGACCGCATGAATGACTATATTCTCTTTAAGGATATTGAGGGCAAGTTCCGCACCCTTCCCGATCTTCTGGTCAAGCCCAAAGAGTCCGAAGCAGAGACTTCCGCGTCCTCAGATTCTGCAGAGGATACCTCCTCTGAAAGCAAATCCCAGGATGGTCAGGATACAAAAGGGGATTCTTCTGACGGGTCAAACGATTCCGACAGGTCTGACGACTCTGACAAGCGGCCTGAGGCAAAGGCAGAGACTGAGGAAAACGCGCCCAAGGAGCCCGAGAAAAAGACCGTCTACTATGTCACCGATGAGCAGCAGCAGAGCCAGTACATCAACATGTTCAAGGACCAGGGCATGGACGCTGTCGTACTCAATACGACCATCGACTCCTCCTTCATCACCCAGTTGGAGCAGCGAAACGAACACTACCAGTTCCGGCGCATCGACTCCGGCCTGACCGATTCTATGACGGAAGATGTCTCCGATGAGGACTTAAAAGAGGCAAATGAGGCCCTGACCGCTCTCTTCCGCAAGGCACTGGGCAACGATAAGCTCTCTGTCTCCGTCGCCAAATTCAAAGATGACTCTGTCTCCTCTCTGCTCACCCAGGAGGAAGAGAGACGTCGCATGCAGGATATGATGAAGATGTACGGGATGGCCGGTATGGATCCCAGCATGTTCCCCAGCAATGAAACGCTGGTTCTCAATGTAGGCAATGAACTGGTCGACTACCTCTTCAAGCATCCGGACGCGGATCGGGCAGAGGATTTCTGTCATCAGCTCTACGATCTGGCAGTTCTGGCCAACCATCCCCTCTCCCCGGAGGAGATGACCGCCTTCATCGCAAGATCCAACCGGATCATGCTTGCGCTGGCGAAGTAAGCGCCTGACAGCTCTGCCGCGCAGTTGAATCAGGCAAAAGACGTCCGGATCCGCATTCATAATGCATCTTAAAATCCGGGTGACAGATAAAATATCTTATTAGAAATCCCCGTGGGACTGACTGGTCGACTAACTCGACCACAGTGACAGTCCCGCGGGGATTTTTGCATGGGAATCAAACATTGCGTCTACTGTATTTACTCTGCTGTATTTGGCTCTCTTGTATTTTTTATCTGCGCCTGCTCTCTTTCTCAGGCAGACGGGCGATCAATCGTCCTCCGTGTTCCTTGAGCCAGGCCCTGCTCCCGCGGTAATCCGGGCAATAATTCTCCACGATCTGCCAGAAGGCAGCCGAATGGTTCATCTCAAAACGATGCGCCAGCTCATGGACGACGACATAATCCTGTACCTGATCTGGACAGAGCATGAGCAGGCAGTTAAAGTTGAGATTTCCCTTAGATGAACAGGAGCCCCAGCGACTTCTCTGCCTCCGAATCGCAATGCGGTTGACCTCGGCCCCCATCTGACGGGCATAATGATCCGTCTTTTCCCTGAGAATCTTCCTGGCTCTTTTGGTCAGTTCCCTCAACTCCTCTTCACTGTAGGCGCTTTTCTCTCCCTGCCCCTGCTCTGATTCCTCAAGGTCAGACTGCCGTCTTTTCAGCTCCCGCAGCTTCTTCTCGATCCAGTCCTCATGATCTCTGACAAAGCGCAGAATACCCCGGTCAGAAATCTCCAATGGGGCCCGCACCAGGATATCTCCATTTCCCTGAATTTCGATCGCGAGGCTCTTTCGCCGACTGCGAATCACATCAAAAGTCCTGGCATTTGCATCTGTACATTTCCTATTCCACCACATGATCTGCATCCAAATACATTAATCCAAGGGCAACCGTCAGAAGAATACAGCAGATCCAGATCGACTTCACGCCCAAAATCACAGAGCAGTTGCCGCCGACGCCGGCTCCGATTCCAAAAATAAGGATCACGGCGAAATAATAGGACGCCTGCTCCATCTGCTGGGCCTTATGATCCTGCATGTAGGCAGAGACGGCCGCGATCCCAGATCTCAGGTTTCCAATGCACATAGTAGAGGCATAGGAGTGACCGGCCACCTTTCGAAAAGACTGAACCTGCATGGCGCAGGAAAAGCTCACCAGGGAACTGGCCAGGATATTCATGGGGCCGATCGGCATAAAACCAACAGCAAAGAGAATTGCTATTTCAAAGAGGAGAATCGCCTGCCTCCAATGGATCCGCCTGGCGTACTTGTATCGATGCTGCACCTGCTCTGCCAAAAACACCCCAAGAGCAAAGGCAAGAATTGGGAACAGATAACTGGCAGCCAGGCGAAACTCGCCCCCCATCAAATGCGTGAACATCAGGACAATATTCCCTGTCTCGGCATTAGAGAAGACGTGATCTCTGAGCATGTAGGTATACGCATCCTGGAATCCTCCGGAAAATGCCAGAAACGCCGCCAGGATAAAGGCCTCTGACATCTGTTCTCTCTTTGTCAGTCTTCGTTTGATTCGATTTCTGCGACTGCTTTTCGACATCTGATTCTGGTCCTGTTCTCTAACTCCCGCGCTTATCTGTCACTCTATCACGATGTCACTGTCTCACCGTTCCCATCGCTTTCCCAGGGGGACAGCTCTTTCCCGCTCAATTCCCCTGATCGCTTTCTCAGAGAGTCCCCTCTTCATCCCTCGACAATAAGAAATCTCCCGTCACCCACAGCGAAGACCTCCGGGATATCTTCCAGGTCCCTGAGCTGCGGGTCGCTGACGTCCATATTATCCGCCAGATACTCCAGGGCCTCCTGTCTGGATCCGACGACAAGAGCACACACCTCATCCAGAAACTCATCCGCCTCCTCGGGACTGGTCGCGACCTCTTCGGGAAAGAGCTGCAGCTGATTAGCCAGAAAAGCCTCCAGAACCTCATCGTCAAAATTGTTCATACTCATGGTTTCTTCCTCGTTCAAACGACCGGCGCACCTGATTGCCGCCTGCATTGCAGAAATAATTATAGGACATCCTCTCAGGCCAGTGCAATCAACAGGGGCAAAGATCAGAATGAAACGGATGGCATAGTTGCACCACCTTCTGATCTTCTGCTATCATAATATGACACAAAATATTCACATTTCGATCTTATTCCTCGGATCCCCGTCCATAGATCTCACTCCCGGAGACCATCCATGTCCTTTGTATTTTCAAACATCCCAATCTGCGGCAAAGATACGATTGAGCAGTACATCATGACCCTGATTGCCGGGGGAGATCTTGGCTACAGAGAGAAGCTGTCCTCCCTGGCGGATCCATCCCAGCCATTCTCCCCTCCTTCAGATGATTCCATTTTGCTCTGGAGACATCTGGCGATCTCCCACCTGCTCCTAGCCTCACGCGCCGCCGCGGATGGGGGACTCCCAGCGCGAACCGCGGCAGATCTCGTCAGCTGCTACCGGCAGGAAATTTCCGACGCCGCACATATTGATCAGCTCAACCGGATCTACGATCATATGATCGATGACTTCGTCCACAGAGTACATGCCCTCCGGCAGGCCTCCGTGCTCTCGGCTCCCATCCGTCAATGTATGAGCTATATAGACTCTCGTTATGATCAGAAACTGACCGCAGACCTCATCTCCTCCAGGGTCGGATACAGCAGCTCCCACCTGTCCCGCAGGTTCAGGGAGGAGCTTGGACTGTCTCTGACAGAATATATTCTGAAGGTGCGCATGGAACACGCCATCCGCCTGCTCCGTCTGTCGCAGCTCAGCATCGCGGACATCTGTGAGGCAGTCGGTTTCCACTCCCAGTCCCACTTCAGCAGACAATTCCGCAAGTACACAGGCACTGCTCCCGGCCTTTTCCGTACGACCGGTTATCTTCCGCCCAGATCCTCTTTTGAGAGATCCAGATAGACCAGACGCCCCAGGGCAAAGGAATACATACAAACCCCGCCCAGGCAAATCGGTTTTTCTTCGCTTGACATAGCGCGCAGGACAGCCTGCGCGTAGAGCAGGAGCTGCGCTTGATATCGTCCGACCAGCTCGCTCTCATCTTGCACCCGATCGGTCTTGTAGTCTAAAAGGAAGATCTTTCCGTCCTCGATGAAGAAGAGATCAATGATTCCCTGCACCAAGATCATATTCTCTCCGACAGCAGCCGCGTCCGTTTCTGATTCTTTCGACGCGGCTGACGGCTGACGCCCCATCAGCCTGTCGATTTCCTTGGGCCTTAATCCCATGACAAATGGCTGTTCCCGATAGAGCCTCCCCTCGACGGCTGACCGGTGAATGCGGTCCGCCATATCCTGCTTTAGGAAGCTCTGAATCCGATCCGGCAGAACCAGTCCCAATTCTTCTTCAGACAGCCTGCCATCCGCCCTCATTTGATCCAATTGCTCCCCCAGTGAGTCGGCGTAATCCTCCCTCGCGAAATCCAGACACTCCATAACCCGGTGCATGGCAGTACCGCGCAGAGCCCCGGGATGAATCTTCTTGTTGTTCTGTCCCCTCTCCTCTGTCACAGCTCTCGCAAATTCGGGAACATATCTGTCCTCATCAACCGGTCGGAAGATCTCCTGCCCCTCTTTCTCTCCCATGCCCAGCTGCATGGAGGCATGCTTGATCTCAGAGACGGAATACTTGCTCTTATAATTTTGACTCGCGGCATAGGGATATCGATAGGCAAAGACCCTCCGCAAATACTGCAGCAGAGCCTCTGTTCCGGGGAGATCTTTCAAGTCCTCCAGGTGATTCGCCGGCGTGCCGTCGCAGTCTGCTCTTCCCGGAGACTCTGCCTGCTCCTGCCCCCATGTCAGCGCCCCGTCTTCTCCCGGGATGTAACAGTGGATGCTCTGCCGATAGAGCTCTCCATAGGAAGCTAACGACGGAAGGATCCAGTCCAGATAATTTTTCGCTCCCATCCGTCTGTGATAGGGGAGCACATAGCCATCCCCCTTGCCGCGGGTCGCCTCCCACTCCTGGTCAAGCCTCTCCTTGAGACGGGACAGACTTCCGCTCAGGATCAGCTTCTCTTTGGCCCGGGTAAGAGCCACATAGAGTACCCGCATCTCCTCCGCCAGACTGTTCTCTTTTCGTTGATCACTCACTGCTCTGTGGAAGAGACTGTCTGACATCGTCCTTTTGGCGGCGTTTCTTGTGCGCAGGGAAATGCCAAGATCCATCTCAATCAACATGTCTCCGCTGCTATCTCGCATGTTGAATTTCTGTCCCAGGCCACAGACAAAGACAACCGGATACTGAAGTCCCTTGCTCTTATGGATACTGGTAATCCGAACCGCGTCGTCCTCTTCACCGATCAATTCCGCCGCTGACAGATCGACGTTATAAGTGCGCAGCTTCTGAATATAATTCATGAAGCGGTAGAGTCCCCGATAGGAGGATCCTTCGAACCGGATAGCCTCGTCGACCAGCTTAAGCAGGTTTGCCCGTCGGATCTGTCCCCCCGGCAGGGCGGTCACATAGTTCAGATAAGCCGTCTCATCCAAAAGCTCCTCGATCAGACGATGAATCGGAGTATATGGAATACGGGCCCGCGCCGCCTCCAGGCGATCGCAGAAATCCAGGACTTTCTGCGGAAGGGAAGTATCCAGCTCCAGCAGATGGCCGGGGCGCTGATCCGAATCCTCCTTCTCCCCCGCAAGAATCCCGCGGCTGTAACTCTCCATGGCCTCAAGAGACTCCCAGAGACAGGCATTCTGAATATCCCGGGATTCGTCACCGCGATCCTGACCGGTCGTAAGTCTTGGATAGGCGGACCGAATCAGATAGAGCTGGTCTTCCGTGAAGGGCTCCCCAAAGACATGGGACAGCATCACCGCCGCCAGACTCCTGTCGTCCTGGCGATTGTTCAAAAGAGAGAGCAGAGCCAGAAAACGGGATACCTCCACCGTATCAAAATATCCCTTGCCGGAGGTGATATGGGCTGGAATTCCCATTTGCGTCAGTCGATCGACAAAAACCTGTCCGTTGGAGCCGGGGCTTCGGAGCAGGATCACAATATCCTGATAGCGAAGTCTGCGAAGGGGATTCTGATCTCCTTCCTCTGCCTCCTCGTTGACTACCTTCTGCTCCTTCATCAGCCGCTGAATACGCTCTCCTATCATATTGGCCTCAAGCTCGGCCTTATCCTCCAGGCCAAGAGCCTCCAGGGCCTCCATGTCCTGCTCACACAGGATAAGCTCCGCCGAATAGGGATCCTCTGCCTTGCCAGAAACAGCCGCGGCCGTCGCAGGATAGTCCGCTCCCAGATGCAGTGCCACATCCTCATGATAGGCGACTCCCCCCAGATCCTCCTGCATAACGCGATAAAAGATGTGATTGGCAAAATCCAGGATCTCCTGTCTGCTTCGAAAGTTCCTGGACAGATCGATCCGCTGCGATCTGACTGTCTTTTGGCTCTCCGCGGTCAGCTTGTCATAGGACTTGAGCTTGCTGTTGAAGAGTTCGGGCCTGGCCTGACGGAAGGAGTAGATGCTCTGTTTGACATCCCCCACCATGAAGGTCTTATGTTCTCCCTGATCCGACCCCGCAACAGCGGAGAGAATCGCCTCCTGCAGGTTGTTGGAGTCCTGATATTCATCGATCATCACTTCGGCGTACTGGCGGCATAAGTTCTCCGCAGTCTCTGTCATCGGATGGGCAGGATCCGCGGGATCGCGAAGAATGCGCAGCGCATAGTGCTCCAGGTCAGCGAAGTCGACTACGTTCTTCTTTCTCTTGCATGCTTCGAAAGAGACCGCATACTCTTTCGTCAGATCCAGCAAGGTCTTCAGATAGGGCGCCATAACAGAGAGCTTGTCAAACTCCGCCGCGGGGTCCCCACTGTAATCCCTGCGGAGCTGCTCGAATACCTTTTTGGACTGATCGCGCAGGTCCTTCGCCCTTGCCTTGAGCTCCTCATCTACCCCCTTTCGCTTGCCTGACAGTTTCTTCCACTGGATCCCGGACAGGATCAGGGCAATCCGGCTGAAATCCTCAGCTTCGCGAATGCTCTCGCAATAGGCCAGATCCGCTTCGATTGCCTCCTGATAATGGGGGCCCCCGGGAAGACGGCTCAATTGCATGGCCTCCTCCAGAAGATCCTCACAGGCTTCTGCCTGACTCTTAATTCTATTTGTCAGCCCCTGTACCCAGGGCATCCGCAGCATATCCTCGGGGCTTTTGACCCGGTAAGTGTCAGAGCAGCGATCCAGCCATTCCATGGGCCAGGGGTCCGCGTTCGCGGTCCCGTAGATGGACATAAGCATATCCGCAAGCGCGTCATCTTTGCCCCGTCTGGCATAGAGGTCAACCAAATCGATAAAGGCCTGATCTTCCATCTCATAGTGCTCATCCATGAGTTGATCCATGACCTCCTGGGCTATCAGACGGATCTCCCCCTCCTCCGCAATGCGAAAATCCGGCTCCAGATCGATCTCATTAAAGTGATTGCGAACCACATAGGCGCAGAAGGAGTCGATAGTCGTAATCTGCGCGGAGTGAACCAGGGTGAGCTGCCTCTGTAGATGGGACAAAAGGGCCTTCTGCCTGTCAGTCGGATCAAGCTGACTTCTGGCCTCATTCACGGCCTCCTGGATGGCCCGGCGAATCTTCTCCTTCATCTCATGTGCCGCCGCCCTGGTGAAGGTCACAACCAAAAGCTGATCCACGTCCAGAGGGGCATCCGGGTCCGTCAGCATACGGATGATACGCTCCACTAAAACCGCAGTCTTCCCGCTTCCCGCGGCGGCAGAGACCAGAAGATCCCTGTCTCTGGCGCGAATAACCTGGCGCTGCTCCGGCGTCCACTTTGTCTCAGACATTGCCTTCTCCTCTTACTTCCGGTTCTCTGCTAAGACCGGTCTTTAGCGGCTTCATCCAATCTAGGAAGCTCTTTATCTGTCTCATTCCCCGGCTCTTTTTCCATCTTTTCCCGAATCAAGTCCAGAGCCTGACTGCCCTTGTAATTGGCCATGCAATGAAAGCGCATGCCCTTCAAACCGTCCTCAAACCCACAGACGGCCCTGAACGCGCAGTACTGACATCCATTCTCCTTACCCAGTTTATAGGGATTTTTCTCAATTTTTCCCTCTAAGATATCGCGGCCGATCTGTTCGATTTTATCGTGGACGAAGCTGCCCAGCAGTCTGATATCTTCTTCTGACAAGGCATCCTCACCGGCTGACAGCTTACCGTCCTTATTTCGCCTGGCGCTGATCACATGGGAAGCTCCCGCCCCCTCTGCGGCCAGCTTTTCATCGAGCGCGTTGACGACCAGATCCTCCCGGTTGTAGATCCCGCGAAGCTTGAGCTCGTCAAGGATGTCTTCTTGGATCTCCTCCGGGCCCGCTCCCTCCCTGCTCTTAACCCAGGGCTCGTCAATGTGGAAATAGAAAAGACCGGCCGGATGGGCTTTCTTTTCCCCCCTCCCCAGTTTCTCCAGGGCCGCCGACATGTAGAGCACCAGCTGGATCTGCAGGCCATGGTAGAGGCGGGTCAGATCCAGCTTCTGATTGCCGGACTTATAATCCATTACCTTGACATAGATCCCCTCCGGCGTCCGCATGCAGTCTACCCGGTCAATCTTGCCGCTAAGCTGCAGCTTCTCTCTTTCTCCCAGCTGAAAGCGCATAGAAGACAGCTGGTCCCTTGGACCGAAGGACATCTCAAATTCCTCCGGCACAAAGTCACCGCGTGTCACCTGCTCTCTCAGTGCCCAAATGCTGCAGCGCAGGACAGATTTCATCCGCCGGATCACCTGCGCCTGCCGCCTGTTCTCTAAAAGCTCAGCCCTCTCCATCTGCCCTACGGCATTTCGAAAGGCCTCCTCTAAAAGCGCCTCCGCGTCAGAATCCGAGATCTCCTTCCAGGACAGCTTCCTCTCCTTCATGCGCTTGGAGAAGAACTCAAGGGTCTGATGATGGAGGTTTCCCATATCCAAAAAATCAATCTCCGGCTCCTCCTCCTCCTGCAGGAGGAGACCATAGCGTAGGTAGTACGCGTAGGCGCACCTGCAAAACTGCTCCAGGCGACTGACGGAGCCCTGAATCAGGTCCCCGCTCACACGCTTGATCAGGCGCTCAGAGAGCCTGTCCTGTCCCTGCTCAGAGAAAGCGGTCTTAAAGAGCTCCTCTGCCCTGTCAGTGAAATTTTTGTCCTCCTTCAGCACCTCATAGATTGCGCAGGCCAGTTGTCCCTCCTCCCGCGAGGGCTCTTTCTCAGACAGGCTGCGAAGGGCATCCGGCAGATAGTCCAGAGCCGCCGGGGCTGTCACCAGCCGCTGCAGATCAGCTCTCCCCTCTAAATTCTCCACCCCAAGCCCCGGAAAGAGCCTGCAGATCAGACCGATGAGATAGGACTCCCGCAGGGCGCTGCCGTCACTGCTTAAGCGAGCATAGCTGACGACCAGCTGCTCAGAGGGCTTGGTCAGAGCCAGGTAGAGGTAGAATCTCTGCATAAATGCCCGCTCCCGGTCACCGGGCGCCAGATCAATCTGCTTTTCCCTGAGCTTCTCCCTCTCCGCCTGAGAGAAAAGGCCGCTTGATTCGGCCGACCTGGGAATTGCGGCGTCAGAAGCCCCCAGGACATAGAGGGTCTTGATGTGCTCCAGACGGGTTCGCTCCAGATCCCCGATCACAACGGAATCGAAGCTGGGAGGAACGGTTCCCACGGAAATGGCCCTGAGTCCCGCCTCCAGGAGCTGGGCGAAATCACTGAGAGACATCTTCTCCTCTCCCAGAAGATCAGACATCTTCTCTAGGGTCTCCATCACCAGTCCAAAGACTCTGCTGTGAATTGAGGCAGCTATTTCATCGCCTTCGGCGCGGCAGGCATTTGCCCTGGCCTCCAGTTTTTCCTCCACCTCATGCGCCTGCAGATAAGCATAAATTGCGAGAGCCCGATCTCTGGTCACAGCATTTTCCTCGCACATGGACTGACGAAAATCACTGATGTCCGCGACAATGCCCTTGCGCAGCTGCTCGACGCGAAGCATCTGCTCCTGGCTGAAATTCCTGACTCTGCCGCTGAAGGGACGGCGGTAACGGGCAAAGCCGCGGATACGCCTGGCGTGAATATAACGTTCCAGCAGGTCCGCGTCAGACGGATCGATTCCTGCCAGGCCGCTGCGCAGCTGCTGCATCAAGCTCTCCTCGCTGAAATCCTCCGTGAAAAGAGACAGAGAGGACAGAATAAATTCCACCAGAGGATGAAAGAGAATGTCCTGCTCCTGGTCCAGGTAGTAGGGCAAATCCATCTTATCGAAGATCTGCCCGGCATAATCCGCGTAATCGGACAGATTCGCGCAGACAATGGCGAAGTCTCGATAGCGACCACCCTGATCACGAATCTTTTTCCTGATCTCCTCTCCCGCAAATGCCAGCTCATCCCGAAAGCTGGCCGCGCGTCCCAGGCGAATCTGCCTCATTTTCGGATCTGACTCCCCTTGCGCGCGGCTCGCATTCTCTTTTGCATCTGACTGTGCGCAGCTCGCAGTCTCTTTTGTGTCTGCCTGCGAACAACCCGCAGTCTCTTTCCCGTCTAACCCCGACAACTCTTTCCCGTAA
This sequence comes from Shuttleworthella satelles DSM 14600, assembly GCF_000160115.1. Taxonomy (GTDB): domain Bacteria; phylum Bacillota; class Clostridia; order Lachnospirales; family Lachnospiraceae; genus Shuttleworthia; species Shuttleworthia satelles. The sequence goes on from NZ_GG665866.1 coordinate 357,062, forward strand.
GGTCTGCTCTTTGGGCGAAATAAATTGGCCTCCAGATAAGCCAGCATGGGGGCGGAGGCAAAACGCGGATTTCCTGTCAGACAGACCGGTTCCTCAATAGGACAGCGGTTTTCCCCCGCCAGGCGCACTAAGCCCTCTCCCATCTCCTTGGTCATGGCAAAGAGTTCATAGTCCAGATGAGAACCCGTAATCCGTTCTCCGGGATCCATGGTCAAGGTCACATAAATCGAAGAGGCCAGCCGCATCATCTGTGCCAGGACCTGCTTCTGGATCGGAGTAAAGCCGGTAAAGCCGTCGATGGCAATCACAGCATCCTTGATCAAAGCTGACTGATCCATCAGCTGCGCCAGGCGTTCCAGCACCTCCTCCGCCGTGATATAGCGGCCCTCGATCGCCTCTCGAAAGGCCCGGTAAATCACGGACAAATCCTCCGCTTTCCTGCGAAAGGAGCTTCCCATATCTGTCAGTTCCGCCAGATCCGCGAACTCTTTTGGACCGATCCCGTACTGGGCCATTTCGGTCAGCAGGGATTTGATCTCATCAATATAACCGGGCCTTCGAACATTTCCCCTCAGAACAGTCAGTTCCTTTTCATGCTCCTGGGCCACCCTGCGCAAAAGCAGGTTCTTTCCCGTGTCCTCAAGCACATCGTCAAGCTTGGTTCCCGTCTCTTCAAAGACCCGGTAAGCCAGACGGTTAAAGGAGAGGACATCCACATTCATGATGATCTTTTGAGAGGATCTGGCAACCAGCTCCCTCTGTGTCGACATGGTAAACTGCTCCGGCACAATCACAATAAAGTGGCGCTTAGGCTCTTCTTTGGCCCGGCGCAGAATTTGATCGAACAGGTAGGTTGATTTCCCGCTTCCGGCGCCGCCGATTACCATGCGAAGTGACATGCTCTCATTCCTCCTTGATCAGGTCTGTAAGTGCCTGCGATGTCTGGACGATGACCCGGTTGGCGTCAATGAAATCATAGGGAGTCATCTGATAGACATAATAGTTGAGCCAGTTGCTATAGAGGGCATTGGCATGACTGCGCCACTGCAGAAGCGGTCGTTTGGTCGGGTCGTCAGCCGGATAGTAGTTGACGGGGATCTGCGGACGCATCCCCTTTTTGAGATCCCGCTTATACTCCCTGTCCAGCGTCATGCGGTCATACTCCAAATGACCGAAGTCGAAAATCTGCTTGCCGTCATTGGTCATGCAGAGCAGGATACCGGCCTCCGGAGAATCAGACACAACCACCAGATCCTTACAGGCGCGGATCTCATCAGAATGACACTCCGTCCAGCGGGATACCGGAGCCATGAAGAAATCGTCAAATCCTCGAACCAGCGGGATCTTGCGGTTTTCTACGCGCTGGGGATAGACGCCGGACAGCTTCTCGGACAGTTCGTACTTTTTGATCCCGTAGTGATAGTAGGCTCCGGCCTGGGCCCCCCAGCAGACATGAAGGGTGGATGTCACATGTGTCTTGGTCCACTCCATAATCGTACAGAGCTCTTTCCAGTAATCCACATCCTCAAAGGCCTTCATCTCCACAGGCGCTCCGGTGATGAGAAAGCCGTCGAAATTCTCTTCTTTGATGTCGTCAAAATGCAGGTAGAAGTTATTTAAATGGGACCTGGAGACATGGCTGGCCCTGTGGCTGGCCGTTGTCAAAAAGGTCACGTTGACCTGCAGGGGAGTATTGGACATACTGCGCAGGATATCCAGTTCCGTATCCTCCTTGAGCGGCATCAGGTTCAGAATACAGATCTCAATGGGACGGATATCCTGGTGCAGGGCCCGGTCCTCATCGACCACGAAAATATTCTCACGCTCCAGCCGCCTCTTGGCGGGGAGATCATTCTGTGTACGAATGGGCATAGATGAATCCTTTCGTTAGCGCTCTCTTATATAACCGGAGGATTTATTCTCTCTTGAATTTCCCCTCGATGAGGGCCTTGAGCCCTTCCTCGTCAATCACAGGAATCCCCAGGCTTTTGGCCTTGTCCAGCTTGGATCCCGCGGCCTCACCCGCGAGCAAATAGTCTGTTTTCCCTGAGACGGAGCCGGTACACTTGCCCCCGTTCTTCTCAATTAAAGCCTTGGCTTCCGATCTTTCCATGCCTGGAAGCTTTCCTGTGACAACAATGGTCAGACCCGCCAGAGCCTCTGTTTTCTCCTCCTCCGGCATTCGCATGGTCAGCCCCAGAGCTCTGAAGTCAGCCATCATCCGCCGCTTATCTTCGTGAGCGAAAAAATGCACAATATCCGCCGCGGTCTTCTCTCCGATATCGGGAATCCCCTGCAGGTCTTCAAATCCGGCATGCATCAGATCCATCAAATCAGGATAGACGGCCATTAAAGCCGCGGCAGTCGAAAGGCCGACATTGCGGATCCCGAGGCCTGCCAGAAGACGGGTCGGTCTCTGGGATTTGGAGTCCTCAATGGCTGCCAGGATCTTATCCGTATTCTTCTCTTTTCCCAGGATTCCCCGGCTGATCAGGCTGTCCCTGTGCTCTCTCAGGCGATAGATATCCACATAGGAGGTCAGGTAGAAAGTCTCGCTTCCCGTGATCTTCTCCTGGCAGAGGGCGTCAACCAGCGTTTGTCCAAGGCCGGCGATATCCATGCAGGATCTTCCCGCGAAATACGCGATGGTCCGGGAAATCTGAGCCGGACAGGAGGGATTGACACAGCGAATATCCGCCGTTCCCTCTTCCTGCTCCAGCTCCTCTCCGCAGACAGGGCAGAACTGAGGAGCTTTAAAGACAGCTTTTGGCTCCTTCACACAGCCGTTCAGCTTCGGAATGATCTCTCCGGACTTAAAGAGCTTGTAATGGCCGCCAATCCCGATTTTCATCTGTCGGATATAGTCCTGATTGTGCAGAGTCGCCCTGGAGACGGATGTTCCGCAGAGTCGGGCAGGTCCGCCCGTCTTTACGTCATGAAATTGTCCCGTAAAGGTCAGCTTCCCCGTTCTCCCCACATCGACCAGGATCTGGTCCATCTCTACCACTCTCTCCTCCGGGGGATACTTATAGGCGATGTGTCCCGCGGAGTATTTGGCCCCGGCCGGAAAATCCTTTCGGTAGGCAATCTGGTCAATTTTGACAACCGCTCCGTCGATGTCATAGCCCAACTGATCGCGCATCTTCCCGATCTCCTCGATAGCGGCGATGACCTCTTTGGCATTGTCCGCCCTCTTGTGATAGGTCACGGGAAGCCCCATGGCCGAAAGGCGATCCAGGTTGTCCAGCTGACTCCTCATGAAATGAGGCTCTCCGTCCTGGACATTGAAGATAAAGAGAGCCAGGCCCCGCTTGGCGGTAATCCCGGGATCCAGCTGGCGAAGTGTCCCAGCCGCAAGATTCCTTGGATTGGCCGCAAGGGGCTTTTCATCCTTCTCCTGTCTGGCATTATAGGCCTCGAACCTGTCCCTGGTCATGTAGACCTCCCCCCGCAGCTCCAGATAGGGATCCGTGATCGGAAGCTTGTCCGGCACCTGGGGGATTGCCCTGGCATTCTGCGTGACGTCTTCTCCAATATGACCGTCTCCACGGGTCTCAGCCAGCTCCAGTCTGCCCTTTCTGTAGCGAAGAGTCATGGAGAGTCCGTCTATCTTCTGCTCTACGGAGAATATCGCGTCTGGATGCATCTCCTGCACCTTTTTGACCCAGTCGATCACCGATTGAAAATCAAAGACATCCTCAATGGAGAGCATAGGCACATTGTGCTCTACCTTGACACCTGCCTCCCGCTTCGTCGTCCCTCCGATCTTCTGGCTGGGCGAATCCGGCCTGACCCAATCGGGATGCTCGGCCTCCGCCGCCTTCAGCTGCTGCATCAGCTGGTCGTACTCGTAGTCTGAGATCTCCGTTTTATCCTGATTGTAATAGAGATCCATATGATAGTTGATCTGATCGATTAGCTCCTGGTATGTCTCAAAGGTCATGGATGTCTCTCCTCTGCTTCTCTGTCTCGCCCCTGGATTCCTGTCTATTCCCTCGGTCTATGATTCAAGAGATCATCATCAGGATCTGATGTAGCGGCTGATCGATGGAGAAGCGGCTAAAAGTCGATTCAGTTCCTCTCGTTCCCTCCGGCCGATCTTCCGGTACTCTCCCTCCGGGATCCCATCCAGGCGCAGATTCATAATCCGAACCCTCAGCAGGTCTGTGACCTCATAACCCAGGGTATGGCACATGCGGCGGATCTGACGGTTGAGTCCCTGGGTTAGAATTATGGTAAATGTCCGGTCGCCGGTCTGATGGATCTGACAGGGACGAGTCGTCTCCCCCAGTTCCTTTAAGTAGATCCCGGCTCTCATCCGCCTGACAAAGGTCTCGCTGATACCACGATTTACTGTCACCTGATACTCTTTCTCGTGCCGATTGGCCGCCCTCATCATGCGATTGACAATATCCCCTTGATTGGTCATGAGAATCAGCCCCCGGGACTCCTTATCCAGGCGGCCAACCGGATAGACGCGGCTGGGATATCCGATAAAATCGACAATGTTATTCTTTTCCCGCTTTTCTGCCGTACAGACAATTCCCCTCGGTTTATGAAAGAGGAGGATGATTTCCTCCTCTTTTCCCTCAATGATTCTTCCATTGACCGCAACCCTCTGTCCCGGAAGAACCCTCTGTCCCAGCTCTGCCGTCTGACCATCGATCGTGACCTGGCCCGCGCGAATCCGATGGTCCGCCTCCCGCCTGGAGCAGACCCCGGCATTTGTCAGAAACTTATTCAGGCGCTGACCCGAAGCCGGATCCGCTTGCTCCGGGATCCGGTCCTTTGCTCCGGGTCTCTTTTCTTCTGATGTCATTTCTCTATCTCTTTCTCCTGACAGTTCTCCGTCATCTCCCGGACGAGAGGAAGTCATGCGGATCTGCCCACATGCGCTCCTTTTCGGCAATCCTCCTGGCCTCGGAACTGTCCAGAGCCCTGGCCAGGTCAGCCTCATCCTCGGCGCTCGCCCGGACCAAGTCCTGATCTCGTGACGGCCCTGGCGCAGTCTGTGTCGCCCGCCCGTCCTCGGCGCTCGCCTGAGCCAAGTCCTGATCTCGTGACGGCCCTGGCGCAGTCTGTGTCGCCCGCCCGTCCCCGGCGCACACCCGAGCCAAGCCCTGATCCCTGTCGGCATCAGATTCCTCCGGTTTCTTCTCCCGATAGACCTTGCCGACGCCCGACACAGGGGGCCAGCGCATCTCCGCCTCCTCTCTCATATGAGCGAAACTGGCGTCCTCATCCGGAAATTCATCCAAAATGGGAGCCGCGGGATCCACATAGCCCTCCGGCATCAGCGGCTGAAAGAAGACCACACAGCGGTCCGCGACAAAAAGCGTCAAAAGGGACGGAATCAGCATGGCCACCACGGCAAATTGCGGGAGGAAATAGGCTAAAAGAAAGGGAGCGACAAAGAGAATCAGGCCCAGAAAGGCTGTGGGAAAGTGAAGTCCCATCAGAGCAAAGGAATTTTTGATCCAATTGCGGTTGGTCAGTTCAAAGCGAGCCAGCATGGGAAAACCAAAGAGCAGACAGCCAAAGAGGAAAAAAGCCATCAGAAGGCTGAATGCCTGCAGACCCCGCATGGGCAATCCCGTCAAAAGGCGGCCTGCGGCGAAAAAGTCAAAGGTCAGAAGGGCAAAGAGGGCCAGGCTCGGGATCCAGATCATGGTCGCCTGCTTGAAATTCTCCTTAAAGGAGTGAAAAAAGCCCCGGATCAACTTCACGTCGTGCCCCTGAACCAGTTTCATGGACACATAGTACTTGGCTGTAATGGCAGCCCCGGCCGTAATAATGGGCAGGCTGACCGCCAGAGCCAAGAGATTCAGAAAAAAGACATCGACATAGCGGTTGAGGGAAGTCATCAGTTTTCCCTCAGGTGAGAAAATCCCCATAAGTCTCTCCCAAATGAAGCTTAAAAACTACATCCCCTATTCTAACAGATTCCATCGACTACCGGGGCAAATCCGCATCGTTCACCGGGACAAAGCTCTAAAACAAATTCGACCGGCTACCCATACCGCCGCTGATCAAAAGCAGGCGGCACAGGGCAACCGGTCTCATATCCCTTAAACTATTTCCTGTCTTACAGGAGCAATGTAGACGACTGGATTCGAACCAGCGATCTTCGGAGTCGGAGTCCGATGCGTTATCCAGCTACGCTACGCCTACAAACCATCCGAACGGACTTGCTTATAGTAACGCTAGCCTCAAGCAAAGTCAATCGCCTCCTCCTTTCGTCACTCCTCCTTTCGTTACTTCGAAACTTTTCAATGTAAATGCAACACACTGTTGCGTTTACTCTGGAAGGTCTCTGTGTTGCAGTTAGTCTGACAAATGACTTGTCCAAAGCAGGTTTATCAGGTGCAATGGGATCTACCTTATTGAAGAAATGATATTGTCAATAATGGTTGGCAGATTTTCCTCAAGGATTTACAGCCCTAAACTGCTTCTTGTAAAGATGAATCGTATTGTTGTCTCTTGACCATGGGTGGAAGGCCATCATTTGCGGAACAGATTCGACGGTTATTCCAGTAGCTCATGTAGTAACGCCAGATAAGCTCTTTTAGCTCAGTTACAGTCATCTTCTCGGTGTCATAGCGATCATATAAGAGTTCAGATTTCATTCTCGCCCACATGCTCTCACAACGAGCATTATCATGGCAACGGCCACCATCACTGTTCATGCTCTGTGTTATATGGCAGTTCTAGACGGCTCTACGGTAGCAATCACTGGTGTACTGTACTCCGCGATCGCTATGGCAGATCGCATCTTCGATCTCCGGGTAAGCCTGGTTATCGGACAGATATATTTACAGAATGCCCGGTTATCTTTATATACATAAGCCAGGGCAATGCCAACCGCATAGTAGACTGTATTTCCGATAACAAATGCCCAGAACATAATGCGTTCCATATTTCCGACCTTTGCCAGAAAAAGAACCGCTACAAATATCAAAGATGCCGCAAATATAATGTACCTGATCCAGCCAATCCTTTTTCTCGGCTTTGTCGAAAGCTTGTAAGGCAAGAAATCCAGTACCATCGCTGTCCAACAGGCATATCCGCACCAGCCCCTTCCAAAGAGCAGAGGACCGAATATCTTTGCGACAGCAAAGCACTTTTGCTTAATAAACAGAGATATCTTCCCCTCTATACCTGGGCGCAACAAACAGCAAGAGCGAAATCTGCGGGATATTCCATTCACCGGGCAGATAGATGCTACAGTCAATACGATCTCCCTTGACGTTTTCTGCTATGAATGCATATCGACCGATTTCCTCATTTGCTGAAACCCGCTGGGTATCTCCAATCGCTGTATCCTTAAAAAAGGTATGGAACTCCTGCCAGATGCTCTCTGCATCCTCTGCCCTCAATTCAACCTTGACTGAATAACTTACCCCCGCTTTACAGCGTTTTTTCATGCCGTTTTCATCGGGTCGGCATGTTCTTGTTCTTCCCTTATCATAGAACCAGTCGGCATTTTCCAGTGCAGCTATCTTAGCTGATATGGTCTCCTTGAATTCTTGGATCACCTGAGATAAATAACTGCAAGCCTCTTCAAAAATCTCAAAATCTTTCACCATAAGTCCTCCGTTTTCTCTACCACAGCTCTTGTCAATTTCACCGAAGTGTATGCATCCATTTTCTGCTTCTGAACATAAAAACGGATACTATAAGCCGGACCAGCTCTTCCTGCGATAAGATGAAGTAGACCCAGACGATCGGAAGTCTGAAATATAATCCTGTAAGCAGCGCCAGCGGTACGCCGATCAACCAGGTCCCCATCATATCAATCATCATGATATACTTTGTCTTTCCTCCGCTCCTGATAACGCCTCCCCCAAGTATCATGTTTTGAACCTTTACAGGCATTAAAATCGCAAAGACCACCAGGATATTCGCGCCAATCATGCGAACATCATCTGATACCTTAAACAGCTGAACATATGGATTTTTTATCAGAATCAACAGCAGCGAAAAGGTCAGCGATCCTGCCAGTCCCAGACCACATAACTTTTTGGATTCCTCATAAGCCTCATCATACTCGTTGCATCCTAGTCTTTTGCCGATCAGAATCCCGGCAGCCTGCGACAGACCGCTCAGCGCTCCCATGAATAATCCTTGAACAGTGCCGGTTAATGACATCCCCGCAAGTTCCTCCGTTCCCATGTGCCCATAAACGTATGTGTTAACGCTTTGTCCCACTGTCCATAAAAATTCATTTAAAACAATGGGCAGCAGCATCATAAAGTACTGTGAATATCCCTCCTTCCCGAGCTTTAATGAAATATGGATTCGTCCATATAAGCTGTAAAAACACAGGATGGAAATCAGCGCGCCGGCCACCTGGGAAATGACACTTGCGTAAGCGGCGCCGGCTATTCCAAGACGCGGCGCACCAAAATTCCCGAATATAAAGCAGAAATTTAAAGCAGTATTGAGCAGAGCAGTGAAAGCGCCGATATAAAGTGGCCAGATTGACTTATCCCGACATCGAAGAGCCGTCCCTAAAATAATACAGATGCCCAGCGGAATGTATGTCCAGCAGATAATCCCCAGATATTTACTGCCTTCTATGATTACCTGCGCTTCTGTCGTAAACATTCCCATAAACGGATTCTTAAAAAGGCTAAAAACGGACAAAAAAGTCAGACCAATTACCATGACAAGCAAAAAGTTAACGCAGATGCTTTTTTCCTCTGCCTCTCTGTTATGGCTGCCCATATACTGCGAGATCATGATACCCGTGATCGTACTGATTGCCCCTATGACAAACGCATAAATAAAGCCTGGCTTTCCGGCAATTTCAACCGCAGCAACACTTTTATCCCCCATCTGACCGACCATAACCTGATCGATCATGGAAAAGGAAGATTGCAGCATGGATTGTAAGGCTACAGGTATGGAAATGCGCAGAACCTTTTGTAAAAAGTTCTTATCTGACATCGTATTGCTCCCTCTCATTTCTGTTCCATACTATTTCAAAGCCGCCCATTCCACAACAGGTTAATCGCATTGTTTTTCGAGAGGTGTTGACAGGGTGCATTTTCTACGAGGGGTGTGCATATGATATCGATGCACGGTGCAAGTCACTCTTTAATTTTCTTATTAGTGTTTGTTCATGCATAGAACCATCTAACCCTTAAAAGGACATTCGGATAACAGCCTGTGCATTATTCTTACCTGATCTTCCATCGCTTGGTGTTTTAGCAAAGCTTTTCGCCCTTAATTGGCGGGATACTGAAAAATGTATCTCCTATCTTTACTCTCGCATAAAGTATTCCATCTTTATAAACATATCCATCAAAGGAAGGATACCCATCCAATGTCTCGAGTACTTCATCCGGTAAATAACTAGGATCATAATCTCTTAATGCAGCTGACCCCTTCACTCGCTCTGTTACTTTCGCATTGATTTCTTTTTCATACTTTGCGTAAAACTCACTCCGGTTTGTTTCGTAAAGCGAGAGATCGCCTTCATCGATTTTATAGTACCTGTCATATTCAGCAATCCAAGCAACATAAACGCATAGCATATATTCTTTTATCTCAGGACAATAAACTATTTTAAAATAATGTTCACTATCGATTATTTTGTTTTCTATGGTTATTTCCCCTGTATACATTCTCCTACCATTCCCCATATTACAAATACTAATTAAAGACCATCCTATATGATTTTTCCTGAATCCAAAAATGTCTCTATCTTGGTTGCAATCGGGGTAGATCAGGATGAGTACCGCGATATCCTGGAGGCTGCCGAAGGCATGAAGGAGGACCGCGAACGTTGGAAGAACTTCCTTTTATGGTTGAAGGAACGCGGTCTATCCGGCGTCAAACTATTCGTTGGTGACAAGAAAGTCGAGGATAGCATTGAAGAAACCCTTACATTTATCGATTTCCCAAGTCAACACTGGACCGGGATCTGCACTTCATATTATCTAAACCGGGAGATCAGGCGACGGGCCAGACCGATTGGAGCCTTTCCAGATGAAAATAGCGCCTTGATGCTTGTCTGCGCCAGACTTCGGCATGTAGCCAGTTCTGACTGGGGCATCAAGTGTTACATGAACATAGATCACCTCCGTGAGATGGATGCTGCTCTGGATGATACACTGGCCGGGTAATAGCCGCATACTGAGTGGTCAAAGATGAATTTGCGAAAGAACCTTGCCACCACGAAGGTTCCTAAAAATCCACGTTTTTATTTCCAGTACCCATCTTGCGGATTCCATTCAATAACTGGTTCGTATACATGAGTCAGGAGTGGTGTAACAAATATTTTAATCCGAGTCATTGCATCATTCATGGGAATCTGAATCAAAGCCTTTTTCTTTTTCAGGAACGAGTTCCACCTAGTCTGATGCATAGGATCATGGAGGAAATCATCGCTGAATGCAGCTGTGTCCATAGTCATTTGGGTTTTTCGGTTCGTGAATGTTTCCCTGACGGCATTGTGCAACTCTTCATAGCTGAATGAATACTTTTGTGACAGCACATAAATATCATAGAAATCTTTGTAACGGCTGTTCAGGAAACCGTTTTTGACGATTGCTTCCAGCTTCTCAGCAATCGAAGATTCCAGAGAATAAGCATTCACCTTAGGAGCTTCCATATCCAGGATCACAGGAAATTCCATCTCTATGGCATCCGGGTAAATCACATCACCAAAGCCGATATCAATTCCGATCGGAATCCTTGTCCGGTCCAGGTAAGCGACTGCCGAGATATGCAGTCCATGATACTCTTTAAATTCAGTGATATCTTCCACCGAAATGGAATCAAGATCAAAAACAAGGGAATCATCAATATCCTGCGCTAATATATCACGGAAGACAGACTTCATTTTCTCGGCACTGTTTGAGATACATCTGGCCAGAAGATCAACATCTGTCGTGGCACGCTCATATTTTCTGTCGAAGATGGCATATAGAAAGATGCCGCCTTTCAGGACAAAATGGCCGGCATAGGGAGATACTGAGATCCGGTATATCGCCCGTTCAAGACCATAGTAGACAAGTGCAGCCTGAAATGTACAGCCGGAGCTTACGGCGAAATTCTTCAGCTTTGCCTTGACAGAATCTGCATTCATGAAACAAGCACCTCCAGATAAGTTCTTACAATCGATTCGCAGCGCAGCATTTTGGCATAGGTATACAGCCGATCGATCTGCCGGTCCTGCCTTTTCAGATAATTGCGTAGAACCTCTGACGTTTCCTCGATTCCTATCTTGTTACGGTAGTAAATGATATCAACGACAGTCTTTTCGATATCAAAGATGCGGAAGGAATCGCCGCCCTCAGTAATCTCAGTAACACCGGTGTCCATACGGGAAGGATCAAAATAGAATATCTTGATTTCCGGCCAGCTGGGAAGGGTACTGACTTTCTTTTTCCGATCGATCGCAATATCGACTACATCCGGAAGGAAATTAGTAAGCCCATAATATCGGGCGGCACTCATTAGGCAGATCACACCATCCGGAACATATGCAGCAGCGTTAATAAAATCATTCTCATCGCCTTTATATGAGAGGTTTTCGTATGTGGTCCTGTTAATGCGGTGCAGCTGACCGTTTTCTTCCATCCGGCCGATCTTATAGTAAGAATAACCCCTGTCTTTCAGCTCACCGGTCGTGTAGTATTTCTGATTTTCCTCAAGCGCGATCACAACCATCACCTCCTTGTTTCGGAGTATACATAATCCTGATAAGAATTTTAATTAAATTCGGTAGATAAAAATAATTGCAGAAAATAATTGAAAATATAGATAGGAAGTTCCGAGAACCATACCGGTCTTAAATGCCAGACAGCTACGGCAGGGCGATGAAACGTACGGGCACAATGGTACTTCTGTCCAGCCACAGCCCCGGATGGAACCGGGATCACGCAATGGGGACAGCTGCATCTATTCCCCAACGGTAACAATGGTTCCAATGACGACGTCAATCAAGAAACCGCATCTGAAATCACATTATATTCTCAAGTTTTCAGATTTCATCCGGTATCGGTCGATGGTGGAGGCGGAGCAGGTGCAGACCATCGACAAGGATCGATTGATCCATCGGATCGGACATCTGGATGCCAGGGATATTGCAGGAATCAAAGAAGCCGTGAGGAATTATTTCGGCTTCGATATTCCTGATTGTATCGAGGCTCCGTGAACTATGAAAATTCAATAGTAGTCTAACATTATTTACGTTACCCCAGGGTTTTATTCATAGCCTTTATATTGATTTTCGTCTAACCATTTCAGCCATTTTAAGGGCCTCTTGAGCTTGATATGAATTTTCTCCATACCTTTGCTTTATATCTTCAATTCTTTCTTCGATAGTTACTACATCTCCTGAAGGATCTGTTGTAATATCCATATAATTCAACAACCTAAGCTCAGCCGAATCATAATCTTCTTGAGGGATGCCATGATAGTACACTTCTTTCTTCCGTAGTTTTCCCCCTTCTTCTGCATTTTCAAAATCTTACTGTTTGGGGGTGCGGAGTTCTTCTCTATAGTCTGTCTCTTCTAAGATCTGCCTGACAGGATTCTCGGTTTACAATTCAGCTTCAGATTAATCTTTCAAGAGTATTTCTTCAAATTCTTCCGCTGATACCAGCATAGAAAGAAACTCTTTAAAACTATTGGCAAGTACTTGAATTTCATAATCATATTCTTGAAAACATGCCGATACTTTAGGCTCTTCACCTTCTCCGCATTCACGATAATCTAAATAAATCATTTCATGCCCACCTGATTCTGTATCGGCAATGATAACACCAATATCTCGTGGGTATCCCCATTCTTTAAACCAAAACTCATTACCATATTGACCAAAAAGGGAGTTCTTTTTGGTACTTCCTATTCCTAAAAAACCTGTAATACCAATTTCACTCACTTCATTTCTTTTGGGATTTCCCTTTATCCAATACTTTTTTATTGGTTTCCCACCATTTTGAATTTTCATAAGCTCAATATAAGTTTTAGGGAACTTATATCCCAGCTCCTTTTCACTGAATGTAATCATTTCATCCGTAAGTGATTCTTCCACATAGTTTTCGGTATAATATTTGCTCGTTTCCCAAAAGTTTTCCATGGTAACCCTCTTAGAAATTCAAATTTATCTGGCTCCATTATATCAATATATTCATCGTCACCTAATCACTTTTCATGTGACCGTCCTATAAATTTTTCAATTTCTGATACTCCTATTGGGCGCCTATCTTATTTCAAAAGCTTTTTTATTTCCTTGTCATTCTGCTTTGTAAAGTCAGAAAGTTCATAGGATCGTATACGTTCCTTAACCATGTTAGAAACAACAAATCCATTCTTAACAAGTGCTGCAAGTCGGTTAATAACGGTCTTATTGGTTACATTAAGATCTTTACTAACTTCAATATCACATACCAAACATGGTCATAAATAACCACTATTTCACAGTATACAAATGATTATTTTAGAATCGAGCCCATCACTGTACTCACAAGATATCCAAATCCAACCGCTGCAACTGCACCTACAGCAAGGGAACTGATAACCTTCGCAATGATTTTACCGACGCTTTCTTTTTTTCTATTGCAATACCGTCACTCTTTCCCATTTTGAAATCACCCTCCTCTACACTCACAATGTAGCCACAACAAGCGTTAGCTAAGCATTCTCAATCCATACTTGCTGTAGCATACTGTATTTTCAGTTGAAAATCAGAGCTGCGAAGCTGCTGAACCTGCCCATGCACCAGCTTTTGCTGCTGTCACAGCCTTTGTTGCGGTACCGATGCCCTGAAGATCGATATACTTATCGTTGCATATCTCGTCTTTCATTACTTTGTAAATGTCTTCGTCAGTAAGCAAACCAAGTTCATTCTCCATAACACCCTGAACATTCTTCAAATCTTTCACAATGTGCAAGCCCACTTTTGATGTGGGAAGTTTGAGTTAATCTCTCTTGCGTATAAGCCCAAAACTTTTTAATCCCCCTTGCGCTCTCCGTTCTTACTTTTGCGCTCCGCTCTGAGTCTTTGGTCGGTCTTGGGTCGCTTTTGTGTTCTATCCCCGGTTGCTCTGCTTTCACCGGATCCCCATCCCTGGCCCTGTTTTAGATCTTGCGCTCCGGCTCCTCGGATCCCGTCTTTTCGCCTTCCTCCCCCGGGCTCCCTGATCTCAGTTTTTTCTCTGCTTTGTTCACGATTTTGCTCTTGGACATAGCCCCGCTTTGTCATACGGCGGACAATTTCATCCACCACCATGCGAACGGTCCGCCGATTGACGGAAACCCTCTCGTCACAGGCCTTCTCATAATAGGGCATTCGCTCTCTTATCAGTCCGGAAATGCCCTTGATCGTCTTCTTCCCCTGCAGGAGCGGTCGGGAGGTATCCTTCTCCACCCTCCTTAAGATGACATAGGGCGAGGCGGTCAGGAGAATGCAGATTCCGTTCTCCTTCATAATGCGGATATTCTCCTGACGCATGGGAACACCTCCGCCGCAGGAGATAATCTGATGTTTGCCCTCTGATATTCTCGCCAGGGTCTCAGACTCAATCCGTCGAAATTCCTCCTCGCCCCTCTCGGCAAAAATCTGCGCGACGGGCATTCCCTGCTCTCGCACAATCATCGAATCTATATCCACAAGCTCCCAGCCGATCCGCCTGCGCAGGGCGCGTGCAATCGTCGATTTCCCAACTCCCATGAAACCGACCAGATAGAGATTCTTAATCATTCTGGTCCTCCGGTGCGGAATAGCGGTGCAAAATCTCCATGACCGTCCTCACATCCTCAATCGGAAACTGCCCCGGCGCCGATGAGGCGCCCATCGAGGCGAAGGTGACGCAAGAGCCGAAGAGTTCGCCTCCGACGCGTGAAATCGCCCCCAGCCGTCCCATGGCCATGGAAATCAGAGGCGTCTGCGTATTTTCAGAGAAGGTAGACGAAGCGTCCAGAAGATGGAGGACATCCCCGCTGCTGTGAGGCATGACAGCGATCTTGACCAGGTCTGCCCCGCTCTCCTCCATGGTCAGCAATGTTGAAATCAGATCCATGGCGGAGGGAGTTTTGTGAAAATCATGCTGACTTGCAATCACTCTGGCGCCTTCCCTCTGCAGCGAGGAGATCAGGTCCTTTTCTCCCTCTTTCTTAAAGAAGTACTCCACATCGATCAGGTCTGCCACATGGGAGGTTGCGACCGCCATCAGACTCTTGGCAAATGCCTTCTCGTCCAGTCTGGCTCTCCCCCCCTGGCTGCTGGTGCGCAGGGTCGCAAGGAGAATGCAATTCTCACAAACAGGTTTTAAATCCATAAGCAGCTGGCGGATCACATTGGTATTGGCCGGATCCTCAAGGTAGTCCAGACGCCACTCGATCATCTGAACGCCCGCCGAAACCAGACGCCTTGCTTCCGCAAGAATCGCCTCCGGGGCAGACTCTGTCACGGAAACACAGATCACCGGAACTCCTTTTCCCAAGGCGATATCTTTGATCACAAGCTCTCTACTCATATTCTTCCCCCCCCTGCTCTAACCTGTCAGCTCTTTTAGATTTTCCCCCGTCGCGCCTTCCTCATCCGTTGAAGACACCTTCTCAAACAGACGCTTTGCGGTTAGATCCATCATAAAACAAGCTTCTTCTCTCTGCAATTCCCATACATCTTTATATGAATTTCCCCTGCAAATTCATATAAATCACCCATATGCATGATTCGATCGAAATCGCGTGCGAATTGAATTGCTTCATCCGGATCACATACGAATTGCCCAATCCATACAAGGCGTTGTAAAATGCCTATCATGAATACAAATTTTCACATGCATAAAAATATTGTTCCGTCGATCTCCGGCCGGACCCGTCTGGCCTGCCTCCTGGGCCACCCGGTAGCTCACTCCATGAGTCCGGCCATGCACAATCTCGCCGCCCAAATCTGCCATGAAGACCTGGCCTATCTGGCTTTCGACACAGACGCCGATCATCTTCCCCTCCTCCTCGATGCCTTAAAAGAGATGAATTTCCTGGGCGCCAACCTGACCATGCCTTTAAAGACAGCGGTCATTCCCTGTCTGGATGAACTCTCTTTGGCCTCCCGCCTCTGTCATTCCGTCAATACCATTGTCAATGACGGGGGACGGCTCATCGGCCACAGCACAGACGGGATCGGATACCTTGACTCCCTGCGCGATGTCGGCTTTGACATCACCGGCAAGACCATGACACTCCTCGGGGCCGGCGGAGCCGCCCGCTCGATTCTGGTCCAGGCAGCCTTAGACGGCATCCAAGAGATTCGGGTCTTTAAGCGCCGCAACCAGACCTTCGAGGCAAGCCACAGCTTCCTGGCGCAAGTTGAGAGGGAGACGGGGACTCCCATTCGGCTTCTGGATATTGCCGATTCAAAGGCTCTGGCCCGATCCATTGCCGGCAGTCAGCTTCTGACCAACGCGACCAGTGTGGGCATGGCGGAGGATCCGCGCAGCCTGGTCGACGCGGACCTCATGCACCCGGGACTCTTCGTCTCCGATATCATTTACCATCCCCTGACCACCCCCCTCCTGGCCCGGGCTAAGGAGAGAGGTCTGGCACATGCCAACGGACTCTACATGCTTCTCTTTCAGGGCGCGGCCTCCTTCAAGCTCTGGACCGGCAGGGACATGCCCGTCGAACAGATCCGATCCCTTTTTACGGAGGCGACCTGAGTTCTGTCGACGATGACTGCGGAGATCGGGAGCTCTTTCTCCTACAGGGCCGCGTGAATGATCTGATAGAATTCCTCATAGGTCTCAATCGCCGGATACTGGGGATAGTCCCTTTTTATCTGGTCGGTCGTTCGAAAGAGAATTCCCAGGGAAGAGGCCGCAATCATATCCAGATCATTGAAGCTGTCGCCGGCCGCGATGGTATCAAAGCCCATCTCCTGCAATTTGCGGACGGTGATCAGCTTGGAGGGCTTGCAGCGCATCTCATAGCCGCTGATCTGTCCTTTCTCATCTACAGTCAGGCGATTGCAGAAAATACTGGGATAGGCAAGCTTCTTCATCAGGGGCATGGCGAACTGCTCGAAGGTGTCGCTCACAATCACAAGCTGCGTCTCTGCCCTCAGCCGATCCAAAAATTCTCTGGCTCCCGGCAGAGGCTCGATCCTGGCGATGGTCTCCTGAATCTCTTTCAGCCCAAGGCCATGTTCGCGCAGAATTCGGATGCGAAACTTCATCAGCTTGTCATAATCCGGCTCATCGCGGGTCGTCCGCGCAAGCTCCTTGATTCCGGTCTGCTCCGCAAACTCAATCCAAATCTCCGGGACTAAAACTCCCTCCAAATCCAGGCATACAATCTTCATCTCTTAACCGTCTTTCCACAAATATCAACAAGAGGCTCATCAAAGGCAAGCCTGCATCAGATAATGCATCCTCTGCATATTGAGCACAATTTTATCATAAGGAGCCATTTGCCACAGTATGATTTGTGATAAAATTCTTGTGTCAACTGCGAAAAGCGCAAACAGCCAAGAAGAAATAATACGCCTATAAACATACCATCTCACAGCGAAAAACGATTCCTGACCGCAACGATCAGAAATCTTAAGGCGATTGCATACGAGGAAATAAAATGGAAATAGAGCGTAAATGGATCGTGACCGACTGGCCCCGGGGACTCTCTCTCCTCTATGAGCAGACCATGCGCCAGGGATATCTGTCCGTCCGCCCCACCGTCCGCATTCGCGAGGAAAAAATGTCCGATGGAGAGACGCACGATATTCTCTGCTTCAAGAGCGGATCGGGAATCGTGCGACGGGAAATAGAGATTGAAATCAGTCCGGATCAATTTCAGGAGCTGGAAGAAATGATCGCCCTCCCTCTCATCCCTAAAATCCGGCGCACCTATGCCCTGTCTGACGGTCTGAAACTGGAGGTCAACCATGTCGACTGCGGATCGGACACCGAATTCTGGTATGCGGAAATCGAATACCCGACGGAAGAGGCCGCCAGGAGCTGGCAGCCCTCGCCTCTTCTGGCCTCTTACCTGGGTAAGGACGTATCAGAAGAGCCCGGTCAATCCATGGGCGCTTACTGGCTTCAGACAAGGGAAAGGCCTTCAACAGGCTGAGTCTCCCTTTCCCGGGTCCTTCCCTTTGCCCGCCTTTGCCCGCAAAATATTTTTTCTGTTGACAAGGCTTCAGATATCCTGTAGTATCATCTGTGTTGCGCAGGAGTGGCGGAATTGGCAGACGCGCAGGCTTCAGGTGCCTGTGGCAGCAATGTCGTGTGGGTTCAAGTCCCATCTCCTGCACTTCGTCATCTGCTTGTCAGATGATATGCGGAAGTGTCGGAACTGGCAGACGAGCAAGACTAAGGATCTTGTGGCAGCAATGTCGTGTGGGTTCAAGTCCCATCTTCCGCATTTCATCAGAGTCCCGGGTTTGAGCCTGGGGCTTTTTTCTTTGTCGAAGTAAGTTTTCTGATTGCGTTGCGTATGGATTTTTCTTTGTGTGACATAGGAACTTTTTTACAGGGAGTACTGGCTTTTTCCTTCCTTTCCCTTCCTAAAAGCGCGTTTTTTCAAGCGAAAAGTGCGGATCCATCTTTCATTGTGTATAATATTTTCAGGAATACGTTTCGATTGATGGGAGGTTACCTATGAATTACGAAGAGCTCATTGAAAGGCGCGAATCCATCCGCAAATACCACGATAAGGCTGTTTCGGACGCTCTGATCGACGAAATCACTGCCTATTTTACTGACAGTGAAAAGCTGATCCCCGAGCTTGAAGTCAGCCTCACGGCCTGCAAGGGCATGGCGGATCGGCTGGAGGGAGTTGTCGGCTACCAGGGCAATGCCTTTCACGCACCCCTCTATTTTGTCATCGCGTCCGCTGAACACGAGCACATGTACATGAACGCCGGCTTCCTGGGAGAGAATCTGATTCTCAAGATGACTGACCTGGGTCTCTCCTCCTGCTGGCTGACCATCGAAGATGTCAAGGCTGCCAGGGCCGCTCTCCGCTGGACCTCTGATCTCATTCCCGCCGCCATTATCGCCTGCGGCTACGGATTCAAGGAGGAGGAAGGTCCTCGCCTGGATATCAAGACCATGTCTGATGTCAAAGTATCCTCCCGCAAGGGGCATATCGCACCCAAGATCTCTCTGCAGGAGATCGCCTACAAGGACAAATGGGGTCAGATGGTAAAAGACTGGACTTCTGACGAGGTTGACCCGGACCTGGGCAAGGGACTCTACGCGGCAAGCCTCGCTCCCTCTCTTCTTAACCGTCAGGCCTATCGCTTCATCGACACCGGCAAATATCTCTATCTGATCGCCAAATCCGATGATATCCAGTCCGATGAAGACCAGAGACTGGATCTGGGCGCCGCCATGCTCAACTTCCGCATCGTCTACAAGCAGTACAATGCCCTCTCCAAAAACTGGTCCTTTGGGGCGGATAAGACGGCGGCGGAATTGGGCGCGCCCGAGGAGTATGAGACGGTAGCGACCTATACTCTCTTCTGATCTCTGATTCACAGACGGATACTCTTTCCCGCGAAATTTGAGGCGAAAAATTTAAGGGGCACAATTTGAGGGGCAGTGAAGAAATGAGTTTTCATTTCTTTACTGCCCCTCTCATACCTGTGCCGGAAAATCTTTCTGAGATCCGCAATCCTATGTCCTGAATCAGGTCAAGACAATCATCTTTTTTTTAATGGAAACGACAAATGTCGTAATGGGGATCAACAGATAAATATTAAGTATGACATAGGCCATAACCATACCGGGATTGGCCTGCAAATAGATACAAAAAGAGACGGCCGCTTTTCAGCGCCTTAAAATCACATAGATCCTCCGTCTCTCTCCCATGTCGATCTCCCGTTCCAGGCGGAACTGGTCATGCAGACGAATCTGCTTTCTCACCAGATCTCCCTGATCGGTCAGCAGCATGATCCGTCCATCCCCGGCCAAAATCCCAACAGCCTGATCAAAGAAGGCCCGATAGAAACGCTCCCGCTCTTGCCTTTGTCCAGCCTCCATCTGCGGCGCTTCTGTCAGAATCTCATCAAATGGATAATCGTGTCTGAAATCAAAAAAGCTGCGGTTGATATACTGAACGCGCAGACCGGCCGCGGCCGCGTTTTCTCTGCCCTCCGCAACTGCCTTCCCATAGGTGTCCAGGGCATAAGAATCCGCCTCCTGCCTCCCCAAAGGCAAAATTCCAAGCGTATAGGCCCGCTCGATCAAGAGGCTTCCCACCCCTGCCAGAGGATCGATGACCTGGTGGTCTTTGCGCAGATAAGGCGCAAGCAGTTCTGTCATCTGGGCCGCCTTATAGGGGGCCATGGATGTTGGCTCTGCATGCAGCCGATAGGCAAAGCGCTGATCCTGATAGAGGGAGGGCTTCAGATAGACCCGATATGTTCCGTCTCGCTTTGCCGCCAGAAGAATCTCCAGCTGATAGTTTCCCGGGACATTGATCAGACGATGATTTGACTTCTCCTCAATCTGCGCTGCCAGAAGGCGGATCCAGCTTGCGTCAGACCCCTCCTGCTTTTCCTCAGCTCTTTTCTTTTCCTTTCTCACCGGCTTCATCCATGAAACGCGAAAGCGATAAGAAGCTTTTCCTGTCCCCACCTTCTCCTGTCTCTTATCCCTCTCATCCCGAGCATAGATCTCATCCAGAATCGGCAGAAGCTTAGACCTGCAGATAGCCTCCGCAGCCCCTTTTCTGTCGATAACAGCCCCCTTTCGCAGAGGGAGATAGAAGAGAAAATCCCGATATGTCCGACAGGCCAGCACCTGCTCATAGTTGTTCTCTGCCACCCTGACCCGCAGCCCTCTCGGAACAATCCTTGAAGCCCTCGGATCCTTCAGAATTCCATCCACTCTCTTTTTCAGGAGATCAGAAATATAGGGCTGGCATTCCAGAAGGATCTCCCTCTCACTTGCAATCCCCCTCCAATGAAGAGAGGATTCACTGATATCCTTCCTGTGCAAGATCGCCTCCAGTGCCTGCCGCTCCGCCCGAATATGAGCCAGTTCCTCCGGGGACCACTGTTTCTCCCGCAGCTGATCCAGACGCTTTTTCATCTCACCCATATAGGGGGAACAATCCGTCAGGGCAAGCGCCTTGAGATAAATGCTGCGGACAAAGAGGGTTTTCTCCTTCAGATATGCCCTCCACAGGATCCCGCCAATCCGGCCGGACCAGTCCTCATCAGCTTCCGATAGAAGAAGATCTCCCGCCAGATTCGCCGCATTCTTGCGGACCTTGGCATCCTCGTTCTCGAAAAAGGAGAGCCAGTCCCTCTCCTTCCATTCCCCGCGAATCTGATTCTTATATGCCTGTGCCCCTGCGCCTTTCTCCTTTGTTCCTGACTTGGACTTCTCCCGCAGGATCTCCCGAAGCAGAGACAGATTTTGCCGAATCTTTCTCTCCTCTCGGATATCACTTAAGATTTCATTGATATTCTGCCCGCTCATTGCGTCTCCCCTGTCAGCCATCCTCTTTTATTCAGTATAGACGATAAATGCGTCTATGTGCTAATTGCCCAGTGGCTATGTGATAATTGACCTATAGATTGCATGCAATATATCTGTTTCTTGTGAGTTTGCCCAAGAGAGCTTTTTGTGGCAGCAATACCGACAAGGACATAACGTTTCTCCCCCGATATTTTTGTCTATATTCTCCCTTGTTGCATTTTCTTAGCCCTGCTATATTATACGTGACCTAAGAAATACACCCCCTAATCGTATTTCTTAAGTCACTTCCCCTTTTATATTATTATACCCCCCTTTTTAAGGTAGCTGATCCCCCTCAGCTGCCTTATCTTTTTGCTCTCTTTTGCCCTATAACCCTAATGATGGTATTACAGGACAAGAGCTGTCGGCCAAAACCTCTGTATGCCCTGTCTGTGCGTACCGGTTACAAAACAGACATCCTCCTCTTAACTCTCTTCCAGAGTCTGGCCGTCAGAAGAACCACTGTTATCACCGCCAGCAGAAGGATGATTTCTGTTACAACTGTCCCCATCCAATGATTGACAAGTACGGCCAGGGTATCAAAGAGAAAATGCAGGCCAAAGGCCAATATAAAATATTTCTTTTCTCTCCTGGTCACAGCCAGCCAGACGAAGACGGACAGGCAGATCTGCAGAGAGATGGCGCTGATCCTCTCCACAGCTCCCAGCAGAAAAACCGGTGCCGGCGACACAATCAATTTTTGCACTGCCTCCTGCATCTGAACCTGAGCGGTCTGGGGCAGTTTCTGGATCAGACCCTCCATCATCCCCCGGTTAATCATGAAAGAGTAGGCCAGATTATTGATCATGGTGATGGTCAGCAATACAATCGCCTCAATCCCTCCATGCCCAGCCCCATACATGAGGGCATTTGACGGATTGTTCCACTGTTTCTTCATGAGAAAACGCATAGCCAGATAGCGGCCAACCTCCTCAAAGAGGGCTGCCATCACTCCTCCATATATCCCATAGGCAATGAAATTCTCTCCAATCGGCTCATGCAGTGGCGATTGAGCTACCAGCTTGTGAACGCCACTCTCCAACACAAAGGCGAAGAGAATCATAACAGCGGCTCCGATCCCGGCAGATATTAAATCCGCCCCTTTTCTGCGCCTGAAGAAAATAATCAAAGCCAGGGGAATCATAAGAGCAATTGTCCCGGAGACAGCCATAAAAATCATTGATAACATTGAAACTTGCGCATGCATACGTTCTTTCCTCGTATAATCATCACTGCAGCTGTCTGTACAGCTCCTCTGTCAATCGGTCATTCTCCCCTGTAATGTAGTAGGTCTTCTGATCCGCGCGGATCCGCAGGATGACCCTGGCATCCCTTCGCACAAAGAGTTGACAGCCCTTCTCCTGACCCACGCGAAAGGTTCCCTTGAGGTATTCATCTGTCGCTGATCCGTTCGTCCTTACAATGGGCTCCGGCATCTGCTCTAAGAGCTCCGTATCTCTCACATCCGTTTTCCTGATCCTCTCATTGACAATCAATTGCCGGCAAACGACCTCATCTTCCTGGACCTGCGCCCTCATGGGCAGGGTCTCCTCCACCGCAAAGAATCCCAGAAATACAAACACAGCAACTATGACAAGTCCTAAAAAGGCCATGGCCCACTTCCCCGCAGGCCTGGCCAGATTCATGGTCGAGCCGATTCCGACTCGCTTCTCTACCATGTTGCGGGAGTCCTTCGGATTATAGTAGAACATGCCCCAGATCCAATGTGCGTCGTCATCATCGCCAAGGAACATCTGCCCCTGATATTTCCTGTCAATCTGATACATCCGATATGCCAGCAGGGCAATGACCAGAATGACCAAGAGGAAATAGGCTATGAACCCCGCAATGCTGGCAAATTCACCCAGACGCAAATTTCCCTGATTCACAGTATAAGCCGCGCCAATCGCCAGGGGCAGACAAGTCGAAAGAATCATCAGTTCAAGCATGGCCTTTGCCATGACTTTTTTTCTGGCCCGGTTATAATTGGCATTCACTGCGCTGTCAGCTGAGATCACCCGATTGCGCAGGCGGTCCATGAAAAAGGAAAAAAGGGCAATCAGGCACTGACATCCCATAAGGGCCCAAAAAGCAGGCTTTAAATCCGGCTGGCTTTTCCCCAGGCAGACCGTCAGGACCAGGTTAACCAGAAGCACTCCTGCAAATGGCAGGGGATGAAGGCCGTGAACCCTGCCGCTGTTGGTCAGATCCGCGTAGACAATCTGAGGCCTATTCTCCTCCTTCTTATAGAGGGCCTTAATTCTTCGAATCGTTCGATTCCCGCATCCATAGAGGAAAAAGGTTAAAAACATATCCAGAAAAATCAGCAGCATCCAAAAGATCTCTGCCAAAAACATTCTTGGCAGCAGGCAGATCAAAAGAACCAGGACTGCCTCCGCCGCCAGGGTCTGCCAGCATCTCCTGCGTATCCGCCGAATGATCGGTTCAATTTGCCTGTGAAACTCCTGGTTGGGCCAGCGCAGTTCCACAGGGATGCTCGCGCCGAAAATCACGTTTTCTCTGCCGGCTTCAGCCCAAATCATGAACCATCTTGTCAACAGAGATACCGAAATAAAAGGCAACAGGAAGATTAAATTCCAGAGACATAACAGCTTCATGATTCCACCTCCGCATAAATCTGATCGACAACCTGAATGAAATCCGCCCTCTTCATACCAGACAGCCTGGCCTCTGAAATGATCCGTTCCAGTTCCCTCCGGTTGACTAGGGACAGCCTTTTACTCTCAGTCATCTTCTCTCGGACCCGGGCCCCTCTCTTTCGTTCGGTCACAATATAGCCCTCCGCCTTTAGGGTCTGATAGGCCTTACTGACCGTCATGACATTGACGCCAATCTCCGCCGCCAGAGCCCGCACCGTGGGCAGCTGTTCTCCAGCCGCCAGCTCTCCGCTGGAAATCCCATAGACAATCTGATTTCTGATCTGCTGATAGATGGGAATGTCAATCCCCTCTTCAATGCGAAGAATCATTGCTATCCCTCCTTTCTCTAATTTCTATTTGTATCATATATGATAATACAAATAGTTTATTTGTCAAGACCTGCCACTGACTAAATAATCCACATGCCACTGACTAGACCATCTACAATCCACAGACTCCAAACGACAAGCTGTTTCATGAATAAAGAGACCGTGATGAAATGAATTCTCATTTCATCACGGCCTCTTTGAAAAGCTTTTTATTTTCTTGTTCTTACGCGCTCAGATAAATCCGGCCCGCATCAGGGTGCCAGAGAGGGAATCCGCAAATGCTGCTGTCAGCAGACTTCAAAAATCCAGCCCTCCGGCGCCTCAATGATTCCCTCCTGGATTCCGAGCAAGGTCTGGCGCAGTTTGGTCATCCAGGGGCCCATCTCCTCCATGCCAGAGGCAAAGCAGATATCCTTGCCGTGGTCATGAATCTTGCCGATGGGGCTGATGACGGCTGCCGTTCCGCAGAGTCCGCACTCCTTGAACGAGCCCTCTCTCACTTCCTGAATCGTCACCGGTCTCTCATCGACCTTCATCCCGAGATAGTGCTCGGCAACATACACCAGGCTTCTTCTGGTGACGGAGGGGAGAATGGAATCTGACTTTGGAACAATCAGATGATCGTCCTGGTCAATCAAAAGGATATTTGCGCCGCCTGTCTCCTCCAGGTATGTGCGCGTCGCGGGATCCAGGTAGATATTCTCCGCGAATCCCTCCCTGTGCGCTTCCATAATCGCCTTGAGAGACATCGCGTAGTTGAGACCTGCCTTGATATTCCCGGTCCCATGGGGAGCCGCGCGATCATAGTCGGTGATTCTGACATAGATCGGTTTGGCGCCGCCCTTGAAATAGGGGCCGACCGGAGTCGTAAAGACACGATACTGATAGTCATCTGCGGGCTTGACACCAATGACCGGACTGATACCGAACATATAGGGGCGGACATAGAGCGTTGCCCCTGATCCGTAGGGGGGAACCCAGGACTCATTGGCCGCGACAACCTGGCGGATGGAATCTAAGAACTGATCTTCTGAGAGAGGGGGCATCTCCAGGCGAACCGCGGAATCGTGCAGGCGTCTGGCATTTAAGTTCGGGCGGAAGCAGACGACGCGGCCGTCTTTGGTCTCATAGGCCTTGAGTCCTTCAAAGACTGTCTGCGCGTACTGCAGAACGCCCGCGTCCTCACTCATGACGATATTGGCATCGTCCACAAGAGCGCCCTCATCCCACTGACCGGTCTCCCCGGTGTAATTGGCGACATATCTCTTATCGGTCTTCATATATGTGAAACCGAGATTACTCCAATCCAGATTCTGCTTTGCCATATCTTCCTCATTTCTCAGACAGATCTCCTGTAACGTGCCTTTTATTATAGATCAAACGCACACAAAAATGGGGGCGAAAATGCTTCGCTCCCATTCCTTTTATTCTCTCAGCCGGGCCCTGAGGACAACCGGATTGTGGTCTGAGGCATGAAAATTCAGATCCTGGGTCTGCGTACTCTCTACCGTCACATTCTCAGAGCAGATAAAGCCGTCAATAATGTAAAACTGAAAGTCCTTTTGATCCGCCCCGGCCAGTGGATGATCCAGACTGCGACAGGATGCCGTCCCGGAATCCATTAAAAGCTGCATACCTTCCCCGAAATCCGCGGAATTAATGATTCCCGGCTCCCATTTTCCCTCATGGAGCGGGAAAGCGGAGGAATCCACATTTGAGAAAATCTGATTGAAATCTCCTCCTGCAATCACATAATTCCCAGCTTCGGTCTCCTTCTCCAGCAGTTCTCTGAGCACCTTTGTCTGGGCCAGCTTCCCCTCCCCGTCATCGTAAGCCTCCAGATGCAGGTTGACCAGAACCAGTTCTTTGCCATTGGATACCGGAATGCGGTGAACCGCCAGACAGCGCTTTAAGTTTCCCAGGCGATTTGGCCAGGAAAAGGGGTTGGGCAGAGAGGTCCGGCTGGCATCCCGAATCTGATATCTGCTCAGCGTCACAAGCCCTGAATTCACCTTCCCGATCGGGGGCAGGGGATAGGGGATGAATGCAACTTTAAAATTATATGCGAATGTCATCTGTCCCCGGGGCATGGCCTGACCCAGAATCTGACTTTCATCTATCCCATAGGACCGGTGCGAATTGACATCGACCTCCTGAAACAGGGCAAAATCAGGATTTATCTTCTTTACCTCAGTGACAATTTCATTGAGATTCTCCTTCACCCGGTCCTGGCTGGCAGTCTTGACTCCCTTACCCCCGTCCATGAAGAAGTCCGCGTTGTCTCCCAGGGCTCCGTACCCCACATTCCAGCTGAGCACCGACAGCAAGTCCCCGGCCTTGAGCTCCTCTTTCGTCCCTTTCTGATTCTCCGCACTTTTGTCTGTCTTCTCGCCCGCTTGATTCTCGGTCCCGTTAACAGCAATGGTCTCTCTGGCATCCGGCCTATATTCTGTCACCGTCAGATAGGCTACAAGCAGGCAAAAGGCGATCAGCAATGTCAGAGGAATCCCGACTAAAATCCCAATCACCCTTCGGATGATCCTGTGACCCTGCCTGGATTCCCGGTCTCTTTCTCCCCTGCGAATTCTTCCCCTCATATTTTCTCCTCAGATCCCCTCATGTCCCTAATCACTTAAAAGAAGCTCTTTTCTGACGCATCGATAACTCGCATGTTTCTACGCACCGGTAAGCTATCCCTTTCTACGCGCCGATAACTTGTCTCTTTCTACTATAGCATAGGCCTCATCAGTCGTGTGAATATTATTTTCACCACTCTATTTGATTAGAAAAGCAAATTCTGCCATTTCTAATTCCAAGTGCAGTAAGCTTTCGCCTTGCACTGCCTCACTTATTTTGCGTTTTCCTGAACAAAAGGTAAGCGCAAAATAAATGAAAGCGGCTCAATTCCCATCCGCAGGGGCTTGAGCCGACTTTTATCAACACATTTTATCTTGTATTTTTCGCCTGTTTACCTATCCCCCGTCTGTTTAGCCATTCTTCATCTATTTGACTATCCCTCGTCTGTTTGACCATCCTTTGTCTGTTCAACGAACGATAAGGGGCGAACAGATCCTTCCGTAAATCGGTCTTACTCTCATTCCTTGATCTTTTCCTGGCCATCGGAAAGCGTCTTCAGATACAACTCCTCCAGCTGCTTATCATCGACCGGGCCAGGCGCCTGGGTCATCAGGTCAGAGGCGTCCTTGACCTTGGGGAAGGCAATCACATCGCGGATCGAATCCGCACTGGTCATAAGCATAATCATCCGATCCAGGCCGAAGGCCAGACCGGCGTGCGGGGGAACCCCATACTCAAAAGCTGTCAAGAGGAAACCGAAGCGGTCACGGGCCTCTTCCAGAGAAAAGCCCAATGCTTTGAACATGCGCTCCTGGATATCGTCCTGGTGAATTCGAATGGATCCTCCTCCCAGCTCGACGCCATTTAAGACAATATCATAGGCCTTGGACCGAATCGAGCTCAAATCCCCACTCTCCAGCTTGTCCAAATCCTCCTCGTAGGGCATGGTGAAGGGATGGTGCATGGCCAGGAAACGATTCTGCTCATCAGACCACTCGAAAGCAGGAAAATCGACAACCCAGAGAAAGTTGAACTGGTCCTCGGGAATCAATTCCAATTCTCTTGCCAGAGTCAGGCGAATCTGTCCCAATACCTCTACCGCGGTCTTGAAGCGGTCCGCCGTAAAGAGAAGCAGATCACCTGCCTGCGCGTCCATAGCCTTTATCAGGTCGCTCATCTTCTCTTCGCTCATGAACTTGGAGAAGGAGGACTTGACCGTGTCGTCAGACCTGCACTGAATATAAGCTAAGCCCTTTGCCCCGCAGGCTTTTGCCAAATCGACCAGTTTATCGATCTTCTTGCGTCCCATATCCCCCTGTCCTCTGACATTGATGCCGCGGACGGTTCCCTTGGACGCAAGCGCAGACGTAAAGACGCTGAAGCCGCAGTCTGCAACCACATCGGATACATCTATCAGCTCCATGCCAAAGCGGGTGTCCGGCTTATCGGAGCCAAAGCGCTCCATTGCCTCCTGCCAGGTCATACGTGGAATGGGATCGGGGATCTCGACGCCGATCGCGTCACGGAAAACATTCCTAAGGAGCCTGGAGGTTGTCTCAAGCACATCCTCCATATCGACAAAAGACATCTCCAGATCCACCTGGGTGAATTCGGGCTGACGGTCGGCGCGCAGATCCTCATCCCGAAAACAGCGGGCAATCTGGAAATAGCGGTCGAAACCGGATACCATCAGGAGCTGCTTAAAGAGCTGTGGGCTCTGGGGCAACGCGTAGAAAGAGCCGGGATGAACGCGGGAGGGAACCAGGTAGTCTCTTGCCCCCTCCGGCGTGGACTTCTGAAGCATGGGCGTCTCAATCTCCAGAAAACCGTCCTCCGCCATGTATTTTCGGATCAGATTTGTCACCTGAGACCGCAGGATCAGATTCTTCTGCATCTCGGGACGGCGCAGATCCAGATAGCGGTACTTGAGGCGCAGCTCATCCTTGGTCTTGATCCCATCCTCAATGGGAAAGGGAGGAACCTCAGACTCACTCAACACGCGAATTGACTCCGCGGCCAGCTCAATGGATCCGGTCTTTAAATTCTCATTGATCGCCGCTTCCCTCTTCTGTACCCTTCCGGTGACAGCAAGCACATACTCACTTCTGACTCCGCCGGCCCTTGCAAAGCCCTCGCTTCCCACAATCTTCTCATCAAAGAGAATCTGCATCAGCCCGGACCGGTCGCGCAGGTCCACAAAGATCAGACTGCCCAGATTGCGCCGCTTCTGTACCCAGCCCATCAGGGTAACCGTCTGTCCGATATTGGCCTCTGAGAGCTCCGCGCAGCGACAGCTGCGGTGCAAACCCTGCATTGATTCTGCCATTGATATCCTTCTTTCTGTGTCATGCGGACAATCTGACCGCAAGTATTCCCTTGTCATGAACTGTGGAATGCAGGCTCAGCAAACATTCCTGTCGTCATGAATCAAAACGCAGAGGAATCCGATTCATCGCGGTTATAAAACTCAACAAATTCCTCATATCCTTCGGCGGCCAGCTGCTCCTTCTGGAACCTCTTGTTCTTGTTCATGCGAACAAGGAGCACCTGGTCTCCTGCCTCTCTGGCCTCTCTGGCCTGCTTGATAACAGAGACCAGTTTCTGAACCGGGTACTTCTTCTCCACCAGGTAAGCAACCTTCCTGCCGCCTCCCGGGACTTGAAAATCAGACTCTAACAAAAGCATGATAATGCGCTCAAAGCCGATTGAAAAACCGCAGGCCGGCGTGTCCTGGCCGGTGAAGCCGCCGACCATCTTATCATATCGGCCGCCGCCGCCGCAGGAGCCCCCGAACTCCGGAATCGCGATCTCAAAAATGGTCCCGGTATAGTAGCTCATCCCCCGCACCAGGGTGGGGTCGAAAACCAGGGTGAAATCTGCCTCCTTCGCTTCATTTACAGCAGTCGCTATCTCCTTTAGAGAACGGGCAACCTCCTCGTCCAGGAAGCTTCCCAGAGCAGCCAGCAGATAGTCGACCCCGTCGACCAGGTCTTTTTTGTCCGACAGACTCTCAAAGAGTTCCAGATACTTGTCTACAACCGCGTCATTATAGTCCTCTTTTAGTTTCTCCGCCACACCGTCCAGACCAATCTTATCCATCTTATCCAGGGTGATGAAGATCTCGTCATAGTCGGACTCGGGGAATCCGGCATAGGAGGCCATAGCCTTCAAAATACGGCGCTCATTGATCCGGATTTCAAAATTCTTGAATCCGATTCTTCCTATGCAGGTCGTCGTGGCTAAGATCAGCTCGATTTCAGCCAAGTTCGACGGTTCCCCTAAAATATCGATGTCGCACTGGGTGAACTGGCGAAAGCGCCCCCTCTGTGTGTGCTCCGCCCGCCATACATTCCCAATCTGCAGAGCCTTAAACGGCTTAGGCAGGTCGTTGGCATGGTTGGCATAAAAGCGGGACAGGGGCACCGTCAGATCATAGCGCATCCCGTAATCCACGATGTCCTCCTCGGTCTGAGCAGTATCCAGATGCAGCTTCTCCCCTCTCTTGAGAACTTTAAAAATCAACTTCTCATTCTCACCGCCCTGCTTGTTGCTCAGATTGGCAATGTTCTCCATACAGGGCGTCTCGATGGGTGTAAAACCGAAACTGCGATAGGTCTCCTTGATGATCCCTGTCACATAATCGCGAATCTCCTCCTCGCGGGGCAGGATATCCTTCATTCCGTTGACCGGCTTCTTGCTCAGAGCCATGTTCTTCCTCCAGTTCTTCTGCGTCTCAGGCAGCCTTCTTGCCGCGCTCCAGTCTGTTTAAGGGCGGCGCCATCACTTCTTCCTGGCCTGCTTGCGCTTTAAGGCCGCAAGCTGCTGCGCCATCTTCTTCTCCGCAGCCTTTTTGCTGTCACCGTTTTTTCTGCCGAACTTTCCCATGGGCCGCCTTCTTTCTATGTCATCAGATCTGGAAATCTCAACTATTCTAACACAGATCAGGAGCCTGTGTGAAAAATTACCTGGCCCCTTTCACGTCGATGGAATTTCGATAGAATTTATTTCCTGCCGCGAATTGCCAGAAGGACTGCCATGCTTCCCAGAGCAAATGTTCCGCAGATAAGGAAAATCCATAGCTGCCCCAGGTCTCCCAGTCTGGGCGCGTAAACCTTCCCCTCCGTCCGCGGGATCTCAGGCTTGATCGGACGATCAGACACCGTTCCTAAATCCGCGATTTCTCCCGGCCTGTTTGGATCCTGCCCGATCGCAAAGCGCAGGTTCACCAGCTCATATCCCCGGTTCTTGTCGCAGGATAATTCCATCAGACGATAATGTCCCTTTGGAAGGGCTCCCAGCTGATCGTCAATCCGGGCCATATTGCCATATCTTCCCAGGCCAAACCAGGTTCCGGCATCCTCTGTCATCTCAGAAACAGTCAGCGGCTTGTCCTGCTTGATCTGCCATTCTCCGCTCTTTGTCTCTTTTGATCCCTGGTCCAGCTGAATCCGATCAAGGAAGCGATCGTTGGCATTGGTCTTGTGGCTGTGCGCGATATGGCCGGCCCTGCTGTCAAAGCTTCCGTCTGCCCCTGTCATAACAATATGTTTCTCTCCCGTCTCCTCCCGGATCAAAAGGAAGGGAACCTGGATTTTCTCCTTACTGTCTTCCTTGATCTTACGAAGAAGGAGATCGGAGCGAATGGGTCGATTATTCTCGGCAAAGGTCAGCTTTTTCCCGTCAATATCGGTCTGGCAGAGTTTTCCCCCCTGCAGATCCCTGCTGATTTCAACTGTCTTCTCCTGTCTCTCACCAAGACAGTAGTCCTGATTGACCAATCTGAACTCGCCGCCTGTCTTCATTGTCTCCTCGACAATCCCATATTTTCCATAGGGCAGGCTCCTGTCATATCCGTCGCCATCATCATCCGTTGTAGCCAGATAGACTTCCTTCGCCTCGCTCTTAAGACCGTAGAGGCGCATTGCCTCCTCCTGGCTGTATTTTTTGCAGATCATTTCCCGGATCTTTGCCCCCGGAGCAAAACGCTCATCCTCACTGTAAATTCCATCTCTGTTGAGATCCACCGCTACCGTTTTCGCTGAGCGATTATAGATGGAGAAACGAATCCCCTCCAGGCTCATTGCCGCCGTATAGTCTCTTCCGTCCGGATAAGAGGTCTCCCTCTTCTCCAGAAGAATTCCGCCGCGCAGAATCTGCTCCCGCTGGCCATCGATCAGCGGATGAACCGTTTTCACCTGATGGTCGCTCCCACAGACCGTCTTGAGTAAATATAGCTTGGGATCAAGGGCATAGATCGCTCTTCCTTTGGCATCACGCGGAGCCTTCTTCTCCTGAATCAGATAGGAGCCTAAAGGCAGGACCTTCTTCCCCTGGTATTCCAGCAGGGGATCGCCGGACACATAGCAGCGGGGATCCTGGAAGTGAATCTCTCCCTTTTCATCTGTTCTCATCAGCCAGAGGTAAGTGGCCTTCTTATCCTTAGCCGCCTCTGCCGATGGCAGATCCTCCGGGTAAAAGCGAATCGAATACTCTGCTCCGAAAAGGCTGCCGTCCCCCTGTCCCTTTTCGCTGAGTTGAGCGTCCTTCTTGCGCCAGAGGATATCCGGCACATCATAGACAGGCTCGTCCTTCAATTCCATAGAGCCGATTTCATGGACATTCCCTCCGGCCTTGGCCGTAAAGGAGTATACCCTCTCATCTGTGCGATAAGATCCATTGGCAGGCCCTCTGCTCTCGCGAACAAAATACTGCTTTCCGGGCGTCAGATTCTGAAAGGTCCCCTCATATCGCTGGGATTCCCCTTCCCTTGTCAGACAAATCTCCTGTAATTGCTTCCTGCAGGCAGCATCATCATAGAGCCCGTAGCAGACCCCTGCCAGAGAATAGCAGCGGTTCTTCTCTGTCAGCGGATCCGCCGCTGACCTTTTTCGAATGACAAAAGAGGTCCCGGGTACTTCCTCCTCTTTCGGCGCCTGCCAGAAATAGAGCAGATCCTGTCCCTCTGCATCTTTATTGTGGCAAAGAAAGGCCCTCAGCAGATTCTCTTTTGGCGCCGGCCTGGATTTTACCAGCTTCCAGTAACGTTCTGCCTGTTCCTTTCCTCTGGCATTGAGGTCGACTGACCAGTGGGGATCGCCCATAGCCCTGGCCAAAGTCACATGGGAGATGACCAGCTGTTCCTCAGGGGACAGACCCAGCTCTCCCATGGCATTGGTCCGACTGCCATAGCCGTAATAGAGTACTTTCCTCACCTGCTCATCTCTTTGCTCACTGACCCGAAAGCTTGTGCCGATTCCCGGCGTGGACTTATTCGGATTGACACAAAATCCGTGATAATCGCTCCCCCCTCTTTGCAGGATAAAGTCATTCGTCCAGTTGCCTTTCCCCAGGCCGGCCTGCTCATAGCTGACCTCTTTGGCATAGGACTTGAGCACCGCCAGATCTTCCACGGCAAATACCCGCCCAAACCGCCTTCCCGCTCCTCGCAGCGGAAGAGGCAGAATCGTCCCCAATACCGCCAGCAATAAAACCAGACAGACCACTCGCGTCCGTCTCCTTCTACAAATGCTATTCTTCATACTTCCTCCCATTGTGGATCGGCAGATCCGATCAATCACAATCTGTCACGAGAGGTAAGGCAAGAATAGCCCTTGTATCATCCCTGCACAAGAGACAGGCTCAACAAAGAAAAGAGCTCTTTTTCTCTCTTTTTGATATTTTGCAGGATTCCCTGCAAACGCTATTTTCTGCTCTCAAAACGATCAACTCTTCCAGCTTCCGTCCGGGTACAAAGGTACAATAAAAAATGGAATCCGCTTCCGCAAATCTTTAAAACCACAGATAAGGGGCCGTGAAGAAATGACTCTCTCATTTCTTCACAGCCCCTGAGATCTTCAGATTCGATGGGATTTCTATCCCACTTCATCCTCATCCATCAAATGTCCGATTAATCAGCTACAACAAAAGCATCCTTTGACGCGCCGCAAACAGGGCAAACCCAGTCATCGGGGATATCTTCAAAGGCGGTTCCCGGAGCAATGCCGCCATCGGGATCACCGACCTCGGGATCATAGATATAACCACAGGGCTCACATAAATACTTATCCATATCGCATTCCTTTCTGTCCACACGCAAGGTGAACTTCCCATAAATCTACTGTAACTAGGAATTGTTACTGGAAAGCATTATATTTGATCTCCTTTTTAATTGCAAGCAATTTTTATTGCTCTCTTCCCTGCTGAGACGCAGCTAACAGGCACTTACTGACAAGCTGCAGTCTCACCCCCATAATTCAGCTGCTGACATGCAGCAGTCCCGCACTTCCCATCATTCAGCTGCCGGTTCGCTTGAGAAATCCCCCTGTCCCAATTACAATTAAGATTACTCTCCACCGCAAGACATCAGTGCGGGTCCTGGTTCTCTATAGCCACAGAAGATTTGACAGAAGAAATAAAGTGAAGACTATGACCCATCAAAAGCAAACAAAATCCATCCAGAAAAACCTGACCCAGGGTCCCATCAACCGCCAGATTCTGACCTTCTTTCTCCCCCTTGTCATCGGGGCTTTCTTTCAGCAACTCTATAACACCGTCGACGCGTCCGTGGTCGGACAATTCGCCGGGACAGAGTCTCTGGCCGCTGTCGGCGGTTCCTCCGGCATGATCACCCTCTTTTTGTTCACCTTCTTCATAAATCTGGCAACCGGAGCTACTGTTGTCATCTCTCAGCATTTTGGAGCCGCAGAGACAGATAAAGTAGATGATGCCCTGCACACCGCCTATGCTTTTTCCATATTGGCGGGTCTTTTTCTGGGTATCATTATGCTCTTTTTAACCGATCCCTTCCTGCGTCTTTTACAGACGCCGGAGAATCTGATGGAGGCCTCCGCTCTCTATGTCCGAACCCTCATGGTCGGACTGATCTTTACCCTGACCTACAATATGGGCGCCGGAATCCTGCGGGCCATTGGCGACTCCCGCCGCCCCCTCTATATTCTGATCGCCGCCACTGCCATCAACATTATCCTTGACCTCTTCTTTGTCGCCTTCCTGCACATGGGCGTTTTTGGCGTCGGCATCGCGACTGATATCTCACAGGGCATTTCCGCCCTTCTGGTCAGCTGGCTTCTGATCCGAAAAACACCCGGACTCAGACTTTCTCTCAGGCGACTTCATCTGAATCCGCAAACTCTGGCCAGAATTCTCCGCATCGGTCTTCCCACGGCCATTGCCGGCAGCATGTTCACCATTTCCAACATGATTCTTCAGGCCTCTCTCAACCAGAAGGGAGTAAACGCCATGGCGGCCTGGACCGCTTATGCCCGTCTGGATGCCATCTGGTGGATGATCGACGCGTCCTTTTCTGCCTCCATCACTACTTTTATCGGGCAAAATTTCGGGGCGGCAAAGCCGGATCGAATCAAAAAGGCGAGCAGAAATGTTCTCCTCATCGAACTGGCCTTCGCTCTGATTCTCACCGGTCTTCTACTGATCTTTACTCCCTCTCTCATGCTCCTCTTTACCAGAGACGCGGAGGTGATTCACCTGGCGGAGGACATTTGCCGCTGCATCGCCCCCTTCTATGCCATCTATGCCTTCTCTGAGGTCCTCGGATCCATTCTGCGGGCGGAAAATAAGGTGCTGATCACCACCCTGATCAATCTGCTCGGCATCTGCGGCTTTCGCGCGATCTGGCTCCTTGTCATCGTCCCCGGAGGCAGCGTCAGGCAGCTCTTTTCCTGTATGCCCATCTCCTGGGCCATTATCTCCGCCTCTATAACCATCTACTATCTGCTGCAGCAGCCCGGGATTCTGCATCGGCTGGAGGGCAGATCCAAATGACAGACAGAAGTCATGGGCTAGATCGAAATAAAATCAGAAGACCCGGCCGCATACCAGAGTCCTTCATCTGCTCTATAATAGAAGGGTCAAAGCAGAAAAAGACAGGAGGAAACATATGTCACACACCTATCAGGCAGCGGATAACCGCTATGAAAAGATGCTATACCGCAGGGTTGGCGCAAGCGGTCTTCTCTTTCCCGCCATCTCCCTTGGCTTCTGGCATAACTTCGGGGAGAACGACAACCCCGATAACATGCGGGCCATGATGCGAACTGCCTTTGATCTAGGAATCAGCCAATTTGATCTGGCCAACAACTATGGCCCCCAATACGGACGCGCCGAGAAAAATGCCGGCAAGTTCCTGGCAGAGGATTTCAAGCCCTATCGGGATGAACTCGTCATCAGCTCCAAGGCCGGATATGATATGTGGCCCGGCCCTTACGGCAACTGGGGCAGCCGCAAGTATCTGATCGCCAGTGCCGACCAGTCCCTGAACCGTCTGGGGCTCGATTATGTGGACATTTTCTATCACCATCGTCCCGATCCCAACACCCCCCTGGCGGAGACCCTGGACGCCCTCAAGTCAATTGTGGACGCGGGCAAGGCAATTTACGCCGGTATTTCCAACTACAATGCGGAGCAGACAAGAGCAGCTGTCAGATACGCCAGGAAGATCCATCTGCCCCTGATTGTCAACCAGTCCCGCTACTCCATCTTCGACCGCAAGATTGAGCGCATGGATTTGCCCGGACAGGCCGACGAGGACGGCATAGGCATCATCGCCTTCTCTCCTCTGGCCCAGGGCCTGCTGTCCGACCGCTATTTAGACGGCATCCCTTCCGACAGCCGGATCGCCCACGATGGCCGCTATCTCAAGAGAGAGGATCTGACCGAGAATAAGCTGTCTGCTGCCCGTCGCCTGCAGGAGATCGCCAGGGACCGCGGGCAGTCTCTGGCTCAGATGGCTCTTGCCTGGGACCTGCGTCTTCCCCAGGTCTCCTCTGTCATCATCGGAGCCTCCAGTCCCGCGCAGATCAAAGAGAATGTAGACGCTCTCGCGCGCCTGGACTTCTCCCCCGCGGAGCTGACCGAAATCGACGAAATTGCCGCAGGAATCTAGAGATGTTATAAACCCACAGGAATCTGACAGGCCTCTTCGTCCTTTTTTATCCACATCCGAAAAACCTTTTGGGGATCTTTGCGCGCGCTGCCAGGCTGCCCGCAAAGATCCCCTTCTCCGCATTCTCCTTCGTATGTAAATTTCTCTGTTCAGTATGTAAATTTCTCTGTCAGACTGGATTTTTCAATCAGCCTCTGGTAGAGCGGCGACTTCTTCATAAGCTCGTCGTGCGTACCCGCTGCCTCCACCCTTCCGGCGTCCATCACCACGATCTGATCCGCCTTCTCGATGGATTTGAGCCGATGAGACACGATGATGACGGTCTTATCGGTAATCAGCCGGTTTAAAGCCTCCTGGATCTTCCGCTCGTTTTCCACATCCAGACTTGCGCTGATCTCATCCAGCAGCAGTATCGGCGCGTTTTTCAGGAGCGCGCGGGCAATCGAGATCCTCTGTCGCTCTCCGCCTGAGAGCTTGCTGCCGTTTTCCCCGATGAGGGTGTCATATCCTTCGGGCAGCCTGAGGATAAAGTCCTCGCAGTTCGCGAGCCTGGCCGCCTGCCGCACCTCCTCATCCGTCGCGTCCAAACGGCCCATACGGATATTGTCCAGTACAGAGCTGTTGAAGAGGATCACATCCTGAAAGACGAAGGAGACCTTATCAAAGAGCGCGTCTGTGGATATCTCCTGAATGTCATGGCCATCGATCCTGATACTTCCGCCGTCATAATCGTAGAGCCGTGAGATCAGGCGCAAAATCGTTGACTTGCCGCATCCGGACGGCCCCACAATCGCCGTAACCTGATCCTGCTTTGCCACAAAGCTCACGCCATTGATCACCTTTGTTTCATCGTTATAGGCAAAGCGCACATCTTTTAGTTCAATGTCAAAATGCTCCAGCTCAAGGTTTTTTCCCTGCTGCGTCGGCGTGTTTCTGAGTTCTCCTATCCGCTTGATTCTGGCGTCCAGATAAAAGAACTCGGCGAAAAAGTCCTCCATGACTCCTACCGCGTCCGTCAGACGCATGGAAACCAGTAAAAAGCCGATCACATAAATCATCTGGACAGCGTTGATCCGCAGGAGCGCCGCGGAGACTGCCGCGACAAATCCGATGCTCAGCTTCATGACAGCTGTGGACAGGAGGATGGGCATGGACTGCATAAGCTCTGTCCGCACCCGCAGCCGCTCGGCGGCGTCTAAAGAAGCTGATACCTCCTGGTAATTTTTGTCCTCATAGCGACAGCTCTTGATTTCCCGCTGCAGCTCGATCGCCTCCTGGAATGCCTCTGTTGTCTCGCGCATTTTCCAGAAGTATTTCTCTGTCCATCGCTTCTGTGCCCTTTGTGACAAGAGCATGAGCACGAGTCCCACCGCAAGCGGAATCAAAGCGGCCAGGCCCAGGAGCGGATTGGATGCCAAAAGAAGCACTGCCATTACGGTCAGGAAAAAAACATAGGCGATGCAGCGCGGAATGGAGTGACTCATAGCGTGTTCCAGATCCGTCACATCCTGCATGATCGTCTGGGCCAGATCGCTCAGATCATGCCTTGAGAAATAGGACAGAGGCAGCTTTTTGATCTGATCCGCAATCTCTAACCGCAGGTTGGTGGCCTCCTGATAGGTTCCGTTAAAGGTCAGCACATATTCGCGGTCAATGAGGATGTACAGCACTGCCAGCGTGACCGCGATGATAGCCAGATAGTACCAGGCGGGCCTGATAACGCCCTTGAGCACATTGTCCCCATAGTACATGGCGATCAGCATCAGGGCCATATAGCCCGCGTTTACAAAGAAGGAAGCCAGGGCAGCGCGGCGCACCATGCGGATACCACTGTCTGTCAAGCCAAAATTTCGTTTCAATATCGTCTTCATTCGCGCACCCTCCATTCATTCGCCTGCATAAAGTCTTCCTGCAGCTTTTGATAGACGGAGTTATGTGCCATCAACTCACTGTGGCTTCCTCTCTCCACCAGCTTCCCATCGTCAATGACAAGGATCTCGTCCACACCTGTGATAGAGCTGAGTCTGTGCGCGATCATGATGACCGTCTTTTTCTTCATGAGATTTGCAAAGGCCAGCTGCAGCTCATACTCATTTTCCGGATCCGCCGCGGCGGAGGCTTCATCTAAAATAATGATCTTTGCATCCTTTAAAATCGCCCGGGCGATGGCAATGCGCTGCACCTCTCCGCCGGACAGATGAACCCCCCTGGCGCCAATCAGGGTGTCCTCACCCTTTTCCAGCTTGTTTAAGATCTCATCGCACTGGGCCAGGTGGAGGGCCTCCATCACCTCCTGTCGGCTGCTGTCAGGCCGCCCCATCCGCACATTTTCATAAATGCTCTTCTTGAACAGCTTCACGTCCTGAAAAACGTTTGCGATGTTTTGTGCCAGGGCGCCCTCCGTGTATTCGCTGAGATCATGCCCGTCAATTAAGATATGGCCGTCATCCAGCTGATAAAAACCAGAAATGAGCTTTACCAGCGTTGATTTCCCGGAGCCTGAAGCGCCTACCAGCGCATAAGTCTTGCCCTCCTCCAGCTTGAGGGAAAAATGCTTTATCACCTTCTGATCCTCATAGCCAAAGGTCACATCCTGAAACTCTATCGAGCTTCCCTCCATCGTCTCGCGCTGACCGGTCGAAAGCTTTTTCTCATCCATCTCGGAAAAAAGCTTTTCAATTTTTTCAATACAGGCACTGGCCTGATAGGTATACATGCCCACATACATCACCTTATTCAGGGCCATATAGAGGATGCCATTGAACAAGGCATAAAATAAAAACTTACAGAGCTGGACCCTCGGATCATCCCCGCTCCCATAGCCAAAGAACAGCGCGACAAGGAAGACCGCGTTATAGAAGACCTGAAAGAAGACATACCAGCTCCGGCAGCTCATACTGTACTTCAGAGCCAGGTCCGCGTACTCTGTCACAGATCGATAGAATTCCTTCAGCGACTGCAGACTGGTCTTAAAGATCTTCAGTACATGAATCCCTCGCACATACTCCACAGCGCCGGAATTCATCTTATCGGACGCCGCCATATACTGATTCATGAAGTTCTGGTCCCCCATCATCTTACGGATGAAGAGTATCCCCGACAGAAAGCTGACGGTAAATAGCAATCCTATCCGCCAGTCCACATAAAAGGCCAGGGCAATTCCGAGCAGGGGAGCGAACACAGCGGTGGTCAAATCCGGGATCAGATGCGCCACACTGGAGTGGGTCAGCGCCGTGTTGTCATCCATAATCTTGCGGACGCGCCCGGACTCATTCTTGTCATAAAAGCTGAAGGAAGCGTTCATCAGATGCCGAAGTCCCTGCTTCTTCAGATTTGTCTCCAGTCGAAAGGCCAGTATATGCGTAGACCAAAGGGCCAGAAAATAGACCAGGGCATTCGCAATTAAAAAAATCACGACATCCATGGCCAGGGGAACCGCTCCGGTCATATCGACATCAACAATTACTTTTCGCAGAAAGCGATAGAGATAATAATAGCTGGCAACAGAGAGTCCCGCGGCAAGCAGTGCCATCAGTATGCCGACATAGACAAAGCCCATCCTCTCCGGCGCATACGTCTTTAGTTTTTTGTAAATCATACGAATCCCTTTCTCTCTGGCAGACCGAAGGCAGACACAATCCTCCCCTCTGATCAACTGGAAATCAGCTCAGTCTTTATCGATACCATTAAAAAGTTAGTAGTGACTAACTTTTATCTATATTTTACTTGCAAAACAAAGTCAGCGCAAGTGTTCGATGTCAATAAACGACTGTTTGCCGTAATCATACGTCTGCTCGGCGTATTGGCACAAAAAGAGATTCATATGGGAATCACATGTGATTTATATGGAAAATAATATGGAAAAATGCTGGAGAATGGCGATGATCCTTATTCCTTGACAATCACCGTCAGCATATAGTCCCCGGGCAGCTCGTGAATATCGTTAAAGACCTCCTCGCCGGGAAGTCCGCAGTCTTTGACCGCGTAGACCCTGGCGCCTGGCAGCTTGTCGACGGCCTCAGCCAGCTTCTCCGAACAGGGCCCGGCCTTCATCACAATCTTGCTGCCGGGCAGAGCCAGTCCCTCTGCAAGATGACTCTTTCCATTGAGCAGATGGACCTCCTCATCATCCAGGCAGAGGGGAATATTTAAGCGGGCCGCAGCCGCCACAAAAGAGGGAATCCCATTGACTAGACTCGTTTGATATCCCTCCTCCTCGGCATAAATCTTAAGGTAACAGAAGGTGGAATAGATACAGGGGTCTCCGATGGTCAAAAAAACCAGCTTCTCTCCCGCTTTCAGATAGGAGCGCAGAGACTCATAGTTGGCCTGAATCTGCCGATCCCGCAGATCCTTATCCCGGGTCATGGGAAAGTCAAGGCCAAGCAGGCATTTGCCGGCCAGAGCAGGTACCGCCCCCAGCGCGATCTTGTAGGCCCGCGCCTCCTTAGCCTCCTTCTGGGGGAGAATAACGCGATCCGCCTCCTGAATCATGCGAACTGCCTTTAGGGTCATCAGCTCCGGATCGCCGGGACCTACGCCCACCCCGATCAGCTTTCCTCTTCTTTCAATCATGGTCTTCCTCAGTGCTCAAAATTAAACTTCATCCTCTGTTCTCTCTGATCCCCGCATAGAGTTCTAATCCCTGTGCAAGGCTCGGATCCCTGCACTGAGCTCGGATCCCTGTGCAAGGCTCAGATCCCTGCATTGAGCTCTGATCCCTGCACAAAAAGATCAGGTCACAGATAGGATACGGTCTCGCTTAAGTCCTTGCGGCTACTATGGTTAGGCAAGGGCCCCGCCCCATCCGCGGCATAGCCCAGATCCATCAGCATCAGGACCTCCTCCTCTTCCGGAAGATCATAGAGCTCTTTTGCCCGATCGGGATCAAAGAAGTTAATCCAGCAGGAGTCCAGTCCCTGCTCTGTCGCCTCCAGAATCATATGCGTCGCGATAATGCTGGCATCCTCGACCCCCGAATCGCGCTTCTCTCCCGGATAGGTGAAGACATTTTTCTTATCGTAGGTGACCATCAGGGCTGTTTTCGCCCCATAACGGCAGGGCGTCAGCTGATCAAATTTGTCCAGAGCCTCGTCAGACTGGAGCACATATACATGCTGCTCCTGCAGATTCTTGGCCGTCGGCGCAAGCCGCCCGGCCTCAAGAACAGCCTGCAGCTTATCCGCCTCGACGGGCCTGTCGCTATATTGCTTGCAGGAATAACGCTTCTCTGCCAGTTCTAAGAAATTCATAGTATCCTCCTGATCATTTGTAAAAATACTCGCGCGGTTTCACACACAGGTCCTCTCCTGTCAGAGCGTACAAAAGGCGAAGCTCCTGTGTCTATCTTACGTTTTCCTTGCCGCAAAGTCACTGCCCCTATGCCCACAGGTCGGATCCCGCCTTGGACGCCTCGATCTTATGGGTCAGACCTCCAATGATCCTGCTGATTCCAAGACCAATCACAAGAGCCGGAGGCACAAAACCAAGCAGGTGCAGCAGGTCGATGGCATAGGCATTGGAATAGAAGCCTCCGACGCACTCCCGCAGGGCATTGATTCCATAGCGGAAGGGCATGAAGGGGTAGAGAATCTTATAGATCCGCGGCAGAACCTCAATGGGAAAGGTTCCTCCGCTCCCTGCCACCTGGACGACCATGATCACAACGCCGACGGCCTCTCCGACTGCCCCAAAGGCATAGGTCAGGGCATAGAGAAGAAGGGTAAAT
This sequence comes from Shuttleworthella satelles DSM 14600, assembly GCF_000160115.1. GTDB lineage: Bacteria > Bacillota > Clostridia > Lachnospirales > Lachnospiraceae > Shuttleworthia > Shuttleworthia satelles. The sequence goes on from NZ_GG665866.1 coordinate 399,763, forward strand.
ACCAGACTGGCTACTGCCGCCGCCAGCCAGAAGAGAAGGCGAGACTGAGCCTGAATCCTCACGTAAAAGAGGGTCCCAAGGACAATGATCAGGGTCTGTACCTGCCCCAGGAGAAAGAAAATCAGATAGCGACCCCAGAACTCGTGCCTTGGCTTAACACCCGGGATCTCCCCCGGATGCTTCTGGCGGGGGCGAAGAATCGCCACCTGAATCAGGGCCCCGACCCAAATGGCCAGAATGACATAGAAGGCCGCCATAGCCGAACCGTTATTTGCAATGGGATAGGCGGATTCACTTTTCAGTCCCACCGGGGAAGAAATGAAATCCGCAACCAGATCCGGATCAGACTCAATCAGCTTGATCAGCATGCTGTACTGATCAGAAGAACGCAGCTCAGAGACCTGGTTGATCAGGTCGCGAAGCTTTCCCTGCATCTGGGACAGATGATCTCTCGCTGTAATCAGATCTCCTTTGGCCGCCCCGGATAAATCCGGATAAGACGCGAGGATCTTATTCACAGCGTCAATATTCACGCCGGCATCGCTTAAGAGTCTGCCCGCCTCCGCCATGGAATTCCTGATCGAATCCATGGAGGCTGAGATCTTTGGCTTGACCTGACTCTGGTAATCCTCGAGGATCTCCCGACTGGATGAAAGCAGCTGCCCGCAGTCATCCGCCGCCTGTTTAGACAAAGTCAGGGTGGACTGGCCGCTTCTTGCCGCCGCCTTCATGCCCTCCAGCCGGTCCCTCAGGGTCTGATATCGCTGGTTGAAGGTGTCCAGTCTGGCCTGAAGTCGGGCAGGCAGATGAACCGCTGAGAGAGCCCCGTTGATCTGGCTGTGCAGGCCGTCTAAAAGCGTCTCCAGCTGATTGATTTTGGGCTCCGCCAGCTCCTGGCCGTCCGCGAGCTGATTCTGCAGGGTCTCAAGGTAATCAGAGACTCCGGCAAGCTGCGACTCGATATAGTCAGCCGTCTTTTGTCCTGCCTGAGAACTGCCGGACGACTGAGATTGCTGACTCTCAGCCCTCTCCTTTGCCGCCCTCAATTTGCTCCTGGAGTCCCCGCTGATCCGCTGCAGCTCTTTAGAGAGCGCCTCACTTGCCTTCTTTACCTGATCCGCCGAATCCGCCAGAGAAATATACGCGTTGATGACGCCGATACTTGTCGTCATATCCGAATCCATCTGTTTGAGATGTTCTAAAGCCGCATCCGTCAGAGGAGTCTTCCCGTCCGTATTGGAGATATACTTTCCGGCGGAGAGCAGACCCTGAGCCAGAGAGCTGACAAAGGCCTTGTTGACCTCCTCCTGCACCGTCGTCTTGACCTTTCCGGTAATTTTAGGGGCGATGGCATTTTTCTTCTCATTCTCGTAGTAGTATATCTGAGGGTGATTGAGCTGACCTCCGATGAAAGAGAGCATATTCGTCGAGAAGTCCCTGTCAATGACTAAAGCCGCGTAGTACTGACCGCTGGTCACTCCCTCCCTGGCCGTCTCAGCCTTGTCTACAAAGACCCAGCCGATGGACTGGTTGCTCTTTAGCTTGTCGATCACAATATCGCCAATGTTGAGCCTTGCCCCGTCCAGATCTGCCCCCTGATCCTCCGTCGCCACGGCAACCTTTAAGTTTCTGGTCGAGGCAGACCCGTAAGGATCCCAGTTTGACAGGATATTAAACCAGGCATAGAGGGAGGGTATCACAGCCAGGCCCATGATTACCACCAGAGCAACCACGTTGGTCCAGATCCGCTTTGCGTCCCTGCGAAAAACCTTAAACACATTACGCATGGGATTCCTCCTTTGTCGGAGCCTTCTCTTTCGTCTGCCCGTTCTTCTGTCCCTTCGCCCCGCCGCCTTTTTCTTCCGCCGCTCCGGATTTTTCCCGCAAGAAATTCTTCTGATCTTCCCTGGAAGAGATCACTTCATCCACCGTAACCAAAACCTCTTCCTCTTTCTCCTGCCCCCTCTCGGCGGTCTTTTTCCCCTTTCGCCCGATCGCTTTATTTTTAACTTCGACGAGCTGCTCCATCTTTCTGTTTTTGGCCTCCGCAATATATCCAACCTTCTCCTGCAGAGACTCCAAATGGGGCTCCAGGTATTTCCCCTCGATCAGGGACTCAGGCTCCCCGTCCTCTCTGTCCTCCAGATCAATCAGCTTCTGCTGGAGCTCAAAATCCGTGTATTCCACGAAAATCAGATAGGCGGCGATCCCGAAAAGGCTGACAATCCAGAGCATCAAAAAGATAAATCGGGAACCTCCGATCGTAAAGCTCAGGATCAAAAAGGCCAGCGGCAGGATCAGATTGATCCGGATGCCCAGTCGGATCCTGCTGACATTCGCCTCGTGCTTGTCCCTGAGCTCGCTGATATATTCATAATAGAATTTCTCGTAGTCCTTCATGATCCATTCTCCGCTTCAAACGATATGTCCCTGCACCACTTCAAATCATATATCCCTTACATCAACTCCGTATCGTCCATCCGCGCCTCCATAAAGTGAAGGAGCCTGGCAGTGGGCTTATGCATCCAGATTCCAATGGCCAGAGCCACCAGAATAAAGACAGAGAGCTTTCCTAAATAGATAAGAATGTCCGTCCTGTAGAGCCCGGCCACACACTCCCGCAGGGCGTCGATCGCGTAGGGGAAGGGAAAGAAAATATAGGCATTCTGAAAGAAGGTCGGCAGAAGCTCGATGGGATAGGTCCCGGAGGAACCGGCAATCTGAAGGACGACGATAACCACTGCCGCCGCCTTGCCCACATCTCCGAAGGCATACACCAGGGAGTAGATGAGCAGGGAGAAGGTCAATCCGGTGACGGCACAGACCGCCCAGAAAAGGAAGGGGTGAAGACACTGTATTTTGAGCACAAAGAGATCTCCCAGGACCAGCAGAACAACAAAGAACTGCTCCAGGAGCCCGAAGATCAAATAGCGGCCCAGATAGAGCTGATGCGCCCTGGCATCCGGATAGTACAGAGGATTCGGATGCGTCTTCATGACCGCCGCGAGCAAAAGACCCATAACCCAGATCGCCAGGACAGAATAGAAGGGGGCCACGGCCGATCCGTAATTCTCTACCGGATAGATCGCCGTCGATTTGATCTCGACCGGGTCCGCGAAGAAGCGTCCATAGGCCTGCGGATCGCCGGAAAGGGTATTGATCAGCGCCTTTACCGCGTCATTCTCTCCCGCTCCCTTGACGGCGTCCAGGACAGCGGAGATTCGATTGTCCAGAAGGGTCAGAGCCTGCCTAGTCTGAATCAAGCTGACATTTCCAGCGTTGACGGTGCCCGAGAGAGCCCCGAAGACGTCTCCCATTCCTCCCAGGAGACTGGACATCTGATTCATGCTGACCCTGGCATTCCCTATCGTCCTGGCCGTCTTATCAAGGGCAGACTCGATCTCAGCCGGCAGACTTCCTGTCAGCTCTTCTGACAGATTTTTACTCTCCTGCCTGAACTGGTCCAGCTGCCGATAAAACTCCGCCTTATCCTCCCTCTCCTTTTGGCTTAACTGGGCATCTGTCTTTCCGACCCATGAGGCCTGATTCTTGGACTCCAATTCCTGCAGATTCGCCTTGATCTTATCCAGCCGGTCGACGAATCGGTGCAGCTTCGGAGCCAGGTCCGCCGGAAAGGCAGCCGCCAGGGCGTGAAGCTGCCCATCCAGCTTATCTAATTTGTCCCTGTAAGTCTGAAGGGCCTTCTGGATACTGTCCATATCACTGCCGCCGCTTAAGTCCTCAAGCCCCTTCTGCAAATCACTTGCATTGGACACTGCCATTGCCTGCAGATCGCGCATGCGCCTGCTGTATTCCTCCAGAGTCAGCTGAGCCTGCCCCGCCGCCTCCTGGGCCTGACCCAGGCCTGACTGCGCCTGGCCCAATGCCCCGTTGACGTTCTCTGATGCCTTGTCCGCCTGCCCAAGGGCTCTGTTGGCGGCCTCATTTCCGGCGATCGCCATATCCAGCTGGGTCTGATAGCTGGCGATATTGCTCCGAATCTGCTCAAAGCGGGAAATCAGTCCATCGATTCCTCCCTGCTTCTCAAGATCCTCCGTGAAGTGATTGGTGTCTGTAAAGACCTTCTGGACCATCATCTCAACAAACTTCTCGTTGACCTGGGACTGGATACTTGTCACTACCGTATCCGTGATCTTATTGGCCACAGCATTTTTCTTCTGATTCTGATAGAAGACCAGCTGTGGCTTGTCCACCCCCTCCGTGAAAATATGGGTCATCTTCTCGCTGAAGTCCTCCCCCACAATCAGAGCCCCGTAGTAGTCGCCTGACTCCACGCCTGCCCTGGCTTCTTTCTCCGAGCCCAGAAAAACCCAGTCGATCTTGTCGTTATGGCGGAGCTTGTCGACAATCTCCGCGCCCATATTCTGCTCTTGTCCCGCGCTGTCTTGATCCCCCCGGTCCAATGAGACCACTGCAATCTTAATGCCTCTGGTATTGCCATAGGGATCCCAGTTGGAGTAAATGTTGGCCCAGGCATAGAGACCGCCGAGGACGCAAACCCCAAGAGCGATGATAAGAGTGAATACGCTCCTTCTCAGTTCCCTCAGATCGTGTCGGAATATTTTAAAAATCATAGCTCATCCTGTGATGTTTGAAATCATATTAAAATACTGATTTTTTCATTTTAACACCCTGGAACCTTCAGGCGGTAAAAAACTGCCGAATCTGGGCTCATATCATACAGGGGACAGGGATTGTATACGAGATAAGGCAGCAACTGAACCCGGGGAAGGACAGCAATTGCGCATAGGGCAGGGCGGCAATTACATATGAGGCAGATTTATGAGTCGAGCTCTGCTGTTTTATAGCTTTTCCTACGATATAATGAAATACATGACAAATCCAAAGATCAACCAAAAACTCCTCGGCGCTTTTTCTGCCGTCGCCTCCGGTATCTGCTGGGGTCTCTCCGGTTCTATGGGGCAGTATCTCTTCACGTATCAGAAAATGCAGACTCCCTGGCTGGTTCCCATCCGCCTCTTTCTGGCGGGACTGATCATGCTGACCTACTGCCTGGTCAAGTACGGGCCAAGGAAAAGCTGGCAGCCCTTTACCAACCGCAGGGACGCCCTTTTAACCCTGGTCTACGGGATCCCGGGCGTTGCCCTCTGCCAGTTCCTCTACTTCCTCTGCATTCAGCTCTCATCCGCCAGCATGGGAACGATCCTGCAGGATCTCTCCCCCGGCCTGACCCTGCTTTTGGTCTGCCTTTTGTCCCGGCGCAGACCTCATCGCTTAGAGCTGCTCGCGATCTGTTTTGCCTTCCTGGGCGTTCTATCCATTGTCAGTCACGGAAGACCCGGAGAACTCAGAGTCTCTCCCCTTGCTCTTGCCGCCGGTATCGGCTCTGCCATCGGAATCGCCGTCTACAACCTGGTCGGAAAATCCATCCTCAAGAAGTACCCGGTCGCCATCATGCAGGCCTGGGCCTTCTTCTGGGGCGGTATTGTCATGGCCCTGATCTTTCAGCCCTGGCATATCCCCTACCGGCCAAATTCGATTGGATATTTGGGGATTGCCTTCGTCGTTTTGGTCGGCAATGTCGCCGCCTTTTCCCTCTACATGACCGGCCTGAACCGGATCGGCCCCGTACCCGCCGCTCTCTATGCCTTTTCAGAACCCGTCACGGCGGCTGTCGTCACAGGAATCTTCTTTCAAACGCCCTTCAGCCTCTGGGATGGCCTTGGCTTCTTACTCATCCTGATTATGATGATCTGTATCTCTTATCGTCCCAAACAGGCATAAGTGAGAGGAAGTCCGGCAAGCAGCAGTGCTTGCCGGACTTCTTTTACAGACGCTTCCTGTTACAGACGCTTCCTGTCCTCTGCAATTACCGTTTGCAGTGCCTCTGTGGCACAGCGCGCAGCCAGGTCGGTGTCATAAACGACGGGATTGGAAAGCCCTGCCTTCTCCCGCTCCTGGTTGGCCATAACAAGAAGAACCGAGGCCACCCGGACCCCAAGGGCCTGGGCTACTGTATAGAGGGCGGCCGATTCCATCTCACTTGCCAGACATCCAAGCCGCTTCCAGGCCTCCCATTTATTCTGCAGCTCATAGGAGACTGGGCTCTTCTGGGGGGAGTGCTGTCCATAGAAGGAATCCTTGCACTCGACCACACCCGTGTGGTATCTGACTCCCATTTTCTCAGCGGCGGACCGCAGCGCGCAGAGCAGGGTGAAGTCGGCCACCGCCGGATACTCGATAGGGGCGTATTCTCTGCTGCATCCTTCCATTCGGACAGCTCCTGTCGCCACAATCAAATCTCCCCCCAGGATCTCCTCCTGCATTCCGCCGCAGGTTCCGACCCGGATGAAGGTATGGGCTCCCGCCATGACCAGCTCCTCCATGGCAATCGCGGCAGACGGACCGCCGATTCCTGTGGACGTCACGGAGACCTTAACTCCCTTGAGCTTACCCGTATATGTGGTAAATTCCCGGTTCTGTCCGACCCTGACGCCATCCTCCAGATAGCCCGCAATCTGTTCACATCGGCCGGGATCTCCCGGCAGAATAACATAGGGTCCGATCTCCTCTGCTCCAACCCCTATGTGATACTGCTTGTTTGGATCCTTCGCGTAGCGCATATCCTGCTCCTCTCTCAATCCTCCTCAAAGAAAAGTCTTCTCTTCCGCTCGATCATCTGATCTACCCGGGCGATGTATTCCTCCACATTCTTGACATTCTCACAGCGGTCGGTTTTCCCATTTGCCAGGATTTTCTTGGAATCAGCCGCGCAGCCCAGGGCCACGATATCCTGCTGTTCCTCCATAATAGCGATATTATAAATGCCCTCATAACCCTCTTTGGCATAACCCACATTCTCCTGATTGCCGGCGATGTTCTTCTGCCGGTAGAGATAGTAGGGAGATAATCCCATTTTTTTTGCATAGGAGGCTGCCAGTGCCATCAGTTCATCAGAGGATTCCATAACATACTTTGCGTACTCCTCCCAGCGCAGGTTCAGACGGGCCGTCCTCTTTAGGGCGAGGGAGTGGATCGTCAGATTCTCAGGCCCCATGGCCGCTATCTCCTGTAAGGTCCGCTCGACGTCTGCCCTGCTCTCCCCCGGCAAACCGATGATGAGGTCCATATTAATATCGTCAAAGCCCTTAGACCGGGCCAGGCTGTAGGCCGTTCGAATCTGCTCCGATGTGTGATGACGGCCGATCAGCCTTAATGTCCCATCCTTCATGGTCTGGGGGTTAATGCTGATCCGGGTCACCCCATGCCCTCTTATCGCGTCCAGCCTGGCCTCCGTGATGGAGTCCGGCCGTCCGGCCTCAATGGTCCACTCCTTGAGTTGACTGGTATCCAGCCTCGACTCAATACAGGTCAGCAGGCGATCCAAAAGCTCTGCCGGAAGAGAGGTTGGCGTTCCTCCCCCGATGTAAATACTGTCAAGTACTCTCTTCTTTTCCTCCTGAAAGTCTTCTCGCACATAGTCGATCTCCCTCTCAAGAGCCGACACATAGTCCGGCATCAGAGCGGCATATTTTTTCTCCGGATAAGAGGTAAAGGAGCAGTAGAGACAGGTAGAGGGACAAAAGGGAATATTCAGATAGAGACTGTAGCCCTTCCTCCCGTCTTCTGCTCCTCCCATCCCTCCTGTGTGGATCCTTCTTAAAACCTTGCGCTCCCTGCTGACGATCTCCATACAGGTCGCAAGCTTCGCGTCAGAGACCATGTAGGTCTCCTTCATCCAGCGGGCCGCTTCTTCCTCTGAGGCGCCGGAGGCCAGTTTGCCCAGGAGAATCTTGGTCGGCCGAATCCCCGAGAGCGTTCCCCAGGGCAGATCTTTCCCCAGATCCTCAGACAGGGCCAGATAGATCAACCGCTTCAGGACATTTTTTTGCTCGCGGCGAAGGAGAATATCTCTCTCTTCGGCACAGGGCATAGCCTCTGGTCTTTCCTTTACAAAAGAAGACAGCGTCTCCTCACAGACCTGGCCGGAATTCGCTGACCAAAGAGCGGACAGGGCAGGGTCCGCAGGAAGTCCCCTTTCATCGGCCAGGGCCAATTCCCTCATCATTTTCTCCGCCTCTTTGCCGTCAGCTTCCCAGCGAATGCGGATCCTGTCCTCGCGGATATCGACGAGAAGCACAGAGGCAGGCTGTCTCTCCAGAGTCTTCCGCAGCTTCTCCTGAGCCCTTGACAGCTTCTCCTGCAGGGCCTCAGGGCTTCTCTCATGATGATTGGCATGCCCCTTCTCCTCTGTCCATGCTCCCCTTGCTCCCCTTGAGACAGGATCGGCGGCTGTTCTCTTCTGCTGAGCGCCCTGTCTCTCTGCGACTTTTTCCTCCCAATATGCCAGCTTCTCCTCGGCATCCGCCCTCTGCAGACGATAGCTTTTCAGGGCCTCCGCCGCTGTCTTTCCTCCCTCTAAGCTGTGCGCCAGATCTCTCGGATAGAGAAAACCCAGCTTGGCCCCCGGGAGAAAGGACCGAACCAGGTTATAAATATCGTATTCAAAACCGCTGGTATTCAACCGGACATAGATCATAAGATAAGCCTATCCTCTGTCATGCTTTCCCTCTTCTGTCTCTGTGTTCCTTCCATACACATGTCCAACCGCATAGGTCTGAGACCCTTGATACAATCTTTGGCAGCTGTCGATTTACAGTCACTCTGATTCCATGCATGCAAAGATCTCCAAACAATTCTGTACTGTCTTATATTTTTACAGCAGATATGGATTATTCACTCTCTCCTCCCCGATCGTCGTCTCTCCCTCGTGTCCGGGCAAAACGCGAGTGCCCTCAGGCAGGGTCATCAGCTTTTCTTTTACGCTCCTGACCAAAAGAGCCACAGATCCTCCCGGAAAATCTGTTCTCCCCAGAGAACCCGCAAAGAGACTGTCCCCGGAAAAGAGAACATTTTCATAGGGAAAATAGAAACAGCAGCCACCCTCTGTGTGCCCGGGCGTAGCCAGAAGACGAAAATGCAGACCGGCCAGGTCTTTCTCCTCCCCGTCTCTCATAAAGAGGTCGGCGTGAAAGACCTGACTATGAGACAGGATCCAGGAAGAAAGATTGTAATTGGGATCGGCCAGAGTCCTCTTCTCTCCCTCATAGGCGATCACCGGCACCCGGTCCTTAAGCTCCCTCAGCAGATCCTCGATTCCCCCGGCATGATCGGCGTGCCCGTGGGTTAAAAGAACAGCGGCAAGCCGCAGTCCTTCCTTTCTCAGATGCTCCGCAAGCTGCCTGCCGGCCGCACCGGGATCGATAATCAGGGCCTCTTTTTCTCCTTCTTTATGAATGATATAACAATTGGTCTCTACAGGGCCGACGACAAATTGTTGAATCAGCATATCTCTTCCCTCAGCCTCCCGTCGTCCGCTCGATGTCCACAACAGACTCAATCTGCCGCAGCTTCTCCGTCAGATTGCGAAGCTCCTCCTTGCCGTGAACCTTGAACTGGATTGTGATGGTCGCCACCCCCTGCCTGGAGGTATTGGAGTGCAGCTGCTCGATATCAATATCCGCCCCGGAAAAGACCCTGGACAGATCCACCAGAATTCCCACCCGGTTGTTGGCGTAGATCTTAATGACCGTGTCATAGAGCTTGCCGCTGGGATTAGACCAGCCGTCCTCCCATTCCGCTTCAATCAGGCGGTTTTTCTCCATGTCCGGCAGATTGATCATATTGACGCAGTCGGTCCGGTGGATGGAAATGCCTCTTCCCCGGGTAATATAGCCGACGATCTCATCGCCCGGCACCGGACTGCAGCACTTGGAGAAGCGGACGGAAACATCATGCAGTCCCTTGACCACGATCCCGCTCTTATGATGCCTGGTCTGCGTATTCTCCGGGTGCTCGTGAACCGAGCCGGAAGCCCCCTCCGGCAGGTCTCCATCCGCAGGGGTCTGCGGCTTAACCGAGGCTAAGATATCCTCATCGGTCAGAATTCTGGGATGATCCTTGCGGTAGTTCTCAAGAAGACGGTTGATCACCTGTCCCTCCTTGAGCCCTCCGTGTCCCACCGTGGCCAGAGCATTGTTCCAATCGTGGAAGCCGAAGCGGCGAAGTACTTTCTGCTGGTATTCCGGCCGGTTAATGGCATTGAAATCAATGTCATGGCTCTTCGCGTAAGCCATGAGAAGCTCCTTGCCCCGCTGGATATCCTCATCCTTGGACTGGGCTCGAAACCACTGATTGATTTTATTCCTGGCCTGGGAGGATTTGACCAGCTTGACCCAGTCGCGGCTGGGCCCCCTGGAATTCTGAGAGGTGATGATCTCAATTCGGTCGCCGTTTTGGATGCCGTAATCGATCGGCACCAGCTTACCGTTGACCTTGGCTCCCACCATCCGATTCCCGACAGCCGAGTGAATTGAGTAGGCGAAGTCGACCGGGGTCGATCCCGCAGGCAGGTTCTTGACATCACCGGTCGGCGTGAAGCAGTAGACCGTGTCGGAGAAGAGGTTTAAGTCGCTCTTGATCAGAGAGACAAATTCCTTATTATCCGTCATATCCTGCTGCCACTCCAGGATCTGCCTGAGCCAGGACAGCTTCTGTTCCTCCTGATTGGTCGTGGCCCCCTCTCCGGACTCCTTGTATTTCCAGTGAGCGGCAATACCGTACTCAGAGATCCTGTGCATCTCCCAGGTGCGGATCTGAATCTCAAAAGGCTGCCCCTTGGGCCCGATGACCGTCGTGTGCAGGGACTGGTACATATTGGGCTTGGGCATGGCAATATAGTCCTTAAAGCGGCCGGGGATTGGTGTATAGTGCTCGTGAATAATTCCCAAAGAGGCATAGCAGTCCTTTAAGTCATCGACAATAATGCGGACCGCGAAGAGATCATAGATCTGATCCAGCGTCTTATGCTGATTGACCATCTTCTTGTAGATGGAGAATAAATGCTTGGCTCTCCCGTAGATCTTGGCCTTAATCCCCGCCGCGTCAATCTGCCTTGTCACCAGGTCCGCCAGGGACTGAATGTACTCGCTTCTCTCGCTCTCACGCTGGTTCAGCTGCTCCAGAAGATCATAGTAGGCATCCGGTTCCAGGAACTTGAGCGCCAGGTCGTCCAGCTCGACCTTCACCTTGCTGATACCCAGCCGCTGCGCCAGAGGGGCGTAGATCTCCATGGTCTCGCGGGCCTTCTCCTTTTGCTTGGCGGGCGTCATGAACTTTAGAGTGCGCATATTGTGCAGGCGATCCGCCAGCTTAATCAGAAGGACACGGATATCCTTGGACATGGCCAGGAACATCTTCCGCAGATTCTCCGCCTGAATCTCCACCTTATCGGCATCATAGGACAGCTGCCCCAGCTTGGTGACCCCATCCACCAGAAGGGCGATCTCATCGCTGAACTCCCTGCGAACGTCATCCAGACTCATGACCGTATCTTCTACGACATCGTGCAGAAGACCTCCGACGATGGTCTCCTTGTCCAGCTCCAGATCCGCTAAGATCAGTGCTACAGACAAAGGATGAATAATATAGGGTTCACCGGACTTGCGCTTCTGATCCTTGTGGGCCTGACGGGCAATCCCATAGGCCTTCTCAATCATGGAGATATCTGTATTGGGATGATATCGGTTAATCCGGGCCACAAGCTCTCTGTAGATCACCTCCGGATCCACGAAGTCATCCGTGGCGATGACGCGGGCCGCCTGCGCACGCAGGATCTTCTTCTCGATTTGTTCCAGCTGCTCTCTGGATTCCAAATGCGTCATGTCCGCCATAGACCGACTCCTCTCACAAGAGTAAACCGCGCCGGACTCCTCCGACGCAGATCCCTATAGATGTCCATTATTATAGAAGATCAAAGGGACAAATGCCAATGATCCCCCTCATTCTCCCCTCCAAAGGGTCCCCTCTCCTCCCTGACAAAGTTAAGTTTCTCAAGCAGGCGCTGTGAGGGCAGATTATCCGGGTGGACATGCGCGACAAGTTCCCTCAGCCGCAATTTCTCCCGCGCGTATTGACAAATACCCTCCAGCGCTTCTTTAGCATATCCTCTGCGACGGCAGGACGCGTCAATCAGATAACCGACCTCTGCCTGGCCCTCCCCGCAACGATCGGTTGGCTTGAGGTCAATTCTTCCGACAACTCTCTCCTGCTCAGCTCTTTCCTGTTTGTCCGCATCCCTCCTGCCGCCATCCCTCTTCTTAACTTCTCTGTCAATCAGCAGAAATCCTCCCATCCCACAGAGGGGATAGAGATAATCCCAATAGGTTTGAATCAGCTTTTCCGTTGCCCTGCGGCCGCCCAGAGGCTCTATGAAGTCTTCCATCGCTCCGCCGGTCTTTTGCGCTTCCATATGCTCTTTTGCTTCAAGGCTTCGGTACAGGCGAAGCAGGGCCGGGTAATCGGAGGGAACCATCTCCCGAATGATCAGTCGCCTGGTTCTTATGATCTCATCCGGAATTTCCATCCCCCTGCGATAGCTTCTGAGAATATCCTCTTCCTCCAGGGCCTCAAAGCTACATAGGACCAGGTCCGCGGACAGGTCTTCTCCCTCCGACGCGACGCCGATGACCGGAATTTTCGCCTCCCGCATCGCCAGGATACTGGCCTCTTGTCTGCAGATCGCAAGATCAACTCCCCCCTTTGATATACAAGAGGAGACCTCAAAGAAGGCCTCCTCAGGATGCAAGGGCAGGTGACCGCACCGAATCAGAAAATCGTCCATGGTCGGATCCTCGTTTCGGTCAAAGTCCATTGCGATGATCAATTGTTCTCTCTTCATACCTTCATCTTCCCGATGCGCTCTACCGCGCGAAGGGTATTCTCATAGCTGCCGAAAGCAGTCAGGCGGAAGTAGTGCTCCCCGGAGGGGCCGAAACCGGATCCCGGTGTGCCGACGATGTTCACCTCCCTCAGAAGGTAGTCAAAGAAATCCCAGGAGCTCATATTGCCGGGCGCCTTGAGCCAGATGTAGGGGGCATTGACCCCCCCGTACACCTCAAAACCCGCCTCTGCCAGACCATCGTGGATGATCTTCGCATTCTTCATATAGTAGGCGACCAGCTCGCGAATCTCCCTCTGCCCCTGATCGGAATAGACCGCCTGGCCGGCCCGCTGGGTGATATAGGGAGCGCCGTTGAATTTGGTTCCATGGCGGCGGGCCCACATGTCGTGAAGACTGATTCCCCCCTGTACAATATCCCTGGGAAGAACTGTGAATCCCAGACGCACTCCGGTAAATCCCGCGTTTTTCGAGAAAGAGCGCAGCTCAATGGCACAGGCTCTTGCCCCCCGGCACTCATAGATCGAATGCGGAACATCCGGCTGGGAAATATAGGCCTCGTAGGCGGCGTCAAAAATAATGAGAACTCCATTTCTGTTAGCCCAGTCTACCCAGTCCTGCAGTTGATCCTTTGTCAGTGTGGTCCCGGTCGGATTATTGGGCAGACAGAGATAGACCACATCGGGAATCTGACTGGGGAATTCCGGGACAAAATCATTTTCCGCCGTCACGGGCAGATAAATAATATCGCTCCACTGCTCTTTCTTCGCATCCCAGTTCCCGCAGCGGCCAGCCATGACATTGGAATCCACGTAGACCGGATAGACAGGATCCGTGACGGCGATGCGGGTGTCCTGGGAAAAGAGCTCCTGGATGGCTGCGGAGTCCGACTTGGCCCCGTCAGACACGAAGATTTCATCGGCAGAGACGTCGACGCCTCTGTCCTTGTATTCTCCGGCAATGGCATCGCGCAGAAAGTCATAGCCCAGATCCGGCGCGTAACCGTGGAATCCCTCTTCCGTTCCCATCTCATCGACGGCATCGTGCATGGCCTTAATGATTGTCGGGGTCAGAGGACGGGTCACATCCCCGATTCCCAGGCGAATGATATCCGCCTGGGGATTGGCCTCTGCGAAGGCCGCCACCTTCCGGGCAATGTCCGAAAAGAGATAGCTTCCGGGCAGCTTCTGAAAATTGCTGTTAATCTTGTACATATTTCACCTCGTATTCATCTTTACGGTATCAATGGGTTTTCATCAGATCATCTGCCCTTGCCCTATCCTCTTGGTACCCGACCGGGTATATCAGGGGATGGCATGCGATATTCTCTAACCCTCTCGTATGACAGCTTTCCTCCAAAGAGGTCCAGTGCGGATCCCACTGTAAAATCAACCCTTCCCTGTCCGATTCTTCCTATGTTCTCGATATCCCCATAGCTGTGAATCCCACCGGCGTAGGTGACGGGGATCCCTTTCCAGCCCGCCAGAAGCTTTAGCAAATCCTCTGCGGGTCCGGTCTGCATGCCCTCCACATCCGCGGCGTGAATTAGAAATTCGTCGCAGTAATCTGCCAAATGATTCAAGAGTTTTTCTTCCACCGGCTCCTCCGTCAGAGTCTGCCAGCGATCAGTGGTCACATAATAGCGGCCTTTTCTCTTGCGACAGGACAGGTCTAAGACCAGGTGTTCCCTGCCGACTGTCTCCACAAGGTCCCTGAGCCGGTCATAATTGACCTGTCCCCTCTCAAAGACATAAGAGGTCACAATCACATGGGAAGCTCCGGCATCCAGATAGACCCCGGCATTATCCGCGGTGATGCCGCCGCCGATCTGCAGTCCGCCGGGATAGGCTGCCAGAGCGGCCAGCGCCTCCTGCCTCGTCTGCTCAAAATAATTGGAGTCACGGGCATTTAACAGGATGATATGTCCCCCCGTCAAATGATCCCTCTGATAGAGCCGGGCGTAATCCGCCGCCGACCTGTCAGAGACATAGTTCTCACAGGCCCTGTCCCCTTGATCCTGCAGGGAGGATCCGACAATCTGTTTGACCTTTCCGTTATGAATATCAATACAGGGGCGAAACCGCATCTCTCCTCCTCTTTGCCGACAAAACTCTCGGGTCTTAGATTAGCAAATTTAAGGGGACAAGTAAATTCAAAGCGCTCCCGCCTGACTTTACCAAATGCAATTCACACACAAATCTGACCCATGTGATTCAACACCTCCACACCCGAATGTGATTCATTGACCCGCCCCCGCGATTTTGATAGTATAATTGACTAAAAACACAGGCAGAGGTCAGCAGAAAGAGAGGACAGTACATGGGTACAATTATTGGTGAAAGCATTACGTTTGATGATGTCTTACTGGTGCCTCAATACTCAGAAGTAACACCAAACCTGATTAATCTTCAGACCAGACTCACCAAAAAGATCAGTCTTAACATCCCCATGATGAGCGCGGCCATGGATACGGTGACCGAACACCGCATGGCGATTGCCATGGCCCGTCAAGGCGGAATCGGTATTATCCACAAGAACATGTCCATCGCCCAACAGGCCGAAGAGGTAGACAAGGTGAAGAGGTCAGAGAACGGCGTCATCACCGAGCCCTTCGCCCTGACCCCGGATCACACCCTGGCTGATGCTGATGCCCTGATGGGAAAATATCGCATTTCCGGCGTCCCAATCACCGAGGACGGCAAGACCGGCAAGCTGATTGGAATCATCACCAACCGTGATCTCAAGTTTGAAGAGGACTTCACCAAGAAAATCTCCGAGGTCATGACCACCGGCGACCAGCTGATTACCGCCAAAGTCGGCGTCACCCTGGCAGAAGCCAAGGAAATCTTAGGCAAGGCCCGCAAGGAGAAGCTGCCCATTGTCGATGATCACTTCAACCTCCGCGGACTGATTACCATCAAGGACATTGAAAAACAGATCAAATACCCCAACGCAGCCAAGGACGAGCAGGGGCGTCTTCTCTGCGGCGCCGGAGTCGGCATTACGGGCAACATGATGGAACGGGTCGAAGCTCTGATCGCCGCCCATGTCGACTGCATCGTCGTTGACTCCGCCCACGGCCACTCCAAGAACATCATTGAGGCGGTTAAGAAGATCAAAGCCGCCCATCCTGACCTCCAGGTCATCGCCGGCAACATCGCAACCGGCGACGCCGCCAGAGCCTTGATTGAAGCGGGTGCGGACGCCGTAAAGTGCGGCATCGGACCCGGATCGATCTGTACCACCCGCGTTGTCGCCGGTATCGGCGTTCCCCAGGTGTCAGCAATCATGGACTGTTACGCTGTCGCCAAGGACTACGGCGTCCCGGTCATTGCTGACGGCGGCATCAAGTTCTCCGGCGATATGGTCAAGGCCCTTGCCGCCGGCGGTAATGTCTGCATGATGGGTTCCCTCTTCGCCGGCTGCGACGAGGCTCCGGGCGAGTATGAACTCTATCAGGGGCGCAAGTTCAAGGTCTACCGCGGTATGGGATCTATTGCGGCAATGGAGAACGGTTCTAAGGATCGCTATTTTCAGGAGGGCGCCAAGAAGCTGGTTCCTGAAGGCGTCGAGGGCCGAGTCGCCTACAAGGGTTCCGTCGAGGATACGATCTTCCAGATGATCGGCGGCATCCGCTCCGGTATGGGCTACTGCGGTACTCCCACGATCCCGGAGCTCCAGGAGCGGGGCAAGTTCGTCAAGATCTCCTCTGCCTCCCTCAAGGAATCTCACCCTCACGATATCCACATCACCAAGGAGGCTCCCAACTACACCATAGACGATAACCTGTAATTGCCTGCGTTATCTGTCGGACAAAATGTGTCGATAAATCCCCCTCAAGCTCCTGTCAGTCAAGGGCTTGAGGGGGATAAACCGTGAAAATCAGATTTATATTGACTCTTTAGGAGCGAGACAGCCGCAGCTGCCTCGCTCCTTTTTCTGTTACATCCGTGAAAAAACATTCCACAAGGGAAATCGATTTTATAATCCATCGGACTGGCTGTCGGGGCGTTTTGTCTTATAACTCGAATATTGATTCGTCATATATAGGACAGCCTTCGATTACATCCGGCCGGGGAAGATCAGGAAAAACCCCAGGCCGCCTGAAATGATCCCGATCAGGGCTCCGGCAATCACATCCCTGGGATAGTGAAGACCTGCTATTACCCTGAGAACCGCAAGGAACAGACCCATGACCAGGAAGAGAAGACCCAGCCAGATATTCTGCTTCAGCATGGCCACAGCGATGATAAAAATTGAGAAGACATGTCTGCTCGGAAAGGAGTCTCCTCCTCCCTTTCTGTCTGCAATCGGCTCAAACTTCATGGTCTCATAGGGCCTTTTGGCTCCGATTTTCTTTCTCAAGAGACTGACAACCGCAAAGGCGACCCCTGTCACCAGGATATTCTCATAGAGAGCATGATATTGCTTGTTTAAGAGGAAGACCCCAAGCATAGCCACATAGCCCACAATTGCGGCATGGGTTATAGTGCGCATGGCATAATCCACGATTTGAGGGCCCTCGGCGTATGAGCGAATTTTATTCAGAATATCCCTGTAGATTTCTTCAGTCATCGCTCTTCTCCTTGATCGCATTCTCTTTGATATAGGTGTTTAAGTCTGTCTTGAACTGCTTCCAGGCATCCGGATGTTCGACAAAATACTTGGGACAGAGTTTCCCTGTCACATCATAGTGGCGGATGACCTGATCCGTGTCCAGATCAAAGCGCGCCATCAGATAGGCCGTCAGCCGCACAAGGGAATCATAGGTCTTGCGGTTGAACTTCCCGGACGCGTCCGGATGGCATACTTCAATTGCAATGGTATCCCCATTTCTCTGATTCGAGGCATAGGCAATTTCTGAGGTCGGAATACACTGGACGATCTCCCCTTTCAGCCCGACAATAAAATGAGCGCTGGCCTGGGTGACATGAGAATCCTTAAGCCCCTCAAAATAGTTCCGGTTGTCCATAGCCGAAGACCCCGGATTCGCCGTATAGTGTACAACAATGCCTTTTACCTTGCCCAACTTCTTCCCCGGTCTGCTGTTTGGATTCACTGTAAGCAATTCCACAGCCATCTCTGGCCGGGCGGAGTCAGGAAGCTGAGGCCTGATCTTATGAGGACGCAGGCTAAGAGGATCCAGCCAAAGCAAAAGCAGAGCGACAAGGACCGCCGCCAGAAGAAAGACCCGCTTTCTTCTGCTCTGCCTTCTTTTCGCCTGATTTCCCCTTTGATATCTTTTCTGTGACGTCGTCTGATTCATAGCTCTATTATATCGATTTCAAACCCCGGCATTCTTAATTTTGCCCGAAAGGTCATCGCAGAACATATGCTCTGTAAGCACAGTTTATTTTTCACCTGTATGCACAGCGCACGGATTATTTTGCATCTGCCTGTACGGCTTACTTTGCGTCCGGCGGAAAGGGGTTGACTCCGCTTCTTGCCCACTCAAAAAGTCCCTCCATGACCTGATCATGCGCGTCATCCTCTACCCGATAGCGATGAAGCAAAAAACAGAGGTACTTGTCCGGATCATTCGCCGGAAGAAATTCCTGCGGATCCAGTTCCTTCACCAGGGCATCCTTCAGTTCTCTGGGACTCATATTTCCCTTCAGATCCACTTCCGGGTGACCGGCGGAATACAGACCCAGGGCATAATAGAACTCGTAGTTTCCCACGATGACAGAGAACTGCCGCCTTACCTTCAGATCAACTGCCTGTTTTGTCAACAGTGGCACCATCCGTCTCCTCCCTTCTTTGGACGCCTATAAAAAGCCTCAGAAGCAGCTTCCACTGTTTCTGAGGCAAGACAGACGAAATAAGGCGTCACGTGCTCATCTGTTCCGCTTTTTCCCGTAGGTCAGCCCGAAAAGCAGAAGAAAGAAAAACATTCTTCCGGGCAATCCTCTCTTTCTCTCCGCCGCATCCCCTCTTCGCGTAAGATTCATCTTATATCCTCCTCTTGCGCGTCTTGCGCTTATCCATCAGCTCTCTGGAAGGATCATCCCGATCCAGTATCTCACAAAACTTTATCTCCAGTGCCTCCTGGCTATCCTTCAATATGAAAGCCATCTCATCAAAAAGTTTCTTCTTTGCTGCGGACATCGTTCGCTCATCCTGGGACATGGTCTTCTTTCCCTGCGCAATCCGCATGTGATTGCGATAGTAAATCGTCTTGATCAGCCGTGCCATCTCCATCGGATCCTGGTTCAGAAGAATCTGCCTGTAATACTCCGCCCTCTGCCGATCTCCTTTAATTTCGATCAATTCCAGATCCGCCAGCCTGGAAAAAATCTCCTTCATGGTCCGCTGACTGGATACCGACCGAACCCTCTGTCTGTTACTCTCTACCGGGGTAATAACGTGACTTCGATTTTCAAAAACAGGATTCAGGTCATAATACTCCCGTTCTGTCCCCGTACCCATCAGATCCTGCCGAATGATGGCCTTGACCTGGCATACCCCGCTCGCCTCATGAACCAGAAAATCATCGACACAGTATCGTTTCATTTTTACCGGCTTTCTCGCGGGCGCAGTCACCGCGCCAAGAAAACACCTTACAATGTGAACAGATAACCCCAACCAAACAATGGAATACAGGCTTTGCGAGTATTCCACTGTCATGAATCTTTTGATTCACAACAATGAGATGTCCACAAGGGACATCCTGCTGTCTGGGGCTGTCAAATGCAAAGTCACAGACCGCTCCCCTCTTTGGCGCATCTGCAACCAGCCATTTGATACTTAAAAAATAAACCTGATTGCATTATAACATCTGAATCGGCTTTTGTGTCATTCCTGATAAATTCTTCTGACTGCCTTCTGATTTTCCCCTCTCTTTGCCAGAAATGCTGAGAGCGCAAAAAAACTGAGCCGAAAAATAAATTTTTTCTTCGGCCCAGTGCTAAATGCGATTTTATGACTCAATCTCTGCAGGCAATCACACGGACGATGAAGTCATACATGCGCTTCGATGAAGAAATGGACAAGTGTTCCTGAGGCGTATGGATATCATAGATATTGGGTCCCATGGAGATGGCGTCCAGATGGTCGATCTTACCGGCCAGGATCCCGCACTCCACGCCGGCGTGAATCGCCTCTATCTTCAGCTCTTCGCCGAACATCTCCCTGTAGATGGATGCCATATCCTGACGCAGAGCAGACTCCCTGACATATTCCCAGGCGGGATACCTGCCGCTGATGTCCGCCCTGGCTCCCAGCGACTGAGCGATCAAAACCATCTTGTCTGTCAGGGGCTCCAAGGCAGATGCCACACTGGTGCGCACCGCATAATTCATATAGAGCCCCTTCTCATCCAGATCGCAAATTCCAAGATTCAAAGAAGTCTCTGTCAATCCCTCAATATCTGTAGACATGCGCTGCACGCCGTTGGGTTCTGCCAGGATCAGAGCCAGAACCTTTTTACTGGCGGCAAGAGTCAATGGGGCAAGAGAGGAATCGCTTTCACAGACATTTGCCGTAAGATCGGGATCCGTGACTATATACTCACTCTTTGCACCCTTGATTTGCTCTTCGACGAGGGCGGCAAAAGCAGCCTGCTGGCCTGCAGGAATCAGAACCTGAGCCGCAGCCCGGTTGGGGATCGCATTGTTCTTGGAACCGCCGCTCATCGTGATCAGGCGCAGCTCCATCTTCTTAGAAACTGCCAGCAAAACGCGTGCCAGCAGGTGAATGCCGTTGGCTCTCCCCTTATGAATCTCCACACCGGAATGACCGCCGGTCAGACCGGTCAGCTTCAGGGCGATGCACTCGCCCGCAGCCTGCGCACGCTCCGTATCCATGTGAATCTCCGCCTTGCATCCGCCGGCGCAGGAAGCTAAGATCACACCTTCTTCCTCAGAGTCGATATTCAGGAGTTTATGCCCCTTCAGCATAGAGACGTCAATTCCAAAGGCACCATCCATGCCGGTCTCCTCTGCCGTTGTGCAGACGAATTCCAGACGGGGATGTTTTAAGCTGTCGTCATCCAGAATTGCCAGAGCATATGCCACGGCAATTCCGTCATCGCCTCCCAGCGTCGTTCCTCTGGCCCGAATGAAATCGCCGTCAAGATAAAGATCCAGGCCCTCCTTTTCCATATCCTTAGGGCAGTCATGCGTCTTCTCGCAGACCATATCCATATGCCCCTGCAGGATGATAGGGCTGACATCCTCGTAACCCTCAGATGCCTCCTTGATTATGATGACATTGTAATACTGGTCCTGGTAATACTCAAAACCATGCTCTTTGGCAAAGGCAACCAGGTAGTCACTGACCGCTTTCTCCTGATAGGAGGGACGGGGAATTTGCGTCAGATCCTCAAAATAGTCAAACACCTTATTTTCAGCTAAGCCGCGCAATACTCTTGCCATGATCTTATCCTCTCTTCTTGATCTTATTCTCGTAGACAATAAAGCCCTCTCTGTGCAGGGTCTTGATGTATTGACTCAGGCGTTCATAGAGGGGCTCTGCCTTCTGTCCAAACCTCTCCTTCACCGCCTGCCCAATCTCCTGTACACTCCTGGATCCATCCATCTGCAGCCAGATAAATGATCCGAAATCGTCCAATCTGATATGACTGACACGGGGTCTTCGAAAAAACCTCTGGGCGATCCAGTGGCTGATTCCCTTATGCACCATATCGACCTCGACCGCATTTCCCTTTTGGCGCCAGTCCACATTGGCGTTGCGCCGGGGATAATAATCCAGGAAATTCTCTTTCTGCTTTGCCATCTGACCTCCTTGACAATCAAATATACGCCCTGTGAATACCCGCATCCCATAAAGGGATTTGCTATGCCCGATTGACACAGGAAGCGTGATACAGGCTTCCTGAATGGCCGACCGTCGTGAATGAATTATGGCACCCGGCCATGTGTAACACCGGATGCCATAGACGAAAAGTTCCATTTACTTGGACATATTCTTACTTGATCGCACTCTTCGGCTTACGGTTGACGAAGAGCACCAGAGTTACCGTTAACAGCGCAAAGAACACAACACCGCCGATTCTCCCCAGAGAGAAGGTCTTTGAAATATCAAGCTTGACATTGAACACCGCAAGAAACGCCAGGAGAATTCCAATGATTCCCTCACCAGCGATCAAACCAGAGGAGTAGAGCAGGCCATTCTCCACCTTGTCCTTGCGCTCTGCCTCGTCCATCTTCTTCTTGTCAAAGTAAAGACGCACCAGTCCGCCGACCATCATGGGAATTGACAGGTAGATCGGCAGATAGAGACCTACAGCAAAGGCCAGAACGGGGATCCCCAAAATCTCAACAACAATAGCAATGAAGACGCCGGCGAATACCAGAGCCCAGGGCAGATTGCCGTTCATAACGCCCTCGACAACCAGCTTCATCAGAGTTGCCTGGGGAGCGGGAAGTTCCTTTCCTCCGTAACCCCACGCGCTGTTGAGCAGGTAGAGGACGCCGCCGACAGCCACTGCTGACGCAAACACACCAATCAGCTCACCAATCTGCTGGCGGTAGGGAGTTGCTCCGACAATATAACCGGTCTTCAGATCCTGTGAGGTATCGCCTGCGATGGCTGTTGAAATACAGATGATGGAACCAATCGCAATCGCCGCAATCATACCCTGTGTACCGATATTGCCTGTTGCCTTCAGGACAGAAGTCGCCAGAAGCAGGGTCGCGATGGTCATACCGGATACCGGATTATTGGAAGATCCGATCAGACCAACCATACGGGAAGAGACCGTAGCGAAGAAGAAACCGAATATGATGACGATAATCGCCCCGATCGGATTCAGGGGAATGGCTGGAATCACCACCATGAGGATGGCAAGAACTACAATAGAGCCGATGACAACCTTCATACTGATGTCCTTGTTCTGACGGTTGATCTCACCTGCCTTGACTCCGATTCCCTTGACCGCATCGCGGAAGGTTTTGACAATCAGGGGCAGGGACTTGATCAGGCTCATAATACCGCCGGCGGCAACAGCACCTGCTCCAATATACTTGACATAGTTGGACCAGATGGCGTCAGGACTCATCTCTGACACCATCTTGGTTGCAGGGAAAATCGGACTGGCAACACTGGCTCCAAAGAGAGCGATCAGAGGCATAATCACGAACCAGGCCAGCATACCGCCAGCTGTGATATAAGAGGAGACCTTGGGTCCGCAGATATAGCCGACACCCAAAAGAGCCGGAAGAACATCTGCGCCGAAACCAGCTCCCTTATAGCCTTTGACCTCCCAGGACACTTCACTGGGGAAGAGCACAAAGCCGTCGGCAATGAGCTTGTAGATGGCGGCAATTCCGAGACCGGAGAAAACCGTTACGGCCTTGGCGCCTCCCGTCTCTCCCGCCTCCAGGACATCTGCACAGGCAGAGCCTTCAGGATAAGGAAGTGTACCGTGCTCCTTGACAATCAAGGCTTCGCGGAGCGGGATCATAAAGAAGACTCCCAGGGATCCGCCGATCGCGGCGATCACTGCAATGGTCAGAAGAGAGGGCGCTGTTGTTACTCCCTCCTTGGCCCAGAGGAAGATGGCAGGCAGGGTAAAGATCGCTCCTGCCGCTACAGACTCACCGGCAGAGCCGATAGTCTGAACCATATTATTCTCCAGGATCGAGTCCTTGCGGAGAATGAAGCGGATCACACCCATAGAGATAACGGCCGCCGGAATAGACGCGGACACGGTCATTCCCACGCGCAGTCCCAGATATGCATTGGCTGCGCCAAAGAGAATAGCCATCAGAATACCGATGACAATAGAGGTGACGGTCAGCTCAGGTGGATTCTCATCCGCTGAGACAAAGGGCTTAAAAGCCGGTTTTGGTTCACTCATTTTCTTAACTCCTTTTCCAATTGTGTCGTCGAACCGCATGAATCGACAGGCGCTCTTCTTATTTCTCTGCCGTTTTCCCGCACTAAATCAATAATCTTCTACACTTCGCAGAAATAAAGCACTCAGATAAATAAAAGTGCACTTTGAATTTCAAAGTGCCTGTCCTGCTCTCATGCTGTTCTTAATACATTATTTTAGTTTTTCCCTCTCCATTTTGCAATCATTATTTACAAAGCGATAACCTGAGTTTTACGAATTTTGTATTTTTATATCTCCAGCTTTAGAGATTTTATATGACTTCTCCCCATCAAGTCGCAAAAACAGCTGTTGGATTGACATTAAGTACATATAAATTACGATGTTCCACCCGAAAGGTCAGGTCAAATCCTCCATATGCCAGACGAAACTCCCTCTCCTTATCTCTGTCATAAGCAGGTCTTGGATCCTGCCGCAGAATCTCAATCATAGCCAGGTAGGCCTCACGGGCAACACCTGCCTCTTTGGCCATATCCTCCGGGAAGTCCACAGACAGTTCTTCCCAGACCAGGTGATCTGTAAATCCGCCTGCCGCTTTGGGATGCGCATCGGCATAAGCCAGGTAAGGTTTGATGTCATAGATAGGTGTTCCGTTCATAAGATCTGCCCCCTGCAAGAGCAGACATACCCCCTCCCGTCCCCTCTCCGTCCCGATCAGACGCACAGATGAGAGGCCAATGGGATTCGGGCGATAGGGAGAACGGGTTGCGAAGACACCCATACGCCGATGTCCCCCCAGACGGGGAGGCTTGACCGTAGCGGTCCAGGGTCTCCTGCGATTCGCAGAGAAGCCCCATAGCAGCCAGAGATAATCGTATCCCTCGATTCCGCGCAGAGCAGCCTCGTTGCGAAATTTTGCTTCAAAGACCAGACGGCTGACAGCATGTTCCAGAAGGCCAGCCTGTCGGGGAATGCCAAATTTGTCGGCAAATCCATTTTCAATATGGGCAATTTGTCTGAGTTTCATATCCATCTGACGATGATTCCGAATCTGATTCCCTTTTCCGGAACTTACTTACCCGGATATATAACGACAGAATCCACATCATACCTGGCCAGACGTTCGCGCCCCTTAAGGCCTGCCAGTTCCATGAGGAAGATAATCTTGCTCACCTGACCTCCCAGGCGTTCCACCAGTTTCGCCGAGGCCTCAATGGTACCTCCGGTGGCAATCAGATCATCCACCAGAACGACCCTCTGACCCGGCCGGATGGAGTCGGTGTGCATCTCAACCGTCGCCTGTCCGTACTCCAGTTCATAGGACTGCCTGACCGTCTCACGGGGCAGCTTTCCCGCCTTGCGCACAAGGACAAAGGGCTTGCCCAATGCGTAGGCGATGGGAGCCCCAAAGACAAAGCCGCGGGACTCCGCGCCACAGACAACATCGAAATCCAGGCCATCCAAAAGTCTGATCATCTCGTCAATCGCCAGATGAAAGCCCTCCGCATCCTGCAGAACGCTTGTGATATCCCGGAACATAATTCCCGGCTCCGGATAATCCGGAATGGTCGTAATGTAGTCTTCAACCGTCTTGCGCATAAGTCCTCACCTCGCTGGATCTCGCCGCCTTTGATCCGATTTTCTCCGGACCAGGAACTCTCCTGCCCGGGCACAGAGACCAGTATAAGCCTAAAGACGAAAATCGTCTAATCTCCAATCAAACAAGATGCCAGATATCCTGATTGTACTGGGCAATGGTGCGGTCTGATGAGAAGAAGCCTGCATGGGCAATATTAACCACTTCCTTCTTCAGCCAGTTCTCCCGATCCTCGAAGTCAGTCAGAAGGCGGTTCTTGGTCTCAATATAATCTCTGAGATCCAGCAGTGCCATGAAGTAATCCTTGCCTGAAATCTCACGGTGCAGCCGCTCTAAGCTCTCGGCATCGCCGATCGCCCGCATCTGATCGCCAATGATAAAGTCCACCAGCTGCCGGATCTGGGGATCCGCGTAGTAATCAGCGACATGATAGCTTCCCTGCGCATAGGCGTCAATAACATAGTCTTTCTTCTTGCCGAAGATATAGATATTGTCCGGGCCAACCAGTTCTCCAATCTCCACATTGGCCCCGTCTTCGGTGCCCAGAGTCAGAGCACCGTTTAGCATAAACTTCATGTTGCTGGTACCGGAAGCCTCCTTGGAAGCCAGTGAGATCTGTTCAGAGATGTCCGCAGCGGGAATAATCTTCTCCGCCTTGGTCACATTGTAGTTTTCCACCATAATCACCTTGAGATAAGGAGCAACCTCCGGATCATTGCAGGTCAGCTCCTGCAGACAGAGCAGAAGATGAATGATATCCTTGGCAATGATATAGGCCGGTGCCGCCTTGGCTCCAAAAATCATAGTGATGGGGCGATGCGGCAGATTTCCCTTCTTAATCTCAAGATACTGGTGAATGGCAAAAAGAGCATTCATCTGCTGGCGCTTATATTCGTGCAGACGCTTGATCTGCACGTCGAAAACAGAAACCGGATCAACAACGACCCCCTGCGTCTCCTTCAGGAAGTCACTTAACTTCTGCTTGTTCTCCCTGCGAATGGCATCTAAGCGCTCATGAACTTCGGCATCATCAACATAGGCCATAAGTTTCTCAAGTTCTGTGGCATCCGTCTTAAATCCATTCCCGATCAGAGTCTGAATATAACTGCTTAAGGCAGGGTTGCAGGCCATCAGCCAGCGGCGGAAGGTAATTCCATTGGTCTTATTATTGAACTTTTCCGGATAGATCTGGTAGAAATTCTTGAGTTCTGATTCCTTGAGAATCTCCGTATGCAGAGCCGCAACACCATTGACCGAGAATCCGTAATGAATATCCATGTGAGCCATATGAACCCGGTTCTGATCATCAATCAGATAGGTGCTGGCATCTGTGATCTTCTCTCTCACCTTCTCATCCAGACGGCGAATGATGGGCATCAAATGGGGGACAACCTCCTCCAGATAATCGATTGGCCATTTTTCCAGCGCCTCGGCCAGGATGGTATGATTGGTATATGCACAGGTCCTGGAGACGATCTCTGCCGCCTGATCAAAGTCAATGCCGCGCTCGATCAGCAGACGAATCAGTTCAGGGATAACCATAGAAGGATGTGTGTCATTGATCTGGATCACGACGGCCTCATCCAGATGGTGCAGGTCGACGCCTCTCTCCTCCGCTTCCATAAGGATCAGCTGAGCCGCATTGCTGACCATAAAGTACTGCTGATAAATACGCAGCAGCTGGCCATCACGGTCACTGTCATCCGGATAGAGGAAAAGGGTCAGGCTCTTAGCCACATCCCACTTGTCAAACTGAATTCCGTCGGCATGAGGCAGATTCTCATCGACACTGTCCACATCAAAGAGACGCAGACGGTTGACCGCTTCATTGCCATAGCCCGGGACAAAGATGTCATAAAGCGTCGACTGCAGATGGAACTTGGCGAAAGGGACCGTAAAGCTGATCTTGCTGCGCTTCTCCCAGTGATCCTTGGACAGCCAGGGATTTGGCATCTCACACTGTTTATTTTGGCGGAATTCCTGGCGGAAAAGCCCCAGGTGATAATTCAGGCCCACGCCATCTCCCGGCAGACCAAGGCTTGCAATGGAATCAAGGAAGCAGGCTGCCAGACGACCCAGTCCGCCATTTCCCAGAGAGGGTTCTTCTTCCAGATCCTCCAGATCTGCCACAGCAAGACCTCTCTCTGCAAGAAGCTCATTCATGGGCTGATACCAGCCCAAATTAATCAGATTGTTCGACAGAAGTTTTCCAATCAGAAACTCTGCTGAAATATAGTAGAGCTTCTTTTTCCCCTGAATCAGAGGGCGGCTCTGCAGTTCCTCCTGTACCAATGTCATCGCGGCATCTGCCAGCTGACTTGGATTTGCCTCCTGAAATCCTACTCCGTGCAGCTTTCTTAAGCTGGTCTCTAAATTCTCTCTCATCATTTGTTGATCCATCTTTTTCTCCTAACTGTTATGCTCATATTCTCTGTCCGCGGCAGATCCGTCTCTGTCTGTGACAGAATCCGCCTCCAGAAGACTCGCTGTAAAGAGCTGCCTCTCGCAGACCCGCTCTCCTTTGATCTGCCGGAAAAGCAGGTCTACTGCCGCCCTGGCCATCGGCTCTGTCGGCTGTTTTAAGGTTGTCAGAGGCGGAATGATATAGCGAACGGATTCGATCCCATCGAACCCCATCACCGAATAGTCCTTCGGGATGCTCTTTCCGGCATCGTAAATTGCCTTATAGACGCCTAAGGCCATCCGGTCTGAAATAGCGAAAATCGCACTGAAATCAGCTTTCGACTGGATCAGACGCCTGGCTGTCTCATAACCGCAGGCCTCCGTATAGCCCTCTGCCCCGGGATCAGCAAATCCGACCAGAGCGGAATCATAGGGGATTCCCGCCTCTTCTAAAGCCCGACAGTATCCGATACGCCTTAGGCGGGCAACCGTCGTGTCTGCCTCATGGCCGGCAATCAGGGCGATCCTTCGATGCCCCCGTCGAATCAGATAAGAAATTGCCCGGTAGGTCTCCTTCTCATCGTCGATCGTGACCGAAGCCGCCTTGCCCAATCCCGCTTCCTCTTCTACCGCGACGGAACACAGGACCGTTGGGACAGGCACCTGCTTGAGTTCCTCCTCCGGATAGCTCATGCGGCCGCCCAGAAAGATAATCCCCTTGAGGCGACGCTCCTTGACCAGCTGCGCCGCAGCCGCCACCGTGTCTTCTTCCTCGCGCAAACTGTGAAAGAGGAAACTGTAACTGCCCTTGCGCAGGCATTTCTCAATGCAGGTTATCATCTCCTGGAAGAAGGGATTGCCAATGCCCTTTACAAGAAGAGCAATGGTATTACTGTCTGTCATCCGAAGATTTCTTGCACTGTTATTGGGAATATAATGGTACTGACGAACGATCTGAAGGATCCTGTCTCTCGTCTTGCGATTAATCGTAGGGTCATTATTGATCGCCCGTGAGACTGTGCTGATGCTGACCTTACATAGCCTGGCGATATCCTTGATGGTCAGGTTCTTCTCATCGTCTTTCCTCATTTATTCCGTCCGGTCTTTCTGCGAAACCAGCCGTCCGTAAGTCGCGGTCAGAGTATGGATATATTCTGCCAGCCCAGGACTCAGGGCCTCTTCGGTCACTCTCCACATCCAGTTGCCCCCCAGAGTAGATGGTCTGTTAATTCTGGCTCTGTTGTCAAGTCCTAGATAATCCTGCAGAGGAATGATGCAGCTGTCAGCCACAGATTCCTGTGCCAGACGAAGCATTCGCTCCGCCAGATCACGCTCATCAGTCTCCTCTGTTCCCAGATAAGCAAGAAACATCTTCTTATCCTCAGGGCACAGATCCCGAATCCAGCCGACCAAAGTCTCATTATCATGCGTGCCCGTATAGACCACGCAATTTCTGTCATAATTATGGGGCAGGTACAAATTGGCACCGCCAGTATCCCGGGAATCAAAGGCGAATTCCAATACCTTCATATTGGGATATTCTGTTCTGGCAACCAGCTGGCGAACCGAGTCTGTGATAAATCCCAGATCTTCGACCAGGATAGACACATGTCCCAGAGTCTCCCAGATTTTCTCAAAGAGAGCAAGCCCCGGCCCCGGCATCCAGGAACCATGTACTGCGTTCGGCGCCCCCGCCGGGATGCGATAATACTCGTCCAGACCGCGGAAGTGGTCAATGCGGATCACATCATAGAGTCTCATGCAGCGCCTGATCCTCTCAATCCACCAGGAGAAGCCATCCCTCTTCTGCCCTTCCCAGTCATAAAGAGGGTTGCCCCAGAGCTGTCCTTCCGCGGAAAATCCATCCGGCGGACATCCGGCAACTCCGGTTGGCTGACGGTTCTCATCTACCTGAAAAAGCCCGGGATTGCACCAGAAATCAGAACTGTCATGAGCCACATAGATGGGAATATCTCCAATGATCTCTATTCCCTTGCTGTTTGCATATGTCTTAAGGCGAAAATACTGATCCTGAAAAACATACTGCAGGTACTCGTAGAATAGAATTTCCCTCCGCAAGCCCTGCCTGGCCTGCTCTAAAGCCTGAGACTCCCGATTGCGCAGAGGACCCTCCCATTCGGTGAAGCTTCTTCCGCCGTGGGCGTCCTTTAAGGCCATGAAGAGGGCATAATCTTCCAACCAGAAGGCATTGTCTTCGACAAAGCACTGAAAATCCGGCATCTTCTCTATCTCGCCCCGCTCAAAGGCCCGGCGCAGGAGGGGAAAGCGCCTCTCATAGAGAGCCGCATAATCAATCTTCTCAGGATCCGACTCCAGGTTGGCGCTTTGGCACTCCTCCTCAGTCAGGAGTCCCTGTCCAATCAGCTCCTCCAGACTGATGAAATAGGGATTACCGGCGAAGGTCGAGAAGGACTGATAAGGGGAATCTCCATAGCTGGTCGGTCCCAGGGGCAGCAATTGCCAGTAGCTCTGTCCCGCCTCCGCCAAAAAATCCACAAAGCGATAGGCCTGCCGGGAAAAACAGCCAATTCCATATTCACCCGGCAGACTGAATACGGGCATTAACACACCACTTCGTCTCATAAACAAACTCCTGCTTTTTGATATCCTTCGAAACCATTGCTGACAAAATATAGCATGTACTGAAATCGTTTTCAATACCGCCTGTAAACTTCGTGTAAACTATCCAATCAAGGCCCTCCTTTTTTGAATAGTTTACACATGGACTTCTTCCATCTGAAGGATCTGCGTCCCCGGAATCAACCCTGACGCTCTGCCCCGGATCAGCTGATTGCGCAGGTCTCTTCCGTCCGCTTTGACGGCTGCGCGCACGTACTCTCTGGTAAAACCGGTCCAGTACTCTTCCCCGCGCAGGATCTCTTTCACCTCCATCAGGACTTCTGCTTCTCTTCCGATTTCCTGCCTGCGAAATTCTGCAGACATGCGGTCTGCCAGAGCCAGAAGAACATGACTTCTCCTGGACTTGGTCTCCTCATCCAGTTGCCCCGGCATCGTATCAGCAAGGGTCCCCCGGCGGCGGGAATACTTGAAGATATGCATTTCATAGAAACGGATCTCTTCCAGAAAATGTCTGCTGGCCTCAAATTCCTCCTCTGTCTCCTGGGGAAAGCCAACAATCACATCTGTCGTGATGGCTGGATGGGCAAAATTCTCGCGCAAAAGAGCGACTGCCTGTCGGAAATCCTGCGTCGTGTACCTGCGGTTCATCCTCTTTAGCGTCTCATCGCAGCCGGACTGCAGGGAGAGATGAAAGTGGGGACAGATCTTTTCCACCCTGGCCAGGCGCTCCGCGAATGCCCGGTCGACCAGGCGGGGCTCCATAGATCCCAGACGGATCCGCCGGATTCCTTCCACCCCTGCCACGGCCTCCACCAGTTCCATCAAATGCCCCCCGCCGGCCATTTCCTCCGACGCGACTTGGCGGTTATAAGAGGTCATTCCATAGGAGGAAAGGTGGATCCCATTTAATACAACCTCCTGATATCCGGAAGCTGCCAAGCCGCGAACCTCCTTCAGAACGTCTTTTGGACTGCGGCTTCGGATTCTGCCCCGGGCCAGGGGGATGATGCAGTAGGAGCAGAACTGATTGCACCCGTCCTGGACCTTGATGAAAGCCCTGGTGTGCTCTGCAGTTCGGGTCAGCTGAAGCCGCTCATAGTCAGGCTGCCGACTGTCTTCAGCCAGCTCCTTTACCCTGCGGTGATCTCTGCGAAACTCGTCGATGGCCCGGACCAACTGGGTCTTCCGATTATTTCCGATAATAATATCAATGGACAAATCCTCCTCCGCCTCCCCGGCTGAAGTCTGTACATAGCAGCCGGTCGCGACCACAATGGCATCCGGATTCTTCCTGCGGGCCCGATGGATCATCTGTCTGGACTTGGCGTCGGCCATGTTCGTCACAGAGCATGTATTGATGATATAAACATCTGCCTGATCCTGAAAGGGGACAATTTGATAGCCCGCTGCCTCCAGCATTTGCTGCATTGCCTCCGTTTCATAGGAATTGACCTTACAGCCCAGATTGTGTAATGCTGCTCTTCTCATATCCGCTCTTTCTTTCGCTTTCCTTTTTTAACATTCGCGCTTATATTCTTCTCTCCCAAATATTCCCGCTTTATTGACATCTCTTCCGCCGGGTCGTAAGATGAACACGAATATTCACTTGATATCCATGCAATTGAGGAGGTTGCTACTATGAGCAATACACTGATGATTTCTCTCAACTCCATCGACAAGGTCAAGTCCTTCGTCAATACAATCGGCAAGTTTGATTCCGATTTCGATCTGATCAGCGGCCGCTATGTCATTGACGCCAAGTCGATCATGGGAATTTTCTCTCTGGATCTCTCGAAGCCCATCGAATTATCTATCCACGCGGAGGATAATGTCGACGAGATTCTTGAGGCACTAAAGCCCTACGTCGTCGAGTAATCGCATTCGGTCGGTTCCATCTTGCGCCGCCGAAAATATTTCTGTAAGAAAGAACAGTCCCGGGTCTGACCCTCAGGGCTGTTTTTCTTTTCTCTGCGCTTCTGATCCTCTTTGGCCCCCCTGTCGGCCTCTTTCTCTCTCACTGCCGAAGAGAGGGAGATCCATCACAGATTATCGTCTCGGTCGTCTCGATTGCCTGCCGGTATAAGTCCTCAATCCTCTCCGCCAGTTTGAGCTCACTGCGCTCAATGATCTCCAGTCGTGGCTTGGTGACAGGATGCCTGGCCACAAAGATGGTACAGCAATCCTCATAGGGAAGAATGGAGGTTTCATAAGTGTCGATCTTCTCGGCGATGGACACGATATCCTGCTTATCAAATCCGATCAAAGGGCGATAGACCGGCAGCTGACATACCGCATTCGTGCAGAGTAAAGACTGCATGGTCTGGGAGGCCACCTGTCCGATCGACTCGCCGGTAATAAGACCCATGCAGGCATTTTCCCTGGCGAAGTGCTCCGCGATCCTCATCATATAGCGGCGCATAATGATAGTCAGCTCATCGTGGGGGCACTGCTCATAGATATAGAGCTGAATATCTGTGAAATTGACGATATGAAGGCGGATGGGACCTGCGTATCGGGCCACCTGCTCGGCCAGATCAATCACCTTCTGTTTGGCCCGCTCGGAGGTATAGGGCGGAGCGTGGAAATAAGTCGCGTCTAAAGTAACGCCTCGCTTTGCAATCATCCACCCTGCCACAGGAGAGTCGATTCCGCCCGACAAAAGAAGCATGGCCTTGCCGTTGGTTCCGACAGGCATACCGCCGGGTCCCGGGATCATTCTGGCGTAGAAATTGATCTGCTCACGGATCTCCACGTTTAATTCAAAGTCCGGATGATGTACATCAACCGTCATTTCCGGATAAGCATCCAGAATCTTCTCTCCGATCATAGCGTTTAAATCCATGGTATGAATCGGGTATTTCTTGTTGGGGCGGCGGGCCTTGACCTTGAAGCTGACATGACGATCGGGAAAGGCCTCCCCGATATAGCGAACAATCTCCCCGGCCGTCTCATCAAAGCTTTTGATCTCTGTCAGAACGCAGGGACAAATCCAGATAATGCCGAAGATCCGGGTCAGGGCTCCGACCAATTCGTCATAATCATAGTCGGACAGGCAGCGGATGAAGATGCGTCCTGTCTGTCTCTCAACCGCAAATTCTCCCTCGCAGTCGCGCAAATTGCGCTTGATCTGCCTCTCCAGCGCCTCCTCGAAAACGTGACGGTTCTTGCCCTTAATGGCAATCTCTCCATATTTAATCAGAAATGCTTTGTACTGAACCATGACTCCATCCTATTCTTCTCTTTACATTCCTTCTTATAACCGTTCTTCCTGCGATACAATAATTCTCTTTCGCATCGTCCCTCTTGCCATGTGACCGGCTGCCCCTTCGTATGACTAATGTCTGCGAAACCTTGCCAGCACTGGCATCAGTTGTTCCATGCAGTCACAGGCATAATCAATCTCCTCCATAGTCGTATATACCGATAGCGAGATTCTGATAGTGGAATCAAGTAAATCTCTGTTCAGACCAATTGCCTGCAGGGTCCTGCTGATTCTTGGATGATTGGAGGAGCAGGCGCTTCCGGCGGATACATAGACCCCCCTCTCCTCCAGAGCGTGCAGCATCACTTCCGCCCTGACTCCCGCAAGAGATACAGAGATAATCTGTGGAGCGGAGTCACGGCCGGTACGGCCGTTGACTGTCAGGCCGGGAATTTGGGACAAGCTCTTTACCATATGCTCCTTCAGGGCATAGAGACGGTTCTGCTCTTCCTCAAGATTGGCGCAGATCTTCTCGGCCGCAAGCCCCAGCCCCGCAATGGCCGCCGTATTCTCTGTGCCGGATCGCAGTCCCCTCTCCTGGCCGCCCCCAAGAAGAAGAGGCTCGACTCTGCATTTGTCCTTGATATATACAAAACCACTTCCCTTGGGGCCATGGATCTTATGCCCGGAAGCCGCCAGGAGGTCGATCCCCATATCCTTGGGGATAATTTTCACCTTTCCGTAGGACTGAACCGCGTCTGTGTGGAAGAGACAGTTGGGATTGACCGCTTTGATAAGAGGTCCCAGTTCTTCCAGGGGCTGCAGAGTGCCAATCTCATTATTGATCTGCATGATACTGACTAGGATGGTATCGGGGCGAATACGACTTCGCAGCTCCTCGAGATTGATCCTGCCATCTCCATCCACCTTCAGATTCTCAATCTCAAAGCCCTCCTCTGCCAGAGAACGCATACTCTCATATACGCAGGCGTGCTCGAAGGGAGAAGTCAGAATATGCCTTCCCGCCCTGTGATTGGCGTGAGCCGCTCCCCGAACAAGCAGATTATTCCCCTCTGTTCCGCCGGAAGTGAATACAATCTCCCTGCTCTTTGCCTTCAGGGTTCTGGCAATCCTCTCTCTGGCCTCTTTCAAATAGGCTTCCGCATCCATCCCCTTTTGGTGCAGGGCGGAGGGGTTCCCATAGTCCTTCCTCAGGACTTTGACCATGAGATCCACCACCTCCTGATCTGTCTGCGTGGTGGCCGAATTGTCCAAATATACTTCCATACAAGCCTCTATCTGCTCTCACATGCCATCATGACCATGGTCATGGCCGCAATGGCCGCCGTATCGGTTCTTAAAATCCGTCTGCCCAGGGAAATGACTCTGATATTGTCTTTTCCTTGAGCCGCCTTTATCTCATCTGCCGCGAATCCACCTTCCGGCCCAATAAATATGCCAATGCCTCCTGCATGGGCTACAGCCGTCAGGGCTTCGCCAGTCGCCTGCATGCCGCGGGCATTCTCATAGGGAAGAAGGACCAGATCCGCGTCACCCGCGTCATCCAGGGCTTTCTGATAAGGTGTGACCGGGGCGATCCTTGGAATGATGCTGCGTTTTGACTGTCGGGCTGCGTTTGCCGCAATCGCTTGCCAGCGTTCTCTCTTTCTGGCTTTCTTCTTCTCGTCCAGCCTGACCACGCAGTATCTGGTCTCCACCGGAACAATCTCATAAACCCCGAGTTCAACCGCCTTCTCAATGACCGTCTCCATCCGGTCCCCCTTGGGAATCGCCTGAAAGAGACAGATCTTCTGGGCGAGTTCCGTGCTGGCAGCCTCCTCAACCAGCTTTACAGTCATCTCCTCCCGATCTACCATCAGGACATGACCATAATAATCCCTGCCGCCGCGCACACTGACACGCACTTCCTCTCCGGGACGGATGCGAACGACTCTCCCTAGATGCCTGGCATCCTCTCCCTGAATCGTGACGATCTCATCATTCACTTGCCGCGCGTCGACAAAGACCTGCTGCATTCTTCTCCACCTGCTTTTCCAGCACAGGAGATCCCCCAAAAACGGATCTCTTTATTGTTCTGCCATTCTGTATCACGAATCATTCCGGTCGCCTGGCAATGATACTGCGCCACTCACCCAGGGCATTGACCTCGACAATTTCCAGTTTCTGATTCCTCAGGGCATCTTCCACCTCTTCTTGCTTGAAGTCAATAATTCCGGATGTGATAAGAAGACCTCCCGGTCGGAGCCGATCCCGAAGATCCGGCCCCATCGCCGTGATAATATCCGCCAGAATATTAGCGAAGACAAGATCATAGCAGCCCTCTCCCAGTTCCTTCCGCAGTCCGGTATCCTCCGCCAGATTTCCGATATAAAAGCGCGCCGGGTCAAAGCAAAAACCATTGGCCTCCATATTCTGCGCGACCGCATCCTTACAAATCGGGTCGATATCCGTACCCGCCAGCGAACCGGCGCCAAGGCTTGCGGCAACTACAGAGAGAATCCCGGAGCCAAAACCCACATCCAGAATAGCATCTCCCTTCTTCAGATAATGACGCATGGCCCGGATACAGAGTTCGGTACTCTCATGCCTGCCGGTTCCGAAGGCAATGCCCGGATCAATGCGAATCAGGGTCTTCCCTTCCAGGTCTGCGGGAGGGTTCTCCCAACTGGGGACAAAGAGAATATCCTCAATGGAAAAGCTGTGGAAGTACTCTTTCCACTTGTCCTGCCAGTCCTCTCGCCGGATCCGTTCCTCACGGATGGTCAAAGAACCCATATCCGCATATGCTCTGGCCCCTTCCAGGGCACTTCGAACTCTCCTGAGCAGTTCGGTATGATCCCCCTCTGCGTCCAGATAGAAACGGATGCGGCAGGAGCCGTCGTCCTCCGGCAGATCCGGCTGTAACTCCTCGAAATTGCCCCCCTGTATGCTGTCATCAACCGGAAGCAGATCATCAATCTCAAGGGAATCGATCCCTTCCTCTGCCAAAAGGCAGCTGACAATCTCCTCCGCCTCCTCCCTCGTCTCAATCGTATAGCGAATATAATCCATATTCTCTCCTCTTCGGCGGAAAAAGCCTGACGCCGCGAATCTTCGCCCGCCAAAGCGACAATGGAATGTATGCTTTGCAAGCAGCTGCTTGTCACGACATGTGCGCCGTGCGTACAGTCGATTGTCACATGTCACGACATGCATGTTCTGCAACGACTTGATTGCCGGTTATCATAAAAACAGCACACGGAAGCCCTCTCACAGGAGGGCATGTCCGTGTGCCATACTAGCATAAAATGTAACTACTGTCGATAATTCCATTGGCTGGCCAGCAGCCTGATTCCAGCCTGATTCCAGTCTGCTTCCGGTCTGTCTTTATCCTTTGACCGCTCCAGACATTCCCTCAACATAGAACTTCTGCATGAAGACAAAGAGAATTGCGATTGGAACGGAAATCACAACAGCTCCGGCTGCAAAGCAGGTATACCACTGATTGATATATTCTTTCTGCAGCATGTTCCAAAGACCGATGGCAACCGTAAACTGATCGGAGTTGGCTCGCACAATGACCTTGGCAAAGATGAAGTCAACCCAGGGGCCGATAAAGGAGGTCATGATCGTGTAGATAATGATCGGCTTGGACAGGGGGATGGTAATTCTCGTAAATACCTGCCATTGGGTCGCGCCGTCCACAATTGCTGCCTCGTCAACCGCACGGGGAATCATGTCAAAATAGCCCTTCGTAATCTGGAATCCCAGACCGGTTCCGGCTGAGTAGACAATGATCAGGGCCAAACGGATCATGGATCCATCGGTCAGCCCCATTGCCTTCAGGATATAATACTCGGCAATCATAGCCATAAATCCCGGGAACAATCCAAGAATCATAGCCAGATTCATGTAGGGCTTACGAAAGCGAAAGCGCATACGGGACAGGCAGTAAGAAACGGACAGGACGAAGAAGGTCGAGACAATGCAGGTGCAGATCGCTATGATCAAGGTATTTCCGAACATGCGGGGAAAGTCCAATACATTACGGTCTGTGAACAGCTTGACATAATTGGCAAGCGTGTAACCCTTTGGGAAAAAGGTGCTGACATAGGAGCCCGGTTCTGCGCGGAAGCTTGTCAGTACGATCCATAAGATCGGCAATATCCATATTGCCGCCAGCACTGCCAGAAACAGGTGAACAAGGAGATTGTTGATGCGCTTGGAAAGACTCTTTCGATTACGCTTTACTGTAACTGTATTCGTATTCATCACATGAACGCCTCCTCGTTCTTATAGGATTTCGATCTGCGGTAGGTTACGAGTGTAACGACCGTCAGGATAACAAATGTCAGGATACCGATAACCGCGCCCAGATTGTAATACTGCTGGTCAATGGTCAGCTTGTAGAGCCAGGTTACCAGAAGATCCGTCTGTCCGGCTGTATCTCCTACATAGGTAGGACCACCACCGGATAAGAGGTAGATGACATTGAAGTTATTGATGTTGCCCACAAATGAAGTGATCAGATAGGGCGTCGTCACAAACAGCATATAGGGCAGGGTAATCTTCATAAAGATCTTGACCGGACCCGCCCCGTCCATGCGTGCCGCTTCATAGAGTTCGCTCGGAATATTCTGAAGAATACCTGTAACCTGAAGCATGGTGTAGGGGATACCTACCCAGAGATTGATCAGGATGATCGTAACCCTGGCCCACATAGCATCTGTGAAGAAGGGCAGGGGACCGCTGATCAAGCCATGATTCTGCAGGAGAACATTGATTGCGCCCGATGGCTGGAGCATGATATTCATAATCATCAGTGAAACGAACTGCGGAACCGCAATTGAGAGCACAAAGCAAAAGCGCCAGAAGCCCTTTGCCTTTGTCTCCTTGCGGTTGATGATCATGGCAAGAATCATTCCCATGACATAATTTAAGAAGGTCGCAACCAGTGCCCAGACAACGGTCCAGGCCAGGACATGCCAGAACTGCCTTCCTATATTACCGCCGAAGTTCAGCACGCGTTGGAACTGGGTCAGGCCGTTCCAGCCGAATAACTGTAAGTGATTATCTTCCTTGGAATAGGAGGTGAAGGCCATGCTGATCATGTAAACCAGAGGCACAATATTGAATACCAAAATACCGATGCATGGCAGAGACATCAGGGTGATGTGCAGGTTCTCATCGAAGAGAGATCTGATATCCTCAGCGAACGTCTTGACATGGACATTGTTTTCTCTTTGCAGCTGCAGACGATATGCCTGCTTGATCTGCATAATCCACAGGAGAATAAATCCTACGATCACAAAACAGGTCACGATCCCGGACAGAAGAATCAGCTGTGAATTATCCCCAGCTGAGTACTCGTAGATCTGCTTTGCTTCGTTCCAGACCTTCTGCTGGGCCGAGTTACCGAGTGAAGGCAGCATAGATAAAGCATAGCCTCCGGAAGTAGCCATATAGAGCACAAAAGCAACTTCCAGCAGAAAAATAAGACCGCCCTTGATCTTCTGCCCCTTGAGAAATATCCCAAGTCCCATGAAGGGGATAGATAACTTCGTCTGTATATCTCCGGCGGCAATCGCCTTCGAGAGTGGAATTTTACTTTGCATTTTATTTTCCATACAATTCATCCAATTCTATAAGAAAAGAGGAATGCGGCTGTAATGCCAACCGCATTCCTTCCATCAGTAAATGCAATGTTATTGAACGGCAGCTGTATTCATGGCCTTATTCATGCTCTCTGTCTTCTCGGCGGCATTGTCATGCGTAACCGTACCGGCAATGATCTCCTTACCCATAGATTCTGCGGGCGTCCAATACTGGCCCATACCGGACTGCAGGGGCTGAACAATCGCGCAACTCTCGATGGTACTCATCTGTACCTTGGACAGATCATCGGAAACCTTCAGCGTGGTATCGGAAGGAATTACCTTGCGAAGATCATAGTGATCCTGCTGTGCCTTGGAGCTTCCCAGGAAGGCTGCCAGAGCAACCGCAATCTCAGAATTCTTGCTGTTGGGGTTGACACCGATTGCCTTGGATCCTGCGAAAGCCTTCATCTGCACTTCCTTGCCGTTTAAGTTGAACTTGGGGGGTACGGCAATTCCTACATTTTCCTGGCCGAGAGCATCTACAACAGCCTTATAATCCCAGGCGCCTGAGAAGAGAGCATTAATTGTTCCGTCTCCCAGGGTACTTGCTGACAGACCATTGGCATCTTTGAAGTTGGGGTTCTTAGCAAGATCAATCAGGTAATTGGTGACTGCTGTCGCCTTGTCTCCGCTAAAGTCAATACCAGCCTTGCCGTCTGTTCCGTCCTTGCCGAACAGGGTGCAGCCATTTGCCACATAGGTAGAGGCGAAATACCATGAATTGGATAAGGGGAAGCCAACCTTACCCTTCTTCAACATGGTATCAAGGTTCTTAGCGTCGTCTGCGGAGAAGACACGCTTGTCATAATACATAAACCAGGTATTGCCCGTGAAAGGAACACCGTAGATCGAATTGTTATAGGTAACCGTGCTGACGGTCGTCGCATCGTTATTCTTCTTAATTGCCTCAACCGTTGATCCTCCCAGCTCTGCCAGAGCGTTGGCCTTGAGCAGGTCGGGAATCTGATCATTGGCATACATGAATACATCGGCTGCCGCTCCCGGATCTGAGGCTACAAGATTCTTGGCATCACCCTCAGGACATACGCCGGTATTAAAGGTAAGCTTCCACTCCGGATGTGCCTGCTGGAAGGCGTCCAACTCCTTCTTGAGCCAGTTGCCCTGCTCCTCGGACTGATCCTCTGATGGTGACCAGACGGTAAGCGTTGCTTCCTTTGATTCCGTTTTCGTATTCTTGTCTGACGTCTTACCGCCAGCGCAGCCTGTCAATGCAGAAACCCCCATCAACGCGGCCAGGCCAAGTGCTGCAAGTTTTTTACTTTTCATAGTTCCCTCCATAAAAGCACATATCTTGTAAACGTTTCCAAGCGTTCACACAACTTACACTCATATATTATGCAAAATGCTCACACATTTCAACTATTTTTTTAAATCCATCGTCATTATGTCTGGTAAAACCTGGATTTGGTCGGTTTTATCCCGAATTCAGTACTTCAAACGGGCCAAAAAGCGCCTCCTGACTTCCTGATCCGATCAAAAAGGGCGATCCTCCCGAAGGATCCCGCCCCAACATTTGACATAGAGCCAAAAAAGAACACAGCCGCTTCCTCTCGATAAAGTCAAGAGGAAGAAAGCTGTGCTCTCTGTCTTTATATAAGAATCCTGACACAGGGATCCTGTCAATTATTCCATCGCGTCGTCGAACTTATCCTTCATCTCCTGCATCTTCTCCCGAAAGCCCTTCTTTCTCGGCTTGGGATTTGACGCTGACTTAAGACTTGCTCCGGAGAGCTCATCGAAATGGCGAAGCGCCTCCTTGGCCTCCTCTGTCAGATGGGTCGGCGTCTGAACAACCAGTGTGACATAGTGGTCGCCGCGCACATTCTTGTTGCGCAGAGTGGGAACGCCCTTGCCCCGCAGGCGAATTCTCGTATCCGTCTGTGTCCCGGGCTTCACCGTGTAGATCACCTTGCCGTCAATGGTGTCGATCTCGACATCGCTTCCGATCGCCGCCTGGGCGTATGTGATCGGAGCGGACGAGTAGAGATCGAAGCCGTTTCTCTGGAAAATAGGATGCCCGGAAACCCGGACCTCGACCAAAAGATCCCCTCTGGGGCCTCCGCCTGTCCCCGGCTCACCCTTGTCGCGAATACGAACGGACTGTCCATTGTCAATCCCGGCGGGTATATTGACCTGTATCTTCTTGCGTCTTGTGATATATCCGCTCCCGTGACAGTCCGGGCATGGGCTCTCGATCACCTGCCCGCTGCCTCCGCAATCGGGACAGGTCGTCACATTCTGCACGGTTCCAAACATGGACTGCTGGGTCATAACGACCCGGCCCTTACCGCCGCACTTGGAGCAGGTTTTCTTTCCTGTTCCCGGCCTGCAGCCCGAACCATGACAGGTCGGACACTCCTCCTTCAGATTCAGATCCAGTTCCTTGACCACGCCGAAGACTGCCTCTTCAAAGCTGATGCGGACAGACGCGTGAACATTTGCCCCCTTATGGGGACCGCGCTGGGCGGAGGATCCGCCGAAGCCGCCAAAGCTCCCAAAGCCGCCAAAGAGATCTCCGAAGATATCTCCAAAGTCCATACCGGAGAAATCAAATCCGCCGGCTCCACCGGCTCCGTTGCCCTCGAAAGCTCCCATACCGAACTGATCGTACTGGCGGCGTTTGTCCGGATCCGAGAGGATGGCATAAGCCTCTGAGGCCTCCTTGAACTTCTCCTCTGCCGCCTTGTCTCCCGGGTGAGAATCCGGGTGATATTTCTTGGCGAGCTTGCGATATGCTCTTTTCAGAGCTGCGTCGTCGGCATTTCTGTCGACGCCCAGCACCTCATAAAAATCTCTTTTATCTGCCATGATCTAATTAAACTTCCTTGAAATCCGCATCGACAACATCATCATTGCCATCCGCAGTATTTCCTGCCTGCGCGCCGGCCTCAGGACCGCCTGTGGCCTGCCCCTGCTGGGCTGCTGCCTGCTGCTCGTACATCTTGGAGAAGACCTTCTGGGCAGAGCCCTGCAGCTTCTCAAGAGCAGCCTTGATCTCGCCCACCTGCGCGTCTGAGAGCTCCTCCGGCTGCGTATACTGATTCAAGAGATCCCGAAGAGCCTTTATGTCAGCCTCAACAGCGGACTTATCAGCCGCGTCAAGCTTGTCTCCGACCTCCTCTAAGGCCTTCTCCGTCTGGAAAGCGAAGGAATCCGCCTCATTTCTGGTGTCAACCGCCTCCTTGCGCTTCTTGTCCTGAGCCTCATACTCCTGAGCCTCCTTAACGGCCTTCTCGATATCCGCATCAGACATGTTGGAACCGCCGGTGATCGTGATATGCTGCTCCTTGCCGGTGCCGAGATCCTTAGCGGATACGGTCACGATGCCATTGGCGTCAATGTCAAAGGTAACCTCGATCTGAGGTACGCCATGCTGTGCCGGGGGGATTCCGTCCAGACGGAACTGACCCAGAGACTTGTTGTCTCTGGCAAACTGGCGCTCACCCTGTACGACGTTGATATCTACCGCGGTCTGATTATCCGCTGCTGTGGAGAAGATCTGGCTCTTCTTGGTGGGGATGGTCGTATTTCTCTCGATCAGACGGGTCGCAACGCCGCCCATGGTCTCGATCGACAGAGAAAGGGGAGTGACATCCAGAAGAAGGATGTCACCGGCGCCGGCATCTCCTGCCAGCTTGCCTCCCTGGATCGAAGCGCCGATTGCGACGCACTCGTCAGGGTTCAGGTTCTTCGAGGGCTCCTTGCCTGTCAGCTCCTCAACCTTCTTCTGTACAGCCGGAATACGGGTAGAACCGCCGACCAGAAGGACCTTGGACAGGTCGCTCACGCTAAGACCTGCATCGCGAAGAGCATTCTGAACCGGAACCGCTGTCCTCT
The DNA here is from genome assembly GCF_000160115.1 of Shuttleworthella satelles DSM 14600. Taxonomy (GTDB): domain Bacteria; phylum Bacillota; class Clostridia; order Lachnospirales; family Lachnospiraceae; genus Shuttleworthia; species Shuttleworthia satelles. The sequence goes on from NZ_GG665866.1 coordinate 442,600, forward strand.
CAACCAGGTCATGGGTCAATTCATCAAACTTTGCTCTGGTCAGATCCATATCAAAGTGCTTGGGCCCCTCCGCCGTTGCCGTAATGAAGGGCAGATTGATATTGGTCGTCGTCGCGGAGGAGAGCTCCTTCTTGGCCTTCTCAGCGGCCTCCTTGAGCCTCTGCATAGCCATCTTGTCTCCGGAGAGGTCTACGCCCTCGGCATTCTTGAACTCAGAGAGCATCCAATCAACGACCGCGTTATCAAAGTCATCGCCGCCTAAATGGGTATCCCCATTGGTAGAGAGAACCTCAATGACACCGTCTCCGATCTCAATAACAGAGACATCAAAAGTACCGCCGCCCAGATCATAAACCATGATCTTCTGCTCTTTCTCGTTGTCCAGTCCGTAGGCCAAAGCAGCTGCCGTCGGCTCGTTGATGATTCTCTTGACATCCAGGCCCGCGATCTTTCCCGCGTCCTTGGTTGCCTGACGCTGCGCGTCATTAAAGTATGCCGGAACCGTGATGACCGCCTCTGTCACCTTCTCACCCAGATAATTCTCAGCATCGTCCTTGAGCTTGGAGAGAATCATCGCGGAGATCTGCTGGGGCGAGTACTTCTTGCCGTCGATGACACGGCCGTTATCCGTTCCCATATCTCTCTTGATCGAAGAAATGGTCTTCTCCGCGTTGGTCACCGCCTGTCTCTTGGCCGGTTCGCCGACCAGACGCTCTCCGCTCTTGGTAAATGCCACGATTGAGGGTGTCGTTCTGGACCCCTCCTTGTTGGGGATGACGTTTGGCTGTCCGCCCTCCATAACAGCGACACAGCTGTTTGTTGTTCCTAAATCAATTCCAATAATCTTGCCCATAATTTTTTCCTCCTGAAATCATTTTTGAATTATAAAAATCAGATAATCTGTACCAGTCTCTTTAGTTGGCCACCTTGACCATGCTGTGGCGGATGACCCGGTCGTGAAAACGGTATCCCTTTTGCAATTCCTCCACGATCTCGTTCTCACCGGCGTTCTCGTCATCCACATGCACCACTGCATTGTGAAGATCTGGATCAAAGGTCTGCCCCAAAGCCTCAATAGGACTGACTCCCAGATCTGTCAGAGTCGTGATCAGCTGTTTATAGATCTTATCCATGCCCTCCGCAAAGGCATCTGCCTCTCCTTCCGGCAAGAGACTCAGTCCGCGCTCGAAGTTGTCGACCACAGGGAGAATCTTCTCGACAATAGCCGAAGCGCCCATCTCAAAGCTGGCATTCTTCTCTTTCTCCGTTCGCTTGCGGAAATTGTCGAATTCAGCCATCTGACGGGTCACCCGGTCTGTGAGCTCGGCGATCTTCTCGTCTCTCGGATCCTTCTTCTTGTGAAAGATTCCCTTCCCGCTCTCTTTTTGTCCGGGGTCCGTCTCTGACGCCGCTTCCTCTGCCTCCTCAGTTTCCCTGGTCAGGGAATCTGTATCCGCATCCGTCTTGGCATCCACATCTATATCGGAGGCTTCTCTCTGATTCTCCGCTGCAGCGGATTCTTCCTCCGCCTCCTTGATATCACCGGCCTCTTCCTGCTTCTTCGCTTCTTCTCTGGCCTCTCTTACGGCTTCTTTCACAGCCTCTTCATTGCTGCTCTCTGGAGTCTTCATCTCTTCAGCCAAAAAACTACCACCTTTCTCGGGTCTGCAACCCTGGGATTTGTTTCAATTAGCACTCAATATTGGTGAGTGCTAATATCTTCATGCACTAAGATAACACCCCTCACAGATCGTGTCAACTTAAATTTGCAAGTTTTTCACTGAAGAAAAATGAAAACGTAAATTCTATTCTTCTAAAAGGGTGAGGACAAAAACTTGGGCGCTGCAATGCCCCTGGGAGAACAGATGAAGTATTCGAAAGAGCAGATGATGGTTGCGCTGACATTGTATAACGCAATTGGATCGTTAAATGTCGCCATACTGACACCGGGATATCCCTCAAATCCTATACCTCTTGTTCCCCGTATCACGAAAAGCTGCTGATCAGCCTCCGAGTGAACTCAAATATGCATACAAGCCATCCTGTGAATCGCAGATGACAGCACCTTTGGGGACTTTTCTCATAACATTTATTACATCCATATAGTCAGGCGCCGGAGATATAAGCCCCATGAATGCGGATACCATACATATCGTAAGCAGTGGTTTCATTGTTATTGGAATAAAAATAAACCCTATTAGAGGAATGATTCCCAAAAGGGCAGGGGCTAAAGACATACAGATAAACCGCCTTTTTGTAAGAGGATGATATGAAATGGCCCATGCCTGCATTTTACGAACACACAGCCCCACCCACACCGTAGCTTCTTTCGGATAGCAAACTGCGTGCGCAAACTCGTGAATCGGTAATGCTATCATAAATCCAATCAAAAAGGCCGGGACAAGGTATATTGGAGAAATCGGTGCTTCCTTGCTTGTAAATGCCTTTAAGAATACCGCCAACATGCAAATCATCATTGGAGCTATACCAAACGGCAGGGACTTGCCAATAAATCCTTCAGCATCACGAATCTTAACCGCATTCTGCTGAACCGGCGGACTTTGATGCGATGTTCCAAATTCTTTTTTATTTCCTTCCCAAACGATCGCCATCTTAACCTCAGAATCATACCCTTAAAATGATTTTGACATCTCCTGCCAATCTTCCTTCTTCATCAGGTGATCTATGGCGCAGCATTTCCTTCACAGCTTCCGGCATGATACCCTGACCCTGAAATGCTTCTCCAAACCAGTATTCCCGTTCGGCACTCGCCATATATCCTGCAATCTGAAATACAGCAAACGCTTCGTCTCCGATGACTCCCGCATCATGTGCTACTTCTGCAAAATACAGCTTCTCTGCATCATCCGATGACAGAAAAGCTGTTGCAGCAACAAACTCTATTCTCTTTATTCCCGGGCATCCTCCATGATCTCAGAGAGCTTGCTCTTGAGCTCTTTGAGACTGCCCATCACCTTGGCATAATCCATTCGCTTGGGTCCCACGATACCGATCGTCCCCCTGACTCCGTCACCCAGGTCATAGTTGGCTGTCACAACCGAGCAGTCCGGCATGTTTCCGATGGGAGATTCGTTTCCAATATAGACCTGGATCCCCGTCGAATCGGGATTGTTAGCGCTCTGCTCCTGCACGTCATTGATCAGCTCCGCCAATTGTCCCTTCTCCTCAAAGGTAGAGATGAAGGTCGAGGCCTTTTGCGCGTCAGACAGCTCCGGGTATTTGAAAATATTGGTGGCTCCGGACGTATAGATCTCCAGTCCGTCATCCTCACGCAGCGTCTCCGGAATGGTCTTTAAGACCTCCGCCACAATATCCTCGTGAATTCCCGCCTGCTCCTGCATCCTGCTGATCGTAGTCAGATTGATTTCCTGCGCGGTCAGCCCATTCAGGCTGTTGTTGAGCAGCATATTGAGCTTCAGGAGATTCTCACCGCTCAGAATGCTCTTGACCTCAATCAGGCGGCTCTTGACCATATTGCCTCCCATCATGATGACGGCCAGGATCTGGTGCTCATTAACCTGAGAGAGCTGGAGGAACTTAATCCGGTTCTTGCTCACAGCCGGCGCGGAGATCAGGGAGGTGTACTGCGTAGTATTGGCCAAAAATTTGGCAACCTGCTGTAAGACCTTATCCATCTTCTCCGTCTTCTGGATCACGAAGTCTTTGAGCTCTGTGACCTCCTGGTCCTTCTCCGCCATCAGATGATCCACATAGAAGCGATAGCCCTGATCCGTCGGGATCCGGCCGGCCGAGGTGTGGGGGCGAATGATGTAGCCCATCTCCTCTAAGTCGCTCATCTCATTGCGAATCGTAGCGGAGCTTAGACTGACGCCCTCTAACTTGGAAATCGTCCTTGAGCCGACCGGCTCTCCGGACTCCAGGTAATTCTGAATAATTGCGTGGAGGATCTTTGACTTGCGCTCGGAAAGCTCCTCAATACCCTGCCCGGAATCTGCCATAGATTTCTCCTCTCTTTTGGCACTAGCACTCGATTCTCCTGAGTGCTACAACTCCTTTTATTGTAGGGACAGGGCCCTTGCCTGTCAACATGAGGGGATGAATCTATTGCTTTTAGGGAGACAAATTACTGCTTTTGTGCGACAAATTACTGCTTTCGTGAGATAAATTTGCCGCTTTGGGGCTGTTTTGTTTCTGTTTTAACGCAAAAAATTTAACACAAATATTCCGCCAGCACCTGGTTAGAAATATCCGTACCTGCCTTTGTAAGAGCAATCATCCCTCCCTGTCGGCGCAGGAGGCCCCGCTTGCTCTGGCTCTCCAGAGTGGATCCATAGACGCTGCCGATGGGGAGTCCGAAGGCGTTGAAAAAATCAGTCTCCCGTATGCCTTTAGTCTTGCGCAGCCCCAGAAAGAGAAATTCCTCCATGGCCTCCCGGCGGGTCAGCTTCTGAACCGTTTTGGAATCAATCCAGGGCGCGTCCGCCAGGACTTCATCCAGGTCCAGCTGTTGACCGGGATCATATTTTTCCCAGAGGTCAATATAGCGGTCTGTCTCAGGGATATTGGAAAAGCGCAGATTTGGATAAGCGCAGCTTCTCTGTGCCGGATCCTTTCGCATGAGCAGATCCATGTCCGAATGCCTGTCTATGAGGGAATCACAGAGTAAAGACGCCGCCCCCACACCAAATCCAAGGTAGGGCTTTCTCTCCCAATAGCCCAGATTATGACGACAGGCATAGCCCTCCCTGGCATAGTTGGAAATCTCGTATTGTCTGTATCCCTTTCCCGTCAGGAAGGCCCTCGCCATATCATAGAGCGCGTACTCCAGGTCACTGTCCGGCAGCTCCAGCGTTTTTTCGCCCCTCTCTCTCCTGGCGATATCCCCGGCATATCTCTCATAAAAGGGCGTACCCGGCTCTACAATCAGAGAATAGGCGGAAATGTGCTCCGGCCGGAGCATGGTCACCATCTGCAGGGTTCTCTTGAGCTTATCCTCGGTCTGCAGGGGCAAACCCGTCATAATATCCACATTGACATTGGAAAAACCGGCTGCGCGGACATGTTCAAAGGTACGCAGAAAATCATTCCAGCTGTGAATTCGTCCCAGCAGGGCCAGCTCATCGTCATTGGACGACTGCAAGCCGATCGAGACGCGGTTGATCCCCATCCTTTGATAGGCCCTCAGCGCCTTTGCCGTCACGGTCCCCGGGTTTAGCTCCAGACTGACCTCAGCGTTCCTGGCCAGAGAAAAGTTCCTGTAAACTGCCGCAAAGATCTGCTCCATCAGAGAATAATCCAGCCAGGAAGGAGTTCCTCCCCCCACGAATACACTTGCCACCTGCTTCCTGCCGATCAGTCTGCCCCACCAGTCGATTTCTTTGACCAGGGCGCCGGCATAAGCCGCCTGCTCCTTCGGGCTCCCCGGATGAGAGTTAAAATCGCAGTATAAACATTTTTTCACACAAAAGGGAATATGTATGTAGAGCTCCAAAGCTTCCACGCGCCCTGCTCCTTCTCTTGATGTATCCCGACCGCTGTTTCAGACAGACCTGCCGCAAATCCATGTCGTCGCCGGATGCGCGTCTGTTCCTCAGAGAGCGGCATCCGATCCTCGAAGAGCGGCACCCGATCCTCGGAGAGCGGCATCCGATCCTCGAAGAGCGGCATCCGATCCTCAGTCGTCCGAATCCAGCTTGAGAACCGCCATAAAGGCTTCCTGCGGGATCTCCACACTGCCCACCTGCCGCATGCGCTTCTTTCCCTCCTTCTGCTTCTCCAGAAGCTTTCTCTTGCGGGAAATATCTCCCCCGTAGCACTTGGCCAGGACATCCTTGCGCATGGCCCGGACCGTCTCTCTGGCAATTACCTTCCCCCCGACTGCTGCCTGAATGGGAATCTCAAAGAGATGCCTGGGGATCTCCTTTTTGAGCTTCTCGCACATCTTTTTCCCCCGCTCGTATGCGGTGCCTGAGAACACAATAAAGGAAAGGGCATCCACCTGTTCCTTATTGATCAGCATATCCAGCTTGACTAAGTCTGACCTCTGATAGCCCTTCATCTCATAGTCGAGGGAGGCATAGCCCCGGCTCCTGGACTTCAAGACATCGAAGAAATCATAGATGATCTCATTGAGAGGCAGGGTATAGCGAAGCTGAGCCCTGCCCTCCTCAATATACTCCATGCTGATATACTGGCCGCGCCGCTCCTGGCAGAGATCCATAATGGCTCCGATATAGTCGGATGTGACCATAATCTCCGCCTCGACGACAGGCTCCTCCATGTAGTCGATCTCGGATGGATCCGGCAGATTGGATGGATTGGTCAGCTCCATCTGGCTCCCATCCGTCTTATGGATCCGATAGACGACGCCGGGCGCAGTCGTCACCAGATCGAGCTTATACTCTCTCTCCAGGCGCTCCTGAATCACATCTAGATGCAGAAGACCCAGAAAACCGCAGCGAAAGCCAAATCCCAGGGCCGCTGAGGTCTCCGGTTCAAACTGCAGGGCAGCGTCGTTGAGCTGGAGCTTCTCCAGAGCCTCACGAAGTTCCGGATATCTGGCGGAATCCGCCGGGTATATCCCGGAATAGACCATGGGCTGGACCTTCTTATAGCCCGGCAGGGCCTCTTCTGTCGGCCGATCCGCCGAGGTCACCGTATCGCCGACCCGGGTCTCCCTCAAATCCTTGATCGAGGCGGTAAAGTAGCCTACCATACCCGCCTCCAGTTCCTCACAGGGAATAAACTGACCGGCGCCGAAGTAGCCCAGCTCAACCACTTCGCAGCTGAAACCGGTCGCCATCATACAGACCCTGTCTCCAGCCTTCATTGAGCCCTCCATCAGGCGTATGAAAACAATGACTCCCTTATAGGAATCGTAGAGAGAGTCGAAGATCAGAGCCTTCAGAGGCGCCGTCCTGTCTCCCTGGGGGGCCGGGAGATGATGAACGATCGCCTCCAGAACATCCTCTACATTCAGACCCGTCTTGGCGGAAACCAAAGGCGCGTCCTGACAGTCCAGACCGATGACATCCTCCACCTCCTTCTTCACCCTCTCGGGGTCCGCGGATGGAAGATCAATCTTATTGATGACTGGGATCACCTCCAGATCATGATCCAGAGCCAGGTATACATTGGCCAGGGTCTGGGCCTCAACCCCCTGGGTCGCGTCAACGACCAGAACGGCTCCGTCGCAGGCCGCCAGGGCGCGGGAGACCTCATAATTGAAATCCACATGTCCCGGCGTGTCGATCAGGTTGAAAATGTACTCCTCCCCATTCCTGGCCCGATAAATAACCCTGACCGCCTGTGACTTGATTGTAATGCCCCGCTCTCTCTCCAGATCCATCGTGTCCAGAACCTGCTCCTGCATCTCCCGCTTGGTCAGTGTTCCGGTCATCTCGATGATCCGGTCCGCCAGGGTGGACTTGCCGTGATCAATGTGGGCCACAATACAGAAATTGCGAATTTTACTCTGGTCGATTCCCATGGATTTGCTCCTCATGCGCCGCGGTCATGATCCCTCGACGGCATTTCCCGCTCCTGTTCTCATCATCCGCCCATGCGGCGAACAAAAAGAGAGTCAACAGATGACGGGCTGTTGACTCTCTTATCCTTCATTCCTGCGGCATCGGTGTATCTGACGCCTCTTCTCGTCCGATTGATTAAGCGAGCTTGTTGACAGCCTTGCTGAGACGAGAAACCTTGCGTGCCGCTGTATTCTTGTGATAAACACCCTTAGAGCATGCTCTGGCGATCACGCTGGTAGCCTCTTTGAGCGCTGCAAGGGCCGCGTCCTTATCCTCAGCCTCAACTGCCGCGTCGACCTTCTTGATGTAGGTCTTCACCTCTGACTTGATTGCCTTGTTGCGGGCGGTCTTGGTAGCAGTTACGAGTACTCTCTTCTTTGCGGACTTAATGTTAGCCAATTTAGATTACCTCCAATGTAAATCGAATGTTTCTTATAGAAAAAATCCTTAGTTACATTGTAGCCGGACACGGACAGTTCAATGTAAACATACTCGTACATGATACTGTCCGGGCCTGCTCCTGTCAAGGATTAATTACGGGCAGGCGCGTGCCTCACCTGGCATAGCGCATCATGAGGACTTCCACTCCCAGTCGGTCTGTAATTTTCCCGGTCTTGATTCTCTCCTCCATGTCAGAGGCGTCCGCCAGCAGCTGTCTGATCTGTTCCTGGCTATAGCTTTCTGAGCTGCGGCGGATCTTTCCGACAATATAAGGGGAGACGGCGATTTTCTGTCCGATCTCGCGATCTGACAGATGATCTGATGACATCTGCCGCACCGCCAGCATCTGGATGAACTGGCGCTCAATCAGGCTGAGGATACGCAGGGGCGGTTCTTTGGCCGCGATCATATCCGCGTAGTGCTCCAGGAGCAGCTTTCCGTCCCGCCTCGCCATGGCGTCGATCAGATCAAAGACACGGTTGTTGAGCGGACGGCTTGTGATGGCCCTGACATCATCGAGTTCAATGCGTTCTCTGTCCAGGCAGTAAGTCACAAGCTTCTCGTACTCCCGCTCCATATTCTCCATATTCTCGCCGCTTCGCAGAAAGAATTCCCGCCACGCCTCGGGTGACATGGTCTTCTTCTCCTTGGACAGGCGGCCTCCGATCCACTGCATGAGGGTTCTCTCATCGGGCTTTAAGAACTCACAGGCATAGCCATACTTCGTTATGGCCTTAAAGGGTCTGGTCGATTTCCTGACGGCCTTCTCGACAAAGATCAGCACAGCCGTCTCGGGCACAGTCTCAAGATAAGCCGCCAGTTCATCGTTGCTACTGTTAAAGAAGCCGGATTCCATAATCAGAATGCAGCGATGGTCCGCGAAAAAAGGCATGGTCTGCGCCAGATCAATCAGCCCTTTCAGGTCGCAGTCATCTCCCTCCATCCGGCTGAAATTCATGCTCTCCTGGCCGCCTGTCAGGGCCCTGACCAGCCGATCCCGATACTGGAGCTTGAGATAGTCCTCTTCTCCATAGAGCAAATAGGCTCTGTGAAATTGTCCCGTCTTAATATCCTGATTGATGGTCTGCATGAAAACAATTGTAAAATCCCGCTCCATACAAGTCAATCTGCGGAATGCGCACTTAAGTTCGATAGGCATCGGAAGGCAAAAGCGCTTATAATAGTAAAAAATTCAGCTGACAAAACAACAGCCATAATCTGTCTCTGCCGCGTCCAGCGCGCCCTGCGGACAATGGCCCTGTAAGGAGAATATCATGTCACAAACCGTCACAAATGCCCACGAGGCCTGTCAACTCGCCCAGGACTATATCGATCGGCTGGCTCCCGCCGAAAATCTCTTCTATCACGCCTGGGTCTGCCACCGCTATTATATCTTTGACTTTCTCCCCCGAGATTTGGATCCGACAGAACTGACCGCGCAGGCCCAAAAGAAAGGGGAATTTTGGACCAGTCTCTTCCACAGAAATCCATCCGGTCACTCCGCAGACAATACCGCCTGCCTTCTGTCCGGCAAAGAGGGCTATACCGCTTACAGCTACGGCAAATTCGGCCCTGTACTCGTCGACAAGTCCTCGGGCGAGTGTTCTATTCACCCCCTGGATGATCCGAAGGGATTGGAGCATTACCGGACCTTGATCGAACACGCGCAGGTGATCCGCGAGGATCAGCTGATCTAATCGTTTTATCGAGCCAGACTTTCTCCCATGCGAATCGGTGTCAAGAGGCGAATTTCACGGGAAGCGGACCTGATATTTCCAGTCGCTTCCCTTTCTGCGCAGGGTCATCTGCCCCTGATACATAGTTCGATCGATCGGACAGCCGATCTCCTTCATCCGCTCCAGAGTCTCCTTTCCCGGATGTCCATAGCGATTTCTGATCCCGGCACTGATCCAGATCAGATCCGGCCGCAGCCTTTGGAGAATCTCCCGGCTGTTGGCTCCCTTGCTCCCGTGATGGGAGGCCTTATATAAAGAGAGCTTCCCCTCTCTTTTGTCTCCAGAGAACATGCCCTTGCGCAGCAGGGTTTCTTCCTGCTGTGTCCCAATATCTCCGGCGCAAAAGGCAGAGAGTCCCGGCATGGTAATCGACAGGATCAGACTGTTCTCATTGGCCCCCCTGGCCAAATGATCCCTGCCCGGTCCCAGGCAGCGCACCAAAAGGATCTCCTTCTTCTCCCCACCGCCCTCTATACAAAGCTGGTCCCCCTGATCCCAGAGCAGGACCCGGCATCCATTTCTCTTTGCCAGAGCAGTAAGCCTTTCATAGGCGGGATTTCTCCCCTCATCGACATAGGGCATATTGGCCGAAAAGACAAGATTCTGTATGGAATACCCTTCCTTTAGGGCCTCTTCCAGGCCGCTGATATGGTCCAGATCGGTGTGGCTGACAAACCAATAGCGGATCTGCCGAATGCCCCTGGCTTTGAGAAAGGGAAGAATACGCCGCTTTCCCAGCTGATCCAGACTGGTCGATCCCCCGTCAATCATGTAATGGCCTCCTCTCCCGTCACAGAAGTACAGACCATCCCCCTGTCCGACGTCTAACATGGTAAATTCAGCTCCTGCCAGATAGGGAAGGCTTGCAGACCAGAGGATCGGCGGCGACAGCAGAAGGGCAAGGGCGACCCCCGCGGAAATTCTCCCCTGAATCCGCCGCTTTTTTGTTTGACTCTTTGCCCTTCTCTGCCCGGGATAAACAGCCCATCTTTTCTCTCTTCCATACAGCAAATAAAAGAGGCTCCCGTAATAGACAAGGATCAGCCAAATCGGGGGCTTGCCTGTAATCATCCTCGCTCCGGGCAGGTGCAGACTCAGATCCGAGCTCCATTCAAAGAAGTAGAGCAGGCAGTGGCTGACTCCCAGGCAAAGATCCGCCGGCGCTTTCAGAAACCCGAGCTCTGCCGCCAGACCCAGAAATCCTCCCAGCAGACCGCTCGCCAGGACCAGTCCCAGAAAGGGCAGCAGAAGCAGATTGAGAAAAATCACATAGAGAGCTATCTCGCTGTAGCAGAAGGCGAGCAGGGGTAAGACAGCCAGCTGGATTCCCAGGGCCAGGATTATCTGCCCCAGGATACGCTGGGTCAGGTTGGGCTGATAGGACCCGGATACACGGTCGCGCCCCCGATTCCAGGGCAGTTGCCTTTGACGCATTCGAAAAAGCTGATGCTGTCTCGCCTTAAATTTCTCTTTACAGTCGGACCGGTAGCGCTCCTGCATCGGCCTGGCTACAAGCTGCATACCTAAAATCGCCGCGAATGAGAGCTGAAACCCCGGGTCGCCTATGGCCATGGGATTTGGGATCAGAATCACAAGCGCCGCCAGCGCCAGCGCGGACAGAGAATCGTAGGCCTCGCCCAGACATTTCCCCAGAAGAACAAGCAGATACATCCACACCGCTCTCTGCGTGGAAACGGCATTCCCGGTCATCATACCGTAGAAAATGATTCCCATACCGGAAATAAGGGCAGCCAGGGTCAGATTAAGGCGCAAGCTCCTCAAAAGCCCAAGGAGAAGGGAAGCCAGGAGGAAGACATGAAGGCCGGAAATCGCCAGGATATGCGATAGACCGGATCGGGTGAACAGATCCCTGACCTCCGCGTCCAGACTGCTCCTTGCCCCCAGCGCCATGGCGGAAAGAAGCCCCGCCTCTTCCGCCGGCAGATTCCTGTCAAAGACCCCTGCCAGCCCTGACCGCAGGCTCTCAAGCAGCTGCCTCAAATGCCAATAGGGATGACCGGCCCCCTCTGCAAGCAAAACCGGATGAGAGGCCTTCTTAAAATGCCCGTAGATCTGCCTGCTGTATTCATAGGCTCTTTCGTCAAAGCCCCCCTCATTTGGCGCAGGCTGTCCCGGACTGTATAAAGCGCTGAGGCGGATCCTGTCTCCCAGTTGAAGGCGCGTCCCGCTTTGATCGATGGTTTCGGCCAAATCATCGACATAAATTTTCCCCAGTTCCCACTCTTTTTCATGATCCCGGGCTGAAATTTTCACCTGTCCCAGGAGTGCCCGAATGCCTTTTTCCCTCGGCTCAAGGGCATAGATTCTCCCCTCAGCGATGATCTGCTGTCCCTCTGTCAGTTTCTGCGCGACCCGCAGCTGATGATCCAGGAGGGCCTGGCAGCGCGTGAATCCGATCAGGAAGAAGGCAGAGACCATCAGTCCCGGTCCGATCCGTCTGACCGCTTTTCTCATGTTGATAAGAGAAGATAAGACCGCGGGCCTGCCGCCCTCGATCAGGGGGCAACCCGGGATAAAAAGGACCGCTGCGACAGCGGGCAAAATAAGCGCAATCAGTAGAATCAGAACTGCCTGGCGCGCGCAAGGCGCACGCGCAATAAAAATTCCCGCAAGTAAACTCAAGGCCATGATGACCAGAGGCCTGGCTCTAAGCATAGGCCACCTCCCCGCTCCTATTCGGCGTTGGAAGTCACCATATTGAAGTTGGGCGTATAAGAATTGGACAGCTTGTCCCCTCGGAAGATGGAATTCATCTCTCCGTTGATCGCGATCTGTACACTGGATATCTCGTTCAGCTCACATAAAGAGTTGACGATCGAATATATCACGACCTGCTGTGATATTTTATCTGTGGCATTGAGGAAATTCTCATCCAGATTCAGATAACAGACCCCGCGATTTACATTGATATTGAGCAGTTTGGTGCTGTCCGGAATCGGACTGATGGCGTCATCCGTGTGAGGACTGGTCATCAGATATTCCATCACCAGCTTCTCCGGTGAAATGTTGCTGTTGTAATAGATCTCTCTCTTCTCTCTGACCAGGCTCTGCCCGTCCTTGCTGGCATAGTAGAGGGTAAATGTCCGCCGAACCATAGCGTCCTCCGCGTCGCCCCCGAAATCCATAAATGTGTCGGCATTCATGGCGCCAATCTCACTGCCGTCCGCGTTTGTCAGAGCCTTTCCCTGTACCGTAAAGGTCACTGAGCTGATGTTGCTGATCTGCAGGAGGGTCTTGACGATCGCAGACCGCATGAGGACCTCGTTCGGTCCTGTGATTCGCTCATAAGCTGTATTGAAATCCAGGACCAGGTGTCCCCCATCCAGGCGATGTGAAATCACTTCCAGATCCCTGGGCATGACACTGACTGCACTTCCTGTATCCGGAGCCTGTTTCAGGGCAGTTAAAAGCTCACTGATCTGCCCCTCCGTGTCTTTGGCCTTGAGCTTGTAAGCGCTGATCTTTAAGCTGTTCCCGGCCACATCCATATAGTAGATCTGCTGCGTCCCCGCGTCCCCGCCGCACGCTGTCAGAAGTGTAATAACCATACTCATCATCAGAGCGAGAGAGACGCATTTCTTCCGGATAGATCTTCTCATTCTCCGCTCCTCTCCTCACGGATCTCATCTGCCCGTCTGGCAATGACATCCTCCTCGGGATCTACGATATAGGTCAGAGGAATACGAACATCAAAGGTCGTTCCCTGTCCCAGCTCAGAGGCCACACGGATCTCTCCATGGTGCATGCGAATCGCGTTTTGCGTAATTGCCAGACCAAGACCGGTACCGCCGATCTCCCTGGAATGCGACTTATCCACCCGGTAGAAGCGCTCGAAGATACGGTCCAGCGAATCCTGCGGGATTCCCATTCCATTGTCCTCAACCGTCACAAAACAGTACTGGTGATCAGCATTTAAAGAGACGTGAACCCAGCCGCCGGGATTGTTGTACTTGACGGCATTCTCCACCAGATTTGTAATCGCCAGAGAAAACTTGGTCTCATCGATCTCACAGAAAACCGGACGGAAGGACTCGAGGACCAGCTCTACTCCCTGCCGGTCCGCGATCGGACGAACCCGGTGCAGAATGGATTCGATCAGCTCATTCATATTGACAGACGCGATATTCATGCTGATTCCCGTCTTGTTCATACGAACCAGAGAGAGAAGGTCATTGATAATCTTGGTCTCCCGGTCAATTTCATGACTCATATCCTGCATGAATTCCTGATAGAGCTCGAGGGGGGCTCCCTCCATACTGTTAATGGAGTCCGCCAGGACCTTCATGGATGTCAGAGGCGTCTTGAGCTCATGAGAGACATTGGAGACGAACTCCTGCCGGGAAGCCTCCACAGACTGCATGCGGCCCAGGAAATCATTGAAATGGCCTGCCAGCTCCTCCGCCTCCGCATAGTCTAAATCCTTCAGGCCCGACGAGGCACTGCCGTTTTTCGTCTTATCCAGGGCCTCTTCCATGGTCTTGAGAGGGCGAATGGTATGCTCCGCGGTCCAGGCGGCAAGTCCCAGGAGAATGAAGCCTAAAATAACAAAACCGATGATCCCGGGCACGGTCATCTGGTCCAGGGACTGGTTCATGTAGTCCATCGAGCGCACTACCATGAGCACTCCGCGAACAGGCGCGTTGTCGTCCGCCGTGCTGCGGATGGGCAGGGTAACCGTCAGGAAATTATTCTGTTTATCATAGTAGCTGAGAGCCTCTCCCTTGAGAGAGCGAATCGCGTTCGCCCAGACCAGCGTCCGTCCGCTGTCGATGCCGTTGGTATCCTTGATCACCCGAAGGTTATCATCAATCAGCAGAATACGCCCTCCATAGATCTGACGAACCGTATCCAGCTGGCTGTTGATCTCCGTGTCCGAAGGATCCGACAGATAGTCCTTGTCCAGGATTCCCCCGGTCAAAACCTGCATCTGCGAGTGAATCTGCACTTCTTCAATGTTGATGGTATTCTGCCGATAGGCATAAAGATAGAGATAAAAAGCGACGGTATAAGGGATCAGTCCCGCCAACAGAATCATGAGAATCAGGCGCAGTCTGAGCCTGTGAAATTGATCCCGGAGTCGTCGAAAAGCATTCATGAGATTAGTATAACAGGGAAAAAATCAGGGGACAATGTCAAAGACTGAAATCGTATCAAATCGATAAGGAAGTCTCAGGCCTGAAAATAATAGCCCACCCCCCACTTGGTGTGCACATACCTGGGTTCGCTCGGGCTCGGCTCGATCTTCTCTCTCAGGCGGCGGATGTGTACGTCCACCGTCCTCGCGTCCCCCGGATAGTCACTGCCCCAGATCGTGTGCAGAAGGGAATCTCTGGAGTAGACCTTGCCCGGATGATTGACCAGGAGCAGGAGCATATCAAACTCCTTGGAAGTCAAGTTGATATCCTCTCCCGCAATCCGAAGGCTTCGACGATCCGTGTCCATGCTGACGTCGCCGGATTTGATCACATTTCCGCTGTCCTCTTCCGCCTCCCGGCTCCTGACCCGGCGCAGAATGGCCTTGATTCTGGCCTTGACCTCCAGAATATTGAAGGGCTTTGTAATATAGTCATCCGCGCCGTACTCCAGGCCCATGATCTTATCCATGTCGTCGCCCTTGGCTGTGAGCATGACAATCGGCACGTTGGAGAACTCACGCACTGCCCGGCAGACCTCAAAGCCATCCATCCTGGGCAGCATGACGTCTAAGAGGATGAGATCATAGTCTCCCTCCCTGGCCTTGTCTAGAGCCTCCTGACCATCATAGGCGCAGTCGACCTTCATCTCATCTTGCTCCAAGGAGAAGCGAATCCCCTTCACAATCAATTTTTCATCGTCGACCACCAACACCTTTTTGGCCATCTCATACCTCAATTCACAGTGATCCGATCCTTGATTTTGGCGTAAACCGCCGCCTTCAAGCCAGGGACCTTCATGATATCCTCTCTTCTGGCAAACGCTCCCTGCTTCCTGCGATAGGCAATAATCGCATCCGCCTTGCCGGCTCCGATCCCGGGCAGACTCATCAGCTGGTCCCGGTCAGCCCGGTTGATATTGACCTTGGATGAAGATCCGGATCCTGTCTGAGCATTCTCCGAAGACTGCCCCTCCTCAGACGAGTTCTGCCCCTCTCCCTGTCTGGGCACCCGATACATGGCGCCGTCTTCCAGACGCGCGGCCTGATTTACCTTCTCTGTATCGGCGTCCCGGCCAAAACCGCCAGCCGCCTCCAGGAGGTCCTTTAAGCGGCTGTCCCTGGGAAGAGAGTAGACCCCGGGGCGCTCCACTGCCCCCTGAATCTGAACCCAGATTCCACCGGTGTCTGTCCTGTCGCCCTCCGTCTGATTTGTCCCGGAATTCTCCCCCCTGCCTGTATCTCTGGCCTGCTCTTTCGAATCGGCCCCCTCTTCCCCCTGTTTTATCTCTCTGGATTGAAGGAAGGATCCTCTTGCGCAGGACGACAGGCACAGGGCCATCAGAAGAAATCCGCACATCAAATACCTGCGTATTTTCATCACACACCTCCACAGAGGTGCCCAATGCATCATCTACGTCCAACATTGTATCGAAAAAAGGTCCGTAAGGAAAGCGCTAAATGTCGCTTTCCCTCTTCTGCGCCGCCTCCGGTCTGAATTCTTCCGGGGAATCGGCCAAGAATGCCTTGACCTGACCCACAAAATAAAGAGATCCGAAGAGAACCAGAGGGCTCCTGATTCCCTGTCCCTCTCTTCTCTTGCAGATGTCCGCGGCCAGCTCCAGGGCCTCTGAGACAGAGCCTGCCCTGTGAGCGCAGCCGCCTCGGCCGCGAATCAGAGCAGCCAGCCTCTCTGCCTGCAGAGCCCGGTCACTGTCCACCGTTACCGTGACTACTTCCGCCGCCAGCGGGAGAATCTCCTCCAGCATCAGGTCGTACTCCTTGTCCGCCAAAATCCCGATGATAAAGACACAGGTCGTATCCGGATAAAAGCCGCGCAGGCTCTTGGCCAAAGCGTCCACTCCCTGGGGATTGTGGGCGCCATCGATCAGGATCTGCCTGCCTCTGTAGCTGACTCTCTCCATGCGCCCCGGCCATGAGACCTGAGCCAGACCGCTGCGCAGAGCCCTGCAAAACGCCTGATTCTCCTCTCTTACAGAATCCGGCGCGGTCGTCGCACTCCCGCGGGCC
Organism: Shuttleworthella satelles DSM 14600; assembly: GCF_000160115.1. Taxonomy (GTDB): domain Bacteria; phylum Bacillota; class Clostridia; order Lachnospirales; family Lachnospiraceae; genus Shuttleworthia; species Shuttleworthia satelles. Next base: position 459,471 of record NZ_GG665866.1, read on the forward strand.
CTGTCTGTCTTTCTCCCCTTCTGACAGGTCACTCCCATCTCATGCAAGATCTCCGCCGCCAGAATCGCGCAGGCTCCATTGTAAAGCTGGTAATGCCCCTCCAGAGCCAGATCCTCCCTTTTCAGTCCCCTCGCCAGAAAAATATCCTTTGCCCTGCTCTTTGTCACCTGCCAAAAGGGAATCCCCTCTTGCCGGCAGCGCCTTATGATCACCCGGCTGGCCGCCTCCTCCATAGGACCCAGGATACAGCGTGTGCCAGAGCGAAGAATCCCCGCCTTATTCTCCGCGATCTCCTCCGGGCGATTCCCCAGAATCGCCGTGTGGTCTAAGCCGATGCTGGTAATGATGCTGATCAGGGGAACTACAGAAGAAGCACGGGTCGAGTCGTATTTTCCCCCCAGGCCAGTCTCTAAGATAACAAAATCACAGACCTCTTCCCTAAAGTAGCAGAGCCCCATGCAAAAACAGATGTCAAACATGGTGGGCGGCAGTTCCATGGGCAGCTCAAGAATCTTCTCTCCCAGGCGCCGGACGGCGTCATCGGAAATCTGCCTTGTAATCACTCGAGGGGCAGTCGCCGCATCGAATGCGCCTCTTCGATTCTCCTCTGTCTCCAGAATGCGGATTCGCTCGTTGAAACGCAGCAGATGAGGCGAGCTGAAGAGCCCGACCCGAAAGCCCTGTGCCGCCAGAATATACGCCAGGATCGCCGCTGTCGATCCCTTGCCATTTGTGCCGGCGATATGAATGACTCTCTGCCCCTCTTCCGGATGCGAAAGGCGATCCAGCATTTCACGGGACACCTGGTATCCTGTCGCCCTGCCGAATCGCCTCATTTTCTCTATCTTATCTACAATTTCCTGATAAGTCATATCAACCAGCCATGATGATACCGCCGTCATTGGCATACATAGAAGAGACTCCCGCGGTATCCAAAATCAGAATCTTCTTAAAATGCGCCAGCTTCTCCACCTGGGCCTTGACCATCTGCGCCCGCTCGGGACAGTTGCAGTGAGCAATGGCCAACACGCGATTCTGAGGATCCGGCGTGACCTCCATGAGGCAGCGAACCATCTTCATCAGCGCGCGCGTCATTCCACGCTCCTGACCAAGCTTCTGAATGGAACCCTCCTCTGTGGATCCCATCACCGGCTTGATATTCAGTGCCTTGATGATCGTAGCGGCCAGGCCTGAGAGACGACCGGACTTGCGCAGGGTCTCCAGCGTCTCCAGGACAAAGAAGGTGTGCTGCTTCTCAATATAGTCCTGGGTTTGGCTGACAACTTCTTCAAAGGGCAGACCCTCTTCCTCCAGTTCCTCGATCTTCAAGCCGATCAGGCTCTCTCCGATGGACGCGGACCTGGAATCAAAGACGTGAATCTTCTTTGCGTCCCCGTATTCCTCCTCATAGAGTTCTTTCCCCAGACTGGCACTGGCGTAAGAACCGGATAACTTGGATGAAAGCGTGACAATATAGATGTGGTCTGACTCCCCTTCCATCCACTTCATGTAGGCATCCGGAGATGGGCAGGCAGACTTGGGCTCGTTGGAGCTGGAGGCCACCTTGGCCAAAAAGGTCTTCTGGTCAAAGCTCTCATCGTCCACAATCTCCTCATTGTCCACGCGAAGAATCAGAGGAATATTTACAAAGTGCCCGCCGGCTCTCATCTCCTCTGATAATTCGCCGCAGGAATCAACTAAAATCTTATACATCCTCACCCTCCTGTGCTGAGCACGGAGATTATCGATCCGTCACAGTGATACGAACCCATTCTACAACAGATTCCGCAAAGAAAAAAGAGAAGCGGCCTGCCGCTTCTCTTCTCCTCTGTGACCACGAATGTGAGCAGAAGTCACATTTGATGATTCCTCATGGTGATTTGATTTATTCCACAACGGTGACGTCGATCGCCTGCGGACCCTTATCGGAGTCCTCAACCTCAAAGTCAACCGTAGCTCCTTCTTTCAGGGTCTTAAATCCCTCCATGTTCAGCTTGGAGAAGTGTACAAATACATCCTTTCCAGCCTCATCAGAGATGAAACCGTACCCCTTACGGTCATCAAACCACTTAACTGTCCCTTTTGCCATTCCTTTATACCTCCATACGAAACTATGTCAGAACAGAACATCTCAACGGGTCAAGGATAACATAAAGCGGAAAAAATAACAAATTTTTTCACACAAGTTCTGACCAATCCAGATGATTTTTTGACAGAAATTCACATACCCAATGATCCCAGACCTGATCGAGACTCTTGTCCATGGAAAATATCCGACAGGAAGTTCCCGTCGTGAGCCGCAGCGATCCATCCCGATAGGTGAGATTCATAGCCAGCGCGTCTACATCCTCTGACCGCATGCCATTTCCCGCTTGATCAAGCAGCTGACTGACCAGGGCCGGCGGAGCCAGAAAGACGAATTTGAAATAGCCCGGCGCCCTCTTTCCGGAAATGGTCTCCAGACAAATTTTGCGCAGGCGGCCATAGGGCAGGCAGCGGTAACCGGCCGCCTCCAGTTTCTCCCATTCTTCCGCGGTGTAGAAGTCGCAAATCAGATGCCCGTCAAGGGTCAGGGAAAAGGACGAGCGTATCTCTGCCTTTGCCAGTGGAAAGGCGTCCCAGGTCTCCTCCAAAAGCAGACTGTGCATAATCCCGGCCTGACTGGAAAAACGCAGAGCCCTCATGCCTGCCTCTCCTCCTGCATTTTGCACGCTCCTATCTCATGAGGATTCTTAACTCCGGACATAGTCACTCCCCTCTGCGTCTTTAACTCCTGCCGCACGGTTCAAGCGGTCATTCTCCCCTTCCCGGACAAGAAACTCGGTCATCTTGTATGGGACCTCCTCCTTATCTTCGCGGGAGGCAATCGCTTTCCTGCTGCCGGCAGGCGGCAGAGCCTTGCTCTCCTGAGGCGCGGCAATGCCCTCGTGGTCAATCCGTTTCCAGCTCCTGACCGGGTGTACCAGGGCAATCACAGAACAGATGCTGTAGAAGAAGAAGAAGACCGGCATAAAGAGCAGGGCAGGCATAAAGGGCCGAAGCTCCTGGTGATAGAAGAAACGGATCATACAGAAGAGGACAACCTCCGTCCCTGCCAGAATCAAGGCGAGACCCAAAAGCGCCAGTCCCGGGAAGTACCAGAGAGTCAGAGGAATCATGACCAGATTGGCGAAGAATGCGACAAAATTGACAGGGCCCAGAAGCAGAAGCATCAGGTTGTCCGTCGTGCGTCTGCGATAGGGATCTTCACTGGAGATCTTAAGGGCGTGCATCCATGCCCCGATATAGCGGCGAAGGATCTGATAGGAGCCCGTACACCAGCGGATCAGCTGGCGAAAGAGCACCCTGACCTCAGAGGGCTGCTCATCAAAGCACACGGCGTCCAGACAGAAGGCAACTCTCCTGCCAGCCAGACACTGCTGGACGGAGAACTCAACATCCTCCGTAATGGACGAGGTCCTCCAGCCCGCGGACAGGACTTCTTTTTTGACGGCAAAACCGGTGCCGGTCAGAAAGGCTGAGAGCCCCATCTTCTGCCTGGGATAGGAAAAGAGGAAGCTGTAGAGCATCCAGTAGATGGCAAACCACTTGGTGACAAAGGTCTTGTAGGGGCCGCCTCCCAGGCGATTCCCCTGCACGATCTCCTCCCCTGACTGCAGCATGTCATTGATATGGATCAGGTAGTCCTCTCGGACAATATTGTCGGCATCGAAAAAGGCAAAGGAATCGATGTCGTCGCCATACTCTTTCATGATGCGGCGGATTCCCCAGGCCAGGACATCTCCCTTGCCCCTGGTGGGCCCTTCATTGCGCTCCATGACAATGACGCGATCAAAGCCTGAGGCTGTCTGAGCCGTGCGATCTGTACAGTGATCCGCGAGAACAAAAATCCTGAGCTTATCCTGAGGATATTTCTGCTGAGAGAGACTGGTCAGAAGCTTGTCTATCACCGCCTCCTCATTGCGGGCGCAGATGACAACGGCAAAGCGATCCTGCCTGTCGGCGTGCGGATATGTCTTCTTCCTGCGGCTCAATCCCCAAATAACCACAAAGGCAAGCCAGATGCTCGGAATGACCGTCAGGATCTGTATCAACAGTGCGATAATTCCTTCTATACGGGGCATACATCTTCCTCACTGAGCAATGATGGAGCTCCCCCCATGCGATTGCGAGAATTTCGAAAATTACTTTCAGACATTATTATAGCGAATCCCTTCTGCCTGCTCTATTAAACTTATCTTAAACTTTTGTAAGACAGCCTCCGGCGGCAGCGATCATCCGCTGTCTGACGGCATTCTATGAACCTTTTACAGGGCAGCCCTGGCGGCGGCGGTCATCCGCTGTCTGACGACATTTTATGAACCTTTTACAGGGCAGTCCTGGCGGCGGCGATTATCCGCTGTCTGACGGCATTTTATGAACCTTTTACAGGGCAGTCCTGGCGCCGGCGGTCATTTGTTGTCTGCGGCATTCCATGAACCTTTTACAGGGCAGATGGGAAAAAGAGAAAAGACCGTCCTTACAGAGAGGGACGGTCCTATGAAACGCGAAATAGAAAGCAGGGCGATAAGCCGGGTTATGTCTTGTGTGATCATCTATCTAGGACGGCTGTTGCCAGCCGCCTCGAGCAACCAACCCGGAGCTGGCGGGCCGCGTCATCGCTCCTGCTCGGTCTTGCTTCGGATGGGGTTTACATGGCTGCGCCTGTTACCAGCCGCACGGTAGTCTCTTACACTGCCTTTCCACCCTTACCGGGTTCCCCCGGCGGTATATTTCTGTTGCACTTTCCTGGGAGTCGCCTCCACCGGCTGTTAGCCGGCATCCTGCCCTGTGAAGCCCGGACTTTCCTCTCCCGTATTCTGAGGTTCGGCAAAGCCTTCCTCTTGGCAAGGTTCTGCGCCGCAAAGCGGCTCCCTTGCATACGGCAGCGATCACATACCCTGCTTTCAAGGCCTTATTATAGCGATTTCAAAGGGGTAAGCGCAAGACCGATGAAGGTCCCGGCCAACAAAGGTCTGCAGAGCAAATCCAACGAAAGCCGGTAGAGCAGAACGCGCAAACTCCTTCTCAAACCTGAAAACAGCTGCCCCCGATAAATTCCCGGATCAGGGAATTGTTGGCAATATCTTCCGTGGGGATGGCCAGAAAGTAATCCAACAGCTTGAGCAGGCGGTGCGCCTCCGCGTATGCCGGATCTTCCTTGTCAATCGCAAAGAGCAGGGGCTCCGCATAGAGCTTGAGCACGCCGATCTCATAGACCAGAGCCGAATTAAACATCTCATCGGCCATCTCCTGAAAGGGGAAAATCCCGCTCTCTTCTCCTCTGCGCACAGAGTCCCACATGCGAATGGTCTCGGCAGCGGAAGTCCCGCGCGTCCGCGCGTCCCGGACAATACGGCGCAGAAGCCTGCCGTCTGTTGTCGACAGGGGATTGTGCTCATCTATCCCCAGCTGAGTCAGGGCGGAGATATAAATCTTGTACTTCATGGAGGCGGGAATGGAATAAGAGAGCTTGTCGTTGAGACCGTGAATCCCCTCGATCACAAGAATATCTCTCTCCCCCAGCTGCATATATCGGTCATGGTACTCCCGCTTGCCTGTCGTAAAATTATACTCGGGAAGAAGAACCCGTTTCCCGGCAAAGAGGTCCGTGACATTCTGGTTGAAGAGCTCTACATCCAGCGCCTCAAGGGCCTCGAAATCCTTGTTTCCCTTCTCATCCAGGGGAACCTGGCTCCTCCCCCTGTAATAGCTGTCCAGGGGAAAGGGATGGGGCGTGAAGCCCCGGGCCATCAGCTGGGTTCCCAGTCGATGGGAAAAAGTCGTCTTTCCGGAAGAAGAGGGCCCGGCAATCATCACGACGCGTCGGCCTCTGTCAATGATCCGGGAGGCCATGCTGCCGATCTGCTCCTCCATCAGAGCCTCCTGGGCCAAAATGATATCCCGGATTCTGCCGGAAGCAATCGCATCGTCCAGCGCTCCCACCGAGGGAATGCTCAGACGGGCAGACCAGTTGCCTGACCTCTCCTGCACCTCAAAAAGCTTCATGGCCGGGTCAAAATCAGCAACCTTCTTCCCCTCCCGATAGGGAAAGAGAAGCATGAATCCATCGGTAAATGTCTGCAGATCAAAATATTTCAGCAGGCCGGTCGACGGAACCATATAGCCGTAGAAGTAGTCGCTGACGCCCTCGAGATCATAGAGGTTGGTGTGAGAATCCATCCGATAGCGCAGAAGGCTCACCTTGTCGACAAGTCCCTCCCTGCGGAAGTAATCCCTGACCTTCTCCGTAGAGACAGATCTCTTGACGATAGGAATATCTTCATCCGCCATTGCCAGCATCTGATCCCTGAGCTGGGCAATCAGCGAGGCCTGCGGATGAGAGAGCAGATGAAAGCCGTCCTTCTCCCTGCTGTATATATGGCAGAAGTAACCCTGACCGAGCGAATGCTCCACCCGGATATCCATCTGTCTGTCCGGATCAAGCCTGGCTGCAGCAGCCTGCATGAGCAGAATCAGACTTCTGCGATAGGCTCTCCGCCCGTTTTTGTCAACACTGGTCAAAAAGCGGATCTTCTCCCCCTCTTCAGCCACATGACCAAGCTCCCGCAGGTGGTGATCAACCTCCGCAAGGACAATATCCTCCGGATAGGCCTGCGGATCCCGCTCTGTGATCTCCTTCGCGATCTCCAAGAGGCTTGTTCCCTCCGCGTATTTATGTGTCTTTCCTTCGATTTCGACTCTGATTGCCACTCTCCGGCTCCCCTCTTCTTGCAGGCTAAACAGTTTCTCTCTTCTTTTATCTTCCCCTCCGCCCCTTCTCCCCGGCAAGAGAGCATGGGACCAAGGCAGACCGTCAGACGATCCAGACCGGTTCTTTCATGGGCTCTGTCAGGACATCGATCTCCGCCAGCTGCGCTCTGAGTGTCATGGCCATATGCTCAATGAAAATATGCTCCACCCCATAGTGGCCCGCGTCAATTACCGCCAGTCCTTGGGCCATGGCATCCAGTCCCGTATGATGATCGATGTCCCCGGAGACATAGGTGTCCGCCCCGGCTGCCAGGGCACAGTCTACCTCTGACTTGCCGGATCCAGGACAAATCGCCACCCGGTGCACCTCGCGCTCGGGATCGCCGAAGACTCTGACATGGGAGAGCCCGAACGCCTCCCTGACCTGCTTCGCGTAGTCCCGCAGGCTGGGCGCAATGGCCTCCCCCATCTCCCCGACCTTGCCGATTCCCATCGAAGAACTGACCCGAATGGGAGGGATGGCGTCTGTCCCGTCTCCCGCCGCATCGACCGGATCAATGTCCCTTCCGTCGTAACTGACATCCAGGGTGATCAGTTCCGTCATTCCCAGGGTATCGGCGGCCAGATCTCCCATCTCACAGACATCGTAATTGGTGTGCATAGCATAATAGGAAATCTCATGGCTGATAAGCCTGATGATGCGCCGACCCACAAAATCATCCGCCCGCACGGACCGGATCGGCGAGAAAATCATGGGATGGTGGGTAATGAGCATATCGGCCTTGGCGCCAATCGCATGGTCGATGACCTGATCGGTGGCATCCAAAGCGACATAGATGCGATGAACCTCCTGGTCGGGATCGCCAACCAAAAGTCCCACATTGTCCCATTCCAGCGCCGCCTGACGGGGAATGCGCTTCTCTATCCTGTCTGTAATTTCTCTGACTCTCATCTTCGCCTCCCGGGGCTGTAAAAAACTGCGTGGTCCATCTGATCCCGCATGCCGGTGCAAATATCCAAGCTGGTCTGACACTGATCTTTTCTGTATTTTACAGGATCCTTACTTCTCCTCAGATATTCTCAAACGGGCTCTTCGATTCTGCTTCAGCCTCTCTAAAATCTCTTCTCTTCGCCTGACCTTCCCCTGAGGAAGCGCTGCAAGAATGCTCTTCAGCATGGCCTCCTCTCTCCGCAGATAAACCTCCAGAAGAGGGTGGCGATTCTCAATCAGAAGCTTTCCGTAGGCCAGCTCCTCCGGAGTCCAGGAACAGTCCCCCCGGCTTCCTTCCTGGTAACGGACCCTGGCGAGGAAGTACCACTTCCCCCCATCCTCCACAAGATCCTGAGCCTGCGTGACAAATCCCCTGTCAAGCAGCCAGGCCCGCAGCATGGGTAAGTCAGACTGTGCCCCCAGAATGATCTGTCCGGCCTCCCTGGCCGAAGGCAGGTCCGCCTCCAGGATATCCCGGATCAGACCGCCTCCCATTCCGCTGATCAGAATGGCTTTTGTCTCCCCCGGACGATAAGACGCAAGACCATTGGAACAGCGGACTTCAATCCGGTCCGCCATTCCCTCCGCCGCAATATGCTCTCTTGCCCTTTTTAAGGGACCCGGCCTGATATCCATGGCCAGAGCCCGCTTCACTCTCCCGGATTCAAGAAGCGCCAGACTCAGATAGGCGTGATCACAGCCAACATCCGCCAGACTCTGACAGGGCTCTACCAGAGCCGCCAGAGCCTGCATCCGCCTCGATAACCTGACAGCCATAATTACTCCAGATAATCCTTGAGCTTACGGCTCCTGGACGGATGGCGCAGCTTGCGCAGGGCCTTGGCCTCGATCTGTCGGATCCGCTCACGGGTCACGTTGAACTCCTTGCCAACCTCCTCTAAGGTCCGCCCTCTGCCATCCTCCAGACCAAAGCGCAGAATCAAAACCTTGCGCTCTCGCTCAGTCAGGGTGTCCAGGACTTCATTCAGCTGTTCCTTGAGCAAAGTGAATGTCGCTGCCTCTGCCGGAACGGGAGCATTTTCATCCTGGATAAAGTCGCCAAGATGAGAGTCCTCCTCCTCCCCGATCGGGGTCTCTAAAGAGACCGGTTCCTGCGAAATCTTTAAAATCTCCCGAACACGGTCGGGCGTCGTCTCCATCTCCCTGGCAATCTCCTCTGGAGAAGGCTCTCTTCCCAGTTCCTGCAGGAGCTGACGGCTGACGCGAATCAGCTTATTGATGGTTTCAACCATGTGCACCGGAATCCGGATGGTTCTGGCCTGATCCGCGATAGCGCGGGTGATCGCCTGACGAATCCACCAGGTAGCGTAGGTTGAGAACTTATAGCCCTTGGTGTAGTCGAACTTCTCAACCGCCTTGATCAGTCCTAGATTTCCCTCCTGGATCAGGTCTAAGAAGAGCATCCCCCGGCCCACATAGCGCTTGGCAATTGATACCACCAGGCGCAGATTCGCCTCGGCGAGCTTCTGCTTGGCCCGCTCGCCGACAGCTGAATCGTTCTTTAAGATCTTGATCTGGGCCTCCAGATTCATCATGTCTTCCTCAGATAAATCGCCGGAACGGATCTCCTCCCGCAGGATCTCAATCTGCTCATCCGCCTTGAGCCCTTTTTCCATCTTCTGAGCCAGATCGACCTCTTCTTCCGCAGTCAGCAGGTGTACCTTGCCGATCTCTTTGAGATACATGCGGACAGGATCATCAATGTTGACCGCGTCGGTACTTGCGGTCAGAGCCGCGATATCAACCTCCGGCTCTTTGTCCTCGTCCTCATCCTCGTCTTCATCCATGAGCAGGTCATCATCTATGTCCAGGTCATCATCATCCATCTTCAGAACATCCACGCCGGACTGTTCCAGGTAATCCTGGATGATATCCATCTTATCTTCGTTCTCCCGAAACTCCGGGAAGGCCTCCTCTAACTCCGCATAGTCCAGGATATTCTTCTTGCTCTTTCCAAGATCGACCAGGTCTCCCAAACGGCTGTACATCTCCGCGGCAGTCACTTCACCTGACTCCTGCTCCCCGGTCTTATCCTCTTCTGCTTTTGGGCTCTCCACTTTTGGAGCCTCTGTTTTTGCGCTCTCTACTTTAGAATTTTTCTTTTTCGGATTGTCCGCCTTGGAATTCTTTGTTTTTGCGTTTTCTGTTTTAGAATCCTTCTTTTTTGAATTTCCCGTCTTGGAATTCTCTATTTTGGCATTTTTCGTTTTCGGATTGTCCGCCTTGGAATTCTTCGTTTCGGGGCTTTCCTTTTGGGGCTTCTCTGTCTTTGGACTCTTCGTTTCCTTTTGAGCAGTCTTCTTCACTGCTTTTGCCTTCTTTTCAGAAGCTGATCCGCCATCCTTCTTGGCATTCGCCTTCTTGACCGGAGACTCCTTCTTTTCAGAAGCTGATCCGCCGGCCTTCTTGGCGCTTGTCTCCGATGATTTCCCAGCTTTTCCAACAGCCTTTTCAGCGGCCTTCTTTCCGCCTGCAGCTGGTCCGCCAGTCTTAGAAGACTTCTGCTCTTTTCCCGCCTTTGCTGTCTTTTTCTCAGCGCCCGGCTTTTCTCTTCCGGTCCCGGATGTCTTTACGATTTCCTCTGTCACTTTTTTGCCTGCCATTTTCTCTCCTCATTCTTATTTTAGGTCAATGCTGATATGTTCCAGTTCCTGCAGTTTCTTCTTATCGCGGATCATCTCAGTCAGAAAATCCGGGTCGACCGCATTGCCCTTCCTGCGCTTTCGCTCCATAGCCGCCCGCTTGATCCGCAAGAGGGTCTCCCGAAGAGCCTTAATCCGATCTGTTCGCTCAGTCAACCTCCCGACTGTGGTATTGAAGATCCTGGCCACTTCACGCTGTACTCCCTCATCTCCCTCCTGGAAATGATCCATAATTCGGGCCGGATTGACTCCACCTTGTTCCGACTGGCTCCAGACCTCCTCTGCCACATCCCGATATACGCCCTCCTCGAAGTCCATCGGCTCAAGATAGGGCTTCACGACCCGGTAGATCTCCGGGTCCTCCGTAATCCATGTCAGCAGTAAGCGCTGGGACTGGCGCATGCCGGTCTCTCTGGGCTGGCTCCTCTGACCCGGCCCCTTGCGCGCGGTTCTCGCTGGTGAGAGGTCCATTCCCGGATCGCTCCCCCGATAGGCGGCCTCCGTCTCGTCCTGGGCGCGGGCATAAGCGTCTGCCATGGCAAACGCGTCCTCGTCCGGATCCCTTTGACTTCGATTCAAAGAAAAGGCTCCTTTGTCCGCCTTGTCCGCAGACTTCCTCCGGGCCAGAATTCCCTCCTGGGAAGCCATGTGCACAACCAGCTGGCGGATCGACTCCGCGCTTCTGTGGTAGCGATCAGCGACAGCCTGGATGTAATTGCCCCGTTCTATCTCCTCCGGAAAACGGCTGATCCGCAGGGCCACCTGGCGAAAGAACTCTGTATTGGACTCCGGGTCATCCATCTGGTAATCCCTCTCCAGCATGCGGATCGTAAACATAAAGGAATTCTCCGCCTCCTTGATCCTCTCTTCATAGGCGTCCGGTCCCAGCTTCTTCATGAACTCATCCGGATCCTTGCAGGGCTGCATATTGATAATCTTACAGCTGATACCCGCGTCCTTGAGAAGAGGGATCGCCCGCAGGGCTGCCCTGATTCCCGCCGGATCCGAGTCATACGAGAGATAGACCTGCCTCGTATAGCGCTTTAACATCTGCGCGTGCCCCTCCGTCAAAGCTGTTCCCAAAGAGGCCACGGTATTGTCAAAGCCATTCTGGTGCATAGAGATCACATCCATATATCCCTCGCAGAGAATCATCTGGGGACGGCGCGTTCTCTTTGCCAGGAAGAGGCCGAAGAGGGTGCGGCTCTTGTTGAAAATCATGGTCTCGGGGGAGTTGAGATACTTGGGTTCCCCCTCTCCCATCACACGACCCCCGAAGGCGATCACCTTACCTCCCGCATCCATAATGGGAAACATGGCCCGGTTCCAGAACTTATCGTGCGCTCCCCTTCTCTCGCTGATCGCAATCAGGCCGGAGTCGACCAGATCGCGGTCCTCGTATCCCTTGCCCTTTAAATAGCGGTAGAGGGCATTGGAGTGACTTCCGGTATAGCCCAGGCCCCATTTCTGCATGGTCTCCTCTGTCAATTGCCGGTCCCTGAAATAGTTCATGGCCGTAGCCCCGTCCTTACCGCGAAGGACGGCAAAATAGAACTTGGCCGCCTCTCTGTTGATCTCTAAAAGCCGGCTCCTCTTATCGGCCCTGGCCCGGTCCTCTTTGCTCATCCTGCGCTCGGGGAGGGCGATTCCGGCCCGGTCGGCCAAGGTCTTGACCGCCTCCGGAAAGGTCATGTTCTCGTAATTCATCAAAAAGGTAAATACATTGCCGCCCGCGCCGCAGCCGAAGCAATGATAGAATTGCTTGCCCCGGTTGACGTGGAAAGAACCCGTCTTCTCGTTGTGAAAGGGGCAAAGCCCCACATAAGCTGATCCGGTCTTCTTTAATCCGACATACTGGCCGATAACATCTACAATATCATTGGCCTCGCGAACCTGATCGATCAGTTCGTCTGAATAATATGGCACGCTGACTCCTCAATATCCGTCTACTTCCCAGGCCTTGGGCAGGAAGAACTCGCTGAATTTGGTCACTGCATACTGATCCGTCATCCCAGAAATATAGTCGCAGATGATCCGCCCCTCATCGTCCCCGGTCTCCTCCGCGATCCTCCGGTACTTCTCGGGGATCTCCTCAAAATGATCCGCATAGTACTCGTAGAGCATTTTCAGCATCCGCTTGGCCTTGACCTCTTCCGACTTGGCCACAGGATTGGTGTAAAGACTTTGAAACATAAACTTGCGCAGGTCCAGTAGAGCCTGCCAGATTTCATCGGACATACAGATCGCGTCCGTGTCACGGCTTGAAATAATCACATTGTGGATCATGGTGTCCAGGCGATCCTTAGCCGTTTGCCCCAGTGTATTGCGCAGCTCCTTTGGAATGTCCTCCTCGCACAGAATCTCCGCCCGAATCGCGTCGTCAATATCGTGGTAGACATAGGCGATCTTATCGCAGAGTCGAACAATCTTCCCCTCCGGCGTATGAGGGGTAAGAGCAGTCTGATGATTGCGGATTCCATCCCTGACCTCCCAGGTCAGATTGAGCCCCTGCCCCTCCTTCTCCAGAAGCTCTACCACCCGCACACTCTGTTCATTGTGGCGGAAGCCCCCGGGATAAATCTCCGTGAGCGCCCTTTCTCCGGCATGACCGAAGGGAGTATGGCCCAGATCATGACCCAAAGCGATAGCCTCTGTCAGATCCTCATTCATGCGCAGAGCCTTGGCGACGGTTCTGGCATTCTGGGACACCTCCAATGTGTGAGACATACGAGTCCTGTAGTGGTCACCCAGAGGGGTTAAAAAGACCTGGGTCTTATTTTTCAGACGTCGAAAAGCCTTGGAATGCAAAATGCGATCACGGTCTCTCTGAAAAAGAGGACGTATGTCACATTGGTCTTCCTCCTTCTTTCGCCCCCTGGAGTCCACATCATGCGTGGCATAGGGACTGAGGAATTCCTCTTCCAAGAGCTCCATCTCCTGGCGAATATTCATCTGAAACTTCCTCCAAAAAACATCCTATTTATTTATTGCGGCCTGGAAACAAATTTCCTTTTTTAAACATCATAAGCAACAGAAAAAGGTCTGACCGATAACATATCGATCAGACCGATTCCCTGCTTATTTCGCAACATCACTGACACGGGACTCTCGAACCAGGTTTACCTTGATCTGTCCGGGGTAGTCCAACTCGCTCTCAATACGCTTGGCGATATTGCGGGCCAGAAGGACCATGTCTGCATCACTGATTTGCTCGGGAACAACACTCACGCGAATCTCGCGGCCTGCCTGAATGGCATAGGCATTGTCAACCCCTTTGAACTCCTTGGTAATATCTTCTAACTGCTGTAAGCGCTCTGTATACGCTTCCAGAGACTCGCGTCTGGCGCCGGGACGGGCTGCGCTGATGGCATCCGCTGCGGCGACAATCCAGGCGACCAGTGATTCCGGTTCCACGTCGCCATGATGCGCTGCGATCGCGTTGACGACAACCGGACTCTCCTTGTACTTCTTGGCAAGTTCCACACCGATCTGCACATGCGTGCCGGTGATTCCCTCCTGATGGTCGATTGCCTTGCCCAAATCGTGCAGAAGACCTGCCCGCTTGGCGACACGGACATCGACACCGACTTCCTGAGCCAGAAGACCGGACAGCTGCGCAACCTCTATGGAATGCTGCAGGGCATTCTGACCGTACGAGGTACGATACTTCATACGGCCTAAGAGCTTGATCAGATCCGGGTGCAGACCATGCGTTCCCACCTCAATGGCGGCGGCCTCGCCAGCCTCCTTCATCGCGTTGTCTACTTCCCGGCTGGCCTTCTCGACCATCTCCTCAATCCTGGCAGGATGAATCCGTCCGTCCACAATCAAGCGCTCGAGCGCAATTCTTGCGATTTCACGGCGTACCGGATCAAATGCGGACAAGACAACCGCCTCCGGCGTATCATCAATAATCAGTTCCACCCCGGTCAATGTCTCAAGGGTACGGATATTGCGGCCCTCACGGCCGATGATCCGCCCTTTCATATCATCATTGGGGAGCTGAACAACAGAAATCGTCGCTTCCGCGACATGGTCTACCGCACACTTCTGAATGGCGGTCACCACGATCTCTCTGACCCGCTTGTTGGCTTCGTCCTTGGCCTGAGCAACGGATTCCTTCACGATCTTCGCAGCATCGATCTTGACATCTTCTTCAACAGTCTTCAGTAGATATTCCTTGGCTTGTTCAGAGGTTAATCCTGAGATTCGCTCGAGTTCCTGCAACCTCCTTGCGTTGAGCTGGGCCACTTCTTCTCTGGCCTTCTCAATGTTCTGCTCACGGTCATGCAGGCTCCGTTCTCTTCTGGCGAGGGCATCGCTTTTCTTGTCGATGTTCTCCTCCCTCTGCAGAATACGATTCTCAGAGCGCTGTACTTCTGCCCTGCGTTCACGAATCTCCTTCTCCAAGTCATTCTTAGTCTTCAGGGAGTCTTCTTTGGCCTCCAGGAGAGCCTCGCGCTTCTTCGCCTGAGCCTCTGTAACAGCCTCATCGATGATTCTGCGCGCCTGTTCCTGGGCGCCGCTGATGGTCTCAGCATCCTGTTTCTTATGAATGGAGTTCGCAATCGCCAGGGTGACCGGAGCTACAACTACTAGGGTAATCACTACCGCAATGATAATTGCAACCACGGGAGCACCTCCTTATGAAATTGTGATTGTATGCTTCAAAATGGACTATCCATAATGTTGTCTACAACACTTAAATATTATAATTTTCGGAAAAATTAGTCAAGATTCATCGGACTTTTGCAGAGCCTTCATAATGGCGGAGGCAGAGAAGCCCCGATAGGCCAGAAAGCGGTAGAGCTTCCCCCTCTCTCTGGGATCGGATACTGTCGGATCATAGCCCTTCTTATGGAGCAGGCTCCGAATCTGATCCTCCTCCGATGCCGTGTATTCTGCATCCAGGGTCTGCTCAATCAAGTCCCTGTCAATCCCCCGTCTCGTCAGGTCGAGGGCAATCCGCCTGCGGCTTTTATTCTCCTGATGAGCGTGCACATAGGCAGCTGCCATGCGACGGTCATCCAGATAATGAAAGCGACTGACGTATTCAATCGCGTAATCGACGGCCTCCTGGGGATAGCCGCTTGTCTCAAGCTTCTGACGAAGTCTCTTCTCCGCGTAATCTCTGACCTCAAGAAGCCGCATCGCCCTCTTGGCGGCCCTGGGAAAGAAAATCTCGCTGAGAAGGATGTGATACTGGTCCTCCGACAGTTCCTCTCCGGCCTTTAGCGCATATTGACTGACTTCCGCCTGATAGAGAAGAAAGTCTGTCCCGTCATCGAGACAGACTCTCTGCCGCTTCCCTTCCGGCTCTATGGATTCAATCAAACGACTCACTCTTCTTTTGCCTCAGGCTCTTCGGCCACTTCTTCTGGCGCATAGTGGTCGCGAATCAGCTGTTCAATCCGCTCCATGAGCTCCGGGTGCTCTTCCAGATACTTCTTGGCATTCTCACGGCCCTGGCCGATCTTCTCCCCCTCATAGGCATACCAGGCTCCGGACTTGTTAATAATATCAATATCAACTGCCAGATCCAGAATATCTCCGGATCTTGAAATCCCCTGTCCGAACATAATATCAAATTCAGCCTGTTTAAAGGGAGGCGCCACCTTATTCTTGACAATCTTGACGCGGGTATGGTTGCCGACCACGTCGCCCCCCTGCTTGATCGCCTCCGTGCGGCGGACATCCAGGCGGACAGAGGCATAGAACTTGAGGGCCCGGCCGCCGGTCGTAGTCTCAGGATTCCCGAACATGACGCCGATCTTCTCTCGCAGCTGATTAATGAAAATGACAATGCAGTTGGTTCGGCTGACAACAGAGGTGAGCTTGCGCAGGGCCTGAGACATCAGTCTGGCCTGCAGACCCACATGGCTGTCTCCCATATCCCCCTCAATCTCCGCCTTCGGCACCAGCGCGGCGACGGAATCGACCACAATAATATCAACCGCTCCGGAGCGAACCATTGTCTCGGCAATCTCCAATGCCTGCTCCCCGTTATCCGGCTGTGAGATATAGAGATTATCAATATCAACGCCAATATTCCTGGCATAGACGGGATCCAGCGCGTGCTCCGCGTCAATAAACCCTGCGATCCCTCCCCTCTTCTGTACCTCAGAGACACAGTGAAGGGCCACCGTCGTCTTACCGGAGGACTCCGGTCCGAAGATCTCAATGATTCTCCCCTTGGGGAGACCTCCAACGCCCAGGGCCAGGTCCAGGCTGATAGAGCCTGTGGAGACCGCCTCAACCTTCATGCGCTGGCTTCCCTCTCCCAGCTTCATGACAGAGCCCCTGCCATACTGCTTCTCAATATGCGTAATCGCGGCTTCCAGAGCCTTCTGCTTCTCCTCTGCCGTCTTCGCTTCTACTGTCTTCGCTTCTACTGTCTTCGCTTCTGCTGCCATCATGCTCTCCTTGTTCGAACGTTTATTCGCGAACAGCTGTTCGCCTTTGTTGATCATCTTAATCCTATTCTACATAGCTGTCAACGACATGATCGGGTTTCTGACCGCAGACATCCGTCTGATCGAATTCACTTCCCCTTGCGCATCCTCATTCTCCCATGCCGGAGGGACTTTGGCAATCACTCCCCGCCCGATTCTCTCTCTTGCACGATTTTTTCCGCCAAACTTCGGCGGATCTGTCATTTGCAGGATTTTCTTCATACGGAAAACAGAAAAGGACAAGGTCTCGCAGAGCCGAAACCTTCAAAGACAAATTTCCAGAGAGTTAGAGCCTTCAAAAACAAATCTCCGGAGAATTGGAGCCTTCAAAAACAAATCTCCGGAGAATTGGAGCCTTCAAAAACAAATCTCCGGAGAGTTAGAGCCTTCAAAAACAAATCTCCGGAGAATTGGAGCCTTCAAAAAATCCCGCCGGGCTCAAGCCCTGCGGGAGCAAAACAATCAATCCTGTGAAAATTCGGCCAGCTCCAGTCCCTCATTGCGCTCCTGCGTCATTCGGATGGACCACTCATTGACCCAGAGCAAAAGGGGCCTGCCCTTTAAATCGGTCACCTTCTTCATATCGGATGTCCCCACAATCGCGTCTACATCCACTCCCTCATTGCTGATCCAGCGAATATACTCATAGGGAAGATTCTCCATCTTGATCTCGACCTTGTACTCATTGTTGAGGCGAAATTTCAAAACGTCAAACTGGAGGACGCCGACCACTCCCACAATGATCTCCTCCATTCCCGTATTGTATTCGCGAAAGATCTGGATGGCGCCCTCCTGGGCAATCTGATTGATCCCCTTCATGAACTGCTTGCGCTTCATGGTGTCCACCTGACAGACACGGGCGAAATGCTCCGGGGCAAAGGTGGGAATACCGTGAAAGCTGAAGTGCTCTTTTCCCGTCAGAATCGTATCCCCAATAGAGAAAATACCCGGATCAAAGACTCCAATGATATCACCCGCATAGGCCTCATCGACAATATGGCGGTCATCCGCCATCATCTGCTGGGGCTGGGAGAGACGGATATTCTTTCCCTCCTGGACATGAAAGACCTCCATGCCGGCTGTGAACTTGCCGGAAGTAATACGCATAAATGCAATGCGGTCTCTGTGACGGGCATTCATATTGGCCTGAATCTTGAAGCAAAAAGCGGAGAAATCCTCTGAGAAGGGATCAATCAGCCCCGCATCGGACTCTCTTGGCAAAGGTGAAGATGTCATATCCAGAAAATGTTTCAGAAAGGTCTCTACGCCGAAGTTGGTCAGGGCGGATCCGAAAAAGACAGGAGAGAGCTGTCCCGCATCCACCTTGCCCTGATCAAAGGCAGCGGCAGCGCCGTCCAAAAGTTCAATCTCCTCCTCCAGAATTCCAAGCGCTTCCTCGCCGATGGCCGCACGAAGTTTGGCGTCTCCGATGTCAAACTCCTCCTCACTTCCCTCCTTGGTCCCCTTCATCGTATCCGCGAAGGTCATAACCCTCTTCGTATCGCGGTCGAAGACTCCCTTGAAATCTTTACCGGAGCCAATGGGCCAGTTGATGGGACAGGTGGCGATCCCCAGCTCATTTTCAATATCATCCAGGAGTTCAAAGGTGTCCATGGCATCCCGATCCATCTTGTTGATAAAGGTGAAAATGGGAATATGACGCATGACGCAGACCTTAAAGAGCTTTCTGGTCTGGGCCTCAACTCCCTTTGATCCGTCGATGACCATGACCGCGGAATCAGCTGCCATCAGAGTCCGGTAGGTATCCTCCGAGAAATCCTGGTGGCCTGGCGTATCCAGAATATTGATGCAGCGTCCGGCATAATTAAACTGGAGAACAGAAGATGTGACAGAGATTCCTCTCTGCTTCTCAATCTCCATCCAGTCAGAGACCGCATGCCGGGCGGTCGCCTTCCCCTTAACAGAACCGGCCGTATTGATTGCGCCCCCGTAGAGCAGGAATTTCTCTGTTAGGGTTGTCTTACCGGCATCCGGGTGAGAAATAATGGCAAATGTTCTCCTCTTCTCGATTTCTTCTCTCAACTTAGACAAGATGCACCTCATATATTCTGCCGGGATCGCCCGGCATTTTTCTGTTTCTATAGGGCAGACACCAGCCTCTCTCGGCCGCGGTTCCGCCAAACTTCTATAGTTTACGGGTGGAAAAATCACTTGTCAATTCCCCGGGGCGCAAACAAAAGCCCCATGTAAGCCACAAAAATGCTTGATCATGAGGTTTATAAATGGTCACAGCGCAGAATAGCATATTCTGTCACATCGCAGATTCCCTGATTATTTATGTCAGCACTTCTTTTGGTTCCTTCTACCCTCATACCGCACTTTTTCATAACGTCTCCTGAATGGGGATTGTTGGTGTCATGTCTGGACTCAATTCTATTGCATCCAACCTCGTTAAAAAAGAAATCAATAATTGCACTAAGTGCCTCTGTCATTATTCCTTGATGCCACCATGCACGTCCGATGCAATAACCTATATGCACCATGTCTATCTCGTCCTTTTTCCCAACTACAGAAATAGTACCTATTACCTCCCCTATGGATTTCAATTCGATGCCCCATTGATAACAGTCTTCTTTCCTATAGTCCTTTGACCACAAGGAAAGAAGTTTCTTCGTAGTTTCAATACTCTCATGAGGAGGCCAAGTCAAATATTTAGTAACCTCCGAATCTGATGCCCAATTTTTATACATGGCTTCAGCATCATTAACACTTAGCTTTCGAAGGCACAGTCTGTCTGTTTCTATAGTTTTTGTACCAAGGTGTGTCATTTTTATTCTCAATTCTGAAAAATATATTTTAAATTCTATCCAAAATATCGTGGTGTCCAACATCAAGAAGAAGGATAAGTTGATCATCCTCATAGTACCAGATAATCCTTATATCCATATTGACGCTACACTCAAAAAGATCATCCGTCCCCTGAATCCTTTTTGTCCTAAGAGACGGATGAAGTGGATTTTTCGAAAGCGTCTCTACTTTCGATTTAATCTGCTTCTTTTCGGTCGCAGCCATTTTCTTGTAGTGCTTCTGAAATCGCTTTGTGTATGTAATCTTATATGCCATACTACTTCTCCAGCGATTCGAAGAGAGCATCTACAGTATCAAATACTGGCTGCTCACCACAAGCAATCTTCGCTTTGATATCGCTTACCTCTTTTTTCAGATCGTCTATGTACTTCGTCGGATAAACAGCCATAGGAAAGAGCATGATTGTTCCATCCTTTTCCATGACATCGAGCTGGTCGCCTTCGGAAAGACCCAGCTTAGTAACAATCTCACTTGGCAAAGTTATCTGCGATCTTTTTCTTATGGTTGCAATCATGTCGTCACCTCCATATTTTCTGAAATTCTGATTTTCTGATTAAAATGTAACACATGTTGCAATAAGAGAAAAGTGCTTTTTGATCTCACTTATCAATTCCCCGGAGCGCAGACAAAAGCCCCCGAGGATAACCTCGGGGGCTGATCGTTCACTCATCAGTTGAACTTGCGCTTACGTGCGGCCTCAGATTTCTTCTTGCGGCGAACGCTGGGCTTCTCGTAGTGCTCGCGCTTGCGGATCTCCTGCTGGATACCAGCCTTAGCTACGCTGCGCTTAAAGCGACGCAGTGCGCTGTCAAGAGACTCATTCTCTTTTATGATAATGCTTGACATACTCTTCTCGACCTCCCTCCAGTCGTGGATTTGTGTTTTGAATCCGCGAAACTGCATATTCACGGGAAGTCGCAACACCAATGTGTATTATACTTGCCCGACCTCTTTCTTGTCAAACACAAGCAGAAGCTCTTCTAAACCATCGCAAGTCCTTCAGGCTGTGATTGAATTTCATCAAATTCTATCATCAAGATTTTTTTCATGTCCTATGTGCGTAAAAAGTCCCCCCTTTCCAATCTACCAATATCTGCTTCAAACTTCTTCTGTACCTATTTTGGGAATGATATGTAAAATATGGCATGTCGTTAGAAACATACGAATAATTCTTCGCCAATCTCCTCGAAAATATCACTTGAGGGATCAACATACTCTTCGGCTTTATATAAGGGCATTAATCCGGTGGGATCCAGCTGCTTGTCTTCAATCATGTTCCACTCACCATTGATGCCCTTTTCAAAGACAAATTCATGTCTTGCATCATATCCGGTTTCTACACCTGTTTCTGCTATTGTTAAATATGTCTCCTCCTTTACACTGACTGATACCCTTGAATCAGAATCCTTTTTTACTTCATTGATATCTATTATGGTTCTTGCTTTGGAATATGTCTCACCCACAGATTCTAATTTTTTTCTAAATTCAGCTATTTCAACTCTTTGTCTTTGCTCTATCATAAAATTTCTCTGTGATCGAAAGACATTTTTACATGAGATATTCTCATCAGACAGCATGACAGAAGCTCTTTCTCTTAAGAGATTGTCTATTTTTTCACGAATTTCCATCTCATCTGGCTTCCCAGGTCCCATATTGGAGCTGGCATAGATTGTATTAGAGAAACTCGAGAAAAACATGATAGCAACAAGTGCAAATGACAAAATCTTTTTTATATTTTTCATATATACACCCTTTCTGTGCTATTCCATTCTTAATAGTTACGTAAGAATATCCGTATTCCACAATAAGATCCTGCCTATCGCCACTTAACGGAAGCAGACTTTATTTCAATGCTTTTTCTCGTTTCCCTCCTCTCTCCATTTATATAGATAGATTCTATTAGTCTATGATTCCCTTATGTGAAGTCTACTTTTCTTCCTATAATGAGTTATAACATGCGTAACTTTATAATGCTATTAGCAAAACCCAACGAATACGAAATCCTCTTTTTGTGAAGCTCTTATACTTTTCACTTGTTTGCGGAACTATTTTTACCTCACTATAGAGAGAACGACAGAAAGAATCTCTTAAAGAAAATCGGACCCAGGAAGATCCCATCTGATGAAATCATCCTGAGTCCTAAACTCTTTAAGTATACGCATGTCTGTCAGAGCATCCGGCACAAGAAGCAATCCGGCAAATACTTCCTAGGACAACTGTTCCTCAAGAACTCGCTCAGCCTCAGCCAGAGCCGCAGGAATCCCCGCCGGATTCTTGCCGCCGGCCTGCGCCATGTTGGGGCGGCCTCCGCCGCCTCCGCCTACGAGTCCCGCAATGCCCTTGATCAGGTTGCCGGCATGAGCACCCGCCTTCTGAGCGCCTTCTGTTGCGGTCGCCATGAGAACAACCTTACCGTCATTTGCGGAGGCGAGGAGGACAATGCCCTCTCCCAGTTTGGCCTTGAGCTGATCGCCCAGGTCGCGCAGGCCATTCATATCAACGCCCTCCAGGGCTTTTGCCAGGAACTTGACCCCCTTGATCTCCTTGACAGCATCCTCGACATTGCCAAGGGCCTCTTTTGCGGCGGCCGCCTTCATAGACTCCAGCTCCGCCTCCAGACCCTTGATCTCCTCCTGCATGTGCCCGATCTTCTCTACCAGGTCAGAAGGCTTGGTCTTCGCCGCTGTGGCCGCTTCATTGAGTTCTCTCTCGATATCCTCATAATAGGCAAAGACAGCTGGTCCGGTCAGAGCCTCAATCCGGCGGACGCCTGCGGAAGAACCCACCTCAGATATGACTTTAAAGGCCTGTATCTTACCGGTACGCCCGACATGGGTTCCACCGCAGAGCTCAGTAGAGTAATCACCCATCTCAACCACGCGGACTTCATCGCCGTACTTCTCCCCAAAGAGAGCCATCGCTCCGGTCTTCTTGGCATCCTCCTGGCTCATGATCTCTGTCACGACAGGAATATCAGCCGCGATGCGCTCATTGACCAGATCTTCAACCTTCCTGATCTCCTCCGTGGACATGGCGGAGAAATGGACGAAATCAAAGCGGAGCTTCTTGTCGTCAACATAGGAGCCCTTCTGCTGAACATGATCTCCCAGTACCTCGCGCAGGGCCCTGTGAAGAAGATGGGTCGCCGAGTGATTCCTTGCGATATTGGCCCGGCGGTCGGCATCCACCTGAAGCGTCACCCGGTCGCCCACCTTGAGCATGCCGGAAATCATCTGTCCCACATGGCCGATGCGGCCGCCCAGCAAATGGATGGTCTCATCCACGCGAAAGGTCCCCTCTGCCGTCTCAATCAGACCGGAATCGCCCAGCTGACCGCCCATGGTGCCATAAAAGGGAGTCTCGTCCACAATCACGGTTCCCCTGCTGCCGTCGGTCAGAGCGTCAACCAATTCGCCGTACTTGTCCTCTGCCGGATTGACCTCCGTGGTCAGGACGCTGATTTTAGAGCTTGCCTCCAGCTTGTCATAGCCGACGAAAGAAGAGCTGATGGAATTATCGATATCGTCGTAGACCGTTGCTTCCTTCCCCATATAATTGGAGGCCTTGCGGGCGCCGCGGGCCTTGGCTCTCTGCTCCTCCATGGCCGCCGCAAAGCCCTCCCTGTCATAGGTCATCCCCTTCTCTTCCAGGATCTCCGCCGTCAGGTCAACCGGGAATCCATAGGTGTCATAGAGGCGGAAGGCGTCTGCGCCGGAGAGAACTCTCTCTCCCCTAGCTGAAAGCTGATCCTCCAGCTGAGCCAGCATGGCCAGTCCCTGGTCGATGGTGGCGTTGAATTTTCTCTCTTCTTCCGTCAGGACACGGCGGATAAACTCCTGTTTCTCGGCGAGTTCTGGATAACCGTCCCTGGACTCACGAATTACAACATCCGCAAGTCTGGCCATAAACTCGCCGGAAATCCCCAGCATGCGTCCATGTCTGGACGCGCGGCGGATCAGACGGCGAAGGACATAGCCGCGTCCCTCGTTGGAGGGCATGATGCCATCGGAGATCATAAATGTGGTGGATCGGATGTGGTCCGTGATCAGGCGAATCGAAATATCGTCCGAAGCATTTGCCTCATAGGTCTTGCCCGACAGGGCGCAGACCTCATCCCGGATGGCCTTCATGGTGTCGATCTCGAAGACAGTCTCTACATCCTGCATGACAACCGCAAGACGCTCCAGTCCCATGCCGGTGTCAATATTCTTCTGGGCAAGCTCTGTATAATTGCCGTGGCCGTCATTATTGAACTGGGTAAAGACATTGTTCCAGATCTCCATGAAGCGGTCGCCCTCGCCGCCCATAACATCATCAGGGCCATTGCCGTACTTTTCTCCCCGGTCATAATAGATTTCAGAACAGGGTCCGCAGGGACCGGAGCCGTGCTCCCAGAAATTGTCCGAGGCGCCGGTCTCGGGATCCTTGCCAAAGCGATAGACGTGATCAGGGGCGACCCCGACCTCCCGGGTCCAGATCTCATAGGCCTCGTCATCATCGATGAAAATGGTGGGATAGAGCCGGTCCGGCTCAAGCTTCAGCACCCTGGTTAAAAACTCCCAGGACCAGTGAATCGCCTCCCTCTTGAAGTAATCGCCGAAGGAAAAATTGCCCAGCATCTCAAAAAAGGTCAGATGACGGGCTGTCTTGCCGACATTCTCTATATCGCCGGTGCGGACGCACTTCTGGCAGGTGGTGACGCGGCGGCGGGGAGGAATCTCCTGACCCGTGAAGTAGGGCTTTAAGGGCGCCATGCCCGCATTGATCAGCAGGAGGCTGTCGTCGTTGTGGGGTACCAGCGAGAAGCTCTTCATCACCAGATGTCCCTTGCTCTCAAAGAAGTCCAGATACATTCTTCGCAGCTGGTTTACACCGAATTTTTCCATGAAATACATCTCCTTATGCACCGTTCCTGGAAAACACTCCGCAGACCGGCTTATCTCTAATCCAATTGAGCGGGCAAATGCACGCATAACAATACAGCGGCTATCGTATGCGCGCGCCGCAGACATTCCATCGTCATGAATTATAGTGAATCGAATCCTTCAATTCAACTCCACGTCATCGCACAAATTCTCTCCGTCCGCGGCACTTGTGGCCAGAAAATCACAGCGCTCATTATAGGTCTGTCCGGCGTGTCCCTTGACCCAGTGGAAGGTCACCTGATGCGGGGACATAAGCTCTAGAAGCTTCTTCCAGAGATCTATATTTTTCACTGCTTTCTTCCCTGCGGTCTTCCAGCCGTTCTTCTGCCACTTGTCAATCCAGTGCTCCTCAAAGGCTTTGACCACGTACTGAGAATCCGACCACAGGTCCACCTGACAGGGGCATTTTAAAGCCTCCAGAGCCCGAATCACTCCCATGAGCTCCATGCGGTTATTCGTGGTCTTCTTATAGCCGCAGGAGAGCTCCTTGATGTGCTCCTGTCCCCTGGCATCCACATAGGATATGACCGCTCCGTAGCCGCCCGGCCCGTCCGGATTGCCCCGGGCCGCCCCGTCAGTGTAAATTGTCACTCGCATGAATCACTCCTCGATCTCAAAGATCATATTCTCCTGGGTCAGGTCTACAATCTTGTCTTTGAAATTTGCAGCCTGCGGCAGGCGCTTATACCTGTCAATCAGGTCGTAGTCTCTCCACAGATGACAGGGGAAGACCAGATCGCAGTCTATGTGCTCCAGAAAATAGTCCATGCCATAGGAGAAGCCCTCCTTCATGCGGGGATCCAGCACGACAAACGCGAGGTCGATATGCTTGCCCGCCAGCCGGTTGACCTCGTGCTTATAGGCCCGGCCGATGGTCTCACAGTAGAGTTCCCCCCGCTCGCCCCAGTTCCACCAGTGCAGATCACCGGCGTGGTAGATATGAAGGCCTTCCGCTTCAATATAAAAGGCCACTCCCTCGTCTGTAGAGCGCAGGGTCTGAATCACAAGATCGTCGATGCGGTAAACAGAGACCGGAGAGACCCTGTGAATGCGTTTCTTAAACTCCCTGTCCCCTCTGTGTCCAAGCCGGGTTAAGAGATCCCTCGGGATATGGATATCATCGCTTAAAATATAGCTGATATCCGGGTGACGGGTTTTCTGCCAGGCCAGAACCTCCGGCGTCCAGTGATCCCTGTGCCGGTGACTGGCGAATACATAGAGCTTCTTGTCCTGGGGGAAGGCAGGAATCTTCCCTCCGAAAACCATGCGGTCAGACAGGGCATCCGGGGGGAAATAGTCAAAGAGAAGGAGGGTATGATCCAGCTCCACAAGATAGGAGCTGTGCTGAATATAAGTCACCTTGATCATTGGCCAAACCCCGCCTCACGATTGATTCTCTGGATGATCTCGTTGGCTCTGGCATAGATATCCCCCGGATCAAAACCGATATGGAAGCTCCCGTTTTCGTAGAGAATCCTTCCGTCGACCATGGTCATCTTCACATTCTGTTTGCTCCCGGAATAGACCAGGTTCTTTAAGATGTCATTCTCCGGCTGCATATTGGGCTGTTTGAGATCAATCATAATCAAGTCGGCCTTCTTGCCCTCAGCCAGTCGATCGCAGTCCGTCAGTCCCATCGCTTTCGCCCCGCCGGCTGTCGCCATGTAGAGAACGTCCTCGGCCGGAACAGCGGAGGCATCCCCCTCCCGCACCTTGGCAAGGGCCGTTGTCAGATACATCTCCCGAAACATATCCAGGGCATTGTTGGATGAGGCTCCGTCGGTGCCGATCGCCAGAGAAATGCCCTCGTCAAGGAAGCGGCTGATCGGGGCGATCCCGGAGGCCAGCTTGAGGTTGGAGGCCGGATTGGTGACGGCAGTCAGCCCTCTCCTCTTATAGATCTCAAAATCCTCATCAGAGAACCAGATGCAGTGGTAACCGCCGCCGCCGTACTCATACATTCCCAGAGAATCTGTCAGCTGGGTCGGGGTCTTGCCCCAGCGATCGATACACTCCTTTACCTCCCTCTCTGTCTCAGAATTATGGAGAAAGACGGGACTTTTGTATTTCGACGCCAATTTGGCCACATCTTCCATCCGCTCCATGGATGTCGTATATTCCGCATGGAATCCCACCACCATGGAGACGAGCTCCCCCATCTCATTCACCCGGCACATATTCTCCTCGACAGTCTCAATCGGCGCGCCGAAGTTATTAAAGCCGGGCACCAAAACCGTGCGAAATCCCGTGTCAACAGAGGCGCTTGCATTCATGGGCGGATAGAAGTACATATCGAAGTTGGACGTGATCCCGGACGTCAGATACTCCATGATACCGAGAATATCCAGCCAGTAGATATCCTCCTCCCTAAGACAGCCCTCTCTGGGAAAAATCTGTTTGGTCAGCCAATCCTGCAGAGGCAGATCATCCGCAACTGTGCGGACAAAAGTCATGGCCGTGTGGGTGTGCGCATTCTTAAATCCCGGCATCAGCAGATTGCCCTGGCAGTTCTCCTGCCGCTCCCAGACCAGGGGACTTTTCTCTGAGGCGACCTCCTGGGCCCGGCGGTCACGACCGTCCCCGATATAGACAATCTGATTTCCCTGTACCCAGAGCTCCCCCTCGGTCAGGGCAGGCCTTTCCCTCTCATCCAGGGTCATGAGCCTGGCATTATAAAATCGGATATTCATCTCGCCTCTCTCTTTCCCTTTGACATTTTCCCAATGGAGCCCTTCACAAGTCTGGTGAATTTCTCCGCCACGATCCTGCCGGCCTCGATAACCTCCTCCTCCGACAGAGGCTTAGGGCTGATCCCGGCCGCCAGGTTGGAAATGCAGGAGACGCCGACCACACGCATTCCCATGTGTCTGGCCGCAACCGCCTCACAGGCAGTGGACATGCCGACGGCATCCGCCCCCATAGCACTGGCCGCGCGGATCTCCGCCGGCGACTCATACTGAGGCCCTCTTGTCTGCAGATAGACCCCTTCCTTAAGGTGGATTCCCTCCTCCCCCGCCGTATCCCTGATCAGATCGGACAGGTCGGGATCATAGATATGGCTCATGTCCGGGAATCGGATTCCCAGCTGAGAAATATTTGCTCCGCGCAGGGGAGAAGGCAGGAGGAAGGAAATCTGGTCGCGAATCAGCATGAGGTCTCCCGCAGCAAGGCCCCGGCGAATGCCCCCGGAGGCATTGGTCAGAAAGAGGATCTTAGCTCCCATCAGCTTCATCAGACGGATCGGCATAACCACCTCTTCCATCTCATAGCCCTCATAGTAATGAATCCTTCCCTGCATGACGACGGTCGGCGTCCCGGCCACATAGCCGATCACATAGCGTCCCACATGTCCCGGCGCCGTCGACTGTGGAAATCCCGCAATCTCCTGATAGGGAATCAAACCCTCCAGCTGCATGCTGTCAGCGAAATCACCCAAACCGGACCCCAGAACCAGAGCCACCCTGGGTGTGAAGGGAATGCGATCCCGTATGCTCTCATAGGCCCTCAGCACTTGTTCAAAAGTCGAATCCATATAACCTCCTCTCCTGTCTTTTACAGGCCCGGCCCCTGAGACCGGGCCGCAAAAAAGTCTGACCAGACAAAGTATTATATAAAAATCCGCAGCTTTCCCGGCAGACAGGTGATTCTGATCTTTCGATGCATGCCAAGATCCTCCCCGTCTGAGTGAACCGGCAGGGCTTCTTCCATATGAATCTGCAGACTCTTCGTCTCTATCTGATGCACGCCGGGCAGGATTTTGTGCATTCGAAAGAGAAAGCCGGGCAGCATGATCAGGGCGAGCAGGCGGGGCACAGAATCCGCCAGACAGATACCGAACTTCCCGTCGAAGGCATTTGCTCCGGGATACATGGGGACGCCTCCTCCTTCAGCCGCCTGATTCATAGCAGCCACGAAGATCATGTTCTCAACTTCAAGACAGCTGCGGCCTTTTTCTTTCCGATAGAAAACCCTCCCCCGGTAGAGGGGCATGGAGAGAATGGTCTGCAGGGTCTTGGTAAGATAGGACAGCCGCCCCAAATGAAGCTTATTCAAGATCCCCTTCATATACATGTGGTCTACTCCCCTGCAGACAGCGGCATCAAAGCCCATGCCGCAGGAAATGGCGAAGAGACGGCTGTTCCCGTCGTCCAGCTCCACCCGCCCCAGATCCATCCTGCGAACCCGGCTCTCAGACTCTGCTGCCCTTTCTCTGTCGTGACAATCGGTCAGAATGTCCTCCAGCCTCGCCAGCGGATCCTTATTGGTAATTCCAAGTCCCCGCCCCAGGTCATTGCCGCTGCCCAGAGGAATCATTGCCAGATTCACCTTATCGAAGTCATGCATACCATTGATCACCTCGTTAAAGGTGCCGTCTCCCCCGACCGCGACAATGGTCGATCGCAGGCCACAGCGATCAAAATCAGCGGCCGCCTGGTCTGAAAGCTGATCCGCCAGCTGCACGGCATGGCCCGCGAACCGGGTCATATGGATTTGGGCAGAGACCTCTCTCTCGTTCAGCCGATGACTGATTTTCTCCCAGGCCTTCATGCTCTGCCCGCTTCTGGAATGTATGTTGGCAATGAAGTAAAACATATTAGCGTCCTCTCCCCTGCCCGTAATAAGAGCCGGAATATCCTCCTCTTCCTCTGGACTCGTCGCTGATATTCTCCCTCTCAGACCGCCCGTTATTGATATTGGGCATGGGGCGGGGCCCCTGGTCCCTGCGCCTTCTTCCGCGGCCGCTCCCGGAAGCGCCGCCCGCCTTTTGCCTGCGGTCTGCGTGTCCCTGGCGGTTCCTGCTGCCGGTCTTGTGACCGCTCTTTCCGGCATTTTTCTGGCCTCCTGACCGATATCCGCTCCGACCATGTCTTGTGCGCCCTCCCTTTCCCTTTCTGGCCTTTCTCTCCAGAGGAAGGGACCATTGCGTCTGAAGCTCCGGAATGGGCTTCTCTAAAAGCTCCTCTACCTCACGCAGGGCGTCCAGCTCCGCCTCACAACAGAGGGTAATGGCGATACCGCTCTCCCCCGCGCGACCGGTACGACCGATGCGGTGGATGTAGGCGCCGGCCTCCTCCGGCACATCATAGTTGAAGACATGGGACAGCTTGGGGATATCCAGGCCTCTTGCAGCCACGTCCGTAGCCACCATAACCCTGACCTTGCCGGACTTAAAGCGATTCAGGGCATCCTGCCTCTGCCCCTGGGTCTTATCCCCGTGAATCGCCACAGACTCGATTCCCCGACGCTTTAATTCCCTGGACAGCTTATCGGCCCCGTGCTTGGTTCTGGTAAAGACAATCGCGCTCTCCACCGCCTCGTCTGTCAGCAGGGAGGCAATGATCTCCCTCTTGTCCTCTCGGCTGCTGAAAATGAGCTTCTGCTCGACCGTATCGGCCGCCTCATTCTCCGGAGTCACCTGAACCTGGACCGGATCCTTCAGCATCCGATCCGCCAGCTGGCGAACCTCCTTCTCCATGGTGGCCGAGAACATAAGCGTCTGCCGCTTAGAGGGCGTACTCTCAACAATGCGGCTGACATCCGGGAGAAATCCCATATCCAGCATCCGGTCCGCCTCATCCAAGACCAGGATTTCCACAGAGCTCAGGTCCACCAGGTCCTGGCCCATGAAGTCCAGCAGCCGTCCCGGTGTGGCGACCAGGATATCCGCCCCCCTGCGCAGAGCTCCGATCTGAGGTCCCCTCTTTGCTCCCCCGTAGAGACAAACCGTCCTCAGATGCAGATATCTCCCGTATTTTTTAAAATTATCAAAGATCTGAATGGCCAATTCACGCGTGGGGGTAAGCACCAGGGCTCTGACCCTGGGTCTCTTTAAAAGCGTGAGCTTGTGTAAAACAGGCAGGGCGAAGGCCGCCGTTTTCCCGGTGCCGGTCTGCGCGCAGCCGATCATATCCCGTCCCTCTAAGATGACAGGGATGGACTCTTCCTGTACAGGCGTCGGCTCCTCATAGCCCGCCTTTCGAATCGCGCTGAGCAGGTCTTTTTTTAGTCCAAATTCACTGAATTTCAAGTTTACTCCTCTTCTGAACCCCTGATCGGGCTCTTGATCTCTTTGAGAATCCCGAGAAGAACCCTTCCAAAGAAGTCGTTTCGAATCCCAAAAAAGACACTGACCGGGGCCTCCCGAATCAGTGTCTGCACAAAAATTCCGCCGACTTGTTTCTTGCTCTCGAGAATATACTTGCATAATCATAGTGTTTTTTTCTCGAATGTGCAAGATTCTGCCATCTCAGACGCGATCCGCCATTTCGCCATCCGAAATCTCCCCGGACATATCGGTCTGCGTGCCAGGTATACCGGTCCCGGCCCTCTTACGAATAAAATCCCTGTGAATCAACTTCCTCCATAAAATAGAGTCTGCAGGCAAAATCGGGCAGATAGCGAACCCGCTCATCAAATCCGGTCCCCACGAAGTTCTGCCCGCATGCCAGCCCGGCCATCAGGGCATCCCCGTAAGCTGTGAGATCCTCTGTCTCCCCCTTAAGCTGAACGAATCCGGCGATCACATTGTGGAGAAGCCCCCCCTCTCTCACATGTACGGGGGTCTGCTGATTGATCAAAGATCCCATAGCCCTCACATCCACCTTCTGGGGCCGGTTGAAAAAATGATATCTTCGCGCGGGATCCAGCCCCCTCGGATAGAAGAAGGAGAGATCTTCTCCCGCCCGGTTCACGGTTCTGCTGTAAAAACCGACCGCCCGACTTCTGTCGGCAGAGACGATCGTCCAGTCCGTCTCATTATCTCCTCTTCCCCGGTAGAACTGTCCTGACTGGAGAATATGACGGTACTTCTTGTAGAGGCTGATCTGTGATCGGATCTTCTCCTTCTCTTCCCTGGGCAGATCCCTCAAATTGAGCTCGTAGCCCAGATTCCCGAAGGCTGCCACGGCAAAGCGGGTATCCAGAGACGTTCTCCGCAGGGTCTGATGATTCGGGCTGGCGGAGACATGCGATCCGAAGCAGATCTGGGGATAGCCGTAAGAGTATCCCCTCTGTATGTCGATTCGGGCCACCGGATCCGTATCATCAGAGCCCCAGATCTGCGGGAAATAAGAGAGGATCCCCAGGTCGAAGCGATTGCCCCCGGCGGCGCAGCCCTCAAAGAGAATTTCCGGGAAGCTCTCTGTCAGCTCCTTCATCATGCGATAGAGACCGAGAACATAGCGGTGGCCTGTCTCCTGCTGCCGCGCGAAGGGCAAGGCCGGAGAATAGACATCTGAGAAGATCCGGTTCATGTCCCACTTGACGTAGTTGATTTCAGCGGAAGAAAAAAGCTCCTTCAACCGACGGATCATTTCATCCACGACCTGCGGATTGGCCAGATCAAGGATTCTCTGATTCCGTCCCTCCGCCTGACTCTCTCTCTTCCAGGGCAATTCCATGGTCCAGTCAGGATGCTGTCGATAGAAGTCGGAGTCTGTATTGACCATCTCCGGCTCCACCCAGATCCCGAAATTAAGGCCCAGACCATGGATCTGGTCTGCCAGAGATTTCAGACCTCCCGGCAGCTTCTTTGGATCAGGCGTCCAGTCTCCCAGGGATCGATGATCATCTGTCCGCTCTCCAAACCAGCCGTCGTCCATGACCAGAAGCTCTATCCCCAGACGGGCCGCCTCCCTGCCGAGGCTGAGCAGTTTTTTTTCTGAGATATCAAAGTAGTTAGACTCCCAGCTGTTGAGGAGGATGGGCCTGTCCCTCTTAGCCCAGACTCCCCTGAGGATATGCTCCCTCACAAAGCTGTGCATATTGGCGCTGATCCCGTTGAATCCGCGATCGCTATAGGTCAGAACCCCCTCCGGACTCTCGAAGGAATCGCCGGGGGAGAGCTGCCAGGAGAAGTCTTCGGGACTAATACCTGCCAGCACACGCACAAGCCCGGCTGCCGTCCGCTCAACAGCAGCATAGTGGTTCCCGGAGTAGATCAGATTAAAGGCATAGGCCTCCCCTCGATCCTCCCCGCAATCCGGGCTTAAGAGCATAAAGAAGGGATTGCAGCGGCTGGAGGAGGTCCCGGCACGGCTGGTCATGGACCATTTCCCCACGGTCAGGGGCTGACGCTTCTGATTCATCTCGTGGGCCCAGCCGCCGTCAAAGGCGATGACATCCAGAGCGCGCGGTCTCAGATCCAGCCCGTAACTCATCAGACGGCGGATCACAAGCTCCTCCCCGCTCTCATTGGTCAGAAGAGCCCTTCGGGTGATGACATCCTTTTCAGGAAAAAGAGCATAGTAGAGATCCAGCCGATTTTTGCTCAACCGGTCCCGCAGAGTGATCCTGACCTCCTCAACCCCGTCCGACTCCTTACTCTTTCGGCTTTCATCTCCGGCATCATCTAATGAATCCCCGGGCGCGTCCGACTGCCCGGCTTTTGCCCAGGCGGACGGCATGGTCGCCATCGCGCTCTTTCCCTTTTGAAGCTCGCAGGACTCATAGACCCAGTCCGCGCTGCGGTTTCCCCTGGCGTCCACGAGCTCAATCATGGGTTCCCTGAGGTCCCCCTTTCCGGGCGACGTCCACTCCAGACAAGTACTCTCCAGAGAGAAATCCGGCCGCGTATTGTCATATAATATCGTATTCCCCGGCGCGAATGCCCGCTTGGGAATCAGGGAGTCAAGATCAGACTCCCTTTCCACCCGCAGTTTCCCGCCATAATAGAGATGCTCTAAATGTCCCGTCACAAGCACCCGAAAGATATAGGCGCTTTGCCTGCCCTCTAAGATAAAAACGGGCCGATCTCTTCCAATGATACGAATCATGACCGCTCCTTCTCTCTCAGCTGCTCACTGATCTCCTCCAACCTGGCATCCGTCAGGACATACTTTTTGCGGAACCAGAAAAAGGCAATCATCAGACCCGCGATGGGAATCAGGGTCATCACCATGCGAAGTCCCATCTTGGATGCCATGGAGACACCGGCCGAGAAATCCACACTCTGATCTGCGCTTCTGGTGGCTGTGGAGCTTAGGCGGAAGGCCTGGAGGGCCAGGGACGCGACCAAAGCGGCCAGGCCCGAGGCCAGCTTCACAACAAAGGTCTGCATGGAAAAGATGACTGACTCATCTCTTCTTCCCCTGATCAGCTGACCGTAATCGACGGTATTGGCCAGAAAAATCGTAGTCAGGAC
The DNA here is from genome assembly GCF_000160115.1 of Shuttleworthella satelles DSM 14600. Lineage (GTDB taxonomy): Bacteria > Bacillota > Clostridia > Lachnospirales > Lachnospiraceae > Shuttleworthia > Shuttleworthia satelles. The sequence continues at coordinate 493,226 of NZ_GG665866.1, forward strand.
ATTGTTCATGCCGCTCGCCGCCATGATCAGGACGCCCGGGATCAGCAGAAGGACCAGATGATTCTGCCCCAGGCTCGCGATCGCAAAGAGAATGATGTATCCCAGCATGGACATGGCAAGACTGATGTAGAAGATTCGGATGGAACTGACAAAGCGGCGAAGCAGAGGATAGAGAACCATCATAGCCAGAATCTGCGCCGCGCCCGCGACCATATTAAAGCCCGTGTAGGACTGGTACCAGGCAGTTCCTCCAAAATCATACTTGAAGAAATAAAGGACAAGATTCGATGTGATATAGAGGGCGGAGTTCACCAGGACAATGGTGACAACCACACACATGGCCTGATCATTGGAGATCAAAGCCCGAAACATCTGTCCCAGGCTTGCGGTTTCCATATCAACAGTAGACTTCTCTTTGATCGCCAGGCAGGTAATGGCAATAAAGATCACAAATAAAACCGCGACAATCAGGGCGAAGATCTGAAAACCGACTCGCTCCACCTCCTGCGAACCGGATCCATGTCCGAAAGCGTCTCCCAGGGCATGCACTAAAATCATGGTGAAAATCGTAACCAGAGCGCTCCCCACGCCGGAGCAGGACCGGGCCAGAGTTGTCAGCCCCTCCCTCTCTTTGCCCCCCTCGGTGAAGGCTGGGATCATAGACCAGAAGGGGATATCCATCATCGTATAGGTCACGCCCCAGAGAACATAGCTGATGGCCGCATAGGCAATCATCCCTCCTGTATCCAGGCTTGGCGGCGCGGAAAACATCAGATATAAGACGATGGCATTGGTCAGTGTTCCAAAAAACATCCAGGGCCGAAACCTGCCCCAGCGGGTTCTGGTTTTCGCCACAATGACCCCCATGATCGGATCATTGAAGGCGTCGAAGACACGGGCCGCCAGCAGGATAATCCCCATAGCAGCCGCGGAAACTCCCATAATATCCTGAAAATAGTAGAGAATATAAGAGGCAGACAGCATATAGACCATATCCTTGCCGACCGCGCCCAGACCATAAGAGGCCTTCTCCCGTCCAGTCAGTTGCTTTTCGTTTTCCATCATGATTTCTCCCTCAAATGCATGGCCAGTTCAACCGCCCGATAAGCTCCGTTGTACAGACCGCTGTCCTTATTCCTCTGTATATTCTCGCACATGCGGATCAATTCCCGGTTCTCTCCCAAAAAGAGGTCAGTCATTTGCAAAATATGGGGAATATCCCGGCACTCCAGGCTCCCGTCCCCCATCTCCGCGGAGTGAATCGCCCCCCACATCTCATGCTTTCCCACCCGGCGGATAAAAAGCTTGGGCACCGGATAGAAGGCCAGCTCGGACGGCTTGGTCACCAGCAGGTCACAGGACCGCATGAGCAGATTAGTGATATAGACCGCCTCGAAAATATTTCTGTGATAGAAGGCGTGAACCCCCTCGACGGAGTCGGTCAGGGCTCCATCCGCAAACGCCGCGGCCTCCTCAAAATTCAAAAAGCGCTCTGTCGCGCACCTGCCCAATTCCGGAATGTCCGCGAGCAGCTCCTCCCAGACATTGCGATAATCTCCGACATTCACATAGAGGGCGGCCCGCTTATTTCGAACGGCCGGAAGCAGATGGCGGATAATAGCGCTAAAAAGATCTCTCTGAGCTCCCGCTCCGCCGATAGTCAGAAGAAAGCGCATGGGCTCCCCTCTCTTCTTTCTCTCAATCCTCGCCTGGCAGTCCGTCTGCACATTGGCGACAATTTCATGATCCACATAGTGTCCCGTATAAATGAGCTGGTCCGGCGGAATGGACCTTAAGACCTTCTTCTTGGCGAAGCCATAAAGGGTGCGGTAGCCCTGATAGGCGTAGTTGCACTGAACCGTGTGAAGGCTCCCCTCCGCCAGGTGCAGAGCCATGGGCCAGTTGTCAGGAATGGCATTGACCACATACCGCATTCCCCCGTGCAGGGCAGCCTGAGCCGGCCACACATGGGTAGCGAGAAGAGGAATGTCCTTGGGAATCTCCCGAAAGAGGGGGGCCATCAGTTCCGCCTTCTTCTGATCGGAGGCGTTGTAGGTCAGGGCCCGAAAGCCCTCGTAATTCATGGACTCCCAGACCAGCTTGTTAAAAAGCCTGAAACGGGACAGACGAGAGCCCAGAGAATAGAGGTCATTCTGGGCGCTGATCAGCTTGGTCGCTGTCGTCTGCGGATAAGAATTCAAGTCCATCCAGTATGGGGTGTAGCCAAGCGCATGAGCCGCGGACGCCATCGCCATGGAGATGCGGTAATGGCCGAATCCCATGCGGATATTCCCCACGATCAATCCCTTCCTGTGATCGAAGTCCGCGGGCCTGATCTGTTCTCCGGACCGAAGGGCCTGTCCCAGTCGAATATCCTTTACGCCCAGCCGGTCCCCAATGACCGGATTATCCTCAATTTCCACCGGATAGAGCTCTCTGCTGTCATCACCGAACTTTCTCGCATATTTCTCCTTGGAATGTACAGCCCTCTGATAATCTCTCCTGGAAATGGCATTGCCAAAAATCTCCCTGGATCTCTCTGTCATATCCTTCTCCCGCTTCCTTCTACCGACTGATTTTCTCAGCTTCTGGCTCTTCTTCTCAGTTCCTAATCCCATCAATGATCAGGTTTGCGACCTCTTCAAGAGCCTCATTATAGTCCAGCTCCATCTCAGCCGCCCTGTCCCCATAGAGCAGGCGCTCGATTGTGGACTCATAAATCACCTTGATTACACTGGGATTCACGGGCCGAAGCTGCCTCTCTTCTATCCCCCTTTGGATCAGCTCAAAGGTGGGCTCCCAGTTGCTCTCTATGCGGCTTTCCATGCGCTGATATGGCCTCGGATACTTTTCCCGGAAGCGAAAGAGTTCCGCAAAGTTAATCCCCCTGGCCTCAACCGGCAGCACACAGAGAATTCCTCTGAGCTTGTCCACAACAGACAGATCCCTGTCATCTAAAATAATCTTCTGATCCTTGGCGACCTGGTCAAAGACATTATCGACCAGGTCCGTCAGTATGGCCTCCTTATCCGAGAAGACCTTATAAATGGTCTTCTTGCTCATAGACAGGCACCTGGCCAGATCATCCATGGTAAATCTGGCTCCTTTTTCCTTGAGTACTTTCAAACTTCCTGTCAGAATTTTACTTCTTACCGCTTTCCTATCCATTTTTCCCTCATCCAGAAACATTATCTCAAATATTCGTTTCCTACATTGTACCATCCGAAGATCTGACTGCCCTCTGCATTTTTTGACAAAAAAAATGACAGCCGATTGTGAAATCTGCTGTCGAAAAGGGGGGTATTCAAAATTGGTTGCGGAAGAAATCTCTATGAAAAGGGGGTATTGTCATGAAAGAAAGGGGAACTGCCACAACCGGGGATATTGCTTCTTTCTGTCCCGTCTTGTTCTCCGGAACAATAGTATCTTACATCTTGGCTTATGCATTGTCAACAGTTTTTATTCGCATTTTTTATGCATAACATCTAAAAATCTTCTCTTTCTATGTTTGCTTTGCCTCCCCATTTCTCTTCCGCGCAAAATAATATACAATTTCTCCCTGTCTAAATTGTCTAATATATCCAGTTCCCTCTGATTTTCATCCTTTTTCTGAGGGATAGGCCCATAACAGAACGCAGGCTCTGTGAGGATTAGTAGTCATATCCTTCTCCCATTCTCTCTCTTTTGCTAAAAATAGTACACAGTTTTTGGTCTTCCAAATTGTATAGCATTTCCGGCTCGTGGGTCAGAATGCCGCGTATGTGAATCCAGGCTTGGCCAGACCGCTGCTGAGAATCAACAAAAGATACAGCACAATCATCAGGGCCAGATAGCTTCCTGTGTACTTCCAGAATTTACGGTCCGTCAATATCTTCTTAATTTTTATAAAAATCATAGATTGCCTCATTGATATATACCCATCCAAGAGACCAGGGGTGATAGGCATCTGCCAGGAAATAGGGCGTGTACTCATGCTTGCTCAAGTCTACACACCTGACTCCATAAGCAGCTGCGCTCTTTGCAATTGCCTGATAGGCAGATTCCCGGTTGGCTTGCGGCATCCCGGTCGCGTCATACCAATAACCGCTGATGGGCAGAATGATCACCTGCGTTTGAATCCCCAGCTCCTTTGCCACCTGCAGGAAAAGTTCCAAATCCCCCTTCTCCTTGGCCGAGGTCCACTGTTCACCCTTATGGATCTGAGTTCCCGCCTGATAGCTCTTCTGATACAGGTTCTTCCAGGACTCATTCTTCACATAGAGGGGATTATCCGATTGAGATGCGGTTTCACTGATTGCATCCGCCTTCATCTTCTCCCAATCGACACTGCCATCCTCTGACTGATAGGAATGAACGGTCGCCTCTGTCGGCTCAATATTTTTGGCCACCTTATTCGCATTCTTCAGCTTCAGTACCGCTGCGGCAAAATTCTCCCGGTCTCCCCGGTTCGCTGCCAGCAGATCTGCTGTCAACCGCTCCGTGGCAGATGCATCCTCCGTGGCATAAGCCCGCTGATAGGCCTTGATCCGGTTTGAGAAAGCGATGTCCGAAGATGCCAGCACCATAACCCGGTTGATGATCTTCTGCCTGGTTTCGGCGGAAAGGCGGTCATTCTTCAACATGGCCAGATAGGCCGTGTCGGAAAAATGCTGCTTAAAGGCCGTTGAAGCGACCCCATCTCCGTAGAACCAGGTTGGAGAAGCCAAAAGCGTGACCTTTTTGGGGGATCTGCTCCCATCAATGGCCGCCAGGCTGATCGCATCCTGCAAAGACTGCACCATCGGATGTCCAACTGTCATGGAATCCACCTGCTGTCTGGCAAACATATGGCTGATATGATAAGGCTCCTCGATCCAGGTTCCCAGTTCGGAAGAACCGAAGATGGGCATGGTATCCTCATCCATATTATCTGTCAGAGCGGCCAGCGACTTATTGCGCAAATCGCTGTAGAAAAAGCGAAACCCATCGCCTCCCCGCAGGCTGATCCGGCTCATCGTCAGATGAAAGCCGGCCAGAAAGAAGACAAAGAGGATCAGCGCCATCAAAAATGCCTGGATTCGTCTCATGCCTGCTCCATCTTTGATTTAACGACAGCGATAATCTTGGCCGGGGTGTCCATCTCCTCTCTGCTGTACTCCGCAGGAGCGATGACCACACCGAAGGCCTCTTCGATTTCCACCAGAAGTTCCATGTAGCCCAGGGAGTCGATCAGTCCCTCTTCATCAAGATTGATATCCGGGTCTTCCATGACCACCTCGTCCTCACAGATCTCTGCCAGAATCTCCAGTAATTTTTCTTCCATTTCTTACCTGCTTTCTATTCCCCGTAACTTCTGTCTTTGGAGTGCTCTCCCATACAGACACTCCTCATACGGCCAAACCCAATGATGGAATACACGCACCGTCAAAGTCTTTCCATGCAGTCCTCCATCTCAAATCCTATTTTAACTTAATCAAGTCCATAAATCTCCCCGAGAAGATGAAGAAGCCGAAGAAGACCAGGTGAAAAGTAATCCCCCAGGAGAGAAATTTGAACCATTTTTCTTTCCTGTGCTTCTTGTAGAACTTAGACTTCTTATGGAAAACTTCCGTCAGCGTCAGGAGCAAACCATGATAGAGACCATAGATCAGATACTGAGGACTTGTCCCGTGCCAGACCCCCATGATCCCCATATTGATGAAAAAGGCAATGCCTGCCACAGTCAGGCGATTCTTGAATTTCTTTGTCTTCATCAGACCCATGGAGATACGGGAGAAGACAAAATCTCGAAACCAGTGCGAAAGACTGATGTGCCAGCGATCCCAGAACTCAATAATATCAAGGCTTCGGAAGGGAGCTTTAAAATTCTCCGGGGTCTCTATACCAAAGAGGTAGGAGGCTCCCACCGCCATGAGAGAGTAGCCTGCGAAATCAAAGAAGAGATAGAAGCCGTAACCATAGAAGTAGACCAGGATATGCTTGGGATCCGTCTTCATTCCGAAATTGGTATAGAGATGATAGAAAGCGGCTCCCAGGGCAAATTTATAGATTGCTCCCAGAAGGATCTTCTGCAGACCTCTCCCCGCCAGATCCATATAATCCTCTCTCGGAAGAACCCGGTGCATATCTCCGCTAAAACGCTGACTCCGATCAATGGGACCCGAAGTCAACACCGGAAAGAAGAGGTTCATATAGAGGAAGTCCCATAAGCTCACCCGATCAATCGAACCGTCATAGGTCTGAATGATGATCTGTGTCGATTTAAAAGTCATATAGGACAGGCCCAGGAAGCCAAAGAGGTGTAGCTGCCAGTTGACCGCCAGAGAGAACTTATAGAGTGCCAAAGGCAGAATCGAAGCAAAAAGGAAGATACGATACAGCCAGGTCTTTCTTCCCCAGCGCATACGCACAGCCAGATATCCCCGATCCAGTGCATAACCGATGGCCAGAAAAAGGGCCAGAAATGCCAGAGCTCCCGGTTTTTTGCCCATGGCCAGATAGACGTAGATCAGGGAGACCAGACTCCCATATGGGGCGATTGGTTTTTCCAGATAGCCCAGGATCAATGCCGGCAGGGACAGGGCAATCAGGGAGAGGAAGAAACTTTGATCAACGAATAATGACATCAGATCAGCTCCTCCAGCGCTTTTTTATCCAGTTTACCGTTCATGGTCATCGGGAAAGAATTCACCAGGACCACCTTCTTGGGGACCATATAAGAGGGGATCCGCTCTCCCAGGCTCTGACGAATATACTTGCGTCTGGCATAGGAGCTGTCCCAGCCCTCCTTCTGAAGAACAAGTGCCGCCAGACTGTGGACCACCCCATCTCTCATCTTTGGCAATACCACAGCCCCATCTACCCCGTCCAGGGTCAAGAGATTCTTCTCGATATCGCCAAGCTCAATCCGATAGCCATGCAGCTTCACCTGTCCGTCGGCGCGGCCGGAGCAATAGACCATACCGTCTTCTCTCACATAGCCCATGTCTCCGGTCCGATAGGAAGCAATCCCCTTTTCGTCCAAAAAGAAATGATCCCTGGTCTGTTTCTCATTCCGATAGTAACCGGCAGCGACGGTATCACCATTGATGATCAGTTCTCCGACCTGCCCCTCGGGCAGGCGCTTTCCCTCCGTATCTACGGCATAAATCTCTGTTTTGTCTTTAGCATATCCGACAGGAAGCAGACTTTCTGTCTTTAAGATGTCATCCGTAATCTCCGTCGCCGTCACACAGACCGTGGTCTCCGTCGGCCCATAGGTATTGATGATATGGGCATCCGGAAAGCGTTCGCGCAAGCTGCAAACGGTTCGCGGTGTCAGGGGCTCTCCGCAGAAGAGGAAATGACTGATTCCGGAAAGATGTTTTGCGTCAAAGCAGGGTTCTCCCATAGCCAAATCCGCGAAGGAAGGCGTTGACACCCAGTAATTCACTCCATTTTTTCGAATGAACTCCACAGCTGCAGTCACATCTCTGATCAGATCCCGATCCAGGCAGGCAATGGTGGAACCGGTTGCCAACCCAGTGTATGTGTCCATCACCGACAAGTCAAAGGAGAAGGGAGCCTGGTTCAGAAAAATCCCCCGTCTGCCCTCCACCAGACCGGGCGACCAGCTCAGGTAAGCATTCAGATTGGCATGCGTCACCTTGACGCCCTTGGGCTTTCCCGTCGATCCGGAAGTAAAAATCATATAGTGAATGTCGTCATCTGCCAGGCCCGGCAAAAATTCGGTCTCCTCCGCCGACACAGCCTCCTTAAGACAGATCTCTTCCAGCATGCGCCGGTCCATCTGATGAACCCCTCTGAACTCTGCCAGTTCTTCTGCCGCAAGGACAAGGGGGCTTGCCACGGCATGTATGATATCGGCGATGCGGCCGTCCGGCATATTCACGTCCATCGGCACATAGGTATGACCGGACAGGGAGCAGGCCAAAAAGCAGACCGGCATCCAGGCACTCTTATGCCCATAGACCGGGATCGGCTGCTTGGGATCCAGTTCCTCCCCGATAAGGCGAAGGGCAAGGCGACAGCCTCTCTCCCAGAGTTCTCCGTAACTGATCTGTTCTCTTCGGAAGACAAAAGCGGGGCGGCCGGGATCCTCTTTGGCAATTGTTTTGATTTCAGTAATTATATCCATAAATAGCACCTGTTTCCTAAGATATAAGCTTACAGGTTTTGTCCGAAAAGATACAGAGCTATTTTCGAAACTTTTCCTAAAAAAGGCCATACCCTTCCGAGGAAAGGTATGACCCCATGAAAATCCATTATACTCTTACGCGCGGCTCAGCAGACCGACGATCGGCTCAATCCTTCAGAGCGGCCTGTGCTGCTGCCAGACGGGCGATGGGCACACGGAAAGGTGAGCAAGACACATAGTCAAGACCGATCCTGTGGCAGAACTCGATGGATGAGGGATCACCGCCGTGCTCGCCGCAGATACCCGCATGGAGCTGAGGTCTGGACTTCTTGCCGAGATCGACAGCCATCTCCATCAGCTTGCCGACGCCGACCTGATCCAGCTTGGCAAAGGGATCAGACTCGAAGATCTTGTTGCTGTAATAGGAATCCAGGAACTTGCCGGCATCATCACGGGAGAAACCGTAGGTCATCTGGGTCAGGTCATTGGTTCCGAAGCAGAAGAACTCCGCCTGGTTGGCAATCTTGTCTGCTGTCAGAGCAGCTCTGGGGATCTCAATCATGGTGCCGACTTCATACTTGAGGTCAGCTCCTGCGGCCGCGATCTCCTTGTCAGCGGTCTCTACAACGATGTTGCGGACAAATGCCAGCTCCTTCTCATCGCAAGAGAGGGGAATCATGATCTCAGGTACAAGATTCCAGTCGGGATGCGCCTTGGCTACCTTGATGGCCGCACGGATAACGGCAGTCGTCTGCATGCGGGCAATCTCGGGATAGGTAATGGCCAGACGAAGTCCTCTGTGACCCATCATGGGGTTGAATTCCTTGAGACCGGCAATGATATCCTTGATCTGCTGTACGCTCTTGCCCTGGGTATCAGCCAGCTTCTTGATCTCTTCCTCGGTGTTGGGCACGAACTCATGAAGAGGGGGATCCAGGAAACGGATGGTCACCGGATTGCCCTCCATAGCCTCATAGAGCTTCTCGAAATCGCCCTGCTGGTAAGGCTCGATCTTCTCAAGAGCCTTCTCTCTCTCCTCAACGGTGTCGGAGCAGATCATCTCGCGGAAGGCAGCGATCCTGTCCTCAGCGAAGAACATGTGCTCGGTACGGCAGAGGCCGATACCCTCGGCACCCAGCTCACGGGCCTTGGCCGCATCTGCGGGCGTATCGGCATTGGTGCGAACCTTCAGCTTGCGGTACTTGTCAGCCCAGGCCATCACGCGGCCGAAGTCTCCGCCGATCTCAGCCTCCTTGGTAGCGATATCACCCTTGTAGATCTTACCGGTTGTACCATCGAGAGAAATGTAATCTCCCTCATGGAAGGTCTCTCCGCCCAAGGTGAATACCTTGGCCTCCTCATCGATGACAATATCACCGCAGCCGGATACACAGCAGGTGCCCATTCCGCGGGCAACGACAGCTGCATGTGAGGTCATACCGCCACGAACCGTCAGGATACCCTGAGCGGCATGCATTCCCTCGATATCCTCAGGAGAAGTCTCAAGACGAACCAGGATGACTCTCTCACCTGCGCCGCCGATTCCCTGTGCCTTGGCCTCGTCCGCGTCGAAGACAACCTTACCTGCGGCAGCACCGGGAGAAGCGGGAAGAGCTGTACCAATCACCTGTCCTGCCTTCAGAGCCTCCGCATCGAAAGAGGGATGCAGGAGCTGATCCAGGGACTTGGCGTCAATGCGCTTTACTGCGGTCTGCTCGTCAATCTGTCCCTCGTCAACCAGATCACAGGCGATCTTGATGGCTGCGGGAGCTGTTCTCTTGCCGTCACGGGTCTGAAGGAAGTAGAGCTTGCCCTCCTCGATGGTGAACTCCATATCCTGCATATCATGGAAGTGGTTCTCCAGCTTGGTTGCCAGCTCCATGAACTGCTTATAGACTGCGGGCATGGCGTTCTCAAGTGTGGAGATGGGCTGGGGTGTACGAACACCTGCAACGACGTCCTCACCCTGGGCATTGAGCAGGTACTCGCCGAAAATGCCCTTGGCGCCGGTAGAGGGATTGCGGGTGAAGGCAACGCCGGTACCGGAGGTCTCACCCTTGTTACCGAATACCATGGTCTGCACATTCACGGCAGTACCCCAGGAACCGGGGATATCGTTCATGCGGCGGTATACGATGGCACGGGGGTTATCCCAAGAACGGAATACGGCTAAAACCGCGCCGATCAGCTGCTTTTTGGCCTCCTGGGGGAAGTCCTCTCCCAGCGCATTCTTGTAAATGCCCTTGAAGCGGCGAACCAATTCCTTCAGATCATCGACATCCATCTCAACATCATAGGTGATGCCCTTCTTGGCCTTGACGTCATCAATCTCCTTCTCAAAAAGGGACTTGGAGACCTCCATAACGACATCAGAATACATCTGGATGAAACGGCGATAGGAATCATAGGCGAAGCGCTCATTGTTAGTCTTCTTGGCGAATCCCTCGACAGCGATGTCATTTAAGCCCAGGTTCAGAATCGTGTCCATCATACCGGGCATGGACGCGCGGGCACCGGAGCGGACAGATACCAGAAGGGGATCGTTGGGATCACCGAACTTCTTGCCGTTAATCTCCTCCAGCCAGGCGATGTTCTCATCGATCTGATCCAGGACCTCCTGGGGAAGGCCCTTGCCGTTGTCATAGTAAGCGGTGCAAGCCTCGGTGGTGATGGTGAATCCCTGAGGGATGGGCATGCCCATGTAAGTCATCTCAGCCAGATTACAGCCCTTACCGCCCAAGAGGTTGCGCATGGACGCGCGGCCCTCGGTAAACTTGTAGACCCATTTGTTTGCCATTGAATTTTCCTCCTACAAATCAACTGCTGAAGTGCCCTCTTCACAATCCTCCGAGCGCCACTTCCATGTTCCAGAGGTTTCCCCTCTGAGCACTGGTAAAATAATAACATACTGACCCGAAAGGTCAATTGTCTGTACCCTGATCTGTACAAAATGAGGGCAAAAAGGGAGTTATTTCTCCCATTTTTGCCCTCGCTGCCAATCTTGTACCTGTAAAAATACAATTTCCTTATTTTGCCCGATAGTCATGGCTCCCCTTGGGAAGGATCAGCATCTCGCAGTCCGGGCAGTAGTAGCCCCTGCATTTTTCCTTATCTCCAAGCGGATAATCCACATCCCCATATACATGAAGCCGTACAGTCTCTGTACTCCTCTCCTTCTGCCACCAGACACTACCTAAACACCATGCGCCTGTATAGTTCATGGTTCCGGATTCCATCTCCTTGCCACATGCAGGACATTTCATAGAATCACCTCAATAGATAAAAAAGTGCTCATAACTGACCACTTAACGATAGCCCCCAGTGTCTTTTTAACGTGTCCTCCCTCCAGACAGTCTCTATATCGCCCAAGAACTTATTGATCCTGTTTGATATAACTTTCAACACGTTTCATAATAACCTGCACAACACTTCTTTTTCTTTAATCAGCTATGTGGATTATAACATATAAATTGTATTTTTTTAAGAACATATTTCAAAGATATTGACAATCAAAAACTTCCGAAACTTCTTTCCGCAATCGATCCAAATAATCATGTCCTGTCTATGGTAGTTTTTCGTATTCAACCATGTTGGAAGGGCACGTTGAATGGTTACATCAAGCGCTGCAGTCACGCCCGCCAGTAGAACTCCGCCTGGCGGGCATAACCGCCAAATCAATCATAGAAGAGGGAGTCAAGTGCCTCTTTAAAGTGTTCGTGGTTTCGAAGCATCTTTCGAAAGAGAACAAGAATCACAAGGGTCAATACCGCTCCGGAAGTATTCAGGAAAAAATCATCAATATCAGCTGTTCTGGCCGGAAAGCCGCTTACGACATTAAGTAAGAGCTGAAGAGCTTCAATCATAACAGACACGAATGCGAGCAAAGCTATCTTCTTGCCTGTTTTCCATTTTCTCCGCGTAAAAATTTCAGTATAGACAGAGAGAGGCGATAAGAGCAGAAAATTTCCAATCAGCTGAACCAAAGCCCCCTCGTGCAGATAATTTCGTATGGACGCAAGAGGCATCAGCTGGTAGAAAGCAAAATAGGAATCAACCCCCTCCTTCATCTGGCGCAAGTCCTCATCACGGAAGAAATAAACAGGAAACAAAGTAATTTTTGCCAGGCAAATCACATACACAAGAAAACTTAGAATAACCCAGAATCTTGTCTGTAATTGCAGTCTCTTTTTCAGAAAACAACTCGGCAGAAGACCAAGGATAAATATAAGAACAAATAACTCTTTCGTAATATCAATGATCATGGTCCACCAACTCACTGTAAAATTCCCAGTCCATCTCTTTTCTGTCCAGTTTCTGAAATAAATGCCATTCATGTTTTGGGCGGTGTGTAATATGTAATTTTCCCGTTTTGTTTAATTAACGTGTGAAGCGAATCTCAAGGATATAAAAAGCCCTGCAGGTACACATCCTACAGAGCTCATATATCATGCACTTCAGAAAGCCATTTTCTCTTCCAGATACTTCTCAAGTTCTTCGATGGGCAGACGAACCTGCTCCATGCTGTCGCGGTCACGGACAGTGACAGCCCCGTCCGTCTCAGAATCGAAGTCATAGGTGACGCAGAAGGGGGTTCCGATCTCATCCTGGCGACGGTAGCGCTTGCCGATATTACCCCTGTCGTCATACTCACAGTTGAACTTCTTAGACAGGCGCTCATAGATCTTTGTCGCGCCCTCCGCAAGCTTCTTGGACAGGGGCAGGACGCCGACCTTGACGGGAGCCAGTGCCGGATGGAAGTGGAGGACCGTGCGCATATCGGGCTTGTCCTCGGTCCCGATGTTCTCCTCGTCATAGGCCTCACAGAGAAAGGCCAGAACCACACGGTCTGCGCCCAGAGAGGGCTCAATGACATAGGGGATATACTTCTCATTCTTAGCGTCGTCGAAGTAGGACATATCGGCGCCGGAGACCTCCTGGTGCCGGGTCAGATCGTAGTCTGTCCGATCTGCAATTCCCCAGAGCTCTCCCCAGCCAAAGGGGAAGGTGTACTCAATATCCGTGGTCCCCTTGGAGTAGAAGGACAGCTCCTCTTTATCATGGTCGCGAAGACGGATATGGTCTTTATTCATACCAAGAGACAAGAGCCAGTCTCTGCAGAAGCCTCTCCAGTAGTGGAACCACTCCATATCCGTGCCGGGCTCGCAGAAGAACTCCAGCTCCATCTGCTCAAACTCCCGGGTGCGGAAGGTGAAGTTGCCGGGCGTGATCTCATTGCGGAAGGACTTGCCGATCTGTCCGATTCCAAAGGGGATCTTCTTTCGGGAGGTTCGCTGTACGTTCTTGAAATTGACAAAAATGCCCTGTGCCGTCTCCGGGCGCAGATAGACGGTGTTCTTGGCATCCTCGGTAACCCCCTGGAAGGTCTTGAACATGAGGTTGAACTGGCGGATCTCCGTGAAGTTGTGCTTGCCGCAGGAGGGACAGGGAACATTGTGCTCCTGAATCCAGTCCTCCATCTCTTTGTTGGACCAGCCGTCAACGGAAGAGGGCAGGACGATCTGATGCTCCTGGGCGAAATCCTCGATGATCTTGTCCGCCCGGAAGCGCTCATGGCACTCCTTGCAGTCCATCAGAGGGTCGGAGAAGGAACCCAGATGACCGGAGGCAACCCAGGTCTGCGGATTCATGAGGATGGCGCCGTCAATGCCGACGTTCTGCGGACTCTCCTGGATGAACTTCTGCCACCAGGCCCGCTTGACATTATTCTTGAGCTCAACGCCCAGGTTCCCATAATCCCAGGTATTGGCTAAACCGCCGTAAATCTCGGAGCCCGGGTAGACGAAACCTCTCGCCTTGGCCAAAGCAACAATCTTCTCCATTGTCTTTTCCATACTAGATACCTCTTACTCTTTTGCCGGGCAGCCAGGCCTGGCAGACCTGTCTTCTTCCTTCACACAATCTCTGTCATTATAAGGACAAGCCCCTTTTATTGCAAGAAAAGGGGCGATCCGACCGCCATCCGTCTCCATGCCGTCTTCCATTCACCTCCATGCCGTCTTCCATTCGCCTCCATGCAGTCTTCCATTTACCTCCATGCCGTCTTCCATTCGCCTTCATTGATCTTTTGGAGGGAAAATAAGTCCCTTGATTGCGGAAAAAGGGGGCTTACATCTCAGCCCTTCCCTGGGGATGATAGAAAGGCCTCCGCCTTGAAGCTGTGTTCCAAGTATCTCCCCTGATACTCCCGCAAAAGCTGCCAGACCTCCTCTTCCACCGGATCCGTCAGGCGAAAGGAGAAGAGCTTCTTCATGGGGGCGCTCAGGATGAACTGAAAGGCATAGAGGGCCGACGCAGAAATGGGCCGTCCTCCTTCCACAGGCTGGCAGTCGCTGCAGATAACCGCCCTCCTTCCCATGTGAAAATAGGCGAGCCCCTCCTTCCTGCCGCAGGCTGCGCAGGAGAAGACATCCGGATATTCCCCGTTGATCCCCATCGTCCGGATCTCGTAGATGATCCGAAGAAGGCGGGGTGAGAATTTATCGCTAGCAAGGGCTCTTAAGGTCTGATAGAGCAAAAGAAGCCGCTGGGACTCATCGCTGTTCTCTATCCCGTAGTACTCAGCCATCTCCAGAAAATAGGCGGCCAGACATACCTTGTCATAATCTTCGGCAATCTCCAGAAAATAGGCCTCAATACTGGCCCTGGCCAGAGTATAGGAATTGAGTCCCTCATACAGTTCAAAGGTTCCGAAGGCCATGGGGCCTGTTGCCGCAAGCAATTGGCTGCGCGGCCGCCTGGCTCCCCGGGCAAAGGCGGAAATCTCCCCCAGCTCCCGGGTCAGGAGCACCACTCTCTTGTCAAATTCCCCGATGGGCATAGTGGACAGCACCATCCCCGTCACAATCAAACTCTGACTCATTGCTCATCTTCTCTGCGATAGCCGAAGTTCCTGATGAGGAAGTCGCTGTCTCTCCAGTTCTCCTTGACCTTGACAAAGAGGCGGAGATTGACCTTGGAAGAAAGCATCCGCTCCAGCTCATAGCGGGCATCCGATCCGATCCGTTTTAACATGGCCCCTCTCTTGCCAATGATGATTCCCTTGTGGGATTCTCTCTCACAGATGATGGTCGCCTCGATATCCCACAGCTCCCTGCCGGGACGTCTCTTCATGACATCCATGGCGACGGCGATCCCGTGGGGCACCTCCTTGTCCAGCGCGTAGAGGGCCTTCTCCCGGATGATCTCCGCCGCGATCTGCCGCATGGGCTGATCCGTCACGGTATCCTCGTCGTAAAACATGGGTCCCTGGGGCAGTCGCGAGAAAATGCTCTCGATCAGATCTTTGCATCCATCACCGCTTCTGGCACAGACGGGAAGGATCTCATCGAAATCATACTCCCCCCGATAGGTATCGATCACCGCAAGAATTTTCTCCTTCTTCACCATGTCGATCTTGTTGATGACCAGAAAAACCGGGATCTGAATCTGCTCAAGCTCCTTTAGAATATGGCGGTCGCCCCCGCCCACCCTGGTATCGGGCTCAATCAGCCAAAGGATCAGATCCACATCCTTCATACTGCGCTCAGCCACGCCAACCATGTACTGACCCAGCTTATTTTTGGCCTGGTGGATTCCGGGGGTGTCCAAAAATACAATCTGCCCCCGATCGGGATCCGTGTAAACGGTCTGAATGCGGTTTCGCGTGGTCTGGGGCTTGTTGGATGTAATGGCGATCTTCTGCCCGATCAGCTGATTCATCAGGGTGGACTTGCCCACATTGGGGCGGCCGATCATAGCGACAAAGCCGCTTTTTGTCACAGGATTTTTCATGCTGTCTCTCTTTTCCATTGATACTCTGCTCCAGGCGAAAACACTGCTGTGAGCCGATCAGGATATTCCCTTCCTGCCCTTCTCACAGAAGGGACTCTACCCTGGAAAAGAGCTCCCTCTTCGCCTCAATCGCATCCTCATTGCCGACGACGCAGATATAACCCTGGCGTAAAGCCGCCTCAACGGGTTCCGCCAGCCTGCGAATATCCTCCGCCCCGGCATGAATGATCTGGTCTCTTTCCTTCTGCAGCACGCGGTCCGTAAGGCCGCTCATATAGGCGGCCAATCCCCGGCTGCCTCGCATGGAGGGCGTCAGCGGAGTATCCATCCCTGACAGGGTTCCTATGATAAACCTGGTCATGTCCCGCTCATTTGCGTCAAAAGCGCGCAGGAAATCAGGCGTTTGATCGAAGACCTCCTTGGTCTCCTGCAGCCTGGGATCCCGATAGGACATGAAGACCAGCTGGGCATTTCTGCTGAAGGAGGACATGCAGCCATAGGCCCCGCCCTTGACCCGGATATTGTTCCAGAAATAGTCGTAGCCCAGGATCGTATCCAGGATACGCATCGCTCCCTGATAGGCAAAGCCCTCCCTGCCAAAATCGCCGCATCTGGCTACATAGTTGACCTGAGAGGCGGACTTGAAGGCCTCGTTGGGATCCGAAGTCACGATTTTTTCCGCCTTCGGCAAAGAGTAATGGTCGCGGTAGAGTCTCTCTTCTATCTGGGGCAGACAACCCTCCGCCTGCCTGATTCCCTCCTGATCGGATGTAGAGGACACCAGCATGTTTTCCGGACGGAAAATGGCATGCTTGAGATTGACCAGCTTGTCCTTTACCAGACCTGCCTTTTCATCAAAGTCCTCCGCCGTCTCCTTTAGGAAACGGTAATAGCCGATCCCGCCGATCTCGTCAGACACCTTGCCCGCGGTGGAAAAGTAAGATCCCGCCCGATTGGCCGCAACCGTATGGCCCGAGCTCATGAGTCTGGCCTCCATACGCAGGATCTCCTCGTCAAGAAGCTCCTTCAATCGCCTGCTGTCAGCGAAGGAGCTGGTCAACATCAGCTCCTCCATCAGCCGGACGACAGGATCCATATCGGAGTAGAAGAATTTGGCATGGACCTCAACAGCCAGCTGATAGCTTCCGTCTCTCCCCGGATAGTTCTCAATACTGGTGCTGATCCCCCCGCTCGTCAGATTGATGGCATTGGTCAGATCGGTATAGCGATACCGCTCCGTGTCCACCTGTCCTAAAACCCTGGTCAAAAAGGACAGAAAGCCCAGATCCTCCTGGGCAATGTGATTGGCGGCAAAGACCAGCGTCAGATAGTGAATGCCGTTGGTCTCCACATTGTGGTGCAGGACTGTGAAATTGCCGCTCTTTTTCACCTGGCAGTCGATCGGATCTATCTCGCGGCGCAGGTCCTCTCTTTTGAGCATGGGAATCTTCGCGAGCTCCTCCGGCGAATCCTCCCTCTCCTGATACTCCTGCAAATGCCTGGTCTGCTCGACCAGCGCTTCGATTTCCTCCGCAGAAAGGCCTGCCTTATAAGCGGCCATCTTCCCGGCAAGCGCCTGATTCCTGCGGCTTGCCAGCCCTCTCTCCGGGACGAGCTTTACCAGAGAGGCGTGGGTATTCTCAAGCAGATACTGCCGGATCAGCTGCTCGAAATAACCCTGACTGACCCTCTCGCGAAGCTCCTCCAGAACCCCGCTGACATGCAGGTGCAAAAAGGGCTGACGCTCATCATAGAGCCAGGAGTCCAGCAGCTGAAGCCCCCAGATCAGGCCCTTGGGATAACGGCCATAATCAGCCTCCCGAAAATGAAACTGAGCCATATTGATGGCTGCGTAGAGAGCCCTGGAGTCAATTCCTCCCTCTGCCTGATCCGTCAGAGTCTTGCGGATGATCTCCAGAAATGCTTTCTCGTCCCCCGGATTCGCTCCCCTGGCTGTAATGGAAAAGACCGGCTGCAGGGTTCCCGAATCATAGCCCCCGTAGATATCCTTTCCGATGCCCGCGTCGATCAACGCCTTCTTGACTGGCGCGCCCGGGGAGTTCAAAAGGGCATAGTCCAGAATTTTAAAGGCCTGGTAGAGCATCGGATCCAGGGCCGTAGCAACTGCCAGATTGTAGGAGAGATAGCTGGCGCCCTCCTCATCCTCCTCCGCGGAAATCGGATAGGTTTTCTCCAGACGGCTCATTTGCTCAAAGGGTCTCTGAAGGGGAATCCTGCTGTCAAGCTCGATCGCCTCATAATGACTCAGATAGACACGATCCAGATAGTCCAGCTTGTCCTCCGCGTCGAAATTACCGTAGAGATAGATATAGGCGTTGCAGGGATGGTAATATCTCCTGTGAAAATCAAGGAAGTCCTCATAGGTCAGATCCGGGATACAGGCGGGATCTCCGCCGGATTCAACTCCGTAAGGGGTGTCCGGGAAAAGGGAGTTCATGACCTGCCGCTCTAAGACGTCATCCGGAGATGAAAAGGCGCCCTTCATCTCATTGTAAACGACGCCATTGATCTCGATGGGGTCCTCTCTGTTCTCTAATTCATAGTGCCAGCCCTCCTGCATGAAGATCTCCGGCCGGCTGTATATGCGCGGATGGAAAACCGCGTCCATGTAGACATCGATCAGGTTGTCGAAGTCCTTGTCATTGCAGGAGGCCACGGGATAGACCGTCTTATCCGGATAGGTCATGGCATTGAGAAAGGTATTCAAAGAGCCCTTGACCAGCTCCACAAAGGGATCCTTGACCGGATACCGATCCGACCCGCAGAGAACCGAGTGCTCGATAATATGGGCGACGCCCGTAGAGTCGGCCGGGGGCGTCCGGAAGCCGATGTAGAAGACCTTGTTGTCATCGTCATTCTGCAGCAGAACCAGAGTCGCGCCGGACTTCTTATGGCGCAAGAGCAGCCCTTCTGAGCCGATGTCCCCCAGTTCTTCCTTCTCTAAAAGCTCATAAGCATCATTGATTTTCGTCATAAAAGTCTCTGCTTTCTCCCTCTTGCCACAGCCTGGCCGACGACTGAGATTGCATCTCCGACAGCAAATTTCTCTGCCGACAGCTGAGATTGCATCTCCGGCAGCAAGTCCCTCCGCCGACAGCTGAGATTGCATCTCCGGCAGCAAATTCTTCCGCCGACAGCTGAGATTGCATCTCCGGCAGCAAATTCTTCCGCCGACAGCTGAGATTGCATCTCCGGCAGCAAATCCCTCCGCCGACAGCTGAGATTGCATCTCCGGCAGCAAATCCCTCCGCCGGTGACTGAAATCTGAATCTCCGGCAATTTCCATCTGGGCGATTGCGAAGTTTATTGGGATCAGGTCCGATCCATATGGATATCCATCTGCCGGAAGGGAATGCGGATCCCCTCGGCGTCAAAGGTCAGTTTGATCTTCTCCAGCATGGCCCAGTGAACATTCCAGTACTCATCTGTGGGAACCCAGAAGCGGGCGCCCAGCTTCACGGAGGAATCGGACAGTTCCGATACAAAAACCCGATAGGGTTCCGTGTCCAGAGCTCTCGGCTCCTCCTTGATCAGGCGCATGAGCAGGTCCTTGGCCCTCTTGATGTCGTCCTCATAGGAAATACCTACGACCAGGTTGATCATCCGCTTATCGGCATGGGTCACGTTAGTAAGAGAGGTATTGGCCAGCGTTCCGTTGGGAATCACAATGATCTTATTGTCAAAGGACTTGAGCTTGGTGTAGAAGACCGTGATCTCGATGACGGTTCCCTCATTTGCGTGCGTATCCTCAATAATATAGTCTCCCACCCGAAAGGGATGGAGGAGCAGGATCAAGACCCCGCCCGCAAAATTCGACAGAGACCCCTGCAGGGCCAGGCCCGCCGTCACGCCCAAGGAGGCAATCGCTGCGGCCGCGGAAGCCGTCTGCACGCCAAAGACCCTGAGGACAACCAGTGCCAGGCCCAGGTAGACCAGCCACTTGAGAAGGGAGTCGATAAACTGAATCGCCCCCGTATCAATATTCTGCCGCTTCATGGTCTTGCGGATCAAGCTGCGGATCAGACCGGACAGCTTAACTCCCAGTCCCCAGACAATCAGGGCGATTACAACGGACCAGAAGAAGGTCAAAATGCCCGGAATCTGCCCGCTGATCCACTTCTGAGGGCTGACATTTCCGGCAAAGAGCTCGCTGATATTCATGCCTTATCCTTCTCCCACATCTGCAGAATCAACTCACCGATAAAGACGACAAGCACCATGACAAGGCTTGCTGCCAGAGTTAATTTTTGTTTTTTGTTTTTCATATCCACCTCCAGAGAGCGGAAAACACACAGATTAAGTATAAAGAAAGCGATTGCTTTTCGCCAGTGCCTGAAAAAATGTGAACGGAAAAATGTAAATGCCAAAAAGCGAAGGAAAAACGAGGAGCCGAAGAAAAGTAAACGCCAAAAAGCGCTCATAAGGACTGCCTCTGACACATCCCTTATGAGCACTCATTTTTCCGCGCGGGTGAAGCTTTCGATCTACTTGACCACCCTCACCTTGATCACGGACTCCAGCGCGTCAATTTTTGCGACCAGGTCCTTTGGCAGGGCGGAATCCAGATCCATCAGGGTGTAGGCATAGACATCCCTGGACTTATTGGTCATATCGGCCACGTTGACATCCGCGTCGCCAACAATGCTCGTGATGGCCGCCAGAGTTCCCTTGGAGTTCTTGTGCAGGACGGCCAGACGGCTTTCTGCCGAGCATTCACCCATGTCGCAGCGAGGGAAGTTCACCGAATTGATGATATTTCCGTTCTCAATATAGTTGCGAATCTCCTCGACAGCCATGATGGCGCAGTTGTCCTCTGCCTCCGCAGTGGACGCGCCCAGATGGGGGGTTACAATCACGCCCTGGGCGCCGGCGACAGTCGGATTGGCGAAGTCAGTCACATAAGCCCTGATTCTCCCGGCGTCAATCCCGTTTAAAAGGGCTTCCTCATTGACCAGCAGGTCTCTGGCGAAATTTAGGATAACCGCCCCCTCCTTCATCTGCTGAACAGCGGCCTTGGAGATCATCCCTTTGGTAGAGTCCAAAGCGGGCACGTGCAGGGTGATATAATCGCAGTTTCTGTAGATTTCCTCCACATTGGAGACGTGCTGCACATTTCTGGACAGATTCCAGGCAGCGCCGACAGAGATATAAGGATCATAGCCTAGTACATTCATGCCCAAATGCAGAGCCGTATTGGCCACTCTCTGCCCGATTGCTCCCAGACCGATGACGCCCAGCTTCTTGCCTGTCAGCTCCCGACCGGCAAACTGCTTCTTGACCTTCTCCGCCGCCTTACCGATATCCGGATCAGCGGCATTGGCCTTGACCCAGTCGATCCCTCCGACGATGTCACGGGATGCCAGAAGCATGCCTGCAATCACCAGCTCCTTGACCGCGTTGGCATTGGCGCCGGGAGTATTGAATACGACAATTCCCTCTTGGGCGCAGCGATCCAGGGGAATATTGTTGACTCCGGCACCGGCCCTGGCGATGGCCAGAAGCTGGTCGGAAAAGGCCATCTCATGCATCTTGGAAGATCGAACCAAAATTGCATCCGCTCTCTCAACCTCCTCAACGCGCCGGTAATCCGTGCTGAAGAGGTCTGTCCCGATCTTTGCAATATGATCCAGGGTTGCGTAATTATACATAGGATTCTCCCTTTCCTGATATAGGCAATTCTTACTCAGCGATTTTTCTTCTCGAAATCTTCCATGAAATCGACCAGCTTCTCAACGCCTGCCTTCGGCATGGCGTTATAGATGGATGCTCTCATACCGCCGACGGTCCTGTGTCCCTTGAGATTCTCCAGACCCGCCCCTTTGGCCTCGGCGACAAATTTCGCATCCAGATCTTTATCTCCTGTCACAAAGGGGACATTCATCATCGACCGATCCCTCCTGGCGACCGTCCCGCGAAAGAGCTCCGACCGGTCCAGGAAATCGTAGAGAACCGCGGCTTTTTCCTCATTTCTCTGCTTCATGACAGCAAGGCCGCCCATGTTCTTAAGCCACTTGAAAACCTTGCCGCAGATGTAGATGGCCCAGCAGTTTGGAGTATTATAGAGAGATCCGGCAGCTGCCTGGGTGGCAAAACGGAGCATGGTCGGAACATCCTCGTCCAGGTCCTCGCGGATCAGGTCCTCACGGATCACATCAATGACAAGACCGGCCGGACCTACGTTTTTCTGCACGCCCCCGTACATGATGGCATAGTTTGAAATATCCACAGGTTCAGACAGGAACATGGAGGAGACGTCACTGACCAGGTCACGCCCCTTGGTATCAGGCAGTTCCGAATAACGGGTCCCGTAAATGGTGTTGTTCTGGCAGATATAGACATAGTCCATATCCTCTGTGATGGGGAGCCGGGAGAGATCGGGAATATAGGAGAAGGTCTTGTCTGCGGAAGAGGCGAGCTCGACAACCTGACCGTACTTCCTGGCCTCGGCAGCCGCCTTTTTGGCCCACTGTCCGGTGATAATATAGCCTGCCTTCTTATGCCGCATCAGATTCATGGGGATGGCTGCAAACTGCTGAGAAGCGCCCCCCTGCAGGAAAAGAACCTTGTAGTGATCCGGGACTCCCAGCAGTGAGCGAAAATCCGCCTCCGCCTCGTCGATGATCTGCTGAAACATCGACGAGCGGTGTGACATCTCCATGACAGACATGCCGCAGCCGCGGTAATCCATCATCTCTTCCTGCGCCTCCCGTAAGACTTCCTCCGGCAGAACCGCCGGACCAGCGGAAAAGTTATAGACTCTGCTCATTCTGATTTCCTTTCTCTGGATCGGTATATTAAAACAATCCCTCATTTGATCTCAAATCCCTCGTCCAGGTCCTTCTTGTCGAATGCCTGTGAGATCGACTTCCCGGGCGCAACCATGGGCCATACCTTGAAATCGGAGTTGATATGGGCGTCGATGAGGACCGGACCCTTAGCCGCCAGGGCCGCATCGAGCGCGACATCAAACTCTTCTTTCGTAGAGGCCGCATAGGCTGTCGCCCCCATGGCCTCCGCCAGCTTGACATAATCAATATTGTCAGAAAGGATGGTCTGGGAGTAGCGTTTCCCGTAAAAGAGATCCTGCCACTGTCGAACCATGCCCAGAACGCGGTTGTCAACAATGACCTCGATCAGGGGCAGATGTTCCCGCACAGCCGTCGCGATCTCATTCATGTTCATGCGGAAGCAGCCGTCGCCGGCAATGTTGATTACCTGCTTGTCAGGGCAGCCGATCTGCGCTCCGATAGCCGCTCCCAGGCCGTAACCCATCGTTCCCAGTCCGCCGGAAGTCAGAAACTGGCGCGGGCGATGAAAGCGGTAATACTGGGCCGCCCACATCTGGTGCTGTCCCACTTCCGTCACAATAATAGCGTCTCCCTTCGTCTTCTCACAGATCTTCTCGACCAGATAGGGGCCGGAGAGCTCGGACCGGTCATAGGTCAGAGGAAAGCGCTCTTTGGCCTCTTCCACTTCCCTCTTCCAGTCCGTGTGCTCACATGGCTCCAGGAGACGATTCAATGCCATAAGAACTTCTCTGACATCCCCAATGACATCCGCATTGACCACAATATTCTTGTTGATCTCGGCGGGATCGATATCGATGTGGAGAATTTTAGCGTCTCTGGCAAAGGCCTTGGGATTTCCGATCACACGATCAGAGAAACGGGTCCCGATCGCGATTAAGAGGTCGCACCGACTGACGCCGAAGTTGGATGCCTTGGTTCCATGCATGCCCAGCATGCCGGAGTAGGCGGGATCATCTCCGTCAAATGCCCCCTTACCCATCAGAGAGTCACAGACCGGGGCGTCCACCAGTCCGGCAAATGTCGCCAGTTCCTCCGCCGCTCCCGAGATCACAGCTCCTCCGCCGACAAAGATATAGGGACGCTTGGAGGCCCGAATCATGCGGGCGGCCTTTTCCAGGCTCTCCTGACTGATCTTCTCTTTCTTTTTGGGCAGCGGAGTCAATGGCCTGTTCTCAAAGGCCGCTGTGGCCGCAGTCACATCCTTGGGGATATCCACCAGAACAGGACCGGGACGTCCGCTCTTTGCAATTGCAAAGGCTCTGCGCAGGGTGTCGGCCAGCCGGTGCACGTCCTTGACGATAAAATTGTGCTTGGTGATGGGCATGGTAATCCCGGCAATATCCACCTCCTGGAAGGAATCCTTGCCCAAAAGAGAAACTCCGACATTGCAGGTGATAGCGACCAGGGGCACGGAGTCCATATAAGCGGTCGCGATTCCCGTGACCAGGTTGGTCGCGCCCGGCCCGGACGTGGCCAGGCAGACTCCCACACTGCCGGTTGCCCGCGCGTAGCCGTCTGCGGCGTGTGAAGCTCCCTGTTCATGGCTGGTCAGAACATGTCGGATCTCACCCCTGTGGCGATAGAGCTCATCATAGACATTTAAAATCGCCCCGCCCGGGTATCCGAAGACGGTATCGACCCCCTGCTCTTTCAGGCACTCGATCAATATCTGTGATCCTGTCATTTGCATCATCCTGTCTCCTCCTGTCCTCACTCCCGCCCGGGAATCTCGAGAACGGCGCCGCGGTTTCCTGAAGTCACCATGGCGGCGTAGCGAGCCAGGTAGCCGGTTGTAACAGAGGGCTTTCTCGGCTTCCAGTTGGCCTTTCGGTCCGCCATCTCCTGCTCAGAGACTCTGACGTTCAGACGCATGGCGGGAATATCAATTTCAATGATATCTCCCTCCTCAATCAGAGCAATCGGGCCGCCGACAGCCGCCTCGGGAGAGACGTGACCGATAGAAGCCCCTCTGGAGGCCCCGGAGAAACGGCCGTCAGTGATCAGGGCGACCGACTCACCCAGACCCATGCCCGCAATGGCGGAGGTTGGATTTAACATTTCCCGCATTCCCGGCCCCCCCTTTGGGCCCTCGTAGCGGATCACCACGACGTCTCCCGATACAATCTTTCCTCCCTTAATGGCCTTGATCGCGTCCTCCTCACAGTCGAAGACACGGGCCGGCCCCTCGTGACGCATCATCTGTGGGGCAACGGCGGATCTCTTGACCACAGAGCCGTCCGGGGCCATATTCCCGGTCAAAACCGCAAGCCCCCCCTTCTCGGAATACGGATTCTCGACAGGGCGGATCACCTCAGGATTTAAGTTGACAGCGCCCGCAATTGCCTGGCCGATCGTCTTGCCGGACACGGTCAGACAGTCCTCATGGATCAGACCCTTTTTGGCCAGTTCATGCATGACGGCATAGACACCGCCGGCCTCGTTGAGCTCTTCAATATAGTGATGTCCCGCCGGGGCAAGATGGCAGAGATTGGGAGTTTGCTCGGAGATGGGATTGGCAAAGGCGATATCAAAATCAAAGCCGATCTCATGGGCAATCGCCGGCAGATGAAGCATGGAGTTGGTAGAGCAGCCCAGAGCCATATCGACAGTCAGGGCATTTAAAATGGAATCTCTGGTCATAATATCTCTGGGGCGAACATCCTTTCTGACCAGATCCATAACGGTATAGCCGGCTCTCTTTGCCAGCTTGCGGCGCTCGGAATAAACAGCGGGAATGGTTCCGTTGCCCCGCAGTCCCATGCCCAGAGCCTCGGTCAGACAATTCATGGAGTTGGCCGTGTACATACCGGAGCAGGAGCCGCAAGTGGGGCAGGCCCCGTTTTCAAAGCAGTCCAGGGTCTCATCATCCATCTTTCCCGCCGCGTTGGCTCCGACCGCCTCGAACATAGAGGATAATGAAGTCTTCTCCCCCCTCACATGTCCGGCCAGCATGGGGCCTCCGGATACGACAACCGTAGGGATATTGATGCGGGCGGCCGCCATCAGCATCCCCGGAACGGTCTTGTCGCAGTTTGGAATCATCACCAGCCCGTCAAACTGGTGGGCGATGGCCATCGCCTCGGTCGAATCGGCGATCAGATCTCTGGACACCAGAGAGTACTTCATGCCGATGTGGCCCATAGCCAGGCCGTCACAGACGGCAATCGCCGGAAAGACCACAGGGGTGCCGCCGGCCTCCGCGACTCCCAGCTTGACGGCGTCGGAAATCTTGTCCAGATCAATATGACCGGGAACGATTTCATTATAGCCGCTGACAATTCCGATCAGCGGTTTTCTGATCTCCTCCGGAGTGAAACCGAGGGCATTTAAAAGAGAGCGAGCCGGAGCCTGCTGCTTGCCTGCTTTCATATTATCGCTGATCATAACAATCTCCTTTTGTTCACACCAGTCTCTGGCAGATCAAATCTCCCATCTCACAAGTAGAAACCTGCCGGATTCCCCGGGTCTCTCTCTGAGGCATAATATCAGCTGTGCGGTATCCCTCTTCCAGAGTTCCTGCCACAGCCGCTCCAATGGCGTCCGCGGCCCGATCCTGGTCCAAAGAGAATCGAAGCATCATCGCCGCGGATAAAATCGTGGCAATCGGATTGGCAATCCCCTGGCCGGCAATATCGGGGGCAGACCCGCCGGAGGGCTCATAGAGACCGAACTTGGTCTCATTCAGACTGGCGGACGCCAACATCCCAATTGATCCCGTCAGCATAGAGGCCTCATCGGAGAGGATATCGCCGAACATATTCTCCGTCAGAATTACATCGAACTGCCCCGGATCCTTCACCAGCTGCATAGCCGCGTTATCCACCAGCATATGCTCATAAGCTACCTGAGGGTAATCCCCGGCCACTTCCTCTACAATCTTCCTCCAGAGTCTGGAGGAATCGAGCACATTGGCCTTGTCGACAGATGTGAGCTTCTTCCTGCGCCGGGAAGCCACGTCAAAAGCCTTTCTGGCGATGCGGCGGATCTCATCCTCATTGTAGGTCAGGGTGTCTGTCGCCGTGATCCGTCCGTCAATTTCCTCTGTCTTTCTCGCTCCGAAATAGAGACCCCCGGTCAGCTCACGGACAATGATCATATCAAAGCCGTCTCCGACAATCTCGTCGCGCAGGGGACAGGCCTCCTTTAACTGCGGATAGAGCAGGGCCGGGCGAAGGTTGGCAAAGAGCTTCAAAGCCTTTCGCAGAGCCAGCAAACCTGCCTCGGGGCGAAGACTGGGCGGGAGCTGATACCAGGGACTGGTCGCTGTGTTTCCGCCGATGGATCCCATGAGGACAGCATCTGAGGCTTTCGCGTCCGCAATGGCTTCCTCTGTCAGAGGCTTCCCCGTCTTGTCAATGGAAATGCCGCCCATCAGGATCTCTGTGTAATTGAAGGAAATCCCATAGATCTTCCCGACGGCATCTAAGACCTTCTTTGCCTCAGCGACGATCTCAGGACCGATTCCGTCTCCGGAAATAACGCCGATCTTATAATCCATAGATCGCTCTCCTCTCTCTGCCCACTGCCTGTTTGGCTATTGCTTCATATCTTAGTGTTTTTGCCTCTTTAATGCAATGAATCAGCCTGTCCCCGTCTATAGCAATCCCTTATCGAATCTATAACCAAAAGGGCTTGCGTCTGCAATCCGCGGTCCATTGATCTGAGTCATCTTTAAAGGACTTTTCCCCGGCAGGGATCTTCAGCGGGTATTTCCCCGGGCACAGATCTTCGGCGGGCAATTCTAATATGCGCTCAGGCCAGTCCCAGCTTCTCCACGGCCTTTGCAATCCCGTCCCGGTCAATATGATCCGTCACATAGTCAGCCGCCTCTTTCACCTCGTCTCTGGCATTGCCCATAGCCACGCCAATTCCGGCATATTCCATCATCTCCAGGTCATTGAAGGCGTCCCCGAAGCCGACGGAATTCTCCCGGTCAATTCCATAGTAGTCCAGCGCCCGTTCCATTCCCCTGGCCTTGGTAATTCCCCGGATGGTGATCTCCCCGGAGTACTGGTCCATGACATCCGCGAAAGAGGCCGGCAAAACCGAGAAATAGTCGCTGGTCTGATCGGCTAGCTCGTCGACTGTGACATCCGCCCAGTTGTAGAAGAGCTTCTCCACTCCCTTCACCCGATCAAAATTATCCACAACATGGACGCCTCCCAGGACAGAGTCCATATTTCCCCTGGAAATGCCCAGCTTCTCAAAACCCTCTCTGATCTGCTTAAGACCGCGCGGCGTAACGTAAGATCCGTCCTCCA
Source organism: Shuttleworthella satelles DSM 14600 (assembly GCF_000160115.1). Taxonomy (GTDB): domain Bacteria; phylum Bacillota; class Clostridia; order Lachnospirales; family Lachnospiraceae; genus Shuttleworthia; species Shuttleworthia satelles. The sequence goes on from NZ_GG665866.1 coordinate 521,224, forward strand.
CCTGCAGCCCCACCATGATGTCATGGGCCAGAAAGAAATCCGTCAGGGGCTTGAGCTCCTCCTCCTTCATCGTCTCGTGATAAATCAGATTCCCGTCGCATTTGACATAGGCCCCCGCGGCGCAAACATAGCCGTCAAAGCCAAAGTCAATCAGCTGCGGGCAGATCTGGGCGAAATTGCGGCCTGTAGACAAAAGAAGCTTATGTCCCTTCGCCCTGGCCCGCTTCAGGGCTCTTTTTGCCGAGTCCAAAAAAACGCCCTTCTGATTGACCAGGGTCCCGTCGATATCAAAAAATAAAGCCTTCGTCTCCATGCTTCTCTCCTCAATAATCCACTCCCAAATCTCCCTCATCCCTCAAATCAACCGGAATACAGGCAGCGCATGTGGTCTCTTGTCATAACGAAAGGGGCCAAGAATCTCTTCTCGCCCCTTAGAATATACAATATTCAGCTTATCCGCACTGTCGGACAGGAAAGGAATTCCGTTGGATAAAGAACCCCTCCAGGAAAAGAATTTCGCCATCCAGGGAATCTGCCGGACAAAAACACCTCCAGGCAAAAATCCCTCCAGGCAGGCCCCCTTAGATTACATTCAACTGTAATCTTCTCCGATAGATCGGATCTATCCGCTCCAGACTCCTTCTCGCCTGGTGGTAAAGATTTCGGTTGATAGAAATCACACACACTGTTGACGCCCCATGATACTCCTTGCGCCGATAGAAGGGTACCTTCTTTACATTCAACGAGTAAGAAATGGAATCCTCGTTCAAGGCCTCAATCGTAGAACTGGAAGCTCTGTGATTCGTGGACACACAGAGCACGACATCCTTATTAATGTGCTTGTCAAAGCGCAATTCTCTCATACCTAACATAGCTATCACCCCTGTTAGGTCTATTTTATACAAGATCTAGCGAATCTTCCACTGTGTATTCCACTAAATCTATGATTTCTGTAACTTTCGGCAACTTAGTCAAAAGTCTGCGGGATTACCAGATCTTGTATGTTCAATCTGCCAAATCCACTAGAAAGCCCACCCTTTACAGAAGACATCCGGCCTTGTGAAAGAGAGAAAAATCTCTTTCAAATCCAGCCATTTTGGCAAGATGTCCGGGCGAAAACCCAGGCGCAATATGAAATGGTATTGCGACCCCTGTCAGACTTTCACAAGTGGTCCGGGCACAAGTCAAGACGGATTTCGTGATGATTGATGCATCCAAGTCACTCGGTCAAGCAGTACAGCGCGGCAACAGCATTCCTGTCCAAAATCAAGTCGGCATGCTCCCGGAAGGTCAGAAAGCCCTCCTCTTCCGCATACATAAAATCAGCGTACTCTGAGATAGACAGGGCGCATTTGGCCACTACATCCACCTGATCCGCAAAGAAGAGGCGAAGATAGTAGATTTGATCTCTTCGGTAGAGTTCAGAGGGGATCTCCCTGGGCAATTCCGTATGAGTCAGCATTCCCAGCAAATGCTCAAAGCTCGAAAACTCCGCCCAGAGAGGCTTGTCCAACTGCGCCAGAAGATTCTTTCGTCCGACGGACTGCCGGGCGATCTCCTCTCCCATTCTGGCCATAACCATGTCCGACGCCGTAGGAGGCCGCTGACTGATATCAATCTCCGCGGAGGCAACCGCAGGCGCCCTGGCTGCATCCTTGCCGTGGCTGACGCCCTCGCTCTTCTGCTCAGGTCTGTTTTCAAGTTCCTGTGCCGACTGAGTCAGCGATATTCCCTCTCCGGACTCGGTTTCCTTCTGACCATCCCCGGCATCCGGGTTCAGCCCGAGTTCGCTCAGGGTATCCTTGAGCTGGTCGATCACGTCGTGGAGGCTTTCTTCCTGTCCGCCGGAGATCATCATGGATACATCCCCTCCGGGCATAACAGACAGCTGTACCGAGAGTGCCTCTTCACTGGCTGTGAAATTGACCTCTTCCCTGGCCTCCTCCAAAACATAGCGGAGGAAGGTCTCCGCCTTCTTGCGATCCTCTAAGAGGTCGTCCAGTTGAATGTCGTAGCTGGACATCTCGTCCGCTGTAATCGTACAACGAATGGCATTATCACTGATTTTCTTGAACTTCAAATGGACTCACCTCCTCCGTATGAATTTTCCCGTCCTTATTGTCCTTCAGGAGAGACCTGATGTCAAACGCGCAGTCCCATAGGTCGACAGGTTACTCACAGCTCCGTGGGCAGGCAGGTCACTTCCAGCCCCATGCAACGACAGATCGACAACCATACCAGACCATGAGAAAAAGAATTAGGGCTGTCTGAAAATGCGGCCGGGTTAACAAGGGTCCATATCAGCCTGTGAAAAAACATAGGAATTCTATGACAAGAAAGGCTGACCACCTCTTCGCACCGCATCCAAAGTACATGTGCGATCTCTCGTGATCAGCCTTCTGTTCTCTCAGCCCCTTTGGCTATGCAGGAGATGGGACTTGAACCCACACGATATTGCTACCGGCAGATTTTGAGTCTGCTGCGTCTGCCATTCCGCCACTCCTGCGAATGATCCTGCCCTCTGCAGAACCGCTGAAAAGTATACTATCATAGACTCGAAAGAGAATGCAAGGCAAATTCTGACACAGGCTCCTGTCGTCTGCTGAGTCTTACTTTCGTCTTACCTGCCGGCCTCCCAGTTCATCCCATCCAGGATATCAAAACAATCAAAGGTCGCAAAATAGTCCCTGGGGGTCTGGGCCCGGCGAATCAGTTCAAAGCTTCCATCCTCCTTGAGCAGGATTTCGGAACTCCACAGGCGGGCATTGTAGTTGTATCCCATTGAAAAGCCATGGGCTCCGGTATCGTGGATGAAGAGCAGATCTCCATTCTCAATGGCGGGCAGCTTGCGGTCGATGGCAAATTTGTCATTGTTCTCGCAGAGAGCACCTGTCACATCGTAGACCTCGGTCAGCGGGGCATCCTCCTTTCCCAAAACCGTAATGTGATGGTATGCCCCATACATGGCCGGCCGCATCAGATTAGCCGCGCAGGCATCCACGCCAATATAGTTCTTGTAGGTGTGTTTGGCGTGAATCGCCCGCGTGACCAGGCCTCCGTGGGGACCCATCATAAAGCGCCCCATCTCCGTATAGATCGCGATCTGATCCATGCCCGCAGGAACCAGCACCTCATCATAGACCCTGTGAACGCCCTGGCCGATGGCCATAATATCATTGGGCGTCTGGTCCGGCGAATAGGGAATACCGACACCGCCCGACAGGTTGATGAAGTCGAACCTGATCCCAAGCTCCTTTGAGATCTCCGCGACAAGGGTAAAGAGGGTTCTGGCCAGGGTCGGATAATAATCGTTTGTCACCGTATTGGAGCAAAGGAAGGCATGAATGCCAAAGTGCTTCACCCTTTTTTCCTTGAGAATTCGATAGGCCTCTATAATCTGAGCGTGGGTCATACCATACTTGGAGTCACCGGGATTGTCCATGATGCCATTGGCAAGCTCATAGATGCCGCCCGGGTTATAGCGGCAGCATACGGTATCCGGCAGGGGGCCGACCTCCCTCTCATAGAAATCAATGTGACTGATATCATCAAAATTAATGATAGCCCCAATCTGAGCGGCATAGCGGAACTCTTCCGCCGGAGTGTCATTGGAAGTGAACATAATCTCATGCCCCTTCAGACCAATGGCGTCCGAGAGCATGAGCTCACTCAGCGAAGAGCAGTCCGTCCCGCAGCCATATTCCTGCAGAATTTTGATCAGGAAGGGGTTGGGGGTTGCCTTGACAGCAAAGTACTCGCGGAAGCCCGGGTTCCAGGCAAAGGCCTCCCGCACGTCACGCGCCTTCTGGCGGATTCCCTTTTCATCATATACATGGAAGGGCGTGGGATACCTGGCCGCAATCTCTTCTGCCTTTTCCCTGGTCAAAAAAGGGATCTTATCCATCAGTCTACCTCCTCGGTTCATTTGCAAAAGGCTCGCTCAGCTCTTAATTCGATGTCTTCATCTTCAAGAAGTTCCCTACAAAGAAGATTCTCAAAGTCTGACCCAAAAACTCATCTGTAATAGAGGTGAGAAAAAAGGAACCGCCCGCAGTTTCCCGCGGAACAGCCCCTTTTCTTCTCTCGTCCATAACGAGTTACAAAGCTAGCGACGAGAATCGAACTCGTGACCTCCTCACTACCAATGAGGTGCGCTACCATCTGTGCCACGCCAGCCTGTTGGCTCTATCGCCGACTTGGATAATATACTATAAGCCTATCTGGAGTGTCAAGCGGCATTTCCAGTTAAAGAAAGCACCCGGATGATCTCCGAGTGCCCTCCCAATCTCATAACAAACCTGTGATACAGGGCTCTTGCTCTCTCAGACGCGCTTCAGATACTCGCCGGTTCTGGTGTCAATCTGAATGACATCGCCTGTAGAGACAAAGAGGGGAACCTGGACCTGGGCTCCGGTTTCAACTGTCGCCGGCTTGGTCGCGCCCTGCGCGGTATTGCCGGCAAAACCGGGCTCTGTCTCGGTAACAGCCAGCTCAACAAAGAGAGGAGGCTCAACGGCAAATACCTCTCCCTGATAGGAGATCACCTTGCACATCTCATTCTCCTTGACGAATTTGAGCGCGTCTCCAATTGCGTCCTTGGCAAGGGCGATCTGATCGTAGGTCTCAACATCCATGAAGTAATAGAGATCTCCATCGTTGTAGAGATACTGCATATCCTTGCGGTCAATATGCGCAGCGGGGAACTTCTCCGTCGGACGGAAGGAGGTCTCAACAACACCGCCGTTTTTGATATCCTTGAGCTTGGTGCGGACGAAAGCGGCTCCCTTCCCGGGTTTTACGTGCTGGAACTCGATAACCTGACACACCTTGCCGTCGTATTCGATTGTAACACCATTTCTGAAATCGCCTGCTGTTACCATTGTGATGATCCTCCTTATATTCGATGCAAATGAACCCTTGATTCACACGTGCTCAAAAATCCACAGATTGCACTTTATTATAGCGAAAAGCCAAAAGACGCGCAAGCAAGCCCATCCAAAGCCCATCCGCTGTGCGCATCGGCCTATTTCTCTGTCTACGGCAGCCTATCCTCTGCGCGCTGCGCCGGCGTCTTCTCTGTGCGACATCGGTGCATTTTCTGTACGACACCGGTGTATCTCTGCTCGACACCGATGCACTCCCTGCGCGCAAATCCGACTTCTCCCCTGCGCTCACAGCTCCCGGCCCTCGATCGTGCGTTTCTCAATCTCGTGAATCAGGCGAACCCGGTCTGCATGCCTGCCCCCAAGAAATTCCGCCCCAAGATAGGCGTCCAGGATGGCCCTGGCCATTTCAGGGCCGACAATACGGGCCCCGAAGCAGATGATATTGGCATCGTTGTGTTCTCTGGCCAGACGGGCAGAGACAGGGTCGGAAACGCTGGCCGCACGAATTCCCTCTACTTTATTCGCTGCAAGGGAAATGCCGATACCGGTACCGCAGATCAGGACCCCGCAATCCACCTCTTTTCTTGCGACCGCCCTGGCAACTGCCTCTCCATAATCCGGATAATTGACACTGGCGTCCTCGTCTGTGCCAAAGTTCACCAGTTCATGCCCCAGATTTCCCAGATAATCCATCATCTCAAATTTCAGGGCCGTTGCCGCGTGGTCATTGCCGATTGCGATTTTCATCTTCCGCTCCTCGCCTTGCGCTCAAATTTTGCCAACTTTACTTCTTCTCATCCTTGAGCATTTTCGCCAGCTCATTCATGAAGGTGTCCACATCCTTAAATTCACGATAGACGGAGGCAAAGCGCACATAGGCGACCGGATCCAGCTCAGACAGCTTGTCCATGACCAGCTGGCCAATCATTGTCGACTCGACTTCCTTGCCCTCTCCCGTAAAGATTGCGGCCTCAACCTCATCCGCCAGCTTGTTGATCTGATCTATAGAGACCGGGCGCTTATGGCAGGCGCGGATGATGCCGCCGACCACCTTGTTGCGGTCATACTGCTCCCGGGTGTTATCCTTCTTGATGACAATCAGGGGGATCGTCTCCACCTTCTCATAGGTGGTAAAGCGCTTATTGCAGTCGTCACAGACCCTTCTTCTGCGGATAGAGGTATTGTCATCCGCCGGCCTGGAATCAATTACTCTGGTGTTATCGCTGCCGCAAAATGGACATTTCATAGCTTGATCCTCCCCTATACATTGAAGCGGAAATTAATGATATCTCCGTCCTGAACCACATATTCCTTGCCCTGGAGGCCGACAAGTCCTGCCTCCTTCGCCGCGTGCATGCTTCCCTGCTCCATCAGATCCTTATACTTGACCACCTCAGCGGCGATAAATCCCCGCTCAAAATCCGTGTGAATCTTGCCCGCGGCCTGAGGAGCCTTCGTCCCTCTTGTGATGGTCCAAGCCCGGGTCTCGTCCTCACCGGTCGTCAGGTAAGAGATCAGCCCCAAAAGCTCATAGGAAGCCTTAATCAGCTTATCCAGTCCGGACTCCTTCAGGCCAAGATCCTCCAGAAAGGCCTGCCGTTCGTCGTCTTCCAGCTCGGAGATTTCCGCCTCCATCTGGGCGCAGACCACGAAGACCTGTGCCCCGTGCTCGCCTGCGTAATCGCGCACCTGCTTGACGTAAGCATTGTTCGCGCCATCATCTGCCATGTCGTCCTCGGAGACATTGGCCGCGTAAATCACCGGCTTGGCGGTCAAAAGGTCATACTGCCTGAAGTATTTCTCCTCATCCTCATCCGCGGGCTCAAAGGCGGAGGCCATATTTCCCTCTTCTAAAAACTGATAGAGACGGTTGAGCAATTCCGCCTCCTTGCGGGCGGTCTTATCATTTCTGGCCTGTTTGCCCACCTTGGCCCTGCGCCTCTCAACAATCTCCATGTCCGAAAAGAGAAGCTCCAGATTGATGGTCTCAATATCCCGGATGGGGTCTACCGAACCGTCGACATGGATGACATTGCCGTCGTCGAAACAGCGAACCACATGTACGATCGCGTCGCACTCACGAATATTGCCAAGGAACTGATTTCCAAGGCCCTCTCCCTTGGAGGCTCCCTTGACCAGTCCCGCAATATCGACGAACTCAATAACAGCTGGAATGGTCTTCCTGGAGTGATTCATCTCTGTCAGAACACGCAGACGCTCATCGGGAACCGACACCACCCCAACATTGGGATCAATGGTGCAGAAAGGGTAGTTGGCCATCTCCGCTCCCGCCTTGGTCAATGAATTAAAGAGGGTGCTTTTCCCCACATTCGGGAGTCCTACGATACCTAATTTCATACCTTTTTCCGCTCTCCTTTGACTGTTTGATTCACCGCGGCTTTCTTCCCTTATTTTCGCTCATATGGCCGGCATAAAAAGGAAGAGTCCAACAAACTACCATAGTATAGCAGTTGAACTCCTCTTTCTCAAATGTGAGGCGGGCGGATGGACAAGCCACAGAGGCGGGTGGATGGACAAGCCCACCCGACAGTGTCAAAGAGCAGGATGATTTCAACTGCGCCTGACGCTTCCGTTCCGGTTCTTTTGTATGAATCAAGGCGCTTAGGGTAAGTGCCGTTTTATTCAAGTATCAGGTTATGGTCGATCGCCTATGATCTCGGCGCAGTCAGATAGCTTACGCTGTTCCCAAGAAATCATCGTTTAAAGCCTGTCCCTGACCATCATCAACGCATATCCAAGCAGATTTTGTCCTTTCCATTTGCTTCTATCAAAGCGATCCGGGTCTGTCATGGATAAGCCTATGCCCCATATTCTATCCCTGACTGCACATTCAGCCAGGATCGCGCCACCAGTATCCATTAGCTGCTCCTTTAGTTCCTGATTCTGAGAGAATTTAGCCATCAAGCCCTCATAGACAACAATCTGCCTAATGCCATTCCAAACGTGATCATCATATCCATTGACAGCACGGCCAAGCTGCTTGATTTCGGCCACATCATCAGTTTTCATTATCTGAGAAGCGATATCCTCATCATAGAAGCATGCAGCCTTCTGATACATCATGTACTGTTCCACGGAAGAAAACTCTGTTCCATGAACAGTAAAATGTGATAGATACCAGTTGCTTAAAAAGCCGTATTTTTCATCTGGATTGTGAAATCCTATCACTGTCATTCGGTCTCACCCACTTTTTTTACTGCCAGATCAAGGTCAAGATCATGAAGCCCATAATAAGCTTTCATAAGGAAGTCAATCGGCACCTTCTTTACGACCTCTGCGCTCGGCATATTGAAGTACCACTGATAATAGGCATAAAACTCGCCTAACCAATCTGGCATGAATCCCTTCATTGCCTTGCCGGATTTCAATACGTAATTCTCTGTTTCTATAAAGTAATCCCACAACGCTCTTGCATCCATGGTATTCACATATGCTTTTGCCTCATCAATACTTTTTCTGGTCTTGCTCAGCATATATGTCTGAATAAAGTCTTTCGTGTCCTTATCAGGATAAGTCTGCGCGACAAAATCAAATAGTTTTCCCTGATTCTCTACAACATCTTTCAGATCCCCAAGACCGTATGTAGGCGTAACAACCTTATTGGGAGTGCCATGGTATAAAGTGATTTTTCCCATTTTCTTCTGTCCTCCCTCTATACGAGCATCTTTTCAAGCATAGATTTCTTGATATTTTTCAGCTTTTCCAACTTACACTGATGAAGAGGGGCAGTAAATCCTTGGAAGCGAATGGCCGGTTTTTGTTCATTTCTGTCCATTTCACATACCTCCAAGCATTTTCTTGAGTTCAGCCAGCCCCTGCATATCAATTTCTGCTCTATCCTTCAAATCACTCGCCCAACACAAGAATATCAATCAACCTATGCCAAAAAACAGACTCTTATTGTCTATTTCTCTTCGCTAAGTCCCGTACCGTCCCTGCATTGTCAACCGGCACGGTATCCGAATCAAAATCCATAATATCGTATCATAGCTCTTAAAACGGGCCAATAATCTTTTGAGTAAATCAACGTTTATGGTCTTCTCGATTTATTTGAATTTTGCGGATCTTATTGACGCTGTTTTTACCCTCATTTCCCTTCTGTGCAAAGAAAAAACAGCAAATCTTTTTGATTTACTGTTTCTCAAGTGTGATATTGTTTAGACAAAGCACTCATAAGAACCATTTCGACATAACCCTTTTGAGCAATGCAGATCGGTACCTCGTCTGAGGATAAAGCTCAGAAATATATGCCGTGTCCTTCCGGTCGCGAATGAATTCTCTCAGAGTCCCCGTCAAGCTCCTGTCTCCTGGCAGAATTTATGACTGCACCGCCAGCTGTTCCAGGGTCATCCCCCTCTCATACTCTCGCCGATAGCAGAGTGAGCACTGCCTGTATCTCTGAAATGTCTCCTCCGCCCGATTCCGGTTCTCATACACCTTCCAATAACCGACGCACTGGACGCCCCGGCTGGGACTCTGAATGAATCCCCGGACATCCGCCGGCGGATATCCCAAAAAGAGGCCGATTTCATGGGGAAAGTCCTCGTCATTTGCCAGATGCTGCAGAAGCTGTGTCAGACAGGATTGCGTATTCCCCGGGCAATATCCCCGCTTTCGCAGGATTTCCGCGGCTTCCGGATCCAGGAGATCACGCTTTAGAAATGCCGGCCGGTACAGGTAAATCAGCGCCCGATTCCCCCTCCGCTTGACCGGGATGGCCCGAAGCCCCCGTCTCCTCAGGATCCGGTTGATTTCCCTTGCCTCCTGATAAGCCTCCTCCCTCGAATGAACCGAAATGGAAAAGAGATTCCCTGTCTTGATTGCGGCCAATGTGGGCGCGCAATGTTCAATGAGATATCGCTCCGGCATTTTCCTCTCCTATCTACAGGTATAAGCAGATATTAGGTCCCTGACGATTTTGCAGACCACATGGCAAAATCTGAGGTTCACAGACACAGGTTTTAATGTCTTTTATCGCGTCATAGTTAGTTATAGCTAACATATATCTTATCCGCTTTTCCCCGTCTGTCAAGAGCTATCTCCTGTCCAGATTCCCGTGTACCAGTCTCATAGGATAATTCGAACTTGCCTGCCCTAAAACTCGTGTTACAATAGGAGCGTTACAATCAACTTTGAGCAAAAAAGCTCATTTTCCATGTAAGGAGGATTTCCTATGTCACATTGGGGAAAAATCGGATTATTCGTAGGCGGCGTGATCTTTGGCACAGCCGGTATCAGCATCTTAAAGAGCGATGATTTAAAGAAGGCATATACCCACTGCACAGCTGCCGCTCTCAGGGGTAAGGAGGGTGTGATGAAGACCGCCACAAGCCTCAAGGAGAACTGCGACGATATTTACGCCGACGCGCAGGACATCAATGAAAAGCGGGCTCACGAGGCTGAGAAGAAAGCCATCGTTGACGCCAAGGCCAAGATCGAGGAGGCCAAAGCACACCTTGAGGAGCTCGAGGCCGCCCGCAAGGACGCCGCAGCCGACGCTGAGGAATAAGGTATGAATTGTAAGATCCTGCATGAATCCTCCGGCCGCATGCGTGTGCACATCGATCGCTTTCGCATGACGCTCGATCAGGCAGATCTTGTCGAATACAGTCTGCGCAGTCAGAGTTTCGTCAAATCAGTCAAGGTCTATGACCGCACCGGGGATGCCATCATCTCCTATCAGAGAGGCAGCCGCCGCAAGGTCATCGACTTCCTCTCTGCTCTCAACTATGAAGACGAGGCATTTTTATCTCTTGTCCCCGAGCACACCAGCCGGGCCATGCAGCGCAAGTACGAGGAGAAACTGGTCTGGAGCGTACTGGCCAAGGGCTTTCGCAGCCTTTTCTTCCCGGTGGGCCTGAACACAGCTATCACAGTGATTCATGCTCTCCCTTATTTCATCAAGGGCCTTAAGTCTCTCCTGTCCTGGAAAATCGAAGTCTCCGTTTTAGACGCGGCCGCCATCGGCACTTCTCTGGTACGCGGAGACATCGGAACAGCAGGAAGTATCATTTTTCTGCAGCATATCGGTGACATCTTAGAGGACTGGACCCACGAGAAATCTGTCGACGATCTGGCCGAGATGATGAGCCTGCACGTAGACCATGTCTGGGTGCAGACAGAGGACGGCGATGAAGTCCTGATGTCTGTCAAGGACATCAAGCCGGGTGATCGAATCATCCTTCGGACCTCCAACGTCATTCCTCTTGATTCCACGGTCATCTCCGGACAGGCCAGTGTCAACCAGGCGTCCATGACCGGAGAACCGGCTGCCGTCTTCAAGAGGGCCGGCTCCACTGTATTCGCCGGCACAGTTGTAGAAGAGGGTGAGCTAGTCTGCTCTGTGACCAAGGGAATGGGCAGCGGAAAATATGACCAGATCATCAAGATGATTGAGGACTCTGAAAAGCTCAAGAGCAATACGGTCAACAACGCTTTTCATCTGGCGGACGGACTGGTTCCCTGGGCTTTTGCCGGCGTAGGACTGACCTACGCCCTGACCCGCAACGTCACGAGAGCCCTGGCATTTCTTATGGTGGACTTCTCCTGTGCTCTCAAGCTCTCCATGCCTCTTGCAGTCATGAGCGCTATGCGGGATGCAAGCCGACACGACATCTCTGTCAAGGGAGGAAAATACCTGGAGGCGGTTGCTCATGCACAGACCATCGTCTTTGACAAGACAGGCACTCTGACCCATGCCAGTCCCCGTCTGGCCGACATTGTCACTTTTGGGGACTGGAATGAGACAGAGGCCCTGCGTCTGGCGGCCTGTATGGAGGAGCACTTCCCCCACTCCATTGCCAACGCTGTGGTCAAGGAGGCCAAACGCCGTCATATCACCCATGCCGAGGCGCACACCAAAGTGGAATACATCGTGGCGCACGGCATCGCGACCACCATTGACGGAAAGCGGGCCGTGATCGGCAGTCACCATTTCATCATGGAGGATGAGAAAATCCAGATCTCTGACCTCGACCGAAAGCGCTATGAGCATATCCCCCGGGAATATTCTCCTCTTTATCTGGCCGTGGACGGACAACTGGCAGCTGTTCTCTGCATAGATGACCCCATTCGCGAAGAGGCCGCTGATGTGATCGACCGCCTGCACGCTTTAGGCATCAGCAAGGTCTGCATGATGACCGGCGATAATAAGAATACGGCCGCTGCTGTCGCCAGTCGGCTCAACATCGACGAGTACTACGCGGAGGTTTTGCCTGAGGATAAGGCCGCCTTCATTCGCAGGGAACACAATCTGGGGCGACAGGTTATTATGGTCGGCGACGGAATCAATGACACCCCTGCCCTGTCGGAGGCGGACGTCGGTTTTGCTGTCTCCAACGGAGCCGCAATTGCCAGAGAGGTCGCGGATATCGTCATCTCTGACGGGTCCCTGGAGAATCTGGTTACCATCCGCCGGATCGCCAGCAGGCTCTTTGACCGGATCCACGCGAATTACCGGACCATTATGGGCTTTAACGGCAGTTTGATTGCCCTGGGCGCTCTCGGCCTTCTATCTCCGGCCACAGCTTCTCTGTTTCACAATATGTCTACCATCGCAATCGGACTTTACAGTATGACTCCGGTCATCAGTGAAGACGGAAGGGAGTAATAAGTATGAACTATTTCAAGTGCCATAAATACACTGCGATCATCATGCTGATTGCCGCGATTCTCTGTATCTGGAGCGGTCATAAGATGACTGCGGGGCATAAGGCATAATTAATTTAACCGACCCGACAACCGATGATCGGAACAATTTCATTAATCCGCTAATCGGCGATCAGAAAGATTGCATTGATCCGCCAGCCGACGGCCAGGAAGATTTTATTAATCCGCTAATCAACGGCCAGGAAGATTTTATTAATCCGCCAATTGACGATTAAAGGGCGCGCCGTAGGGCGCGCAAAAAAGAGGAGTTCCCTCCCAGGGCAGCTGCAGGCCAGCTGGTCCAAAGGGACCTCCTCTTTTTTAGTGACAGAAAATAATCGACCATTACCGCCTCTCCCCGGGTCTCCTTCATCACACAGAAGGCATAGGTCAGGACCTGATCTTCACAGTCGACACAGGCATAGGCCAGAACCTGATCTTCACGGTCGACACAGGCAAAGACCGGACGTCTCTCATCCGCGAAGATTTCCGCCAGCTCCCCTCAGGAACTCTTCCGCCACCTTCCCCTTGGCATACCCCTCCTGATACAGGGCGTCCAATTTCTCCAGATCTCGGGTCAGGGTTTTCAGCCCGCTGATATCATCCGGCCCAAGCACCAGAGCTCTTCCCGCTTGCTCCTCTTTCTGCAGCTGTCTGAGCTGACGATTATAGAGATAACCCCGATCGGCCAGCTTCCTGGCCACCTTAGGATGCGTATACTTGAGAAATCTTGCGTAGCCTCGATCTGATTTTCCAGTGCGCATCAATGTCTTAGGTCGGGTCAGGATGACCAGGATGCGGTCACAGCCCTGCGCAAAGGCCCTCTTAAAGGGGATGGGATCGGAAATACCGCCGTCATAGTAACGGTAATTGCCGATCCGGTATGGTCTGCAGACCACGGGAACACAGGATGAGGCCTTGAGAACATCGTAGTCGTCCTGGCAGATATGATTCCGGTTGAAGTAGACCGGTTTCCCCGTGTCTGCATCCGTTGCCACCACCTCAAAGAGGGTGGGGTCTTTGGCAAATGCCGGATAGTCAACGGGATATTCCCCTCCCCGGTTCGAGAGCTTGCCGTAGCCATAGTCAAGATTAATGATAGATCCCCTCCGAAGGAGCTGTCCCATCCCCATGTACTCTTTGCGAAATACATAGTCCGCGTAAAATTTGTAATTGCGTCCCTTCTGACCTGCCAGATAGGAAATTCCGTTGGCGCTGCCTGCCGAAACTCCGATAAAGTAATCGACGCGCAGGCCGATTTCCATAAAATAATCCAGAAGCCCCGCGCCAAAGATATCTCTTGTTCCTCCGCCGACATCAACAATTCCAAGCACTTATCTCACCTCATTTTCAAAAAACGCAGAAGCAAATCTGCCTGATTTCTGCCCTCAAGCACAGGAAGAGGACCGGGGCAAAGCCCATCCCTTTTTATTCGCCAAATCTTAGTCCTGGCTCTCAAGCACGAGAAGACACCCCTGCTCAAGAGAAATCTCCGCCCGATCGACAATCTCATTGCTCACGCCCATGGAAGAAAAGAGGTCCATCCGCGCGTCCTGCAGGGGATAGGATACTCCTCGTAATGTCACCCCCAGACAGGGACCTCCAAAGGGAATCACAGACAGATATTGTCCCCACTCTTCCTCTTTGGTCACAGACAGGGGATGCCCGGAGTCCACCATGCGGATCCGGTTGTCCGGGTCTAAGATACAGGCGGGAATTCCCCGGCCTGCCCGCGCTTTCAGAGCCTGGCCCAGAATGGCCACCGCGCCGAAGACGTGATCCAGCCGACTTCCTGTCGCTCCCAGAATGCCAATAAAATCAATCTGATATTCCCCTGCTCCCTTCGGCAGCTCCTTAAGGTCCATAATCCTGCGCTCCGCCGGATCAAGTCTCTGATAGTGCTCCCGATCTAAGAGCAGAGCCAGATTCAGGGCCGCCTCCGTATCCGTATCATCCTTGTGTGTCGGCAGAACCGAAAGCGGAAGCTGCCATCTGACCAGAGCCTGCCGCTCATCATCGTCAATCGAATCAAAGTCTCCGATCAGATAGTCAGGCCGGAGCCCCAGCCGGTATAAAAACCAGGCTCCGCGATCCGCCCCGATCAGCAGATCATCTCTATTCTCTTTTCCGAGGATTTTCCTCACAAATCCCTCATCCAGGCTTCCGCCGCTGACAATCCACACTCGCATGAAACTATCTACCCCATAATCTCCAGGAATCTCTGCACATTATCGGCGGCGTCGCCGCGATAGACCGCGGAGCCTGCCACAATGATATTGGCCCCGGCGTTCAGGACATCTGTGACATTTTCCAGGTTGATCCCGCCGTCTACCTCAATATCAATATCCAGCCCCTGCCTGTCCATCATCTGGCGCAGTTGCTGGAGCTTGTCAATCGTATACGGGATAAATTCCTGCCCTCCAAAGCCAGGGTTGACGCTCATGAGCAAAACCATATCCAGCTGAGGCAGGACATATTCAAGGACGTCGAGGGAGGTGGCAGGATTTAGAGCCAGACCGACCATGACCTTCTGCTCTTTGACCGCCGCGATCGTTCGATCCAGGTGCCTTGTCGCCTCGGCATGCACGGTAATAATATCAGCGCCCGCTTCCGCCATATCAGGAACAAAACGGGCGGGCTCCTCCACCATCATATGAACATCCAGAATCTTATCCGTGTAATTGCGGATCGACCGGACGACAGGAGCCCCGATTGTGATGTTGGGCACAAATGTGCCGTCCATAACGTCAACATGAATGTACTGGGCCCCGGCCTCATCGACCAGAGCGATGTCGTCAGCCAGATGACCGTAATCCGCGGATAAAATGGATGGGGATAAACAATTCAACAGGAACTCCTCTCCGGGGCAGATCCTTGCCCTGTACTCTGAACTATATTTTCAGTCTGGTCTAATATCTTCTTCGCTCGGATAACTCCTCATACATCTGCAGGTAGGAGTCATAGCGGCTTTGGGAAATTTTCCCTCTGTCAAGGGCTTTTCGCACAGCGCACTGGGGTTCATGGGTATGCGTGCAGGGCTGAAACCTGCACGCATTCATATAGGGTAGAAATTCCGGAAAGTAAAAAGCCAGATCCTCTTTCTCAAAGTCCGGCACATAAAGGCTGGAAAATCCGGGAGTATCCACGATGAATCCTCTGGCGCCCTGGTACCTGCCCCGAATCTCCTCACAGATCATCTCCGGGGAATCCTCCTCCAGGACCCTGGCCTCATCCTCGATGAAATGCCTGTTCACCCGGAATCGACCGGCAGGATCCCCTGTCCCTCCAGAGGGCTCTGCCTCTCCTTTTCCCCCTGTGTTCAAGCAACCCTCCACTGCGGAGGGCTCCCCCTCCAGAGGAATCAACTCACTGTGACGGGTCGTGTGCCGGCCCCTTCCCAGCTTGACGGAAATGCCGGCCGTTTGCATGCGGGTGGCAGACTGCAGGCGGTTGATCAGGGAGGACTTGCCGACGCCGGAGGGACCCGCCACGGTTGTCGTCCTGTTAGACAGCTGACGCCGGATCTCATCCAGGCCCAGATTCTCCTTGGCGGACATGAAGTGGATGGGGTAAGCGCTGGCCGCGTAAATACGTCTGATTCGCTCAATCTCCTCCCTGTCGACCAGATCCACCTTGTTAAAGAGAATCGTCGTCGGTATTTCCGCCTGTTCCATCATGACTAAGAAGCGGTCCAGAAGATTGAAATTGGGCATCGGCTTCCTTGCCGCGAAGATCACCAGGGCCTGATCCACATTGGCTACCGCCGGCCGAATCAGAAGACTTCTGCGCTCGGCAATCGACACGATATTCCCCTCGGCGTCCACAGGATCTGTGATCTCTATCTCTACCGCGTCCCCTGCCACCGGTTTGATCTTCTTCTTGCGAAAAGCTCCCCGGGCCTTGCATTCGTAGATTCCTCTTCCTCTGACATAGACATAGTAGAAGCCGGCGATTCCCTTGATGATCTTCCCTTGCATCTCCTTCCTCCGCTGATATGGCAAAGACGCCCGGTTCCCCGGGCGTCTGAAATCTTACTGCTTGGCGAAAGAAACCGCCGTAGAACCGCTCGCTCCTCCGGACCAGGAGAGAGTTCCGCTCGACGTCTGAATATTCTCCACAGAGAGGGTCTCTGTCTTGCCGGCGCCGACCTTCCAGGTCCTAAGCGTCTTGCCGGCCGTGTCTTTTAAGACGTAGGTGACATCACTTGTCGTGCTGTTCGTGACGGACTGAGAGAACCGGTATGCCGCCGTCTCCTTCCCCTTGGAAATCACGATATTCACCGCTGTTCCGGGATCGATATACTGGCCGGTGCTGGGACTCTGCGAAATTACCTTGCCCGATTCCACACTGTCGCTGTAGCTGGACGTCACATTCCCCAGCGTTAACTTGGCCGCGGACAGGGCGCTGCTCGCCTCGTCCTTGGTCATGCCGGTCAGACTGGGCACCTGGACCGCCTTGGTCCCCTGGCTGACAAGCAGGGTCACCTGACTGTTCTTGGCCAGCTTGCTGCCGGCAGTCGGATCTGTGCTGATCACGACCCCTTTGGCCGCCGAAGAGGAGTACTGATACTGAACATTGACGGTCAGACCGGCCCCCTTGAGCGTCTTGGTCGCGGCATCCTCCGTCTGTCCTGTCACATCAGGCACCTTGATCTTGTCAGACCCTGTGGAAATGGTCAGTGTCACCGTTGAATCCTTGTCCACCTTCTTACCGGCCGTCGGATCCTGCTCAGCTACCATCCCCTGATCATAGTCATCAGACGTCGCGCTTACCGTGACGACCTTCAAGCCCATGTTGGTCAGGGTGGATTTGGCTTCCTCCTCACTCTTTCCTGTCACATCGGGAAGACGAATCTGACTGGTCTGCTCCGTGTTCGTGCCGAAGCCCTTGAACCATCCGAAAAGAGAGCCGAAGACATAGATCATAATGATCATAATGATAATGGCAGCGATCACACCGCCGATCGTAATGATCTTCTCAATATTCCTGCCCTTTTTCTTGTCCCCGGAAGCGGTCAGCGCCCCAGTCTCAGCCGCGGCAGGCAGAGCCCCGGCCTTCTGTTCGTTAAGGTCCGCTTCCTTATCCTCGTCCTCCTCGTATGCGCCGGCCTCCTTCTTGATCTCGTTTAACTCATCCTCAGTAATGACCTTGGTCTTATCATCGTCAACCAGCGGAACGATATTGATAAAATCCTCATTGGGCGTCACCAGAGCCTTGCGCAGATCCAGGAGCAGCTCTTCCATATTCTGATAGCGGCGATCAGGGCTCTTCATGGTCGCCTTCTCGATGATGTGCTCGACACTGATCGGCAGATCCTCCGCAATCGCTGACGCCTTTGGCATCTCGGACTGCAGATGCTGCAGGGCCACCGCGACTGTGGAATCTCCATCAAAGGGCACCTGTCCGGTGGCCATTTCATACATCACAATTCCCAGAGAATAGATGTCGGACCGATAGGTCACATAGCCGTTTCTGGCCTGCTCCGGCGAGGTATAGTGGACTGATCCCATCATATCCGCGTGCACGGTATTGGAGGAAACCGCCTTGGCAATGCCAAAATCCGTCACCTTAACCTTGCCGTCCTTGGAGATCATGATGTTCTGAGGCTTAATGTCCCTGTGAATGATTCCCTTCTTGTGGGCGGCTTCAATCCCCCGCGCCACCTGGATGGCGATGGAGATCACCTCCTTGTAGTTAAGACGCCCCTTCTTCTCAATGTAGGTCTTCAGCGTCACACCCTCGACGACCTCCATCACAATATAGTAAAGGCCGTTCTCAGAGCCGACGTCATAGATGTTTACGATATTCGGATGCTCTAAACCCGCCGCGGACTGCGCCTCCTGACGGAATTTGGTGACAAAGGTCATATCGTGGGAGAAATCCTCCTTTAGGACCTTGACTCCGACATCTCTGCCGAGAAGATGATCCTTGGCCCTGTAGACATCCGACATGCCCCCTGTCCCAATGTTGGCTGTGATCTCATACCGATTCGCAAGAAATGTTCCATTTTCTAACATAGACTACATCCTCTCCGCATCAACCAGGGGATCGATGACAATCACAGAGATATTGTCCTTCCCCCCATTGAAATTCGCCAACTCAAGCAGGCGCTCCGCCCTCATCTCAGGTTCGGGCTCCGTATTCATAATTCGAAGGATTTCCTCGTCAGGCACCATATTGGTCAGTCCATCGGTACACATGAGTATCTGCTCCCGGGGCTGTAAAAAAAGGTCAAAATAATCGGGATGAACCTCGGCTTCCACTCCGACAGCCCTGGTAATAATGTTCTTGTTGGGATTGTGCATGGCCTCATCCCTTGTCATCTCGCCACTGCGCCGCATCTCCTCCACCAGGGAGTGATCGCGGGTCACCTGGCACAGGCCGCTGTGGTCGACCAGATAGAGGCGGGAATCCCCCACATTCGCCACATAGAGATGCTGCCCGCAAATGGTGGCTGCCACGAAGGTAGTTCCCATTCCCCGCTTGCTGTCGTCAGAAGCAGCCATCTCATAGATGACGCTGTTAGCGCTGCTGATCGCCTGGTCTAAGACGGCGACCGGCTCTTTGAGCGCGGATGTCTCTATGGTGCTGACCGCGTGCTGGACTGCCTTGGAAGAGGCGTATTCCCCAGCCTTGTGTCCTCCCATTCCATCCGCAATCACAAAGAGATTGGACAGGGGGCCGATCGATTCCGAAGCCGCGAAGACATAGTCCTGGTTGCTACTTCTGACCTGACCGACGTCGGTTTTTGAAGCAAATAACATATCGCATCCTTACTGCGTCATCAGACAGGAACCTCACTCTGCAAGGATCTCCTGCCATAATCATCAAACAACCGAACATATACCCTGAGCAGATTCCATTGTGCAAACTTTCAAATGAGCGCTCAGGGATATTCGATTGTCCACTGTCATGAGAAAAAACGGATATTGGGCGACTGGTCGCCTTCGTGCATTTTGCGGCGACGAAGCTGGCCACAGGCGCCATCAATATCCCTTCCCATTTCTCTCCTAATAGTAACATTTACGCCATATTTTTCAAGCTGTGTCCGAAAGGCCAGAAGAGCCCTTCTGTCAGACTGATGGAAATTGCGCTCCTTGATCGGATTGACCGGGATCAGGTTGACATGGCAGTTGAGATCTCCCAGAAGTCCGGCCAGACGGGCCGCGTCCTCCCTGGAATCATTGACTCCGGCCACCAGAGCGTACTCGAAGGTCAGGCGCCGTCCCGTCCTGCTGAAGTAATAGCGGCAGGCGTCCAGGATCTCTTTTAGATCGTAGCGCTCAGCAATGGGCATGAGCTTTCTTCTGGTCTCCTGCGAGGAGGCGT
Source organism: Shuttleworthella satelles DSM 14600 (assembly GCF_000160115.1). Lineage (GTDB taxonomy): Bacteria > Bacillota > Clostridia > Lachnospirales > Lachnospiraceae > Shuttleworthia > Shuttleworthia satelles. Next base: position 541,107 of record NZ_GG665866.1, read on the forward strand.
GCAGGGAAATAGCAAGCGTAATCGACAGGTTCAGATCTGCCAGCTCCCTGATCCGGGGAACAATCCCACAGGTAGAGACCGTGATATTTCTCTGGCTGATATTCAGACCATTTTCGTCTGAAACCAGCCCGATGAGCTTGACGACATTGTCAAAGTTATCCAGCGGCTCCCCGGTTCCCATGAGCACCAGATTGGAAACCCTCTCTTTGCTGTCCCGCTGAATCCGGTAGATCTGATCCAGCATTTCCGCGGGAGTCAGATTCCTGAGCCAGCCGTCAATGGTGGAGGCACAGAATCTGCAGCCCATCCTGCATCCCACCTGTGAGGAAATGCACACGGAGTTGCCGTGATGATAGGGCATCAGAACACTCTCGACCATATTGCCATCAGACAGGGCAAAGAGGTACTTGCGGGTTCCGTCGAGCCTGGAAATCTGACAGTCCGCCTCTTGCAGAACAGTCAAATCAGCCTCTCTCATCAGGCGCCCCCGCAGATCCCTGGAGAGGTTGCTCATCTCATCCCAGTCTGCCGCCTGTCTTCTGTGAATCCATTCGTAGAGCTGCCTTGCCCGGAATTTTTTCTCCCCCATCGCCTCGACATATGCGGTTAATTCCTCCAAATTCATGGACTTGATATCAATCCTTCGCATTGCCCTACTCTCTTTCCTGCCTGCCGCGGATTCGCCTTTATTTTTTCTGACCCTCGTTGACCCGATACGCTCTTCCCTGCATGTCTCGGATTCGCCCGGTTCTCCCTTCATATTCTAATTGTCTGAGGGATATTGTCCCAAACAGGGTGCCTGTCGCGAACCTGCCGGCAGATGATTGCTCCGGGCAAAGTGCCTGTCCTAAACCAGCTGGCAAATGATTGTTCCGGACAGGACGCCTGTCACAAACCTGCCGGCAGGTCAGCCGCGGCTGAAAACGGAAATGAAAAAACCGTCCCTGCCCGAAGCGTCCGGCAGGATCTGCTCCTGAGAGATCAGATGAAAGTCGGGATTCTCCGCTAAAAAGCGCTCTGTATTCTCCTCATTCTCCTGCCCGGATATGGTGCAGGTGGAGTAGACCAGGCTTCCCTGCGCCTTCACATAATTTTTGACCACAGAGAGGATCTGCGTCTGCAGACCGGCCAGAGCGCTCAGATCCTTTGGCTGCAGACGATAGCGGATCTCCGGCTTTCTGCCGATGACGCCCAGACCGGAGCATGGCAGGTCGGCCAGCACGATGTCATAGGCCTCGTGACTGGCTGCGTCATCCACTCTCGCGTCAAAGACCTGGGCGGAAATATTGTCCATCTGAGAGCGGGCAATGTTCTCGCGAATCCTCGCCACCTTGTCTTCCGTCAGGTCCCGCGCCAGAACTCTTCCCTCAGACCGATCCATACAGGCCAGCTTTTCGGCTATATGCAGACTCTTGCCGCCCGGAGCGGCGCAGACATCTAAAACCCTGCTTCCCCCGCGAACAGGCGCCCGCTCCGCCACCAGCATAGATGAGAGATCCTGCACATAGAAGAGGCCCTCCCGATAAGAAAGCAATTTCTTTATGGAGTCATAGCCGCTGATATAGAGGGCATAGTCAAGGTCTTCGGACCGGAGCACAGACACTCCTTCCCCCTCGAGCTTCTCAATCAGGTCTTCAACGGAGATCCGGGCCAGGTTGACTCGAATACAGGTTTTCCTGGGCGCAAGGAAGCTCTTGCATATGCTCTCGCATCCCTCCCGGCCGAATCGCTTACTCCACTCTTTCATCAGCCAGTCGGGCATGGAATAGCGGATGCCGGGCGACGCGTCTTTCAGAAGAGACAGGGCCTCCTGCCGATGTCTGGCGATATTGCGCAAAAGACCATTGACAAATCCCTTAAGAGGCCGATAGCGCCTGGCAATCAGTTTGACTGACTCATTACAGGCCGCGGAATCAGGCACTGCGTCCATATAGAGAATCTGATAGAGGCCCATGCGCAGGCTGTTGCGGATCATGGGCTTCATCTTTTTCACCGGTGTCCTGGAATAGTGGTTCAAAATATAATCCAGGCTGATTTTGCGCTCGATAACCCCCACGGTAAGACGGCTGATGAAGGCCCTCTGCCGCTTATCCAAATAGGCGTATTTATCAAGAACTGCCTGCAGCAGGAGGTGGGAGTAGGCTCCCTCCTCTAAGACCGCAGACAGTATCTGAAGTACAATCTCTCTCTCATTCATAATCGGAAATGCTCTCTCTCACTGTCCCAGGCTCTGGCCGACTTCCATCCTGTGTCCGCGGAGGAAATCAGCCGCAGGCATCATCTTTTTGCCGGCCTTCTGAAGCTCTTCAATCCGCAGGAGCCCCCTGCCGCACTTGACATAAATCGCATCATCCGTCAGGGCAAAAATTTTCCCGGGGCAGACGGCCGAAGACCCGATGGTACTGATCGCCTGCGGCACACGCGCGGCGTCCGGTCCCCTCCTGTCCTCTTCGTCGCGCGGATCCTCCGCCGACGGGCACTCGTCCTCCAGGACTCCGGCTCTCCAGATCTTAAGGGTCTCTCCCTGATAGGAGGTAAAAGCTGAAGGCCAGGAGTTTAGCCCCCGGATCATGCGCTCCAGCTCCTCGGCGGGGCGGGAGAAGTCCAGTCGGCCCATGTCCTTTCGGATCATGCCGACATGACTGACCAGACCGGGATCCTGGGACCTGGGTTGAATCCTCCCCGCGTCCAGATCCTCCAGAGTCCTGACGATCAACCCCCTGCTGACCGCGGCCAGGCGGGCAAAGAGAGAGGCACCCGTCTCATGGGGATCCAGGGGAATTTCCTCCTGCTCTAAAATATCTCCGTCATCCAGCCCCACCCCCATCTGCATGGTGGTCACTCCGCTCGTCGCGTCCCCGTTTAAGACGGCCCACTGGATGGGCGCCGCACCCCGATACCTGGGAAGCAGGGACGCGTGAACATTGACGCAGCCCAGACGTGGCATCTTGAGTATCTCCTCGGGAAGGATCTGACCAAAGGCAGCCACAACCGCGACATCTGCGGGATATTGCGCCAGCCTTGCGACGGCCTCCGCCCGGCGGATTTTTGCGGGCTGAAAAACTTCAATCCCATGCTCTGTCGCGTATTGCTTGACCTCCGGCGGAGTCAGGAGCTTCTTCCTCCCCCTGGGCTTATCCGGCTGGGTCACGACCAGAGAGATCTCATGTCCGGCCTCAAGCAGCGCATCCAGAATCTCTACCGCGAAATCCGGTGTTCCCATAAAGACGATCTTCATTCGATCTCCTCTTCCTCGTCGTATTTCACATCCATCAGAGGGCTCTCGGCGATCTCCGTGTACATGTGCCCGTCCAAATGATCCAGCTCATGGCAGATGGCTCTGGCTAAAAGACCGGTTCCCTCGACAGAAAATTCCTTCATATTCCGATCGAGCGCCCGCGCGATCACGTGCTCCGGACGGGTGACGATCGCGGCCTTGCCGGGGACAGACAGACAACCCTCCTCACCGATCTGCTCTCCGTCCTTCTCTGTAATCTCGGGATTAACCATCACCAGAGGACCCTCGCCCACATCGATGACGACGATGCGGCGCAGCACGCCCACCTGGGGCGCGGCCAGCCCCACGCCATTGGCCTCATACATGGTCTCCAGCATGTCGTCGATCAGCTCCTGCTGCCGGTCAGACAGTTTGCTGACGGGCCTGCAGACCTTCTTTAATATAGGGTCTCCGTCTATGCGAATTTCTCGAATAGCCATACTTTTCTCTCCCGGATTATCTCTTTTGAATGGAGAATCCCTTCTCCAATTTCATATCTCTTATCATTTCTCTTATCATTACGTATCATTGCCTGTCATCAAAAGGCATTCATAGGGTCAAAGTCGAACCAGACATTGACTGCCCGCAGGGATCTGTCAGCCAGGAGGCGATCCTCAATCCGGTTCTTGTCCGCGATCAGCAGGTCATAGTCCTCATCGCGGATATAAATAGCCTGCCTGTAGACGTCCGCAAGCTTTGCAATCCTTGCCTTGACCGGACCGTCAATCCTGCCCCCGGGTCGGGCCCTGCGAAGAAGCTCCGCAAAAAGAGCCGCCGCCGATTCCGCCGCCTGCTCTGAATCCGACATGATCTGAACGACCAGCATATGGGCGGCAGGGGGATAAGACATCAGCGACCGATATGCCATTTCCTGATCATAGAAGCTCTCGTAATCCTGCCTTGCGGCATCCACGATCGCAAAATGCCCGGGCTGGTAGGTCTGAATGACCATCTTCCCTGGCCTGTCCCCCCGTCCGGCTCTCCCGGCAGCCTGGCAGAGGAGCTGAAAAGTCCGCTCTGCCCCGCGGAAGTCGCTGGAATTCAAGGACAGGTCCGCCGCCAGAGCAGCGACTAAGGTGACATTGGGAAAGTCGTGCCCCTTGACTATCATCTGAGTCCCGATCAGAATATCGGCCTCCTGATTGGCGAAGGCCCCAAGAATTCTCTGATATCCCCCCTTAGACCTGGTGGTGTCCGCATCCATGCGAAGAACTCTTGCCCCGGGGAAGGTCCGCCGGATGACCTCCTCAAACTTCTCTGTTCCGGCCCGCATCCCGCCAATGAATCTGGACCCGCATCTGGGGCAGGTCCTGGGGGCCGGCATGGAATAGCCGCAGTAGTGACAGCTCATACGCCCGTTCTTATGGAGTGTCAGGGCGACCTCACAGTGGGGACATTTTATCACAGAGCCGCAGGAGCGACAAGAAACGAAGCCGGCCATCCCCCTGCGGTTGATAAAGAGCATGATCTGTTCCTTCTTTTTAAGCCGGTCCTCGATCAGCTGTCCCAGACGGCGACTGATCACAGACCGGTTTCCCTCCCTTAATTCCTCTCTTAAGTCCACAACCTGACAGTCAGGCAGGGCCCTGTTCTCGACGCGGGAGGGCAGGGACAGGAGGCTGTACTCTCCTCTCTTGGCCCTGGAAAATGCCTCCAGGGAAGGGGTTGCAGAACCCAGGACCACAGAGGCAGAAGACAGACGGGCCCTTTCTACGGCTGTCTCTCTGGCGTGATACTTGGGTACTGTCTCCGACTTATAAGAGTTCTCGTGCTCCTCGTCAATGACAATCAGCCCCAGATTGGGAAAAGGGGTAAAGAGGGCCGATCGGGGACCGACCATGATCCGGACCTTTTCCTCCTTGGCCCGTTCAAACTGATCGGACCGCTCACCCGCCGACATGCGGGAATTCAGGATGGAAACCTGGTCTCCAAAACGGGAGTAGAAGCGCATGACCGTCTGATAGGTCAGGGAGATCTCTGGGATCAAAACGATCGCCTCTTTCCCCTGGGAGAGGACCTTGGCGATCATCTCCATGTAGACCTGGGTCTTGCCGCTCCCCGTGACGCCATAGAGCAGATAGGTCCCCCGCCTGCCCAGGTCCCAGTCAGCAGCAAAAGCCTGAAAGGCCTGCTCCTGCTGCTCATTGAGCCAAATTCTCTTCTCACTCTTTTGCAGGGCCGCGAGGGGATTTCGCATACTGCGGAAGGACTCGACCGCAAGCCATCCCCTCTTCTCTAAGTCGCGGATGCTGGCGGACGGGATATTCAACTCCCCTGTGACCAGCTCCCAGGGCAGGCTCTGATCCTGAATCAGAGCCTCAAGAAGCCGCTCCTTTGCCACTGAGTGCCGCTTTCTCGCCCGCATACAGGCAAGCTCACCTCTGGCCTCCTCCGGGGGAAGAAGCAGTCGCAGGTTCTTCTTCTCTCTGGCGGCCGCCTTGACCTTGATGGGCAGGACCGTCTTCAAGGCCTGGTTTAAGGTGGATCCGTAGTGGTCCTTCATCCAGACCGCGAGGGAGATCAGCTGGGACTCGATGTCGATTGCATCCCTCACTGTCCCGTCAATGGGGCGAATCTTAGCTTCCTCCAGCTTCGCTTTTTCGGAGATGCCGATGACATAGCCCCTGATCTTGCGCCGGTCGGAACCGAAGGAGACCCTCACCCGGCTCCCGATGCGAATGCGATCCTCCAGCTCCGCGGGGATCCGGTACTGAAAGCTCTTATCCAGTTGTCCCCTGGAGATGTCGATGATGACATCCGCATACTTTGCCATAGAAGACCTCTTGCATGTGAAAGGGATTCGCCCGATTCCAATTGTCCCGACTCAGGACAATCGAATCCCTGCGGAACATATGCCTCACCGCCGCATCACATATGCCTCACTGTCGCATCCTGAACAATTTCCGAACTTATCTCTTGTGATCGCCCCGCTTGTACTGCTCCTCACAGTACTTGCAGCGGTAGACCTCATTCTCCTCATCCGTCAACAGAAAGATCTGATCCAATTCCTGCTCAATGGAGGAGATGCAGCGGGGATTCTTACAGCGAATGACATTCTTAATCCGCTTCGGCAGACGCAGCTTTCGCTTCTCGCAGATCTGATTGTCTTTGATGACATTGACCGTGATGTTGTGGTCGATGAAGCCCAGGACATCCAGATCAATGGCGTCGATAGGGCACTCCACCTTGAGCATATCCTTGCGGCCCATCTTATTGGATCTGGCATTCATGATCATGGCCACGGTGCAGTCCCTGTCCGCAAGTCCCAGGTCGTTGTAGATGCGCATGCTCATACCGGCCTTGATGTGGTCTAAGACAAAGCCCTCCTGAATTCCGCTGATGTTAAGCATTGGTCGCCTCCTTTTCGCTCCTTGTGTCATCGGCTCGCTCAGATCCCGGGCAAGTCTCCCCGGCACATCCCCGGCCCGGCTGGCCCTCGAAAGGCCTGTCCGCGGCAGTGCTGCCGGCCGAATCAGAAGTGACCGGCTCCATCTCTCCGAGGACGTCTGACTTTCCCAGGCGCTCTGTCTGTCCAAGGACATCGGACTTCCCCAACAGAGAGAGAATCAGTGCCTGGCGAATATAGCGTCCGCACTCGACCTGGCGGAAGTAGGCAGCTCTCGGGTCCTGATCCACCTCAACGGAGATCTCATTGACACGGGGCAGGGGATGAAGAACGAACATATCCTTTCTGGCCCTTTTCATCTTCTCCGGGGTCAGGATGTAGAAGTCCTTCATGCGCAGGTAGTCCTCCTCATTGAAGAAGCGCTCCTTCTGCACCCTGGTCATGTAGAGAATATCCAGTTCCGGCATCAGTTCATCCAGGCTGACCACCTCCCGATAGGGAATGTGATTGGCCTCCAGGACATCCTCCCGGATGTAGCCGGGCACGCGCAGCTCCGGCGGTGAGATGAGCACGAAGGAAATGCCCTCGTAGCGGGACATGGCCGTGATCAGAGAGTGGACCGTGCGGCCGAACTTGAGGTCCCCGCAGAGGCCGACCACAATATGATCGATACTGCCCCTGAGCGTATGGATGGTAAAGAGATCTGTCAAAGTCTGGGTGGGGTGCTGGTGTCCCCCGTCACCGGCATTAATCACCGGAATCTCTGAGTGGAGACTGGCCACCAGAGGAGCTCCTTCCTTGGGATGGCGCATGGCGCAGATATCCGCGAAGGAAGAGATGACCCGGATGGTATCGGCTACGGACTCTCCCTTGGCCGCGGAGGAGGAGTTGGCAGAAGCGAAGCCCAGGGTCTTGCCCCCCAGGTGCAGCATGGCCGATTCAAAGGAGAGACGGGTTCTGGTGGACGGCTCATAGAAGCAGGTCGCCAGGATTTTCCCCTCCAGGCTGTGGGCGTATCGGTCTGGATCCGCCTTCATGTCCGCCGCCAGATCCATCAGCCGATTGATCTCCTCTACTGACAGATCCATGGGGCTCATCAGATGTCGCATGGCTACCTCCTTTGGTGCTGTGTCCCTGTCCGGGGCCTCTTGCGTCTGATAAAGAAGGGGGAGAGACTCGTCCGGTCCCGCCCCCATCTTCGACACATTCCTGTCAGTTATTCTACTTCAAAGTCAGCCTGCGTTCAATCCAAGCTGTAAGATCTCTATCTTGCGCCCGCCTCTGTATCGAAACAGAGCGGATTCCCGCAGGAACCCGCCCTGTTCATCAACTTAGCAATCAGATCAAAATGGAAGTCACTTCTCATTTGCCTTTCTTCTCTTTAACAGAGCAAGCACAATCAGTGCCTGTAAAGAGGCAAAAGCCGTGAACATGTACCAATCCACGTTGCCAAGATCACCTGTCTTTGGCGCCTTAGGTGTTGATCCGGGCTTCTTGGGCCTGTCCTTCTTCGTTACATTCGCCTTATTTGTAACAACATACCCATGCTCCGTATCGCCCTCGATTGTCGTCGTGTATCCGGCAACCGGCGTCTCCCGGACCGTATAGACGATTTCGCTTCCATCCGCCTTGTACTTGGGCAGGTTCTCGAACTTGCCCTCCCAGTTGCCCGCCGCATTCAAGGTCAGTGACTTGTTCGCGTCCCGGCCGTCGGCAAAGAGCTTAATCTCCACGCTGGCCGCGGGCGTTCCGACCCACTGCTTCTTGACCGGAACATCAATCTTCTCTGTGTTGCTGTTGGTGACGACGAATCCCTGGCTGGCGTCTCCCGTCGTCTGTGAGTCGTAGTTGGCGATCGGATCCTCTACGATCGTATACTGGATCTCATTGCCATGGTCATACTTCTCCAGATCGGCGAAGGTATACTGCCAGTGATTGGTCTCATCGAGCGTGATACTCTTGCCCGTATCTGCCCCGTCGGCATACAGATGCATGGTTGCGGACGCACCCTTGGGGCCGACCCACTTCTTCTCGACCGGTACGGACACCTTGCCCGCGATCGTGTTGGTGATGGTAAAGCCGTTCGCGGCATCACCTGTCATCGCCGTCGTGTACCCGGCAACCGGCGTCTCCCGGACCGTATAGATGATTTCGCTTCCATCCACCTTGTACTTGGGCAGGTTCTCGAACTTGCCCTCCCAGTTGCCCGCCGCATTCAAGGTCAGTGACTTGTTCGCGTCCCGGCCGTCGGCAAAGAGCTTAATCTCCACGCTGGCCGCGGGCGTTCCGACCCACTGCTTCTTGACCGGAACATCAATCTTCTCCGTGTTGCTGTTGGTGACGACGAATCCCTGGCTGGCGTCTCCCGTCGTCTGTGAGTCGTAGTTAGCGATCGGATCCTCTACGATCGTATACTGGATCTCATTGCCATGGTCATATTTCTCCAGATCGGCGAAGGTATACTGCCAGTGATTGGTCTCATCGAGCGTGATGCTCTTGCCCGTATCTGCCCCGTTGGCATACAGATGCATGGTTGCGGACGCACCCTTGGGGCCGACCCACTTCTTCTCAACCGGTACGGACACCTTGCCCGCAATCGTGTTGGTGATGGTAAAGCCGTTCGCGGCATCGCCTGTCATCGCCGTCGTGTATCCGGCAACCGGCGTCTCCCGGACCGTATAGACGATTTCGCTTCCATCCGCCTTGTACTTGGGCAGGTTCTCAAACTTGCCCTCCCAGTTGCCCGCCGCATTCAGGGTCAGTGACTTGTTCGCGTCCTGGCCGTCGGCAAAGAGCTTGATCTCCACGCTAGCCGCGGGCGTTCCGACCCACTGCTTCTTGACCGGGACATCGATCTTCTCCGTGTTGCTGTTGGTGACGACGAATCCCTGGCTGGCGTCTCCCGTCGTCTGTGAGTCGTAGTTGGCGATCGGATCCTCTACGATCGTATACTGGATCTCATTGCCATGGTCATATTTCTCCAGATCGGCGAAGGTATACTGCCAGTGATTGGTCTCATCGAGCGTGATGCTCTTGCCCGTATCTGCCCCGTTGGCATACAGATGCATGGTTGCGGACGCCCCCTTGGGGCCGACCCACTTCTTCTCGACCGGTACGGACACCTTGCCCGCGATCGTGTTGGTGATGGTAAAGCCGTTCGCGGCATCGCCTGTCATCGCCGTCGTGTATCCGGCAACCGGCGTCTCCCGGACCGTATAGATGATTTCGCTTCCATCCGCCTTGTACTTGGGCAGGTTCTCGAACTTGCCCTCCCAGTTGCCCGCCGCATTCAGGGTCAGTGACTTGTTCGCGTCCTGGCCGTCGGCAAAGAGCTTGATCTCCACGCTGGCCGCGGGCGTTCCGACCCACTGCTTCTTGACCGGGACATCGATCTTCTCCGTGTTGCTGTTGGTGACGACGAATCCCTGGCTGGCGTCTCCCGTCGTCTGTGAGTCGTAGTTAGCGATCGGATCCTCTACGATCGTATACTGGATCTCATTGCCATGGTCATATTTCTCCAGATCGGCGAAGGTATACTGCCAGTGATTGGTCTCATCGAGCGTGATGCTCTTGCCCGTATCTGCCCCGTTGGCATACAGATGCATGGTTGCGGACGCACCCTTGGGGCCGACCCACTTCTTCTCGACCGGTACGGACACCTTGCCCGCAATCGTGTTGGTGATGGTAAAGCCGTTCGCGGCATCGCCTGTCATCGCCGTCGTGTACCCGGCGACCGGCGTCTCCCGGACCGTATAGACGATTTCGCTTCCATCCGCCTTGTACTTGGGCAGGTTCTCGAACTTGCCCTCCCAGTTGCCCGCCGCATTCAGGGTCAGTGACTTGTTCGCGTCCTGGCCGTCGGCAAAGAGCTTGATCTCCACGCTGGCCGCGGGCGTTCCGACCCACTGCTTCTTGACCGGGACATCGATCTTCTCCGTGTTGCTGTTGGTGACGACGAATCCCTGGCTGGCGTCTCCCGTCGTCTGTGAGTCGTAGTTAGCGATCGGATCCTCTACGATCGTATACTGGATCTCATTGCCATGGTCATATTTCTCCAGATCGGCGAAGGTATACTGCCAGTGATTGGTCTCATCGAGCGTGATGCTCTTGCCCGTATCTGCCCCGTTGGCATACAGATGCATGGTTGCGGACGCACCCTTGGGGCCGACCCACTTCTTCTCGACCGGTACGGACACCTTGCCCGCAATCGTGTTGGTGATGGTAAAGCCGTTCGCGGCATCGCCTGTCATCGCCGTCGTGTACCCGGCGACCGGCGTCTCCCGGACCGTATAGACGATTTCGCTTCCATCCGCCTTGTACTTGGGCAGGTTCTCGAACTTGCCCTCCCAGTTGCCCGCCGCATTCAGGGTCAGTGACTTGTTCGCGTCCTGGCCGTCGGCAAAGAGCTTGATCTCCACGCTAGCCGCGGGCGTTCCGACCCACTGCTTCTTGACCGGGACATCGATCTTCTCCGTGTTGCTGTTGGTGACGACGAATCCCTGGCTGGCGTCTCCCGTCGTCTGTGAGTCGTAGTTAGCGATCGGATCCTCTACGATCGTATACTGGATCTCATTGCCATGGTCATATTTCTCCAGATCGGCGAAGGTATACTGCCAGTGATTGGTCTCATCGAGCGTGATGCTCTTGCCCGTATCTGCCCCGTTGGCATACAGATGCATGGTTGCGGACGCCCCCTTGGGGCCGACCCACTTCTTCTCGACCGGTACGGACACCTTGCCCGCGATCGTGTTGGTGATGGTAAAGCCGTTCGCGGCATCGCCTGTCATCGCCGTCGTGTATCCGGCAACCGGCGTCTCCCGGACCGTATAGATGATTTCGCTTCCATCCGCCTTGTACTTGGGCAGGTTCTCGAACTTGCCCTCCCAGTTGCCCGCCGCATTCAAGGTCAGTGACTTGTTCGCGTCCTGGCCGTCGGCAAAGAGCTTGATCTCCACGCTGGCCGCGGGCGTCCCGACCCACTGCTTGGTCACCTTCACTGACGTTGCGTTTAATTTATCTTTTACTGTCAGGATCGTTCCTACGTCGCTCGCTATATCAACGGTATATTCGGTAGAATCCAGTAAATAGCCCTGCGGGGCTTTCGTCTCCCGGACTTTATACTTACCCGGTATCAAAAGGCCGGAAGTGACCGTACCATCTGCCCCTGTCGTCAAAGTGAACTTACTTCCATCGGGCTTGGTCACTTCAAATTCGGCATTGGCAAGGGCCTTCGTGTTATCTTCCGCATCAACCTTGCGAAGTTTCAACTTCTTGGCGAGGTCACCGGCCATACTTCCGCCGCCGGATCTCTTTTTCCAGGTACTCTTCTGATCTACGGGCGTAATGATGTCCGCCGTCATATTGGCCTGATTTGTCTGAACCGGGTCTCCGTAATCTACCGTTGTCTTATAGGAAAGGAAATAAGACTGCGTTCCGATATCTCCCAGATCAATTTCAAATGAAGTCTTATCGGCATTGAATTTTACCTTTCCGGTCAGGTCTACGATCTCTCCATCCCAGCTGGTTGGATTTCCGCTCGCGTCATACTCACACTTCATGAGCTTGAACTGCTCATTCGCACCGTTCGGCAGGGGATCCAGGTAGTGACCGTTCCCTGACGTGATGGAATCTCTGATCACGACATGCTTTAAATCCTTCTTGGCCTGATTGATTCGCAAAGCCCAGCCGGCCACCCCGGGATGACTGGCATCGGAAGCCTTGGCAAATTTACCGAACACCTGATCGGAGGTATTGGCTCCCGGCTTGACACCGATTTTCGTCGGCGGAGGTGTCAAATCGGTTCTGCCGTTCACTTTCATTTCAATGGGGTTTACCTTATTGATCGTAACCCCTTTCTTATTCAAGATCATATAGACATACATCTGCCCGGTAATATTATGCAGTCCCTCGGCATTGTGGTTAAATTTAACGCGGATTTTCCCGCCGCCTGTCGTCGCAGTAGCCGTTGGTCTGCTGATAACCTCAGCCGTTGCAACCTTCGTTCCGTTCTGATCCGTAAGATCAAAGGTCAAAGGATTCGTAGCGGACGTTGTCATGTCCAATTCTTTGGGGATATCAATATCAAAATAATCCCCGTCATGAACAATCTGGTCAACATGCCAGTCCATAACTAATTTCAGAATCTGATCGACCGGCACCTCTGTTACGGGGTTGCCGTCGCTGTCCTGTATACTCACATTTGTCAGTTTTGCATCGACTTGTGAACCTGTCTCTGCAAAGGCCGTCTTGCCTGGATATAACAAAAAAACTGTCATCAAAAAAGCAAGAAAGAAGCTCAAAAATCTTTTAATCATCCCTATTGTCCTCTCTTTTGCACAACAAAATATTCCTCACTTAACTGGTAAAATCGGGTTAATTTATCAGTCTTATTTTCGTAATCTCATAAATTATCCTTCACCAATCACCCCCCCGAAAATTATCAGTTATCTATCGCCAAAAAAATTTCTCTTTAGCATTTTCCCTGACAAATTAACGGAATAAACTCTTGCCAATAAATCACATAAGGACCGTGAGTGCCAGAGCACACACACCGCAAACCATAGATCGGTTTTGTCTGAGATCTATCCTTATGACTGCAGATCCGTAAAACATATGATTGCATAACACCCGCAACTTCTAGCGAGATTATAACACATAGTTTTTACATTTCCTTGACAAAACAGACTGACTTTTGTGTCTTTAACTCAAATTAATTCATTAATATCATGTGTTTTTGTAACCTATAAATCTCAGTATAGAATTGAAGATGTCAAAGAGAAATCAAACCATTTGATCTCATATAAGACTGTTGTTATGTCAAAAAAGGGCGAATCCATTGCGATAGACATGGTATTTCCTTGTAAAAGCAGAATATTCCCAGTTAAATAGCAGGAAATTTGACGACAAAAAGAGGAGAGGATGTTCACTTGTAGAGAACATCCTCTCCCAGCCCGCGGGCCGTCTCTTCTCCCCTGACATAGGCCACAATGGCCAGTCCAAAGGCAAAGGCGGTTCCCATGGCCCGGCTGGTGATGATGTTTCCGTCACGCACCACCTTGTCAGTCAAATAGTCGCAGTCGCCCATCTTGTCCGCGAAGCCGGGGTTGGAGGTCGCCTTTTTGCCGGACAGAATCCCAGCCTTAGCCAGGACGGAAGGGGCGGCACAGATGGCTGCGACCAGCTTACCCGCCGAGGCGAAGTCCTGCACCAGCTTGATCACCCGTTCATCCGCTCCCAGATTGGTTGTGCCGGGCAGACCTCCGGGCAGGATGACCCCATCGTAGTCTTCCCAGGCAGCCCGGCTCATGCAGGTGTCCGCCTGAAAGATAATCCCATGGGAGCCCCTGATTTCGGTCTCCTCCTTGATGGAAATGCCGTCGATCTCAATGTCGGCCCTGCGGGCCAGATCGACTACGGTCAAGCCCTCGATTTCTTCACAGCCATCTGCAAATAAAATTGCTAACTTCATACACTTATCTCCACACAGAATAATTAAAAGGAACCAATGACAACGTATTTCTGCCACTCCAGCTACAGACACACTATTGAAAATCTCTAATATTCAAAATAGCACCCGGATAAAGCGACTCAAGCAAGAAAGCGCCTGCGGCGAAACCTATTACAAGCAACACAATGAAGCCTTTCCGTGAAATAATATGTTTCACAAATTTCTTGTTGTAAAAAATATCTAATCCAATCAATCCCCCGAAATATATCAGGAGCAAAATAATTCCTATGGCCACATTTACAGGATGTTCATCTTCTGGAACGCTATATCCATATCCCTTCGGTCGATTCAATATGAATAAGAATGCCATTGAAACCCACCAGGATTTATACCCGAAAAAGAAATTCGTCAACATAATCAAAATTGATGCCAGCAAGCTTTTTATCCTTTTCACCATCAGCCCCGCTTTCATCGTTCTAATGCATTATATTTTTCGAAGATCTGGTACAGGCCATAATTTCGCTCGCCATATTCTCTTGCCTTCTCATTTGTGCCATTATACCTGGCTAAAACCGCTTTGGTTTCAGCAGCCCCGTAATTGTAATAATCCGCACTCAACCCTACCAGGTAAGCGCTGTGCATCAAAACCAATGCACATTTACTGAGATTATACTCCCCGTCATTATGCAGTTTTTTCCATACCTCATATAGGTCATGCCAATTGTTCTGATCATAGCTTCGTTCATGAATAAGGCCTATGCTTATTGCGTAATTACATGCCTTGATCGCAGTTGCCGCAAAGATCTGACACAGACCTGTGGAAGAATCCGTGCGAACGAATGCCGGCGCCACTGGCCTTGGTATTAGAGCCTTCTGTTCTGCTGACAAATTCTCCCATATTAGGCTCCTAAACTATATATGCATGTTTCTGAATGCTCTTATTATATCACCGTTCATTCCCTGCAGAGCGATTCTAATTCCTTTAAGAAACAATTTTACCCCTCCAGCGATACAAACCCGTAGTCCCTGCTCTCGACAGGGGCCTTGATAACCGCCTCATCGACCGGCCTGGACTCCCCCAAGATCGCTGTCCATTCCGGTTTTCTCGTACAGCTGATATCTCTTTACGCATTCCTGTCCTTCGATTATTTCCTCCCGACAAGAAGCGCCGATCCGGAAAGCCCCATCCAGACGGATTCCGATTTCTCCATAAACATTCCCTTTGACGTGGGGATGAGTTCAACTTTTTCATAGCCCATGTCTCTTAACTTCCGGACAAAGGACTGCATGTCTCCATATCTCGCCTTGGTGAAAATATCGTGAATCGCAAAGCTTCCGCCCTTTTTCAGTACGCGCAGCGTTTCCATGAGAATGGACTGACGATCTTTGCTCGGTATATTGTGGTACACATAGTTGCTGGTGACGGCGTCAAAGGTCTCGTCCTCGAAATCCAGCTTCAGCGCGTCTCCCTGGGTAAACGAGGCGTTTTTCACGCCCTCTGCCCTCGCATTGCGTTCACAGAGCGCCTTGCTGAAGGAAGCGTACTCTTTGCCCCATCGGTCCAGGCCCATCATCTTCCCCTGCGGATTTTTCTTTGCGCAGGCAATCGTCAGCGCGCCGCTGCCACAGCCGACATCCAGGCCGATGCCGCCCTTGGGAAGGGTGACATATTCCGCGATCCCTTCCACGATGTCTTTCGAGAGCTTTCTTTTGCCTCTGTAGGAAAACTGCCTGTACGCCGCGATGCACCAGATCGTCATGCCTCCGAGTGCCGCTGTGCCCACTCCGGTAAGGGCTGTCGCCACTTTTAAGACCGGACATTTGACCCTTTTCCCCGCTTTTAAGAGACCGCAGGCTGCCGCGCCGAGAGCCCCTGTTCCGGCAGCACATCCGTAAATCAGGCCCCTGGGCACCCAGTTCCTGTAGTCCGCCCTGCCGGGAGCGATTCCGGGATTTGCCGCACCCGCCTTATCATAGGCCTGATGAACTTCTTCCCAGGAAGGCATACTCATGCGAAGCGCCTCCCACGCGGGCATCCGAAAGGATGGATTTTCGGAGCGAAATGCCTCAAACTCCTGATCCAGCCACTCCATCTCCGCCACAGCATTGGCGCAATGATCCGTCGCCAGAAGGTCTCCCAGCTTTGTTTTCGCGACAAGCCGCAGCGCGGCCTTGATCACTGCCACATATGCTTTGCCAAAAAGCAGTTTTTGATCTCCCACAGGCCTGATTTTTACGCCGGCAAAATCAAGAAGCTGATAGGCCTCGATGATTGCCGCCATCATCCGATCGCTGAGCGCCTTGTCCGCTTTTCTAAGGTCACAGCCGCAGGCATAGCTGGCATACACGATCGGAAGCACGAATGCGGCATGGCACCAGAGCCAGCCCTGCATGTCGTCGACCCAGCGAAGCTGATATCCGCTGCCCGAGAAGGCTCTTGTCAGAAGCTTCTTTTCACGCCTGTCTGGCTTGCGATGCAGTCCGCCGACCGACATGGATCCATGGCCCAGGTGAACACACTCCACCTGTCCGTCCTCCCAGACGCCGGCCGTCCCCTGAAAGGCAAAGAGAAGAGATACTCCCTTCGAGTCCGTCCCCGGAAAACATTCCTTCCGCAGCTCATAAAAGAGCTCCTTTGTCTCTTCTGCCTTCAGATTGTTGCCGACCAGGACAAAGAGCTCTGCATCGATTCCCGCAAGTGTGGGAAGCAGGGCGATCTGCTGCTGCCCCTGCATCGCAGAAATAACCAGATCAAAATGATCTTTTGGCGCAGCTGTAACTGTATTCAAATGGTCTGTGCTGGTCTTCTTCTGAAAAACGTGATGAATAATAAGACCATTCTGATCCAGAATCTCCTTTTTTTCGTCGCGCGCAACAAGCGTGATATCATTCCCGCTTTTTTTAAGCGAATGAATCAGAAATGATCCGATCACGCCAACCCCATATACAAGGATCTTCATAGCCTTCTCCTTTCGCAAAATCCCGGCCTGCCTTTCATCTGAAACCATCCCTGAAAAATGCTTTTATCCTTCCAGTGACACGAACTCATAGTCCCTGTCCTCGATAGCTGCCTTGATGGCCGCCTCGTCAACTGGCTTGGACTCCTCCAGAATTGCCGTCCCCGCCTCGTGGCTGACCTCGGCGCTCTCAACTCCGTCAAGGGCCTCCAGGGCCTTCTTGACTGTGGCCTCGCAGTGCCCGCACATCATTCCCTTGATTCTTACTGTCTGCTTCATCATATCTTCCTTTCTTTCGGCAGCGCCTGCTGCCCGGCTCTCTTCTCTTCCCGCCGAAGCATCTGTCTTCTGATCCTCGGCAGATTTCTCCGCCTGCACACCTGCGTTCTGACCTCCGGCAATTTTCTTTGCCTGCTCCTTCGTCTTCTTCTGTCCCGCAGGCGTCAGCATATCCGCAATCACCCCGTGCAGGGCCCGGCAGCTGACCTCGTGCCTGCCGGCTCTGTCTCCCTTCGTATTATAAACCTGAAAGAGATTGAGGCGAAGGGCGTTTCCCACGACGAAGACACTGGAAAAAGCCATGGCGGCCGCGCCGAACATGGGATTTAAGGTCAGTCCGAAGGCCGCCACATAGCAGCCCGCCGCCAGGGGGATCCCGATTACATTGTAGAAGAAAGCCCAGAAGAGGTTCTCATGAATGTTGCGAAGAGTCGCTCTGGACAGGCGAATAGCCGCGGGCACATCGGTCAGCCTGGAGTTCATCAAAACCAGGTCGGCCGCGTCGATAGCCACGTCCGTACCGGCGCCGATGGCAATGCCGGAGTCGGCCTTGGTTAAGGCGGGCGCGTCGTTGATCCCGTCGCCGACCATGGCCACCTTTCCCAAAGTCTGCAGGGACCGGATGGCCTGCTCCTTGCCCTCGGGCAAAACGCCTGCCACGACGTCATCCAGGCCCGCCTGCCCGGCAATGGCCGCCGCCGTTTTCGCATTGTCCCCGGTCAGCATGACGACGCGGATTCCCATCCGCTTGAGCTGGGCGATTGCCTCCGGAGATTCCTCCTTGATCACATCCGCCACGCCGATCAGACCCAGAAGTTTTCCCTTTTTGGCAAATGCCAGCGGGGTTTTCCCCATGGATGCCAGGGCGTCTGCCTCCGCGGAAATTCTGTCGCTGATCTCTGTCTGACCGGACATATAGCTGATCGATCCGCCAGAGACAAGCTCTCCGGCGATTCTGGCAGACAGGCCATTTCCTGGTAAAATCTCAAAATCCTCCGCCGCCTGCGCTGTCAGATGTCGCTTGTTGCCGTAGTCGACGACAGCCTTGGCCAGGGGATGTTCCGACTTGGCCTCCAGGGAGAGGGCAGCTGTCAGAAGCTCTTCCTCACCGGCCCCCTCCGCGGGGATCAGATCCGTCACCTGGGGGCTGCCCTGGGTGATGGTCCCGGTCTTATCCAATGCCACGATCTGAGTTCTTCCGGCCTCCTCTAAGGATGTCGCGTTCTTAAAGAGGATGCCCGACCTGGCTCCCTTGCCGTTGCCGACCATGATAGCGACGGGAGTTGCCAGACCCAGGGCGCAGGGGCAGGAAATAACGAGCACCGCGATCGCTCTGGAAAGAGCGTATCCCAAATCGGCACCGACCAAAAACCATACGATCAGGGTGACCAGGGCGATGGCGATAACAAGGGGGACAAAGACGCCTGAGATCCTGTCCGCGATCCTGGCGATCGGGGCCTTGGAGGCGGAGGCGTCGGAGACCATCTGGATGATCTGGCTCAGGCTGGTATCAGCGCCCACGCGGGTGGCCTTCGCCCTGAGGAAGCCGGACTTGTTGATGGTGGCCGCAGAGATGCTGTCTCCGACATTTTTGTCCACAGGGATGGACTCCCCGGTCAGAGCGGACTCATCCACAGCAGAGGTCCCCTCGAGAACGAGGCCGTCCACAGGAACATTTTCTCCCGGGCGAACAAGGAAAATATCGCCGACAGCCACCTGCTCGACAGGGACTAGGGTCTCTTTTTCTCTGCCGTTCGCATCGGTTCTGACGACAGTAGCCTCCTTGGGGGCCAGCTTCATCAGGCTCTTGAGCGCATCGGTCGTGCGCCCCTTGGAATAGGACTCCAGAGTCTTCCCGACCGTAATCAGGGCCAGGATCATAGCCGCGCCCTCGAAATAGAGATTGTCCATCCAGTACATGACGGCGGCGCTGTCATTTTTCACGACAGCGTCCGTCATCATAAAGGTGGCGAAGAGGGACCAGCCGAACGAAGCCGCGGATCCCATGGCCACCAGAGTATCCATATTACTGCCCCCGTGCAGAACAGCCCGAAACCCGTTGACAAAGAATTTGCGGTTGATGATCATGACACAGATGGCCAGAAGCATCTGCACCAGAGCCATGGCCACATGGTTGCCGACGAAAAAGGGGGGAAGGGGCCAGCCGAACATCATGTGCCCCATGGAAAAGTACATGAGGACTAAGAGGAATCCGACAGAGCTGACCAGGCGGCGGATCATCCTGGGGGTCTCAAGGTCCTTAAGGAGAGCCTCCTCCTGACTCATGGCGCTTTCCAAAGCCGTCCGTCCCTTCTGATCCGCTGCTGCCCCGGCCGAACCTGCGCCGGTATCTCCTCCGCTCAGCCGCCTGGCCCCATAACCCGCTCTCTCAACAGCTGCGACTATTTCCGCCTCAGAGGCCTCTCCCTCGACCGTCATGGAATTGGTCAGGAGATTGACGACCGCGTGGTCGACATGGTCCAGCTGATTCACCGCCTTCTCGACGCGGGCCTGACAGGCGGCGCAGGACATGCCTGTAACCGCGTATCTTTCCTTACTCATGCTTCGCTCCTCTCTGCAGAATACTGTCGCGGGACAGGGTTTTTACGCTGACACAGCTCTTCAAAGCATCCCGTCCCGGAGGATCCGCCCTGACTCATCTGCCCTAGCGCATCAATCTCCGTAGAAGATTCGTCAAATCCTCCACGGTCCCTTCCTTGTCTGCCTTGATATCATCCACAACACAGGTCTTGAGATGGTTCTCCAGAAGGACCCGCTGAAAGGCATTCAGCGCGCTGGAGGCCGCCTGGGCCTGGGTCAGAATATCGGGACAATAGGCCTTCTCCTCGACCATGCGCTTAAGCCCTCTGATCTGTCCCTCAATCCGGTTCAAGCGGCAGATCAGGTCTCTGTCCTCTTCCGGATCCCGCTCCTTGGTGCGGCAGCAATCAGGCTGTCTTTCCTCTGCAAGTCGCTTTTCTTTCATAATAGTCGCTCCTGTTTCCTTTAATCCCATAAGACCCTCTGTCGCATATCTCTCTTACATCTCTTCTGTCGCATATCTCTCTTACATCTCTTCTGTCACGATACCCCTCTCGGGTATTATCAATATATACCCCATATAGGTATGCTGCAAGTTGTCAGCGCAACATTTCCCCTATTTTTAAAAATTTTCTGCTCTCCTCCTTTCTGCGGGTTAACATCAGTCCTACCTTTCTCCATTCCCTTTTACCTGTGCTAAAATGACGAAGATCGGTATTTATTTATGAAGGAGTTGTTATGTCAAGACTTCTGCGGTTCTTCCGCCACTATAAAAAAGAGACCCTGCTCGCCCCCCTCTTCAAGTTATTTGAGGCCCTTATGAATCTCCTGGTCCCCCTGGTGGTCGCCCGTATCATTGACCAGGGAATTGCCGCCTCCAACAGGCCCCTGATCATCCGCTGTTTTATCTTTCTGATCGTCTTAGCTGTGGCCGGCATGCTCTTCGCCTTCGTGGCCCAGTGGTTCGCCGCCAAGTCCAGTGTGGGCTTTACCACAGAGATGCGCCAGGAGCTCTTCGATCACATCCAGTCCCTCTCCTACACAGAACTGGATACCCTGGGCACGGATACCCTCATCACACGGATGACCTCTGACGCCAACCAGGTCCAGGCCGGTATCAATATGGCCCTTCGTCTCTTGCTGCGAAGCCCCCTCATCGTCCTTGGATCCATCCTCATGGCTTTCACCATCGACGCCAAGTCCGCTTTGATCTTCCTTGTGGCGACTCTTGTTCTCTTCGCTGTAGTCTTCGCCATCATGCTGGTCTCGATTCCCCTCTTTCGCAAATCGCAAAGAGCTCTGGACCGGCTGCTCGGCATCACCCGCGAAAACCTGTCCGGTGTCCGGGTCATCCGCGCTTTCTGCAAGGAAGAGGCCGAGATTCAGGAATTCGATGAGAGAAATGCCTATCTGACCAGGACCAACGAGTTTGTAGGCCGTCTGTCTGCCCTCATGAACCCCGCCAGCTTCCTGATCGTCAACATCTCCATCATCCTCCTCATCCAGCTGGGCGCCGTTCGCGTCAATGCCGGGAGCATGGAACAGGGACAGGTAGTCGCCCTCTACAACTATTTGGCTGCCATCATCATTGAGCTGATCAAGTTCGCTTCTCTGCTTGTCTCCATCAACAAGTCCTTAGCCTGCGCGGATCGGATTGCAGACGTCTTCGATATCCAATCCTCCATGACATATCCCCCGGCGATTGCTGCCGCAGCCCAGGTCAACAGTGCGTCCGCTTCCACAGACATGACGTCTGGTAATCCAGACGCGTCCGGCCCTGCGGACAGACCCGCTGCAGTCCCGGACGGATCCGGTGCGGACGCTGTTCGCTTTACGGACGTCAGCCTGACCTACGCCGGCAGTGACGAGACCGCGCTCGAGGACATTTCCTTCTCCGTCAGGCGCGGACAGACCATCGGCATCATCGGGTCAACCGGCAGCGGTAAATCCTCCCTGGTCAACCTGATCCCCCGCTTCTATGACGCGACCAGGGGTCGGGTGGATGTCTTGGGCAGAGATGTCCGGGATTACCCAAAGGGAGACCTGATCGCCAAAATCGGCGTCGTCCCCCAGAAAGCTCTTCTCTTCGAGGGAAGCATCCGTGACAATCTCCTCTGGGGCCAGGCTGACGCCACAGACGAGGAACTCTGGGAGGCCATCGCCAGAGCCCAGGCCACGGAAGTAGTAAAGGGCAAGGAGGGCGGCCTGGATGCTCTCATTGAACAGGGCGGCCGCAACCTCTCCGGCGGCCAGAAGCAGCGTCTGACCATCGCCAGAGCCCTGGTTAAAAAGCCGGAGCTTCTCATCATGGATGACTCCGCCTCCGCCCTGGATTTCGCCACTGACGCAGCCCTGCGGCAGGCGATCCGAAAAATGGCCGGCAGCCTGACCATTTTCATCGTCTCCCAGCGGGCCTCCTCCATTCGCAGCGCGGACAGGATCCTGCTCTTAGACGATGGCAGGCTGGTCGGCAGCGGAAATCATGAAGAACTCCTGGCAAAAAATCAGATCTATCAGGAAATCTACTACTCTCAGTTCCCGGAGGAAAAACCGAACCGCCCGCCCTCCGATGAGACAGCTTCCATCTCTTCTACTCAAGGAAAGGAGGCCCCGGATGAAGACAAATAAGAGCGATCAAAGCGTCTCCTTTACAGCCAGCTTCGGCAAGGTCATGCGGGTCATCGGCCACCAAAGACGGCTCCTTGCCGCGAGCGTATTCTTCGCGGCAGTCAGCGTCATCCTTCAGCTCTATATTCCCATGCTCTTCGGCGACGCCATCGATTATATCGCGGCTAAAAACCGGGTGGATTTTGCCATGGTCGCCGCCTTTATGGGGCGAATCCTCCTTTTGACCGCGATTGCCGCCACCGCCACCTGGTTGATGAACATCATCAACAACCGGCTCGCTTATCGGACAGTTCAGGAGATCCGCAGCCGCGCCATCCGCAAGATTCAGAGACTTCCTCTCTCCTTTTTAGACGCCAACTCCGAGGGCGACCTGGTCCAGCGGGTCATCGCGGACGTCGACCAGATCTCAGACGGACTGATCCTGGGCTTTACCCAATTCTTCTCCGGCCTGATCATGATCGTCATCACCATCGCCTTTATGTTCTCCAGGAGCCGGGTCATTTCCCTGATGGTCCTTCTTTTAACCCCTCTCTCCTTCTTCCTGGCCCGCTTTATTTCCACCCATACCTATGCCATGTTCAACGAGATGACCAGGGTGCGGGGACAGCAGACGGCCCTTGTGGGAGAGATGATCGGCGGGGAGAAGCTGGTATCGGCCTTCGCCTACCAGAGTCGGGCCTCCAGGCGCTTTGATGCCATCAACCGCGACTTGCAGCAGTCGACGGTCAGAGCGATCTTCTACTCCTCCTTGGCCAATCCCGGCACAAGGGCTGTCAATGCCATCAACTATGCCCTTGTCGCCCTCGTGGGAGCCTTTAC
The DNA here is from genome assembly GCF_000160115.1 of Shuttleworthella satelles DSM 14600. GTDB lineage: Bacteria > Bacillota > Clostridia > Lachnospirales > Lachnospiraceae > Shuttleworthia > Shuttleworthia satelles. Next base: position 564,401 of record NZ_GG665866.1, read on the forward strand.
CATCCTGCAGGGAGGGCTGACGGTCGGCGGGCTGACCATCCTTCTGACTTACACCAACCAGTACACCAAGCCCTTTAATGACCTCTCCATGGTCTACACGGAGCTGCAGAATGCCATGGCCTGCGCCGCCCGCGTCTTTTATCTGATTGAGGCCGAGCCGGAATCGGAGGGCGTCAGAGAAGAACTGCCTCCTGCAACCGGGCGCGTGGACATAGAGCATGTGAACTTCTCTTATTCGCCCGACAGACCCCTGATTGAGGATTTTGACCTGCATGTCAGCCCGGGACAGACCATCGCCATCGTCGGCCCCACCGGCTGCGGCAAAACCACCCTGATCAACCTGCTCATGCGCTTCTATGATGTCAACTCCGGCTCCATCATGGTGGATGGCAAAGACATCCGGTCCGTCAGCCGTCACTCCCTGCGCAGGTCCTACGGCATGGTCCTGCAGGAATCCTGGTTGAGAAACGCCAGTCTCCGTGACAATATTGCCCTTGGGAAGGCCGATGCCAGCGACGAAGAGATCATTGCCGCCTGTAAAAAGGCCCATTCCTGGGACTTCATCCGGCGTCTCCCCCGAAAGCTGGATACCATCGTCCACGAAGATGATCTGAGCCAGGGGCAGAGACAGCTGCTCTGCATCAGCCGGGTCATGCTCTGCATGCCCCCCATGCTGATCTTAGATGAGGCGACCTCTTCCATCGACACCCGCACAGAGATCCTGATCCAGGTCGCTTTCGACCAGCTCATGGCCGGTCGAACCTCTTTCATTGTGGCCCACCGCTTATCCACCGTCCGCAATGCCGATCTGATCCTGGTAATGAAGGACGGCCACATTGTCGAGCAGGGAAGACATGAGGACCTGATTGCCGCCAATGGCTTTTATACCAGGCTCTACCAGGCCCAGTTCGCCGGTATTTCCATCTAGGCATGTGAAAACAATTGCGAGAACAATAAGGAGAATATATGATACATCGCAGGGAACTTCTCGATCTGAGTTTCTATGAGAGCTCTGCCTTCACTGGCAGCTGCGGCAGCATGTGCTACCGGATTGCCATGGTCAATGAGAATGGCGACAGGCTCCTGGATGCCTGCAGCTGGCTCGGTCCCTATGCCTACCCTCAGACCGACCCCTCCAGGATGACCCATCACCGGGCGGATTTCTCTGAGGAAGGCATGGAAGAGCTGACCTGCTGGCTCAACGGGCAGGTCAATAAATATCCGGATCAGATGCCCGGTATTCTTGATGTCGATCCCTATCAGCCCCCTGCCCCAGAAGTGGATGAGGACTGACCGAATCATTGATTTTCTCTACAAAATCCCGAACCAGCCGAATTGTCTCTTCTGCAGACCTTTCAAGCTGACCCGGGATTTTTGTCCTATCTATTCTATTATATGAAGAATTGTACAAAATTTAAAGACTGCACATCTCCCAAAAAAAGTGCTATTGATTAATATAGATTTACAGGTTGAAAGGAGCATCAAAACATTTCCTGCGATATTTCAAAAAGGGGGACGAAAGACAATGGATCTCTGGAGGGAAGTATTCACAACATACAACTATCAGGAATTCAGCCGAATGGAGGATGCGCTCACGGAACACGGAATTCCCTACCGCTGTAAATATGAGGACTGTTCCGCCGTCAGCCACAAGAGCTTCTTTGGCTCCAGGACCTCATTCATCATGCGCAACCTTCCTGATAAGATCCTCTATAAGATCTCAGTCAAAGAATCCGATATGGACTTTGTCGCGTCCCTTGCCCCTTCACTTCGTTTTATCAGCTAGGCTGTGATCGGGCGCGGACCGGAAAGGAGCTTCCCATGACATATCTGAAAAATCATTACCAAATCATCTCCTTTCTCTTCTTGTCGGTCGTCCTCTTCGCCGCCTTTGCCCTTGGCCTGGTGCCGGAAGAACACCGGCTTCTGGCCACAGCTCTTGGCATTGCGGTTGTCCTATTGATCGACCAGCTGATCAAAGACCTCTCCCACCGCATCTCTGATTAAGCCAGACGCAACGATGTGAAAAGAAGGACCTCCGATCTCCTAATTGCGGGATCGGAAGTCCTTCTTTTTCATTTGTTCATGACAATGGAATATTCGTAAGGCGTATATTCCATTGTTTATACGCTCAGCTTCTTCTCCATCAGATAACTGCCCGCCAGATAGAATAAGACGGCACAGATCAGACTGTATATCGACTGAATCAAGGCAAAATCCGCGACCGGCGACAATTGTTTGATCAGACAGTTGCCAATCCCGACAAAGAGAATCAAAATTCCCATGAAAATCAGAAGGCTGACAAGCATGGACCCCCTGCGCCCGTTCAAAAGGGTGGCCTGCACAATAATCGCCAGATAAGCGGCAGTAATGACAGAGAACCAGGCGATCAGGTAGATGGTCATCATTTTTGCCATCATTGTGACATCGGCAAAACCGAATCGAAACTGCATCATAGTTTCTATATCAAAGCGCACGCCTTTTCTAACCAGGGCGAGGAAGAGATCCAGAGCTCCCAAAACCATATAAAAGGCCCAAACCATCAAGAGAGACAGGCCATTCTCCAGAACCTTGGCCCCCAGAATCTGATAACTGCTGCGCGGAGTCATAAAGAGCATATAGCTCTGCTTAGAATTTAATTCCCTGTACAAGAGATCTATGCTCCTGAGCCCGCAGATCAGGCAGGCAAAAATCGCGGTCATAGACAAGCCTACCCCGGCAGTCAAAAACAGGGGTTCCGATCGAAAATTATCGATCAGCGACAGCAAATAGACGATCTCAAAGAGACCGGTAAAAAGCAGAAAGAAAACTTTCACAAAAGAGGTCTTACGCAATTCATATTTCAATAACTTACTCATTCTATCCTCCTATGCCATCAGCCTGCGGTAATAATCTGCCAGAGATGTTCCCTTCCTGCTTCTCAGATCCTCTACATCAGCCAGTTCCAGCAGATGCCCGTTCTGAATGAAGATGGCCTTGCTGACCACTGCCTCCATTTCCTCTACCAGGTGGCTGGACAATACCAGGGTGACATCCGGCGAAACCGACTCTAAGATGATCCCCATAATCTTATCCCTCGCAATCAGATCAATCCCATTCAAGGGCTCATCAAGCAGATAGAGTCTGGCCTCCCTGGACATGGTAACCGCGATCTTAAGTTTTGCCATCATCCCAGAAGACAGGGCCCTCACCTTTGTCGTGTGTTCCAGCTCCATTTTCCCAAGCAATTGCAGGTAGCGATCCATCCGAAAATCATCAAAGAAGTCCTGATAATAATTTCCCACATCTTCCGCAGTCATCCAGCTGTAAAAATAGGGCTCTGTGGACATGTAGGCGATCTTACTCCTGCTCATCCAGTTGATCGGGCCATCCTCAAAGAGAATCTCTCCTCCGCTCGGCTTGGTCAGTCCTGCGACAATCTTCATCCATGTGGTCTTGCCGCTTCCGTTCTCTCCAAGAAGAGCATAGACCTGCCCCTGTTCCAGATCGAAGCTCACATCGCAAAGCGCCTGCTTTCCTCCGAACTTCTTGCTGATATTTTGCGTCTTAAGAATCATAATGCCTCCTGAACCATCACCAGAATCTCTTCCTTACCAAATCCCATCTCCCGCATGCTGCTGACAAAACGGTCGATGTTCTCCTCTGCCATCTCCCTGCGAATCCGCTCGGCTAAGTCCCCGTCTTCTCTGACAAATGTTCCAAGGCCCCGCCTGCTGATACAGACACCTTCACTCTCCAGAACCTGATAGACTCTGGCTGCGGTATTGGGATTGATTCGGTAGAGCAGAGCCAGCTCCCGGCCAGAGGGAAGCTTGTCTCCTGAAAGCCTCCGCCCCGCTACAATGTCCTGTTTGATAGCCTCAGACACTTGCAGATAGATCGGAATCGAAGAATCAAACTGCATCGTTCCTCCTTTCTAGTTCACTAGTATAATAGTACACTATTTCAATGGTGTCAAGACTCATTTTTCCGGATTCCGCATTCTTGCGTATCCGCACTGGGATTACGCTTTTGTTTGGAAAGGCTTTGAAGGAATTTTTTATCTTCCGAAAAACAGAGGGCTGAAGGGGATTCGATCGGGAATAGAGGGTTTTTGATCGAGAGATAAATAAAAGCGGTCTGCCGGCGGTGCTGCATACACTCGCCAGAGCCGCTTTCGTCATCTGAGATATGAAATATTGTGCCCACAGATAAGAGCATTGCCGCCATATAGCAGGTTCTGTCCTATCACCCTCTTATCTGGGGTATTGGATCGGATTCCAATTCCTTCTGAAATTGAAACAGAAGGGATCCTATGTATTTTAGAGACCTGCCTTAAAGAATTTGCGGAAAGCGGATACTTCCTCTGAGGACTGGGTCACAGCGACAGAGTACTTTGCCCCGCGATTAATACCCGGCTCATAGGTTACGGGTACAAACTGATAGGAGGCCTGGCTGTTTTTTACGACACAATAGCCTGTCCATGAGGCCTCTGTCTTAGATCCGTTCTCTCTGTTGAAAAACTCCGGCTTTTCATATTTCGTCAAATCCGCTTCCACTGCAATTACCACTACTTCTCCCGGCTTATATCCGACAATATAATTGCTGTGCACGTTGACCTCCACAACAACGGCATTGTGATAGTCTTCCATATGGCAGTAGATTAACTTGTAGTCGTCTCCGTTCGGGACAAGAGAATTGAAGATTTCCCGCATTCTCGCCTTGTTTTTCCGATTGTCCTCATCAGAGGCTCCGGTTGCCATTTTCTTGACAAAATCAAATACACCCATTTTTTCACTTCTCCTTTTTCATGTTTGTGAATGATTCCTGTATAAATTGTTACCATTATATCGGAACACTGACAAATCCGAAACAGCATCCCTCGATCATCCGGCGGAAATTCCCCCTCTTCCGATCCATTGATGCAGCGGAATCATTATCCCTGCAGTCCTCTGGTCTGCCGATCCATATCCTCTACAACGATATCATAGATCTCTCCCTGACTTCTGCAGTACTCCAGTACCTTCCAGGGTTCATTGGTGTGAAAGTGCAGCTTGACCGGGTCACCGTCACCGCCCACGCAGAGAAGCTCATCCCCCGTAAAGTGGTCCGCGATATAATCTCTCACATCATCCGCATCCAGATCTTCATCATAACCGTCTAAGAGAAGCTGGGTGTCATAGCGAAATTCAATTGATTGTTCTGGCAACATAAGAAAATTCCTCCTTAGCAAGTAAATCTGTCGTAACTAAGTAACTTTCATTATAACTAAGTATAATCCGTCATAGTCAGCCGAATCCGGCCTGCCGGAAGCAGTCTGCTTCCATGCAATAGATCAGATGATTCTTCACGCAAGACCTTTACATGAAATCAGGCCTCCTTGACAAGGATAACAATAACCTGCTCGTAAAACACACATCCCTTGTATCCTGGTCCTTTTTAAACCTTCTCTCTTTCTGCTTTCCCTGCCGTATGCTCAATGGGCTCGACCCCCGTGATCTGCTCAATGACCCGCAGGGTAATCAACATAAGGATCACAGCAATGGGAAGACAGAGAAAGACATTCTTCACAAAACCGCTGATCACATAGGAGACAAAGGACACTGCCGCTACCGTAATGGCATAGGGCAGCTGGGTAGAGACATGATTGACATGGTGGCACTGGGCTCCGGCAGAGGACATAATCGTCGTATCGGAAATGGGAGAACAGTGATCACCGGCAACCGCGCCCGCCAGACAGGATGCAATGGATATCACCATCATCTGGCCGCTTGGGAAAACACCGACCACAATCGGAATCAAAATAGAGAAGGTCCCCCAAGAGGTTCCGGTCGCGAAGGCTAAAGCCGCGGCCACCAGGAAAATAACCGCCGGAAGCAGAGACTGCAGGGCCGCCGCATTTCCGGCCACCATGGTAGATACGAACTGGTCAGCCCCCAACAGATTGGTCATGCCGGACAGAGTCCAGGCGAAGGTCAGAATCAGAATGGGGGAGATCATTGCCTTGAATCCCTCGACAAAGCAATTCATAAATTCAGTAAAGCTGATAACATCCCGATACATATAGAAAAAGAAGGTAAAGACTAGGGCAGCGAAGCCTCCCATGACAAGGCCCTTGGAAGCGGACGCATTGGCAAAAGCATCTATAAAGTTGACACCTGAAAAGAAGCCGCCAGTGTAAATCATCCCCACGATACAGGTCGCAATCAAAACGACAACCGGAAGAACCAGGTCAATCACCCGTCCTCTGGGGCTGACAAAATTCCCATTGTCATCTTTGTAGTCCCGCTCCGGTGTCGTATAGAGGTCTCCACGCAAAAGCGCATTCATTTCATGCTCCCGCATAGGGCCAAAATCGACGCGGCGAATAGACAGATAGAGCATGGTAATGATGGTTAAGAGGGCATAAAAATTGAAGGGAATTGTGTTGAGGAAGGTCACAAATCCGTTAATTCCGCTGCCATCCGGCACAGAAGATGTCACGGCCGCCGCCCAGGAAGAAATAGGGGCGATGATGCAGATTGGCGCCGCCGTGGCGTCAATCAGGTAAGCCAGCTTGGCTCTTGAAACCCTATGGGAATCCGTGACGGGCCGCATCACAGAACCGACAGTCAAGCAGTTGAAGTAATCATCGACAAAGATCAGAACACCCAATGCCGTAGTGGCCAGCTGGGCGCCAACCCGGGTCTTAATACGACCGGCGGCCCATTTGCCGAAGGCGGCAGATCCGCCGGCCCGGTTCATCATCGCCACCAAAGATCCCAGCATCACCAGAAAAACCAGGATTCCCATATTTCCCGTGTCAGACAGCTTACTGATCATTCCTCCCTTCTCATTGAAGAAGAGGGTGTTGAGCATAAGTTCCATATTGAAGTTGGAGTAGAGGAGGGCGCCTGTGAAAATCCCCAGCATCAGAGAGGAGTAGACCTCCTTTGTGATCAGAGCCAGGGCAATGGCGATCACAGGCGGCAGCAGGGCCAGGGGACTGGCATATACAGGGCTGACATAGCCCTCCAGCGCTGTCATATCCACCGGATGCATAAAGCTCGCTACAATGAGCACCACAAGGATCACCAGAAAAATGGTTACTGGTATTTTCTTATTCATACGACTCCTTTTCTTCTCTGCGTTTTACTGCTCACCCTGTTCAGAAATATCATGCGCCGCTCCTAAAGGGGCGAAAGCTCTCCCCTGGTATAGGCGGCGATGGCTGCGTCTGTCCCCCCGCTGAATCCGTAGAATTCAATTCCCGCTTTCCGCAAAAGCGCCATAGATTTGGGCGCGAAGTCCCTGGCAATCACCCGCTTGATCCGCATGGCAGTCAGCTGATCCACCAGCTGGTCCGCGGGGATATCAAGTGTTGAGAGCATCTGACCGTGTGAGTACTTGCCCGCCTTCACATAGTAGATATTGAAGTAGGACGCCTTCTCAAAACGGGGAATCGGCTTCCCTGCGTCATAAGTGACCGCAACATAGTTCAGTCCCATAGGGATCCTCCTATCCGGCATGCCTGATAAACTCAAAGAGCATTTTATCATATTTATCAGTCCCGGACATGCAAAGAGAAAGGAATAAATCAATGATGAAGCCCGGTTTGCCTTCATTCAAATAAGAGTTGTATCTGATATATAATTCGAGTAAGATGCTGTCAGCGCAGAACAAATCCCTGTCAAGCCTCATTTCCAAAGGCGGATACGTCTTTTCCGCAAGACATCGGGGAGCTTAAAAAGATGATGCTTATTTCCAAAAGCGGATGCGTCTTTCCTTTTCACAGATATGGGGATGAGAATACATCAAAAAGGAGCGAACATGAAAATTATATTTGTCCGCCATGCAGAACCCTTCTATGACACGGACACCCTGACAGATAAGGGCAAGCGGGAGGCCGCCCTGCTGGCTGAGCGGGCCAGAGACTGGCAGATCACCCAGGCCTATGTCTCTCCCCTTGGAAGAGCCCAGGATACGGCGCTTCCAACCTTAAAAGCAGACGGCATCCGCCTGGAATGCCACTACCCCACACCCGCGGCCGACGTCATCAAAGATCCCGACCCCAAGGTCTGTCTTGTCTATCCCTGGCTCAGAGAATTTTCCATTCCCATCAACCCCGATATGCATCCCATGAATGCCAGAGTTCCCTGGGATTATCCTCCCTATTATCTGAGTGAGCATCCGGAGCTCTATGATCCCAAGGCCTGGTTCTCCTCATCGATCTACCGCAGCTTCAGCGTTCATGCCTCTACCTTGGACGGAGTCGAGGCGGAACTGACCCCGGAGGTCAGAACGATTTACGGGCAGTACTTCAAGCGCGATCCCAGGAAGACATACATCCAGCAGGAGTATGAATGGGTCTGCGGTCGTTTCGACCAGGTGTTAACCCAGTGGGGTTACCATAGGGACGGCCTTCACTACCGCACCCGGGGGAATGCCCTACCCACGGACTTAAATATCAAGTCCGATGCCCATACGGTATCCCGCATTGAAAAGCAGGAGGCTGCCATGGAAGCAAGGGGTGTGGAGGAACCGATTCTTGTCTTCTTCTGTCATCTGGGCATCGCCAGTATCCTGATCTCACACCTGATCAATACCACGCCCGCCGTTATGCAGCAGGGCTTCTTCCTCCCCACCTCCTCCGTGACCATCTTCTCCTCCGAGGAACGTATCCCCGGACAGGCGCTCTTCCGCTGCCAGGTGGCCGGTGATACCTCACACTTAAGAGACGGGGACGAACTCACTTCCTTCTATGGAAGTTACAGCATGCCCTTTCAGGGCTGATCTCTTTGACAGGGCTTTCCCGGGCTCCCTCAGGATCGCCCCCTTCTGCAAGAGTTTTCCTCTGCGTCAGGAGTTTTTCTCTGCCTCTTCTGGATCGATCCTCTCCACAGACTTCCCCTCGTGCAGAATTGCCCGGTATACATGCTGTTCTGCCTTTCGGTCCGCGGGATCTGTGTGCCGCATATGCTCCAAAATGATTCTTGCCGCGGCATTTCCCATCTCCTCCATGGGCTGTTCCAGAACCGTCAGACGAGGGTTGAGAATGCTGGGAATAAGCAAATCGTCAAATCCAATGATCGAGAGGTCGGTCGGATAGCGGAATCCGGCGTCATTCATTGCCATGACCGCGCCGATATTCATGTCGTGATTGCAGGTGAAGACCGCTGTCGGCCGGCGGTCAAGGGACAGAAGCTGGTTCATGGCCTCATAGGCCCCGTCTACTGTTCCATCCGTTGCAATTTCCAGGACTTCTTCCCTTTGAATTCCTCTCTTTGCAAGGGCCTTGCAGTATCCCTTCAGGCGCTGCCTGCCCGTGCACTGTTTTCCAATATAGATAATTCCGATTCTGCGATGACCCCGCTCCGTCAGATAAGAAGTCGCCTCATAACCGGCTCTGACATTGTCAATCGTGACGCCGGATATACCCGACCACTTGACGTCCAGTGTGATAATCGGAACCCTTCCGGGAACCAGATCAAGAATATCCTGAATTTTTCTGCCTGTGGGGATCAGTACCAGCCCGTCGACATTTTTGCGGCTCAAAAACTCAATATTGTCCCTCTCCTGCTCCGCGTCATCCATCGAGTCACAGACCATCAGAGAGTAGCCAGCCTGCTTGAGCTCAGATTCGATATAGCGGATCAGGCTTCCATGGAAGGGGCTGACCATACTGGGGACAACCATACCGACTGACCGGGTTTGCGATGTGACAAGGCTCCTGGCCATGTCATTGACATGATAGTGAAGTTCCTTGATGGCTCCGCCGATTTTCTCCCGATTCTCGGGGAGGACATTGCCCCCGTTGAGATATTTGGAAATCGTAGCCAAAGAAAGACCTGTTTTCTTTCGGATATCCTTAATGGTCGCTGACATAAGTCAATCACTTTCTACTGCTGAAATGAGAATGCGCTCATTCTAACACAGGCCCCCCGGGTCGGCTTTTCGACTAATTCTGACAATCCTAAGACATTGTCTCTCAACTCTTTCGCTTGAGATCCTTGTCCTTTCGCGAAGCGGCGTAGTCCTCAAGGCGCTCAGCAGCTGCCGCGTCATAGCAGGAATACTCATCTCTCACCGCGTCAGAAAACAGGGCCATCTCTTCATCCAAAGCCAGCCGCCGCGCCAGTCCGATCGACATCTCATAGGCATCCGCGCAGCTGCGCTTTTTGCGGTCTTCCTCATTGGCCGCGATAATGCCAAAAACCTTTCTGCCGTATCCTTTACTGGCCGTTGTCGCGAAGTAGCGTCTGGCCGCATTTCGATACTCCCAGTAGAGAGCAGCCGTCCCCACTTCCCCATAGGTCTCTCTTGTCTGACCCTCCATAGAGGCCAGTGCCTCCAGGGTCTCCCTGCGGCTCCGTCGGGCGAAAACGCGGGCGCTCTTGGCCACAATCACAAGGTTGATCATATTCCAGAGGAAGGTATCTACCCTCTGCCCCTTCCTCTTAGGATCCGTATGTCTTCTGTCAAACAGTTCTCTCGCGGCCCTGGCAAATGTCTCTTCCCGGTCTGTCTGCTCCTTTAGCCCAGAGAATATCTTCTCTCTTTGATCCGGGTCAGTCTCCTGATAATAGCTGTCAAAGACCTGCGGATATTCGTAATTCATAGCTCTTTCCCCTCACATTGATACGGGTGCTTCCTGCTTCTGCTCTGATATAAGCGCCATCTTCTGACGCCTATATCAGAGCAGGAGACTCCGAGGAGTCTCCCGCTATCATGGTAACAGATGAAAACATCAGTCGTAAAGGTTGGGAGCGATGCTCTCATCGGTCATGTTGCTGGAATCATACCAGTAACCTGCCGTTGCGACATCCTTGAGATCGGTCTTGCCATTCGCAGCTGCGGTCAGAGCATATACGGCATAATAACCCATCATCAGAGGAGACTGGGTAACTGCGCCGAGCATAACGCCGTCCTTGACTGCTGCCTTGATGGTAGAGCCGGCGTCGAAACCGATACCGATGACATCACCCTTGTCAGCGTTGGAACCCAGTACATTCAGGTTGGTATTGGCTGCCAGAAGTCCCTCTGCGGAAACCTGGTTGGAGCCGAAGACACCGATGGTATCCTTCTTGGAGAGGATAGCCTGAGCCTCGTTGGAGCAGAGCTCAACAGTGGTCTGCGCGGGAACGCGAACTTCAATAACCACATTGGTATCGCCCTTGTCTGCGCCCTTGGCATGGTTTACATAGAACTCGTTACCGGTAACGGATACGGTCTTGCCGTCCTTGTGGATCAGCTCAATCATGCGGTCAACGAAACCAAGGCCGCGCTCCTCGATATTGGCAGCGGTGGCATCCTGGTTGATCTCACCGATGCGAACAGGCTTGTCAGCCTTTTTGATCTTATCCTTCAGCACCTCATACATATGGTCTGCGGCAACGGATCCGGCCTGTCTGTTATCCGTTGCGATCGTGCAGGCAACAGATCCCTTGGGCGCATCAGCAACCCCTGTGTCAAAGCAGACCAGAGGAATCTTGGCCTCAGCTGCCTTCTTAAAGGAATCCAGTACAGAGCTGGAGTCGCAGGCTGCGATTCCGATTCCTGCCGGTTTAGCCGCAATGGCTGACTCAAGCATGTTGATCTGATCGGCGATGTCTGACTCGGTGTTCGGTCCCTGAGGCTTAACCTCAACGCCGAGCTCCTTGGCAGCCTTCTGCATTCCCTTCTGAGCAGCGCCCCAGTAAGTAGACTGGAAAGACTTTACCAGCATGGGGAAGCTGTAAGCCTTGTCTGCCTTAAGGCCCTTGAACTGCTCTGGCAGATCATTGCTTCCTCCCGCGTTATTGTTGGCTGAGGATTCCGTCTTCTTATCCGAACCCTTGCTCTCCTCCTTCTTACCTCCCGAACCGCAGCCGTAGAGAGAAGTCACGCAGAGTGCCATCGCTAACATTGTTGCAACTAGTTTCTTTTTCATTCTTTTAACCCTCCTTTGTATTTTGAAAGAATGAATATTATTTGCCCGGGACCGGGTTCATCCGACCCCAAGCGCGTAACCTGAATTTACTCGTCCTTTTTCCCTTTATTTCTCTTGATGTCAATGAGGACAGCCACAATCAGAACTGCTCCCGTGATGATCTGCTGCCAGTTGGACTGAAGTCCGACATAGGGAAGTCCTGTCTTCAGAAGCATAATGACCATAACACCGATGAAGGTACCAATAATGGATCCATAGCCGCCGGTTGCGCAGACGCCGCCGACGAAGACGCCGCCGATGGCATCCATCTCCAGTCCGGCTCCTGTCCCCGGCTGTACGGTCGGTGTTACCGCCGCGTAGGCGATTGCGGCAAGGCCTGTGAAGAGACCGCAGATGACATAGGACATCACATGATAGAATCTGACGTTGACGCCGGACAGGGCCGTCGCCTCCTTATTGGATCCGATGGCGATGGTATAACGTCCCATCCTGGTGTGGTTTAAGACGAACTCCATCAGGATGACCAGGGCGATCATAATCACAAGGCCGATGGGAAGACGCAGAGCGCTTCTGCCGCTTCCGAAGGTCAGCTTGAAGATGGAGTGAAACCAGCCGCCCGGCTGCGTTACCGTCGGCCAGGGAGTCGCCTTGCACATGGATCCGATTCCTCTGGTAATCATGCAGGTCGACAGGGTCGCGATAAAGGGCGCCAGGTTCATAACGCCAACTAAGATTCCGTTGATCAGGCCCATCAGAACACCCATGACGATACAGATCAACATGGCGATTCCAACCGGAAGATCATAGTTTCGAATCAGAGTTCCTGCCACCAGAGCGTAGCAGACCATGCCCGTTCCGATGGAGAGGTCAACGCCCGCTGTAATCAGAGGAAAGGTGACGCCGATGGCCATCAGGATATCGTAGTAGGAGAAATCCATCATACTCACAAAAGAGGAGTAGTGGCGGAATCCGGGGCTGAAGATCATGTAGATCACTACCAGAGCCATAGCGACAAGGAATGCCACAAATCTCTGATCGCTTAAGAGTTTCTTCTTCTGTAATTCTTTCATGCTGCCCCCCTCAATCGATATCTCTGGTCGCAAGATTCATGATCTTCTCCTGCGTTGCGTCCTCAATCATTACCTGACCGGTGACCTTGCCCTCGCACATGACAATGACCCTGTCACTCATACGAAGAATCTCTGTCATCTCGGAGGAGATCATGATGATCGATTTTCCGGACTCGGCCAAAAGGGTCATCAGCTTGTAGATCTCGTTCTTGGCTCCGACATCGATTCCTCTGGTCGGCTCGTCAAAAATCAGGATCTCACTGTCCCTGTCCAGCCATTTCTGAATAACTACCTTCTGCTGATTTCCTCCGGACAGGTTGACGACAAGCTGATTGGGGCTCGGCGTCTTGGTGGCCAGCTTCTCGATGAAGGCGTTCGTGTCCTTGATTTCCTTGCTCTTATTGATAAAGAAATGATCGACGTATTTGTCCAGACAGGCCAGTGTCGTATTCTCGGCAACCGTCTTCTGGGTCACAACTCCATAGCGCTTTCTGTCCTCGGACAGGTAGCCGATACCGGCCTTAACCGCATCCTGCGGAGAATGAATGGTCACCTCTTTCAGCTGGCCGGACTCGTCCGCGATAGAGATCTTGCCGCTGGTCTTGGGATCCGCTCCGAAAATGGCTCTTGCCGTCTCCGTTCTTCCGGCTCCCATCAAGCCTGAGAATCCGAGGATCTCTCCCTTCTTAAGCTCAAAGCTGACGTCCTGTACCATCTTGCCGGCGTTGAGTCCCTCGACCTTGAGAACGACCGGGGCATCCGCCGCAACAGCGCTCTTGGTCTTGGGCTCCTCATAGATGACACGGCCTACCATCATATTGATGATGTCTTCCTTGCTGGAATCCTTGGTGATCAAAGTCCCGATATATTTGCCGTCTCGCATGACGGAAACACGGTCGGTGATCACCTTGATCTCGTCCATGCGGTGGGAAATATAGACGATTCCCAAATCCTGTTCCCGCAGGTCCCGGATAATGGTGAAGAGATCCTCGATTTCCTTCTCGGTCAGAGCGGCGGAGGGCTCATCGAAGATGATCAGCTTTGCATCGTGCGAAATGGCCTTGGCAATCTCACACATCTGCTGTTTGCCGACCGTCAGGGTGCTCATCTTGGCTTTCGGATCAATGTCAATGTGCATCCTCTCAAAGATCTTTGCCGCGTCATCAACCATCTTCTTATCGTCAATCCGTATTCCCTTCCTGGGCTCTCTGCCGATGAAGATATTTTGAGCGACGGTCAGATCCCCCACCATGTTGAGCTCCTGGTGGACGATGATAACTCCTGCTTCCTGTGCCTCGCGGGTACTGCGGAATTCTACCTCTTTTCCCTCGTAGGTAATGCTGCCGGAATCCATCTTGTAGATTCCCGTCAAGACCTTCATCAGGGTGGACTTGCCGGCTCCGTTCTCCCCCATCAGGGCGTGAACTTCACCGCGTTTTACTTCGAAATCGACATGATCCAGGCAGTGAACGCCGGGAAAGCTCTTGTCGATTCCCTTCATTGTCAGAATTACTTCTCCCATATTCCCCCCAGTCAATTCTTCTTGCGTCTGGCCGTAACATCAATGTAGACCGCAACGATAACGATGATACCGGTGATAATCAACTGAATATCCTTGCCCAGGCCCAGTGCCAGGAGGCCCTCCTGAAGCATGGAGATAATAGAGACACCGATCACAGTTCCAAGAATGGACGCCAGACCGCCGACCATGGAAGTTCCTCCCATGACGCAGCCGGCAATGGCTTCGTTGTTGTACTGGTCTCCATAGCCGGGCTGTACTGTTGTATAGCAGGCGACGAAGTAGACGGAAGCAAGACCTACCAGCAATCCGCAGATGACATAGGCAAGCATCTCCCAGCGCTTGATGTCAACGCCGGACAGGCGCACCGCCTCGCGGTTGCTCCCCAGGCAGAGAATATATCTGCCCGCCTTGGTGTTGTAGAGAATGCAGCTGCAGAGCGCTGCCACCAGTAAAAAGACAACCAGACCGACCGGAAAACCCTTATAGGAAATCAGGTTTCTAAACCAGCCGTTGACCGGATCTGTGGACAGTGGCCAGCTCTGCGACTGGGTCTTGGTGAAGACAGCGGCAATTCCCTTGGCGATATTCATAGACGCCATGGATACGATAAAAGCGGGCACCGACTGGTAAGCCACCAGCCAACCGTTAAAGGCTCCAAAGATCAGCCCGATGATGACTGCCAAAACAATACAGATCACCAGCGGAAATCCGTAGGAATTCAGGCAATAGCCGGCTACCAGCGCGCAGCAGAACATGACCGGTCCGATCGAGAAATCAATGCCGCCCGTCGCGATGACAAAGGTAACTCCCAGAGAGAGAAAACCCAGAAAATACACATAGTTCAGGGTGTTCAGAAGGTGTTCCTTCCCCGCCGCGGCAAATCCGTCGATTCCAAGGCAGCAGGCGAGAAACATCAGCACCAGAACGCCGAGAAGAATGATCCTGTTTAATCCGATTTTTCTGACAACCGGATTCCCCTTAATTTTTTCCAAAACAAATACCTCCCATACTCCCGAATCAAACGATTCCCTTCTGCAACATGACGTTGGCGTAGACAGCGGACTCACTCGTCGCGATCAGGCAATAGGCGCGTTTTTTCGTCTCCTCATAGAAGGCAAAGCGCTCGATCTGCCCGATGGCATCCGCTCCCCGCTCGTCGTGCCTGGCGACAATCTCTTTGTATTCCTCCCAGATGGGAGTCTTGATCTTTCTCTGATCCTGGGGCATAAGCTCCATGAGATTGACCGGATGTTCCACATAGGGATCTAAGGGGAAGACCTCCAGTATCGCGTCTAAAACCTCGCTGACGCCGTGTCCGTCCATCCGGATCACAACTGTATTCTCTCCCTTTACACTGGGAATGGGATAATTCCCATCCCCAATGACCAGCACATCGCTGTGTCCCATCTCGCAGAGGGTTTTTAAGAGTTCCGGAGACAGAATCTTTGGAATTCCTTTCAGCATATCCTCCCCCTTATCTGTACTTCTTATAGAGAGGTCCGAAGGCGTTGCAGGCTCTGAAGTCAGCCCCCTCCTTGTCCTCGGTACCGAACGCATTCCAGACCGCGGGGCGATAGATCTTCTCGGAGGGAATATTGTGCATGGCAACCGGAATACGAAGAATGGATGCCATGGTGATCAGATCCGCGCCCACGTGGCCATATACCGTTGAACCGTGATTGGCTCCCCAGTTCTTCATCACATCATAGGCAGTGCAGAAGGCAGAGCCGGGTACGTGATCAACACGGGGTGCGAACCAGGTGCAGGGCCAGGTGTAATCTGTCCTCTTCCAGAGGATTTCATTGACCTGATCAGGAAGAGCTACGGTCCAGCCCTCTGCAATCTGCAGGAAGGGGCCAAGTCCCTTGACCAGGTTCAGACGAAGCATGGTGACAGGCATTTCTGTGGCGGTTAAGAAACGGGATGAATAGCCGCCGCCTCTGAAATAACCGTTGTCCGCGGGATTCCAGGTGGTCGCCTCAAGGATCTTCTTCTGATCCTCCTCCGTAATCTCCCACCACTTCTTGATCTCGGGCTTGCCGTCCGCTCCGGTGCATACGCCGGAGAAATCCAGGGCGGAGGCGCCGGAATTGATCAGATGTAAGAAGCCATCCGCTTCTTTGGCGTGACCCTCAATCTCATACCCGGTCACCCTCTTAACCGAGTCTCCGCTCCAATAGGTTCTGACGTCGGAGAACATGGCTGAGCGTCCGGTCAGCTGCTTCTCAAAGAGCATGCACAGTCCGTTTAAGATATCGTTCTCGGTCGCTAAGATATAGGGCTCTCTCTTGCCGTCATAATCGAAGGATGTGGACAGGAAGGCCTCAGGATAGTCGCAGTTGGGCCAGTGATCGGTCCACTGTCTCTGTCCCTGGAAGCCGCCGCAGATTGCGTTGTGCCCCAGAGCCTCCTCCGGGAACTTGTCTGCCAGCTTCTCGTTGCCCCGCATCAGGTCCTTGATGATCAGATACATCTTGACCGTGAACTCCCACTGCTCGTCCTTGGTCTTGCGATCCTTCTGAATCCAATCCGGGTTCTTGTCAAAACCTTCCTTGCAGTTGGCCTTCGTCCATGCCAGGGCGCGCTCGAACTCCTCGTGATCATAGATTCCCTCGTCCATCCGGCGAAGAACCTCGACCTCATCGACCGACTCGACCCGCATGCCAAGATAGCTCTCCAGGAAGTCCTGATCCATAATGGAGCCGCCGATTCCCATCGTGACGGATCCGATCTGCAGATAGGACAGGCCTCTTAAGGAAGCCGCCGCAATAGAAGCCCTGCCGAAGCGAAGAAGCATTTCCTCTACATCTGCGGGGATGTTCTCATCATCCGCGTCCTGCACATCTCTGCCATAGATGCCAAAAGCGGGAAGGCCCTTCTGAGCGTGTGTCGCGAGAACAGAGGCCAGATAGACAGCCCCCGGGCGCTCCGTCGCGTTCAGTCCCCAGACGCCCTTGATGGTGTTGGGATCCATATCCATGGTCTCAGACCCGTAGCACCAGCAGGGTGTCACGGTCAGGGTGATATCCACCCCTTCTCTCTTAAACTGCTCCGCACAGAGAGCGCTCTCTCTCACGCGGCCGATGGTGCAGTCCGAAATCACAACCTTAACCTTGCTTCCGTCCGCGTAGAAGAGCTTGTCCTCAAAGAGCTCCTTAGCTCTCTTTGCCATGGACATGGTCTGTTCTTCCAGAGCTCCTCTGACATCAAGGGGTCCCTTTCGACCATCGATTACCGGCCTGATTCCAATTACCGGATGTCCCCCAACGAGCTTTCTCTGATCCGCCATTTCTTCCTCCTTCTCCTCTCTGAATTAAAATTTAAAATCTGTAACCAACTGCTCCGCTGCATTTTCTCTCAGGAAAATGTCTCAACCGCAAAGGATTCTCTCACACAGGCCCTGGCCTGAGCCAGATCCTCGAATTCCCCGGCGCAGATCATCTGAGCGATGGCGTTGCCGACGGAAGTGGCCTCGGAGGGCCCCGCATTGACAGCCAGACCGGATTCCTCCACCGTCAGACGGTTCAGGAAGGTATTCTGTCCTCCGCCCCCGAGAATGTTGATACTGTCAAACTTCTGGCCGGTCAGGTCCATCAGCTTCTTAGCCGTATCCGCATAGCATCTGGCCAGGGACCGGCAGATCACAGCAGACAGCTGTCCCGGGCTCTCCGGCACCGGCATCCCCTTCTGGCGGCAGGCATCCTGAATCGCGCCGATCATGGAGTCAGGGGCCAGAAAACGATTGTCATTGACATCGACCAGGGCAGGGAAATCGCTCTCCTCCTGGCCCAGCTTTGCAAGCTCCGCAAAAGAATATCTGTCGTCAAGCTCATGACGCAGAGACTGGATCATCCAGAGTCCCATAATATTCTTGAGCAAAGTAATCTTGCCGCCGTAGCCGCCCTCATTGGTGAAACCGCCGGCGTGGGCTTCTTCGTCTGTCACCGCCTTCTCGCTCTCCACTCCCATGAGGGACCAGGTCCCGCTGCTGATATAGAGTCCCTTGCCGCTCGGATCGGGCATGGACATCACGGCAGAGGCCGTATCGTGTGAGGCGCAGGCGATAAATGAGCAGTCATATCCGACTTCCGCGGCGATCTCCGGCCGGAGCTGTCCCAGGACAGATCCCGCGGGCAGAAGATCCAGAAAGATCTCCTGAGGCAATCCCAGCCTGCGGATCAGTTCCCGGTTCCAGTTCCCGCTCTCTGCGTCGACCAGTCCGCTTGTTGTGCACTCTGTGTATTCATTGGCTTTCCTGCCGGTCAAATAGAATCCGAAATAGTCCGGCATGCTCAGAAATGTTCGCGCCCGCTCTAAGAGGTCCGGACGCATGACCTGATCCGCCAGAAGCTGGTAGATCGTATTGTAAGACTGCTCCTGAATTCCCGTAATCCCGTAGAGTTCCCGGCTGTCAATCTTCTCGCTCAAAAGAGTGTCCATCCCCTCGGTTCTCTTATCCCTGTAACCGTAGACATCTCCCAGAATATGGTCGTCCTCATCTAAAAGGACGTAATCAACCCCCCAGGTGTCGACCGCGACGGAGACGGGAATCTTGCCCATCTCTCCCGCCTTCTTCATGCCGGCGACGATTTCCCTCGACAGGTGCTCGACATCCCAGATCCGGTGTCCGTCCTTTTTCTTCATCCCGTTCTCAAAACGGTAGATCTCGGACATCCGGATCCTCCCATTCTCCTTGGAGAAGAGAATATGCCGACCGCTCGAAGCGCCGATGTCGACTGCCAAATAGTATCTGTTTGTCATTTCCCCTCCTCTTCGATACCCCCATCGAAAAGCGAATGATACGAACAGCATAAAACGTTTCGTTCATTATCGCGAAGCGTTTCGCTCATATGATGATTATACCTTATTCCCTCTTTGATTCAAGTGCTTTTTAAAATATTTTTTCATTTTTTGTCTGAAATGATCCTAATTTCCCGCAAAAGTCTCAGAAGCAGTCATAAGAGATAGGTCGGAATCCGGCAGATCAGATGAGATTCCACCTTTGTTCCCCCGACAATTACCCCGCTTTTGACAGGAGTCCCGGAAGCTTCCTTTCTCTTTGAATTCTCTTTTTTCCTTGGAGCTTCCTTTTTCTTCGCGGCTGCTTTTGTCTTTGGCGCCGTCTTTTTTTTCGCTGTCACTTTTGTCTCTGAGACCGTCTTGTTCTTTGCAACCGCTTTTGTCTCCGGCGCCGTCTTTTTCTTCGCGACCGCTTTTGACTCTGATGCCGTCTTTTTCTTCGCGGCTTCCTTTTTCTCCGAAACCGCCTTTTTCTTCACAGCTTCCGCTTTGGAAGCTTCTTTCTTCGTCTCTTTCTTTTCAGCTCCTGTCCCCTGCAAAAGTTTCTCCGCTGTCTTTGCAGTCAGGCTGTCTATCTCCTTGTTTTCCTTCGTCTTTGCCATCTGTGCCTCCTTTCTTCTCTGTGATGAAACCACCATCTCTACCGCTACTTTTCTATCGGTACTTTTCTACCAGTACTTCTCTTCCAGTACTTCTCTTTCAGTATTTCTCTATCGTCGCTTTTCTATCGCTGCTTTTCCTGAGCTACTTTTCCTGCGGATAGAGACACTCCACATGGTTTCTCTTCAAAAAAGAGAGCCAGGATTCTGATGGTTTCTGATCCGTCACGATCACATCGACATCTCTGATGTCACAAATCTTAGCGAAGGCCACCCGCTCAAACTTCGAGGAATCCACTGTCACGACCTTCTTCTGTGCCGACTTCATCAGCACCTGCTTGGTCTGTGTCAGCTGGTCGTCACTGTCTGTCAGCCCCCGCTCTGCGTCAACTCCCTTGCAGGAGAAGAAGGCCTTCTCCACATTAAACGCGGACAGGCCGCCAAGAGCCCTTGGGCCGATCAGAGCCAGGTCGCCCGGCTTTAATCTGCCGCCGGATGAGATGACATCCCATCCCGAGACATTCGACAGCTCGATCATGATCTCAATGGAGTTGGTGATCACGGTCAGATGTTCCTTCTCCTTGATCTCCTTGGCAATGAAAACCGCGGTGGAACTGGCGTCTAGAATGATGTGGTCTCCCTCCTCAATCATCCCCGCCACCAGGGCTGCAATTTTCTGTTTCCCCTGGACGTGATTTTTCGTGCGGACATTGAAGGGCATATCAATGGTTGTATTTTCATTGAAAACCGCCCCTCCGTAGCTCTTGGTACAGACCCCATCCTGTTCCAGCTTGTCCAAATCGCGCCGGATGGTCTCCTCAGAGACGTCAAACTGCCTGGCGAGGGCATTCACCACAACTTTCTTCTCCTCCTGCAGTTTTTCCAGGATGAGATTTCTTCTCTCCATTGCAAGCATGGATTTACTCCTTCATGATTGTGATTTGCTCAGAGGATTGAGTCACAGATCTGCCGGTCCGGGTTTGCAATCACTGTGGAATCCAGGAACATGCCTGACTCGGCCACCTCTTCTTTGGCTCTGGCCACGGCGGCCTCGACAGCCGCGATCTCTCCTGTCAGGACAAAAAAGGACTTCCCGCACATGCCCTTGGCAATGCGGACCTCAACCAGGTCCACAATCGCCGTCTTGGCCGCCAGATCGGCAGCCACAATAATGGAGGCGACGTCATAGGTCTCCAAAATGCCGAGGGCCCGGACATTCTCAACTGTAGAAGTCCCGTAGAGGGCAGGAAAAATACTCTCGTGAGGATTGCCTAAGACAAAGCTGTCAATGTAGTGCTCGCTTGACGAGGCGATGGCAGCTTTAACAGCGGCGTCAACCGCGCTCAAATCCCCGGCGATCAAGGCGATATACTTGCCCGGACAGACCGTCTGCGCTTCCAGGAGGTCTACCTTCGCTGTCTTAACCATGATGTCGGCCGCCCGGATGCCACTCGGCGTCGTCTTAAATTCCACTAACCCAATTGCCCTGGACATAGTATCTGTCTCCCGAATATCCTCTTCGATTTATAACCGCGTTCACATTCAAACAAATATGATCTTCGCGGTCACTTCTGTTTATCAGTCTGCTGTGATTTCAATCCATTTCTCCGTAATATGAGAAACCCTCCCCCCAATGGACGCGTGGACGGGAAGGGAAAGCCCCCCTGCCGCCCGGCCGATCGTCTGACCTTCCTTTACCAGCGCCCCCTCTTCGACGGCAGCGAGCGCAGGCGCTCCGATGTGCTGGCTCAAAAAGACCCTGACCTTCTTCGGCTGACAGGACTCCGGGCAAAGAGGGGCCGGCCTGTCATAGGTGCTCAGTCCCAGTCTGGCCTTTAGTCTGGCCTCCGGAACCTTTCGGTATTCTCTCGCCTGACTGACCGGCGCAAACTGTGGATCCGCCGGCGCCTTGACGCCCGCCTTCCTCAGCCCACTCTTGTACGCGGTAATCAGGGTGCGCGGCGAAAGGCTCTGCGGACACGCATATAGCTCACAGGTCCCGCAGGAGGAACAGAAAAATGTGTCTAAAAAAACCTGCGGGTCACTGAAATCCCGGTTGGCCGCGCTGCGCATAAACTTGTGGGGTTCAATCGGATGTCCCAGGGCATTTCTCGGACACAGGTCGGTACAGGCGCGGCACTGACAGCAGATGGAAGCCGCCCGCTGGAGGTCAACGCTGATTTTGGCCCGCATCCGCTGAATCAACCCGTGATCTGGTGGCAGGACCAAAACCGCGTTGGTCGTCCGGGTGACAGGATCTGCTTTCCTTCCCTCTCTGCCCATCATGGGGCCGCCCACAAGTATGGCGTAGTCCTGAATCAAAGGACCGCCTGCCAGGGCAATCGCCTCCTCGAGCGAAGTGCCAAGGGGAAGGAAAAGGGTCTTCGGTTCTTTGAGCTCCCCGATCATCGTGACCAGCTTTTTGGTCACCGGAGCCTCCTGGGTCAGGGCCCGACTGACATTGTACATGGTCTCTACATTGAAGACGATGACCCCCTCTTCTATGGGCAGTCCGCCGGGACGGATCACCCGCCCGGTCGCCTCATAGACCAAGACCACCTCATCTCCCATGGGATAGACCCCCTGAAGCAGATGGAGGCTGACATGGGGATAAAGTCCTGATTCCAAGCCATGCTCAACCGCCTGGATCGCGGCCTTATACTCCTTCTTGACGCAGACAATGGCCCTCTCTGCTCCGACGGTGCAAGCCACCTGTTCGAAGGCGGACAGAATTTCCTCTGTGTGAAGTGCCAGCAGCTGCCGATGTAAGGAGAGCAGCGGTTCGCATTCCGCACAGTTGAGCAGGATGGTATCCGCCCGCTCGTCCAGCTTGGCGTAAGTCGGAAAACCGGCCCCGCCGGCCCCTGCAACGCCGGCCTGCTGTAATTTGTCTCTCAGTGTCTTACAATCCATGCTCTCTCACCGCTCTCGGCGCTCTCCCTTATCATAATTCGGATGGGTCATCAATAATTCCGACAATCGCCGCATCAATTGGGGCTAAATCCATACCGCTTCCAATCCTGGCAGCGCTTCCCGTCGCCACCAGGACATACTCTCCAATCCCTGCTCCGATGGGGTCAATGGCCACCAGCCGGCAGGACTCTTTCTGCATATCCGCGCAGGCTTCGATAATCATGAACTTATTCCCCACAAGCTTACTGCTCTTTCGCGTGGAGATAACGCTCCCGACTACTTTCCCGACAATCATTGTCCTCCCCCTTTCAGCATGCGGACACAGTCTCCCTGGCGCAGTCCGGCGCCGTTGGCCTCATCCGTATCAATATGCATCTCCAGGGTAAAGGAATCATCCACCCTGACCTTGACATGGTC
The DNA here is from genome assembly GCF_000160115.1 of Shuttleworthella satelles DSM 14600. Taxonomy (GTDB): domain Bacteria; phylum Bacillota; class Clostridia; order Lachnospirales; family Lachnospiraceae; genus Shuttleworthia; species Shuttleworthia satelles. Next base: position 587,609 of record NZ_GG665866.1, read on the forward strand.
AAAAATGGTTCCTCTCTCATTATCCGCCCGGACGCGTACATAATCTCCGTCCTTCACGCCGGCACTTCTGGCGTCCGCCGGGGACATGTGAATATGTCTGGCCGCCACGATGCAGCCCTCTTTGAGAAAGAGAGCCCCCGCCGGTCCAACCAGGGCAATCGGAGCGCTGCCCGCGATATCTCCTGACTCCCGAAGAGGCGCCTTGACCCCAAGGCGGATCGCGTCTGTCGCCGAGATCTCCACCTGAGACTTCCGCCGAACCGGTCCTAAGATCCGGACATTTTCAATGGCCCTGAGCTTGAGTCCGACAATGGTCACCGTCTCGTTGGAGGCGAACTGCCCGCCCATGAGTTCCTTCTTTTTGGTGAGCTGATAGCCGGGGCCGAAGAGGGTCTCTACATCCTCCTGTGTCAGATGCACATGGCGGGCAGAAACGCCTACCGGAATCAGAAAACCGGTCTGGCCTGTCTCCTGTCCGGCACTCGGCAATCCCTCCATTTGACTTTTGGGGTCAGACCCGAAAAACTGCGGAAAGTCCCGGTTGATCGTATTAAGGACCAGCTCTGCCACTCTCGCAACACTTGCTTCTTCCATAAACTGATCTTCTCCATACCATTGAGTTCCACTCAATGGTCGTGTATCATCGAGGTATCCTCGATGGTCGTATACAATTGAGTTCCACTCAATTGTCGTGTATCATTGAGCTTTGCTCAATGGTCGTGTACAGTTGAGTTCCACTCAATGGTCATGCGATCTTGAGTATTCCTCAATTATCATACAAATTTGAGCCCTTCTCAGTGGTCCCGAATCGCAACGAGGCGGCCAAAAGCCGCCTCGGGACGATCGTCACTGTTTCAGGCCTTGACCTTGGGAAGAATCCCTTCCACATCACCATGAGGACGGGGAATGACGTGGGTTGCAATCAGCTCGCCCAGTCTTCCTGCCGCTGTAGATCCCGCCTCAACTGCGGACTTGACAGCTCCGACATCGCCTCTGACCATAACAGTCACCAGGCCGGATCCGATCTTCTCCGTTCCGATCAAAGCGACATTGGCCGCCTTGCACATGGCGTCGGCCGCCTCAATTGACGCTACCAGACCCCTGGTCTCTACCATTCCCAATGCTTCCTGTGTCATTTTTCTTCTCCCGGCACTCCTGCCATCTCACAGATCCCATCGAGGGGATCAAGTCTCCTGTCCGCAGATCCTGTTCCTGAGGATCCGGGATGCATCTCTCCCAACCGGGCCTTCGACATAAAATCAACCGGCCCGGCCAAAAGATTTCGCCTTCAATCAAGCCTTAAGCTTGGGAAGAATTCCCTCCACATCATTATGAGGACGGGGAATTACGTGGGTTGCAATCAGCTCGCCCAGTCTTCCTGCCGCTGTAGATCCTGCCTCAACCGCGGACTTGACAGCTCCGACATCGCCTCTGACCATAACGGTCACCAGGCCGGATCCAATCTTCTCCGTTCCGATCAAGGTGACATTGGCTGCCTTACACATGGCGTCCGCTGCCTCAATTGACGCTACCAGGCCCCTGGTCTCTACCATTCCCAATGCTTCCTGTGTCATTTTTCTCCTCCTTCATCAGGACTCTGCCTGAATGCTCACTTAGCTGTTTCGGGCTTCTTCGACTAGACCTCCTGCAGGTATCGGTCGCGCCCCGCGTCTTCCGGCGATTCTTCCCTCGCCTCCTTCAGACGCTTGTTCCAGCGGGATGCCGACAAGGCAACCAACCTGCGAATCTCCTCGTGGGGATTGGCGATCACTCCATAGGAAACCGGTTTTTTGATGGCATTGGCAGAAGCTGTCGAGATCGCCTGCGTGACGTCCTCGACGCTGCCTTCAATGATCATTGTCACCAGCCTTCCTCCGAGTTTTCGCTCCCAGGAAGCCAGACTTACATCGGCTGTCTTGCACATGATATCAAGAGCATCTACTGCCGCGACGACACCCGTGATCTCTATAAACCCATATGACGTCATCTTCCTGCTCCCTGTCCTGCCTTCCCTTCCTGTCGCTGCTCTTCCGATCAAAAATCTCTTATCAGCCTTTATCCTGATCTGCCCTTATCCTGATCGGCCGGGCCCACGACTTGCTGCATGGTCTGAAAACTATTTGATTGCGGGCAGGATCTTCTCAACATCCTCGTGGGGGCTGGGGATGACGTGCTGAGCAACCAGCTCTCCCAGGCGTCCTGCCGCTACGGCGCCGGCCTCAACCGCTGCCTTGACGGCTCCCACATCTCCTCTGACCATTACGGTTACCAGACCGGATCCGATCTTCTCCGTTCCGATCAGCTTTACCTCTGCCGCCTTGGTCATGGCATCAGATGCCTCAATTGCCGCGGTCAGTCCTCTGGTCTCAATCATTCCAAGTGCCTTCTTCTCCATGGTAATTCTCCTTTCTCATGGAACATTTTACTTCACTAACTCTTGTCAAAAGCACAGAGCTTTAACATCTTCTGGGTGTCTTCCGTCGGCCGGGGGATAATGTGATGCTGCACATAGCCCGTCATCTCTTTTGCCTTGGCCATCGCCGCCTCCATGGCCTCCGTCACGTCCGCGACATCACCGCGAAACTTGATCATCACCAGGAGGGGAACCGGAAGGGAATCCGGGTTCTTCGGCTTGTTTTTGTCGAAGGGCTCCAGATGAACATTTGCGGCTTTGCATCCAGCGTCCGCCGCCATAAATGCCGTCGTCAACCCGAATACCTCTAACATTCCGACTGCTTCTGTCATCGCTTGATCCTCTGTCTGATTCCCTTACTCATTCACCATGCAGATCTTTAAGCCGGTCATCTCCAGATTCTTCTTCAGGGCATCATTGATCTTAGCTAAGGGATACCTGTCTGTGATCAGTTCATCAATGGGAAGACCGATCGCCTTGGCCCTCTTTAAGAAATCGAAGGTCGTCCCGTAATCCCGCAGGGTATAGACCCAGGATCCCACAATCGTCAGCTCCTTGGAGCAGATATCCAGGTGGGGATTGATGGTGGCGTCACCGCCGTTGATAAAGAACCCGAGCTCGCAGAGACCGCCGCCGCTGCGGATGAACTTGTAGATATTAGAGTGGGCCTTGGGATTGCCTGTACACTGGAAGCCGAAGTCCGCCGGATGTCCGTCAAACTGAGCCTCAAGGCCGGCTGTAAGCGCCTCAATCCCCTGATAATCCGCGAAGTTGACGCTTCTCTCCGCCCCCATTCTACGGGCGAATTCCAGACGTCCCAGATTGCCGTCAACCGCCACGATGTTCTCGATTCCCATCGTCCGAAGCACCGCGATGCAAAGCAGGCCAATGGGGCCGCAGCCCTGAACCACAACTCTTGAATTAAAGCGGAGGATTCCGGTGGACTTGGCTCTCTCTACCGCGTGTACCAGCACTGCCGCCGGCTCAATCAGCATTCTCGAATCCAGATCCAGGTCGCTGACATTAAAGACCGTCGACCCCTCCCGGATGAAGATGTAGTCAGAGAACCATCCGTTCAGATGAATCTGGTCATCTGGCAGCAGGCCATAGACATCGGCCCCTCCGACATTCTGTTTGTTGAGGTCGTACATGGTGATATCCGGATTGTCCTTGAAGATCATGCAGGTCACGACCTTGTCTCCAATGTGAAGATCCTTGCCCGCGCTGTCCTTTTTGACATTCTTGCCCATGGCGACGATCTCACCGGTTCCCTCGTGGCCCAGGGCTACGGGAATCAATCCGAAGGGATCTCTCTTGAATTCATGGGCGTCTGTTCCGCAGACTCCGCAGCCCTCAACCCTTACAAGTATGTCTCCGTCTCCCAGAGGGGGAATCGGATACTCCTTGACATCGAAGTGTTCCAAGGCAGTCAGGACTGCCACATGAGCTGTCTTGGGGATCTCTCTTCCCCCGCTCTTCGGGCCGGCCGCAGCTGACCCATCCTGCAGGCTCTCTAAGACCTGTCGCACAATTGTTTCTATATTGTTTTGATCCATGGATCCCCCTTTCAGGTCTCTCGTCCGCGTCATCGAACGCAGAGGCTGTCTGTCATCACACAGTGGCGGGACTTAATGAAGCTCCTGGCGCTGGTGAGTCCCTCTCCGGTACGGCTCGCGATTGTAAAGGTGCAGTAGCTCTCACCTCCGAATCCCAGGGCCGCATAGGACGGGCCATTTTTCACAGTAATGGTTGTATCCAGCCTTCTGGCGTACTCTGTAATCCGATCCACATTCTTGGAGTGGATGTGAGCGGAGTGCTTATTTCCGTGCTCCAGCCATGCCGCGGTTTCAAGGCCCTCTGCGAAATCCTTGACCCTCACAATCCCAAGAATGGGCATCATCAGCTCCGTTGTGATCAGCGGATGCTCCTTGGGACCGAAGAAGGTAATGCAGCGAATATTCGCGTCGACCTCGACTCCGATCATGGAGAGGAGCTTCCTGGCGCTGCGGCCGACCGCCTTGCGGTTGAGTCTCCCCTTTTCATCCATCACAGCCTTGGTCAGCCGATCCAGCTCCTCTTCGGAAGCCTGATAGCAGCCCTGCTCCGTCAGCATATAGTGGAGGAGCTCATCCGCAATGGAGTCCACCGCGACAATCTCCTTCTCCGCGATACAGGGAAGATTGTTATCGAAGGTGCATCCGTTGACGATATCTTCTGCCGCCTTGCGGATATCCGCCGTCTCATCGACCAGGGCGGGCGGATTGCCGGCGCCTGCGCCGATCGCCCGTTTTCCCGAGGACAGAACCGCCGTGACGACGCCCGGTCCTCCGGTCGCCACCAAAAGCTTGATATGCGGCGACTTCATCATGATCTCACTGGTCGCCAGGGTCGGCGCGTCAACCGTACAGGCGATATTGTCCGGTCCGCCGGCCTCAAGACTGGCCTCATTGACCATTTGAATGGTAAAGAGTGTCGTCTTAATGGCCTGGGGATGGGGGTTGAAGACAACCGTGTTTCCGCCGGCCAGCATCCCGATGGTGTTGCAGAGGACGGTCTCGCTGGGATTTGTGCAGGGCGTGATGGCCCCGATCACCCCGAAGGGTCCCATCTCAATTAAGGTCAGCCCCCTGTCTCCGGAGAAGGCTCTGGTCGAAATATCCTCTGTCCCCGGAACCTTGTCAGCAACCAGAAGGTGCTTTAAGATCTTGTCTCCCACATTGCCCATGCCGGTCTCATTGACAGCCATGCGGGCCAGGATTTCAGCGTTCTCCCTGGTCTTCCGACGGATTGCGCCAATAATTTTCTCCCTCTGATCCATGGGAAGAAGCCGGACGGTCTGCTGGGCTGTTCTCGCCGCCTCGATAGCCTCCTCCATATCAGAGAACACGCCGTGCATCCCCCTGGCAGGAGCGGAAATCTGCATTCTCGCCACGACCTCTCTCACGACGTTTTGAACAAGCTGTTCATCTGCCATGTCATCTGCTCCTTACTTTCCAAGCTGTTCCAATACCCTCTTGGTGATCTCCGCGATCACCTCCGGAGCCGGCTCCTTGGGGGTTGATGTAATGCTGCCGGTCGTTGCGCCGCTCGCGGGCATCCCTGGAATTTCCTGATGCAGACCGCAGTTGTGACAGTTGTGTCCGTCCTTATTCTGGCAGAGATTTGCCGGATGTTTTCCCGGAAGTCCCATCTGCCTGCGGATCTCGTAGAGACGCTCTACCGTCTTCTGGTCGAACTCCTTGGGACCGCCAAGCATCTTGGACTGATAGAGCAGCTGCGCGTAGAACTCAACAGACTCCATCTTCAGATAGGCGGACAGAAGATCCGTAGACCAGGTCAGAGCGCCGTGGCTCTCTAAAAGAACGGCATCATAGTAGGGAAGATACTTCTCCACATTGTCCGGAATCTCCATGGTAGAAGGAGTCCCGTACTCAGCGATCGGCACGCAGCCCAGGGCGATGACCGCCTCCGGCATAATGGGCTGGGTCAGAGGAATCCCCGCGATCGCGAAGCTCGTCGCGTAAACAGGATGCGCATGGACAACAGAGCCTACATCCGGTCTCTTGGCATAGACTCTCATGTGCATCTTGATCTCAGAAGAGGGCTTGAAGCCGGGATTGGCCTGAATCACTTCGCCCTTCTCATTAACCCTGCAGATGTAGTCGGGCGTCATAAAGCCCTTGGATACGCCGGTGGGTGTGCAGAGAAATTCATGGTCGTTCAGCTTGACTGAAATATTGCCGTCATTCGCAGCCACCATGTTTCTGTTGTAGATCCGCTTGCCGATATCGCAGATCTGCTTCTTCAATTCGTACTCATTGACCATCTGAAATGTCCTCCTTTGTGAATTGGATGGGTTAATGTGTGGCTTTTTGTGGTTTTCACTTGTTATGTTAAAAATTTATCCGGAAGTTGTCAATATAACTCTTGATTTTTGTTTGTTTTGTTTGTTTTTCCTGTTTGTTTTTGTGCAGTCTGACGGGGCTTTCCGGTCAAAATCCCGCCGGTATCCCCTTGCGGGCTTTCAATCCTCTTCTTGAGCCGCGTCATCTTGTGCCTGTTGACAGCTTCCCTGCATAGGATTTATGTCTTGGTGACCGGGCAGACGGAAAAGCCCAGCATCCGGCTGCAATACTCCATGACCGCCGCAATGGAGGATTCCACCTGCGATACCGTTCCGGTCACAATCAAAGACCCCTGCTCCAAGTCAATCAGCTCCAGAATGACTCCTGAGGACTTAACTGCCAGATCGGCGATGATCACCGCCGTCTCGGCCGGCGAAATCGTCATGACTCCGATGGCGGATCCTCCCTCCTCGTCAGGAGCTGAAATCCCCAGCTTCTCAAAGAGGATCGGATCCGGATTGGCCATGATATGGGCCAGGGAGATCTGTTTCCCGGGGACAAGCTCCTGGATGATTCTCTGTTTGTTATCGTACTCGCTCATAAGTCACGCCCCTTAGCCTCCGATCCGGCATTCAAGACTTGTGTTCTCCCTCACCAGTCTCGCCAGAGTCTGCATCTTCTCCCCGTCCGGCAGAGGAGTCTCCTTCATTCCGTAGTCTCTCCCCAGGCCGTCGTACTTGTCCTGTCCCAGCCTGTGATAGGGGAGGAGGTGAATGGTCTTCACTCCGGGCAGCTGGTCCGCGAATCTCGCGATCGCCAGGATCTCCTCGGGCCTGTCGTTAAAGCCGGGCACCGTGGGAACCCGGATGGAGAGTCTGGTCTGGCCGGAAGCCGCAATCCTTCTGGCATTTGCCAGAATCCTCTCGTTGGCCACCCCTGTGTACTCCTTGTGCTTGGCCGAATCCATGTGCTTGATGTCTAAAAGATACTGGTCCAGATAGGGTAGAATCGCCTCGATCCTGTCATAGTCGGAATAGGCCGTGCTCTCAAGAGCTGTGCTGATCCCGGTCTCCTTGGCGGCGCGGAACATATCTCTGGTGAATTCCGGCTGGCAGAGACTCTCTCCCCCCGAAAGGGTCAGTCCCCCTCCCCCGGAGGTCCGGTAGTAGATCCGGTCCTTGACCACAGTCTCCATGACCTCCTCGACCGTGACGTCTCTTCCGATCACCTTCTTTTTGCCGGCCACGATCATGGTCTCGATTTCCCTGCTCTGCGACTCGGGATTGCAGCACCACCTGCAGCGCAGAAAACAGCCCTTGAGAAAGACAATCGTCCGTATTCCCTGTCCGTCGTGGATGGAGTAGCGCTGGATATCGAAGATCCTTCCTCGTGTTTTCAAATAATCTCTGTTCATAGGGGGCTGGTCTGCTCGGTTCTCGAGATGATATCGTCCTGAAGCGACTTGGAGAGAGTCGTAAAGAGCGCGCTGTAGCCCGCTACCCTGACTACAAGCTGCCGATATTTCTCGGGATGCGCCTGCGCGTCAAGCAGGGTATTCTTATCGACCACATTGAACTGCATATGCATGCCCTTCTGGTCAAAGAATCCGCGCACCAGGGCGATAAAGTTATCCAATCCCATATTGCCGCTTAAGGCCGAGGGATGGAATTTCATGTTGTAGAGGGTTCCGTTGGAGGCGATGCCGTGATCCAGCTTGGCAACGGAATTGGCCGCCGCGGTGGGACCGCTGACATCCGTTCCGACGTAGGGAGATACCCCGTCGGCGACAGGCGCATGCGCTAATCGTCCGTCCGGCGTCGCCCCGGTCTGCGCGCCTAAAGGCACATTGGCGGATACCGGATAGAGACCGGCCTGGAACTGACCCCCGCGGGGATTATGATAGGTCTCCACCGGCCTGGTGTAGGTGTAGGCGGCAATCCGGGCGAATTCATCGACCTCATCGTCGTCGTTGCCGAATTTAGGCTCCTCTAAAACAGCCTTCCAGAGATCTTCATAGAGCTTTTTGACATCTGCGGGCAACTCCATGGAGGAGATGGACTCAATTACTCTCGGAAGCTCATTCCGGTCAAGCTCCTTGCCCTGGGCCTTGATCTCGGCCAAAGTTTCCAGGGCCAGAGAGAAGATGCTCTCCTCGTCCAGTCCCTGACCGAAATTCATCTTCATCGCGTTCTTGAAATCCGTCAGGCTGTAGCGCTTCTCTTCGAAGACCAGCTTCTTGATGGCGTAGAGGGCATTGCCCACGTTGGCAATTCCAAAGCCCTGAGGCCCTGTGAAATTGTAATGGGCTCCTCCCTCCTCTACGCACCTGCCCCGCTTGATGCAATCGTCCACCAGACAGGACTCAAAGGGGTTGGGCGTCAGGAGACTGTGGGCCACATCGATCGCGTTGTCCGAATTGACCAGAAGAGAGATATTGTAATTCATCTGCGCCTGGTAGGCGGCGAAGAATTCCTCATAGGTCCGCATCTGCTCCACCTTGCCGGTGTGAATGCTGATCTGCTCCCCCTTATCCTGTCCGTCGGAGAAGACAAGCTCCAGGGGTCTGCACATATTGAAAAAGGCAGCGTCGTGCCATCCGTCCGTCTTGCCCGGAACCTGGGGTTCCACGCAGCCGATAATGGAGTAATTCCTGGCATCCTCGAGGGGGATTCCCCTGTTCATCAGAGCCGGAATGATCACTTCGTCATTGTAGTAGGCGGGGAGACCGACCCCTGTTCTGGTCAAATCAGCCGCCCTGCGCAGAAGGTCATGGGGTGACCCGTTCCAGACCCGGATGGAGAGTGAGGGCATGGGCAGGAAGACATGCTTGGCCGCTGTAATGCACATGAAAGACAGATCCCTGGTCGCGTCTCTTCCCTCGGCGTCCTGTCCTCCGACAATGAGGTTCTGGAAGAGGGAGTAACCGGCGAAGCCCTTGGCGCTGGCCGCGTCCCTGCACTTGTTGAGGTCATTCAGCTTGACGAAAACACAGTCCAGGAGTTCCTGGGCCTCTTCTCTTGTGATCTTTCCAGCCGCCAGATCCCTCTGGAAGAAGGGGTCGATATACTGGTCAAAGCGGCCCGGAGAGATGGAGTGCCCGCTGGACTCAATCTGCAGAATCTGCTGGATGAACCAGAAGCTCTGCAGAGCCTGGGCATAGGAAGCGGCCGGTTTCTCCGGAACGAGGCGACAGCGCTCAGCGATTGCCATAAGCTCCGCCTTGCGCTTGGAATCCGTCGTCTCAGCCGCCTTTTGCTCCGCCAGATCGGCATAGCGATGGGCATAGTCGATCACCGCCTTGCAGTCAATGATGACCGCCTCTAAGAAGATGGACTTCTTCGCGTAGTCCGCGTCTCCCTGGCCAAGTCCTGCCAGTTCCTCCGCCGCCTGGCGGATGATCCCCTCAAGCCCCTGGTTGAGAACCTTCTCATACTGGACAGTCAGGTGTCCCACCCCGTTATAGAAGTAATTGCCGGTCGTAAAAATATTGTGTTCGATGGCCTTTTTGGCCTCGGCGGACATATAGGAGGACGCGAGCTCGCTGGAGGTCTTTCCCTTCCAATAGCGGTCCGCCTGACGGATCTCCTCTGCCGTCTTCGGAGAGATATAAAAGGGGTCTGCCTCCCTGTGCTCAACCGTGTCGAACTCCGCTTCCAACCACTCGAAGGAGAACTCCGGATAGGTCTGGCAGCCGCGCGGGGCAATCGTCGTACTGCCGACAATCAGCTCCTCATCCCGGATGATAATGGGGATGTGCTTTAGGATATGATGAAGTGCCCTGGCCCGGCGCAGGACAATGGGCTGGCCCTCCGTGGACTGATAGGACTCGGTAATCAGCCTGGCCCTGGCGGACTCGATCTCCGGCATTTTGGCATAGAGGTGGGCGACAAGCCTTCCGATCCGGTCAGACTTTGGGATTTCATCGACATAGAATTTCGCCATAGAATGATCCTTTTCTTCTGAAAGAAACTGCAAGCAACAATTCACCACAAAAAGTCAGACATGCGTGTTCATTCAAGGATGATTATATGGTTTCTCTTCGATAATATTCAACAAACAACAGTGTGATATTTTATTTTTATGTGGTTTTCACAATTTTACATGACTATTTTTGTTGATTATTCCTGATGAAGCTGTGACTTTTCAACATTATGATTAGTATGACCGGCCTGTCAGAGGTTATTTGCAAAAATCATATTTACAAAGGTCATTCAAAAAATTCCTCACTGCGGAGAACTCCGCTCTGATATGTGACAGGCTTTGAATTTTTGACGCGCTTCTATTTCTAAGTGGCGAGCTTTGATTTATGGCGCGCCTTGGCATTTTTTGACGCGTTTCGTTTAAGAGATAAGAGAAAGGAAGCTTTTCAGATGATCACAGTGGATCTGCACACGCATACCATTGCCAGCGGGCACGGGAGCACAGCCACCATCGGTCAAATGGCCCGGGCCGCTTCCGAGCGCGGTCTTCGTCTTCTTGGCATCAGCGACCACGGACCGGCCACTCCCGGAGCCGCATTCAGCTCCTATTTTCAAAATCTTGCCTTCGCCCCCAGAGAACACTTTGGCGTCCGCCTCCTCTACGGGGTCGAGGCCAATATTTTAGACGGCGGCGGCCTGGATCTGGACAATTCTGTCCTGGCGCGACTGGACTACGTCATCGCCTCCATGCACCGCCCACCCCGCTCTGTCATCTACCATGGAAGGGACGATATCGAGGCCTACAGGGACCGGAATACCAAAGATTATATCGAGGCGATGTCCAACCCCCTGGTAAGAATCATCGGTCACCCGGATAACAGCCAGTTCCCCTACTGCGTTCACCGCCTCACCGACGCCGCGGCCGAATGCAAGGTCATCCTGGAGGTCAACGAGGCCTCCCTGGGGCCGGACGGCTATCACCGGGTAGCCGGTCTGGATACGGAACAAAATTATCGTATTTTAATTAAACTCTGCAAAAAGAAGGGAATTCCCCTGCTGATCTCCAGCGATTCCCACGGTCCCGACCGGATTGGCCAGGCTGACCGCGCTCTTTTTCTCCTGCGTGAACAGGACTTTCCCCGGGACCTGCTGGTCAACGAGCACCCTGAGCTTCTCAGTGTTCCAAGGCAGCCCTTGCGTTCTTCCCAGCCCGCTCAGACAGGTCCAGATACCGGCGCTCTTCCTCTTTCGTAAAGCCTGCCATAATCGCCCTGCGATAGTCCGCAAGCGCGCTGACTAGATCCTCGGTCAGATCTGCCGCCTTGTCGGTTATGCGCAGGTTTAAATCTCCCTGTTTTACACCCTCCGAGATCCGATCCCGCAGATGGGTTTCCGTATCCACATAGCCCTGCTGCAGGAGCTTCTGCAGAGATGCCGCCGCCAAAAGGGAACTGACTCCCGCATAGGCCGCGAGCTGCCGACGGCTGGTCTTGCGATTGACCGCCGCAATGGTCAGAAGAATCCGCAGATCCACATTGGACAGATCATGATGCTGTCCCACCGGCTCCAGGTACTTATCCAGAAGCTTGCGCTGATAGTAGGCATTGGTCAGAAGCGTATCAGAGGCCTGTGGATTCATATCAACATTCTGTCTCTCCCTGCCCAGGCGCTTGGTCCCGGGGAGAAAGAAAATTGCCCCGGCATCTCTGGCAAAGGCCCCCAAAAATCCATAGATCTGTATCCGACGGGCCTCATAATCCTCCGGATCATAGACCCTGGCAAAAAAATCATTGTAATAGCGAAAGACGCTCGCCTTCATTTCAACCGTCTTCGTAATCGACAACCCCTGCGAGACCAGAGAACCCTCCGTCTTGACATAGTAGTAGACAGGTACCTGAAGGGCGAAAATCCCCCTACAGTGCAGCAGATACTCCATATTAAAGAGGAAGTCTTCACACCAGCTGACCTCAGGATCCATACGGATCTGGTTCTCTTCTATTATCTGACGCGAGTAGAGCTTATTCCAGATCACACCATAGTAGAAGTCCGCCGGATTCTCCATCATGTGGCCGGCGAAGGTCTGCAGATCCATCAGACTGTCTTCTTCAATATCTCCTTTATGGGAAACATGCTCCCCCACAACCCGATAGAAGTCGGTTACGACCAGATCCGCTTTCTTCTGCTCCATGGCCCGTACCATAAGCTTGGTCGCCTCGGGAGCAATCCAGTCGTCCGCGTCTAAAAACTGGACATAGGTACCTCTGGCCAGGTCCAAAGCCTGATTTCTGGTGTCAGACACGCCGGAGTTGTTCTTGTGAACCAGGCGGATCCGGGAATCCTTCCCGGCATATTCATCCAGGATGGCCGGGCTCTCATCCGAGGAACCGTCATCCATGAGCAAAAGCTCAAAATCCGTAAATTCCTGCTTCAATACCGAGTCAAGGCAGCGCCTAAGAGCAGAAGCCGCATTGTAAACAGGAATAATGATACTGACTTTTGGATTTGGGCCCATTTTCTCTCCTCCCGGAATCCATAACCGATTCTCACTTCATTAGAATGCAGCCAGATTAGAACGCGGCCGGTTCAGTTGGCTTCACCTCCGTCCGCGTCCCTGGCAGGCAGACGTTCGCCAAAAAAGAAGGACTGTGAAATCATCTCCTTCACAATCCCTCTCACAATTCAATCCAGTTTAATTCCCCCAAGAAGGTCCGCCAGGGAAGTCCCTGTCGACTCCCTGTCGGCGTATCTGGCTACCTGTTCGTCCTGGGCCTTTCTGGCCGCCGCCTCCTTTGACGGCCGCTCAAGGAGCTCGACGGCCTTCATGGACAGGCTGACCTTTCCGTCCTTCATTCCGGTGATCTTAACCCGTACCTTTTGTCCCACACGAAGCGCGTCCTCCACCTTCTCAACCCTCTTAAGAGAGATCTGAGAGATGTGCACCAGACCGTCCAGGCCATCCGCAATATTGACAAAGGCTCCAAAGTCCTTCAGTCGGGCCACAGTGCCCTCGACAATGGACCCGACCTCCAGGGCATCCAGCTTCGCCTGCTGCTCCAGGCGCTTCTTCTCCTGCTCTACCGCTCTGGCGGAGAGCACCAGCCGGCGCTTGGCGGGCTCGATGCTGTCGATCTTAACCTCCAGATCCCTGCCGACGAAATCAGCCAGATTGTCCACATAGGAGGCGGCCAGTTGGCTCGCCGGAATAAATGCCCGCAGGCCCTTCAGGTAGGCGACCACTCCGCCCTTGACCTGCTCGCGGACATGGACGGTCAGCGTCTCGTTTGCGCTGTGCGCATCCTTCAGCTGATCCCAGGCATCCGTGTGCCTGGCCGCATTGACCGAAAGACGAATATTTCCCCTGCCGTCATCTAAAGAAGTGATCTGGGCAGTCAAATGCTTGCCGTTTCGAAGATGCTTGTGGGGATCGTATCCCTCTTCCTCACTCAGATCCTCAAAGGCGATGATTCCGATCTTACCGGCGTTCAGATCGACTGAGACCTCATGATCACTCACACCTAAAACCTCGCAGTTGACAATATCGCCCACTTCATACTTGATTGACATAAGAACTTCTCCTTGTTTCTAAACTCGTCCCCTCTTTGCTATTCCCGGCTCGGACCTTTTGGCCCGGAAATTGCTGCCATGAGATTCCCGCGAACTACATACCTATTATTTTACTTATTTTTCAGATAGCCGCAACACTTCCACCAGGTGTCCGCCGGCTCCCAGCAGATCCGCTCTCTCACAGATCGCCAGCTGGTAGTCCAAAAAGCAGGCAAACTCCTCCTCGGAGAGAGCGTTTAATTCTCTGCGCATATAGTTGGCCGGACCGTCTGGCGAGAAGATCCGCTCCCGAATCAGCTGCGGCGCCCCTCTTTTGCCAGGCGCATTCCCTCCGCGGATTGACCTGCCTGCGCCCGCGGTCAGACTTTCCTCCTGACTGTCCCTGCCCGCTTTCTCCCACCTTTCCCTGATGAGGCGGTTTGCCTCCCGGTCAAAGGCCGCGATATCCTCCAGACGCACATAATCGTAGAGATCGCCCGGGGACGGCTGCAGGGCAAAGGAAGCGTCCAGACTCCCCTTCGATCTATGATCCCTGCTGAAGGACCCGATTTTATCAGACTCCTCCTGCACTTGCTCCTCTGTTTGCACCCCCTCCGTTTGCATCCGCTTTTCTTGTATCTGCCCCTCTTTTGCCTGTTCTTCTTGCAGGCGCCCTGCTTGTGTCTGCTCTCCCTGCACCCGCCCTGTTTGCGTCTGCTTCTCTTTCTCAGCCTGTCCTTTGGCCCGCAATTCCAGGATGTGTCTCTGCCCAAAACCGTAGGTCAGAACCGAGTACTCATTCATCAGATAGGCCACCAGAAGTCTCCCCCGCGGGGCCAGCAGGCGCGCCGCCTCCGCGAGGGCCTGCGCCTTATCCTGATCCCTGATCAGATGGTACATGGGTCCCAGCATAAGAATCAGATCAAAGCTTCCATTGCACTCTTGCCCCAGGCCGGCCCCTGCTAAATCCCTGGCGTCTCCCTGTCGAATGTCGAGACCGGTCCATTTCTGGCGCATACAGCCGATATTGTAGCGGACCAGCTCTACCGCTGTGACCCTATGCCCCTCGCCTGCCAGGGGTCCGGCGTAACGGCCTGTCCCGGCCCCGATATCAAGAACGCGAAGGGATTGCCCCTCCGCGCCCATGTCTGAAATCGCCTGATTGATAAAATGCCGGGTCAGACGGTACTCTACCTGGCCATGTCTGGAATCCAGTCGTTTTTCCTCAGGAAACTTATTGTAGTAGGCAATCAGCTTCTGATCGTGCCAATCCATCCTGCCCTTCCTCACTTTCCTCCATGGACTTCATGGATTTTGGGGCATCAGCTGCCCAGCCCCTTTGAGACATCAGACCCTGCTGGTCTCCAAAAGATTCGCGAAGGTCAGCGCCCTCCGCAGGGCATTGCCCAGAATCAGCGCCATGATCATCTTTAAGGCGTCAAAAATCAAAAATGGCAGAACGCAGGCTGCAAGAGCGGCGGTCAAACCGGTCTTCATGACAAACATAAAATACATTGTGCCCAGGGCATAGCAGGCCGCGAGCCCCAGAATCATGCCTGTGATCTGCAGCCCATAGCGGGCCAGTCCCTTCCTGTGGTCTGACAGGGTCACAAAGCCCCCACAGATGGCCGCCAGGAAGAGGAAACCGATCAGAAAGCCTCCGGTTGGACCCAGCATCTTCCCCGGTCCTCCGGCAAAACCGGAGAAAACAGGCAGTCCGGCCAAACCCAGGAGCAGATAGATGAGAACAGACAGGCTTCCCCATTTCCCTCCCAGAACATAAGCAGCCAGGTAGACCGCCAAAACTCCCAGAGAGACCGGGACGCTGCCGAGCGGAACCGACAGAGGCCCCAGAATGCAGCAGAGCGCCGCCATCAGTGCCGTAAAAGCCAGCTGTTTTACCTTCATTTTCCAATACCCCTTTCCTCTGTCCTGCCTGAGCTCTCTCAGGTCAACGGCCGGTCCGTCTCTTCTCTTTTGACCGTCTCCTTCTTAACAAACTGTACATACTTGACGTATCTGTACATATCCCGCACAAATCCGTGGATATCCCGCACACTTCTGCGCATATCCCGCACAAACTCGGCGAAATCTTTTCCATTTTAGCATAGATGAGCTGATTTTCGATTTGCTTTTCGAAACATATTTCTTTTCCGGCGCGGATTCACTATAATGCCAGGAAACGAGTGATATATGGTTGATATCTTCCATTGCTCACAGCTACTTGCCCCAGAGGAGGATTTCATGAAACACAGATCTCTTTATGACCGGATGATCCCCGTTATTTTCGCCTGTATTCTCGTCTCCATGGCCACAGGCTCCTTTTGGGATCTGTCCATCTCCTATGCCCTCTTAAACCAGGAGAGTCTCCCGGCTCTTCTGGCTGCCGGATACGGTTCTATGCCAAACTATCTGCTGGGCGTCATCTGCGGTTACCTCCTGATCCGCCGGGCCAAGCCCTCCGGGCCTCCCCTGCAGTACTACGGGCGAGTGGTCTTCGGAGGGCTGGTTCTGGCCGGCTGCGCCTTCTACGGGGGCTATGACACCTGCCACTATATCACAGAACTGCCCCGCGGACTGGCCATCGGTCTCGGCTTCGGTTTTGCCGTCCTGGCCTGTCTCTTTGCAGAATGGACCTTAAGAGACGCGTCCGACGACGCCGTCGCGCGCCTTCTTAAGATCCTGATCCTCATTGCCCTGGGGCCTACCATTCTCACCCACCTGATCAAAATTCCATGGGCTCGCCCCCGCATGCGCCTTCTTGTCTCCGGCATGGGACAAATGGTCTCTTTTCATCCCTGGTATCAGCCTGGTCTGGCGGACAAGGCACAGCTGATCGCCTCCGGCATCCCAAAGGATGATCTCAAGTCCTTTCCCTCCGGGCACACGACGGCGGCGGCAACCGCGCTGAGTCTTTACTACATTGCCTCCGCCAGCCCCCTGCTCCGGTCACGCCGCTATCAATTCTTCTTTGGAGGCCTGTGCTGGACCCTTCTGATCGCCTTAAGCCGCATCGTCATCGGAGCCCATTTTCTGACGGACGTCACCGCCGCCTTTGCCATCACCTTTACGATCTTTGTTCTCGGCGGAAAACTCTATCGGGCTGATCTGCTCCTGTCAGAATGACTAGCTCTCGTTGACCAGCTTTCCGGTCATATGGTCAATGGTCAGCTCCAGCAGGCAGACTCGGGACAAAGACTTTTTCATCTCGAGCTCTACCCCTTCTCTGGTCGGATAGTACTTCATCCCAAGGGCCCGAACCTGCCCCTCTATCATCATCGGGTCGCTGATTTCTCTCACGCGCCCGAAAATGACCAGGCTGCGCACATTCCAGGACCAGTCTCCTTCCCTCTTAAATCCCTTGTCCATGACAGAGAAGCAGACCTTATCATTGGACCGAAGGAGATCCAGCTTGAATCCCTGCATGGCGCAGTGAAAGTAGATCCTGCCATTTCCTTCATTGTAGAGAAAGTCCAGAGGAATCGCGTAAGGATAGCCGTCCTCTCCGATCATTGCCAGCACACCTCTGCCTTCCTCTCTCAAAATCTTCAGGCAATCCTCCTGACAGATCTGCTGCCGATAGCGACGCATCTTTCGAAACATGAATATCTCCTATCCTCTTTCCCATTGGAACAAGTCCCATTTTACCCGATCACAGGCATAAAATGCCGACCATGTTTTCCCGCAGCCGCAATCCTGTGTCTGCGCGATCCTTCATGGCCGGCATTCTCTTTTTATCATTGCCCGGGAGCGATCAGCCCTGTCCCTATACGCCCAGGCGTCGGATCAGCGACCATCTCAGTCCGCATGCCATCTCATTTTACGGTCAGCCCCATTGCGTTTGGAATTGCCAAAGACAGGGCCGGGATATAGGTCACTGCCAGAAGGGCCAGAATCAATACCGCGAAGTAGGGAATCAGCTTGGGCGTCACCTCCTCAATGGTCACCTCTCCAATTCCACAGCCGACAAAGAGAACGGAGCCGACGGGAGGAGTGATGTTGCCCAGACACATGTTGAAGATCAGCATGACGCCGAATTGCACACTGCTCATTCCAAGCTTGGTCGCAATCGGCAGGAAGATAGGGGTGAAGATCAGGATGGCGGGGGTGATATCCATAAACATCCCGACCACCAGGAGAATGATATTCATGAGCAAAAAGATCACATACTTATTGGAGGTCAGCCCCATAAGTCCGGAAGAGATCGCCTGGGGAATTCCCGCATAGGCCATGACAAAGGACATGGCGGAGGAGGCGGAGATCAAAAACATAATGATCCCCGAGGTCTTGGCGGACTTGAGCAGAATATCCATGAAGGACTTGAGACTGATGCTCCGGTAAATCAGAGACAGAACCAGACAGTAGAGAACCGCCACGCCGGCGCCCTCTGTCGCCGTGAAGATTCCGGCTACAATACCGCCGATGACGATAATAATCAAAAGCAGCGAGGGGATGGCCTCCCAGGTGGTCCTCAGGATACTCCTGGACTTATCTCTTCCAACCGCTTTCATCTTGTGCCGGATCGCCCAGAAGAGGGCAACTCCCATACAGCAGATGCCCATCAGGATACCGGGGATATAGCCCGCCATAAAGAGGGTGGATACGGACACTCCGCCGGCCACCGTAGAATAGACGATGAAGGCGGAAGTCGGGGGAATCAGAAGTCCTGTCGGCGCGGAGGCAATATTGGCCGCAGCCGCGTAGGCGGGATCGTACCCGTTTTCCTTCTCGATCGGATTAATGGTTCCTCCCATCGCGGAAGCTGCGGCAACCGAGGATCCGGACAGGGCTCCGAAGAGCATATTGCCCAGGATATTGGCCTGTGCCAGGGAGCCCGGGATTTTTCCGACAAAAATCTGAGCGAAGTTAATCAGTCTTCTGGCAATTCCTCCGTTGTTCATGATGTTTCCCGCCAGAATAAAGAGGGGAATCGCCAAAAGGGAGAAGGACTCAACCCCGGAGTTCATCTTCTGCATGGCGATGAAGGTGACCTGATCCCAGGACAGGGTGGAGGCCGCTGTCACCAGGGCAGATACCAAAATGGATACGGAGATTGGCACTCCCAGAAAGAGCAGGACGCCGAACACGACGAATAAGAGTACCGTTGTTAATCCTACAGTCATGACTTGGCCTCCTCTTCTGCCTCTTCAATCACAAAGATGCCGGTGATATCCTCATAGATATTGATCAACTGGAAAAAGATGATAAAGACGCCGGAAATCGGTGCAATCGAATACACTAAGGTTCTTGGGATCCCTAAAAGAGCAGAGAACTCGGCGTGGGCGGACAGCGCCAGCTTGAAGCCGCCGATTGTGATCACAAAGAGGGCGACTGCCAGAATCAGAATATCAATCAGAGTCGCGAGAATCCTGTGCGGCAGGCCGGTCAGCCGGTCCTTGAGCAGGGTTAAAGCCATGTGTTCTCTGGCGGAAAAGGCGTAGGCCGCGCCGACGAAAGAGGTCCACACCAGGGAGTACTTGACCAGCTCCTCTGTAAATGCCGCCGGATGCCCCAGGACATATCTGGTAAAGACCTGCCATAGAACCAGAACTGCCATAAAAGACAGGAGAATCGCGCAGACGATTGCCAGAAAAGTGTTGCTGAATTTCTTTATCTTACCAAGCGCTATTTTCATCAGTTCGCCTCCCTTACCTGTTCGATCGACTGCATGAGACGTTTCACACCGGGATACTTGTCCTCATAGGTCTGGATCATAGGAGCTGTCGCCGCCTGAAAGGCGGCCTTGTCCACATCATAGACGAAGGTGACTCCCATCTCCTGCCTGGCCTGCTCGACAGCCTTTTCGGTTGCCTCTGCCCAGAGCTCCTTCTGATACTCTGTCGAGGCCTTAGCCGCCGCCTTGACCGCCGCCTGATCCTCCGCGGACAGAGTGGACCAGACCTTGGAACTCATCACAAGAGCGTCAGGGATCATCTCGTGCTCGTCAACAGAGTAGTACTTGGCCACTTCACCGTGCTTGCCGGTCGTTAAGGCAGTGACATTATTCTCAGAGCCGTCGATGATACCGGTCTGCAGGGAGGTATAGACATCCCCGTAAGACATGGTGACAGGCGTACCGCCCAGGGCCTTCATCATGTCTGTCTGTACCGCCATATCCTGCACGCGGATTTTGAGTCCGTCCAGATCGGACGGGGTCCGGATCGCCTTTCCCTTGGTATAAAAGGAGCGGGAACCGGAGTCATAGTAGGTCATGGTGAGGAAGCCGTCATCCGCGGAGGACATGAAGAAATCATCCATCTGCTGAGAATCCATCACCCTGTAATAATCCGCCTGGTCATTGAAAATATAGGGCAGACCAAAGGTATTGTAGCCGTCGTTGTAGGTCGCCAGATTCGGGGCTGACACCTTGGCCATGGCGACCACGCCGGCCTGCAGCTGTTCCAGATTTTCATTCTCAGAGCCCAGCTGCCCATTGGGGTAAATCTTAACAACAATGCGGCCATCGGTTCTCTCATTCACCTGGTCGGCGAACCTGACCAGGGCCTTGTGAACCGGGTGGTTCTCCGCCTGGTTATGCGCCAGCGTCAGGATCATGGGATGCTCCTTGCTGGCTGTCGCGCTCGAAGCCGCGCTTCCCTTAGCGGAGCCCCCGCAGGCAGTCAGAAGAACCGACAAGCCAAGTAGCAGCGCCAGAGTTAACGCCGTCAGCCTTTTCTTCATTCCTCTATCCTCCTTCATCGTTTTCCCCTGCTTTCGGGAAACCCGTCAAAAAACTACAGCTATTATCATAGTTGGGAACCGCCTTCTTTGTTATTGATTTCTTGCACGAAATCCCCGGCTTTTTTACAAATCCTGCTGTCTTGTTTCGAAAAATTTTAGGAACTGATCAACAATCCACTTATGCTGAGCTTTTGGGTATGGACTCTCATTTTGCGATTGAGGATTTTCGAATATCCTCCTGTTTTTCTGTCCTGTCCCCTGTCTCAAATACAAAATCCGTCTCAGGCGCCACATAGGGCGATCACCTGAGACGGATCTGTCTTTCATTTCATCTTTCTTTTTTAGGGGAAGCCGTTCTCTGCCTAAGGAGAAGGCTCTTTTCGCTCTCACGCCCCGGCAGGCTCAAATCCTCTCATCTTCTTGGACCCTCTTTTCTCCTCGATCCCCCTCAGCTCCTCGAATCCTCTGAGTTTCTCAGATCCTCTTATCTCCGAAGAAGAAGAGAGCTACGGTTCCCGGCCCCGTGTGGGCTCCAATGGTCGGGCCAATGGGGTTGATCATAACTTCGCCATCCATCTGAGGGAAGAGCTCTTTGACCAGAGCGGCCACCCCTTCGGCATCCTCCAGGCAATCCGACTGAGAGATGAAGACCTTGCCCTGATAATCAGGTCCCCCCTCGGCGTGCTCCAGCATCTTCTCAACAATCCGCTGCATCACCTTCTGCTTCCCTCTGATTTTCTCTCTGGGAATGAGATGTCCTGCCTCATCCATATTGAGCAGGGGACAGATGCCCAGCATTCCGCCTAAAAATCCCGCCGTCTTGGAGATCCTTCCCCCCTTGACATAAAAGGTCAGATCCGTCGAGAAAAACCAGTGATGAACCAGCAGCTTCTTCTCCTCCGCCAGTTCCATAAGCTGTTCGTAAGCAAGTCCCTCATCCCTTTGATCCGCCAGATATGACAGGAGAAAACCGAATCCGGATGAAGCCCCTCTGGAATCCACTACGCCGATCTTCCTGTCAGGGAATTTGGTCCGCAGCTCTTCCGCTGCCAGCCTGGCCGAGTTATAGGAGCCGGAAAGTCCGGAAGAGAGCTCGATATGAAGAATATCCTTTCCATCTTCCAGAAAGGGACGAAAGAAATCCATATA
This sequence comes from Shuttleworthella satelles DSM 14600, assembly GCF_000160115.1. Classification (GTDB taxonomy): domain Bacteria; phylum Bacillota; class Clostridia; order Lachnospirales; family Lachnospiraceae; genus Shuttleworthia; species Shuttleworthia satelles. Next base: position 609,160 of record NZ_GG665866.1, read on the forward strand.
CTCCTCGATATTGACCTGGGAGGTCTTGGCATCTTCTCCTCCTACCATGCGGCTGTAGAAAGCTCTGGCGTCCATGGCCTCCCAGAGATCGTCCATATGCTCTTCTTGTCCCAGACGATAGTGGAAGCAGACATAGGGAATCCCCCGCCCCTCCAGGTAGGCTTTTGGCAGGTCCACCGTCGAACTGCAGGTCAGTACATAGTCACTCATGATTCCTCCGATCTGTGCTTCCTCTCTGTCTCTTATCCTAATCCAAGAGGAGGATGCATGCCAGTAGAATCTTCCCCCGGATTTTCTCTTCTATATATAGTATAAGTATAAGCCCGGCGAATGGCAGCGATAGAGATTTCGTATCGCGAGCGCCGCCTGCTTTTCTTTCCCTTACTGGACAAGGACCCTCCTCCCCTGTATGATAGTCTGCGTGTATATTTCGCTGATCTCGATATCCGATTCTCAACTTCCCTCATTTGTGTGACAGGATCTGCAATCGAATAGCAGCCCCGGAAAAAGGAGAAATTATGTCTGAGAAAAAATCAAAGAAAAACAAGCTGTCACTGACCAGCCAGATTTTCATCGCTCTGATCCTGGCCATCATCATCGGATCCATCTTCGCCTGCCTGGGTCAGGCTCAGATCGCCAAGACCTATATCAAGCCCTTTGGCGTCATTTTCCTGAACCTGATCAAGTGGATTGTAGCCCCCCTGGTCTTCTTCTCTATTATGGCCGGCGTCATCTCCCTGCAGGATGTCCGCAAGGTGGGCTCCATCGGAGGCAAAACGATCAGCTTCTACCTCCTCACGACCGCCTTTGCCATCACCATTGGACTGATCATCGCCAATCTGTTTAAGGGTATCTTCCCCGTGCTGGCGACGACAGACCTTTCCTACAAGACCGAGGCCGCGGTCAGCTTCATGGACACCATCGTCGGCATTTTCCCCAGCAACTTCGTCAAGCCCTTTGCCGAGGCCAACATGCTGCAGGTCATTGTGGCCTCCCTCTTCATCGGCTTCGCCATTATGCAGATCGGCCCCAGAATGAGCAAGGTCGAGGAGGCGGTCAATATTTTAAATGACACCTGTCTCAAGGTCATGGAGATGATCTTAACCCTCTCTCCCATCGGCGTCTTCTGCCTGCTGGCTCCCGTTGTCGCCGAGAACGGTCCTGCCATCTTAGGTTCTCTGGCTGCCGTCCTCGCGGTCGCCTACCTCTGCTATCTGGTTCACGCCATCTTGGTCTACTCCCTCACCGTCCGCGCCGCGGCCGGGATGAGCCCTTTCAAATTCTTTAAGGGAATGATGCCCGCCATCCTCTTCGCCTTCTCATCCGCCTCCTCTGTGGGAACTCTCCCCCTGAATATGGAGTGCACGGAGAAGCTTGGGGCCAAGAAGGAGATCGCCTCTTTCGTCCTTCCTCTGGGAGCGACCATTAATATGGATGGAACCGCCATCTATCAGGGCGTCTGTTCTATCTTCATCGCCTCCTGCTATGGGATTCATCTGACCTTCCCCCAGATGCTGACAATCGTCCTGACCGCGACCCTGGCCTCCATCGGAACGGCCGGCGTCCCCGGAGCCGGCATGGTTATGCTGGCTATGGTGCTTCAGTCGGTGGGACTTCCGGTCGATGGCATTGCCTTAGTCGCCGGCGTTGACCGCATCTTTGACATGGGCCGTACCACGGTCAATATCACGGGCGACGCGGCCTGCACCATGGTCGTCAATGCCTTGGAAGAGCGCAAGGCGGCTAAAAAGGCCATGAAAGCGCAGTAAGTTCCATGCAAGTCACTATCCACACCTATCTCATTGTTCTTCCCCTTCTCTTTTTGGGCGGTTTTGTCGACTCCATCGGCGGCGGAGGCGGCCTGGTTTCTCTCCCCGCCTACCTGCTGGCCGGTCTTCCTCCGGTTCCGGCAGTAGCCACCAACAAGTTCTCCTCCGCCTGGGGAACCGGACTGACCACCGGCCGCTTCGCCATCAATCGACTGATCCCATGGAAGGCAACGCTACCTGCTATTCTCATGGCATTTATCGGTTCTACCCTGGGCGCCCACCTGGCCCTGGTCATCGACACGAGAGTCATGACCTACCTGCTCTACTTCATTCTGCCGGTCACTGCATTTCTGGTCCTCAATAAGAATCTCTTTAAGGAACACAAAAAGTCCGAGCAGGCTTCCGGGAAAGCGACTACGATCATCGCAGGCCTTCTGGCCTTCTTCATCGGCATCTACGATGGCTTCTACGGGCCCGGAACCGGGACCTTTCTGATCATCGGCCTGACCATTCTGGCCAGGCTTCCCATGACCCAGGCCAACGGTATGACCAAGGCCATCAACCTGACCACCAATGTCGCCGGGGCCGTCGTCTACCTGATTAACGGACAGGTACTGCTGACTCTTGGCATTGCCTCTGCCGCCGCCAATATGCTCGGCAACTATGTGGGAAGCGGTCTGGCCATGAAAAACGGGACGAGAATTACCCGTCCCATCATCCTGGCAGTGCTTGTCCTCCTGCTGATCAAGGTTATTTTTAAGTTCTGATCAATACCGCAGCCTATCCCCTTCTTTTGGGAGGGAAGTTTCGACGTTCGATCTGCCCAATCGTAAAGCCGGTCTATCCCTTCCTTTTGAGAGGACCAACAAATTTACATCACAGCAGCGGCGTGATCCACATAGATCTGCTGGATCTCCTCGAGACGTCCCAGGCCTCCCAGCTGACATTCAATCTCTTCAAAGGATCCCGTAGCCGCAAAGAGATTCTTCCAGGAATCCTCCCGGTCTCCCGCCATGTCATTATTTGCATGATCTCCTGCAACAACCATCAGAGGACGCAGGATCACATGCTTAAATCCTTCTCTCTGCACCTCAGAGAGAATGTTGTGGATGTCCGTCTCCGGGCAGTCTCCGTCTACGGTCGCGACGAAGACGTCCTTCCTGCCCTGATCTGAAAAAAGGCTCTGAAACTGCTGATAGACGATGTGCGCCCCATGTTCTGTCCCGTGCCCCATGAGAACCAGCGCCGGCCCCTTGTCGGCCTTATCGACAGGATCCTGTCCCGGCTCCCTGTTCAAAAGACCTGCCTCTTTCCAGGCATTTTCCAGAAGAGCACGAGACACACGGACCATGTCCTCCGTATAATGTGCCGGGTTTTGATCCGTTTCTCCCAGAAGGGGCTGCCCGACAGCCACGGACGCAAACCGGTCCCGATAGCCGCTCAGAATCCGAATCATAAGCTCATACTCAATTCCATGCATGAGATAGGTCGGCTGCAGGATAAGCTGTTTGATTCCTGCGGCAAGAGCGCCTTCCAGGGCCTGGCTGACAGAGTCTACCTGCTCCTGATCCTCTCTTTGCATATGGCGGATAACCCGCGGCGAGCTGAAGGCCCGCGCGATCCGATAATCGGGGTAAGCCCGCGCAAGAGCCTCCTCAATCCCTCCAATATCTGTCTTCCTCGCCTCGGCAAAAGAGGTCCCGAAGGAAACCACCAGTATTTCTTTTTCTGACATCACAGGCCCCTTTCTCAATCATGTGGCGCAACTCCCGAGATTCCCTACCATCATACACGATTTCTCATCAGAAAAACCGTCTGTATCTGGGATCCATTTGTTATTTCCGCCGAACCGGATCCCCTTCTCAAAAGCTCTCCCCTGCCCTACAATAGCGGAAGAATCCTTCCAAAACTCCAGCTGCCGTATTAAGAATCTTTCCGCGTACGCAATGAGGTCTGTCCATGATTAGCCTTCTATCCCATTTCTTCCTGAAAAACGAGTCTGCCATGACCGAAATCCAGCGCCACAAGGCCTGGGGCATGATTTCCGGGCTGGCTGGAATTCTGCTCAATCTCCTATTGGCCCTGACCAAATTCCTGGCGGGGCTTGCAACCGGCTCTATCGCCGTAACCGCGGATGCTCTCAACAACCTCTCCGACGCCGCTTCCTCCATTGTGACCCTGATCGGTTTTCGTCTCTCTTCCCAGGAGGCAGACCCGGAGCACCCCTTCGGGCACGGACGCATTGAGTATCTGGCCGGCTTTATCGTCTCCCTGCTCATCCTCCTCATGGCCGTGGAGCTCTTCCGGGACTCCGTCCTCGGTCTCTTTGAGAGCAAACCCGTCCATCTGACCATCCTCACCGCAGCTATTCTCCTGCTCTCCATCGCTGTCAAGCTCTATATGTTTGCCTACAACCGCAGAATCGGCCGTCTGACTGGGTCTGCCACCATTCTGGCGGCCGCTACCGACAGCCTGTCCGACGTTCTGGCCACCGGCGTCGTCCTGGTCTCCCTGTTCCTGACCAGGCTGACCGGCCTGAATCGCATCGACGCGATTGCCGGAATCATTGTCGCTTCTTTCATCTGCAAGGCCGGGATCGACTCCATCCGGGATACATCCTCTCCTCTTCTGGGGCAGGCTCCTGATCCGAATATGGTCCGGCGGATAGAAGAAATCGTCTGCTCCTATCCCTCCATATTAGGGGTCCATGACCTGATCATCCACAACTACGGTCCCGGCCGCATCTATGTATCCTTGCACGCCGAAGCCCCTGCCAATTCCAGACTCTTAGACATCCATGACGAGCTGGATGAGGCGGAAGACGCCATCCGCCGGGAGTTCGGCTGCGAGATCACCATCCATGTTGACCCGATCATCCTTGACGACCCCGAAGTCCTTGAGAAAACCGGGCAGATGCTCGGCATCCTGGAGAAGATTGACTCCCGCCTGAGTATGCACGACTTCCGCATTGTCCACAAAAAATCGAAGACCAAACTGGTCTTCGATCTTCTTGTCCCCTATGGATTTCATCTGTCTGACGAGCAGATCCTGACACAAATCCGGGAAAGGGTCCATCGGCAGATGGGAGCAGATCTTGTCTGCTCCATTCATATCGACCGGGACTTCTCCGCGGACAGACAGACGCAATAGAACTTTGCAAGCTTCATATGTTCGGCAAACAGCCGCTGAAAGAGATCAGACTTCCACCTTTACTCCCTTGTGTTCAAAGAGCATTCTCTCGGCCTCGGGATTCCACAGGCCCTTGTGATCTCTGCAGCACTGATCCAGCTTCGCGAAGAAGGGGTCTGACTTTCCGAGCTTTGCGAAGTCCTCAATGGCGGTCATGGGCATATCAAACTGGGTATAGGCCAGCTTTTTGCCCCCCTTGATTTTTGGCAGATTCAAGGTAGTCTCCGCGATACTGTCGATCCCGCCGACATGCGTGATCATAACGGAGGGATCCAGACGGCCGCTGGCAGCCAGCTGATTTGCCTCGATCAGATCGTCATTATTTCCGCCTGTCGTCCCCATCAAGTGGGTGCTGGTATAGTGGAGATCATACATGTTCATGCTGGCGGAGAAATTCTTGTCGGTGGGACCGGAGAAGAAGTTCAGACAGCCGTCAAAGGCCAGAACACTTCCCGCCAACTGGCAGACCGAAGGAATCGGAACCATGACAAAGACGTCGTCATAGCCGTGTCCCTGGGTCAGATCCATCAGCCCCTGCCTGGGATCATCCATTTTGGCTGTGTTGGCGTAAATCAGCTCCACCCCGTGCTCTGCCGCGTACTCCGGGCTGACCACCTCTTTGGCTCGCTCGATTTTGGCATCGTCGACATCCGTGACGACAATCCGTCTGGGATGATAGTCGCAGACCAGGCCATAGGAAACCGATCCCAGTCCCATGGGACCGCAGCCGCCGGCAATCAGAATATTACCGCCCCTCTTTGTCCCCATCTCATGATCGTAATTCTGCTTATTGGTGTGGTACATGGCGTGATAGCCGCCGATACAGCAGCTCATCGGCTCTCCAAGCGACGCCTTGTAAAAACTGTCCCCGTCAAACGGCATCAGAGCTCCCAGCTCCATAGTCTCATGAGGGAAGATGCAGTAGGTGGTATCTCCCCCATACCACTCATAGGAATAGCCCGGAGAGGCCAGACTTCCCTTATAGTTCAGCGCAGGCTGCTGGGCAAAGCGCATGCCCGGCTGAAACTGATCCTGCCACTTCTTTCCGACCTTGACAATCACACCGGCGAACTCATGTCCGACAATGACCGGATGGGTATCCATATTCTGAGGCGCCCTCTTGTGCTTCTTCCCCTGTTCGACCAGCTTATAAGTGGACATACAGATGCTGTCGGAGTAGATCTTGGCCAGGATCTCATCGTCCCTGATCTCCGGAAGCTCAAACTCCTCCAGTCTCAAATCCCTTGTTCCATACATTCTGACTGCTTTTGCTCTCATTACTCTCTCCTTCTTTCTCCTGAAATTCTGTGACTGCCCTGCATGGACCCCTCAGACGCCCGCAAAAAACTCGTAAATTTCGTCCCTGGAGCTGCGGATGATCTTCTCCGTCTCCTCTTCGCTCGCGCAGTGCGTTGCGATATTGGACAGGATATCAATATGCTCGTCTCCTCTGGCGGCGATCCCAACGACCAGTTTGACGATCTCTTGCTCTCCCCAGGGCAGTCCCTGTGGGAAGGTCATAACGACAATCCCCGACTGTAACACCTGATCCTTCATGCTCTCAATCCCGTGGGGGATTGCCAGGCTGCTGCCGATCGCCGTATTAAAGACCTTCTCCTTTTCCAGCATGGCCCGGGTATATTGATCCGTCGCATAACCGTCTTTGACGAAGATCTCTCCGATTCGCCGGATCACCGCCTCCTTGTCCTCTAACTCGCAGTTCAGATAAATGTTTTCTTTCTTCAGGATCTCACTCATGACTCAAAACCTCTCTCAGATATTTTTCAGAAAATCATAGAAATATTCGCCCAGAATCTTCTTCAGTTCCTTTTTCACCAGCTCTTCATCGCCATGAAGGATGGCTCCAACAAAGGCTTCGTCGCGTATGACGGAAGCGCTGATCTGACCCAGAATCTGCATGTGCATGCGCAGCTGCTCATCCTCCGGCATCACCATAAAGATCACTGCCCGGATCCCCTTGAAATCGGGATCCGCGAAGGACCTGTCCCCCGAAGGCCTGCAGCTGATGAAAACCGGCTCCCGGATCATCCTGCTTCGGCAGTGAAGCAGGGCCAGATCGAGCTCCGGGAAAATCTGACTGTTTAAATGCTCTCGCCTCTGTATTTTCCCCGCGATCTTTTCCGCAACCGCCTGAGACTCTGTGACCCTGTCAGCCAGCTGGTAAACCAGATCGGGAAAGGAAATCTTCGGGTCCGTCTCATAATCGCAATACCTTCGAATCAGTCCCCGGATTTCGATAATCATCTCGTTTGCCTGATCCAATTGACGGTCAAATACCTGATTCTCCGACTCCCGCTTCACATAGGCATACTCTTCTATTTTATTTCTGATCTTCTCAAGGTCACTCTCCGGGACCATGGGGCTGACCCGGATCGAGTCGATCTCATCGGCACACCAGTCAAAGGTTGTCACGAAGAAATCCGTGCGTCTCTCCACATGCTCCGTCAGATCACTCAGGGCATAGGCCGACAGCTCTGCTTCCTGTCCAAACACACGGGTCAGCCTCGCGATCATGAGCTGGGCAACGCCAAAGCCGCTGGAACAGATGATTCCGATCGAAACCCTTCTCCTCTTTCCCTCTCTCTTGCGCACCCTCTCGACCGCTGCGCCAAAATGCATGCTGAGAAAACCGATCTCGTCATCGCTGACCTCAAAGGCTGTTTCGTCTCGGATGACCTCCGCCGCCCGCCTGCTCTTCGCGTAAATCTCCGGATATTCCCTCTTGATCTCAGGCAAAACCGGATTGTAGATGCTCATCTTCTCTGACATTCGAAACATGGCCGGCTGCAGGTGCATGATCAGCCCTCGTATGAATTCCTCGTCGCACTTCAGGCTGTTGGCCATCTCTGTGTCAAATTGATCGATCATCCGGTCGATTATCTCGAGCAGATCTTCCTCCGGAAAGAGGAACTGCCTGTTTTCCGCCTCTGTCTCATGGTAGGCCATCTTGGATCCGAGGAGGTGAAGGAGAATGTATGACAGCTCCTGGTCCGGCATATGAATTGAGAATTCCCGCTCAATCTCCCCGCGGATTTTCCCGGCCAAAGCATATTCATCCCAGGTCCCCAGTTTATTGACCAGACCCGGGTCTTCCTCCACAATTGCCCCTTTTTTGACCCGCTCGACAGCGATGGCCAGATGAAAAATAAGATTCGTGTAGGCGCTCTCCGCCAGCCCCTTGAGCCTTGTCTCCTCCTTTCGCATTCTCGCAAGGACCTCGTAGACCCGACTGACCGTATCCGTTGCCAAAAGGGCGTAGAGATTTTGATCTCTCGTGTGGATCAGGGCTCCTGCCGCCGACTCCTTTAATCCCTCAATGCCTGCCCAGGGTAGGGACATGTTTTCACTGACGTATCGCCGCATGGCGGCGCGCAGGTCCCGCTCGCTTCCGCTCAAAGCGACTCCAAAGCCCTGTCTTTTGACCAGCTTTAAGTGGTTTTGCTCCAGCCAGGGGCCCAGGGCCGACATATCCTTATTGATGGTCGCCTCCGACACTCCCAGCAACTGGCTGTAATAATAGATCTTCCTCGGGACTTTGTCCCGGATCAGTTCAAAGAGCAGCCGGTTCCTCCTCCCCGCGACGTCCGTCGGCTCGCCTGCTTCTTTTTCCTCTAATTCCCCGCGCAGTCTCTCTTTGGCCTGTTCCGAACCCGTGACGGAAATCCCGACTCCTTTTTTGCGGTGCAGAAGCAGACCGTATTCCCTCAAGGCGCCGTCTAAATACTCCACCTCCCTTTGGACCGTCCGACGGCTGACGCCGACCTGGTCTGCGATATCATCTTCCTTCAGCGGTCCCTCAGCGTCCATCAAAAGAAGGAGAATTCCTCTGATTCGATTTGTCAGCAGCATATCATTTCCCTCTTTTTTCTTCTGTCAGCCAAAAAGGACCTCAAAAAGACCGGATCACAGTGCTTGTTCGCGGGCATTTTTTATCTCTGTAACCAGGGCGTCATACTCCGGGGCGGCCATAAAGTTACTGATCGTAATGATCCTTGCCTGCGGAGCGCTCTTTTGTGCCCTTGCCGCAAGATCCTGATGGCAGACGAGAAGCTCTGTATTCGCAGGAACTTCAGAGACGGAAGCATGATCAACCTTGATGTCCTCAATCCCCGCCGCCCTCAGTTTCTTCTGCAGGACCGCTGCTCCCATTGCACTGGATCCCATTCCCGCGTCGCAGGCGAAGACAATCCGGTCAATTGTCTTTAAAGCATAGTCCGCGCTCATTTCCTTACCTGAATCAATAGACACCGCCTTTTGATCGCCTGCGGCCTCTTCTGAAGCTTCCGAGGTCTGCCCCTTGGACTCTGCCTTCATCCGATCCTTCTGATTCTGCGCGTCTTCCAGCGTCGTCTTAGCAGAGGCAAACTTGATGATTGGCGTCGCAATGACAAAAGAAACCGCGGACGCGATGACAACGCTCAAAAAGACCCGCAGGGTGGATCCCTTCGGCGCCGCGATCACATAGGCGAAGACAGATCCGGGAGAGGCCGGAGAGGCGAGTCCCAGGTGAAATACGGTGTTGTAGAGCATGGCCGCCATAGATCCGCCAATGGTCGCCAGAAGCAAAAGTGGCTGCATGAGAATATAGGGGAAGGAGATCTCATGGATCCCGCCCAGCAGATGCACAATCAGCGCGCCCGGCGCGGACGTCTTGCTGATCTTGTCCTTGGACCACATCCAGTACGCGAGGAGGACGCCCGTACCGGGGCCCGGGTTGGTCTCAATCATGTAGAAAATCGACTTCCCGACTTCCTTGACATTCTCCGCGCCGAGGGGGGTGAAAATTCCATGATTGATCGCGTTGTTGAGGAAGAGGACCTTGGCCGGCTCAACAAAGATGGATACCAGGGGAAGAAGCCCGTGCTCTACAAGAACCTGAACCCCTGCCTGAAGGACGATCAGGATGGCTCCCATGATGGGGCCCATTGCCCGGTAGCCCACAATTGCCATGATCAGTCCCAGAATACCGACGGAGAAGTTGTTAACCAGCATCTCAAAGCCCGGTCTAATCTTCCCCTCGACAGCCTTGTCGAAAAGCTTGATGACAAGTCCTGCCAAAGGACCCATTGCCATCGCCCCCATCAGCATCGTCATATCCGGATTGGACAGGATTACTCCGACAGTGGCAATCGCTCCCATCACGGCGCCCTTTTGTCCGCCCACCATTTTTCCGCCGGTATACCCGATCAGGATGGGGAGCAGATAAGTGAGCATCGGCCCCACCATCTTGTTGAGGCTGGCGTTGGGAAGCCATCCCGTATCAATAAAAAGTGCCGCCATCAATCCCCAGGCAATAAAAGCCCCGATGTTGGGCATGATCATCGCGCTGAGGAAGCGGCCAAATGCCTGTACCTTTGTCTTCATATTCTTCATCCCTTTACTGTTTGCCAACACTGTCTTATGAGCTCATCTTCCGGACGATCAAGCTCTCTATAGTCTAGAATCTAACCCTGCCGCCCCTGATTTTCAACAAATGAAAAATCAGCTTTGTCACAAAGAGTATGCGCCAATCTTCAGGCAGGCGCTTTCTCCCCGATCCCCATCCTTCTTTCCATCCTGCTTCTTCCCTTGATCCCCGGCCTTCTCTCTATCCTGCTTCTCCCCTGATTTTCGGTCCTTTTCCCTCTGATATCTCTCCACCCGGGCATCCTCTTGCTTAAATGCACAAGTATCCTCTGACTGGAATGGCGCTAACCATTTGCCCGTCTCCTATGGTATAGTTGTCTCGTTCCCCGACGGGAGGCAGGGAATTTCGAAAAGTTCAAAAACTTTAGCGCCATGTACCCGGCCGCTTTTCATCCCTCTGTATTTTTGGAGGAACGTTTTGGCCCGGGTTGACGAGGTGTCAGGTGATCGAAGATTCGGCGGATGCCTGATCGCGGATGCGGCCGCGCATACAGTTGACAAAAGATCCGGTAACGGAGAGACAAAGAGACTGTAACCGTATGGAACATACAGAACCTACATAAGGAGAATTCATATGTGTGGAATTATCGGATTTACCGGATCAATCCCCGTGCAGGATATCCTGCTCAATGGCCTTGAACGGCTTGAATACCGCGGCTACGACAGTGCCGGTATCGCCTTCTTCAAGGACAATCGCCCCCATATTTCTGTCCGCAAGACCGCGGGCAAGGTCAAGGACTTACGCGCCATCTGTGATGACGACAACGCCTCCTGCTGCGGGATCGGACACACCCGCTGGGCGACACATGGCGGCGTCACCAACGCCAATGCCCACCCCCACAAGGTCGGCAAGACCACATTGATTCACAACGGAATCATTGAGAACTACCACGAGCTCGTTGAGAGCTACCAGCTGCAGAAGGATCTCAAATCCGAGACGGACACGGAGGTCGCCTGTGCCCTGATCAACAAGCTATACCAGGGAGATCCCATCGCGGTTCTTCGACAGGTATCCAGTCTTTTAAAGGGGTCCTTCGCCTTCTGCATTATGTTCGCGGACCAGCCCGGCAAGATCTACGCGCTTCGCAATGTCAGCCCCATGGTCGCCACCCTGACGGACAAAGAGGGGGCCTTCATCGCCTCTGACCTGACAGCCTTTATCGATTACAGCAAGCGCTATTTCATTGTCCCGGAATACCATATTCTCACCCTGACCCCGGACTCCATCTCTATGGAAGATCTGAAGGGCAATCCGGTGGAAGCGGAATATCAGGAGGTGAACTGGGATATCACAGCTGCCCAGAAGGAGGGCTATCCCCACTACATGATCAAGGAGATCCACGAGCAGCCGCAGGCACTGGTGCGCACCATTGAGCCCCGTATCAATCCCGATAATCTCCCGGACTTCTCCGCTGACGGGATCCCGGACTCCTTTTTCGAGAACTGCTCCGACATCACGGTCGTCGCGTGCGGCACCGCCCTCTACGCGGGAATGGCCGGGAAGAATATGATCCAGAATGTTCTCGGCATCCCCGTCTCTGTTGCAATCGCCTCGGAATTCCGCTACGAGCGCCCAGTGATCAATGAGAACTCCATGGTGATCGTGACCTCTCAGTCCGGAGAGACCATTGATACCTTAGAGGCCCTGCGTCTGGCCCGGCAATACACGCATAAGACGCTTGCCATTGTCAATGTCAAGGGCTCCTCAATCGCCCGTGAGAGCGACCAGGTTCTCTACACACACGCGGGACCCGAGATCGCGGTCGCAAGCACCAAGGCCTACAGCGTACAGGTCGCGAGCTTCTATCTGCTCGCCGCGAAGATCGGCCTGGTACAGGGGAAAATGACCAAAAAAGAGGCGCAGAACTTCCTCGCCACACTCAAAGAAATGCCCGGCCGCATTGAGACGGTGCTCTCCCACGAGAAGCGCATTCAGGATTTGACCGACCGCTTTACCAATGTGCCCAATGCCTTCTATATCGGGCGCGGACTGGATTACCGTGTCGCCATGGAGGCCGCCCTGAAGCTCAAGGAGATTTCCTATATTCACGCCGAGGCATACGCCGCCGGCGAGTTAAAGCACGGAACAATCTCTCTGATTGACGACGGCGTCCCCGTCATTGCCCTGGCAACTCAGCATAAGGTCTACAGCAAGGTGATCTCCAATATCCGCGAGACCAAGGCCAGAGGCGCCTATGTCATCCTGATCAGCGAGGACAAAAAGATCACGGATCCGACCATCTGCGACGTCCACTTCAGTATTCCCAAGGTAGACGATATCTTCTCCGTCTTTGAATCCATCGTCATCTGTCAGCTGATCGGCTACTATACCTCTGTCAACAAGGGCATCAATCCAGACCAGCCCAGGAATCTGGCCAAGTCCGTGACCGTAGAGTAAAGGATCGGCACGGGCGAGTGCTTCCCCAGGATAAAAGATCATCACAGATGAGTGCTTCCCGTAGAAAAGGGGCTGTCGCACATTAGTGCGACAGCCCCTTCAATTTACAATGATAAAAAATTTGCGGCGCGTCTTCTCATATTCGATTCTCTGTATTCCGGAAGATATTGTGAGCTCAGATCAGACTGCAGGAAATGCTGATATGATCCATGCCCTCTGTGCCAAACTCAGTTCTTCCCCAGAAGAAAGCAGAGCGCGAACGCCACAATATCCGCCGCCACGATGGTGGAACCGACCGGGGTTCCGGCTAAAATCGAAATCAAAATTCCGGCCAGAGCACAGACAACCGAGAGAATCACGGAGCAGATCGTGACTGCCCGAAAGCTCTGGAATACCCGCATAGCAGAAAGAGCCGGAAAGATCACCAGAGCCGACACCAGAAGAGCCCCCACCAGATTCATGGCCAGAACAACCACCAGGGCGATCATAACGGCAATCAAAAGATTCCAGGCCCCGGCGCGAATCCCGACCGCCCTGGCAAAGGTCTCATCAAAGGTCACCGCGAAAATACGGTGATAGAAGACAATGAACATGGCTACGACCAGGGCTGACAGAATCAGGCAGAGAATGACATCCTGCATGGTCAGGGTCAGAATCGTCGTCGATCCGAAGAGGGTTGTTGAGATCTCCCCGGCCAGATTCGAGGCAGTTCCGAAGATATTCATGAGCAGGTATCCCATAGCCAGAGCTCCCACCGAGAGCATGGCGATGGCCGCGTCTCCCTTGATCTTGGCGTTCTGTCCGGACCGCAGCAACAGAATCGCCGCGAGAACAGTCAGCGGCAGGATCAGAGCAAGATGATTGGACAGCTTTAAGACCGTGGCGACTGCCATAGCGCCGAAGGCCACATGACTCAGTCCGTCTCCGATATAGGAATACCTCTTTAAGACCAGGGTCACGCCCAGCAGGGAGGAGGAAAGGGCAATCAAAACGCCCACAACAAGGGCATAGCGCACAAAGGGATAGGCCAGGTAATGCGTCAGGGTATCAAGCATGGCGGCCTCCTTTCGACAGGTAGTATTGTCCGATCGGACTCTTTGCGAACGCATCGGAGCTTCCAAAGAAGACCTGATCTCCCAGATAGAGAATATGACTTGCATTCTCTGCTGCCGCCCGCACATCATGAGAGATCATGATGACGGAAATGCCCTCCCGGTGGAGCTTTTCCACCAGCTCGTACATAGATAAAGTGGCTTTGGGATCCAATCCGGTCACCGGCTCATCCAAAAGGAGGACCTGGTCTGTTGCCGCCAGAGCGCGGGCCAAAAGGACTCTCTGCTGCTGTCCCCCCGACAGCTTCCGGTAGGAGCAATCCTTAAGCTGGCAGATATCCAGCCGGCGCATACAGAAATGGGCTCTCTCCTTTTCCTCCTGGGTATAGAAGGGGTGCCAGGAGCCCCTGGCCTGACATCCGGAGAGAACGATCTCCCTGACAGAAGCCGGAAAATCTCTCTGTGTCTGGGTCTGCTGGGGCAGATAGCCAATGCCTCCCGCGGCGGCCTCCTCATCCAGCCAGATTCTGCCGGACAGGGGCTCCTGCAGCTTGAGCAGGGTCCGCATAAGGGTGGATTTACCGGCTCCATTCTCACCTACAATACACAGATATGCCCCTCTCGGAAGCTGAAAATTCAGTTTTTCCACCAGAACCTGCTCCCCATATCCCAGGGTCAGATCCCTGCAGGTTAATATATCCATTTTTTCTCAATCAATTCATCAATTCATGGCCTGCTTGAGCAGATCAAGGTTCTTACTCATCACATTGAGATAGGTGGCTCCATTGGATACGTCCTCTGCCTTGACCGACTGCATGGAATCCAGGCTTAAAACCTTCAGATCCGCAACCCCGGAATTCTGCTTGATGGATTCCGCCAGCTTATGGGTCTCACCCTCGATGGTCAGGACAGCCGGAAGCTTCAGCTCCTTGATCTTATTGGCTAGAAATGCCACCGTCTCGAAGCTCGCCTCAGACTCGGCGTCACATCCCTCAAAGGCCGCAAAATAGTCCAGTCCGTAGTCATTAACCAGATAGCGGAAGGGGAATCGATCGCCGAAGACCAGGGTCTTGTACTTGGCGGAATCCACAGCCTGCTGGTACTTCTGATCCAGATCATTCAGGAGTTCCCCGTAGACCTTGGCATTCTTGGCATAGGCCTCCGCATTGTCCGGATCCGCCTCTGCCAGCGTCTTCTGAATCTGGTCTACAGCGATCTTGGCATTCTTGAGCGAGAGCCAGACGTGCTCATCCATCTCCTCCTCTCCCTCTTCATGATCCTCGTGGGTATTCTCCTGCATACCCTCCTTCTGCTCGACCGGCTTGACGCGGTCCTTTAAAACCTCCATCAGATTGATGGTCTTCTGATTGGGATTGGTCTTATTCTTCAGGGCATCCTCAACCCAGGCATCCGACTCTCCGCCCACATAGACAAAGACGTCCGCTGAGGAAACCTTTGCGATATCTTCAACGGTGGGCTGGAAGCTGTGAAGGTCAACCCCCTTGTCCATAAGCATGGTCACTTCCGCATTACCGGCCTTGTCCCCAAGGACTCTCTCAACCCAGTCATACTCCGGGAAAATCGTCGTCACAATCTTCAGCTTCTTGCCGCTGTCCCCCTTGGACTCCGTTGTCGTCTTCGTATCCGAATCACTCTTTGCGGAATTCTTCGATCCGCCGCAGGCCATCAGGCCAAAGGCACACAGTCCGGCCAACAGAACAGCCGCGATTCTCTTTCCTCTCATCCTCTTCTCCTTCTCGTCCGAAAGCTCCTGCTTTCTCTTGCTTGCATCCGGTTTTCAATCCGCCGCACAAGACTCGGCCCTGCTTCGACACTCCTGACAGAGTCCGAAGAAGGTCGTTCTGGCCGGATTAATGGCAAAGCCGTGATGGTCCAGGATGTGTTCCACAAAGGCGTCGATCATCTGGCAGTCCAGGTGCATCAATCTGCCGCAGGACTCACACTTGAGATGATAGTGCTCCCGGCAGCTTTCGCTCTGGTCCCCCAGATACTCGAAGCAGGCGGCCGTCTTCTCGTCGATCAGGTACTTGCGGACCAGACCCTCTGAGACCAGCTTGTCCAGCTGGCGGTAAACGGTCGTCATCCCGATTCCAAGCTCCTGCTCCTTACAGTAATGAACGACATCAGAAGCGGTAAAATGCTTCCCGCCAGTCGATTTCATATAGTCGATCAGCTGTCGTCTCTGCCTGGTCTGATACTCCGCCTTCTTCATGGAACAAATCATCCCTTCCTGTTAATATGAAAACCATTTTCATATTATGGAGATCTCTCCTGTCCCTGTCAATATAAAAATCATTTTCATATTGATGTTTTCATATTGAGAGCTTTGCTATCGACGATGACCGCCGACATATACACTCATGCCGATCAGGCCGAGATCCTCTATACGGTCAAAATCCTTTTTTGACCGGAGGGCTTGCAGTGGGTGTTGCACTGGGTGTTGTAGTAAAACGTCTAAAATAGTCTACTTTTTAAATGCTTTCATCGAACATACGCTCCATATGAGAAAAAAGGAAAACCCCCGCAAAGCCTGTAAATACAAGCTCTGCAAGGGTTTTTGTCTTCGTCGGAATGACAGGACTTGAACCTGCGGCCTCTTGACCCCCAGTCAAGCGCGCTACCACCTGCGCTACATCCCGCTGCAACGAAAACTATTGTAGCGGATTTCTGTTCCAGGCGCAAGCGCAAAATTTCCCGCGTTCAGCCACCTGTGTAGATTTCACTTGTTCTGCACGCGCCTTCAAAAGCTGAAAGGAAAAAGGCTCTCAATCCAAACGCAACCCAAAACCTGGCCCTGCGCTCAGCCAGAGCGAAAGAGTTCTCTGACCGCCTGCTCATAGTCTTCTCTTTGCCTGCTCTTTCGGATTTTCTTCAGATAGCGGTCTCCCTCCGAAAAATGAGCTGCCAAATAGCTCCAGAGCTCCTTCATTCGAAGAAGGGCATTGCCGTAACCATCCATCGCCTGGGCATATCCCTCAAAGAGCTCACCCACAAAATTCTCCAGCTCCGCCCGGTCAGCGGGCGGTCCTCCCCGCACTTTCCGAAAGAGTGCCGGATCCCGCAGGACCCCTCTTCCCAGCATCAGGCCGTTAAAATGCTTCTGCAAATCATGGCCCTCTGCCCGGACCAGGATCTTTTCTCCATCCTCCGGGGTCAATATGTCTCCGTTGTAAGAGACCGGAAGGTTATTCTTCTCCAGGGCCTTGCAGAAGCTGTCCTGATCAGGCATACCGGAGTAAGCAGCCCGGCCGACCCTGGCATGAATCATCAGACGGGCGATCGGATACATCGTGTAGACCCTCATCAGATCCTCCATCTCTCCCGCGTCTTCCATCCCCAGGCGGGTCTTGACAGAAATCCGAACTGGAATCCTCTGACGTTCCAGCCCTTCAAAGACCCGGTCGAAAAACCGGTTCAGCTTAAGCGTGTCCTCCAGCATCCCGCAGCCTTTCCCCTTGGCGGTAACTGTAGGAGATGGGCAGCCGGCATTGAGATTGACCTCCTCGTATCCCAGATCCGACAGATACTGACATCCCCAGAGAAAGAGGTCCGGATCACTGGCCATAAGCTGCGGAACCAGGCGCGGCTTGCCGGTCGCTGACAGGCCGATCTGATTGCGCGGATCCACATCCCGCCTTTCCCGTCTTTTAAAGGTATGATGCTGATTGACAACCAAAAATGGCGTGTAATAGACATCCGCTCCCGGGAAGTCCTTAGCCAGGGCATTTCGAAAGACATAACCCGTCAGTCCCTCCATGGGCGCCATCTCCAGTTGGATCCCCTCTCTCATCCGATTTGCTCCCTCCTGGAAATCCATTACGCCATTCTAGAAAATGGCGAGTCAACTCATCTGATCTGTCCCCTGTAAAATCCTCTCAGAAAACTCCTGTTCTTTGATCCTCCTCCAAAAAACATTCCTCCTTCCTATAATCCAAGCTCTTCCTGTAATCCAAGCTCTCCCCCTATAATCCCAGTTCTCTCGCGATCTCCTCAGCCTGATCCAGAACAGTCTCAAATTTCTCCAGGGCCTGGTCCAGAGGAGCAGGCGTATCCAGATCAACACCCGCATGGCGCAGCTCATCCAGAGGATGCCTGGAAGATCCCATGGACAGGAAATCCAGATAGCGTCTCACCGCGGGGACGCCGTCTCTTCTGATTCCCTCTGACAGGGCAACCGCGCTTGAATAGCCGGTCGCGTAGACATAGACATAGAAGGGACGGTAAAAATGAGGAATCCTTGCCCACTCATATTTGACCGCGTCATCAATGACAAGTTCCTCCCCGAAGTAGTCCCGAATCAAATCCAGGTAAGTCCGGTTGAGAGTCTCCGGGTCCAGTGCCTGTCCTTCTTCTGCCTTCTCGTGAACAATCTTCTCGAATTCGGCGAACATCGTCTGCCGATAGACGGTTCCCTTGAAATTCTCCAAATACTGGTTGAGCAGAACCAGCCTCTCTCTCAGATCACTCGTCTTGCCCAGCAGGTTCTCGATCAGCAGATTCTCATTGACTGTGGAAGCTACCTCCGCCACAAAGAGTGTGTAATCCGCGTAGTGAGCGGGCTGGTGGCTCCTGGCGTACCAGCTGTGCATAGAATGCCCCATCTCATGGGCAATCGTTGATACCGAGTCCAGAGTCCCGCTGAAGTTGGTCAGAATATAGGGCTTGGAATGATAGGTCCCCGCAGAAAACGCTCCGCCCCGCTTGCCCATATTGGGGTAGACATCAATCCAGCGGTCGGCAAAGGCCCTTTTGACGACACTTTTGTATTCCTCTCCCAGGGGCGCGATCGCGTCAAAACCATTCGCCTGGCCTGCTCATACGTGTAAGACTGGGCGGACTCGCCGACCAGCGGGGCATAGAGGTCATAATAGTGGAGCTCCTCCAGACCCAGCAGGCGTTTGCGCAGGGCGACATAGCGATACATAGCCGGCATGTGGCGGCGAACAGCCTCGATCAGATTCTGATAGACCTGATCCGGGATATGATTGGCCTCCATGGCCATGCGACGGGAGGAGGCATAATGACGCACCCTGGCAGTCGTCACCGCAGTCCTGACCGCCGTCGCATAGGTAGACGCCAGTGTATTGATATGCTGCCGATAGCCCTTGTAAAGAGAATCGAAGGCATTTTTGCGAAGAAGACGGTCTGCGGAGGACTGCAGTCGGATGTAGGAAGATCCACTGACTTGATGGGGTTTTCCCGCAGCGTCCACGGCGTCCTCGAATACCATATCCGCGTCCATCAGGTTCTCCGAAATATTGGCGGGGGCTCCAAAAGCCTCGCCATACTGAGCCAGAAGCTCCTCCTGATCTGCGGACAGAGTGTGGCTCTTCTCCTCCAGAAGATCCTCCATGGCCTGTCTGTAGTCAGCCAAAGCCGGATCTTCAACGATTGCCCTCAGTTTCTCTTCCTCCAGAGAGAGAATTTCGGCTTTCGCGAAGGAGAGCCTGGCCATGGCCCGGACGTACTTGCCATAGATCAGGGCATGCATCTTCTGCCCGGCTGCCGCTCGGGTGTCTTCACTCTTTCGGAGCATGGCGTATTCAAAGAGGTCGGACAGGAGCAGCTCCAGCTTCTCGCTCTTGTCATAGAAGGCCCGTATACTCCCTGCGTCTTTCAGCTTTCCCTGAAAAGCAGCCGCCTCCTCGACCATAGGCTCCAGCGTCGGCAGGGCCTTCTTCCAGTCCTCATCGGAGGCATAGAGGGAGGATAAATCCCACATGTATTGCGGATTCATATCTCTGCGTTCCTGTAAGGTCTGACTCATATTTCCTCCTCATAAAATCAAACCGCATGTAAGCGATTCGTTCTCTTTCTTCATTTGGCTGTCATCTGATCATTTTAGCCTTTATCCGGTCTTTCTAGCCGTTATCCGGTCTTTCTAGCTGCTATCCGATCTTTCTAGCTGTTATCCGGTCTTTTTGGCTGTCATCTGATTCTTTTATCCCTCTGCTCTTTTTATCGGAAGCTTTCGACAATCGCCTGCTCCCAGGCCCCCGTCAGATCCTCAAGCGACCAGGCCGCATTGGCCGGACTGGTCGACGGGACCTGACGGACAGGGACCCGCCTGCTGCCGGGGCGCTCCCGGTAGAAATCATCCAAAAGAGAGGTCAGATACTTCTGAAAATAGCGGTAAGAGGAAGCCCCGTTGCAGAGAATGACGCGAATCGGGCATGCCGCAAGCAGCATAGGGATATCCGATGGGATGACATTTTTAATAGAAGCATCCGATGATCCTTTGATATCGCACTCAGAAATTGTATCCCAGGCGGCGATTCGATTGATATGCAGAAAATGCCTCTTCTCCTCCCTGCTCCAGGGAAAATCCGGAAAAGTCTCGCGCAGAGAAGCCTCCTGGTCAGCGCTCCTGGCCCAGGACACAGGGGGAGCAGTCGCCACTTCCGCTTTCTTTCCTGCGCCTTTATCCCTCTCTCTGGCGCCCTCTGCCATTTTCACTCCTGCCTTTACTTTCTTCCCTGTATCCTCGTTTCCTGTGTCCTCCGCTCTCTGCTCCGTTTCCTTTCCCTGCTCTGACGACGTTTGGGTCTCTAAGCATCCCCGCTTCTTCAGAAGATAGAGCACCCTCCAGAAACGATTCTGTGGGTGCCCGTAATAAAAAGCTAGCTCCCTGGACTTGACGGAGGGAACCGATCCCAGAATCAGAATCCGGGACTTCTCGTCATATTCCGGGCCAAAATCCTCATGTGTGACATGGCTGTATTCCAATGCTGCTCCTTTTTTGCTTTTAGAGGAATCCGCCCCTGGACAGGGCCAATCCCTTGTGTGCCAGGCAAATTATATTTTCGATCGGAAATCCTGTCAAACCCGGATCCTGTGGTAGAATGAGAAGAGCAATTCAGGAGGAGATCAAATGTACATTCAGCTGAAAAACCAGGTTCTCTATTACGAGAAGAGCGGGCAGGGAGACCCCATTCTCCTCCTGCACGGCAACGGAGGAAGCCACGGAGAATTTGACGTTCTGACCGCCGACCTGGAACTGGACTACACCGTCTACGCCATGGACTCCCGGGGACAGGGCCTCTCCGCAAAGCCGGCGGAATTCCACTACCAGGATATGGCGGACGATGTTGTCGGCCTGATTCAGGCCTTAGAAATAAAAAAGCCCGCCATCTATGGTTTCTCTGACGGCGGCATCATCGCTCTGCTCGTTGCCTCTCAACACCCCGACCTGGTCTCCAGTCTCATGATCAGCGGAGCCAATCTCTCACCCAGGGGCGTGAGCTTCTTTGTCCGCCAGCATATCAGACGGCTTGCCAAAAAAACCGGGGATCCCCTGCAGACCCTTATGCTGACCGAGCCTCATATTACGAGAGCCGATTTAGAGAAGATATCCTGCCCCACCCTTGTTTTGGCCGGCTCCATGGATCTGATTCTTCCCGCGGAGACCAGAAGGATCGCCGAATGGATTCCCGATTCTCAGCTTATGATCCTGCCCCGGGAAACCCACTCCTCTTATGTCCTCCACTCCGACAAGCTGGGACCCATCCTGCGCAAATTCTTAAATCCGAATTCATTCTGACCTCTGTCAGCCAATATCTTTCGGTCGGTGGCCGGCAATCTTTTCTCCTCTTTTATATCCCCCTTAGAGTGTCCCCCATTCCGGAAATGCTTTTCCCTCTTCCGTAACCATCAACCACAGTCAAGGCAAGAAGAGATACAAGGCAATCAACGCAGAGGGAGAAAAGCGTATGGTTTTAACTGCCGTCATGTTATAATGTTTTGGATATTTCAGACGATGGAGATGATACAGAGGTAACTATGTTATACGCGATTGGTAAGAATAAAATTGTTCGGGCTGATAACGACGGCATTTCTGTGGCGGAAATTCACTTTCATGAGACAGCCCCCCATGTCTATGAGATCACTGAGGTGCTGACCGCAGCACCCGATGACGATGATCAGGATCTGGACAAGCTCATGTCCAAGATGGTCAGCCACATGCGCAAGCACGGCAATACCATTTACAGCAGAGATGACTTCGCTCAGGAGTGGCTGGAGGATCACCCGGAATCACATGACATCTGGCGTGACGCCCCCTCTAAGCACACCTCTGTATCAGAGGCGGTCTCACAGATTGCCGAGTCATTTCCCGAGGGCAGAGCAAGCAGGGAGGATAGCTCAAATGAGGATCTCTCAGACGGTCGTCCCCCCGAAAAGGGCTTGACCGCCGCGGAGCTTCCCTCCAAGGGAGTTCGCAAATTCGGACGTTTCCTTCAGTACCTGTCCGTTCTCGCCATGCTTGGCATTGTCGCTCTCTTTGTCCTGTCCGCTGTGCAGAATATCTCGACTGTCTCAGAGACACTGAAGGACTCTCCCACAGGACTTAACGTCTTCCGCCTCGCCACCCTGATCACCCCCATCATCGGGATTCTTCTGGCTCTGTGGATCCTCTCCCGCAGAAGGTTCACGGTTGATGGCGTTAAAACCCGCCTGGACTGCGGGCGCGGCGCCTTCCCCTTTACCATTCTGCTGATCGCTCTGATTCTGACCCCCACGGCTTCTCTCTACCTGGCCAACCTCATGCAGGCCGGTATCCACGCCGGTCTGGCTATGGGACTTCGCAGCTTCCTGACTGTCCTCTCCATACGGGCTGTGCCTGAGGGCGGACTGGCAGCGGCAGGTCTGCTTCTGAGTATCATCCGGCAGTTTGTGGGGAGATAAGGATTGACAGGATCAGATGGATTTTTTCCCTTCCAGAATCTTCGCTTGCCATAAATCTCCACTCGCCATAATGTAGTGTCTGCTCAACAACAGTAATGAACCTTGAAAACCATTGATTTTACGGCATTTCTCTCCGGTCTGCAGGGCTTCTGTAGTATAATGGAAGTGCAGGAAAAACCTGCTGTTCCGGTCAAAAACCTTGCACTTTGGAGTAAAGCCTGTGTACAAAAAAGATCGACTCCGTCAACTCGGCCTTGCTGATTTTAACCAGCCCATCGGCCTGAAAATGAATCCCGATAACCGGTGGGTCAGGAAAGCCGAAGCCATCCCGTGGAATGATATCGAGGATCGCTACGCCGAACTGTTTCCGAGTCAAACCGGTATGCCCGCCAAACCTCTGCGAATGGCGCTTGGATCTCTGATCATTCAAAAGCAGTACGGCTACTCCGACAGAGAACTTGTGGAGCAGATCATGGAGAATCCGTATTACCAGTACTTTGTAGGGCTTCCCGGTTTTCAGGAAGAGCAGCCGTATGCGCCTTCTCTTCTGGTTGAATTCAGAAAACGGCTGACAGAAGAGATCCTCGGAGAGATCAATGAGATGATCATTGCTTATAATCATCCGAAGGATCATACCCCAAAAGGCGATGGCGATAACTCTGCTCACCAATCTGATTCCGATAAAGAGGCTCCAAACAGCGGCACACTGGTACTTGATGCCACATGCGCTCCCCAGTACATTGCGTTTCCTCAGGACATCAACCTGATGAATGAAGCAAGAGAAAACCTGGAAGAGATCATTGATACGATCTGTTACGAATACAATGAAAGCAGCCCCCGCACTTACCGCAGAAACGCCAGGAAAGATTATCTGTCTCTTGCAAAACGCAGAAAGCGGACGGCCAGACTGATCCGGAAAGCGATCAAAAAGCAGCTGCAGTACATACGGCGCGACCTGGGATACATTGACGGATATCTGGAAAGAGGCATGACGCTGTCGGAGAAACATGCCGCGCGTCTGGCCGTCATCCGGACAGTCTATGAACAACAGAAGTACATGTATGAGAACAATGTCCACAGCGTGCCGGACCGGATCGTCAGCATCAGCCAGCCATACATCCGTCCAATCGTCAGGGGCAAAGCCAAGGCACCAACCGAATTCGGAGCCAAGCTGGATCTGAGTGTTGATGACGATGGTATGGCCCGGATCGAAAAGCAGTCATTCGATGCGTACAATGAAAGCGATGTCCTGCCACAGGCGGTTGAGAATGACAGAAAGCGCACTGGTCACTATCCGGAACGTATCCTGGCAGATAAGATTTATCGGAACAGAAAGAACCTGAGCTTCTGCAGAGACCACGGAATCCGCCTTTCAGGACCGGCCCTTGGCAGGCCAAAGAAGGACACACAGATTGAAAAAAAGCAGGAATACACGGATGCTGTAGACCGCATAGGCGTCGAGCGGGCATTCCGTCTGGCCAAGCGGAGCTATAGTCTGGGTCTGATCCGCACAAAACTGGATACAACGACCAGATCATCCATCGTACTGTCTATCATTGCGATGAATATAGACAGGCTGGCAGCCTTTTCTTTATACGAATTTCTGAAATCGATTTTTCAAGGTTCAGAACCAGGGAAAATATGCTTCCTGGTGTTAAAAACAGCATAGAGCCAATGCAATTAAAAATCAGTAGTTACTGAGCATACACTACTTATTGGCAAATGAGCGAAAGAATTGGAGGCCCATATAGAGCGGCCAACCTGACGCGCTTTGTTCAACTAGGAAAAATCGAAATTGATGCAAACAAAGGGCAGATATTAGAAGTTCAAATCTGCTTTTTCGTTTGCACCATCTTCGATTCTTTCCTTAAGGATTTTTTTAGGAAGGAAAATATACTCAGGTGAAAGATAAAAAGTATTCAATAATAGAAAATCTACAATACTGTATTAAAGCAACGATTGATAACTATCCCAGACTAATTGTACTTTGTATATTGGTAATAGTGTTGAATGCACTACTTCCGGTAGTCACAACTTTTCTGCCGAAAGTAGTTATTGATGAATTAACAAATGGAAAGACAATACGGCATTTGATGATCAGTACAGGAGCTTTTACTGGTGTTATTGCTCTGGGAACAGGATTACAGAAATTTTTGGGCAGACTAATATATTGGCACAAGTATAAAATGAATACTTATTTTTTGAAAATAGTTACACATAAATCACTTACAACTGATTATTGCAATCAGGAGGATGAACATTTTCGAAATCTTCAAAGTGAAGGATTTGTAAGTTGCAGTGGAAATTTTTCATATTATGCTCAAATTTATGATGCAACTGTTAAATTTTTTTCTAATTTAATTGGGTTTATTACCTTTTTGGGACTTTTGATAGGACTAAATCCAATACTAATTGTATTCTTGGTTATAACGACAATCATAAGCTTCATCCTAAATAAACAAATAATAAAATGGGAAGAAGAAAATAATGAACAAAAAATAAGATATGAGCAGAAAATGCAGTATATAACGAGAATGGCTGGTGATATAAAAGCCGCTAAAGACATAAGAGTTTACCATATGGCTGATTGGCTTAATCAGGTATATCAGAAGAATATTAACGGCTTAAATAAATGGTACAAAAGATACGCATCTAAACTATTTAAAGTATCTACGTCTGACAGTGTGTTTTCATTACTTCGTGAAAGCATTACATACTCATATCTGTTGTATCTAGTATTAAATGAAAATATGAGTGTCGCAGATTTTGTCTTGTATTTTAATGTGGTAACAGGATTTACTGTATTGCTCAATAGTATTCTGGGACAGGTGAATACAATGAATAGATTGAATATGTCTATTAACAGATTCAGAGCTTTTGTGGAATATCCGGAAAGTTATTGTAATCATAGTGATGTAGATATAAAAAATCCTACTATACCACATACTATTGAGCTTAGGGATGTAAGCTATAGATATAATAATGAAACAGAGAATATTTTAAATGATATAAATCTTGTTATTAATCCAGAGAGCCATCTCGCAGTTGTTGGATTAAATGGGGCAGGAAAGACAACTCTGGTAAAACTTATTTGCGGGCTTGTCGATCCAACTGAAGGAAGGGTTCTTTATGATGGTGTTGATATAAAAAAATATAATCGAAAAGAAGTATATAAATTATTTGGTGCAGTTTTCCAACAGTTTTCAATTTTGCCAGTGACAATTAGTGAGATAGTTGCTGAGGATACGATAGATCAAGTTGATTATGACAGATTGAATACATCCCTTGAACAGGCTGGATTAATGGACAAAGTCAACAGCTTAAGAGAAGGAGTAAATACTAAATATGACAAGACAATGTGGGATGATGGAATAGATTTGTCTGGAGGCGAAAAACAAAAATTGCTTTTAGCAAGAGCTCTTTATAAAAATTCACCAATTGTAATTTTAGATGAACCGACCGCGGCATTGGATCCTATTGCAGAACGGAATATGTACGAAATTTATAACGAGGTAATGAGGGATAAAACAACATTGTTTATTTCACACAGATTGGCATCCACTCGATTCTGTGACCGGATAATTCTTCTGGAGAATGGAAAAATTATTGAGGAGGGAAACCATGATGAGTTATTAAATAAACATGGCAGATATTATGATTTGTTTGAGACTCAGGCAAAATACTATAGGGAAGAAAAAAAATATGAAAATGACAATAAAACAACGGTATAAAATAACATTCCGTGGATATCGAATTCTTGGAAAATATTGTCCAGGCCTAATTGGCTTTAAGATAATTGGTTCAATTATAGAATCCATATCTCCTTTTATTAATATTTGGGTTTCAGCACAAATCATTAATGTGATTGCTAATGATAAAAGCATTAATAAGCTTTTTATGTACGTATTGTTAGCAGTTATAACCAATTTTATATTTGCAATAATTAAAAATGTTGTGGATAGGATAAGTGGAGTGAAAGAGGCAAGTATGTGGGACTGTTTTTCAAAAATTTTTTGTGATAAGCAGATGAGTGTGGATTTTGTCGATCTGGAAAATGTAGAATATCAACATCTTAAGCAGAAGGCAGAAGAGAATTTATTTATGTTTGGAAATGGTCTTGCCCAGCTAGTGTGGGACACACCAGGAATGATTAATGTCATAGTAAGTATATTAGCGTCAACAGCTTTGTCTATTTCTCTTTTTTTAGCTGATTCTAGCATTAAGTGGTTGAATTCTCCAGCCTGGATATTGGTAGTCTTTTTATTGATAGTAATTGAGGGGTATATTCTTGATAAGTCAAAGAAGAAAGAACAGGTAATATTTAGCAAGTGGAGTGATGGTTCGGTATGGTTCAATAGAGCTTTTGATTTTTATGGCCAGAATCTAGATCTGGATCTTCAGAGAGCTAAGGATGTAAGAATTTATAGACAAGATAAAATAGCAGAAAATGAAATCAATAAAATGATTATTCATAACATGCGAGAAGATGGATTAATTACAAAGATGAGCTATTATCAGGGCATTAGTTCGTTTTCAGCAGGTGTAATAAATGCCCTTTGTTACCTCTTTATTGTTCTGAAAACATATTTTGGCGCGTTTCCAGTTGGCAATATGGTTCAGTATGTGGGTACATTGGTGAAAATGACTGAAAATTTCGGAAATTTAACCAGCGCATTAGCTGAAAACAAAATATATTGTCAGCATCTTCAAAAGTTATATGAGTTTTTAGATATGTCTGGACAGGATGTAGCAGAGCATAAAACAAAGCTATTTGATAGTATGAATAATCCAATAAAAAAAGAATTACATATTGAGTTTAGAAATGTGTCTTTTAAATATCCGGGAAGTGATATATATGTTTTAAAAAATGTTAGCGCTAAATTTGATGAAGGTAATAAATATGCCATTGTAGGGCAGAATGGATCAGGTAAGACAACATTTGTCAAGCTATTGTGTAGGTTATATGAACCGACCGAGGGTGAAATTTTACTTAACGGGTATAACATTAATGAGTTTGACTTTAAAGAGTATCTAAGATATTTGGCAGTTGTGTTCCAAGATTTTCAACTGTTTTCATTTGGAATTGGGCAGAATGTTGCAGCTGGTATTGATTATGATCCTGAAAAGGTCGAGCTAAGCATTAGAAAAGCAGGAATATCTGATAGGGTAAAGAACATGCCTGAAGGACTTGAAACATGTCTGTATAGAGATTTTTCTGAGAACGGAGTGGAGATTTCAGGTGGTGAAGCACAGAAGATTGCTTTGGCAAGAGCTATTTATAAAAATGCTCCACTGATGATTTTAGATGAACCAACTTCAGCACTCGATCCTATTGCAGAGGCTGAAGTTTATTCTAGTTTTGATAATATCGCTAATAGTTTAATTACAATATATATAAGTCATAGATTATCATCGTGCAAATTCTGTGATGTTGTGACAGTGTTTGATAAAGGTATGATTGTACAAAGGGGCGCACATAATGATTTGCTCCTAGATGTTGAAGGAAAGTACTATGAGCTTTGGAACGCCCAAGCGAAGTATTACCATACAAAACATAAAAAATCCTTAAGGAAAGAATGAGAGTATGAAAAAAAGTCTGTAAATAGCATATGATCCTATGCGGGGTCTCCTGTGATACACTAATCCACAGGAGGCCTTTACTATGGCAAGAAAAGCAACCAATCCACAAGGTAGTGATGACCGACGGGAAACGTCAGATCATCCAGCAACTGCTCCAAGAGTATGACATCGAATCCTTGAGGACATCCAGGATGCCCTCAAGGATCTGCTCGGCGGAACTATTAAGGAGATGATGGAAGCCGAAATGGATCACCATCTTGGCTACGAGAAGTCCGAGCGCTCCGACTCCGACGACTACCGCAACGGCTACAAAGAAAAAACTGTCAACTCCAGCTACGGTTCTATGCGGATCGATGTCCCACAGGACCGCAAGTCCACATTTGATCCCAAAGTTGTCAAAAAGCGACAGAAAAACATCTCTGACATTGACCAGAAAATTATCTCCATGTATGCCAAGGGGATGACCACCCGCCAGATTTCCGACACACTCATAGATATCTATGGGTTTGAAACCTCTGAGGGTTTCATATCGGACGTAACGGATAAGATCCTGCCCCAGATTGAGGACTGGCAGAACCGGCCTCTCGATGACGTCTATCCGGTTCTCTACATCGACGCGATCCACTACTCCGTCCGGGACAATGGGGCCATTCGGAAGATGGCGGCTTACGTCATCCTTGGAATCAGCTGCGAAGGAAAGAAAGAGGTCCTGACAATCGAGGTCGGCGATAACGAGAGCGCCAAGTACTGGCTGGCCGTTCTCAACAGCCTTAAGAATCGCGGGGTCAAGGACATCCTGATCATCTGCGCTGACGGGCTGACCGGGATCCGGGAGGCGATTCAGGCGGCTTTCCCGAAGACAGAATACCAGCGCTGCATCGTCCACCAGGTCCGGAACACCTTAAAATACGTGGCAGACAAAGACCGCAAAGCCTTCGCCAACGACCTCAAGACAATCTACAATGCGCCCAACGAAGAGCAGGGCCGAGCTAACCGGGACAGGATCACGGAGAAATGGTCAGAGAAATATCCGAACGCCATGAAACGGTGGGAACGCGACTGGGATGTCATCACTCCAATCTTCAAGTTTTCCGCAAATGTGAGGATCGTCATCTACACGACGAACGCGATCGAGAGTTTGAACGCCACATACCGCAAGCTGAACCGCCAGAGAAGCGTCTTTCCGAGCGATCGGGCACTTCTGAAAGCCTTATACCTGGCCACCTTCGAAGCCACGAAAAAATGGAGCATGGCGATCCGGAACTGGGGGCAGGTGTACGGCGAGTTGTCGATCATGTACGAAGACCGGCTTCCTCTGTAAGGCTGAGAGCAGCAAAAACGGGCGGAAAGGTCCGCCCGCTGTTGACATGCCAACTGGCATCCGTTATAAAATAAGCAACCATCTGATAGCCGATAGCACTGCTTTTTCGGACTGTCAGGCATAAATCTTATCACAGGAAATCTTATTTACAGAAATCTTTTCACACGCTCGCCGCCAATCGGATTTTCACCGATTATAAGATCTCTACTCGTCGAATTTCTCCCATGGAAATCCGCAGACCATCCTCCATGCAGAGGCTTCTTTCATTCAAATCCAATTCCTTCAGATACCCCCGGTATTTCCGATATGTCCCTCCCTTCTTACAGGGATCTGCCTGGAAATATTCGATTTCTATCTCTTCCTGTCCCGGGCTTTCCAGGATCATACGAAGCTTCTGATCCAGCTCCAGACGGGCACTCTCTGTCAGATCCGTCCTCTCTTCTACCGGACGGGCTGTCCTGGCAAGCTCATCATCATAGCCTGACAGGGCGGAAAAGGGGGCGAATTGCGCCGCCCGGATTCTGTAGTCCGCATGTGGATGTCTGCGCACCCCCTTCCAGTCCGTGTGAATGATATCTCCATATTTCTCCAGGACAATCTGATCTTCTCTCATCTCAGATTCCAGGGGATCAATCCCATCGGTGTGGCAGCGGGACTTCCCGGAATTTGCTCTTATTTTTGGGCCACTGTCCCCTGCTCCTTCTCTTGCCATCTCCATCCCCTCTCTTGTCGGAATTTGCTCTTATTTTTGGGCCTATATCCCCTGTTCCTTCTCTTGTCATCTCCTGACTGGCCCTTGTCCTTTCAGCCCGGCGGGGTTTGGGATCTGCTGTTGGATCCGTGGAGGAGGCCGACTCTGTGCTTTAAGCCCGGTGTCCCCCGATCTGCGCATTGCGCTCTCTTGCGTTAGCTCCTTCCTGCAGATCTGTCCCCCGCAGAACGGCATTCTTGCCAAAGCGCTTCTTTAAGGCGAGAACCGCCTCCTGCGCTTTCTTTTCCCTTGCCTCCTCTTCCCTGTCCGTATCCCTCCTGTCCTCTTCGCTTCCCATACCCGCGAAAAGCTCCAGCTGCTCATACTCCATCTGCCTCTCCTGCCCCTCCGGCAGGATGTGGGCCGCCTCCAAAGTCAGCCTGCGTATCAAGAGTCCGGGATCTGTGATCTGATCATACAGGTCTAAGAGGTAACGACTGATCAGGCGCTGAGAGGACGTATGGCGGGGCAGACAGCTGGAAGCGTGAGCGGACTTGGGCACCTTGCGCCCATAAAAATCCGTCTGAACCTCTCCCCGATAGCGGTCTCTGATGAAGGAGGACTCCAGATTGCTGCGGTCATAGCCCACCGTCAGAACTATCTGATCCGTCAGGCATTTCCTGTCGATCAGGTCTAAGACCAGACTGTCACACATCTCCCGCAGCAGAACGCGGGCCCTTTCATTCGATGTCGCCTCCTGGAGAATCTGCCCGATTCCCAGGGACTTGCTCTTGGGATGATAGGCGCGGTAATCCGCGATGGTGACCGGCTCCCTGCCCCAGGCATGGTCGATCAGATACTCCGCATTGACGCCAAAAGCCCGAAATAATACGTCCTCATCAGACAGGGAGAGGCGGGCGATGTCTCCCTGGGTGTAAATGCCCATGGAGGCCAGCCTGCGCGCCGTCCCCCTCCCAATCCTCCAGAAATCTGTGAGAGGAGTGTGATTCCAGAGCATGCGCCGGTAACTGAGCTCATCCAATTCGGCGACCCGAACCCCGTCCCCATCCGCGGGCACGTGCTTGGCCACAATGTCCATAGCCACCTTGCAGAGATACATGTTAGGAGCAATGCCTGCCGTCGCCGTAATTCCCGTCTTGGCAAGAACATTCCGGATGATTTTCGTCGCCAGCTGATGCGCCGTCAGCCCATAGGCCCTCAGATAATGGGTCACATCTAAAAAGACCTCGTCGATGGAATAGACATGAATATCCTCCGCCGCCAGGTAGTTCAGATAAATCTGATAAATATCGGCAGAGACCTCCTCATACCGTCTCATCTGCGGCCTGGCTACAATATAATCCAGCTCCAGTCCCGGATTGGCCGCGAGCTCCGGGGCCAGACAGGAACTCCCCTCGAAGGCTCTGCCGCCGATTGCGTGGCGTCTGGCCGCATTGACCTGCTCTACCGCCTGTATCACTTCAAAAAGTCTGGCCCTGCCGGCAATGCCACAGGCCTTGAGGGAGGGGGAAACCGCGAGGCAGATGGTCTTTTGGCTGCGGCAGAGATCTGCGACCACCAGATTCGTCGTCAGAGGATCCAGCCCCCGCTCCCAGCACTCCACAGAGGCATAGAAGCTTTTCAGGTCGATCGCGATGTAGGTGTGCTCCTGTCCTTCTGACATCTCTTTTCCCCTCTTAACAACTCCTGCCAACCTTATCCGCCAATGATCCATGGATCAGAAGAGGGCGACCTTCGGCCGCCCTCTTTCTTCTCTTTTCCTCTTGTTCGCTTATCATACAATTGAATAGGCGCTCCGCGCATATTCAATTGTCATGAATCACTGCCGAATCCACTTCTCCCAGTCCTGAATGATCGACCTGTCATCAAAGTAATTGATCCGCATGGCGTCCCTCACCTGGGCCAGGGTCTCATTGGTGCATGCGACTGCATTGGCCGTGCCCCGGGCCAGGATGTCATAGACCGCGGGAATGTCCGCTTCCCATCTGGCGCGCTCGGCGCGGATGGGAGCCAGGCGCTCCTCCATCACCTTGATCAGGAACTTCTTGCACTTGACGTCTCCCAGTCCGCCCCTGGCATAGTGATC
The DNA here is from genome assembly GCF_000160115.1 of Shuttleworthella satelles DSM 14600. Taxonomy (GTDB): domain Bacteria; phylum Bacillota; class Clostridia; order Lachnospirales; family Lachnospiraceae; genus Shuttleworthia; species Shuttleworthia satelles. Next base: position 641,397 of record NZ_GG665866.1, read on the forward strand.
TTTCATCTCCTGCAGATTCTTATAGTCGGGCAGATACTCCGCAAAGTGGTCGTCATGGCAGAAGGCGTCCAGATAGGTAAATACCATGTTGCCCTCAATGTGACCGGGATCCTCGATGTTCACATGCTCCGGATCGGTGTACATGCTCATGATCTTCTTCTTGACGGTTCCCGCGTCATCCGACAGATAGATACAGTTACCGAGGGACTTGGACATCTTGGCCTTGCCGTCGATCCCGGGCAGGCGGCGCTGGGCCTCCGTCTCCGGGAGAAGAATATCCGGCTCTACCAGGACATCCCTCTGATAGGTCTGATTGAAGCGGCGGACAATCTCTCTGGTCTGCTCGATCATGGGTTCCTGATCCTCTCCGACCGGGACCATCGTCGCCTTAAAGGCAGTGATATCCGCCGCCTGAGAGACGGGGTAGGTAAAGAAACCGACCGGCAGGCCCTGGGCATTATCATTCTCCCCCTCCGCGGAGGAGAAACCCCGCATCCCCATCTCCGCCTTGACCGTCGGATTCCTGGACAGGCGCTGGGTGGTAACCAGATTCATATAATAAAAGGTCAAAGCGTGCAGGGCGGGGATCCCGGACTGCACACAGATATTGGACTTGTCCGGATCAATTCCAATGGACAGATAATCCAGCGTCACCTCGATGATATTATCCCGGATCTTCTGGGGATTGTCCCAGTTGTCTGTCAGGGCCTGGTCATCGGCGATCAGAATATAAATCTGATCAAAGGCGCCGGAATTCTGCAGCTCGACCCTCCGCTGCAGAGATCCCACATAGTGACCCAGGTGAAGCTTCCCGGTCGGTCTGTCCCCGGTCAGGATGATTTTCTTCTCGCTGTCTTTCGCTAACATCGCTCTCTCCTATCGAATCTATGTTCTATATACTAACATTTTCTTTCCATCTCCGCCAGAGAAATCTGTGCTCAAGTCCGATATGGTATCAGGAGATCTCCAGCAGCTCCAGGACCATCGGATCCCGATAATCCCTGATAACGGGAATCTGCTCTCTGACTACCTGCTCGGCCACCTCCTCTGACATGCGCCTGCGATCCGGTGCATAGAGAACTCCCTTCATTCCAAGAGCCCGGGATCCCGTCACATCGTGAAGGAAATTGTCCCCAATGAAGACGCAGTCCCTGGGATCCACATCCGCCTCCCTGGCACAGTAGGCAAAAAACCCTGCTGACGGCTTCTCGAAGCCGGCCAGCTCCGACGGAATGATCTGGCTGATCAGGTCGGACAGACCCAGACGGGCGATTTTCTGGTACTGGGGAAAGGCGGTCAGATTCGTCCCGATCCCCACATAGACGCCCGCCTTCTTCAGCTCCTTTAGAAGCCCAATGATCCCCGGCTCCGGCGCTAAATATCGGAAGGTCACCTCCCAGTAGATCTCCTCCAGACGTCCGGCGTGCGGACTGGCGGAATACCCCTCTTCCTCTAAAAACATGGCGTTGCGCAAGGTCCTGGAATGGCAGGCCAGGTTATCGCTGCCCAGACGCTCCTGGATGGCGTCCATATAGCGGTAAATGCTCTTATGATAGGCTCTCCTGTCCCCCTGATAGCCCAGCTGCTCCCGCAAATATGCCACAGAGGCTTCTTCTGCCGCCTGATTACAGACGCCAAAATCATACAGGGTATCATCCAGGTCGAAAAATACGGCGCGATCTCGCATGGCCTCTCCCTTCATTCATGACTGCATCGCAATGAATCCCTGCCATTATAACGCAAGAAGCTGTGAAAAAACGAATGGAGCCATCATATTCTCCCGCGCGCAAAAGCAGGCGCGCGATTTGTGATGGCTGTCTTCGTATTTCACAGCTGATGGACTCTTTTCCTATCCCCGAAAGGGGCCTCTTTTCTCCCGCTCACAGGTCGGCGACAATCAAACCCCTGCCCGTCACTTTATGAAGCCAACCTGCTTGCTGATGAGGGCGACCTGGTCATCCTTCTTCCTGTTATACTCCACCTTCTTCTCTTCAAAGTAATTCCTTCCATAGGAATCAATGGAGACAATCAGGGGGCCAAACTCCTTGACATGACAGTGCCAGAGCGTCTCCGGCATGCCAAGATCCTTCCACTGAGCCTCCACGATTTCCTCAACCTCCGTCGCCGCGACAACCGCGTTCCCCGCGGGAAAGACACAGTGAATCGCTCCGAATTCCTCACAGGCCCTCTGCGTGTTCTCTTTCATTCCTCCCTTTCCCAGAATGACGCGAACACCGGTCCTCTTTACAAATTCATACTCAAACTTCTCCATCCGCATTGAAGTCGTCGGTCCCACCGATACCATCTGGTAATGGTCTTCGTCCAGGGGACGAATGATAGGTCCGGCATGAAGAATCGCGGCGTCCCGGACATCTACCGGAATCTCTCTTCCCTCTTCTACGACACGGCGGTGAGCCACATCCCTGCAGGTCGTGAGATCGCCTGTGAGATAAATGATATCGCCGATATGAATGTCCTTCAGGTCCTCCGCGCTGACCGGAGTCCGAAGAATCTTTTTCCCATCTCTTATTTCAACAGCCATGATCCTGTTCTCCTTTCTGATCAATTCTCTCTGTATTCAAATCCCGTATGCGTATCAATTGAGAAATTCAGATCCCTGTCAAAGACAATGTGACCTCTCCTGTGGCTCCAGCATCCCACATTGACGGCCACTCCGATCGCGGACGGATGACGGGCTGTATTTTCAATGTTCACACCCATCACAGAATAATTGCCTCCCATTCCCTGGGGTCCGAGGCCGATCGCGTTAATGCCGTCTTCCAGAAGTCTCTCCATCTTGGCTGCGTTCGCGTTATCATTGTGGGTGCCGATCGGGCGCATCAGGGCCTTCTTGGAGTTCATCGCCGCCGTCTCGACAGATGTCGCAACGCCAACGCCGACCAAAAGCGGCGGGCAGGCATTCAGACCATAGGAGGTCATCCGGTCAAGAACGAATCTGGTGACGCCCTCGTATCCCTCTCCGGGCATCAGAACCGTCGCGTTTCCCGGGAGCGTACAGCCGCCCCCCGCCATATAGGTGTATATTTCGCACTGATCAGAATAGGGTACAATGTCCCACCACACGGTCGGCGTCCCCTTTCCTACATTTTTCCCGGTATTATACTCGTCAAAGGTCTCTACGGAGTTATGACGAAGGGGGGTATTGACCGTCGCCTGGATGACGGCCTGCTTCAAAAGCCCTTCCAGCTCGTCGATCAGAGGGAACTTGCTTCCGCATTTCACCCAGAACTGAAGGACGCCCGTGTCCTGGCAGGATGGCCTGTCTAAAGCCACCGCGAGCTCCTGATTCCGAAACATGGTGTCGTAAATCACCCTTGCCATCGGACTGTCTTCCTTGTCCCGAAGCTCCTCAAGCTTGCCGATCACATCATCCGGCAATTTCTTGGCGGTGAAGCCCACAAACTGCGCCATGATATCAGTCAATTTTCTAACCTGTAATTCATTCGACATTTTTTCCTCCTCTGTATTGAAAATCACTCGGATGCCATGAACCGTCTTCCGCATGTCATCCATAAGGTCATCCTGTTGTCAACCGCGATCCGTCTTTGCGGCCCTTCTCATGGGAAGAAGGGGAAGGCGATCGGAAGAATGATCATGCTGACCACCGTCGCAATCGCAATCAGCGGAAGTCCTGCCTTCACATAATCGTTAAAGCGATATCCACCCGCGCCTAGGACCATCGTATTCGCCGGCATTCCGATCGGCGTCGCGTACGCGCAGGAACCGCCGATGACGCACGCCATCAGTACGGCCTTCGGATCCGCCCCCATCCCCTGGGCGATGGAGAGACAAATCGGAGCCATCAGGGCAGTTGTGGCCGTATTGGACATAAAATTGGTCAGCGCGCAGCAGATGATGAAGACGACAAAGGTGAGCAGATAGGGCGAGGGATTGGATCCCAAAAGGCCGATCACACGGTCCGCCAGCATCTCGCCGGCTCCGCTTTTCTGAAGGGCGGACGCAAGGGACAGGGTGCCGCCGAAGAGGAAAATCGTCTTCAGATCAATGGATTTCAATGCGTCCTTCTCGGAAATCACTCTCGTTACCATCAGAAGAATCGCCCCGATGCAGCCCGTAATACAGAGCTTGATCCCAATCTGATCCTCAAATATCATTCCGAGCAAGGTCGCGAGCAAAATGACCAGAGACAGGACCTTCTTCCACTTGGGGACATGGTCAAAATCCCTCTTGTCATCAAACAGCGACCCCTCATCCGTCACATCGTGATTCGGCAGGAGCTTGTAACCGATGGTCGCATAGAAGATAATTCCCGCCGCAAGAATCGGAATCCCCGCGATCGCGTACTCGAAAAAGCCGAATTTCGTGCCCAGCGATTTCTCGAGAACGCTCTGGGCGATCATATTCCCCGGCGCCCCGATCAGAGAAAGATTGCCTCCCATGGCCGCCGCAAAGACCAAGGGCATCAGAAGCCTAGACCTCTTAAAGCCGGATTTCGCGGCAATTCCGATCACGACCGGTATCAGAATGGCGGCTGTTCCTGTATTGGAGAGAAAACCGCTCATCAGGCCGACAATCACCATAATTGCGACGATCAAGCTTCTCTCTGTCCTGGCGAACTTTGTGACCACCCCTCCGATGGCATTTGCCATTCCCGTCTCGAACAGAGCGCCTCCGACAATAAACATCGCCACAAACAAAATCACGTTGCTGTCGATAAAACCCGAAAAAGCGGTTTTTACATCGAGGACGCCCGTCACCGTAAGGCCGATGCATACGATCATCGACGTCAGCCCGAGCGGGATGACCTCTGTGACAAACATGATGATCGCAAAGGCCAAAAAAAGTAGCGTAATAACTGCTGGACTCATAGATCCCCTCCCTGAAACCTGTTTGATGCCTCAAAAGCTCTTTGATGGTCCCATCTTAAGCCGCGTGTATTCTTTTGTATATTTGCTTAAAATGAGCCTGGTATAAAGAAATTTAATGTTGTCAAAAACAGAGCGTGAAATTTGTGCACACCTCATAAAAAACAGGCTATACTGTCTGTAAGACCCAGCTGCCACTTGCGCAATCCGGGCCAAGACAAGCGCTTTCCTATACCGGAGAACAGGAGCCCTGCCATGACCTTAAATCAACTGGAATATTTCTGCGCTGTGTGCCGTTATCACAGTATCACCAGAGCCGCAAATGAGCTCTACGTCTCCCAGCCGACCATTTCTGTCGCGATCCGAAATCTGGAAAACGAATTTCATATCCGTCTCTTTAACCACGGAAAAAATCAGCTCGCTCTCACTCCCGAGGGCGAGGCCTTCTACAAAAAGGCCGACCAGCTCCTGCACTACAGTCAGGACCTCTATTCTGAGTTTTCTCTGACCGCAAGAGGAAATGAATCCATCCGGCTGGGGATTCCGCCAATCCTGAGTACGGTCTTTTTCCCAGAGATCATGCTTGCCTTTCAGGAGAAGACTCACATTCCCCTGCAGCTCTTCGAATACGGTTCGGTCCGTGCCTGCAAAATGGTTGAGAGCGAGGAATTAGACCTCGCCATCGCCAATCTCGATTTCTATAACGTGGACAAATTTCATTACCAGGTCATGAAGACGGACAGTCATGTATACTGCGTCTCCAAAACAAATCCTCTGGCCAAAAGAGACTCGATTACTTTTGAAATGTTGGCGGACCAGCCCAGCATTCTCTTCAATACCGACTCCGTACAAAACCGCACGATCATGTCCCGCTTTCACGCCGCGGAGATAACCCCCAATATCATCATGTACAGCAGTCAGATCAGCACTGCCAGAAAATACATCCTGGAAGACATTGCCGGGGCCTTCTTCTACTCCTCTGTCCCCCTCTCCTGTGACGACATCATAAAAATTCCTATCGAGCCTGAAATCACAAGCAGGATAGGAATCATATGGAAAAAAGGGGTCTATGTGAGAGACAGCGTGACCCGTTTTATTGAATTCGCGAAAACATATCAGCTCTAGTCCGCCTGCTCAGCGAAAATGCCTGAGCTCCTTCTTGATCTTGCTAAAATCCTGAACAAGCTCCAGGGTCCCCAGGAATTTTCCCTCCCGGTCACGGACTGCCAGGTACTGGATCTTGACCGGCTTGAGGGGGTTTGGAATCCAGCGCTCATAGGAGTCTCTGCTTCCCTCCTTGAACTCACTGATCAGCTGCTCGACAACGGGACGGATGCGGACCGGATGGCAGTCATAGACCTTGCGACCCAGAGCGGACCTGGGTCTGGCAAAAACCTTGCCCTGGTTCGAGAAGAACTGATTAACATCATCGGCGTCGATGAAGGTGATGTCAATGGGAAGCAGGTCAAACATGGCCTGCAGCTGAGCGAGAGACATCTTTCCCTGCTCGAACATAATCATGCCCTCAGAGTCAATCGAGGCTCTGGCAGCGGCTCTCTTCTCCTCCAGGAGCCTGTCTCCCTCCTCCCAGTGGGGGATGGAATCAATGAAAACCGGACCCATTTCAAAGAGATCTTCATAGACCAGAAGCCACTCCTCCCGGGTGAAGTGCTCCATAGCCATGGGCAGAAGGATCTTCTCCTCCTTGTAGATCATCTCCTCCATGCGCTGGTAGACAGCGGCAATGTCCTCTTTGACGGCATCAAACATGGCCTGGACGCGGTCATTTTCCAGAGCGGAGGCAAGAGAGGAAGACAGACGCCCCAGCTCCGCCTTGATCTCATCGTCCACTCCCCACATGACGTTGCTGGGGCCGGAAATCCCGTATCGCTCCAGGGGGGGCATGATGGATTCTTCCTTTTTGCCATAGAGGACGCGCACCCGCTTTAAGTCGGCCAGCTCCTCCTGGATCTTCTTTAAATCTGTCCCGAAGCCCAGATCCAGCCTGGCCCTCTTGAGCTTCTTCTCCAGGGCGGCGTTCTCCCTGTGGAAGTAGTCCACCGGATGTCCCTGAGGGATTTCATGTCCGGCCTCAGCGCTCTTAGCCTCCTCTTCCGCCCAGACCTCCGCCTCGGTCTTGCCGTGGAAGAGGGCGGAGTGGAGATCACAGAGCTTCTGTACCTCTCTGGGATCCATCCCGTCACTGATCAGTGACTGCTCCGCCTCCGCGATCTCGTGGACAGAGACGGACTCAAAATTCCGGATGAAATCTCTGCGGACTGACTCCAGATCCTCTCCCTGTCCCACACGACTGATATAGTCCTTGAGGAGGCTGACCCTCTCCTCTTCTTTCCGCTCTTCGGGCATCTTCCCGTCGGCGGCCGGACCGGACACAGTCTGCGCTTCCTCTGAGACCTGATCCCCGCGACGCTTGTCCCCGGGATCCGCGGCTTTTTGGCTGGCTGACTCTTTCCCCTTTTCCCGCTCTCTCGAGAAAGTCTCCGGCAGGCCGATCACACGAAATCCGGCCTCTTCAAAGCGGTTTACAATCCGCTCCAGGGGAATCCCCTTGACTGCCGCCCCCTTGGGCACCGTCATCACCTTCCCCATCAGCTTTAGGGCCGTCGGAGAGGTGATCTCCTTAAAGCCTAAATCTGCCATGATCTCAATAAAATCCGGATCCTCTTTTGCCAGATCAGCCACCTTCTTGTTGAAATCCAATACGCGAACCATATGCACACCTCCCGGCTCTTCTCTCTTGATTCGTTCGTGGTTACTTTCTGTTGACGGTCCAATCATAGCCTGGCAGATTTTCTATTTCTGTTGTAACTCCAACGATTATAATTTTTATACAACTATTTGCTCCATCCTACATGATCCAAGCGGATTCCACTATCGCAAACCGTAGCATATGCCCTCCATGGCACTCCATATCCGTAAAAATGCCGCGGCCCGAGCGCATCCGCCCTGCCGCAGCATTCTGATTCATGACAGGAAAAAGCATGCTTAACACATGCTTTCCTGTCTCTTTATAACGATAAATCCCCTGTGAAAGATCATATCAGTCAAGCGGATTCCACGAGCAGATCCAGCTGTCTGAGCACATCCGAGATCTTCTCCACAGGAATGATCTGAAGCTGGTCTTTGACCTCATCGGCCACATCACGCAGGTCCTGCTCATTATCCCTGGGGATAAAGACCGTTTCCACACCCGCCCTTTGGGCTGCCATCAGCTTCTCCGGCAGTCCTCCGATCGGATTGACATTCCCCTGCAGAGATACCTCCCCTGTCATAGCATAGTGGGGAGAGACTGATCTTCCGGTCAAAAGAGAAGACAGGGCCGTCACCAGGGTAATACCTGCGGAGGGACCATCCTTTGGCGTCGCTCCGTCGGGAACATGAATGTGAAGATCATTTTCCTCAAAGAGCCTGGACTGCTTGGGATAGAGGTTTTTGACCAGGCTGACGGCGATCTGGGCGGACTCCTTCATAACGTCCCCAAGCTGCCCGGTCACCTGTACCTTGCCGCTGCCCTTGGTAAACATGGTCTCAATGTAGAGAATGGTTCCGCCCACCGGTGTCCAGGCCAGGCCTGTAATAACGCCTGGATTGGCCGAATCCCTGACCCTGTTATGAATCATGGGGTTCATGTCCAGAAAATCAGGCAGATTCTCTCCCGTCACCTCAACCAGCTGATCCGGCTCCTCCAGATGCCTGACCGCCGCCGCCCGGCATATGGTATCCATATGCTTCTTGAGACCGCGGACGCCCCCTCTCTGGTATAGTCCTCAATCAGAGCATGGATGGCATCGTCACTGATCGAAATCTGGTCGCAGCTCAGTCCCACCTTATCCAGGCTCTTGGCGAAGAGATGCTCTCTGGCAATCGCGTACTTCTCGATGGGCGTATAGCCCTGAAAAGAGATCACTTCCATGCGGTTTAAGAGGGGACCCGGAATCGTATCAAGGGAGTTGGCTGTGCAGATGAAGAAGACGTCCGACAGGTCATAGGGGACATTCATGTAATGGTCGGTGAAGGTATTGTTCTGCTCCGGATCCAGCACCTCCAAAAGAGCGCTGGCGGGGTCTCCGTTGTAGGACTGGCCCAGCTTGTCAATCTCATCTAAGACCATGACCGGATTGGAGACGCCGGACTTGCTGATCCCGTCCATAATGCGGCCCGGCATGGCTCCCAGATAAGTTCTCCTGTGACCGCGGATATCCGCCTCATCGCGAACCCCTCCCAGAGAGACACGCACATATTCCCGATCCAGCGCCCTGGCGATCGATTTGCCGATGGAGGTCTTACCGGTCCCGGGAGCGCCGACAAAGAGAAGGATCGAACCGGCCTGCTGCTTCTTTAGGTTCATGACCGCGATCTGCTGGATGATACGCTCCTTGACCTTCTTTAGGCCATAGTGATCCTCGTCCAGAATCCTTCTCGCCTTGTTCAGGTCAATGTCAGCCGCCTTCTCCCTCTTCCACGAGAGCGAAGTAACAAAATCCAGGTAATCATAGAGCATACCGGATTCCTGAGAGTTCTGTCCCTCCTGCTTCAGGCGATTTAAGACCTTTTTCGCCTCCTTTTGGGCATCTCCCTGCATTCCGGACCGATCAATGGCAAGCTCCAGGCGGCGAAGATCAGACACACTGTCCGGGTGCATCTGATCCAGCTCCTTCTGCAGATAGTCGATCTGCTTCTTGATGGCCTGCTCCCGGTAAAGCTTCTGATAGTCCTCCTCCTGGGCATTTTTCGCCTCGGTGTTGATCCGGTTCATCTCCACATTCTGGTAGGCGATCTTCTCCGCCAGCTCCATGCGTTCCCGGTTGGAGTCGGCTGCCAGGAGCTCATAGCGCTCCTTAGCCCCCTCCATAATCCAGGGGCTCATCATGGCGATGGCCTCATTCATACTATTGATCTGCGCCAGATAGGTGCGGATTCCGCTCTCCCAGGGCTGGCCGGCCGCGGCGCGAATCATCTCCTGCTTGAGCTTCATCAGATGTTCCTTCTCCAGCTCCGGATCAAGATCATCGATCGCTTCCCGCCTACTGACCCCCAGTTCAATGCTGTGATCGCTGTAGACGGTCACCTGGTCCAGATTGCGGCGCTCGCCGGTGTGGATCACCAGAAAACCGTTCTCCGGGCTGTGCTCAATCACCTCTCCGGTCACCCCGATAGGGTAGAAGGAATCCTCCGCAAACTGGTCCCGGGTCTTTCTCTCCCTCAGGGCGATCATCATCACCCGCTCCCCGATCTTAGGAGATTTGCCGGTCATATTCTGATAGGTCTCGGTGCGCAGGTACATGTTGGCATCCGGCACCAGGACGATATTATATACTGGAACAACTGTCATTCTATTCTCCTATCTCTCACAGATCCGATACTCTTCGTCAGAGACTGATATGTGAGGCCGTTTGATTTTATTGTTCAAAATGTAATTAGCACTCTGTCTGTTCTGTTGCTAATTTATTGCTCCATCATACGCCCTTGGAAAAAACAAGTCAAGAGCGCTCTTTGTCTCGAGTCCTACTTTTCTGCAAAATGACTTGTTCAATTCGAAATTTAGTAATTTTGAACAATAAATCTCTTTTATCAGTTTATACCCTTATGTTTTTTCTCTGTTTTCTATAATTGAATAGTAACTTCGATTTATTTATTATAAAAGTGTGAGATATTGTCTCTTATTAATCTTTAAGTTAATAGACAGTATGTCTGTTTTGTATAAAAACTGAACTTTCCCTTTGGAGGTGATGCTCTATGAAGAAACTTCTCCCCTTGCTCCTCGCAGCTGCCTGCATCCTCTCCTCCTGCAGCTTCCTTCCACCTGGCAAGGGCTGGACGAAAGAGCTCGCGGATGGTTTTTGTCCTGTACGCCTGAGCTAAGACTGATATAGCAAATCCCCCTCCTCGCGGATGGCGAGAAGGGGGATTTGTCAACACTCTTTATTCAATCATTCGATTTGGCATAAACCCTTTATTCTACAATTCGATTTGGATACATAAGCCGGTTTGAATTCAGGCCTGAGGATGCTCCTTCAAGAACCTGATGATCTCAGCGCTCTCATAGAGGGGTTTGTCATCAACAAAGAGACAGGGGCACTGCTCCTTACCGCCAACAGTAATCAGGCGATTGTAGGCCTCGTCATCCTTATAGATATCATACTCTGTGACATCGGTGCGTCCCTGGGCGGCAATCTCTGCGCGGACAACCTTGCAGAAGGGACAGGTCTCAAAACCAAATAATTCTAATTTCATGGGGACTCCTTTCCGGCGAACAATACTTCATGCCAGCGCATAAAGTACACGCCCTCTCCTCGTCACAGAACACACCGCGCATACCTGTGACCGCTTTTTTGCGACGTCCTGAAAAATGACATCCGCTCTCCTTCCGGCAGTGTCTGGGAAACAGATCAGCTCTCCTTCATCGGATGCTTGGGAAGAAGTACCTTCGTACCTCCCATATAGGGCTGCAAAACCTCCGGGATCCTGACCGAGCCGTCCGCCTGCAGGTTATTCTCCAAAAAGGCGATCAGCATACGGGGTGGTGCCACGCAGGTGTTATTCAAGGTAGTGGCGAAGTACTTATTACCATCCTTATCCTTAACGCGGATCTTCAGGCGTCTTGCCTGGGCATCACCCAGGTTGGAGCAGGAACCGACTTCGAAATACTTCTTCTGCCGGGGGGACCAGGCCTCGACGTCACAGGATTTGACCTTGAGGTCAGCCAGATCGCCGGAGCAGCACTCCAAAGTCCGCACGGGGATATCCATGGATCGAAAGAGTTCTACCGTATTGGACCAGAGCTTATTGTACCAGTCCCAGGCCTCCTCCGGCCTGCAGACGACGATCATCTCCTGCTTCTCGAACTGGTGGATCCGATAGACCCCTCTCTCTTCAATGCCGTGGGCTCCCTTCTCCTTGCGGAAGCAGGGAGAATAGGATGTATAGGTATAAGGAAGCTTCTCCTCATCATTTAAGGTATCGATGAACTTGCCGATCATGGAGTGCTCGGACGTACCGATCAGATAGAGGTCTTCTCCCTCTATCTTATACATCATGGAGTCCATCTCATCGAAGGACATGACGCCGGACACCACATTGCCATGAATCATGTAGGGGGGAATGACGTAGGTAAAGCCCTTGTTGATCATAAAGTCACGGGCATAGGACAGGCAGGCGGAATGCAGCCGTGCGATATCCCCCATCAGATAATAGAAGCCGTTGCCCGCAACCCTGCCGGCTGCGTCCATATCAATGCCGTCAAAGGCCTCCATGATATCCGTGTGATAGGGAATCGGATAGTCGGGCACAAGGGGCTCGCCGAACTTCTCGATCTCCACATTGCAGGTGTCATCGGGACCAATGGGGACAGAATCGTCGATGATATTGGGAATGACCATCATGTCCTTCGTCAGCTTCTCAGAGAGCTCTCTCTCCTCTTCCTCAATGACCTTGAGACGGTCAGCGTTGGCAGTTACCTGGGCCTTGACTTCTTCCGCTTCCTGGCGTTTTCCCTCCTTCATCAGAGATCCGATCTGCCTGGACAGTTCGTTCCTCCTGGCGCGAAGGTCGTCCCCCTCGCCCTTCAGAGTCCGAACCTTCTCATCTAATTCGATCACCTCGTCGACCAGGGCAAGCTTGTGCTCCTGGAACTTCTTCCTGATGTTCTCCTTTACAAGTTCCGGATTCTCTCTTAAGAGCTTAATATCGATCATGGATCACTCCTCTTTTCTCCCGGCCCACCGTATCCGATAAGCGCTGACAACATACGTCAATTATAGTAATCGGCACTTAAAAAAGCAATTGCACGGCCTCCCTGCCGTCTGCCAAAGAAAATGCGCTATATCTTTACCTGACCGTATGTACTCTGCTTTTCCAATGCCATCGGCTGCGGGTTCCCTCCAGCCCGATGCACAGCAAAATGGCAGAGCTCATTCGAAAACAACCTGCATTTTTGCCATGCTGCACACTCCAACAGCCCTCTCAAAAGGCCGCAGACAGGGGATATTTCTTCGTCAGACTGTCCACAATCGCTCTGGCTCTCGGGATCCCGGCCTCCTTGTCCCTGACAATGATGGCAATGGCCTCTGCCAGCTGGTCGAAATCCTCTTCTCTTAAGCCGCGGCTGGTCGCCGCGGGAGTCCCCAGGCGGACGCCGGAGGTGGTAAAGGGGGACTGGGGATCATTGGGGATGGTGTTCTTGTTGGCTGTGATATGAGCCTGATCCAGCCACTGCTCCACATTCTTGCCCGTCTCCTGGAAGGGAGTCAGATCCAGCAGCATCAGGTGGTTGTCCGTACCACCGGAAACAATGCTTAATCCCCTCTTTTTCAAGCCTTCGGCCAGAGCCCTGGCATTTTTTGCAACCTGCTTCATATAGACCTTGAAGGACGGATCCAGTGCCTCCCTGAAGCAGACCGCCTTGGCTGCAATGACATGCATGAGAGGGCCTCCCTGGACACCGGGGAAGACATAGCGGTTGAGCTTATACTCTTTCGCAAAGTCTTCGGTAGCAAGAATCAGTCCGCCGCGGGGCCCGCGCAGGGTCTTATGGGTCGTCGAGGTCACGACATGGGCATAGGGAACCGGGTTCTGGTGCAGGCCTGCCGCCACCAGGCCTGCTATATGGGCCATATCCACCATGAGGATGGCTCCGACCTGGTCCGCGATCTCTCTGAACTTCTGAAAATCAATCGCTCTGGAATAGGCGGAAGCGCCGGCAATGATCATCTTTGGCCTGCACTCTTTGGCGATGCGAAGGACCTCCCCGTAGTCAATCAGGCCGTCCTCATTGACCCCATAGGGCACGACGTGAAAGTAGAGTCCGGAGAAGTTGACGGCGGATCCGTGGGTCAAATGTCCGCCCTGATCTAAAGCCATCCCCATCAGGGTATCGCCCGGCTTTAAGACCGCCATTTCAACCGCCATATTGGCCTGGGCCCCGGAGTGAGGCTGGACATTGACATACTCCGCGCCAAAGAGCTCTCTGGCGCGGTCAATCGCCAGCTGCTCGACCACATCGACATTCTGACAGCCTCCGTAGTAACGGTGTCCCGGATAGCCCTCGGCATACTTGTTGGTCAAAACAGATCCCATGGCTGACATAACGGCGGGGGATACCCAGTTCTCTGAAGCAATCAGTTCTATGTGATCGGACTGTCTGTCATACTCCGCCCGAATCGCATCCGCTACCTGTGGATCTTCCCTGTAAATGTCCTCCCATGTATACATATTTTTCTCCTCTTTTCTATTCTCACCGCAGTTGAGCTTCCGTCTGATCTTTCACTCGGCCTGCTCACTTTGCTCTTTCACAAGAACCCCCGCAAGCATTCCACTGTCATAAATCCCTGTCTCCTGCGGCTTTGTCCGCCTCACAGCTTCTTTCCTTGGGCGGACATGGCAAATACGGCAGAATCTCCGCAATTACTTGGCTGTGATGTATTTCTGCGCAGTCAAAAGCTCTGCGCAGAGTACAGCTCCGCCCGCGGCGCCGCGGACGGTGTTATGCGACAGGCCGACGAACTTCCAGTCAAAGATCGAATCCTCGCGAAGGCGACCGACGGAGACGCCAAAGCCTCTCTCATAGTTCACATCCAGGGCAACCTGAGGGCGGTTGTCCTCCGTCAGGTACTGAATGAACTGCTTCGGCGCAGAGGGAAGCGCAAGTTCCTGGGGCAGGCCCCTGAAAGATTCCATAGCCTCAATCAGCTGATCCCTGGTTGGATTCTGCCTGAAATTGACAAAGACAGTCGCCGTATGTCCATACAAAACAGGAACACGGATACACTGGGAAGTAATCTTCATGTCCTCTGAGGGGACAATACACTTCTTTATATCATCCACATGACCCCAGATGCGCAGGGGTTCCTTCTCGGACTTCTCCTCCTCCCCGGAGATAAAGGGAATGATATTACCCATCATTTCCGGCCAGTCCTTAAAGTTCTTGCCGGCGCCGGAGATGGCCTGATAGGTGGACACCACCGCTTCTGTCGGCTCAAACTTCTTCCAGGCGGACAGAACCGGAGCGTAGGACTGAATGGAACAATTTGGCTTCACAGCAATGAAGCCCCGCCTGGTTCCCAGACGTTCCTTCTGGTACTTGATCACTGCAAAGTGTTCCGGATTAATCTCGGGAACAACCATGGGAACATCCGGTGTCCAGCGATGTGCGGAGTTATTGGAGACAACTGGTGTCTCCGTCTTGGCGTAGGCCTCTTCAATCTCCCGAATCTGATCCTTGGACATATCGACAGCGGAGAAGACGAAATCCACTTCAGAAGCAACCGCCTCCACTTCATTGACATTTTTCAAGACCAGCTTGGCAACATCCGCGGGAATGGGTGTATCCATCTTCCAGCGACCCTCAACTGCCTGCTCATAAGTCTTGCCTGCAGACCTGGGAGAAGCCGCCACAAGGGCAACATGAAACCAGGGATGATTCTCCAGCAGAGCAATAAACCGCTGTCCCACCATTCCGGTTGCGCCTAAGATACCAACTCTTAATTTTTCACTCATATTCAGCTCCTTTATTCAGCTCCTTGTCTTTACCAGACGGACATTTGTTTTTGCATGGTTATCATCATAGAAGAGGGGCTCTGCAAATGCAAGGAAGATCCCTATTTCCCACGTTTTGACGAATATGCGCAAATTCGAATGGGACTTCTTGGCGATTTTTTCAACGTTCCAAATCAAGTTGGGCATTCTTCCGACCCTCGCAGACTTTTTATATTTCTCGGTATGGAGCAAATGCTTCAAGCTCTGCTGGGATCACTCATAGCCGGATGCTTTTCCAGATAGCTCTTTGCAAGGGCGATCTCTCTTGCCATTGCCTCAGGCCCCGGCGCTCCGATGGTCAGCCTCTTGGCAACGCAGGTCTGCATGGAAATCGCCTGATAGATATCCCCGTCAAATGCCGGCGAGAACTGGCGCAGCTCCTCCAGCTTCATATCATCAATGGCAATTCCCCTGTCCAGACAATATAAAACCACACGGCCGATAATCCCGTGGGCATCGCGGAAGGGAACTCCCTTACGGACCAGATAGTCGGCGGCGTCCGTCGCATTGGTAAAGCCATGCCGGGCCGAGGCAAGCATAACTTCCCTGTTAAAACGCATGGTTCTCAGCATGCCCGCAAAGAGACGGACACATCCCTTCGTTGTGTCCATGGCATCGAAGGCCATCTCCTTGTCCTCCTGCATATCCTTGTTGTAGGCCAGCGGAATCCCCTTCATCGTAGTCAGGATCTGCATAAGAGCCCCATAGACACGGCCGGTCTTGCCGCGCACCAGCTCGGCGATATCAGGGTTCTTCTTCTGTGGCATAATAGAAGATCCTGTCGAATAGGCGTCATCAATCTCGACAAAGCGGTACTCGTTGGAGTTCCAGATGATGATCTCCTCGGAGAAACGGGACAGGTGCATCATAACGGTAGACATGGCGGAGAGAAACTCGATCAGATAATCCCGGTCAGAGACCCCATCCATGGAGTTCTCTGTGGGGCCGTCAAATCCCAGAAGTTCTGCCGTGTACTCCCGGTCCAGGGGATAGGTGGTCCCCGCCAGAGCCCCGCTTCCGAGGGGGCAGTAGTTCATGCGCTTATAAATGTCTTGCAGCCGCAGACGATCCCTCTGAAACATCTCAAAATAGGCCCCCATGTGGTGAGCCAGACTGATGGGCTGAGCCTTCTGCAGGTGGGTGAATCCCGGCATAATGGTCTTTATGTTCTCCTCCATAATATGAAGAATCACCTCCAAAAGCTCGCGCAGCTCCGCGTCAAGCTCACAGAGATTCCTGCGAGTAAAGAGACGCATATCCAAAGCCACCTGGTCATTACGGCTTCTTCCGGTGTGCAGCTTCTTGCCTGCATCGCCGATGCGGTCGATCAGGTTGGCCTCGACGAAGGAATGGATGTCCTCATAGCGGTCCGTGATTTCCAGGACTCCGGACGCTACATCGCGCTCAATTCCGTCCAGGCCCTCTAAGATCTGATCCCTCTCCTCCCGGGTCAGGATGCCCTGCCTTGCCAGCATCCTGACATGGGCCCGGGACCCCTGCAAATCTTCCGCCAGAAATTTCTGATCAAAGGAAATGGAGGCATTGAATGCGTATACCAGCTTATCTGTCTCCTTGGTGAAACGTCCACCCCATAATTGCGCCATCGTTACCTCCTGTCTTTTCTCTGTCCCTTTTCTTCGTCTGTTTCTCTTCGTTTCTTTCTCTTCGTTTCTTTTTCTTCGTCTATTTCTCTTCGTTTCTTTTTCCTGATTTTTTCCACGAGGATCAACTCAGGTCGATCTGCTCTTTTCTGTCATCTGATCTCTTCCTCTCACACACGGGAAAGACACAATTCCTCCGGCAGGGATTCCTCTGAAGTCTGCTTTTGAGGTCGCAGCTCCTCACGCTCCCGCATAGAGAAGACACAGCCGCAATAGTCCTGTCGATAGAGCCCGTATTCTCTGGACAGCTGAGTCGAACGCAGGTAACCGCCCTTCTTCTTGAAATCTGAGTAGAGATAGCTGACCCCATATTTCTCTCCCATCTCAGCTCCGATCTCGTTTAAGAGCTGCTCATCCTTCATAGGCGAAATCGAAAGAGTGGTTGTGAAGTAATCCATCCTAAGCTCCCCGGCCTTCCTCGCCGCCTCCTCCAGGCGCAGGCGAAAGCAGACCTCGCAGCGCTTGCCCCTCTCGGGCTCATGTTCCAGGCCTCGGACAGCCTCGTAGTATTTCTCATCCTCATAGTCGCCGGCCAGAAAAGAAATGGGATGCTCGGACGGCATTTGCTCAATGAAGTGATTCAACTCCCGAATCCTGTGTTCATGCTCCTCAGCCGGATAGATATTGGGATTATAGAAATAGTCTGTAATATCGAAATACCGGGACAGATACTCCAGAACATAGGAAGAGCAGGGAGCGCAGCAGGAGTGAATGAGCAGGCGGGGAACTCTCCCCTCCTCCTGTAGCTGCGCAAGCGTCTGATCCAGTACTTTCTGATAATTCACCTTATTCATGTCTGCCATTATAGCAGTGAGACCCCGCTTGTTCCAATCAGTAAGCTTTTCTTGCAAAATGCCTCTCACTCCCGTATAATCGCTTCATACGCTTCTATAGCACAGTTGGTAGTGCACTTCACTCGTAATGAAGGGGTCATCGGTTCGAGTCCGATTAGAAGCTTTTCGATCAGGAGCTGTGAGGAAGGGACATTCCTTTCTTCACGGCTCTTTTTTATTGGCCATAGAGTCCTCTTTTTATGACCATGCACTCCACAAAGCGCGTATTCCATTGTCCGATTCTGTCCCGTTGGCTGGACTAATCGATTGCCTGTAAGGACATCATAAAAAATGGAGAGAAATGCTCGATACCAATATCATCGTCCCATCCATCAGACCTAAAAATGTTTTTAGAAAAAATTAGCACTCACCTATTGACAGTGCTAACAAATCGGTGTATAACATAGTCAAAAGGAAATCAGAGAAGCGGCCGGAGCCCAAAGAAGGTTCTTGCATCAAGCTTTCTCGAAGCGCGGATTGCAAATCCCAATCGTAATTCGCCAAAATGTGATTTCTGCAAAAAGAAAGGAGTTTCATATGTTTATGACACCTAGTATTCTATCCGACAATGTATTCGATCACTTCTTCAATGATGATTTCTTCTGGCCCACAGGTAAGATGGCTTCCCAACAGAATGGTGTTGCCAACTTAAGAGCTGACATCAAAGATCTCGAGGGCGCATATGAGTTGACAATGGATCTGCCCGGCTTCAGCAAGGACGATGTCAATGTTGACCTCAAGCAGGGTTATCTGACTATCTCAGCCAAGAGAGAACAGAACAATGACCAAAAGGATGATGAAGGACATTATATCCGCCGTGAGCGCTACTCCGGATCCTTCCAGAGAAGCTTCTACGTCGGTGAACACCTGGATGCTTCCGATATCAAGGCATCTTTCAAGGACGGAGTTCTCACGCTCAACGTTCCCAAGGAAGAGACCAAGCAGGTTGAAGAGAAGCCTTCGCAGGTACTGATTGAAGGCTAATCCCTGACCCACTGCTGTGATGGAGAACTGCCTATGGAGCAGTTCTCCGACCAGCTTCTTATTTCTGATTTTTCTCCTTGTCCCCGGCCTCGCGGCTATCTTCGCGAGACCGGGGATTTTTCATACAATACCCGCGCATGCGCTCTTGCTCCCCCAACTTCACCAGACTATGGGTTCTTCTGTACCCGCGCATACGATCTCGCTCCCTCAACTTCACCAGACTATGGGTTCTTCTGTACCCGCGCATACGATCTCGCTCCCTCTTTCCCCGGCTTCACGAAGCTGGGGATTTTGCGCAGTCAACCACCTGCGGTTTCTTACCCGACACAATCACCTCAGAGGTCTTCGGGCAACTTGCCTGAATTACAGGCGCGAACTTTGTCGCTTTCGCCCGATAGGAGACCTCTTCCTCCCATGCTATAATGGATTTGTGGTCTCCCGCCGCCTTCTTATCCTGTCATGTCTATGAGGAAAATTCATGACAGCAAATCACATGTCCTATCCGGACTTCAAAAACAAACTCTTGACGCAGATCCGCCGGGAATTTTCCCCGGACTATGATATTCGTATCAGCAGTATTTTAAAGACCAACGCAGTCACTCTGGATTCTCTGATGATTTACGCGCCGGATTGCAATCTCACCCCCAATATCTATCTGAATTATTATTACGGGCGCTATGAGAAGGGGCTTTCTTTTGATGCCATCTTCAAGGAAATCCTGGACTGCTACCAGAAGCGCAGGACAGACCCTCCCTTCGATGTCGAGCGCTTTGCGGATTTTGCTTATATTCGGCATCATTTGGTCTTTCGTCTTCTGAAGCAGTCGGATAATCAAAATCTCCTGCTCGACATCCCGCATATTGATTTTCTGGATCTGGCGATTGTCTTCGCCATTCTCTTAGAAGATCAGGAAGGACATCATGCCAGCGTTCTGATTCACAAGAGTCACCTGAAGGCCTGGGGCAATCCCACAATGCAAGACCTTCTTGCAATCGCAGAATTCAATACGCCGCGCCTTCTCCCCTATACCTTTCAGCCCATGGAAGAGCTTCTGGACCAGGCGCCTGCTCCTGAAGAGAAGGGACAGGCAGATTTGCTTTCGTCTTCTTGTCCTGATGATCCTCTCGCGCCTTCCTGTCCGGACAGCGATCAGCTTGCGAGTCCTCCCCTCTTTGTCCTCGGCAACCAGGCCAGGCTGTACGGGGCCGCCACAATCCTCTACCCCGAGCTTCTGTCCGATATCGCGGGTAAGCTGTCCTGTGACCTGATTGTCATTCCCTCATCCATCCACGAGGTCCTGATCACACCCTACACATCCCTGATGTGTCAGAAGAGCCTGGATGACATGGTCGTTCAGGTTAATACAGCGCAGGTCCCCAGGGAGGACATTCTCTCCGACCATGTCTATTTCTTCAGCCGCGAGCAGGGGCATCTCTGCCTGGCCTTTCCCGACGGGAACCGGGAGGAGAGTGAGGCCCTCCGGCAGGAGGCGGAAAGGATGACAATTGTGCCTGCGTGAAGCTCTCAGGAGAAAGTTCAGAGGACATTTTACAGGAGGACTCTGTATCTAAAGTTCCGCTTTCGCCAGCAAATAAACAATAGTATGCACGCTCCACAGGCATTCTATTACCATGAATATGGCGGATTTTTCCACAGAGCCCTACGAGCTATTTGACACACAATAAAAAGCCGACCGCCGGGCATCGCTCATGCAAAGCAGGGGCGAAGTCCGGCGGTCGGCCTTCATTTTCTACAGAACCAATACTTTTTCTTACGCCAGCACTATCTGCGCGTCTTGGCCATCTGCGCCTTCTTCTTCTTTCTAACGGCCTTTTCCTCATTCGCCGTAACCCTGGCAGAACCGTCTGCAGACTTGATCTTGCTGTGAGACCGCATCATATACCAGAGGGGGGTCGCGATAAAGATCGAGGAATATGTTCCCGAAATGACACCGACCAGGAGCGGGAAAGCAAATTCTCTCATGGTAGATGTCCCGAGAATCAGAAGCATCAGCACCATCACTGCCGTCGTAAAGGAAGTGGACAAAGACCGGCCCAGAGTCTCACGAACGCCTTCATTGGCCATCTCCGCCAAGGCCTCATTGCTCGTATCAGTCAGGGTCTTCAGATTATCCCTGTGACGGTCAAAGATAACAATGGTGTCGTTCACGGAATATCCGACAACTGTCAGAATACATGCGATAAAAGCGGATCCGACAGACATACGGAAAATCGCGTACATGGTCAGAACGATCAGAACATCATGTACCAGGGCAATAATCGCGGATGAGGCAAAGCGGAAATCCCTAAATCGCAGCCAGATGTAGATCAGCATGAAAAAGACTGCCACAATCACCGCGATCAGAGCTGCCCTTCGCATCTCGCCGCCAATGGTAGATGAGATGTTCTCTGAGCTGATCTCAGACTCGGCTACTCCGAACTTCTGGTTCAGGGCCTCATTCAGGCTCTTGCGCTCCTCCAGATTCAGAGTCCTGGTCTTGAAAATAATCTGCTTTGAATTCTGCACTGTCTGCACCTGAACATCATGGTCACCGGTGACAGATTCGAAGACAGGTACGATCTGACTCTGCGCCTCCTGCAGGTTATAGGCCTGGTCGAAGCTTACGGTTGTGGATGTGCCGCCGGAGAACTCCAGGCTGTAATTGAGGGCTTTGCCTGCAGACAGCTGATGAAAGCCAAGTCCAATCACACCCGCGCAGATGACAGCCAGAGAAATACCGATAAAGAGCCATCTTCTCCCGATAAAGTTAATCTTCGGCCACTCTCTGGACTTGCCATAAGCCTTTGGATCGCGAGCCCCCAGGGCCATGAAGATGCTAATAATCAGTCTGGTAATCAAGAGGGCCGTAAACATAGACAGTACGACGCCGATCGCCAGAGTGATGGCAAATCCCTTGACTGTTCCGGAGCCCAGAAGACCCAGAACCGCGGCCGCGATCAGGGTGGTTACGTTTCCGTCAATAATGGCTCCGAGGGCCTTGTGGAAACCGGCCGCAACAGCATTGCGGACATTTGCTCCCGCGGAAATCTCCTCGCGGATACGGGCAAAGATAATGGCGTTGGCGTCAACCGCCATACCTAGGGACAGAATGACACCGGCCACACCGGGCAGGGTCAGGGTTACATTGAAGGCATAGAGGATGGCTACCGTCATCACCGTGTAGAGGGCCAGAGCAATCGCAGCTGCCAGGCCCGGGAGCAGGTAGAGGGCGATCATGAAGACCATGACGATGGCAAGACCGACTCCGGCCGCCAGAAGGGCTGTGGATACGGCATTGCTTCCCAGCTGAGCGCCGACAACCTCAGACTGCAATTCCTCCAGCTCGATGTCCAGACCCCCAATGCGGATATAGGTGGCCAGCTTGTCTGCCTCTTCGTAGCTGCTCATTCCGTTGATGACAGCGCTGCCATCCGTGATTGCCGCGTCTACCCTGGGAACAGAGACAAACTTGCCATCATAATAGATACCGATGGACTGCCCCTTCGCCTTGGCCTGTGTGGTTGCGTCGGCAAAGGCCCTGGTTCCGTTCTCATTCAGAGAGATCTGAACGACCGGCTTCTGAGCACCGGTCTGCTGCGTCTCGTATCCGGCCTTTGAGGATGTGACGTCAGATCCGGTCAGGACGATCGATCCATCCGACTGCAGCTGTTCGATCGACTTGGTCAGTTCATACTGGCCCGTTTGCTGACTGACCTGATAATTGGCGGAGCCGTCGGATCCGGTCTGCTTGATGAAATAGAGCTTTCCCGGAGTCCCCAGCTGGGCCAGCATCGCGTTAGCGTCCTTGACGCCGGGAATTTCGACGGTGATGCGGTTATCCCCCACCTGGTAGACATTGGCCTCCGTGGTGGTCTGTCCCTCTCCCAGGTCATTCTCAATACGGGACTGGAGTTTGGCAATGGTGTCCTTCATCTGCTGGGAGGAAGGGGTATCCCCCTTGGCCTGGTAGGTAATAGACACACCTCCCGCCAGATCAAGGCCCAACTTCAAGCCCTTGCTGTCCGTGGCCCTGGTCTGTCGGATGACATTGAAGCTCATCACCCCCAGGGATCCCAGCACCAGGATCAGGATGACAAGCCACAGAACCGCCGTCCTCTTTTTCATACGATTCATACTTAACTCTCCTTCATTCCCTACGCGTGACAATAGAATACTCGCGGTGTGTTCCTTCTATTGTCTCAACTTCCGGCAGCCCCGGCTGCAGGAAGGCAAACATCTGAACTATTTTAGCACATCCACAGGTTCGCAGGCAAAAAGCTCTTCCCAGCAGACCACTCTTGGACTTTTTTCAGCAGACCGCGCTGGGAGCATCGGGCAGGCGGACAGATTCCTCGTAATTCTCCTCCATGTCGGCCTGAGCCGCCTTGATCATGATGGAGCACTCGATTCGCTTCTGCTGCAGGGCACATCCCAGATCATAAGTCTCGTTGATTTTTCCCTTGAAGTTATAGGCATTGGCTGCGCAGCCGCCGGAGCAGTAGAATTTGGCGAAGCAGTCCCTGCACTTGTCCTTGGCGTAGACATTGCAGAGCTTGAATTCATCGCGGATATCCGTCCGGACCAGGCCGCTTCCGTCATTGACGTTGCCCATAACAAAGTCCCTGTTTCCGGCAAACTGATGGCAGGGATAGATGTCTCCGTTCGGCGTGATGCAGACGTACTCGGTGCCTGAGCCGCAGCCAGCCAGGCGCTTGGCCACACAGGGACCTCCCTCCAGGTCGATCATAAAGTGAAAGAAATTAAAATCCTCATCCGTTCCCATCCGGCGGACCATCTCCGCGGCCAGCCGGTCGTACTCGGCGAAGAGCTTGGGCAGGTCTTCTTCACGGAGCGCGTAATCATCCGTGGGCTGAGCCACAACGGGTTCCACCGAGATCTGCTTGAAACCAAGGTCCGCAATGTGCAGAACGTCCTGGGAGAAATCCAGGTTATTTCTGGTAAAGGTTCCTCTTGCGTAATATCTCTGCTGCCCTCTGGACTCCGCCAGTCTCTGGAATTTGGGGACAATCCTGTCGTAGGAATCCTGTCCGCCGCGGAAGGGGCGCATTTGATTGTGGATTTTCTTCCTGCCGTCAATCGAGAGAACGACATTGCTCATCTCCCGGTTAAGGAAGTCCTGAATCTCATCATTTAAAAGAACGCCGTTGGTCGTCAGTGTGAAGCGGAATTTCTTGTCGTAAAGCTTCTCCTCCTGTCTTCCGTAAGCCACCAGCTTCTTGACCACCTCCCAGTTCATCAGGGGTTCTCCGCCAAAGAAGTCCACCTCCAGATTCCTTCGATTCCCGGAATTAGCAATGAGAAAGTCGAAGGCATTCTTCCCGGTCTCGAAGCTCATGAGCTCTCTGGGGCCTCCGCAGTAGGTGCCCTCATCCGCGAAGCAGTATTTGCAGGCCAGGTTGCAGTCGTGAGCCACATTGAGACAGAGCGCCTTTACTACCGTGGGACGTCGTTTTAAGACATCATCCATATAGGTCTCATAGTGATCCGGGGTAAAGAGAGACTGATCGTCAATGAGGGCCTTGATCTCGGCGAAGACCTCCTCGATGTCTGCTTCGCTGACTTTGGGATATTTCTCCGCCATCCGCTCCCGGATCCGATCCTGATCCTCCTCTTCATACATGCCGATGATGTCATAGGTCAGGTCATCCACCACATGGATGGCTCCGGAATTAACGTCTAAGACAATATTGTAACCATTATTTTTAAACTGATGAATCAAGTCTTTTCTCCAATCCAGGGATATTTAAGGACGACTCATGGCTCGCCCGGGGCGGAATCTCACGGATACGCCTTGGCGCCCGGGTCGTGATCGGGGACATCTCGGATGCGCCTTTACGTCCTCTTACCGGGCAAACTGTACCCCGCCTTGGCGCATAAGAAGGGAGCTCACAGATATTCATCTGTTTCCCTTGCAGGGCGACCCATAGCCTGCCCGGCGCACGAAGCGTAAAAGAAAGACCGCAGAGACTCCGATTTGTCCCCGCGGTCTTCCCTTATTCGCAACAAGTACACATTTACGAAACCAGCCTGTCGCCGCCGCACTCGCCGGGCCTCAACCGCAGCGATACAGCCTTACTGGTTCTCGCAGCTCTGATTCCCTACTGTACATGAGGTCTTGCAGGCAGACTGACAAGAAGTCTGGCACTCGCCGCATCCGCCCTTCTTCAGGGTCTTCTGTAATCTTCTGGTTTTAAGGGTCTTAATATGCGTCATTGTACTCCTCCTTGACCGGGCTGCAGAAAAATCACCCGATCCTGTCCTCGTTGAATGTCCTCATCGAAATCGAGAAAAGTATAACACAGTGATCCGAGAAGGGAAAGTCATACTTTCCCTTCTCGGATCCTTTCGCGCATCCTGTCAATGAGCCGTCTTGTCAATGAACTGTCTTGTCAATAAGCCATCGCATCAGCTCCCGAATCCACGCCCTCCCTCAAAAAAGCGGGTTCACAGGCAGACGCATCAGCTTTCACTGTATATCTCTTACTGTCTTCTGCGCCTTCTGACAACAACCAGTCCAACGATCGCCGCCAGTGCAATAGCCAAAACAGCCAGATAGATCATCAGCTGGTTTGTATCTCCCGTCCTGGGTCTTCCGACGGTAGAGATCTTGGGCGTATGACTGTTGGTGATAATGATATTCCCATGATCCTTATCATCTACACTCGTTGTGTAGCCGGGAACCTGGTCAAGCTCCTTGACCGTATAGGCGACATCCTTCCCGTTTTCCTTCTGGGGAAGATCCTTCCAGCTATAGGTCCACTGGTCTGCCGCTTTCAGCTCGACCGGCTCGCCCTTCTTCTGTCCGTTGGCATAGAGCTGTACCTTGATGCCTGCCGGTCTGATCTTGTCCTTGTCATTGCTGTCATTCCACTGCTTGGTCACAGTCACAGATGTCTTGGCAGGAGTATAGCTGTTTTTAATATTGTAGCCGTCCAGCTCCGTGCTGTAGCCCTCTACCGTGTTCTCTGTTACGCTGTATGAAATCTCCTGCCCATTCTCATACTTGGCAAGACCTGTGAAGGCATACTTCCAGTTCCCGTCGCTGTCAGCCCTGACAGTCATTTCCTTGAATTTGGCTCCATTTTTCAGCAGGTTGACCGTAATCTCTTCTGGTCTCTTGCCGTCCTGATTGTTGGCGTCATCCCAGGTCTTCTGACCCTGAACTTCTATGATCTCCGGCGTATGACTGTTGGTGATCTTGATATTGCCCATATCACTGTCGTCTACCGTCGCCCTGTAAGCTGCAAGCTCTGTCGTCTCCCTGACGGTATAGCTGATCTCATTGCCTGCCGACTTCTTCGGAAGTTTGGTCCAGGTATAAGACCAGCCATTGCCGGCATTGAGCTCCATCTCGGATCCCTGCTTCTGTCCGTTTGCGTATAGCTGCACCTTCACGCTGTTTGGTCTCTTGCCGTCCTGATTGTTGGCGTCATCCCAGCTCTTGGTGACCGTCACGCTTCTCTCTTCCGGCGTATAGCTGTTTTTGATATTAAATCCGTCTCTGCTGAAGCTGTATCCGTCTACCGTATCCTCCGTCAAGCTGTAACTGATCTCCTGTCCGTTCTCATATTTGGGGAGATCGGTAAAGCTGTACTTCCATTGACCGGCGGCAGTAACCTTCAACTTCTGCTTCTGCACTCCGTTGGCAAGAAGATTCACCGTGATTTCAGACGGGCGCTTCCCGTCCTGATTGTTCCTGTCGCTCCAGGTCTTCTGTCCCTCAACTTTGGTCTTTTCTGGAAGATGCTTGTTGGTAATCGTGATCTTCTGCGGATTCTGATCATCATAGGATGTGGTGTATCCGTTGATTGTCCCCACTTCCTTTACCGTGTATTTAATGGTATTTCCGGCCTTTTTCTCAGGGAGATTATTCCAGGTATAGGTCCAGTTTGCGCCGGTAAGTTCTACTTCTGCGCCGACCTTTTCCGTGCCTGCGTATAACTGCACCTTGATACTGTTCGGGCGCTTGCCATCCTGATTATTGGCATCATCCCAGATCTTCGTCACTGCTACAGATGTCTTCTTCGGCGCGTAGGTATTTTTGATATTAAATCCTCTAACCTCTGTCGCATACTCTGCCACCGGATCTTCCGTCACAGAATACGAAATCTCCTGTCCCCGGTTATCATATTTAGGCAGGTCCTTAAAGCTGTAGAGCCATTTGCCGTTCGGATCAGGTCTTACTTCCTTATTCTGAATAGGATTCCCGTTGGCAAGAAGGTTCACCTTAATTACACTGGGACGCTTGCCATCCTGATTGTTGGCATCATCCCAGGTCTTCTCACCTGAGATCTCAGTCGTGTTCCTGGTCCAGTAGCCTACGAGTTCAACATCAGCCTTCGGCATGGTAAAGGAAGTGTCACTGTCCTTGACCGTGACCTTCTGACCGTTCTCGGTATGCCAACCGGTAAAGATATATCCCGTCATCGTCAAATCCGGCTTAACATCCACAATCGAATTGAAATTGTAGGTCTTGGCATCCACAGGCGCCGCGGGACTTCCTGCCGGGATTCCCTCACCATTCGGATTCTTGACGATCTTATATGTTACCTTGTATTCAGACTTCTTATTAGTCAGGCTGAAATCCTTATTGTCGCCCGCTGCATCCTTGTCAGTGAAACTGATGGCGAATTCCTTGGACACGGCAGGATTGCTGTTGTCATACCCTTCCGGAGCCCTGGTCTCCACCAGGCGATAGATTTTACCGTTTAAAAGGCCTCGAATATTAAGAATACCATTTGCATTGGTATAGAAACGATCGCCGTTTTTACTGCCCCCATTGCTGCCTACAATCGTAATATTGTCCTTGACATACTGGGAATCCGAATCAATCCAATTACCGGCAGGATCTTTCTCCTGAAGCTTGAACTCCGCCTTCTCAATCCCCTGTCCTGTCTTGGCATCTGTCTTTAAAATCGCCGCGCCGTCCTTGTAAGTATACAGACTGATTTCACCTACCACAAAGAAATTCTTTCCAGAAATTGTTTGATCTGAGGCAGTTGCCGTATTCTCAATAGATGCCCCGGTTCTCATCACAGGCTTCTTCAAGTCAGCATCAAAATCAAAACTGCACCCCGTAATCGGCCAGTCCTTAATCTTCTGATAGAGCTCTTCTATCATTTCCTGGGAAAGAGTCACTCTATTTATGTCATGATCTGCGGTAACCTCGTATGCAGGGAACGCGAGTCTGATGAGTTTTTCCTTGCCCAGCTTATTGCAGAAATCTCCCCAGGTATACATACTGTTCGGATCCTTGGAACCAATCTTTCCAAGGCTTGCCACAAGTCTCATATCTCCGTTCGCACTCTTGTATATACCGTATTCGCCCGGCTTAAGAGAGGCCTTGAACTGCTCGTAGGATTGACCGGAAGCAGCCTCTTTCTTCGTGAAAACATCATCAAACTTGAATGACATCGAATTCTCCGGATTGAAACAGTCCCCAAGCTTGCCATCTCTGTAATTCTGCCTCATCAAAAGGGTTTTGCCATCTTCGCATAAATTCACTCCGAGAATGGTTGCACTTTTCAGTGTCAGATTTGTATACGTGTCAGCAGGAAGCATATCCTCCATATAAGACGTCTCAGTGGCTGAAAATGATCCGAAGGCCTTGTCGTAGCCAAAGAGAAATGCAGCTACAACAGATGCATTCGCCGTTGTTTTATTTGTCTTGCCGTTAAGCGGAGACGTCAGGTTATATGTGTAATTTGTCCTGTTCCACTGAATGTTCCAATAGGTACTCATGTTTGTTGGCGAAGTCCGTCCACCTTTCAAACTGCCCTTCGAAAAGAAGGCATCTTGATCGACGCCGGGCGTCGGATAAATTTTGAAGAACTTTGCAGAAGTATTCACCCAGTAATTCGACTTAACATTCACATTGACATTTTTGTCGAGGATTTTAACCTTGACAATTCCTGTCGGATGCGCAGCATAAGCCGCATCTACCTCTGCTTGCGTAGGAAAAGAGCCGACAAAATCCGACGTGACAGATTTCAATGTTGTCAGGATAGAAAGCTTAGCCGCCGTCTTGGTATGGTTCTGCTGTGTGATTTTGATCCGAATCTTATCTTTGGTGATCGTTGCCTCTCCGAGGAGAGAGCCGTCTTCCGAATCTAAAACTGAGAGTCCATGGCTCTCGTACAAATTCCCATGATCGGCTTTTACCGGGATTTCAATGATATCCCCTGCCTGAATCGGCGTCCCCTTGTTGACGGTCAGATCGATCTTGTAATCCACATCCGCCCCCCAGTTAAGGGAGCTGGTGAAGTCATTGACATTCGTGGAATCCTTGATTTCCGCGTTCGACGAGGTAATAGAATCAATCGTCACCTTATCTGTAATGTCAGTCTCCGTCTCCTCCGCGAAGGCCGGTATGGCTGTCTGAAAGAGTGTTCCAAGCACAAGAAACAAGGCCATCATACCCGTAATCATTCGTCTTCCCAATATTCGGTTCATACAGCTCCTTTCTTCCCTATGTGAAGCGGCAAACCTGCTTCCTTCACCATAGCTTGACATAAGTGGGAAGCCGACATTCGATCAGGACAAACGAATATCCCCCGTCCGAGGCCTGCTTGTAGCCCCGTCTCCTCGTGCAAGTCTCCCCTTACAAATTACTGCTATTTCCAGCATAACATATATGTCTAAAAAATGTATATCTTTTTCCCTACAAGTGTACTGCAGGTGTATATTTTGTGTTTCTGTGGATCCCCTGAATTTTTCAAATTCCCCGCTTCTTCTACCCCTCCGCCAAATCCTCACTATCCTCGCCTGCCCGGTTCGACAGACTCTCACCCGACCCACATTTGGCTGCTCTCCTGCCGGGTCCTTACATTGCAATGGCCTGTCTCAAATGTTAGAATTTACTCACTGCGAATTTATCATTCAGAAGGAGTTTATCTATGTTCTCAGCTATTCCCACCGTCTGGATTGTCCTGATCATTATCCTGATCATCCTGATCGGTCTTACTGTCGCTCTCTATTTTTTCGGCAAGCGCATGGAGAAGCGTCAAGCCGAGCAAGAGGAGCAACTTGAGGCAGCCAAGCAATCCATCAGTATGCTGATCATTGACAAGAAACGGCTCAAGCTCAAGGAGTCCGGTCTTCCCGAACAGATCATTGCACAAACTCCCTGGTACGCCAAGCGCTCCAGAGTCCCCATTGTCAAGGCCAAGGTCGGCCCCCGCATCATGACCCTGATTGCGGATGAACGGCTCTTCGATGACATTCCCGTCAAAAAGGAAGTCAAGGCCACCGTATCTGGCCTCTATATCACCGGTGTCCGCGGATTACATGGCCGTATCGAGCGCAATGTGGAGAAGAAGAAGGGTCTGCGCGCCTGGCTCTTGAGAAGGGCCAATCGCAATCGCTGATACATTACGCCCCTTTCTATAATAGGGGTAGAGGGCGGGGCAGGCTACTATGTTGAAAGATGAGCAGCTCGAGGTGATCGAAAAGAGGTATTAACGGCAAAAGAGGTTGAAGATGTTAAGGGTGAGAAAACGATCTTAGGCGGGTTGAAAGGAGTGCCTTATAAGGATTTTGAAGCTGTGAAGCGTACCGCAATGAAAGTCGATCAGATTTCTGCAGAGCGTGATCGAGCTTTAGCCAGGGTAAAAAATCAGATCAGAGGGCTGATGCTGCAGAAGCAAAGGCAGAGCAGGTCTATGCAGAAGCTAACAGACAGCTTAAAATAAAAATAGCTGAAGTAGAGCAGGATAGACCTAGCATAAAGTTGCAGATGGAGAATAGTCATCTCCGGAAGGAAAATCAAAGTTTGAAAGAAAGGATCGTAGGTCTGGAGGAACTGGTTCATAAGCTAAAAGAGATTATTAAGGAAAAATTGCCGGAAATTTACAAGTCAATTGTGCAATCAAAGCAAAAAACGAAAAAAAGAGGTTTGGAACGATAGAAAAGAGATTGATGGTCCTCGAAAGGATCCCTCAATCTCTTGATATGCTCATTTTATTAATTTAAGTGCAAATTCAAGATCATCCTTTTGAACCATTATTGTATATCGAACATCATAACTTTTAGATGTTCTGCCTATGCCAGCTATTTTAGATGAGTTAAATGAATGCATCCGAAATGGCATTTTAGCCTTTATTTTGTAGTCAATATGGTTTTGACTAAGAATGTCTATAATGCAATTTTTCCTTTCCGAGTTAATATTTGAGCATAGTGAAGAATATTTGAAAAGCATAATATCACCTTATTGATTATTTTGTTGCTGTTACAAAAACTTCTATTGTGTGTGGCGTCATCCCCGTAACTGAAACGGTGGCAGATGTAAATGCTCTGGCACCGGTCATGGCATCTTGAGAAGCGGGATACCAATTTACCCAACCCCAGCCAGTAGTATAGCTAAAGTAATTAGAGGTTGGGTACTTGTGTGCACTGTGTGAGAAGGGGGCTCCATCGCCATACTTCGGAGGGGTTTTCATCAACACGTTTTGTCCTATAACTCTAAATTCATGAAACAGAATCTTGCAGAGCGTGCTCTATCGTCTTGAAAAAGTTCGATTCAGACAGCTTATTTTTTCACGCTCTTCTTTTTACGGACAGCAAGGAAAAGAACACATATACCGGCGGCACCTGACAGCCCGGCATAAAGCGGTATTCCTGCCAGGTCACTCGTTTTTACAGCGCCGCTTTTCACGCTCCTTGTAACAGCGGGCTTCTTTGTATCACTCGCACCGTCAAGTCCCTTAGCTACCGTCTTATTGTCTGTTACCGTGTTTGCCCGATAAATCGCATAGACGGTAATATCTTCCCTGACTACCGTGTCGCCTGTAAAGGCAATGCCCGTTCCATCCTTTTTCGTATTCCATTCTTTGAATACAAAGCCCTCTTTGACCGGATCAGCCGGCATGGACTGGCTGGTCAATCGATCCATATTGATCGCTTTATTCTCTTCTACACTGACTACCGCGTGCGTTGCCGCATCATTGACAAATGTAACTTTGTTTATCACTTTTTTGACCGCAGGCACAGGGAAAATCATCTCTTGACCCGCAACTCCATTCCCATCCACCGGGTGCAACACAGCGCTCTCATTTGTCTGCAGCTCATGAACTCCGGGGGTGACTGGAGTGGAAACCAGTTTCACATGATAGCTCAAGGTAACTGGCGCCTGCGGATAAATTGCCTCCCCGAAATGAAGAACAAATTTTTCACTGACCCCTGGCTGATAGGACAATGTGAAACGGTATGTCCCATCCGCTTTTTTCCCGAATCCATACTGGTTATCACTGATTTTCTCAATCGCCAGCTGCTCCGTTCCAACACGCAAGCTGATCTTGTCTGCTTCATTGACAAAATCAAACGCCTGCCCGATCACATCTTCTACATACGAATCGGCAGCGATTTTATCCAGAAGATTCTTTTGAAGTTCTGAAAAATCTGTATTTAACTCGCCGTTATTGGAATGACGCGCCAGGTATTTCAAGAAGTTCGAACCGTCAAAATCGGCGGCATTCTTAAAATAAACATTCATGTCATACCCTTTGGAATACATGTTTTGAAATGTCTGATCCGCGCTCCACATGGCGACTTCTATATTGGCCGGCGCCTCATGATTGATTGGTGTCATTTTTCTGCCCATCCCCAGGTAAGCAGAACTGATATCATAGACATACTCATATTGAGACCAGTTCTTTGCCGGATCCTGATCATTTTTATAATAATAGGTCAGGAGCTCACCCAGCTTGGCCGGACTCGTCATCGCCTGCGAAAACACAAAATTGCTCCCGTCGCCAAATGTCTTGAAATTATTGGGCAGGTTATACTCCCGGCTCTGCCATTCCCATATGCCGCCTTTTTTATCACTACTGTTGGTAAAGGGACGTCCCGTATTGGGGTTCGTCTGATTTGCGGGATTTCCAAATGAACGCGTATATGCCGAGGTATAATCTCCGCCTTTTGAATACAGATACGTTGCGCCGTCACTGATTAAAACGACATGCTTATTGGAAGACAGCACCTCTGTATCGTCATCCAGCATTTTCTGAGCCGCCAGAAGACCCGCATGCATATTGGTTCCCATGGAAACTCTGGAATTCATCGCGTCAATAATAGCTGTATAACCTGTGACAACATCTGTGAGCGGCTGCTTGACATTCCCGATTCGATTGAACAGAACAACGCCCACCTTAATGTTTAGTCCTTTCTCCTGCGCTGTACTCTTGATGTTTTCCAGAAATTTCCTGGCCTGGGCATAAATGTCTTCCTGCGCGGAAGCCCCTGATTTATCCAACACAAACACAACATCCGACGCCAGGGCATCCTGCTTGCCGGGGAAGGATAAGGTGACTTTTGACTCGTCACTTTCATCCAGTTCTTCAGCTGTTTTCTGTAGCTTATCTGACTCACCGGCTCTGGCAATCCTGGCCGGCATAAGTGACAAGAGCATCAAGATACACAAGGCAAAAGATAATAAATAACCACTTCGTCTCTTCACAAAAACCCTCCTTATCGTCTAATCGTCTGCCACAATGCGCATGCGCGCCGTATACACATATCATAAATGCGGCCATAATAAAATACAATTCCCACCATAACAACGCAACGAAAGGGACTGCAGGGAATGAATCCTCCTTTCCCCGCAGCCCCTCAACCCATGATGAGTGCAGCTTTTCCTTTCCTGTTCCGGTCTCTTACTCTTTCCCGAAGACCTGCTCTCTTAATTTCTTTCCGGTCGGCGTCGTCGCCAGACCTCCTCCGGCTGTCTCCCTGAGCGCTTCCGGCATACTGTCTCCGACAGCTTTCATTGCAGAAATACACTCATCGACAGGAATCTTTAAGTCGATCCCGGACAGGGCCATGTCCGCTGCCGTAAAGGCGATCATGACACCGGAGGCATTGCGCTTGATGCAGGGGATCTCGACCAGACCGGCCACCGGATCACAGACCAGCCCCATCTGGTTGACAATCGCGATTCCCATAGCTGTAGCCGCCTGCTGGGGACTTCCGCCCCTGAGCTCTACCAGAGCCGCGGCCGCCATACCGGAGGCGGAACCGCACTCAGCCTGGCAACCGCCCTCCGCTCCCGCAATGGACGCCACACTGGCTACCACCAGGCCGAAGGCGCCAGCCGTAAAGAGAGCTCTGACACAGGCCTCCCGGTCCATACCCCGATCCTCATAGGCGCTGACCAGACAGCCCGGGAGAATTCCGCAGGAGCCGGCTGTCGGGGCCGCGACAATCTTGCCCATAGCGGCATTCGAGACAGAGGCCGACAGGGCCCGTCCAACCGCCTTGGTCATGTAAGAGCCCATCCATCCGCCCTCCGGGGCATCCGCCGCGTAGCTGAGCATCTTGTAGCCCTCTCCCCCGGTCAGACCGGAGTGAGAGCGCAGATCCTTGTCGGCTCCGCGCACCGTACAGTCAATCATGACCTGAAAGGCCTCATCCATCCTGGCAATGATCTCCTCCGGACTGGTCTCCATAGCTTTCGCCTGATCTTCAATGAAGATGTCGCTGATCTTTTTGCCAGACGTCTGCGCAGCATCGACCAGTTCCTGAATTGTCTCATACTTAAACATGGCGACCTCCATCAGACAGCCCGGATCAGAAGGGCTCTTTCCACATTGTCAAGACTCTCAATCTCCTCTGTCATTCCCAGAGGGGGCATCTGGTCAATCTCAATGGTCATCAGCGCCGTCGATCCCTTCTCCTTGCGGGAGAGCTTGAAATTGCCGATATTGACGTCAGAATATTTCACCCGCATGAGGTTGGTGACGTCAGCGATGACACCCGGCCGATCCCTGTGCAGAACCAGAATGGTATTGTTCTCTCCGGTGAAGTTGACCTCCATCCCGTTGACGAAGTCGACCCGGATATTGCCGCCGCCAATGCTGGCTCCCTGGACACAGCCTTCTTCTCCGCTGACCGTCCGGTAATGAATGCAGGCGGTATTGGGATGGGCTCCGGGGATGTCTCTGGGAATGAATTCGTAGGAAATCCCCCTCTGGCTGGCGATCTCCAGAGCATCCCTTATCTCCTCAGAATAGGAATGGTAGCCCATGATCCCCGCCAGAAGGGCCCGATCCGTGCCATGCCCCTGATAGGTCCTGGCGAAGGATCCCGACAGTTCAATCCTGACCGAGGCCAGGGGCTGGTCATTGGAAACCTTGTTCACCACCCTGCCCAGGCGCACTGCCCCGGCCGTATGGGAGCTGGATGGACCAATCATGACCGGCCCGATGATGTGAAATACATTCATGAAAATGCCTCCGCGGCTTATGCCTGGGCGCTCTTTTCGCCACCCTGGGCAAGGAACTTATTGTAGATGGCATTGACGATCACGCCAATGGCATTGTCTCCGGATACGTTACAAGCGGTTCCGAAGGAATCCTGGGTCAGATAGAGGGCAACCATGATGGCGCAGATCGGTCCATTGGGATCGCCGGCCTCCTTGCCGAAGATCAGATAGAGGAAGGGCAGGGCCGTCATAATGGAACCGCCCGGCGCTCCGGGAGAGGCAACCATGGCCACGCCGAGAGTCATGATGAAGGGAACAACCGTGCCAAGAGAGATGGGCAGGTTGTTCATCAGGCAGACGGCTGTCGCGCAGGCAGTGATGGTAATCATGGATCCGCACATGTGGATGTTGGCGCAGAGCGGAACGACGAAGTTCCTGATCTGTTCGCTGACTCCATCCTTCTCGGCACACTGCAGATTGACCGGAATGGTCGCCGCGGAGGACTGGGTTCCGATCGCCGTGGTGTATCCCGGGATCTGGTTCTTCATCAGCTGGAAAGGATTCTGGTGAGAGATGCTTCCCGCCAGAGTAAACTGCGCCAGCAGATAGATCAGGTGCATGATGATAACAACCAGGAATACCTTCCAGAGGATTCCAAGGATCACATAGGTCTTGCCGGACACGGTCATATCAACGAAGGTACCGCAGATATAGAGGGGCAGAAGAGGGATGATAGCCACGTGAAGAACACGGTCGATGATGGAGGAGAAGTCCTTCATTCCATTGTAGAGAGTGTCTCCGATCTCCTTCTTGCCTCTCATGGAGGACAGGCACAGGCCCAGCATAAAGGCCAGAACCACTGCGGAAATGGTATCCAGAAGGGGCGGGATTTTAATTGAGAAGTAGGCGTCTACTGAGTTGCCTGCTGTCGCCTGAATCTGGCTCAGAGCGTCGGGCGACATAAAAGCCGGGAAGAGGGCCGCAGACACCAGATAGGACAGGGTACCTGCGATCAGGGTGGAACCGTATGCCATGGCCACCGTGATCAGCAAGAGCTTTCCGGCTGACTGGGTCAGGTCCGCAATTCCCATGGTGACATATGCCAGAATCATGAGCGGAATCACGAACTTGAGCACCGTGGAGAAAATGCCGGACAGCGTCACAACGGTTCTCGAGAACCAGAGCGGCATGAACTGACCGATCAGAATACCAAGGATAATGGCAATGATGAGACGCGGGACAAGGCCCAATTTCTTTTTTTCTTTCATTTCTTTCCCCTTTTCTTGAAACGAAACTGCCTGACCACTCTGATGGTCTCAACATCAGAAATGATCAGAATCTAACCACAGATATAGTATAACTTGAATGTACTATTTGTGGATTTAATCTTTTTGATAAAGTCTATGAAAATCTTTAATCGTTTTCTCTTAATCTTTATAATAAGAGTATCTGATTCGTTTGCGAAATCTACAAGATGCACGGAGTATCTGATCCGTTCATCAAATGTCCAAAATACATGGGCATCTGATTCGCTTCTCAAATGTACAAGATACAGGAAGCACCTGATTCACTCCGAACATGCAAGGGATGTATGAACATCTCATGCATCCTCTGGCAGGGCTTCCGCAAATATTCTGTATTCAGAAGAATCAAAAGTAAAAAAGGGCGGGGAAAATCTATGGAAATCCGACAACTGGTAACCTTTGAGCGCGTGGCGGAGTGTCTGAGCTTCTCCAGAGCGGCCGAACAGCTGGGCTACTCCCAGTCCACAGTCACCATCCAGATCAAGCAGCTGGAAGAGGAATACCACACCCAGCTCTTTGACCGCATTGGCCGACACGTGCGTTTGACCTCGGAGGGCGAGCGCTTTCTGGCCTTCGCCAACGACATCTTAAACCGGATCTATGAGATGCGCAGTGATATGGGCAATGAAAATTTCAAGAAGCATCAGCTCCGCCTGGGGGTCATCGATTCTCTCATGGAATACCATCTGTCGGATGTCCTGCTCCGTCTCTATGAGCAGCACCCCAACTATCAGATCACCATCAAGTCGGCCCCGCCATCGGAGCTGGTTCAGGAGATGACCCACAATGAACTGGATATTATCTATCTCCTGGATCAGCCCATCTACGACAAGAACTGGATCAAAGCTCTGGAGGCGAAAGAATCCATTGTCTTCGTCACCTCCGCGGCATCCCCTCTGGCCAGACGCGAGAATGTCAGCATGGAGGAAGTGATTCACCAGCCCTTCTTCTCCACGGAGGCCGGCGAGAACTACCGCAAGGCCCTGGACCAGTATCTGGCTGCCCGCGGCATGGCTCTCTCATGCTTTCTCGAAATTCAGGACCCCGCCATCATTATCCGCATGCTCAAAGAGCACGGGGGCGTCTCCTTCCTCCCCTACTTCTGCGTCGTTGACCAGGTGACCGCGGGGCAGCTGGCCATCGTTCAGGTCGAGGACTTTCACATGCATATGCAGCGTCAGTGTATCTACCACCGGGACAAGTGGGTGACCGAGGAGATGCGGGCATTTCTCAAACTGATTCACTAAAAATCCGGGGCGCCTTCTGTCGCTCCCCGGATCCTCATTCCAAACGCCTTAATCGCTCTAATATTCTATAAAGATTTTTTGCAGGCATTTTTACAAATCTGTCCCTGAAAAAGAGGCTCTTACGACTGGTCTGAAATCACTCTTGAATCTGATCTGAACACATTCTCGAAGCTGTCCTGAAAGCTTCGAAAATCCGGCCTAAAAACTCTCCTGAGACTGGTCTTGCACCAAATTCTCCTACCGCATAACTATCTCTATCGACAGCTCCCGACGTCCGGCCTCCTGTCCATTCAGCTCCAGCTGATAGGAAAGGATAAGACGCATCTTCCGATCTGAGAGCTTTAAGAACTGAAACCGCTCGGTGAAGACCCTCAAGTCCAAAATCCCCATCGGCGTCTGATAGTGACAGCTGGTCCACTCTCCCGGGATATAGATCAAACGATTGCTGACGGAGCCCCTGCGGACGATCTCCGCCTGTCCCTCACGGATATGGATGCTTGTCGAGGCCGGTCCCTCTTCTCCTTCCGGCCCGTCCTCATAGCGCAAAAGAATACTCCTCTCCCTCTCCAGGAGCCTTCCCCTGTAATCGCTTTGGCTCTCATTCACAAGGCCGTCCAGCGTCTCTTTGGTCAGAATCCTGATGTGAGCCTCTCTGGCGATGGGCATCAATACCGGCTCTGATCGCGGATCACTCCTCGAACAGCCTCGATCTGATTGGCCAGGTGGGTATGCATGATGGCCTTGACATAGTCCTTGTCCTTGCGGCGCAGTCCGTCCAAAATGGCGGCATGCTCCTGGATCAGACGGGAATAGGTTCCCGCGTCCTTGATATACTCGTAGCGGTAGCGGTACATCTGTTCACGCAGGTTAGTGACGATGCTCTCAAGCTTGGGATTATCCGCCGCCTGGTAGATCACAGCGTGAAAGGCCTCGTCCGCCTCCGTGATCTTGCGGTAATTCCCGCTTCTTGTGGCCAGCTCGAAATCCTTCATGGCTGTCTCCAAATGCCTGAGGAAGTCCGGATCATCGCACATACAGGCGCGGGTAACCGCCAGTTCATCCAGGGCGTCCCGAATTTCAAGCACATCCTGCAGGTCCTTCTCGGTCATCTTGGCGACCTGGGCTCCCTTCCTGGGAATGGTCACCGCCAGCCCCTCCTGCTCCAGCATGCGAATGGCCTCGCGAATCGGGGTGCGGCTGACCCCCAGACGATTGGCCAGATGCATCTCCATCAGACGCTCGCCGGGCTTTAAATCCCCCCGCAGAATCGCATTGCGCAGGGTATTAAAAACCACGTCCCGCAGGGGAAGATAGGCATCCATATCCAGCTTTAAATCCATATGTTCCGACTGTACCATCCAAATCCTCCAGTTGATATTCGATCTGCATGAGATTGTTTTCCGAGCCAATCCCCAGATCATGACAGGATCAGACTCCTCCTCGGGTATGACTTAAAAATACGCCTTCCAGACTCAGGTCTTCCCGCTGCTCCAACAGCTTCCTCCGACAATCCCGCATTTTCCCTTCCTCTGAGAAGAGGGCAAAGACCGTAGGCCCGGAGCCGGACATCATCGCCGCGTCAGCGCCATGATCTCGCAGAACGTTCTTTAACTGCCGGATCTCGGGATGAAGAGGAATCGTCACATCTTCTAAAATATTGCCCAGCAAATGGCAGATATCGGTGTATGCCTCTCTGCGGACAGCGTCGAGAAGTCCGTCAATATCGGGGTGATGGCAATCAGTACAGGAGTCGAAAGCCCGATAGACCTCTCCCGTAGAGACACTGGCTGCGGGCTTGACAATCAGGGTCGGGATCTCCCGCAGAGCCGGTCTGACCGGCGTCAGGATCTGACCAATCCCCTCCGCCAGCGCGGTCCCCCCCATGAGACAATAGGGGATATCCGCCCCCAGCTGCAGGGCGAGATGCATCAGCTCTCTTCGCATAGCCTCACTGTCATCCTGAGCAAGTCCAAAGAGCTCCGCCATTCCCAGCATCACTGCGGCTGCGTCCGCGGAGCCGCCCGCAAGACCGGCCGCCAGGGGAATACGCTTGGTCAGCTCAATGTGCAGACCGCCTGACAGGCCGTACTGCCTTCGCATCAATTCCGCCGCCCTGACGCAGAGATTAGTCTCGTCGCAGGGCAGATCCTCCCTGTCACACTCCATGGAGATCCGCCCGTCTTCTCTTTTTTGCAGAATCAGATCATCGTGCAGATCCACCTGCTGCATCAGCATACGGACCTCGTGATATCCATCTTCTCTTCGCCCCAGGACGTCAAGCCCCAGATTGATTTTGGCGCAGGCCCTGCGTGAAATCCTCTTCATTGCCATTCCTCTGATCAGCGTCTTCTGTATTGTATACAAAAACCATTATACTGGATTTCCCGGATTTTCCGCAATGTAATCGTCTTGTAGCTGTTAGCCATACATAACTTCTGCTTCGCTCCTAATTAGATCACTTTTTTTAGTTTTATGCAACCAAAACAGCAGAGCCCCTGCCCATATATCCCCTAAAACCCATGCTATATCTTAAAAGAATATATACAATCAACAAAAAAGGACCGAACAAATGCCGATCCTTTTGCTCTCGTCTCTAAAAGACAATATCTGAATGATCGGTTACTTCGCGTAATGACCACGACAGGAAACAATTAATAATTGTCCCTCAACGATATCAAAAACCAGTCTATTTTCCTTATCAATCCTCCTGCTCCAACCGGACCGATACCTCAGAGGTTCTGCCTTTCCGATTCCCTGCAGCCCATTTCTCTCAATATCCTTTATAAGCGCATTTATCTTCTTCAATGTTTTTCTATCTTGTATCTGCCAATACAAGTAGTCGTTCCAGGCGTCATCCGACCACAGCTTGTCCATTCCTCAGTCCTCAATCAACTCGTGAATTTGCCCCTGTCCCGCCTCAAGCTGTCTGAAGCTACGGTCCAGTTTCGCCAGATATTGAGCGTTACGTATTTCCTTCTCCATCGCGTTATACTGCTCAAGACTAAGAACAACAACATTGCGGTCGGCCTTTCTTGTGACAATAATGGTCTCTCCCTGATCCGTCACAAGGTCACAGTAGTCCTTTAACTTATTCCTCATGGTTGTATAATTAACAGCTAACATGGCGCACCTCCTTATGTACTTATTACTGTACAATATCCTGTTCTTGTTTTCAATCGTCGAATGTATGGCCATAGACAAGTGAGCCTTCCAGAAGCGGACCATAATCATTCACCAGATCTTTATCGGGGAAGTCAAAATTCCCCAAAAAGGAAAACGACATAATCAGAAGCGCCTGATTATGCCGTCATACTCTTTAGAAAAAATCTCTTGTTGTCAACCAAGCCTGGCGACCGACAGGGTCACCTTCTCTCCGTTGATATCCCACTCCTTGGAGTAGCCGTCCACAGAGCCCTCGGCGATGGAGTCCGCCATGGTCTCCGCAGTGATCTCCTCACCATGTGCCGCGCAGATCGCGCCGATCTTCTCGTTGCCGCGGTAGGCAATGGCGATGTGATCCATGACCTCGAAGCCCGCCTCCTTGCGCATGGTCTGCAGCTTGGAGATGATCTCACGGACCATTCCCTCTTCCCGCAGAGCGTCGGTCAGGTTGGTATTCAGGACAACGGTCACATTGTTGTCCCCGTCCGTCACATAGCCTTCCTTCTGGGTCATGGTAATCAAAAGGTCATCCTCAGTCAGCTCGATAGAGGCGTCAACCTCAGGCAGAGTGATCTTGCCCTTCTCCTGAAGCTGGGCGTAGGCGGCATTTCCGTCCAGGCCGGACAGGGCCTTCTGAATCCGGCCCAGGAACCTGCCGTACTTGGGGCCGACGGTTCTTAACTGCGGCTTGAAGATATAGGTCGTAAAGGCGGTGACATCTGTCACAAACTCAGCCTTCTTCACATTCAGCTCATCCTCAATGATGGCCGCATAGAAGTCATTCAGATGATTCTCCGCCTTGATGTACATCTGGGCCAGTGGCTGGCGATTCTTGATGTTGGAGGCATTGCGGCAGGCGCGGCCGAAGACAACGATCTTCAGCAGCTCCTTCATGTCGGATTCCAGCTTCTCATCAATCAGGCTCTCATCGCAGGCAGGGAAGTCACACAAATGAACGGACTCGGGCGCATCCGCATCCAGGCTGCAGACCAGGTTGCGGTAGATCTCATCGGTCATGAAGGGAATCATGGGAGCGGCGAGCTTAACGAAGGTCACCAGACAGGTATAGAGAGTCAGATAGGCATTGATCTTGTCCTGCTCTAACCCCTTCGCCCAGTAACGCTGGCGGCTCCTCCTGACATACCAGTTAGACAGGTCGTCAATGAAATCCTGCAGGGCTCTTCCGGCCTCGGGGATCCGGTAGGCTCCCAGATTCTCGTCGACTGCCTTAACCGTGGAGTTCAGGCGGCTGAGTGCCCAGCGATCCATGACGGACAGCTGATCCGTCTGCAAGCGGTACTTCGTGGGATCAAAGGCGTCAATGTTGGCGTAGAGTACATAGAAGGCATAGGTGTTCCAGAGGGTGTTGAGGAACTTGCGCTGTCCCTCCTCCACCGCCTTGCCATGGAACTTATTGGGCAGCCAGGGGTTGGAGTTGGTGTAGAAGTACCAGCGAATGGCGTCCGCCCCGTAGGTGGACAGGGCCTCCATGGGGTCGACGGCATTTCCCTTGGACTTGGACATCTTCTGTCCCTTGCCGTCCAGGACATGGCCCAATACAATGACGTTCTTATAGGGGGCCCTGCCGAAGAGAATGGTGGACTCCGCCATCAG
Source organism: Shuttleworthella satelles DSM 14600 (assembly GCF_000160115.1). Taxonomy (GTDB): domain Bacteria; phylum Bacillota; class Clostridia; order Lachnospirales; family Lachnospiraceae; genus Shuttleworthia; species Shuttleworthia satelles. The sequence continues at coordinate 683,819 of NZ_GG665866.1, forward strand.
GGAGTAGAACCAGCCGCGGGTCTGATCAACCGCCTCCGAGATGAAGTCCGCGGGGAACTGCTGCTCGAACTTGTCCTGATTCTCGAAGGGATAGTGATGCTGGGCATATGGCATGGCGCCGGAGTCGAACCAGACATCTACAACCTCGGGGACACGGTGCATGGGTTTCCCGCAGTGAGGGCAGGGGAAGGTCACCCAGTCGATATAGGGCCGATGCAGCTCAATGTCCGCCATGGCGGCATCTCCTGTCCTCTCGACCAGCTCGGCGCGAGACCCGATGCATTCCTGGTGACCGCAATCATCGCACTCCCAGATATTGAGGGGAGTTCCCCAATAGCGGTTGCGGGAAATGCCCCAATCCTGAATATTCTCCAGCCAGTTGCCGAATCTCCCCTCACCGATTGACGGTGGAATCCAGTTGACCGACTTGTTGTTCTTGACCAGGTCGTCCTTGACAGCGGTCATCTTGATAAACCAGGACTCTCTCGCGAAGTAGAGCAGGGGGGTATCGCATCTCCAGCAGTGGGGATAGTCATGCTCAAAGCTGGGCGCGTCAAAGAGGAGGCCTCTCTCCTCCAGATCGGTCAAAACCGCCGGATCAGCGGACTTGGCCCCATTTGCCATTTCCTCCTCTGTGGGCTTGCAGCGCATCCCGGCAAAGGGGGTCTCAGCCTTCATACAGCCCTTCTCGTCCACCATCTGAACGAAGGGGAGATCATATTTGCGGCCGACACGGGCATCGTCCTCACCAAAGGCGGGAGCCTCGTGGACGATACCGGTACCATCGGACATGGTGACATAGTCATCGACCTCAATGAAGAAGGCCTTCTTGTGTGACTTTTCAACCGCCTTCGCCGCGCAGTCATAGAGGGGCTCATACTCACGGTACTCAAGATCCGCGCCCTGCATGGTCTCAATGATCTGATAGGCGGGCTGATCATCTTTGGCCAGGGGCCCAAGGACCTTATCCAGGAGTGCCTTGGCCATATAGTAGGTGAACCCGTCAACGCATTTAACCTTGGCATAGATCTCAAGGGGATTCACGCAGAGGGCAATGTTGGAGGGCAGGGTCCAGGGCGTCGTAGTCCAGGCCAGGAAATACGCGTCTTCTCCCTTGGCCTTAAAGCGAACGACTGCCGACCGTTCCCTGACCGTCTTATAGCCCTGCGCCACCTCCTGCGAGGACAGGGGAGTCCCGCAGCGGGGGCAGTAGGGAACAACCTTAAATCCCTTGTAGAGCAGCTTCTTGTCCCAGATCTGCTTGAGTCCCCACCACTCGGACTCGATGAAGTTGTTGTCATAGGTAATGTAAGGGTGATCCATGTCAGCCCAGAAACCAACGGCACCGGAGAAATCCTCCCACATGCCCTTGTACTCCCAGACTGACTCCTTGCACTGCTCGACAAAGGGCTGGATGCCGTACTCCTCGATCTGGTCTTTGCCGTCCAGTCCAAGCTTCTTCTCAACACCGATCTCAACGGGAAGTCCGTGGGTGTCCCAGCCGGCCTTGCGAGGAACGAAATTGCCCTTCATGGTCTGGTACCTGGGGATCATGTCCTTGATCACACGGGTTAAGACATGGCCGATATGGGGCTTCCCGTTCGCCGTCGGAGGACCGTCATAAAAGGTAAAGGTTGACTGCTTTTTGGAGGGATCCATCGACTTCTCGAAGATATGATGATCCTCCCAGAATTTCCTGGTCTCTCTCTCCCTCTGAACGAAGTTGAGGTCATTTGTCACTTTCCTGTAAGTAGACATGCTCTATCCTTTCTCTGGTATAAAAAAATCCCTCGCCCGCACAGGACAAGAGACTCTTGCTAACCACCCATACGAAGTACTTGATTCCTCCCGCTCGATTTCAGCTCGCTCCGTCAAACCACACCTTTTCGTCGGTCGACCTCGCGTCTGTACGATACCGGGATTCCCGCATACACGCTCTCCATAACGGGGAGATACCGTCCTTCCTACACAGGCACACGACAAATTCCCTTCTCCTGATCCGCTTCTCCCCATTAAAAATCAAGGGAAGAGAAGATCCTCTCAAATCAGAAAATGTCCGCGCCCTTCAGTCGGCTGCCAGGAAGTGATTTTCATGGAGCTGCTAAGGTCCGATCTCTCACCAACATCGGCTCGCTCATCCGTCGCCTGCTCGACTACTCTCTTCCTCATCGCTTTGAAATATAAAAGACGCTCCTATTATAGAGAGGGAAGCCCTCTGCGTCAATCACTTCCCCTCAGCGCTGCTCTGCGTTCTGCAGATCTCCGTTATTGATGTCTGGTGTGACTGGTGCAATTTACGATTTTGATATTTCAACAAAAATTGCTCTATGATCCGATTCACCTAGCTTTAATACATCTACTTTTTTTACACGACAAGTATCTTTCGGTATTAGAACATGATCAATTGAGGTTCCCCTCCAGCGCCGTTTGCACATTCACATTCGGCCTGCTCGCCTCCTGCCCCTGCTCGAAAAGGATATTCTGCCCGGGTTGATTCGTCAGCATTTTCAAAAAGTTCGGATTGCCCGCAATTCTGACATAGGAGCCGATCAGAAGGGTCAGGGAGGCAAGCGCCATGGCAATTCCCATAATTGCCTGCCAGCGACCCGCCTTGCTCGAATAGCGAACCAGCTGAATCACCCCAAAGGCGATCGCCGCCATAGCCACTAAGACATTGAGTCCCGTCGCAAAAAAAGCCAATGCGAAGACTCCCATCCAAAGAGCCCTCATTCCATTGGTTCGGTCAATAATCCTCCCATAGGAATCCCTCGGTCTGGGGTCATAGGGAACCTGATAGCGCTTCATACCCTGCTGCTGACCGTCCCGCGGACGATCACCCCAATCCTCTGGCCCCTGCTGCCAGGGATGATTTGTCTCCTTCTGGTCCGATTCATAAGAATCAAATTGCCGGTTCTGATCCATCTCAGACCTCCTCTTCTTCCTGAAAATCTCCCCATCAATTGAACTTCATAATCTTTCTGGTCAACTGATAGGCCTTGACCGAGAGTCTGCGGCCGGTGGGGCCGGGCAGGTTCATGGCACTTCCCATAATGCCGTAGCGCACCTTCATATAGGTGCGGCGGTCCTTCTGCTTCATGTAGCGCCAGAGGGCCCTGACCTTCTCCAGATTCTCCTTGTCATGGGAGAGGTAGGCCATAGATGTGGTGACCACTGTAATCATCTCCAGATAGCCCAGCATATACTTGCGCAGGTGCTTCTCCGTCACCTTCCAGGGATCCACGGAGTCGATCATGAGATAGTTGACCCGCAGCTGCTGGTCAATGCGCTTAATCATGGTCTGTTCGGCAACGGACTGTCCCTCCCTGCCGATAAAGTAGCGATAGAAATTCACATTCAGGTAGTAGAGGGTCTTCACGTGCGGCAGGGGAACATAGACAAAGAGATTGTCCACATAGAAGGTATGCTTAGGCAGCTCCAGACCGCAGTCGCGAAGCATCTGGGTCCGATAGGTCACAGAGTGCATCAGAATGGTAAAGCCCTTGATGTTGTGCTTCATCTCACTCCAGCCGATCACCTTGTTCTGGGGAAAGAGCAGGCTGTAGACCATGCGGCGTCTGGTGTTCTCATGGACCTTCTCATAGACGTAGTTGGTCAGCAGCATATCCACCGGAGTCCCCTGGCGAACTAGGCGCTTTAAGGTACTCAACACCTGCACATAGGCCTCGGGATCGACCCAGTCGTCGGAGTCAACCACCTTATAGTAGATGCCCTGCGCGTTTCTGAGTCCCGCGTTGACCGCCTCCCCGTGGCCGCCGTTGGGCTGATGAATGGCCCGACAAATTCCGGGGTACCGGGCCGCGTAGTCGTCCGCGATCTCTCCGGTCCGATCCGTCGATCCGTCGTCCACAATCAAAATCTCCACGTCCTCTCCGCCGGGCAGGAGGGAGTTGATGCACTTCTCCATGTAGTCCTGCGAATTATAAGAGGGAATGGCAAATGTAATAATCTTCATACGATCTCCATCTCGCGAATCGACTTCGCATACAGAAATTCCTGTCTTTGGTTCCGGGAAAACCCCTGCCGCGTCCTTCCTCTCCCGGATACCTCCATTGTAACGCTTCCGGTCGATATGAAGCGGGTTTTCAACTGCCCTTTTCGTCTGCCGATGATCCTATTGTAGCAGTCCGTCAGAACCCTGACCCTTAATCTTTCCTGATATTTTCTCTTCGCGGTCGTTGGTCTTTGTCGTCTTAGGCTGCGAATTTTACGGTCCTTGCCGATATGCCTTTTACAGCGACTCAAAGTCCCATTACTCTATCTTCTCTTTTTGGCCCCCGCTCCAATTGAATGGCTTTCGCATAGGCCGCAAACGCGGACGGAATGGCATATTTCCTGGAAATCTCCCCTATGTCCACGGGCCAGGATATCTTGTCAGCGGGCACATTTTCAACCATCTCTTTTGCCAGCTCGGCATCCGACACCCGGATCTCATAACCGATCATACGCCACTCGACGTGGCTGAAGATGTGCCTGGCCTCCTCTAGTCTCCTGATCCGCAGGGGCTCATAGCCCATCTGCTCGGCATAGGCCAAGGCGGCCTCCTCGCTCAAATGCTCTCTGACATTGGGAAACTCATAGAGTCCCGCCAGGAGCCCCCTGTCCGGTCTTCGGTCGATGACCACCCTTGACCCGTTTCGAACAATGAAAACCGTCCTCTCCTCAATGCGCCTGGGCTTCCCCTTTGACCGCACCGGCAGATGATCCCAGCTTCCATGTCTGTTCGCCAGGCAATACTTTTTCCAGGGACACTGCCCGCAGAGGGGATCCCCATTCGGCAAGCAGGCGGTAGCTCCGATCTCCATCATCGCCTGATTAAAGATCCCTGATCCGGACGCGGGCATCACACCCTCTAAAGCAGCCTGGGCCCGTTTTTTGGCCAGATCACTCTTGATGTCGATATCATCCTCCGAGACCCTGGCCAGAATGCGGAGCACATTCCCGTCCACCGCTGGTGCAGGTAGGTCAAAGGCAATGGAAGAAATCGCCCCCGCCGTGTAGGGGCCGATTCCGGGCAGAGAGAGAATGGCGTCATAATCGGAGGGCATCTGTCCCCCGAACTTCTCCATAATGACCTCGGCCGCCTTTTGCATATTGCGGACTCTGGAATAATAGCCGAGGCCCTCCCAGAGCTTATTGAGCTGGTCCTGCGGACAGGCCGCCAGATCCGCGATGGAGGGAAGAGCTGCAAGGAAGCCCTGATAATATGGCTTGACCGCCTCCACCCGGGTCTGCTGCAGCATGATCTCTGAGACCCAGATATGATAGGGATCTCTGTCACGCCGCCAGGGCAGATCTCTCTTATTTACTTGAAACCAGTCCATGGCCGGGGTGACCAGGGGCGACAGATCAAACTGATCCAGCATTATTTCCTCCCAAATTTATCTTTCATGCATTTATTTCAAAATAAATTGCCCTGCGCATTGGAATCTTGCTGAGCTATACCATAATATAGCCTTGCCTCTTTTAAAACACAAACTGCCCTGTATGGTCCACCTATGATCCCTCAAACAGTCTCAAAGACTTGTTATATCGTCACAATAACCTATCACATGATCACAATAAAGGGTTATAAGACAAAATATAAGTGAAATATACCGATAATCTATCCTGCAATCACAAGGATCTCTCGGACATAACAAAAAAGGTGACTCTCCCAAAAAGAAGTCACCTCATTCTGCCACAGCCTTTGTTCCGGCTGATCTAGTCTCTTTAAGCTTCCTTTCTGTAAGCAAGCTTCTACAGCTTCTGATCCCCGAGCTTAACCCAGCCAGCCTTCTTGACAGCCATATGAATCAGCAGGGTCAAAACCGCTGGTAAGACCAGAGAAATAAGGACCAGACCAATCCAGTCTCCGGCAGAGATCCCCGCCTTAAGTCCCTTATCAATATCACTGATCCAACCGGAATAGACTCCCAGAGGGCCTACCAGGCCGCAGGTTCCCATCCCGCTGGAAATAGCCGGTCCGTCCATCTTCAGCTGAAAGATGCAGGTGGCAATCGGGCCCGTGATTGCGGAGGCGAGGGTCGGAGCGATCCAGATCCGGGGATTTTTGACAATGTTGCCCATCTGGAGCATAGAGGTGCCGATTCCCTGAGATACAAGGCCGCCGACCCCGTTTTCCCTGTAGGAGGCAACCGCAAAACCGACCATCTGCGCGCAGCAGCCCGCCAGGGCCGCCCCTCCTGCCAGTCCGGTCAAACCGAGTGCGGCGCAGATAGCCGCCGAGGAGATGGGCAGAGTGAGCGCAATCCCGACGACAACCGAGACGATAATTCCCATGAAAAAGGGCTGAAGCTCTGTGGCCCACACAATAATGCTTCCCAGCTGCATCGCCGCGGAACCCAGGAGTGGGGCAATGGCCCAGGATAAGGCCACACCGATTCCGATGGTAACTGCCGGCGTGACCAGAATATCAACCTTGGTCTCCTTGGACACGGCCTTGCCGCATTCTGCAGCAATAATTGCGACAAACAGGACGGCGAGAGGGCCGCCCGCACCGCCCAGGGCATTGGAGGCGAAGCCGACGGTGATCAGCGAAAAGAGAACCAGGGGCGGGGCGGACAGAGCATAGCCGATGGCGCACGCCATGGCAGGACCGCTCATGGCCATGGCCATGCCGCCCACGGTATAGTCGATTCCCGCGATGGTGGCGATGGTTCTGGAGAGAGCGGCGATATGAAACTGCGTCCCCAGAGTATTAATAATAGTTCCGACCAGAAGCGAACAGAACAGGCCCTGGGCCATTGCCCCAAGGGCATCGATCCCGTAGCGCTTCCCGGAAATAACAATATTCTTTCTCTTGAGAAAGGATTGAAAAGTGGACATGAGAGCCTCCTTGCGCATATATGTCATGACACCTGCATATACACTATGGAAAGCCCTCTGAAAAGTCAATCTTTTTTTACACCCTGCCCTTCCAGCCGCATGGTATTTTTTGTTTCCGGCCGCATGATTGCCACTTAATATCTCTTTTGACTCCGGCTGCATGGTAAAAATACCGTGGCAAAAGCTTATTCCCTTCTTCCGCAGGCAATATTACAACTCACCTCCCTGCCTTATGACAGAAGAATACCAAGCTCCCGAAGCTTCTCCCGGATCCGGTCGAATGACTCCGGTTTTTTACAGCTGATTGTGTGAAGGTGAATCCCGTCGGTGAGCATAGACAGGGGAGCGGCCTTACTGTCCCTGACCCGGTTGACGAAATCCTCGGCCTCCATCCGGTTTGAAATCTGCAGATTGCCAACCAGTTCTCCATAGAGGGGATGCTCGACAATCACGTCCACGAGACTGCCGCCGCAGTCAACGATCGCGTTCAACTCCTCCTGGATTTGTGAGGCGTCGTGCTTGCAGGCAATCTGACAGACCGGCAGTCCGGTTTCTTTCGGGAGAATATATCCCCTGGGCGTCGCCGTGATCTTATGTCCCTCCGCCCGAAGAATGGCAATATCTCCGACAATAATCTGCCTGCTGACTCCGAATTCCCCCGCGAGCGCCGAAGCGCTGATGGGTCTGTCCGCCGACTGCAGTTCCTCCAACAGCCCGCTCTTGCGTTTCTTCCTGTCCACTGATCTTCCTCCCGCAAATTTCATCCATCCGCCCGCCTGCCCTCGATTTCTCCGGCAGAATCCAATCCACCGTCCGCCTCACATGAAGTTTACCACAGATAGCCGATTCCAATTGAATTCCATCTGTTAAAGAATTACCATGATCTTAAGAGATGCCAAGGGGCATCGCCATTGTCTTGATAAGGAGAGTGAATATGACAGAATTCAAGCACCTGACCCTGGATGTCGCTGAGGAAATCGCAACCTTGAAGATCAGCAATCCCAAGTCTCTCAACGCCTTAAACACCGAGACCCTTGAGGAGTTGAACGTCGCCCTGACCGAGATTGAGGCCAGAGACGACATCAAGGTTCTGATCCTGACCGGCGGACCCTGCTTTAACAAGAAGCTGGGCGGCGACGACCCCTATCGGTCCTTTGTTGCCGGCGCCGATATCTCCGAGATGGCGGGATTCACCGCCCCCCAGGCCAGAGCCTTCGGCATCCGCGCCTCCAAGCCCTTCTTCAAGCTCATGGAGATGCGCCAGGTGACCATCGCCGCAGTCAACGGATTCGCTTTCGGCGGCGGCAATGAGATCGCCATGGCCTGCGATATCCGCGTTTCCTCTGACAATGCCCTCTTCGGCCAGCCCGAGACCGGCCTGGGAATCATCCCCGGCTTTGGCGGCACCCAGCGCCTTGCCCGTCTGGTCGGCATGGGACGCGCCAAGGAGCTGATCTTCACCTGCGATAATATCGACGCCCAGGAGGCCTACCGCATCGGCCTGGTCAACAAGGTTGTCCCCAAAGAAGACCTCTATCCCACCTGTCAGGCAATGGCCAAGAAGATCATCTCCAAGGGCTCTTACGCCAATTCCATCGCCAAGGCTGCCATCAACAACGGCTATGACATGGACATCAGAAACGCTGTCGAAATGGAGGCCAACCTCTTTGGCGTGGTCAATGACACCCATGACAAGAGAGAGGGTATGGGCGCCTTCTTAGAGAAGAGAGCCGCTGATCTGACGGATTTCTGACCCTTAAAGAGACCAGACAAGGCTCTAGTGATTTTCGGATAAAGGGGCTGTGAGGAAACGTTCCGTTTCCTCACAGCCCCTTTTTTATGACTGGCCTCTTAATTTTTCTGTCAGCAGCGAACTCCGTCCTTATAGACGGCTTTCAGACGCAGGTCCCGGTCCATAAGCAGTAAGTCCGCCCGCATCCCCGGGCCAATGGAGCCGATCTGATCTGCGAGCCCCATTTCCCTGGCCGGATTAAAGGTCGCGGCCCGAACTGCCGTCTCTAAGGGCAGGCCCATTTCTCCAACGGCTGTGCGCATGCAGTCCGCCAGGTTGCTGACAGATCCGGCCAGGGCCCCGTCTGAGGCCAGGCGGGCATACTTTCCCTCCTTGACAACCTCAAGACCTCCCAGCGTATAAGTCCCGTCCGGCATACCGGTTGCCCGCATGGAATCAGAGATCAGAATCATCCGCTCCTCTCCCATCATGCGAAAGGTCGCTCTGACGACAGAGGGGTGAATGTGCACCCCGTCGCTTATCAGCTCCGCGCCGACCCAGGGGGAATCACAGACCGCCCCCACGACGCCGGGAGCCCGATGACTGTAAGCCGGCATGGCGTTATAGAGGTGAACGGCGTGACTCGCCCCCAGGTCAAACGCCCGCTTGGCCGTGTCATAGTCCGCGTTGGTATGAGCCAGGGAAACCGCGACACGGTTCTTGACCTCTCTGATGAAATCCAGCTGATCCCGGTTCTCCTCCGGCGCGATTCCGACGAACCTGACCAGTCCCTCAGAAGCAGACAAAAAGCCCTCCAGGACCTCCATGGAGAAGGGGATGATCTTACTTCCATCCTGGGCCCCCTTCTTGGCCCTGCTGATGAATGGTCCCTCCATGTTGACCCCCACATAGGAGGCCTGGGGCCGATGTCTCTCCTCGGCGCAAGTGGGATTCTCTGCGCTCTCTCCTCGGCGGCTGAAGGGATCAGACTCTTTTTTCTGTTTTTTGGCATATGCCGCAATGTTTGCCAGAATGTGATTCAGATCGCTGACCGGCAAGGTCATGGTCGCCGGGCAGAGGGAAGTCACTCCGACCGAGAGTTCATACTCTGCAATCGCGGCCAGGGCCTCCTCCGAGGCGTCGCAGACGTCCGCCCCGACCGCTCCGTGGAAGTGCAGGTCAATCAGCCCCGGAATCAGGTAGGCTCCCTCTCCGTCAATGATCTCATAATTTGCATGATTTCTGTCTTTTTTTATTTCGTGTGCAGGTTTTGATTCATTTATCCCGCTCCCACCCTGTCTTTCCGCCAATGTGACAGAGCGGATGGTCCCTCCTTCCACCCTGACACTGCCCGGATGAAAGAGAAAATCCCTCCCATAGACCAACACGTTTCTGATTTCCATCGGCGCCTCTTTTCCTGTCCGCCCTTCTTATTGCACAAGGACTAAAATATCCCTCTTCGAGGATTCCTCTGCCATAAACAGTGAAAGGCACTCTCCGCAAATGCTCCATTAAAACCAATCAACCCGGATCTCCCCCGCGCCGATTCTCCCGCATGGATCTGAAGTGGTAATATGCCCCCAGCATCCCGGCCCGGTTTCCCATGGCCGCCATGGCAAGCCTGGTCTTTTTCGCAATCTCCGGCTCAAGATAATGGTCTAAGGCCCCCCGCAGCCTGGGGTAGAGATAGTCCTCCTGCTTCATAATTCCGCCGCCCAGAACCAGGCACTCCGGGTTGAGGATATAGGCCAGATTGGCCATGCCCCTTCCCAGAAGATCCACCATCCGGTCGATCTCCCTGATACAGATCTGATCCCCCTCTTCCGCGGCGGTAAAGATTCGAAGACCATCCCAGTCCTCCGCCTTCTCTCCCCTGGCCTCAGCAACTCTTTGGCACAGAGCCGAAGTCGAGGCCATCTCCTCAAAGCGGCCCGGTCCGCCAAGATCCATATAGCCCACTGCGCAGGCCGCATTGCCGAAGCCACGGTAAATGCCTCCGCAGTCCTCATTCCTCAGATAGAGGGCTCCGCCGATCCCGGTTCCGACAGTCAGAGTCAGGACACTTCGACAGCCCCGGCCGGATCCGGCCAAAGCCTCCGCCAGGCAGGCGCAATTGACATCATTTTCCACCTCGACCGGCAGATGATAGGCCTGGCCCAGGATCTGCTTCCAGCAGGTCCCCCGGTAGTCTGGAATCGTCGGCCCCGAGTGAAAAACGCTGCCGCTGATCGGATCCACCATTCCGGCCGTAGAGATACAGATCCCGGCACAGACTCTTTTCGTTTCACCCCGATCAGGTATACTTGTTTTATCCCGATCGGGTGTGGTCTTATAAATCTGTCCTGTCTCCTTCAGGTAAGCGTCCAGGATCTCCCGGACATTTGTCACAAGCTGGGGTCCGCCTCGATCAGCCTGACTCGGCCTCTCATGAGCTTCCAGAATTTCTCCTTCCTCAGAGACCAGCCCATATTTGATCGCTGTTCCGCCGATATCAATACAGATATATTTCCCCATAATCCTCCGCATGCAAGCTGCATATTTTTCAAAAATGAGGCGCCTTCCTCAGTCGAGAGCATGTTTAAACCATGCGCGTAAGACTCCTTACAGACCGTACCTGGCTACCGCCTCCTCGATTCTGGCCGCCGTCTTTTTGGCCAGCTCCCTGTCCTCCCCGGTCAGTGGGGCAAGAGGTCTTCTGACGGATCCCAGATCAATCCCCTCCTTAATCCGAAGGACTTCCTTGATCATGGCGTACATATTGCCTCGGCCGGCGCAGAGCTCTTCAATGATCCCGTTGACCACATTCTGAATTTCCACGGCCAAAGAGAGATTGCCGGTTCGCAGGCAGTCGTTCATGGCGATGAAGAGCTCCGGCATAGCTCCGTAAGTGCCCCCGATTCCGGCATCCGCCCCAATAACGCGGCCGGCGATAAACTGCTCGTCAGGCCCGTTGAAGACCACATGATCTCCCTTTCCGCAGGTCTTAAAGATCTGTATATCATAGGGGGCCATCGACGAGTTCTTCACCCCGATCACCCTGGGATTTTCAAGCATTTTCAGATAAAGATCCCTGGACAGGGCCACGCCGGCCAGCTGGGGAATATTATAGATGATGAAATCCGTGTGGGGCGCGGCGGAGCTGATATCGTTCCAGTAGTCCGCGATGGCCTCCTCCGGCAGATGGAAGTAGATGGGCGGAATCGACGCGATGGCGTCTACGCCCAGACTCTCGGCATGACGGGCGAGCTCCATGGAGTCCGCGGTGTTATTGCAGGCCACATGATTGATAATCGTAAGCCTGCCGTCCGCCTGGTCTACAACCGTCTCTATGATCCGCTTGCGTTCCTCTACCGTCAGGTAAATGCACTCTCCGGACGAACCGTTGACATAGAGTCCATTGACCCCCCTGTCGATGTAGTAGTCCACCATCTGACGGACGGCGGACCTGTTGATTTTGCCCTCCCCGTCATAGCAGGCGTAAAAGGCAGGAATCACTCCTGTGTACTTATCCAGCTTAGCCATTTGTCCCTTCTTTCCTCGGAAGAAAAAGCCGGGCAAAGCCCGACTTTTGCCTCTTAACGCTCTTATCTTATCCCTTCACGGCTCCCATTGCGATCCCCTGGGTGAAATATTTCTGGAAGGCCAAAAAGATCATCAGAATCGGAGCTGCCGCCAGTGTCGCGCCCGCCATAATCAGGCCGAAGTCGGTCGAGTTCTCCGCCTGCAGCTTGGCGATCCCCAGAGAGATGGTCAAATGCTTAGTGGAGCTGAGCATGATCAGTTGCATAAAGTAGTCATTCCAGTTATTGATGAAGGTGAAAATGGCCAGGGCCCCAATTCCCGGCTTGACCATGGGAACGACTATGGAATTGAAGGTCTTGAGCTCACTGGCGCCGTCAATTCTGGCCGCCTCGATCAATTCCCCGGGAATCCCCTCGGAGAACTGCTTCATGAGAAAGACCCCAAAGGGCCAGCCCACTGTCGGAAAAATCACAGCCCAGATGCTGTCATAGAGATTCAAAGTGGACATTTCCCTAATCAGGGGAATCAGAATCACCTGCTTGGGCAGGGCCATGGCGCAGACAATCAAGGAGAAGAGCAGAACTCGTCCGAAAAAGCGCTTCTTGGCCAGGACATAGCCGGCCATGGTCGCCGTAATGCAGGTCAGCACCATTGCCATGACAGACATGAAGACCGTGTTTAACATCCAGCGAATGGAAGCGGGAACCACCGGACCGGAGGATAAGATCAAAGGGCCGCCGTCCTCGGTGAAATTGCTGCCGAAGGGGAGGGCAATCTCCCAGAGGGGGGCTTTCTGGCTCCCCATCAGGGTTCTGAAATTATCTAAAACCCACTTGCCGGGCCACCACTCGGGGGAGGGGGCGTTGATGGAGGCGGCGGTCTTAAATGCCCCGGTCACAATCCAGTAGAGAGGGAAGGTAAAGAGAATGGCCAGAATGACCAGCAGGATGACCCCGATCAGGTAATAGGGTGTGATTTTCTTCTTGATCATATGACACCTTACCTTTCTCTGGTGACCCTGAACTGTACTGCCGACAGAACCGCAATGATAATGGCCAGGACAACGCCCATGGCATTGGCATAGCCATAGTCATAGAGCTTGAAGGCCGTGTAGTAGATGTAATACATGACCGTGTCCGTGCTGTGATTTGGCCCGCCAGAAGTCAGAAGCTGGATCAGGGCGAAGCACTGAAAGCTGTTGATCATGGTAATAACCAGAATATAGAGGGTCGTCGGCATAATGGCCGGCCACTTGATCTTCCAGAAGAGCTGAAAATTCGTGGCTCCATCCACCTTGGCGGCCTCGACGACCGAATCGTCCACATTGCCCAGGGCAGATACATATAGGACGATCGGCTGGCCGACGGAGGTTGTCAGAAGGATGAGAATGATGCAGGCCAGCGCGAAGCGCTCATCTCCCAGCCAGTTGATATTCTCGTGGATAATCCCCGTGCTCTTCCCCAGGTAATTGAAGATGCCGTAGTAGTTGTTGAACATCCACTTCCAGACCACGGTGACCGCTACGGAGCCGGTGACGACCGGCAGGTAGAAGATGACGCGGAAGGAGGACAGCACCGGCCCCCTCATCTTATAGATCAGCGACGATACCCAGAGGGAGAAGACGCAGACGACGGGCACAGATACCACAACAATGATGAAGGTATTTGCCAGAGCCTTCCGGAAAATGGGATCCGCAAAGAGATTTTGATAATTCTTCAGCCCGACAAAGACATCCTGCGTATCTGCCCCCATGGTGGAATCAAAGAAACTGGTAAAGACGCACAAGACCATGGGAAGGACAACGAAGCCGAGAAAAAATACCAGGCTTGGCAGTAAAAACAGATAGGCCGACCTGGTCTCCCGGATCACAAGTGCCCGCTCCCTCAGCGCAGCATTTGTTGTTCTACTCAAACTTTCCCTCACTCTCTAAGAATCAGACACGCGTTTTGTTGGCATCTGACTTTCAAAAAAGAGGCGCCCGGCCCTGTCCGGGCGGGCACCTCTCATCCATCTTCCTGTAAATAATCCTGAAATTCCCTCTTATTATTTCTTGGCAGCCGCCGCGTTGGCATTGGTATCGAAGGTCTTGACCTCATTGGCGATATCTCCGCCGGCGCCGACTCTCTGCAGCATGTTCCACCACTCGGTGCGGGCAGTCGCCCAGCCCGGAACCACCTGATAGTAGTCGCCCATAGAAGGCATGAACTTTTCGGTGAACATCTTCATCACCTTCTCATTTGCCTGTCCCGTGTAGACATCCCCAAGGTCCTTATGTGCGGGGAAGAAACCGGACTCGAGAACGGACTTCTTGGTCTGGGTCTGGTCATTGGCCATGAAATCAATGAACTTCTTGGCCGCCTCAATCTTTGACTGAGAGCCGTTGTTGAATATTCCAAAGCCCCAGATGCCGCCGCAGAGCTCCGCCTTGCCGTCACTGGAGGGGAACTGCATGGGGATGATCTCATCTCCATTATTGGTCTTGCCCGCCTCGCCGTTCTTGGAATCATTCTGCTGCGATGCGTTCCAGCAATTGGAAATCGCCAGCGTTCCGTTCCTGAAGAGCGTGATCTCATCTCCGCCGGCGATGGAGGGATCGAACTTAACCCCCTTGGTATCCTTCAATGCCTGCAAAGCCTTGATGTTAGCCTCTGAGTTCACCGTATACTGGGTGTGCTCCGTATTGGTAAAACGGCCTTTGTAGAGGTTGTTCACCAGCGCGCGGGTCCCCTGGTCGCCGCCCTGGCCGGAGCAGTAGACCGCTGTGACGTCGGCTCCCTGACCGGATTCTGCCAGGGCCTTGACTGCCTTTAAGTAGTTCTCGGTCGTCCAGGTGTGATTCTCCAGATCCAGATACTGAAGCGCGTTGGCCTTCTCGAATTTGGCCTTATTGATCGCCATGCAATGGGCAACCATGCAGAGCGGATACTCATAGTATTTCCCGTCGGAGCTCTTGCAGGCAGCCGTGATATTGGGATAGAAATCCTTGGCCGCGTCCTTGGCGAACATATCGGCCAGATCAACCATCAATCCCTTAGCCCCCCAGTTGGCAACCAGTCGCTCCGGTCCTTCCATGATCAGATCGGGGGCCTTCTTGCCCTCAATCGCGGTGTTGACCTGATCGTCGCCGGTCTTGTAGTCCAGATACTGAACCGTCACCTTGATATCCGGATACTTCTCGTTGAAGCTGGCAATCAGCTTGTCAACCGTCTCCGACTTGCCCCAGTTGCCGATGGGATAGGTCCACAGGGTAATGGACTCTTTGCCATCGGTCTTGCCGCTGTCTGTCGAAGCGCTCTTCTTGCCCTGGCCGCAGCCGGCGAGAGCGCCGACAAGCATTGTCGCTGCCAAACCTGTTGCTAGAACTCTCTTAAATCTCATATAAAACCCCTCCTAAAATGTACGATCCCGGAGATTTTCTCTCCTTACTGTGGATCCCTACTCCAGCGCCCGGGCGAATGCCCTGGTGATCAGCTGCGGTCTTGTAATAATGGAGCCTACCACAACGGCAAATGCTCCCAGATCAATCACTCTTCTCGCCTTCTCCGGCGTGTTGATATTTCCCTCGGCAATCACCCGATGCCTGGCTTTGTCGATGATCGCCCTCAGGATATCGAAATCATTGGCCTCTATCTTATCTCCCCGGCTCTGGGGCGTATAGCCCACCATGGTTGTCCCGATAAAGTCAAATCCGAGCGCGTCGGCATGCATGGCTTCCTCAACAGTGGAGCAGTCCGCCATCCACAGCTGACCCGGATAGTCCCGTTTTAGCTCAGTAAAGAAGTCATCCAGGCTCCTGCCGTCCGGTCGCAGAGCGCCGGTCGCGTCCAGAGCAATAATATCAGGCTTCACTTCCATTAATTCCTCCACCTCTTTCATGGTAGGAGTAATGTAGACCTGGCAATCCGGATAATCCCGCTTGACAATGCCGATCACAGGCAGATCGACCGTAGACTGAATCTCTCTGATATCCTCCGCCGTATTGGCCCGGATCCCGGCCGCACCGCCTTCCTGCGCCGCGGCTGCCATGCGTCCCATAATGAAAGAGGAATGAAGCGGTTCATTCTCCAGAGCCTGACATGAGACAATGAGCTTACCCTTGAGTGCTTCCACTCGATTTCTCATCTGCTTCCCCTTTCCCTTCTGATAGAGAGATCATATCACGATATAAATGTATTTTCAATATATATTTTCTTTTTGAAAATTTTTTCTTTCATTTTTGTTTATAAAAGACCTCCGGCAGGCCGCAGGAAAAATCACAATCTGCCTTCCATCCGGCAGAGACGCAGGGCAGCCCGATCCGCAATCAGGACAACATCCCTGTGCAGCTGGAGAATCGAGGCCGGCAGCTGGGGTGTCACCGGGCCGAAGAATGCGTCCCTGACCGCTCGGGCCTTATCCTCTCCGCTGACAATCACCAGAATCTTTTTGGCCCGCAAAATGCTTCCGACCCCCATCGTAATTGCCCGCCTGGGCACATCCTCTCTGCGGGCAAAGAGGCGGGCATTGGCATTGATCGTGCTCTCCGTCAGCTCAACCACGTGCGTCCCGTTCTCAAAGGCATCCCCCGGCTCATTGAAACCGATATGCCCATTGTGGCCCAGCCCGAGAAGCTGCAGGTCAACCCCTCCCAGGTCCTGAACCAGGCGATCGTAGTCCCTGCACTCTCTGTCTATATCCTCCGCCATCCCGTTGGGCACGTGCGTATGATTGACGTCGATATTGACCTTGTCAAAGAGGTGCTCGTTCATGAAGAAACGGTAGCTGGCGGGGGAGCTGCCGTCCAGCCCCAGATATTCGTCCAGATTTACCGTCTTTACTTCCGAGAAATCAATATCTCCCTTTCGATGCCACTCCACCAGCTGCCGATAGGTCCCGATCGGGGATGATCCCGTGGCCAGACCCAAAACCGCGTCCGGCTTTAAGATCACCTGCGCCGAAATCAGATTGGCCGCCTGCCGGCTCATCTGTCCTTCATCTTCTGCCTGATAGATTCTTACCATAGCTCCCCCTCTTCTTAAAACTCTCATCTTGTCCTGTTTCATCATCTCCGAACACGCGCGGGTATTCCCCCCTCTCTCGCCCGGCCGGTCTAATAGAGCTTATTTACCACAGCATTTGCTGTCTTTTGACGATTTTCCCTGGCCTTCTTACCGTTCGCCTTAAAATAACACTGATAGAGAATGTCAATGATATGCAGCTGGCTTAATTTGGCCCCCATGGATCCCCCTTCCAGAGGCCCTTCCTTGGAGCCGCAGATCAAGACGCAGTCTGAGAACTCGGTCAGAGGGGACTTGAGGAAGCGGGTGATGGAAATAACCTTGGCCCCCGCCTCTTTTGCGATCTGTGCCACCTCGACAGTATCCTTGGTCGATCCGGAATAGGACACCACAAAGAGCAAGTCCTCTTCTGTCATCATAGAGGCCGCCATGGCCTGCAGGTGGGTATCCCCTGCGCACATCACCTTGGGCGTGACATGCAGGAACTTGTTGTTGGCCTCAATGGCCGCCGTCTTACTGTCGCCTACCCCGAAGAACATGATCTGTCTGGCCTCGGTCAACATTCTGACCGCCTGATCCACCTTCTCCTTATCTAGAAGCTGGTTGGTCTCGTTAATGGCCTCCAGATGGCTCTTCAATACCTGCTGGAAGATCGGCTCCTTGCCATCCTCTTCTTCGCTTTCCTCCTCGCCCTTCTCATGTCCCATATTGATCGAGAGCCACATCTTAAACTCCTGGTAGCCCTTTGCCCCGATGGTACGGCAGAAGCGGTGCACCGAGGCGTCCGCCACATGGCACTCCTCCGCCAGCTCCGTAATCGACATGAAAAGAACCTTCTGGGCGTTTTTCTGCACATAGTCGGCAATCTTCTTCTCGGTTCTGGTCAATTGGTTATAAGAGAGCTGCATAGACAGCAACACATTCGGAATTGCCATAAAATCCTCCTAATCGCTTGTCCTATTGCCTTTTTTCTGTTCTTTATTTCAACTTCCTGTTTTTGTTTGAACTTCCTGTCCCAACTGATTATAGGTTGGCCGAAATTTATTTTCAACATTATTTTCATGTCTTCACATAAACTGTCTATAATTTTCAGTCATCTCTGATCATGGGCTTTTCGCAGCTCGCCTGCAGCGCTGTATCCCGGATCCTGATGGCAATGAATTAGTAACTGAAAACAAGCTTGGCGCTCAGGGGTTTATTTGTTATGCCATAAAAGATGCTGACATACCATGGAACACCTAAATCCGCCCAAACACAGTATTATGGGCGGGCTCCCAAAGGATCCCGCCCCAATATTTGACATAGAGCCATTCTTTTGACGATAAAAGACAGAAAAAACCAGCCCTTTGATCCGCAGCTGTATCTGCCGATCAAAGAGCCGGTCTTCTCTGTCAAAGTCTCTCCCCAGATTCGATTTCTGCCTCTTTCGCCAAGTGAATCAACGCAATTGTATTCCTGCCCTTTCGCCAAGTAACTCAACTCAATTGAATTCCAGTCTCTTTCTCCGAGCGAATCAACGCAATTGAATCCCTGTCATCTCCTATGCGGGGATCAGCTGACGGTAGAGATCAAGGTAGGCCTGACTGGCGGTATCCCATGAGAAATCCCTGGTCATGGCATTCTGCTGAAGATCCCTCCATCCTTCTCTGTCATTGTGATAGACATCAAGGGCCCTCTCAATGGTCTTGACCATCCAGTAGCCGGAGAATTCCCGGAAGGAGAAGCCTGTGCCCTCATGGGTCACGACATTGTACGGCGTAACCGTATCCTTAAGCCCGCCGACCTCACTGACGATCGGAAGTGTCCCGTAACGCATGGACATCATCTGCGACAGGCCGCAGGGCTCAAAGGCAGACGGCATGAGGAAGAGGTCACAGCCCGCGTAGATCTGTTGGGCAAGTTCCAGGTTGAAGGTGATATGGGCCGATACCTTATCCCTAAAGGTCTGGCCGAACCACCAGAAATCATGCTCGTAGGCAGGGTATCCGGTCCCCAGGACAACCATCTGCAGGTCATGTCGCAGGAGGTTGTTCAATTCACTGACCACCAGACCGAATCCCTTCTGGTCTGTCAATCTGGATACAATCCCGATCAAGGGCACATCCGAGCGGACCGGAAGACCCACACGCCTCTGGAGTTCCTCCTTGTCAAGGGCTTTGCCGGACAGGTCCTTCGCCGAGAAATGATGGGGGATGAGCGGGTCCGTCTCCGGGTTAAAGAGATCGGTGTCTATCCCGTTGACAAGGCCGGATAGCTTGCCGGACTCCATCCGCATGATCTGGTCAAGCCCCTTGCCGAATTCCGGCCTCTGGATCTCCTGCGCGTAGGAGGGGGACACCGTCGTCACCCGGTCGGCATAGAGAACGCCTGCCTTCATCCAGTTCAGGCAGTTGTTCCAGCGGAGGATTCCGTCTGCATAGCGGCGATAGCCCACGCCGAAGAGCTCCCCTAACATACTGCTGTCAAACTGGCCCTGGAATTCGATGTTATGAATGGTAAAGACCGTCCGGATTCCCTGATAGGCCTGAATCCAGTGATACTTCTCCTTGAGCAGGAAGGGGATCATGGCCGTGTGATAGTCGTGGACATGAAGCACATCCGGAATGAAATCGATCCGCTCCATGAGCTCGATGGCCGCCAGCTGGAAGAAGGCAAAGCGCTCGCCGTCATCTCCCTCTCCGTAGACCCTGCCCCGGAAGAAATACTGCTGATTGTCCAGGAAATAGAAGGTGACCCCATCCCGGATCAGCTTTCTGATCCCGACATACTGATGGCGCCAGCCCACATCGGTATAGTAGTATCCCTCATAGGAGACCTGATCGCCGAACCCGGCATCCACCAGGTCATAATAGGGAAGAACGACAATGACCTCATTCCCCTTTTTCGCCAGAGCCTTGGGAAGGGCTCCAATCACATCCCCCAGGCCACCCGTCTTGGCAAAAGGTGCCCCTTCCGCCGCTGCAAACATAATTTTCATTGAATAATATCTCCTGTGATCTCCTGTCCCTTGCCGATGACCAATAGGTTATCAGCGCTGCCGCGAAGCGTCACTCCCTCGGGGATCTGCACATTCTTATCGATAATCGCGTACTCTACCGTGGCCATCTTATGAATTTGCACCTTCGGGGAGACTACGGACCATCTGACGCTCGCGCTCTCGTCGACCAGGCAGTTGCGTCCCACGACAGAGTGCTCGACCGCTCCTCTGATGATGGATCCAGAGGCAAACTGTGAATTCTTGATCCGTGAGTCCGCGTCGAAATAGGTCGCTTCCTCATTCTTGACCTTAGTGTAGATCTTCTGGTTCCCGTAGAAAAGAGCGTAGAACTTCTGCGGGTCAAGCATGTCCATATTGGCCTGGTAGTAGGCCTGAACCGAGTTGATATTGGCCAGATATCCCGAGTGCTCGAAGGCCAGTGCCCCCGCTTCTGCCAAAAGATCCCGAAGGACAAAGCAGATCTTTCTCATCTGTTCTTTCTTCGCTTCCTCCTCCAGCTTCTCGATCAGCCAGGGGGTATCAACCACGTAGATATCCGCATTCATGGGGGCAATCTCCGGGGCATCGGAAAGGCTGATCTTGCCCGCTACCGTATCCGTATCGTCAATTTGCAGGATCTCGTTCATCTCGGAGATCTGCGTCTTGGGCAGCCTCTTATAGACCACAGTCACCTTGCCGCCACTGGCATTGTGGACATGGATGACCTGCTCCAGATTGATATTGCAGAGAATATCAAAGGGCATATAGATGGTCTGGTCAGACCCCGATGTCTTCAGGTAAGTCAGGAGCTGACTGTAGTATTCCCTATCTGCCATCCGGCAGTCCTCCTGGTCCTCAAGAAAGGAAGGAAAATAATGGCTCAACAGGGTGTTCAGACCCCAGACCCGTCCGGACCTGACATGGTCGAAGACCGAGCGGACATTCTTCCCGCTGAAAATCGCATAGACGCTGCGAATCCCGGAATTGGCGATGCTTGACAGCTGAAAGTCGATCAGTCGGTACTTCCCGTCAAAGGGAAGCGTCGCCAGGGGTCTTTCCTTCGTCAGACCTCCCATATCCAGACAACCTGCTCCCACATTTCCTAAAATCGCTGTATATTTATCAATCTTCATCTGGCGCCCCCACTACTTCGTTATACCCGACAACTGCCACTTCCTCGCTGCCATCGATCACAACATTCTCACCAATGGTAGCGCCCTCGCCGACAATGGCCCGCGTCACATGGGCCCCGGCCTTAACGGTAGCTCCGCTCATGACGAAGCTGTCCTTGATCACCGCCCCTTCTTCCACCTTGACATTGGTTGACAGGATGGAATGTTCGATCTCGCCGGAGACGAAGCAGCCGTCGACGACAAGGGAATCGTTGACCGTCGCCTCGTCACTGATGAAGTTGGGCGGGGCAATGACATTCTTCGAGTAGATCTTCCAGGACCGGTCGCGGCTGTTCAAGGCATTGTCCACCTCAATGTACTCCATATTGGCCTCCCAGAGAGACTCGATGGTTCCGACGTCTTTCCAGTAGCCGTGGAAATGATAGGTGTATACCGGTTCGCCGTGTTCCAGATAGGCGGGAATAACATTTTTGCCGAAATCAGACATGTCCACTTCATTTTTCTCGGCATTGACAAGCATGGTCTTTAATTTCTGCCAGTCAAAAATGTAGATTCCCATGGAAGCGTGCCTTGACTTGGGATGCTTGGGCTTCTCCTCAAATTCGACAATCCGGTCATTAGCATCCGTGTTCATGATTCCAAAGCGGCTGGCCTCTTCCAGAGGCACATCGATGACCGCCACAGTCAGACTGGCATGCTTATCCTTGTGCTGTCTGAGCATGTCGTCATAGTCCATCTTGTAAATATGGTCGCCCGAGAGAATGAGGACATATTTGGGGTTGATGCTGTCGATGTAATCCATATTCTGGTATATGGCATGGCTGGTCCCCAGGAACCAGCGATTCCCCTCCTTGGCGGAATAGGGCTGGAGGATGGTTGCACCGGTATCAATTCCGTCCAGGCCCCAGGAAGATCCGTTTCCGATATGGCTGTTTAAGATCAGGGGCTGATACTGGGTGATCACACCGACATTCTTAATTCCGGAATTGGCGCAATTGGACAGGGCAAAGTCAATGATCCGATAGCGTCCCCCAAACTGTACCGCCGGTTTGGCGATGTTCTGCGTCAGTTTCCCCAGACGCGTCCCCTGCCCGCCGGCAAGAATTAAAGCCAACATTTCATTTTTCATGTAGATCCACCCCTTTTCTGATCACGGATACCATGATTGCTCTGTACTGATGTCTTTATTCTCTGTGAGTCTTCGGCTGCTTCACGCGGCGTTTCACCCTCCATACACTGGCGCCGAGCGCCGGCAGGGTGAAGCTGAGCGTGTTTGTATAGTCCTTCCAGCTCCCCTCCTGCGTCATAGTGTCAGGATTGTGCTCCTTCCACACACCGCCGAATTCCTCAAGCTCTGTATTGATGACCTCCTGATAGAGCCCGGCGACAGGAACCCCGATGGTGAAATTCTTTCGCTCCACCGGCGTCATATTGAAGACGCAGACCAAAAAATCTCCCTTATCCCCCTTGCGGATAAATGAGAGGACGCTCTCCGCCCGATTGTCCGCGTCGATCACCTCCAAACCATCGTAGGAATCATCGATCTGCCAGAGGGCCTTGTGCTCTTTGTAGAAGGCATTGAGACGACTGGTGAAATACTGCATCTGCCGGTTCATGCGGTCGTCCAGATTGCCCCATTCCAGTTGATAATCGTATTTCCATTCCAGGAACTGACCGAATTCAGAACCCATAAAGAGGAGCTTCTTCCCTGGATGGCAGATCTGGTAGGCGTACAGGTTTCGCAGTCCTGCGAATTGATTGTAGCGGTCTCCCCACATCTTATGCATCATGCTCTTCTTGCCATGAACCACCTCATCATGGGAAAACGGGAGGACGAAGTGTTCATTGAAGACATACATGAAGCTGAATGTCACCAGGTTGAAGTCGTACTGGCGGTAAATGGGATCCTCCTCATAGAACCTGAGAATATCGTTCATCCATCCCATGTCCCACTTGAAGTCAAAGCCCAGACCTCCCTCTTCAAAGGGCCTTGTAATCGGCGTAGCTGCCGTGGACTCCTCGGCGATCATCATAACATCCGGATGATAGAACTTAACGACCCCATTGAGCCGCCGCAGGAAGTTGTATCCCTCAATGTTGCGGTTGCCCCCCTCCTGATTCGGTGTCCAGGGTCCCTCGTCGTAGTCCAGGTAGAGCATATTAGAGACCGCGTCCACGCGAAGCCCGTCGATATGATATTCCTCCAGCCAGAATAGAGCACTTGAGAGCAAAAAGGACTGCACCTGATTCTTGCCCAGATCGAAATTCAAAGCGCCCCAGCGATAATTGTGGGCCCGGTGGTGATCCTGGTACTCAAAGGTCGGCGTCCCGTCGAAATAAGCCAGGGCGTCATCATTCTGCGTAAAATGTCCTGGCACCCAGTCCACGAGCACCCCGATATTATGCTGGTGACAGGCCTCGACAAAATCCTGAAAATCCTCCGGACTTCCATAGGTATGCTCCAGAGCAAAATAACCCATGAGCTGATATCCCCAGCTCATTCCCAGTGGGTGTGCCATGAGGGGCAAGAACTCCACGTGAGTGTAGTGCATCTTCTCCAGATAGGGGATCAGTTCCTCCTTCAACTCCCGAAACGTGTAGGGAGTCCCGTCTTCTCTAAGCTTCCAGGAAGACGCGTGTACCTCATAGATATTGACCGGACGCTTCTGAAATCCAAACCGCTTGCGCCGTCCCATCCAGGGACCATCCTTCCATTTCCTCTCTCTCTTCAGACGGACAATCGCGCCTGTCCCCGGCCTGGCTTCCAAATAGCTCGCAAAGGGATCCATCTTCTCAACGACCTGTCCTCCCTTTCTCTTCACCAGGTACTTATAGATCTGCCCCTCCCTGGGAAGATCGGAAGAAACCTCCCAGACCCCGATATGGTTCCTGACCATATCGATCGGATTCTGGAACCAGCCGGTAAAGTCTCCGATCAGCTGAACCTGCTCGGCGTGCGGAGCCCAGACGCGAAAAACGAACGCCCCCTCCCGGCTTTCATCCTGATGAAGCCCCAGGTAGTCCTGCAGGTGAAAATTCTCACCCAGCCCGAATGTGTACATTTCCTCTTCCAAACGCATACGATCACCTCACTTCTCGAATACGACCATGTAATCGTTAAATCTATTATATCACTTACTTGTGTTTATCTGAAAATTATTAATTTGCATTTACATTATTGAATTAACTTTCAGAAAGTGTCATAATAGTTAAATCAGCATTTTTTTAAGAACAATTTCCTGCCCCTCGCGTCGGCGAGGAAATCTAAAATAGCAGATGTTTGATAAGCCGGGAATGTGGAAATAATAGAGGAGATGCAGATAGATGACATTTCATGAATACGGGACACAGAATGAGAAGGTAATCGTGCTCATCCATCCCTCCGCGGTCATGTGGGACTATTTTTCTTATCTGATCCCCCTTCTCGAAAGGGACTTTCATCTGCTGATCCCTGCTCTGCCCGGATATGATGAGTCAAACCCGGATATGGACTACACGAGCGTGGAGGAGATCGCGTCGCAGATCGCCGGTTTTCTGTCCGCAAGAAACATAGATCACATCGATCTCTTATACGGATGTTCCATGGGGGGAAGCATTGTCATCCGCATGTTGGCGGATCGTCTCATCGCGATAGATAACGCGGTCATTGACGGGGGAATTACCCCCTATCAGCTCCCGCGGATCATTACCCGTCTCATTGCGGCCAGAGATTTTCTGATGGTGTCCATGGGAAAAATCGGCGGTCTGAAATTGCTGGAAAAGGTTTTCTCCACGGATGAATACAGCGCGGAGGATTTGAAATACATCGAGAAGACGCTTGGCTTTATGAGCTACCGGACGATCTGGCGGACCTTCGAGTCCTGCAACAATTACCGGATACCGGATCCTGTGCCGGAAATCCCCGGGCATATGGAATACTGGTATGGGGACAAGGAACAAAAAGACCGCAAATGGGACATCCGATATATCAGGAAAAACTTCCCCCAGGCCAGGTTGGTTCGGATGAAGAATTGCGGACACGCCAGCATGGCCTCCCTTCATCCGGAGAAAATGACGGCCCTGTTCCGGAAATTGCTCCAATAAGATACCCTTTTGGCATTTTCTGATAAGATACTCTTTGGCATTCTCTGATCGCGCAGGAAAGGGTCTGTGAAGAAATGAAAGCTCATTTCCTCACAGACCCTTTTCAATTGAAGTAAATCAGGAAATCTCAAGCGTCTTTTTACGGTTGTCAAAGCAATAGCGCTTTTTACTGGCGCCCAGGCTCTCCAGGGCCACAAGTCCGGATCCCCCCTGACTGCTCTTGATCCGCATCTGATTTCCAATCTCCTCGTAGCTCTTGCAGGAGAACTCCGGCGCTGTCTTCTTCAGGCGGATCAGATCCCTGACCGCCGCGATCAGGTCCGCCTTGCGCGTAATCCGGTTCCAGTCAATGGCATTAACCGCGTCCGGAGCATTATAACTGTTCCTGGCCCTGGCGTAATCGCTGTCCGTGTACTCCCCGTTCTGACCCGTCGCCACAAGCTTGGTCCGCTGAAACTCCTGCCCCAGCTGCATGAAACAGAGGCCCTGCATGAGCAGATTCAGGGCATTGGCCAGGTAGACCCGCTTTTCCAGCTCCTCCTCGGACTCCCCCGGGTGCAGGAGGGTCAAAAGATCGTTCAGATTGTAATTGTCATGTGCCTCGATGTAGTTCAAGACCTGGTTGGGAGCGACATAGGATACGAAGGCCAGGCTGCCGAGCAGGGCCTTGCCGATCCTGCCTTCCTCTGCCTGCCCCGAGACAAAGCCCCTCTTGATCTGGTCATAGACCTCAGCCCCCTTGACCGCGTCTCGCTCATCGTCATTAAAGAAGGCGATCCGGGGCATGAAGTGGGCATTGCCCTTGGTGGCCTTGTACTGGCCCGGCAAGCCGCGGCCCATATCCCAGCCCTCTCCATAGATGAGAATCCGTGGATCGATCCGATCCATGGCGGACCGTATGGCATTCATGGTATCGACATCGTGAAGTCCCATCAGGTCAAAGCGGAAGCCGTCAACCCCAAATTCCCCGGCCCAATAGCTGAGGGAATCGATCATGTACTTCCGGTACATCTCCTTCTCACTGGCCGTCTCATTGCCGCATCCCGACCCGTCCTGGAAGGAGCCGTCATAGTTCATGCGGTAGTAGTAATTCGGCACCGAAAGCTGGAAGGGAGATCGGAAGGAAGAATAGGTGTGGTTGTAGACCACGTCCATGATGACCCCGATCCCGGCCTCGTGATAGGCCTGTATCATCCGCTTCATCTCCAGAATCGGCGCCAGGGGATCCTTCTGATCCGCGGCGAACTGCCTGTCCGGCACATTGTAGTTCTCCGGGTCGTACCCCCAGTTATAATTGAGATTTCCGTCCGCGTCGTAGGTCTTGTGGTGGTCAAAAACAGGCTGCAGCTGAACATAGGAATAGCCCATCTGCCTGATATAGTCGAAGGCAGTCACGTCTCCACAGGCGTTTCGCGTACCCGGCTGACAGGCTCCCAGGAAAGTCCCTCTTAACCCGGCCTCCAGTCCAGAGCTGGCGGACTTGGTGAAATCCCTCAGATGAAGCTCCACAATCACCGCGGAACAGGGGTTGTTCACCCGCCAGACGGCATTTGCCCCATGCTCCACCTTGAAATTCTCCGGAACCAGGTCCTGGGGCGCCGCAATCAGGCTCCTCTGATTGTCCAGGGTCAGGGCAATACTGTATGGGTCTCTCGTCTCCTGGTAGAAATCGTCCTCGTGGTAGACCCGGTAGACATAGGATGCCCCCCTTAAATCCTCCTCGATCGTCAGAGACCAGACTCCTCGCGTATTCTTCCTGTGATCAGCGAAATGAACCCTCTTCCCACGCTTCATGTCATAGACACGGGCCCGCTCTTCTCCGGCGGCATATAAGACCAGTTCAACCCGGTGCGCCAGCGGAGACCAGAGGCGAAAACAGGTCTCAGACGGATTGTAACGGTATCCCAGCCAGCCCTGAAAGCCCCAGCGGCGATCAAAATCCTGAATGTGAACCGCCATATCAAAGGCCGTCTGATCCGGATTCTTCAGATGAGGACTGGTCAGGGCCGCCTGCTTGGAGTAATACACCTGTCCGTCTCCTTCCACCAGCCAGATCTCGTTGGGAGCATCCCCGACAAAGCGCCTGACCTTATAGTCATTCGTCTGTTTCGACCAGTCGTCCGTCTTGACCAGCAGATTCACCAGGGTCATAAAGCGGCTGGCGGGAAAGCTGATCTGTCCATAGAGACCGAAGTCGTCTCTACCGGAGAAAGAAGCGTCCTGCCCCCAGTATCCGTCCAGCCATTTCCACATGCTATAATGACGCCCATCTCCATCCTTGCTGTGGAAATGAACCATCAGTTGGTTATCCATTCTCTCTCTCTTTCAAACATTTTCTCAGTAACACTCCGCCCGGCAGAGATCCTTTCCTCAGCCCTTCATCTCTTCTGACTTCTTCACCGCAGCCAGAATGCCGTCCATGACGAGGCCGCGAAAACCGCCCTCTTCCAGGGCCTTGAGTCCGGCTATCGTCGTCCCGCCCGGAGAGGTCACCTGGTCCTTGAGCTGTCCCGGCACAAAGCCGGTCTCCAAGACCATTTTGGCGGATCCCAGAACTGCCTGCGCCGCGAAGGTGTAGGCCTGAGATCTGGGCAGGCCTGACGCGACCCCTGCATCGGCCATAGCCTCAATCAGCATATAGATATAGGCCGGGGAAGATCCGCTCAGGCCGGTCACCGCGTCCATCAGGTTCTCCGGAACCACCTCCGCCCTTCCCAGGGCCTCAAAGAGCCTGACGGCAAAGGCCATATTTTCTTTTGACAGTTCCCCATTTGGGGTCAGCGCCGACATGGCCTCCCCGACCATGGCCGGCGTATTGGGCATGACGCGAACCAGGCTGACCGGGCGTCCAAAAGCGCCCTCTAAGGTCTTCAGGCTCTTCCCGGCGACAATGCTGATGATCAGCGTGTCTTCTGCAAGCGCGTCACGGATCTGTAAAATGACCTCATCTAAGACCTTGGGCTTGACCGCCAGGACTAAAACCCGGCCGAAGGCCGCCGCCTGACAATTGTCCGCTGTTGTCTTCACGCCGAAGTCTGCCGCCATCCGGTCTCGGCTGGACTGGCTGGGGGCGGAGACCATGATCTGATTCCCCAGAAAGAGCCCCTGACTGATAATGCCTCGAATGATGGCGGAGGCCATATTGCCCGCCCCGATAAAAGCGATCCTTTTGTCTTCCATACTTCTCTCCGATTCCTCATCCCGCCTACGCCGCCGATTCTATCCCGCAAAGCTTATGATCTCTTAACTCCGGCATCAGATTCTCATCCCGCCTGTGTCACTGATTCTATCTCCGCGTCTTGAGTGGAATAAGCCCTATTCTATCATGAAGTCGCTTGGCTCGCAGTTCTTCCTGCTCTTTCCCTCACACTTCCTCCGTCTCTTCCTCCGCTTCTCTGCGGATCCGCTCCATCCAGTCTTTCATCTGCTTCTCATAGCCCTGGTCTGACAGCTCATAGAATCGCTCTCCCACCAGGGAGTCCGGCAGATACTGCTGTCTGACATAGTGGTTGGGCCAGTCATGGGCGTATTTGTAGCCGATCCCATGCCCGAGCCTGGTGCTCCCCCCGTAATGGGCATCCCGCAGATGGCCCGGCACGGTCTCAGTCATTGTGGTCTTGACCGTCTTCATCGCCTTCATGATTCCGTTTACCGCGGAATTCGATTTGGGAGCGCAGGCCACATAGGCTGCTGCCTGGGCCAGGATAATCTGGCTCTCCGGCATGCCGATCCTCTCCACCTCCTGTGCCGCGCTGCTGGCGACCACCATGGCCATGGGATCCGCATTCCCCACATCCTCCGAGGCGCAGATACAGATCCGCCTCGCGATGAATTTGACGTCCTCTCCCGCATAGAGCATGCGGGCAAGATAATAGATCGCCGCATCGGGGTCGCTGCCCCGCATGGACTTGATGAAGGCAGAGATGGTGTCGTAGTGGCCGTCTCCCTTCTTGTCGTACTTGACCACCCGCCTCTGGATGCACTCGCTGGCCACCTCCAGACTGATGTGAATCTTGCCGTCCTCGGATCGGGGAGTCGTCAGGATCCCGAGTTCTATGGCCGTGAGAGCATTTCTGGCATCTCCATTGGCCATATCCGCCAGAAAATCCAGCGCGTCCTCCGCAATTACGGCTCCATAGCTGCCCATCCCCTTTTCCCTGTCGCTGATCGCCCGAAGCAGGAGCTTGCGAATGTTCTCCTGAGAGAGAGGTTTGAGCTCAAAGATCACCGACCGGGAGAGCAGGGCTCCATTGACTTCAAAATAGGGATTCTCGGTCGTAGCCCCGATCAGGATAACAGTCCCGTCCTCCACATAGGGAAGGAGATAGTCCTGCTGCCCCTTGTTGAAGCGATGAATCTCATCAATAAAGAGGATGGTCTTTTTGCCATACATACCAAGGGTATCTTTGGCTGCCTCGACAGCCTCCTGCATATCCTTCTTACCCGCTGTCGTGGCATTGATCTGCCGGAAATCAGCGGAGGTCGTATTGGCGATCACCCTGGCCAGAGTCGTCTTGCCTGTCCCCGGCGGGCCATAGAAGATAACTGACGACAGCTTATCCGCCTTGATGGCCCGGTAGAGAAGCTTGTCCTCTCCTATGATATGCTCCTGGCCAACGACCTCTTCCAGACAGGTCGGGCGCAGGCGGGAAGCCAGAGGAGACTCATGCTCCTGA
Source organism: Shuttleworthella satelles DSM 14600 (assembly GCF_000160115.1). Taxonomy (GTDB): domain Bacteria; phylum Bacillota; class Clostridia; order Lachnospirales; family Lachnospiraceae; genus Shuttleworthia; species Shuttleworthia satelles. Next base: position 713,785 of record NZ_GG665866.1, read on the forward strand.
TTTTTATTTCTGGCATAGTCAAATAAATCCATGTGATCCTTTCAAATCCGCTTCCTCGCGGGCTTTCATTCCTTCTTTGGCGCAGGGGGGCTTGCATCCATCCTGGCCCTGCCCCTCCTGATCCTCTGCTCGATCCTGCCAATCACATAAAAATGATAGGCAAAGGCCGTAAAGAGACCGGCCGTAAGCCAGGCGGATGCGTCGCAGGCAGCCGCGAGCAGGTAAGAGCCCAGCCGCATGGAGACAGCCGCCGGAATGACTCTGGCCACCAGCTCCACTACCCCTCCCATCATCGGCAGAAAACCGTAACCGCAGCCCTGCATAATGTTGCGGAAGATGAAGATCATGCCCAGGGGAATGTAACAGGACATGGAAAAGTAGATATAGGGTCTGGCAAATTCCATCAATTTCCCGGTATCTGTCCCCGCCGGGAAAAACAGGCGCATGAGCGGATGAAGAAGGAGCAGGATCAGGATGGAGATCAGGGCCGCATAGGCGACGTCGATCTGCATGGCCGCTTTGACCCCGGACCGGATGCGGTCGGGACGAGCCGCCCCATAATTCTGTCCTCCGTAGGCAGCCATGGACTGTCCGAGCGCCGCGAAGCCCTGGGTCAGCAGGGTGGACATCTTACTGGCCGCCGTAAAGGCCGCCACGGCTGTCGGGCCGAAGGTATTGACCGCCGTCTGCAGGACCATGGTCCCCGACGCGGTGATGCCAAACTGCAGGGCCATGGGAACCCCGACTCGAATCTGGCGTATGGCCATGCCCCGGTCAAGTCTCCAGAAATCCCGATAAGGTCGCAGATCTGGCATTTTTCGCCCGATATATACAGCGGCGACAAGGGCTGCGATCACCTGGGAGATAACCGTGGCATAGGCCGCCCCCTCCGTTCCCATACCGAAACCCGGAATAAAAAGCAAATCGAGCGCAATATTACAGACGGCACCGACCATGAGAAAGACCAGGGGGAGCCTGGAATTACCGACCGCAGTCAGCAAAGAAGAGCCCAGCGTATAGAGAACGATGCTGAAGAGGCCTGCGCAGATGACAATGATATAGCGGTAGGCGTCATCATAGATCTCCGCCGGTGTGTTCATTATCAGCAGGATTCTATGCATAAAGAGGGTGGAGAAGAAGGTCAGGATCAGAATGACCCCAAAGCTCAGCATGAGGGCATTGGAAGCCGACCGCCTGGTCCCCTTCGGGTCCATGGCCCCGAAATGCTGGGCTGTCAGGACGGTAAAGCCGGTTGTCAGCCCGGTAGCAAGCCCCTGGACCAGAAAGATGATCGTCCCGGTTGACCCGACTGCCGCCAGAGCATTTTCCCCCAGGAACCGGCCCACGATGACCGTGTCCACCAGGTTGTACAGCTGCATGAACATATTGCCCAGAAAAAGCGGCAGTGTAAAGCGGAGAATGACTGCCAGGGGTCTTCCCTCTGTCAAATGTACACTCTTCATCACAGTCCTTTCTTCGGCCCGGGCCCACTCCAAAGGCTCCCTCCGGCTGATATCTCATTTGATCCGATTACTTTCCCCGGGCTACGAAGAGGGTCCCCACCTTCTTCTCATCCATGATGTCATAGAGGGACTCCGGATGCGCCCCATTGGTCACTATGGTATCTATTCCATTGGCCGTAGCCAGTTCCGCCGCCTTGAGCTTGGTCTGCATACCTCCGGTTCCCCGTCGGCTTCCGGCGCCGCCGGCCAGGTCGTAGGTCTCTTTTGTGATCTCCTCGATGCGGGAGATCAGCCTGGCATTCCTGAAGAGGCGGGGATCCGCGTCATAAAATCCCTCAATATCTGACAGGATCACCAAAAGGTCTGCCTGGCAGAGGACGGAGACGACGGCAGACAGCATATCATTGTCTCCGAAGAGCTTCTCCTCCGACTCGATCTCCGTGTAGGAGACGGAGTCATTCTCATTGACAATGGGAATGATCCCCTGCTCCAAAAGGGCAAAGAAGGTGTTGGCCAGGTTCTCCCGCTTGACCTCCTGTTCGATGTCCTCCGCATTTAAGAGGATCTGAGCGACTGTCTTGTCGTACTCCCCAAAGAATTTATCATAGAGAAACATATTCTCGCACTGACCCACAGCGGCAGCCGCCTGTTTCATCCGCATCTGGCTCGGCTTCTCGGGCAGGTGCATCTTGTTGGCTCCCACGGCGATAGCCCCGGAGGAAACCAGGAGGACTTCATGCCCCATATTCTGAATGTCGGACAATACTCTCGCCAGATGATCCAGGGTCCGCAGATTGCTCTTTCCCATCTCATTGGTTAGAGTTGAGGTCCCCACCTTGACAACGATTCGCTTTCTCTTAATTCCCATGTCTGCTCCTCTTTGACTATTCTGATATCACTCAGGAGAGTTTGTCCATTATAGAATATTTTTGGCCCCTGTAACAGGGATCCGATCAAACTCTCTCAAATGATACATAAGGTCAAATCTTATGAAATCCAATCCCTCTCGCAGGGCACCGCCCTGCCTGACCGCGGACCGGCCTTTCTGTTTGACTCAAGAAGCCAAAAGGCGGCTGATCCCATACAGGACAAGCAGGTGTCCCGGGTAAAAGACATAGAAAAACCACTTGTGAAAAGGCCTCCTGCTCCCGGCCTGGCCATTGTAGGCAAAGCGGAGCAAAAAGAGGGGGAGGAGGATGCCCGACAGATACATTTCACAGCGGATCGGCGCCCCGCCGACAATCTCAAAGAACCCCAGGAGAAAAGTATAGATGATGGTCATCTCAAAATAGGCTCTCCACATGCGGGATTTATCCTGATAATTGCGGACCAGCAAAAGGGGCATGATCACCCCGTATCCCGGCCAGTCCCCCCAAATACTCAAAAGCATGCAGGCGCAGACCACCAGTCGGCGGACCTGGGGGTTCTGGTCCTTTTTCTGGTCAAAATAGCAGGCCAGAAGACCCAGAAAGAGGGTATATATGATGCCGAAATTGGTCCCCAGAGGACTGCGAACATTGAAATAGAGGCAAAAGGGAATCCAGGAGATCAGAGCGAAAATCCCCATACGGGTCAGGTATTTCTTCAGATTCCGCGTGTGGATAAATCCCTCCGCTATAAAAAAGGCCATCGCCGGCCCTGTCAACCGCCCGATGAAATGCATGGCCTGCCCCTGCCAGCTGCAGGATGGAACAAAGCGCCAGGCGATGTGATCAATGACCATGGCCAGGATCACCAGGTATTTAATTTGATTTCGATTGAGAGAAAGCGTTTTCATAGAGCTATTGTCCCACAGGCCCCCCACCGAGGGCAAGCCAATATAAAAAATCGGCTTCCCTGGCATCATGCACACAAACCTGATGCATGATGCCGGAAAACCGGCTTTGCTTTCTCATTTTCCTTTATATATCGCAATAGAATACTCACAAAACTTGTATTCTGTCGTTCATAACTATGGAATACCCGCGGCGCGGACATTCCATAGTAGAACGGCGTCCTGATCAGGCTCACTCCTTCTCTGCGGAGAGCTGATCATCCTTCACTGAAATTTTGATACTGTCTCCCATATCAATCTGTCCCTGCAGAATAATACGGGCAACCAGGGTCTCAACGGTCTTCTGAATATAGCGCTTTAAGGGACGGGCGCCATAGGCCGGCTCATAACCATGGTCGATGATAAAGTCCCTGGCCTGGTCTGTCAGCACAACCTTGATCTGACGGTCATCCATACGGGCATTGAGCTCTGCGAGCTGCAGGTCCACAATCCTGCCGATATTGGACTTGGTCAGGGGCTTGAACATGATGATCTCATCCAGACGATTGATGAACTCCGGCCGGAAGTGCGTCTTGACCTGGTTCATAACCATCTCCTCCGCCTTGGGGCCGATCTCTCCGTGCTCGTCAATACCGTCCAGCAGATAGTCACTGCCCAGGTTGGAGGTCATAATGATGATGGTGTTCTTGAAGTCTACCGTTCGGCCCTGGGAATCCGTGATACGCCCATCATCCAAAACCTGCAGGAGAATGTTAAAGACATCCGGATGCGCCTTCTCCACCTCATCGAAGAGGACAACGGAATAGGGCTTGCGGCGAACCGCCTCGGTCAGCTGGCCGCCCTCGTCATAGCCGACATATCCGGGAGGCGCTCCGATCAGGCGGGATACGGAATACTTCTCCATGTACTCGCTCATATCGAGACGGACAATATTCTTCTCATCGTCAAAGAGACTGGCGGCCAGGGTCTTGGCCAGCTCTGTCTTACCGACGCCGGTGGGTCCTAAGAAGAGGAAGGATCCGATGGGTCTGGACGGGTCCTTGATCCCCGCCCTGCTGCGGATGATGGCCTCAGTGACCAGCTGAACCGCCTGATCCTGACCCACTACCCTCTTGTGAAGCTCTTCGTCCAGATGCAGGGTCTTATTGCGCTCGCTCTCTCCCAGCTTGGCCACCGGAATCCCGGTCCAGCGGGAGACAATGCGGGCGATCTCATCCTCCGTCACAGCCTCATGGACCATGCCCATATCCTTGCCTTCTATGTTGGCTTCTTCCGCTTTTAAGGATTCCTGCAGCTTGGGCAGCTTGCCGTACTGCAGCTCCGCCGCCTTGGACAGGTCGTAGGATGTCTTGGCCCGTTCGATTTCCTTCTTAGTCTCCTCGATCTCCTCACGGAGGGCAGAGACCTTGTCCAGGGCATTCTTCTCATTCTCCCACTGTGCCTTGCGGCTGTTGAGCTCCTCTTTTAAGTCTGCCAGCTCGCGGGTCAGCTTCTCCAGGCGCTCCTTAGAGAGGGAATCGGTCTCCTTCTTCAGAGCCTCCTCCTCAATCTGCATCTGCATCACCTTGCGGTTGATCTCGTCCAGATCCTCCGGCATAGAGTCCATTTCCGTGCGAATGGAAGCGCAGGCCTCATCGACCAGGTCAATTGCCTTATCCGGGAGAAAACGGTCTGTAATATAGCGGTTAGAGAGGGTCGCGGCAGAGACCAGGGCCGCGTCCTGAATCTTCACATGATGGAAGACCTCATAGCGGTCCTTGAGTCCGCGCAGGATCGATATGGTATCCTCCACCGTCGGCTCATCCACCATAACCGGCTGAAACCGCCTTGCCAGGGCCTGATCCTTCTCAATATACTCCCGATACTCATCTAATGTGGTCGCCCCGATGCAGTGAAGTTCTCCTCTGGCCAGCATGGGCTTTAACATATTGCCGGCGTCCAGCGCTCCGTCTGTCTTTCCGGCGCCCACAATGGTGTGGAGTTCGTCAATGAACATAAGGATCTGTCCCTCTGACTTCTTGACGGAGTCGAGGACAGCCTTGAGACGTTCCTCGAACTCGCCCCGGTACTTGGCTCCGGCCACCAGAGCCCCCATATCCAGGGCGAAGATCTTCTTGTCTTTCAAGGTATCCGGCACATCTCCCCTGGCGATACGCTGGGCCAAGCCCTCGACCACGGCGGTTTTGCCGACGCCGGGATCGCCGATTAAGACGGGGTTATTCTTGGACTTGCGGGAGAGAATCCGAATCACGTTGCGGATCTCCTCATCCCTTCCGATGATGGGGTCCGCCTTCTGCTCCTTGGCTCTGGCCACCATCTCATGACCGTACTTGTCCAGGGCCTCATAGGTGTCCTCCGGATTGTCACTGGTGACCCGGACATTGCCTCTCACCTGAGAGAGGGCCGTCAAAAAGCGCTCCCTGGTCAGCCCGTACTCGCTCATCAGAGCCTTCATGCCCCTGCTGGCGAAGCGCATCATCGACAGGAAAAGGTGCTCCACGGAGACGTACTCATCTCCCATGGCCTTCGCCTCATCCTCCGCGTGATTCAAGGCGTCGTTGAGCGCCTGTGAGAAATAGCGCTGGCCGGCCCCTGAGACCTTGGGCAGAGCATTGAGCTTGGACAGGGCATTTTCTGTAAAATGCTGCCCATTGATCTCCATCTTCTCCAGAAGCTTGGGGATCAGTCCGTCCTCCTGCTGCAGGAGAGCGACCAGAAGGTGCTCGTCGTCAATGGTCTGATTGCCGTAATCAGCCGCCAGCTTCTCTGTATTCTGTACTGCCTCGATGGACTTCTGTGTGAATTTTTGAATGTTCATAGGTCCACCTCCTTTTTCTCTTAGATTCGTGATAATGGAATGTCCGCAAGGCACGGATCCCATTGTCTGCTTTCCCGAAAAAATCTTCTGTGAGTTCTCACATCCTCTTTTCTTTTCGTTTCACAGGTATGTTATAACACCAAAATTAGCACTCGTCAAGTGCGAGTGCTAACAATTTTTATCTTTCTTTTTCTTCCCCCATTTTTCGTTTTTTGTTTTCTTTTTCCCCTTGCAGCCGCCCCTTTCCCTGAGATTTTTTCTTCCTTCTCTCTTGATTCCCTTAATTCCCCCTCTAATCCGTTCTGACTCTCTTTGATTCTCCTCAATTCTTCTTAATCCGTCTTAGTTCCTAATCCGTCTTAGTTCCCCTAATCCGTCCTGATTCTCCCTAATTCTTCTTAATTCTCAATCCGTCTTAATCCCCATTAATCCAGATACTCCATCTTCTTCTCTACCTGGATCTGGGGGTCTACCAGGCTCTCAAAGCGATCGGCGCAGGAGGCGTCTCCGATCACACTCCCATAGTGACTCGGGATGACAATATCGGGTGCGATGGCATTGGCCAATTCCGCCGCCTGCTCAGGGTCACAGGTATATTTACCCCCGCATGGAATCAGGGCGATATCGCAGACCACGGACTTGGCCTCAGCCGTCGCGTCCGTGTCCCCGGCGATATAGACCTTCTTCTTCCCGTCATCGATCAGATACCCCAGCCAGCCCTTTTCTCTCGGGTGAAAATCTCTTCCGATCGTATATGCCAAAATGCCGGCGATCCCTATCCCCTCCCAGTCCATCTCCTGGCCCGGCCTCAGATAACGGGTCTTCCCCCGCAGATCCGCCCTTTCCACTGAGATCATCTCTTCCATGCTCTCCGGAAAGACATAGCGCGTTTCCTCTGTCGCCAGCTTGTCGATATCCTCCGGGGAGTAGTGATCATAGTGCTCATGGGTGATCAGAATCAGATCCGCGTCGTGAGAAGCCTCCCTGATCTGATAGGGATCCAGATAGACTACTTTGCCGCAGACTTCCATCCGAACAGCCGCGTGTGTGATCAGACGGATGTTGGAGCTGTCCGTGAGGTCACCGGTGAATCCCATCTCTTCAAGGAGTTCGACCGCCTTTTCCCTGGCCTCCTCGGCCACGAAAATACTGACAGGGTGGAAATCCCCTGCCCCCATGTAAATCCCCATCAGCTGATTGGCTCCGTCCTCGTGCTTGTAGGCGCATATTCCCTGGCTCTTTAAGGCGGCAATAACCCGGTCCGCCTCAAATTCGTTCGTGAGAGTCAAAAGGCAGACTCCGATTCCATCCTCTTTGTGCTCACGCCCAAAAATACTCATATCCTTTCCTTCCCCTCATCGTTTTCATGACCACAGGGCATCAGCAACGCTTACAGCCTGCGGCCCATGTCAACTGCATGTCAACAAAATGCCTGCTCAGCAAGGCCCCCTTCGAACCGGTTTAATGCAACAGCGCAAAATAGAGAATCACCGCGAATCCCAGCACAATACGGTACATGCCGAAGGGCTTAAAATCGTGCTTGCGGATGTAGTCCATCAGGAAGCGGATGATCACAAGGGATACAAAGAAGGCGACAAGCATTCCCGTCAAAAGAATGGCCGCTTCCATGCCGCTGAAGTAAGCTCCCCCGACCAAATACTTGACAATCTTCAGAAGGCTGGCCCCCAGCATCACCGGAATCGCCAGAATAAAGGTGAATTCCGCGGCGATCTTGCGGGAGACGCCAATGGAGAGGGCGCCGACGATGGTTGCTCCGGATCTGGATGTTCCCGGGAAGACAGCTGCCAGAAGCTGAAAGATCCCGATGATCAGGGCATCCTTCATGGTCAGCTCTTCCAGGCTTGTCACAAGAGGCTGTCTGTCGGCATTTCTCTTCTCCACCAAAAGGAAGACAAGGCCGACTAAAATCAGCATGATTGCAACCACCCACCAGTTGTAGAGATGCTCATCTAACCAGTCGTCCAGGACAAGCCCCACGACAGCCGCCGGAATACAGGCCGCTATGACCTTGATCCAGAGGGCAATGGTCTTGCGGCTGACATAGTGCCTTCCCGTTTTTTTCGACCTTCGAACCGGCCAGATCGTCTTCCAATAGAGGAGGATGACCGCAAGAATAGCGCCGAACTGAATAACAACCAGAAACATCTTCCAGAATTCATTCGAGACATCCAGCTTGACGAATTCATTCAGCAGAATCATGTGACCTGTGGAGGATACCGGGAGCCACTCTGTTACTCCCTCCACAATGCCAAAGAGAATGGCCTTGAGAATCTGAAACATACACTCCTCCTCTTCCTGATAGCTTGCTTAACTTTCCTGTCTCCCTATGTAAACCTGTTTCCTATATAAATTCGTTGCGTTCAATAGCTGCCTGTATTTTCGCTCCATCCCGTTCGGGACCATTCTTCACGGGGCAGTGCTGTCCGCTTCCAAAGGTTCCCCGGTCGAATCAAGCACCTTTGTCGTGGAATCTTCCGGAGGAATGGCCCTGGCATGCTCCTGGCCCTCTCCCCGGCCGGATTCCGCGTCTCTTCTCTCGCGAAAATGCCTCAGCCGAACCAGGATCGACTCCCGATAGACAAAATCGGAAATCGCCGCAAAGGGAATTGCCAAAAGAATTCCGATCACGCCGAAGGCCTTGCCTCCCACGATAATGCAGATCAAAATCCAAATGCCCGCCACTCCTAAGGTGTTGCCAAAGAGACGGGGCTTAATCACGTATCCGTCGATGGTCTGCAGGATAATCGTAAAGATCAGGAACCAGAGGGCATGCCAGGGATTGATCAGAAGCAGGATCAGAGATCCGATGGCCCCGCCCAGAATCGGCCCGAAGGTCGGAGCCAGATTCGTCACGCCGACGACAAGAGATAGAAGCACGGCATAGGGCATCTGCATGATCATCATAAAGATGAAGTTGGCAAACGCGACGATCAGGCCGTCTAAGATCGTACCTCCAATATAGCGGATCAGGATCCGATCCGACCTCTTGGCAAAATCTCTCAGCTCCCGGTAACGCTGCCGACTCAGAAGCAGGCCCATCAGCTGGCGCAGGCCTCCCATCCACCGCTCCATGTCCATCAGAAAATAGATGGCCATGATAATACCGATCACCCAGTCGAAGACGCCGACGCCGATATTGGTGACAAAATGCAGAAGCTGACTGGGCTGACTGGGAAGAAGATTGGTCAGGCCGTCCAGACCTTCCTTGATCATGTCTGACAGATTACTGACATCACGCCCGTTTTGCCTTAAGGCATCCACAGCCAGAGCAATCAGCTTCTGCAGACTTGCGATGTAATCCCCCGCGTTCTGAAGGAAGCGCACCACAGACCCGATCAATTGCGGAATCAGGGCAATCATTAAAAGCACGATCAGAAGCAATACCACAAGTATGGTTGCCGTCACCGAGAAGACATGCCGGGTCTTGGGCCTGAAATGCTTCATCCGCGAGAAGACCTTCCGCTCAAATACGTTGACCAGCGGATGCAGTACGTAGGCAATCACAAGTCCCAGAAGGACGGGACGGGTGACCGCGGCGACGGTACTGATCGCCCCCGCAAGCACATTGAGATGAGACAGGGCCAGGTAAATGAGGATTGCTGTCCCTAATCCCAGGGCAATCTGCACCCAGGTCTGTTTGTAAAAGTTTTTACTGATTTTCATCCTTCAACCACTCGATTCATGACTTCAGCATAGACTGGATCACCCTGAGATTCCCCTTAAAAAGCTTATAGTATGCTGTACCCTGCTCATCATCAAAACGCTTGACAAATTCCCTGTGAAGGTCCGCAAGATGGTCTGCGTCCGCCTGACGCAGGAGCTTGCAGATCTCGGGGCGGTCCGTCTGCGGCAGCTCATTCACCCGCAGAAAGATTTCCACATAGTTTCGCAGCCTGCCGTTTGCATTGGCCAGATATGCCCTGTCCGCTTCCGTCTTCCAATCCGCCTGATTCTGGAGCTGCTCAAAGACCCGATTGCCCGGATTTTCTCCCAGGAGATGATTGAGACTCTGGCGAAAATCCGCCTCTTTTGAAATCGGAATGGATTTGCTCAGCCCCCTGACTGCCTGAAGCTCTCTTGCACCCGGCAGTGAGCTCCCGGCCTCTTTTTCTCCTTTTGACGAGGCCAGCTGCTGAGGTCTGTCCTTGGTCCCGGCCCCGGCAGGGGCCTGACCTCTTCCTGCCTTTGATCCCGCCCGTGCGGGGGTCCGGCTTGTCCCTGTCCTTGATTTCGTCCGCCCCGAATCCTGACCTGGCCCGGTCTTTGATCCCGTCCGCGCAAAGCTCTGATCTGAACCGGATCTCTCCTTTCCCTGCACACTTTTTCTGGTTTGCGCAGAAGTTTGATCCGACCCGGCCCTCGATCTGGTCCGACCAGGGGCCTGACCTGACGGCTCCGCAGATCGTGTCTCACTTCTCTTTTCCGCCGCAGGCCCTTGCGTCCTGACTGCCTGATCCTGACCGGTCACCTTCTTAAAGATCTTTAAAACGACGCTCTCCTTCGCGACCGGCTGAGGACTCGCCTTTTTCTCCATCTTCGTCTGTATCGGCTGGCGCTTGATCTGGATCCCTCTCTCCTGCCAAAAACAGGAGACCGGATCATAGCCCTTGTCATTGGAAATAATCACATAGTGACAATCCCTCTTAGAAGCGATCATGTAGCCCAGATAAGAGACCAGTTGAAAATCAAGGGCATTGGTTCCCTTATGACATCCGATCGCCTCAAACTCACATCCCTTGGCCGCAAAATCCGCCATGCGCTCCCAGGACAATTTGGGACTGTTGTCTGTATAGAAGGCCACAACCTTATCTCTGGGTTGGATCTCCGCGATCGCGTCCACCCAGATTTCATTCACATTTTCTGTATCGACCAGGTATACGGTCTGTGTTTTCATCAATATTCAAGTACCTTTCCGGAATTATTCTCACTGTTAAAACGCGTCCGAACACATAAATCGGCTTTATTTTAACACAAATACTTCCCATAAAAATACGCAAAGGCCAACCGCCATCTCTCTCGCCCCGCACTTCCATAAAAATCCCGAAATACAGCTGCGGTCTGCGGCAGTCAGCCTGATAATTATTTCTTATCGCGAGCGCGGCGGATCAGGACGCCCCATATCAATCCCCCGGCCAGAAGCGCCCCGAAAGCGCCTCCAAGAATCAGATATTGACCGGTCGGCAGCGTCTTTTTCAACCCTGCCTTTCCCTGTAATCCCCGGCCCAAAAACGCATCCTCTTTCTTCAAATCCGATTGTCCGGCGGCTGACATCAGACCATCTGTATTGGCCTCTTCCTTTCCTGCCAGATCATCCGCCCGCTGCCCCTTTTCTTCTCCCTCTTTTCCCTTCCCGCGTGTCAGATCCGTCAGTCTCTCCAGGATATTCTTTTTCCCCACATGAATGCCGCGATAGACCCTCTCACTTCGATTGCCCGCCGCGTCTTCTGCCTCCAATCGGATTTCCTCATAGCTTCCTCTCGCAAGGTCTAAGAAATAGCGATTTCCCTCAATCCGCAGGGGGACCTCATTCTTATCTAGGAAACAGCGAACCTTTCTGACCTCCTGATTATCCCGGATCACAAGCTCCACTGTGTATTGATCCAAATCCACGCGGAGTCCGTCCTCCAGGGACAAGGCATAAATTACCGGTTTCGTCCGATCCAGGCGAAAGCGCAAGCCCTCCTTTTCTCCGAATCGGCCCTGGTTACCCGAAACGTCTCTGGTCATCACCTCTATTTCATAGAGCCCGTCCGTCTCAAACAGATTCCTGGGAATCCGGTAAATATGCCTCCAGAATCCGTTCTCGTCCTGATCCGAATCCAGCCGGTAGTCCTCCGGCCGCAGGAGACGGCTGATCCCATCCTGCCGCAGAAGCAGTCTGGGAAATCCTGTCTCCATCGCGTCAAGATTATCCTCGCGGAGCAAAAAATCCGGGAGATGGCGAAGAGTCTGATCAAAGAGCTCTCTTGCGTCCCCCTCCAGCTCAAAGGCGGATCCCCGCTGATTGACCAGAAAGCTGCGGGTCAAATGACTCCGGTTTCCCGCCGCATCTCTTGCACTGACTTCGATGGAATATCTTCCATCTTCTGAAAAAATATGCTCCGGAAAGAGGAGTTCTCCCTCTGACGTCTGTTGAACCTCCCGGCTCAGATCGCTTCTTTTCTCCCTGGTCTGGCGCACCAGGCGCAGCCGCGTGGCCCTGGGGTCAGGATGTGCGTCCTCCACCCGAATTCTTCCGCTGACTTTTCCCCGATGGCTTCCCTCGGACAGGCCTTCCAGCTGGAAGGTCGGTTTGGTCTGATCAATGATAAAGGTCTCTGAGACCAGCCGGCTCTCATGCCCTGCCAGATCTCTTCCCGTCAGCTCCAGCCGGTGGCGTCCATCCCCGCTCACCCGGATTTTCCCTCTGCTTTCCTCTCCCTCTCCTTTCCACTCGACAGGTAATGGTTTTTTATCTAAAGTCACTTCCAGGTGTTCCCGGTCAAGATTAGCGTCCCTTGCAAGAAGATGAAATTCAACCGGTCCGGCATAGATTGCCTTTTTCTCTCCCCGGAGACTGACCGCAAGCTCCGGCTCACGGAAGTCCAGTTCATACTCCTCTTTTTTGAGAATCTTCTGTCCCGTAATCAACTCAATCTCTGCTGCCAGACGAACACGATCTTCTTCCCCGGCACCCTCGATCTCAATCTCACTGTCTCCCTTATAAACAGATCCCTCTTCGCTCTCCTCCCTGTCAAACCGCGCAAGCTCCCCCTTCTTGATCTCAAGTCCCTCTCCCGATTCCTGTCCCTCTTTCTGTCTTCCCGTCAGAGACTGAAGACTCCAGGAAATCCTTCGGATGGGGATCTGCTCGCTCTTAACCTCGAGCTTCACATGAAATTTTTCTGCATAGATTTTTCTGCCGTCCGCAAGCTGCACTGCTTCCACCTCAGGACTCATCCGCAGATCTACCATGCGGTTTAAGGCCCCCTCCTCAATCGGAAAGGGAATCATTGGCCTTCCCATTGAAAGCACTGTCACAAGCCCCAGTATCAACATCTTTCTCATATCTTTCCCCCTCTTTCTCTCTCAAGCAAGTCCAGCACCTGTCTGCTGTCCTCAAGCACCTTTGTCACAAATGGATTCCCTGACCTCATGGCTCGAATGTTCTCGGCCAGGCGGCCCAATACCTGCTCATATTCCTCTTCTGACACCCCGTCCTCCAGGAAATGCCCTCTCTGACGGTAGAGGCTCTCTAAGACCTCCTGCCTCCCCCGGGCTCGAATCAGGTCATTCTCCGCCTTATCCAGGCTGTTCTCGTATTCCTTCAGCCGAAGAAAATGCGCCCGATACAAGCCCTTCTCCCTCCCCTCACGGGTCCACTTCGCGATCTCACGATGGAAATGGATCAGAGCCAGGTGTTCTTCCAGATCCTTCTTCACCTCCCCCCTGCTCTCCCGAAGATCAGGCAAGGACGCACCCTGCCGTTCTGCTCTGTTTTCATATTTCCCCTCTCCCTGCGCAGGTTGATCCCTGCTCTCGCGCAGGGCCTCTTCTCCCTGCACATGCTGATCTCCGCTCCTGCGCAAGGCCTCCTCTCCCCTCTCAAGCCACTCTCCGGCTGCCTGCATCCGGGCCTCCTGCCCGATTTGGTCCCCAGATGCATCTATCCCGTAGTAATACCAGTAGAGCTTCCCCAACTGCAGACAGATCGCGGCGTAAGTCAGAGGCTCTTCTCTGGCGAGTCTCTTTGAAGGTTCGCTTGCCAGAAGCTCCAGTAAGTCCTTTTCCTCTTCCTGGCTGAAAACCAGGTCTTCCTTATCCTGGCGAAGCATTGTCTCCAGCCTTGCTCCCATACTTTTCGTCTGATTTTGACTTGTTTTGTCGCCTCTCCACAGAGCAGACAGAACTGTAAAAACACACAGAAACGTCAACAGCAGGATTCCCGCGGGCAAAAGAAAAGTCCTCCTCTTAACGCGTCCTTGGCCCGAAGGCAGATTTCCTGTCGCGGATAATTTTGTCAGCGCGGCTTCCAGTTCTCCTGCCGTCTGAAAGCGATCCTCCGGTCTCTTCTTGCAGCAGCTCTCAATCACTTGCCTCAGCCCATCTCTTCGACTGCCCTTATCATCGGGCAGATAGTCAAACATCTCCTTCAGGCAGACACCCAGGGCATAGAGATCACTGCGCTCATCAAAGCTGCCTTCAAATTGTTCCGGCGCCGCGTAGGCCGGACTTCCCAGAGAAGACTCTTGATCCGGCAGACCTGAAAGAGATGTCAGCGTTCCAAAATCAATCAGCTTTAACCTGCCATTCGGACAGATCATCACATTGGCTGGCTTTAAATCCCGATAAATCAGGGGAGGCTTCCTCCCGTGCAAATAGATTAAAATACGCGTCAGCTCTATTCCCCAGTCAAGCAGCTGATCCGCCGACAGTCCCCCGGGCCGGATCTGATCCATATAAGATCTCAGTGACTGTCCCTCCACAAGCTCCATTACAAGGCAGACGGTATCCGCCCCCTCCAACAGATCTACAAGATGCGGCAGACAAGGGTGATCCAAGTCCCGCAGAGCCATCAGTTCTCCGTAGCCTGACTGCAAACGGTTCTTGGGAATGCACTTGATCGCCCTTTGGATTCCTATATTCTCCTGGATTGCCAGATAAACCCGGGAGCCTGCGCCACGACCAAGCTCCCTCATGATGCGATATTTCGATGCGAGAAGGGCACCCTCTGCCAGAAAGGCGGGAGAAATCGATGTGTTCATAGATAATATCGTTACGAAATGAAAAAATTGAAAAACAGATGTGCCTTACATACGAATTGCGTAAAGAGACAGTTATGTGCAGCAAGAAAAAAATAAGAAGATACAGTACTTTTTCTCTGTACTTTTATCAAAGTATAGTCTTCCCCCTTTCCTTCTTCCATTGGCAGAAGTCACAGGATTTACGACAAATCTTCTACACGCCCGTCTATATACAAGTTTTCCTGCAAACGCAATCCCACAGAATCCATGCATCCGAATGCATATTTCGTAAGAATACCATAAAGGCCGCCCATTCATATGAATGAAGCGGCCAGGAACTAACGCCATATTTCTTTCAGATCCAATGTTTCCTTTCTGATTATTTCCGGATAGCCAAACTGAGCCAGTACCTCCTCAATGTCTTCTATATTTTCCCCAAAAGGCAGAAATATCGTTTTCTTTTTCGTTTTCTTTTCTCTGAAAATAAGAAAATTTCTGGTCCGATATATTTTTTTAATTTCATCTTTGGTGAGGCTGTATCTATTTTCATGAATTGAGTCCTGTGAGATTTCAACGTGAATTTCTTCTGGGAGCATGCGCTGAACCGCTTTTTTCCACAGCTTCTTTACTATGAAACGTACCAAAAAAAACCACGCATATCGGACAAACACGCAAATAAAAAGCACCTTAAAGATCAATGCAATCCGTAAACCCATAATCGATTTCACTTTATCTAGATCTAGAAAAAAAGGCGCTCCTATCGTAATTATAAAACAGACCCAGATATAAGCCCTCTTTAAAAAGCTCCAATGCGCCCATTGGTCAGGCAAAAGTTCAAAAAGGACTTTCTTGTCACAATCTGTTGGATGAAGTGTATACTGCATTTTGGGACTGATCTCCTATTGCTTAAATTTTCAGAGGTGTTTTCTGCCGGATCATGGAAGGACTTTCTGCATAACAGAGGGTACTATCACCGAAAGCGATACAGGTGTCAAAACACCACTGCCAAAAAATGCAACTAATAGCAATGCAAATAGTTCTCTCTTGAGATCTTGATTGAAACCGCTATATTTCCACTTTTGACCGAAACCGCGATCCCTGCAATTTCATTCTCGCAGCTTTCTTCCATCTTTCCTGAGGAATCAAATTTTACATGAATAACCTTTTCTCCATTCGATGTATCTTCTGCTAAAACTTCTATTTCAGTAGACAACTCGATTTTAGCTGACACATCCTCATATTCCAATAGCTGTATTTCCTTAGATCATACCATCTTTAAAATCAAAAATATCCAGCGAACGTGATTTCAAATTTTCGATAAGCACAAAATGTTATGTCCGATTTACCGAATGAGTACAATTTCCGTTATCGGCAAAATCTTGATATTATTCAACCGTTGAATTTTGATATTTTGCCGATAACGTGCTATACTATCCCTGTGTAGAAGGTGAGGGTTCACTATGAAGTATATTTCTGTCGCGGAAGCGGCAAAAAAGTGGGGCGTTTCCGAACGCAGCGTGCGCGGGTACTGTGCCGAAGGGAAAATCGACGGTGCATTTCTGACCGGCAAGACATGGAACATACCCGAAACCGCGGAGAAGCCCGACCGCATTAATAAGAAAACCAACACGCCAAAGACACTTCTTGAGGTGCTGAAAGCCGAGAAAGCGGCAAAGCTGCACGGCGGTATTTATCATAAAGTCCAGATCGATCTGACCTATAACTCCAATCACATTGAGGGCAGTCGCCTCACCCACGATCAGACGCGCTATATCTTCGAGACGAACACCATCGGCGTATCGGATGGAACGCTCAAAGTTGACGATGTGGTCGAGACCGCCAACCATTTCAAGTGCATTGATATGGTTATCGACAGCGCAAATCATGTGCTGAGCGCGGCGTTCATCAAGCAGCTGCACGCCGTTCTGAAAAACGGGACTTCCGATTCCCGTCTCGATTGCTTTGCCGTCGGGGACTACAAGAAACTGCCCAATGAGGTCGGCGGTATGGATACAACTGCGCCTGAGAATGTCGGTGCTGAGATGAAGAAGCTGCTTGCCGAATATAACTCCATTGAAAATAAGACCTTTGATGATCTGTTGGATTTCCACTATCGCTTTGAGCGCATCCACCCGTTTCAGGACGGGAACGGCAGAGTCGGGCGTCTGCTCCTTTTCAAAGAATGTCTGCGGAACAATATCGTGCCGTTTATCATTGAAGACGACATCAAGATGTTCTACTACCGCGGCTTGAAGGAGTGGCAGAACGAGCGCGGCTACCTGCGTGATACCTGTCTATCTGCACAGGACAGGTTCAAGAAGTATTTGGACTATTTCCGAGTACCATATGACAAATAAGCGTCTTCAGCACAGAAATCTCCTTGATCTCCTGCAGTTCTCTCTGCAGAGCTCCCCTCTCTAATCCTCCTCCTGGAAAAAGGTTTTTCTATGAATACTCTGTACCGTTGTCCAGCTGACAATACTGCCAATGCTTAAAGCCAGAAGAAGCAGGACACACTGCATTCCCTGTGTCCTTGCCAGGGGCATATTCCCGACCAGGATGGATGCGATCATATAGTGAAAAAGATCACCTGGAATCAGAGGAATCAGCGCAGGATATGTGAAAAAAGCCACCGGGACATGTTTTGCTTTGGCCAGGATAGACCCATAGAGAGAAGCTACAAAAGAAGCCAGCAAAACCGTAACAAAAGGATTCCCCGTCAAGGCGATCAGAACCAGATAGGCAAGTCTTGTCACAAGTCCTCCCATGCCGGCCAGGATCAGTTTTTCTCTCTCATGAATCTCAAAAGCGACGCCGAATCCAAAAGAGGCCAAAAAAGACAGTATTAAAATAATGATCGAATTTACCATGCCTTGGCTCCTCCCATCAGAATCACTCCCAGAAATGTCCCTGCTGCCAGAGACGCGCTCTCCAGAAACACATTTAAAAGCTGCATGACGCCATTGAACTCATTGCCGCAGATTAGATTGCGAAAGGCATTGATCAGGGGAATTCCCGGAATCATCAAAAGGCTGACCGAAATCAGGGTCCACTGGGTATCAGACATCAATCCCAGTCTCACTAAAATGAAGGCCAGAACCGTCACAGCGAACATACTGATCACATTGTTGATCATCTGCACCGTCCGAAGCCGGGCAAGTCCCTGATTGATCCAGAAGAGGGTAAAGGACACGATGGCTGTTCCGAGCACATCCGAAAGTCCCCCTCCTAGAATCAGGCAGATACTGCAGATGGCCAGGACCTGACACAGGGCTATGGTCATTTTCTTATACTGCCTTACCTGGCGGCTCTTTTGCAGGCGCCCCCAAAGTTCCTGGGGCGCAGGCGTCTGACTGCAGATTTCAGACGAAATCTCATTCAGCACCCTCAGCTTCTCCAGATGAATGCTGATCTCAGGAATATCCATCTGCTTCATATATGTCTTCCCCTGACGATCACTGAAACAGATGCTGACATGCTGATGGGTGATGGCCATGCTCATCCCCTTCAGATGGTAGGCTTCCGCCGTCTTTTCCAGGACAATTTCCACATGCTCAATGGTCGCCCCGCAGGCCACCATGTCCCTGGCCAGTCTGGTCAGGTAATTTAAGACATCTTCCATCATAGGGCCAATTCCTTTCATCCTCCTGTCCCATTCGCTGTCTTTTCATGGAACGCATTATAGCATAGACACATGCTCTTTCTGCCGGAGTCTCCGCAAATCCGCCGGACCGCTGCCTCTCATTTCATCAGCCCTTTATCTGCTGGCCTGCCCGGGTTTTACACTTCCAAAAGCAGTCATGCTATAATTGATCTGATGACATGGTCAAAGGGCGCCCGGCAGGGATATTCCACTCTCCCTCAGGGATATAACCTTATGACCTGCCTGTTCCAGTTCGGCCGGGGGGAGAACACATGAAGCAAGAGGCAAATGAAAAAACAGATCTGACCTTGGTCCCTGCCAGACCACGCGGCGGGCGGGAGGAAACAGAAGGCGCGCCCTCTCTTTCCGCCTCGCAGGATCTTCCTGTCTCCACAAAGAAATCTGTCAGCCGCGGAGCTATCGGTCTGGCAATCGCCCTCCTGCTCCTCCTGGTATACGGGAGCGGTCTCTTTTTCTTTTGGGGACATTTCCTCCCCCGCTCCAGCGTTGCTGAAATAGATGTCTCCCTGATGAATCTGTCAGCCCTGACTCGCGCCCTGGACAAGGCCGATGGTCAATACAGTCTTTTGATCAAGGATAAGAACAGTCATGACCTGACCATAGAGGGAAGCGCCATTGGTCTGGCCTATACCGATCAAGACCACGCCCTCCTCGCCAAAAAAGCCCTTCGGGCGCAGAATGCCTTTCTCTGGCCCCTGGGAATTTTCACCGGACATCATTACCCCCTCGCCGTCAGCTATGACGAGTCTATGCTGAAGGCCGCGCTCAATCCCATCTTAAGCCAGTCTCAAGAGCCAAGTGACGCCAAAATCATCTTCTCCGGCGACAGCTATACGGTCAGTCAGGGGGACTGGGGAATCAAAGCGGATCAGATTCTCTCCGATGTCAAAGGGGCGATCTCGGATCAAAAGAGCCAGTTGACCCTGCCGGACAGCGACTACACCGCCCCCAGCCGAAGGACAGATGATCCCGCCATCAAGGCGGCCTGCGCCAAAATCGATTCCTATGCCAGATCTACAGTCACCTATCAGGTTCAGGGCAAAGAAGCCTCCCTGTCCAAGGCAGACATTTTCTCCATGATCCAAATCGATGAAAATTTCAATGTCAGCCTCAGACCGGACGGCATCAGTCAGTTTGTAGACCGCCTGGCCCATGAGCTCAACACCTATGGTTCCAAGCGCCCCTTCCACACCCAGAAGGGGGATGATATTGAGGTCTCCGGAGGCACCTACGGATGGGTCGTGTCCAAGAAGAAGGAAATCGAACAGTTGTCTCGGGAGATCGAGGCGGGGCAGGCGGTGACCCGGGAGCCCAACTGGGAGCAGACAGCGCTTGGCCCCATCGGAGATGATATCGGCAAAACCTATGTGGAACTGGATTACAGCAACCAGCACATGTACTATGTCAAGGACGGGTCCCGCGTCTGGGAAAGCGACATCGTCTCCGGCAATATGTCCAAGGGCAGCGGCTCTCCTGACGGTATCTTTCACATCATCTACCGCAAGTCCCCCGCTGTCCTAAAGGGAGAGGATTACGAGTCACCCGTCCAGTACTTTACCGTCTGGGCCTCAGATGTCGGCTTCCACGATGCCTCCTGGAAGCATGTCTTCGGAGGAAAGGAATATCTGACCAAGGGATCGCACGGCTGTATCAACCTGCCTCTTGAAGCCGCCAAGTGGGTCTATGAGAACATCCCGGATGGCACTCCTGTCGTCTCCTACTACCGTGAGCCGGTCGAACTGACCACTGACAACAACCGCATCTCCAATGCCAGATCCTATGCCAAGAAGTAGGGTTCTTTCGCCAGACCTCTTCCCAGTCAGACATTATCCGAGTCAGAGCAAATCCTCTGGGAGAACCGCACGCAGGCTCCGCCATCTTCTTCGTTTGACAGGTCCAGCTCTCCTCCCATTTGGCTGACAAGCTGTTTTACCGTATAGAGTCCAAGGCCCGAGTGCCCGTCCCCGCTGTGTCTACCCTCATCTCCCCTGTAAAACCGCTCTGTTGCGTGTTCTAAGTCCCTTCCGGCAAAACCAGATCCCGTATCGGACAGCTGATACCGTATGACTTCCCCATCTGCAAATGCGCGGATACGGATATATCCACCTGCGGGCGTGTAAGATAAACTGTTTGACAGGATATTATCGAAAATACGATCCAGCTTATTTCGGTCGAGTGTATAAGACGCGTGCAGGCTTTTGTCATCGCACAATTGTATCTCAATCCTCTTTTCTTTTGCCTGCAGGCGGTATTCCCTTACTTTCTGTTCAAGGAAACTGTACAGGTTCATTCTGACATATTCTGCCTTACTCCCTGCCTGCTCCGACTCGGAGGCCTCCTTCATCTGCCGGGCCAGACGGGTACATTTCTTCGCGTTTCTCTCAATCACCGACAGGTACCGCCTGGACTGATCCGGATCCATATGTGGATGATCCAGCAGAGATTCCGTATAGGCCAAAATGATAGAGGCGGGCGTTTTTATGTCATGCGCCAGAGCATCAACCATCTCAATACGCTCCTGTTCCATCTTCCACTGCGCAGACAGAGACTTCCGCAATTCCTCCTGCATCTCCGAGAAAGCCTTGCAGAGTTGTCCCAACTCATTGTCAGCGTGGTAGTTGATTTGAAAGTCCAGGTCTCTTTTCTTGATCTTCTCTGCGGCCTCCTGCAGAAGCTGCAGGGGCTGGTTGATTCTTCTGATAAAGCGTCTGGAAAAGTACATGGTAAACAAGACAATATAGACAATCGGAGAAAAAAAAGCTCCGTTTAACAGTACTGACACCCATGAGCCCCTGGAATTGACCGGAAACATTTTCACCTGATAGACAAGAGCAACGGCACCCTGAATCTCCCCATCTCCCCCAAGCAGGGGAACAAGTGACAGATATTTATTTTTCTCCTGATAGATGCTGGTAATATTCAAATGACGAATTAGGTCTCCTCTGGATGAAAGAACCGGATTTGTCTCTGTCCCATACAGAAATTTTCCCTGCCCATCGACAACCTGATAGCGAATTCCCTGATCACCAATCACTCCGCTCAGATCCTCTTCCCTCTCCTTTGACAGCAGCTCCGTATTCATCTGCCGCACATACTGCTCAATCGCCGGGATCTGCCTCTCATGATAATTAGCCGGATAGATCCCCCTGTTTTCTTCCAGAAGATACAGGGCAAAAGCGACAGCCAGGGTGAGCAGGGTCGCCGCAATGGATGCTACAGCGATCCAGGTGACCGTCATTCGAAAGCTGACCACAAGTGATTGTTTTCTCATTCTCATCTCTCTTTCAAAGGCGCTCCCAGCGGTAGCCGATCCCCCAGACGGTGGAGATATATTCTTTCTCCGAAGACACTTGTGCAAATTTCTTTCTTATTTTCCGAATATGTTCTACGACCGTATAGGCATCTCCCTCGGCGTCACAACCCCATACCCTCTCATAGATATGTTCTCTGGAAAAGACCTGACCGGCCCGAAGAGCCAGAAGTTCTACAATTTCATATTCCCGCCTGGACAGGGGGATCTCCGTATCGCCGATTCGAACTCTGTGCTCCAGCAGATCAAGGCTTAAGTCAGCAAAATAGAGTCTGGTACGTTTTTTCTGATGATGATTCTCCTGAGATCTCTGTTCCCTCCGAAGATTTGCCTCAATCCGGGCCAGAAGTTCTCTGAGCCCGAATGGTTTGGATATGAAATCATCTCCTCCCAGTGTCAACGCATGGATTTTATCGCTTTCCGCCTGTTTTGCGCTCAAAAAAAGAATCGGACACAGGATCTGATCCCGGATCGCCCGACAGACTTCAAATCCATTCATATCCGGCATCATGATATCGAGAAGAATCAGATCCGGCTCCTGTCTGGCAAGCGCGATTCCCTCTTCTCCCCGATAGGCAGTCAGGACCCGGTGCCCTCGCGCCTCCAACTCGTTTTTCAGAAGCATAAGCAATTCGACTTCATCGTCAATCAGCAGAATTTTACTCATCTTTCCTCAGCTCCTGCGCGAAAATATCCCACATTCAATATATCCTATTCCTGGGATTTTCTCCCCTCCCAGCTGTTAAACCAGATCATACCTCCTGCGCAAAAAATCACAAGACTGATCAAAAGCACAAGGTTCCCTGTCAAAAACTGCCGTGCGACAGCGCCCGAGGCGATCTCAACCGGAGGACGATCCATCCCCGCCGTAAATTTCAAATAGGCCCCCGGTAATCCGGCCATACGATAGGGCCACAGCCAGGGCATCAAAATCCAGACCCGGTCAGCGAGTACAGATGTTCCGAGAGCCATAGAGGAAATAAGACCTCCGATTCCTATCCCGATCGAAATCCCCGTCCCCCACACAAAGCTGGCCCACAGATGGATTGCCAGCAGAGGAAGCGCGCCGAACAGACCCAAAATCAGGGCAAGGGCAAAAATAACCCAGCCCTTAACGGCATCCGGCGAGCCGATCTGCATCGTCAGTTGAAACACAAAAAAAGCCAGAATCGCGCTGACGAAATGAAAGAGAAGCAAAAACAGGTACTTACTGAAATAGAGCTTCTTTCTGTCAATGCTCCTTGTAAGATATCCTGTGAAATTACCGGCAAAGGCCTCCTCCTGCACAAGAGAAGCCGCAAGGATACCGGTCATGATCGGCACCATCAATCCCTCCCAGGAGAAGAAAAAGAGCTGAAAGATCTCTGTCTCGCTCAGCTGCCCCCGCAGTACAATATATCCGGCGACTGCCAGAGAAAAGAGAGGCGGAAGCAAAAAGGCAAGCCAGCGGATCCCTGTTCTTTTTGTTTTGAGCCATTCCGATAACAAAAGTGAAATCATTGACAATCCCTCCGCTGAAAGCAAAATGCACTGATCCCGGCAACCACGAAAGAAGCTCCAAGAGATAAAAGCAGACCCGGCAGGAGTACCGAGGAATCCTGCAGAACATCGGAGGCATCCATCATAACACCGTTCGGGTTTAACTGTAAGATAGGGCACATCATACGTATACTCCAGGCCCAGGGGGACAGATACCAGAAGGGCTTTGCGGCCAGCGCAATTCCCGACACCATCCCTGCAAATCCCATCCCCATACCGGCAAACATGCCCTTCCATGCTGCAATCCACAGCTGGAGCGGGATCAGTGCCAGGGATGTAAACCACGAGAAGAAAACAGCCAGCAGAATTTTGCTCCAGGGAATGGCCCACTTCCCCTCTGTCACTGTGATCAGACCGGAAAAGATCGTCGCGATAAGCAGAACCATTGATGTGACGAGCAAGAAGATCGACATGACAAGGACTTTGTCAATCCACAGGCGCCAGGGTGCACAGGCACGCACGCGCAGGCCGCGATAATTTCCGGCCCTCTTTTCCTGCAGGTCAACCAGATAGGCAAGTAAGGCAATCCCAAAAGGCAAAAAGGCAACCGTCCAGAGATTAAAGACCATGGAGATCACATTCTCCCATTTTCTCACCACCCCGGCCGGCATAAGCCAAAGACTCGGCAGAGCCTGCAGGACAAAGAAAAGAGGGAGTAGCACAAGCAATTTCTCTGTCATTGTTCTCCTGTATTTCAGCAGTTCTGACGACAAGCCCCTCATAGCCGCCCTCCCTTTCTTATTCTGTCCATGAAGAAGGTCTCTAAATCTTCTTCATGATCCGGTTCTCCCTGGTAGACAAGCTGACCCCTGTCAATAATTCCAACTTCATCAACAAGCTGTTCCAGTTCAGACAGGATGTGGCTGGAAAGAATGACCGTCATTCCCTTCTTCGGGAAACCGGCGATCAATTCTCTGAGCTCTTGAATCCCGATCGGGTCCAATCCATTGGTCGGTTCATCCAATATCAGCAGCGATGGATCATTCAGCAGTGCCATTGCGATGCCCAGTCTCTCTTTCATCCCCATCGAAAATTGCGCAACACGTTTTGACCCCGTGTCCTTTAGGTCAACCGTATTCAATACTTCGTCGATCTTTTCCTTCGGAAGTCCCAGCAGCCTGGTATGCACCAGTAAATTCTCTCTTGCCGTCAAATTAGCGTAAAGAGCCGGTTCCTCAATCAGAGCGCCGATTTTGGCAAGATGTTCACGCCTCCAGTTCTCCCCGTCAAATAGAATCTGACCTTCGGTCGGACGCAGGAGTCCAAGAATCAGTTTCAGGCTTGTGGACTTTCCTGCTCCATTCGGTCCCAGGAGGCCATAGATACTGTTTCTCTTAATTTGCAGGGAAATCCCCCGCACCGCATATTGTCCTCCGAATTTCTTGGTCAGTTCTCTTGTCTCAAGAATATTGTCCCGCATCAACATAGATATTTCCTTCCAGAATCTTCTCGTATTACCATTGACAGCTACGATACATAAGACTTATCAAGAAATAATCATGATTTCTTATTTCCTGCAAAAAGGGGCTCATATCGACCGTTTCTTTTCTCTTTTTCAAGTTCCTTTCCAGATATCCGGCACTGAAAAAGAGACGGCTTTCGCCGCCTCTTTTTCAGATCTCGCCTTCATTTGACAAGACAGATGTCACTTCTTCCTCTTTCCTTCAACTCTCAATCTCCGGCAAGTCCTCCGTCATAGTCCGTCAGATACTTCCTGGCACAGTCGGCGTCAGAGGGACCCTTCTCATAGCCATTGGCCCTGCGGACCATAACCTCATGCCCCTTGCCCGCCAAAAGAAGCAGGGTCGGCTCCTTTGCCGCATGAATGGCCGTTCGGATAGCCTCCTTTCGATCGGGGATAATCTCATAGGGGGTGCCGAAGGGTTTGATATAGGAGGCAATCTCTTCGGCAATCCGGGTCGGATCCTCCCTGCCCGGATCGTCTTCCGTCAGATAGATATAGTCGGCATTGGCCGCCGCCACCTCTCCCAGGTCTCTTCTCCGGTTGATCGCCTTGCCTCCGGAAGCCCCGAATAGAGCCACAATCCGGCGGCCCGGGAATTCCTCTTTCGCTGCCGCGAAGAGCTTCTCGAAAGAGAGGCGGTTGTGAGCGTAATCGATAATGGTCACGATCTTGCCGTCGGCACTGGTATACTCCTCCATGCGTCCCGGCACCCGGGCCCTCTTCAGCCCCTCCTTCACGCAGTCGTATGGGATGCCATAATGCTCTGCCACAGCAATCGCCGCCAGGGCATTGGAGACATTGAAAAAACCAGGTATTCCTAGGATGTACTCTCTCTCCTGCCCGAGGACACGCGCCTTAAAATGGGTCTCCCTTCCCTGCTTCTTCATCCCATAACCGTAGACATCAGCCCTCTCGTCGGTCTCTGAAAAAGTGATCACTTTCCGCGCCTTCTGAGCCGCCGCAAGCATTTCCTCGGAGTGATCGACACCCAGGTGAACGACGGCTGTCCTGCACTGGCTGAAGATCCTGAGTTTGGAGGCAAAATAGTCCTCCCAAGTCGGATGCTCGATGGGGGAAATATGGTCATAGCCGATATTCAAAAATGCCGCCACATCGAACTGCACATCCAAAACCCGATCGTACTTGAGAGCCTGGGAGGATACCTCCATGGTCACATAGTCAAGACCCGCTTCCCTGGCGTTGGCAAAATGTTCCTCCAGTTCAATGGGCTCTGGGGTCGTCATGCGGGAGGGACGACTTTCCTTTCCGTCTTCCGTCAGGATCGTAGATATCAGCCCAGAGGGCCTGCCGCCCCGGCTCTTCTCATAAACGTCGAAAATAGCCTTGAGGAAGAAGGCCGTCGTGGATTTGCCCTTGGTTCCCGTGATGCCGACCAGACGGAAGGCCTCCCAGGGTCTGTCATAGCAGAAGCTGGCGCTGTGGGCCATGGCAGCGCGAATATCGCTGACCCCAATCCATGGCAGGTCGACCCCTTCATAGGGCTTCTCGCTCAGATAGAAGGCGGCCCCTCTCTCTTTGGCCATCCGCAGAAAGTCCTCCCGAAATCCGGCTCCCTTGCAGATAAAGAGTGTGCCCGGAATGACTTT
This sequence comes from Shuttleworthella satelles DSM 14600, assembly GCF_000160115.1. Classification (GTDB taxonomy): domain Bacteria; phylum Bacillota; class Clostridia; order Lachnospirales; family Lachnospiraceae; genus Shuttleworthia; species Shuttleworthia satelles. Next base: position 740,169 of record NZ_GG665866.1, read on the forward strand.
TCTGGAGTCACAGGAGACCAGGGTGATTTCCCTCTGCAGGCTCTCTCCCAGGCGTTCGCCAAGCGTTTCCACGGTCTGACTCAGCAGACCGTGGCCCGCAAGCATTTGCAAATAATCGGCTAACAAGTGTTTCATGGCATCTCTTCTTACTTCTGCTTCTCATAGTAGCTGGCGAACTTCTTCACATGGCTGCGCAGATTATGCCATACCCACAGCTTATGATACCAGTTCTTCTCATCGGGTGAGATCAGGGAGTTGCTCACATGCCCCTCCTTCTCCATCCGCTTCATAAAAGCGTGGTATTTAGAAGGAACATAGTCATAGGAAACCTTTCGCGGAACCACTCTCCACAGGCTCTCCTTCTGACAGATCTCAAAACCGGTGTCAATCCCCTCGATCAGATCACTGACCCAGTACTTTGCCACATTATAGCCAGCTGCAGTCACATAGTAGTTGGAGCGTCCCTGACGGCAATTGATCTCGAAAACCTTATACTTGCCGTCCCTTTCATCGTACTTAATGTCGAAATTCGAGAAACCGGTGTAGTGGATCTCCTCCAGGAAATGTCGGATCTTCTCACAGAGCGTCCAGGACTGCCCATCCAGCTTCTCTGTGATGACAACAGCGTGGTTGCCTCTTCCGTGGGGTGTATGCTCTTCCAGAAGCGTGTGACCCAGGCACATCATCTTGACCCTGCCCTTCCTGTCGGAGTAACAGGTGAGTACCCGCATATAGGAATCATCGCCGGGAATCATATCCTGGATCACCATGGTGTCCGGATAACCGGCTGCGTAGCAGCGGTCTAAGACATCCAAAAGAGCCTCGCGATCCTTTAGGACGAAAACCTTGTCATTGCCCTGAAAAGGATGCCGCCAATAGAGAGCGGAAGAAGAAGGTTTGCAGATATAGGGAGGCTTGAAGGGAAGCTCAAAATCATGCCCCATCTCCTTGCGATAAATGAAAGTCCCGGGATGATCTATGTCATACTTGTCCGCCAGCTCGTAGAAGTGCTCCTTGCGGATCAACTCTCCCATCAGCCTGCTGTCAATATAAGGAACAATAACATTGTCCGGGTACTTGTCCCGATTGTCCGTCACCAGAAAGACATAGTCATCGGAACAGCCGATGGGCATCACCTTACCGTCCCCGTGCTCCGCGGCGAAATCGCAGATCAGCCTGACCAGAGTCTCGGCCTTCTCCGCGTTCGCGTTGACCCGATAATCGATCAGACTGGACCGATAGGCCGGACCGGAGGGAAACTTGCCATAACAGGTTACCCTGATCCGATACTGCTCCCAGAAAGCTCTGGCGACAGAGTAGACATTGATATCTCCTCCGAAGAGGAGGGGGTAGAGTTTTTCTTTCATGCAAATCACCTGTTTACGCCGGGCAGACATCCTGCGTCGGCATCCTGAATCCTTATGGAAGTTCCATTGACCCCACGGGTCCTACTCTACAACTTCCAACTGAGAAGGGCCTCATAAATATGACTTTTTCAATGCAGTCATACGTTTAAAGCCCAAGCTGAAAAGTTTCCGTTTTTTTGATCTTCCGCCGGAAATAAAAGCCTGCATTCTCCTAAACCAAAAGCGGCTTCAGACCAAAGAACTTAATGCACTCCTCGGCCAGAACCTCCATGGCATCAATATAGAAAGAAGACAGACCATGGTATTCCCGATAAACCGATAATTCCGTACAGCCCAGAATTGCCCCGTCGCATCCTGCCTCCCTGACTGCTCTGTCAATAGCGGCAAAGGTATGCCGGTTCCCCTTTTCTCCCGCTTTGATCTCATCGTAGATCAGGGACATGACCTTCTTCTGTGTCTGCGAATCAGGCTCATAGGCCACGATTCCCGCCGCCTCCAGGGCCTTGCGGTAAACGCCCGTCACTATGGTTCCGTCTGTCGCCAGAATGGCCACCTTCTTCTTCCCCGCGTCTGCCAGCCTCAGGACGGTCCGGCGGGGCATATGAATGATGGGCACGGTCAGCTGATCCTGCAGACGATCTGCAAAGTAGTGAGACGTATTGCAGGGAATGGCAATGGCCGAGCAGCCACAGGTCTCTAATATCTTACAGTCCTTAAGCAGGCGTTCCTCTACCGGTCCCTCATCTCCCGACAAAATCGCCTCCGTCCGATCCGGCATCTGGGTGTCAGAATAAATCAGAGTCGGAATATGGTCCTGGTCGCGAGCGGCCGGGGTCCGGTCCAAAATCCACTGATAGAAGATCTGTGTGGCCTGAGGCCCCATACCTCCCAAAATCCCAAGTTTCCCTGTGAAAGCATCTGTCATTTCATCACCATTTTCAGGTCTTTCGACCTATGGAAAGTTATAGCCTTATGACACTGCTGTCATCCGTTTTCGTTTTCGTTTCCGACCGGTCCGGTCAGCAGATCTTTCAGGTGTTCCACCTGAAGTTTTCTGCACATAGCGCAGAAATCAGCCAGAGGCAGATCATGAATCTGCTGCTTCTGCCCCCGAACCGTAACAGATACCGTCCCATTCTCCACTTCCTTGTCACCGATGACTAAGGTATAAGGGTCACGCAGGGTTCTGAAACGCTTGATCTTCTCGTTCATGTTCTTGTCCGCATAGTCGGCCTCTACACGGATCCCCATGGAACGCAGTTCCTCCTGGATCTTCTCGGCATAGGCGTTGTGACTGGTTCGGATAGGAACGATACCGACCTGATAGGGGGATACCCAGAAGGGGAAGCTGCCCTTGAAGTTCTCAATCAGGATTCCGATAAAGCGCTCCATGGAGCCGAAGATCGCTCTGTGAATCAGAACCGGCTGCTTCTCGCTTCCATCCTGAGCGGCGTACTTGAGTCCGAAGTTGAGGGGCAGCTGGAAGTCCAGCTGGATGGTCCCCATCTGCCACTCTCTTCCCAGAGCGTCCTTCATCTGCAGATCAATCTTGGGTCCATAGAAGGCACCGTCCCCCTCATTGACGTCATAATTACCCTCCCCATACATGTTGTCCAGGATCTCTCTGAGCTCCGCCTCTGCCTTATCCCAGGTCGCGATATCTCCCATGAAGTCATCCGGTCTGGTGGACAGTTCAGCGCGGAAGCTAAGACCGAAGGTGGAATAGATCTCATCCGCGATGGACATGATATCGGCAATCTCACTGGCGATCTGATCCTCCGTCACCAGGATATGGGCATCATCCTGACGGAACATCTGCACCCGGAAGAGACCGTTGAGCTCTCCGGACTTCTCCTTGCGGTGAATGACATCCACCTGGGAAACCCTGAAGGGAAGATCACGGTAGGAGCGCAGACCGTTCTTATAGAACATGATGGCATTGGGGCAGTTCATGGGCTTGGCCGCGTAATAATCCGACTCATCCTCCTTCTCCCCCGGGATGATAAACATATTCTCCTTATAGTGCCCCCAGTGACCGGAGGTAGCCCAGAGCTTCTGATTGTTGATGACCGGGGCCGCGATCTCCAGGTAGTTATGGCGCTCGTGTACGCTTCTCCAGTAATCGAGCAGGGCATTGAAGAGCTTCCAGCCCCTGGGCAGCCAATAGGGCATTCCGGGAGCGGACTCATGGAACATGAAGAGTTCCAGTGCCGGTCCTAATTTCTTGTGGTCTCTCTCCTTGGCCTCGCGAAGCAGCCTCTGATGCTCCTTGAGCTCCTCCTTGGATGGGAATGCGTCCACATAGATTCTCTGCAGGGTATCATTCTTCTCGTCTCCCCTCCAGTAAGCGCCGGAGGTGGACCGGATGGCAAAGGCCGCGGACATGAGCTCTTTGGCATTATCCACATGAGGTCCTCTGCACAGATCCGTGAAGTCGTCGCCGGTCTTATAGACGGTGATCACGGCGTCTTCGGGCAGGTCTTTAATGATCTCTGTCTTATATTTCTGATCCCGAAAAATCTCCAGAGCCTGATCGCGGGTGACCTCTTCGCGGATAAAGTCCTCCTTGCGCTTTAAGATCTCTTTCATCTTGGCCTCAATTTTAGGAAAATCATCCTCGGTGATGGATGCGGGCAGCTTGAAATCATAGTAGAAGCCCGTGTCGATCTGAGGCCCGATGGCATACTGGGTCTCGGGGCCATAGAGCTCAATGACAGCCTTGGCCAGGATATGGGCCAGGGAATGACGATAGACCTGTAAGAATTCCTCTCTCTCCATTGCGTATCTCCTTTTGCTGATCGCATCGGATGCATCATCCTGTCACTTAGGATCCAGGATCATCCTGTACACTCCTCTGTAAGCATTTCCCTGTCTGTGACAACAGGATGCGCGCTTCGCGATCCTTCCATTGTCATCAAAAACACCCCAGGTGCGCCTTGCATGCGCGCCCAGGGTGCTTCTTGCACGGTTCCACCTAAGCTTTCACTCATTCTCCCGTAACGGGGGATACCGTCAGACCTTACACACCCGCTGTCACACATTCCCTGTCAAGAGATGACACAAGCTTGGGGTCTGAAGCTGTGGAGTGGTCTTGGCAGATTCCGAAACCCGGATGTCTTCCAGCCTTGGGCATCCTCTCTGACGAGTCCCTCTGGAATCTGTTACTGTCTCCGTCAACGCCTTTGTCAATAAGTTCCTACAGTTTAGCTTTTGCGCCTTTTCTTGTCAACCGGGAGTCCGTTCTCCTTATTGCGATAGGCCAGGGGAGTCATGGCAAAGAGACGCTTGAAGGTGCGGTTGAAATGCTCGACATTGGCATAGCCTGACTCATAGGCGATGCTCTCCACCGTGGCGACGCCGTTCTTGAGCAGGCCCTTCGCTCTCTTCATCCGCTCTGCCGTCACATGCTCACCGAAGGTCTTGCCGGATTTTTCCCTGATGTATTTGGAGACATAGGGCTCTGACAGGTGGAAGGTCTTTGACATGGTCTCCAGGGTGACATTCCGATAGTTCTTGCGAATAAAGTCGAGCATATCTGTAAGCCTTGCATCCGCACTCTTATCCTGCGCGGCGATCTTCGGCAGCTGGTTGACCGCGACACAGAGGGCATGGATTGAGGCAGTCAGAATATCCTCATTGATTCCCGCTCCCCAGAAATCCCTCTCGCTCGTAGAAATTCCCACGTAGGCAATTGCCTTGGAGGCAGACCCTCTTGACAGGGTATGCTCTTCGTAGGCAACCAGTTCATAGCTGACGCCGAAGAATTCCTTCACCGCGTTGGAGGCCGCGTCCAGGCGTCCGTTCCCGATGGCCTCCACTTTGCTCACATGGTCTCCTCTGCGAATCTCTACCTGGGCGACAACCGCCTCCCCCATACGCTTGAACTCCGCGTCCTCGACCGCGAAATAGGGCATGGGGTCCACAAACCTGGCCCGAAAGGCCTTATAGACCTCGTCCGGCGACAGTTCCTGATGGGTCTCGTCGGATACCTGCTTGATGGCATAGCCCACGGACTCCTTCATCTTGGCGGGAAGGGTCAAGGCAAAGTTGTGCTGGAGGATATAGCTCACGCCGCCCTTGCCGGACTGGGAGTTGATGCGAATGACATCCTTATCATAATTGCGGCCGACATCCTTGGGGTCAATGGGCAGATAGGGAACCGTCCATGGCTCGCCCTGCGTCTCTCTCTCTCTGGCTGCCATCCCCTTGGCGATCGCGTCCTGATGAGAACCGGAGAACGCGGAGAAGACAAGGTCTCCAGCATAGGGCTGGCGGGCAGGAACACGCATCTGTGTCAGGCGCTCATAGGTCCCCCGAACCTTCGGCATATCCGAAAAATCCAGTCCCGGATCGACGCCGTAGGAATAGAGATTCATCGCCAAGGTCACAAGATCCACATTGCCGGTCCTCTCTCCATTGCCGAAGAGTGTCCCCTCAACGCGCTCCACTCCCGCGAGGCAGCAGAGCTCCGCGTCGGCGACCGCGCAGCCCCGGTCATTGTGCGGGTGTAGGGACAGGATGACATTGTCCCTGTACTTCAGATTCTTGGAAATGTATTCGATCTGACTGGCAAAGACATGGGGCATCGCCGTCTCAACCGTCCCCGGAATATTAATGATGCACTTCCTGTCCGCGGAGGGCTTCCAGATATCCAGAACGGCGTTGCAGACCTCCAGTCCATACTCCACCTCTGTCCCGTGAAAGGACTCCGGAGAGTACTCAAAGGAGAAGTCCCCCTCTGTCTTTTCTGCCAGGTCCAAAAGCATCTTTGCCCCTTCTGTCGCCAGCTTCCGGATCTCCTCCTTATTCTTGCGGAAGACCACATTTCTCTGGGCGACGGAAGTGGAATTATAGAGGTGGATCACAGCGTGCGGCGCGCCCTTGACCGCCTCGAAGGTCTTCTTGATAATGTGCGGTCTGGCCTGGGTCAGCACCTGTACCGTCACATCCTCAGGAATCATATCGCGGTCAATCAGAGCCCGCATGAAATCATATTCCGTCTCGGAGGCGGCGGGAAATCCCACTTCGATTTCCTTGAATCCAACCTCGACCAGCATACGGAAGAATTCCAGCTTCTCCTCCAGTCCCATGGGCTCAATCAGGGCCTGGTTTCCGTCGCGCAGGTCGACAGAACACCAGATGGGCGGACGATCCAAATGATCCTTTCTGACCCAGTCTGACATAAAGACTGGGGGTAGAAAATATTGCCTCGTATATTTCTCCACATGCTTCATTACAGGACTCCCTCCCATTCTTTTCGTCCGCGAGCGGACAGGCACTGATCTTTCTTGTCTATAGTATCATATTGATTTTCTGGTTTTAATGTATAAATTTATCTTCTTTCTTTGATTATATTTAATATTCTCCCCCCTCTCACCTATCGTTTCGCTTTTACTTCACCTTTTGATTCTCCTTTTGCTTCTCCTTTTGCTTCTCCTTTTGCTTCTCCTTTTGCTTCGCTTAATAGAATATTTATTTTACCTATACATGTGCATACACATGCAAATTAATTTAAACTTCTATATATAGCTTCCGTAGGAATCCCCTTATAGCTTCCAGAAAAATACCTTTCCATAGAAAATCGGAGAGAGTTTTCTGCGGTTGATTTCTGCAGCTCCTGGCTGACGTTGTGGCGGGTTTTGCATCTATTTTCTTGCTAAGACCTCCCCTTGCAATGTAGAATAAGCGGTGTATGGGCCATAGCCCCCTAACGCGAAAAGGAGATATACATATGGACATCACCATTATCCTGCAGATGATCGGCGGTCTGGTTCTCTTCCTCTATGGGATCCAGTATCTGGGCGACTCGCTCAAGAAGGTATCTTCCGGACGCCTGGAGAAGATCCTGGAGACCCTCACTTCCAACAAGTGGAAGGCAGCCCTCCTGGGAATGCTGGTCACTGCTTTGATCCAGTCCTCCGGGGCAACCATCGTCATGTGCGTCGGCTTCGTCAACTCCGGCATCATGAGCCTGACCCAGTCTGTCGGCGTCATCCTGGGCGCCAATATCGGTACCACCATCACCGCCTGGCTCTTGTCCCTGTCCGGCATTACCTCGGACAATATCATTCTTCAGCTCTTTAAACCGGCTAACTTTTCTCCCATTCTCGGCTTCATCGGCCTGGTCATGTTCCTGGCCGCCAAGAGGGAGCGGACCAAGGACATCGGTTCCATCCTCCTCTCCTTCGCCATTCTCTTAATCGGAATGAGCTCTATGTCGGCAGCGGCAGCTCCTCTCTCCAACAACGAGGCCTTCACCAGTCTTCTGACCGCCTTCTCCAATCCCATCCTGGGGCTTTTGGCCGGACTGATCATGACCGCTATCCTCCAGTCGTCCTCTGCTTCCATCGGTATCCTGCAGGCCCTGTCCACAACAGGAACCGTCAGCATGGGCGCCGCCATTCCCATCATCATGGGAGAGAACATCGGTTCCGCCTTGACCGGAGTCATTTCCTCCATCGGAGCCTCCCGCAACGCCAAGCGCGCCGCCTGGATTCAGATGTTCTATTGTATCTTAAAGACCTTTACCTTCATGATCGCTTTTTACTCCTTAAACCTGCTCTTTCATTTCCCTGTCATGTATCAGGCAGCCAACCCTGTCATCATCGCCATCTTCCACTCCATCTTCAATATCGCGGCTGTCGTCATCATGCTTCCCATCTCCGACATTTTGGTCAAGATGGTTGAGACCGTCTTCCCCATCACTGAGGAGGAGACCCGGGCCAGAGAGAGTATGCACACCTTCGACGTCCTGGACGAGCGTTTCCTGGACTCTCCTGTCCTTGCCTTAGACCAGTCCAAGGTCGTTCTCATGGAGATGTTCCGGCATTCCAATGAGGCCATGAATGACGCTATGGACCTGATCTTCGAGTACGACGAGAAGAAGGCCAAAAATGTAATTCGCCTTGAAGCCCTGGTCGACCAGTATGAAGATCGGCTGGACTCCTATCTGACCCTTCTGTCCACCAGAACCCACACGGAACACGAGGCCAACCGCCTGACCATGCATGTCCACTCCACCAACGATCTGGAGCGCATTTCCGATCACGCGCTTAACGTCGCCAGCTCCATTACGAAAATGCGGGAGGAGGGGCAGTCCTTCTCAGACGCGGCCAAGGAAGAGCTCAAAGTCTTCACCGACGCTGTCCGCGAGATCCTGGATCTGACCATGCGAACCTTCGACGACAACAATCTGGAGCTGGCCCGCAGCGTCGATCCTCTGGAGGACACCATCGACTTCCTCAATATGGAGATCAAGGATCATCACGCCCGCCGTCTGCAGCACAACGAGTGCACGATTGAGATGGGCCTTGTTCTCTCCGATATCACAATCGATCTGGAGCGTGTCGCTGACCACTGCGCCAATATGGCTGTCTACATGATGGCTACCAACGACAACAACTTCGTCACCCACGATTTCGTCCAGAGAGCCCGCGAGGCCAAGGACAACAACTTCGAGATTCTGGTTGCCGGCTATATGGCCAAGTACAAGATTCCCCAGTCCAAGTTCAAGACCCATATGGACCGGGAGGATTAAGCTCTCAAGCGGCCTCTCACAGTCCCCATTTACAGGGCGGATGTAGGGCAAGGTCAGAGCAGTCCATGCTCTTAGCAGCGGCTTCTCACAATCTTCAGCAAGACGATAACAGGGCCCTCGCAGGACGATTTTGTCCTGCGGGGGCCCTGTTGCTGTTCTTCTCCTGTTCGCGGAGAAAATTTTTATACCTGCTATCTGTTTATGCCTGAAACCTATTGATACCCGGAATTTATTTATCCTTGAAATCCATTCATGCCTGGAATCTATTGATACCTAGAATTTATTTATCCTTGAAATCCATTCATGCTTGGAATCTATTGATACCTAGAATCCATTTATGTTTGAAATCTATTTATGCCTGTGAATCAACCTATGCTTCCTGGGATGATTCCCGGAAGCCTTCCTATTTCAGGAAATTGAGCAGGCCGGTGGACTGCAGGAAGAGGACCAGCATCATGACGGGGGTCACGAATTTCACCATGACGACATAGAGGCCCTTCCGGCTCATCCTGTGCCCTGAGGACTCCACTTCATCTGTCACATACTTTGGCCCGACCACCCAGCCGATCAGGATCGTAGACAAGAGGGCGATAAAGGGCATCAGGAAACTGTTGGAGATATAGTCCATGATATCCAAAAGCTGACCGGTAGAGCCATTGGGGAGTTTGATCTCCATATAGAAGACAGAGTAGCCGAGGACAATGATCACAGAGGCGATGCAGTAGATCACCGTCGCAATCAAAGTCGTCTTCCTGCGCTCGCTGTGGAAGATCTCCATGCAATTGGCCACTACGGTCTCCAGGACAGAGACGCAGGAGGTCAGCGCGGCAAAGGCCGCCATGACAAAGAAAATCAGGCCAAAGACCGGTCCCACGACCCCCATGGCCGCGAAAACCTTGGGAAGGGAGATAAACATAAGGGAGGGTCCTGCTCCCATCCCCTCCGTTCCCGAGAAGACGAAAATAGCCGGAATGATCATCATGCCTGCCAAAAAGGCGACCAGGGTATCAAAAATCTCAATCTGCGCGATGGACTTGGACAGGTTGACGTCTTTCTTCACATAGGAGCCATAGGTGATCATAATTCCCATGGATACAGACAGGGAGAAGAAAAGCTGGCTCATAGCGTCCAGCAGGATCTGCAGGAAACGCCCCAGGGTCAGGCCCTCCAGATTCGGCGTCAGATAGACAGCCAGCCCCTGCAGGCCGGTTCGGCTGACCCCGTCCGCGTCCCGGTGGTGCAGGAAAAGGGCAAAAATCGCGATGAAAATAATCATCAGAAGGAGAAGCGGCATAATAAAGCGGGAGGCCTTCTCGATCCCCCCTTCGACGCCCTTGTAGACAATGAACGCAGTGATCAGCATGAAGATCAGAGCATAGACGACAGGGGATATTTCCCCTGTGATGAAGCCGGTAAAATACTTGTCCCCGGCCGCCGCCTGGGTCTCCCCGATCAGATAGGTGACGATATAGCGGGAAATCCATCCCCCGATCACCGCGTAATAGGTCATAATCAGAACCGGGACGAAGAAAGTGAGAATTCCCAGAAAACCCCAGCCCTTCTTCATTTTGGCATAGGCATTGACAGAGGATACTCCCGTCTTTCGCCCGATGGAAATATCTGAAGTCAGAAGGGTGAAGCCGAAGGTAACAACCAAAATCAGATAGATCAGGATGAACAGACCGCCGCCGTCCTTAGCTGCCAGATAGGGAAATCTCCAGAGGTTACCGACACCGACCGCAGAGCCTGCCGCCGCCAGGACAAATCCCAGTTGTCCGGTAAATGTTCCGCCTTGATTTGTTTTATCGCTCATGATTCACTCCATATTTCTCTGTGATGATTTTTGCAAGGACATCGACACATGTTTCGATTCCAATGGCTCCGACATCCAGACTGATCTCATAGTGGCGGCTGTCTCCCATCACATGTCCCGTGTACTGCTTACAGTAGTTCTCCCTTAGCTGATCCCTGTGAGCAATATACTTGAGCACATCTCCGGTATAGCCGCCAAGCTCTTTCGCATGGGCCTTGCGGCTCTTTAAATCCGCGTGAAGAAAGACGCGAAAGACATCGATTCCCGCCTGTTTCAAGGTGTAGTCCGAGCACCTGCCGATAATAATACAGGGGTGTTCCCGGGCCAGTTCCAGAATCAGTTTTCGCTGGGCCCGGTTGATTTCATCGTGAGATGAGGTGTAGGCAGCAGAGTTATTGAGTACCGTGTTCAGAAACATGGAACCCCTGGAGATCTCCTCCCCCTCTCTGGCGACCTCATCCTCCCCGTAACCGGATTCCAGAGCTGCCCGTTTCTGAAAGTCCTTGTCATAGAAGGGAATTCCCAGGCGCTCTGACAGTTTCCTCGCAATGGTAGATCCGTAGGCAGCATACTGCCTGGAAATGGTTATCACCGGCAATTGTCTCTCCATAACTCACTCTCCTTAAAATAGATTTCCCTGATCTTCCATGGTCTCCAGCATAGAAGATAAGCGGTCCCTGTCGAAGTAGTCCATGGCAAAGGGCTTCAGTGCCAGGGCCATCAGCTTCATGGGATTGTCATCCGCGGCAATACGGTTCGACGACATGGCCCCGCAGTGTGTGCAGCGATGAATAATGGCCCATTCTCCATCGGATCTGGCCCAGATCCCGATGGGTTCCATCAGAGCTCCGCAGCCTGCTGCCCGGTCGCCCGGACGGTTGTCTACATGCTTGGAGTGCAGGCAGTTGGGACAGTGATTGCGATGATTGGATCCGGCCCCGTTTGAGACGATCAGCCAGCCGCAGTTTTTGCACTTGAAGGAGTCTACCGCCGGATGCTTCATATAGTAGTTCTTATCATATTTGCGGCGTTTATTCTCTCTGTTCACGATTCCAGCCCTCCATAGACCCCTGTCCTCCCATCAGATCCAGGAGCTCCTGCATGCGTTCTACCGGAAATGCCGGAGCTCCCAGCGGGCCTGCCGCCAGACTCATCAGCTTGATTGGATTATCGTGCCTTGTAATGGGGCTTGTCCGCAGCTCACCGCAGATGACGCAGCGCTGAATGATCCGTCCCTGACTCCTGCTTTTGGCCCAGATGGAAATCGGCTCCAATTCACCCCCGCAGGCATTTTCCTCCCGATCATAGTCGTGAAGCCCGGACAGGCAGTTGGGGCAGTGCTCCCAGGCGATATTCTCCATCCCCGCATCCGGAACCCAGCCGCAGTAGGGGCACTCGAACTCTTCCTCTCTCTTCATCTTCCTTCCCATCTCCCTGCATGTATCCCGCGATCCCCGGGATCACTTTTCTTTCTGCTTCCCGTCCAGTAAGGACTTCTCTTTCAATCAAAATCCCGTCCGCCCTCTGTCTTCCTGCCACAGAGAGTGATTCCCGCGGAAGTCCCTGTCTGCGACTTGATTTGGCAGGAGCTAATCTGTCGCAGGCAAAATCCTCCGCAGAAAACGGCGATTTGCGCCCCGGCTCTCGAAGACTCTAATCTCACAGTTCTTCATCCTCGGCCGCCAGACCACCCCCCGCGGGGCATTCTCCATATAGCCGATCAAAGTCCGCGTAATTCCCCCGTGACAGGTCACCAGGACATTATCATAGCCACAGGCCTCTCCCGCTTGCTCAAGATCCCTGAGGAAGGAGGCCGACCTTCTGCGCATGGATTGCAGGGGCTCCACCGTGGGCGGGCAGGGCAGATAGTCCGCGCAGGACCAGTAGAGACCCATCCATGGCCCCAAAGCCCAATAGGGCCGTCTCTCATACCTTCCGAAATCAGTCTCTGTTATACGGGAATCAATGGTGATTTCCTCTCTAGGTCTGCCGGACAAAATGCAGGCCGTCTCAATGGCTCGATCCAGGGGCGACGCGTAGACTGCGTCAAAGACCGGCGCCTCTCCCAAGGATTCTTCCACGGCCCGTCTGGCCGCCCTTGCCTGCCTGCGGCCGGTCTCATTCAGCGGCTCATCCGTCCTCCCCTGCATAAGATGGTCCCGGTTCAGATTTGTCTGTCCATGTCGACTGATCCAGATTTTCATTTTTTCTCCCTGATAGCCATAGATTGGTATATTATACTCTCTCTCCTCTCGTCTGCGCAAATTCTCTCCTTTAAAATAACCTGCAGAAAGAAAACCTTACGTATTTCGACTGGCGGCATACGACAGATTTCCGGGTTCCACCTTCCTGACTGCTTTGAATGACCACTTAAAAAACAGCAAACCAATTTGATTTGCTGTTTCTCATATAAATCAATTGATACTCAAGACAGAGAGACCAATTCCTTCCTCCGGTTTCCTTGATCAGCTGAGTATAGAGCAATAAAATTTGCTCTTTACTCAATTTCTTCATTTCGCCAGTACCTCGTATGCTTCCTTGTTTTGAGCCATTAGCCTCTTAGAAATACTCAGCACATCCTCATCCGATGCAACTGCATCTTTATCTGCCTTACTGAAGTCAATCACAAGATATCTCGGCACATTATTTTTTAAAATAACAGCAGAGCCACGCTCATCTACCAGTCTTGCCACCTTGGAGAAATTCAACCTAACCATGTTCTACTATTTATCGACTATAATCATGTCCTGCTGTCTATTGGCTGAAACGAAAAAATATAGCTCTGTTATTTTATGACACCCGCGCATTATCTCATGGCGTGGCGTTTTTTTAGTTCGGCGTTATTCTCCAGGACTTTTTTCTTACTCAGGGGATAGATAAAGAAGAGCAGAAGCGCCATCACAAGAAAACCGATGGCCGGAACCAGAGTTCCCAGATTATAGATTCCCTGGGTGACAGACGGATCAAACGCGGTTTCCTTACTGTAGCCAACCAAAGAGATCAGCCAGCCGGTCAGCCCGGTGGCAAGACCCTGCCCCAGCTTACGGGCGAAGGAATAGACGGAATACACCGTTCCGTCATTCCGGCTGCCGGTCCGAATCTCCACATCATCAATGACGTCAATAATCATTGCCCAGCATACCAGATTAAAGAGGGCAAGCCCGACATAGGTGACAGCTGCCAGTATCATAAAGACAAGAGGGCTCTTTACCTGAAGGGCATATGTGACAAAGAGCATGACGGCGGAGAAAGCGGCTCCGACCACGGCGATTTCCTTCTTTCCGGTGATTGATGTGACTTTGGAAATGACGGTCGCCAGCAGCAGTACGACAATGTTATTGACGAAACCTCCGATCGACATAAAGGTCTTATCATTAAAATAGTTCGGATAGACATAGCTCCACATACCGGACCAGGTCAACTGTGTCAGAAGGAGAACCAGAGCAGAGCTCATAATCCCCACAAAGGCACGGTTGGTAAAGAGCATACCGAAGATCTGGAGAATATTCTTCTGCTCCTCCTTCTTCGTCTCAATTTTAACGCGCTCGGTAGACAGGGCATAACAGACGATATAGACTAAAACCGCCAAGACACAGCAGACGCCGGCGGCAGCCATCATGTGACCTCCGCTGAGCACCTGGTGTCCCTTGGCGTCGGTCTGGTAGACGATCAGAGGAAGGACAGCCACTATGACAATCTGGGCAACCGTCGCGCCGATATTTCTCCAGGTGGACAGCTGCTGGCGCTGGTTGGGATCCTCCGTCATCGCGGAGGCCATAGATCCATAGGGGATATTCACCCCGGTGTAGCAGACGGAGCCCCAGAGGATATAGGTGACTGCCATCCAGGCAACCTTGACTCCCATGGAAGCCCCCGCCATATAGGGGGCAAAGATCAGAAAACAGGCAACTGCGACCGGCCCCATGAACCTGCGGATCCAGGGAGTGAATTTGCCCTTGGCGGTATAAGAGCTTCGGTCAACGATCTGTCCCATGGCCACATCAGTAAATGCATCCACAAACTTCCCCAGCATCATCAGGATCCCCACCAGGACAGCGGGCACGCTCATGATATCGGTGTAGAACTTCAGCATAAAGAGAGCGACAATCACAAAGGTCAGATCGTTGGCGAAATCGCCGGCCGCGTAACCGATCTTATCCGCAATGCCAAAGGGCTTTTTCGCCCGCTCCTCAAATTCGTTCATCACCACTTCCTTACTTCGATCTCTCATTTCATCCTCCTTATCCTGGAATTGTAATATAGATTTGTTCTATCCCTGCATCAGGGAACCATTCTACACTCTTGCCCTATCCCTGCATCAGGGGATCACTCTACACGCCTGTTCTATCCCACATAACGGAACCACTCTGCACACCCCTTCTGACCCACATCATAGAACCACTGCACCTGCTTATCCTACCCTCACCGATCAATCCTCCAGCAGCCAATCCAGGATATGTCTGATATATTCGTCCCAGAAATCCCAGTCATGGGCACCGGATCCTTCCTCGTAGGTCAGGGCAATGCCCTGACTTCTGACCCAGTCTCTCATTGCCAGGTTATCCTCATACAGAATGTCCTTCTTTCCCACAGCCTGGTAGAGCCGGGGCAGGCATCCCCTCTGATGGTTCTCCGCAATCAGCGTCTTCAAGTCATACCGGCTGCCTTCTATCCGGTAGCTACCATCCTGATCCCTCACATCGGCAAAGGCGCTCTCAAAGGGGAAGACCCCCTCAAGCGGATTGCTGATTACCGAGGCGATATTCAGGGCGCCGGACATGGATGCTGCTTTTGAGAACAAATCCGGCCTTCTGTTTGCCAGATACCAGGCCCCATAGCCTCCCATGGAAAAACCGGCAATATAGGTCCTGGCCGGGTCCCTGGATACAGGAAAAACATTTTGGATGAAGGTCGGCAGCTCCTCGGCAAAGAAGTCGTAGTACCTCCTGCCGCCCTTCAGGTTCTGATAAAAAGAATTCTCCGCGGACGCCATAACCACCACGATCCCCCTGTCCTGGGCATAGCGGTCAATATTCGAGTACCTGATCCAGGAGAAGGCGTCCCCGAAAGCGCCATGCAAAAGATATAAGACAGGCAGCCCCCGACGGTAATCATACTTGGGACTTGCGTTGATGTCCGTGATCGCCTCGGAAGATCCCGGCGTCGGGACAAAGACATTCAAGCTGATATTAGATCCCATTGCGAAACTGGAATAGTGAACTTCCATCAGTGCCATAATAGACTTCCTTTCCTCTCACATCCCGAGCAGATCAATATCCTCAAAGCTGACAAGCAATTCATAATCCCTCCCGGGATTCGGGTACTTGATCTGCACTGACCTCTTGGACTGGCTGTAGTACCAGCCGCAATCCGCCTCTTCAAATCTTGCCCGATGCAGGAAATGGGGAATTTGCTCTCCCGCAACGGTCACCCAGAAGGGCGCCTTTTCTCTGTGAACCATATCGACATAGATATCCTCGACGGGAGACCGGTAGGTCCCGGTGGATGCGAATTTCACAGAAGTTCTCTCCCCCTCTTCCATCTCAATCACAGTTCTCCTATAGTCCCCCTGCTGATACTGCATGGTATTGCCGTCATCCTCATAGAGGACGAAGGAGGATCTTCCCGAGGGAACCAGAAGCAGCCGCAGCCCTGTCACCTTCTCTGTCGTCAAATTATTGAGCGTATTAGAGGCCATGGGAAGGATGGCCCCGTCCGCCAGAAAGAGGGGAACGCTCTCCATATCGACCGGGAAGCAATAGGTCTCCCCGCCCGCATATGCCTCTCTGGTGTAGAAATCATAGAAGGTGTGTCCCGCGGGGAAGTAGACCTCCTTGCTTGTCGCCCCTTTATCGACGACGTTGGCGACCAGAAGTGAGTCTCCCTCCATGAAGTTGATCCCCTCCCCATAGGTATTAACATCATCCTGATAGACCATAAAAAGGGGCTGCATCATAGGAAGTCCAGTCTCATTTGCCCTGCGCATCAGGGAGTAGAGATAGGGGCTCAGCTGATAGCGGAAGTGAATCGCCGCTGAGATCAGGTCCTTGGAGCCGGAGTACATCCAGGGCTCTGTGACCGTATTATCGGTGTTGGTGGAATGGATGGAGAAACGAGGCTGGAAGATTCCGTTCTGCACCCAGCGGACAAACAGCTCCTCCTCCGGAGCCGGGCCATAGAAGCCTCCAATGTCGCAGCCCATATTGGAGACGCCGCTCAGCCCCATGCCCAGAATGGTCGCAATATTGTATTTCAGGGAGGTCCAGGAGGTGAAGTTGTCGCCCGCCCAGGTCTGGGCGTAACGCTGTAATCCCGCATGCCCTGACCGGGTCACCACAAAGGCCCTCTGATCGGGTTTGACCTCATGGATGGCCTCCTGGGCCAGCTGGCACATCATGTTGGCCATGACGGCCTTGGTCTGCCCGATCGTAGATCCCTTCTCCTCAAAGGATACCCGGGCATCTTTGTCCGTCAAACCGTCGTATTCGCAGTTATCATTCCAGATGGAGTAATCGCCATAGTCGACCAGAGACTTCCTGACATAGTTTTTCCATTCGGTGCGAGCCTTTGGATCCGTGAAATCCACATAGTTTCCCAGGCCGCCCCACCAGATGCCGACAGCGGGCTTATCCTCTTTGGAGTCCCTGACAAACATCCCCCTGGCGACGAACTCGTCGTGCAGGGGATGGCAGAGGAGCATGCCCGGCTTGATATTGGGGGATACCGATACCCCGCGCTTTGTCATCTCGGCGAAGAACCCGGCCGGATCCTTGAAGCGATCATGGTTCCAGGTAAAGGTGCATCTCTTGAGTCCCTGGGAGGTCTCCACATTGCAGTAACCGGAGGAGAGCTGAAAACCGTCAATGGGGATATTCTCTTCCCTTGTCGTATCAATAAAATCAATAACGGCATCGTCCGCGTCCTTTGGGAGCTCTGGATAGTACATGGAAGACCCCAGATAGCCCAGGGCTCCCACAGGGAGCATGACGGACTTGCCGGTCAGGTCTGTGTATCTTTCTATGACATCGGAAATCTTGGGACCATTGATAAAGAAGAGATCGATATCTCCCCCGTCCGTCCTGTATATGGAGTGGTGCCTGACATAGTTCGTATGGCTTCTTCCCATATCGAAGTCAGACTCAAAGGTGTTGTGATAGAAATAGCCGACCGCCTGTCTGGTTCGGTCATTCAGACGCACATAGAAGGGAATATGCTTATAGAGACGGTCTGTCTTCTCTGCGTTATAACCCATTGAATCGCCCGGGATCAGCTGCATATATTCTTCCCGCTTGTCGATCTTGCCGGTTCTCTCGCCGAACCCATAATAGTGATCCTGGTCTGTCAGGGCGGAATAGTGGATGCGGCGATGGTTCGAATCCTCCTGCAGGCCCATGTATGGAATATCCTCGTGCACCAGCTGTCCGTCCTCATTAAAGATTTTCAGCATATAGGGTTCCCTAAAGACCACGAGGGTCATCTTTGCTCCACAGATCAGCTCAACCCCGTCGACATCTGCATGGGGATAGCCAAGGGCATGGTCCAGCCCGGCCAGACGCGCAATCTTCTCATCGGCGGTAAGCAGTCTTCCTTCCTTTGGCTCAATCCTGCGTCGATAGCCCATGAGGACATCGTCCATCCGATCCTCCCAGGCCGTCATGGCCAGGGTATAGGATTCCTCGGCGAAATCGCCGTCAAAGTCGGCGCGGATTCGCAGGATGTCATCTGTCATGAACATCAGGCGGATTTCAACCGCGTCCGTCATAATAGAGAAGCCTGATCCTCTTTTCTCAATCGAAGTCACTTTATTCGCAACACGCATCCGATATCCTCCCTGGATTCTAAGACAGCCGATATCCGCCATATTCGCCATAATTTGCAGGGATCCCTCAAAGAGGACTCGTTCATCCCCTGCTCGCGTTGATACAGTCGGCCTGTCAGATCAGCGCTATCGTATTTATTTTAGCCCGAGAAAAAAGACAAAACTATACTATTTTTGTCCTGATGTCTCACTCATTTTACATATCCTGTGGTATCCTGATAGTGGTTCCCGTCTTGTCATTTTAAGGGCAGGTATTCTTATGATTGATCACGCAGGTCTTTGCATCGAGCAGGGCGCCGATATCGCCGCCGAGCGTGTCCGCTCCTCAGAGAATATGATGAAATCCCATTATCACACCTACTACGAGCTCTATTATCTGGAGGAGGGCTGCCGCCTGCACGCTGTTTCCGATCAGATCTACCGGACTGAGGCGGGCGAAATGATCCTCTTTCCCCCTTATTCCATGCATCACTCTTACGCTCCCTCCGAAGATCAGGCCTTCCAGCGTATCGTCGTCTATTTCACGGAAAAGGCGATCGGCGACCTTACCCTGATTGAGAAAATGCGGCATGCGGGCGGGCTCTACCACCCCGACCGGAGAATGAGCCATCAGATTCATGGGCTTCTGGGAATGATGCTCATGGAGCAGTCAGAGACAGATGATCTGCATGATATTACTATGGAGACCATTCTCCGCGCGATTCTCCTTCTCCTCTTGAAGGATGTCCGCACCTTAAATCCCACGGTAAACAAATCCCGCGTCATTAAGGTCATCGAGTACATCTCCGACCATTACATGGAAGACCTTCGTCTGGACGAACTGGCCGGCCGCTTCTACGTCAGTCAGTATTATCTCTGCCGTGAATTCAAGAAATACACCAGCCGGACCATCAACCAATATATCAATACGACCCGTATCCTCAATGCGCAGAGAGAAATCATGGAGACCAACCACCCCTTCTCCCAGGTGGCCGCCAACTGCGGCTTTGCCTCCTCCACCCACTTCAGCAGGGTCTTTCGCTCAGTAACCGGTATGACGCCGACTGCCTTCCGCAAAAGCTGCTCCCAAAGACAAGTGACAGAAAGGAAGTTCTCATGAATTACAGTCCCGTTTCCCCGCAGATGACCATTGGAGACCTGGTGAATACCCTTTGAAAACGTGAAATGTAAAACGTCAACTCTATACGATCATAAGTTTCATTCCAAAGAATTATTTGATAAAGTATTTTTGTAAAGAACTTCCAAACACCTCATTGTTTAAAATCAATTGGAGATATTTTAGGTGCCTCCGCCAGTGATTGCTGTCTGGCAAAAACTGAGGATGTGGGTATGAAAGAACAGATTGCCAAAATATTTTTGGAGTCATTGATTTATTCAAAACGTATGCTTGCGAGTGCTATAAGCGTGATCCTTTTCATTATTGGCATCGCATTCATAATTTCACCGCTATTTATGATAAGTCAAGGTTACATCTGGACATCAGGTCTCGTTATCATAACAGTGGCAATTCTTTCTATCTTCATGCGAAATACGAAAAAAGGGGGCTTCCATGAAAACGTCAAATAGAGTGTATTATCTATCTGCTCTTGTGCTACAGGGTGTAGCATTAGTTTTAGAGATACTGCCGGTTGGTGCAGTCATGGTTTTTGCGACGAGTCCAACGGAACGAAGTATTAAAGTGTATTCCTATTTCAATATTCTTCATGTTGGATATGCGAATTTCTCTCCATTGTTGACAGGGATCCTGACAATTTTGAGTATCTTGCTCGGTGTAGGCGCCTTGTTCAAGTTTAAGAAAGCTGACGAACTCAAAAAAGCCATATTTATTTGCAGCATCATCTCGCTGCTGTTTTCGATTGCTCCGCTATTCCTATTTGGAACGATTGGGATGACAGCTGCAAGTTATGCGGTTTTTGGCGCAATTTTCTTGTCGATCTGCCTGCAAGCGGTAGCTAATCGACAGGCATAGTTTTCTGTCTTAGATGAAGGACACCTATGGTACTTATAATTTCCGCAAAAGCTGCTCCCAAGGACAAGTGACAGAAAGGAAGTTCTCATGAATTACAGTCCCGTTTCCCCGCAGATGACCATCGGAGACCTGGTGAAAAATCCGGCCTATGGCCTCTTGTCCCGCTATATCTTTACGTATATGACTCCCGATCGCTATTATGCCAGCTTGGACAGCCTGGGATTTAAGACTGCCGGATTTGTTCCCGGACTGCACCGCTTAGAGGAACTGGCTGCTTCCGACAGGCAGGGAGGTTCCTCCTACATCCACCGAATTTATTCTGCTGAGGATTGTCTTGCCAACTATGACAAGGCCGCTGTCGCGCTGCTTCACTTTCCCGCGAAAATCCGGGAAACGGCATCTTTTTCGTCTGACATCCAAACACCTGCTTCCGCCCCCTGCACTCCCTACGTCCTTGTCATCCCCGGCGGCGCTTTTAACCGCCAATGGGGGTTTATTGAGGGCCAGGCCATCGCCGCCGCCTTAAATGAAATGGGATATACGGCCTTTGTCCTGTACTACCGCACCAAGCAGGAGCCGCTTATGCCAAAACCGATTGAGGATATGCACCGGGCCGTCGCTTATATTGAAGAGCACGCGGCATCCTTTCAAATTCAAAAGGGTCACTATATGATCGGTGGTTTCTCCGCCGGTGCCTGCCTGGCTCAGGAGATCGCCAGTGATAATTTTGGATATGCCTCGCGTCCCGCTGTCATCAAGGCCGGAAGCGCCGGACAGATTTCCTGGAAGCCTGAGGCGATTCCTGCTCCGGAAGCGATTTTTCTTGCCTATACTGCCTGCAGTAATATGGACAGCTACTACCGGCTTCAGAAGCTTCCCGCCGATTCTCCCCAGCGCGCAGGCATGTCCCCTTTCCTTCGCCGCATCGGCGGTCCGGCTTTCGACGAACAATCCCTGGAGCCTTTCGAAATCCTCCGGCATATTGACAGTTCTTACCCCAAAACCTATCTGCTTGCCAACGAGGACGATGACGTTGTTCCTGTTGTAAACACCAGGAATTTTGACGCAAAGCTGAATGAACTGGGCGTTGCGCACATTTGCCGGATCGGAAGGACAGGCGGACACTCCTTTGGCCTTGGAATCGGCCTGGAGCTTGAGGGTTGGCTGGAAGAAGCCGTCCAGTTCTGGCAGAACACCAACTTAGCTCCGGCTGCTCATTGAGCAGATCCATCGAATGTCCGGTTTTGGTTTTGTTATTGGTTTTCCCTAATTCAAGGCAAATGTGAACTTTATATTTCCGCATTTTCGTTTGAAATCCAACGAACTTTCCTTTTTCATTTCCCTATGATTGCTCTTGTCAGGTTAGAACTTAACGATATTCACTTCACTATGGGAAAGAAAGAGGCATACGATTATGGAAAACAAAATGTTCTGTTACCAGTGTCAGGAAACCGCCGGCTGTACCGGCTGTACAATTTCCGGCGTCTGCGGCAAGAAACCGGAAGTCGCCGCTATGCAGGATCTTCTGGTCTATGTGACAAAGGGTCTGTCCGCTGTCAGCACCCAGCTGCGCGCGGAGGGCAAGACCATCGATGAGGCGGTCAACCATCTGGTATCCGTCAATCTCTTCACAACCATCACCAACGCCAACTTTGATCTGGCAGCCATTCAGGCAAGAGTTGAAAAGACCTTAGCCTGCAAGGATCAGCTTCTGCAGCTGGTCTCTGACCGTTCTTTGCTGCCGGAAGCTGCCACATGGAAGGGAGACGCCGCCTCCTTCGCCGTCAAGGCTGCTACCGTCGGTGTTCTCGCGACAGAAAATGAGGATATCCGCTCTCTTCGCGAGCTGATCACCTATGGGCTCAAGGGCCTCTCCGCTTACTCCAAGCACGCAAACGCTCTGCTCAAGGACGACGGTGAGGTGGACGCATTCATCCAGAGAGCTCTGGCGGCAACCTTAGATGACAGTCTCAGTGTCGACGATCTGGTTGCTCTGACCTTGGAGACCGGTAAATTCGGCGTCCAGGGCATGGCTCTTCTGGACAGCGCCAATACCGGCGCCTATGGCAATCCTGAAATCACTGAGGTCAATATCGGCGTCCGCAAAAATCCGGCTATTCTCATTTCCGGTCATGACTTAAAGGATCTGGAGATGCTCTTAGAGCAGACTCGGGGCACAGGAGTCGACGTCTATACCCACTCTGAGATGCTTCCCGCCCACTACTATCCCTTCTTCAAGAAGTACGATAACTTTGCCGGCAACTATGGCAATGCCTGGTGGAAGCAGGCTGAGGAATTTGCGTCCTTCAACGGCCCCATCCTCATGACGACCAACTGTATTGTCCCTGTGCGCGACTCCTATAAGAATCGTATCTTCACCACCGGCGCCGCAGGCTACCCGGGAGTCAGGCACATCGACGCTCCCTATGGACAGACCAAGGACTTCTCCGAGATCATCGCTCTGGCCAAGACCCTGCCTGCTCCCACAGAGCTTGAGACCGGTTCCATCGTCGGCGGCTTCGCCCACGAGCAGGTATTTGCCCTGGCTGACAAGGTTGTCGATGCCGTTAAGTCCGGCGCTATCAAGAAGTTCGTCGTCATGGCCGGCTGTGACGGTCGTCAGAAGGCCCGTTCCTATTACACCGAATTCGCCGAGAAGATGCCCAGGGATGCCGTGATCCTGACCGCCGGCTGCGCCAAGTACAAGTACAACAAGTTAAATCTTGGAGATATCGCTGGAATCCCCCGTGTTCTGGATGCCGGACAGTGCAATGACTCCTATTCCCTGGCCCTGATCGCCTTAAAGCTCAAGGAGGTCTTCGGTCTTGACGATGTCAATGATCTCCCCATCGCATATAATATCGCCTGGTATGAGCAGAAAGCCGTGATTGTTCTTTTAGCCCTGCTCTACCTGGGCGTAAGGAACATCCACCTGGGTCCCACCCTTCCCGCTTTCCTCTCCCCCAACGTCGCCAAGGTTCTGATCGATAACTTTGGCATCGCGGGAATCGGCTCTGTCGATGACGACCTGGACCTCTTCTTTGAGGATATCGCCTGAGGAGATCGAAATTGAATGCGGATGCATTCTCCGACAAGCAACAGCTGGAAAGGAACACCATGAGCGCAACACTCGGCCCCATCCACTACTGGATGTACGATAAGATCAGACTGCGGGAGGAACTGATCGCCTCCCTTGTCGACCTGGCCAAAAGGCGGAATTACGATGAAGATCCGGATGGCTTTCCCCTGGAATCCTACGCCAGAAGAGAGCTTCCTCCCATTGAAAAAGCCCTTGATCTCTCCCAGATTCATGCCTCTCTCTCCGGGCAGATTGACGGAGTTGAAAGGCGCTACGCGAAACTGATCACCAGCCTACTCAGACAGGATCCTGCCCGCCTCGCTTCCATCAGAGAATGCGTCAGAGCATTTGGCTCTGCCCATCCTGTCTCCGCGGTCAATCCGACCATGGCCTTCCAGGGGATGAACGATGTGCTTCTGGACGGTATGCCCTGTGACCACGCCATCCAAATACGAGAACAGTCGGAAGATCAGGTCTCTTTCTCCCTGGTTGAGGATCTGCACGGTCCATTCTGGGAAGAAGAAGGGGGTGACAGGGACATCTTCTATCTTTTGCGCGGCGAACTGGTCAATGCAATGCTGGCTGTGAGCGGCTACAGACTCTACTCCGATGGGGACGGCTCTTATCATATTGCGCAGGCCGCATCATTGAGATCCTGACAGTAAAACGTCCTCTTCTAAATTACCTCTTGTCATCTCCTGTCCAGACGAATTGCCCTGATCTGACAGAGGAAAGACTGGATTAAGCCAGTCAGAAAGGATTCGCTTATGTACTCTACCGACATCATGCGTGCGGAGCACGATCATATTTTCACCTTTCTCAAGGCGGTGCGTGCCCTTTGCTGCCAGGTATTAGAAGGTCTTCCTCTTCCGGTCGATGACTTTCGCAAGATCGTCAGCTTTGCCCGCAATTACTCTGACCACCAGCACCACGGCAAGGAGGAGAATTTCCTCTTCAACGAGATGGTTACCAACCTTGGCCCCATCGCTGACAAGCTGATCAAACACGGCATGCTCGTAGAGCACGATCTCTGCCGCAGGCATATCATGGACCTGGAGGCAGCCCTGGATCTCTACGAGAAGGATCCCCAGACGATTTACAAACTGGATATCCTGACCGCCGCTGAGGGCTATGCTACGACTCTCCACCGGCATATCAGCAAGGAAAACACCGTTGTTTACCCTCTGGCGGAGCGTTCCCTCTCAGAGGACATTATCTCCAGGATTGACGCCCAGGTAGAGGCCTTTGAATCCGAGACAGCTGAAAAAGGCGTCCAGGATCACTATCTGGCAATGATAGATGAGTTCAAAGACAAGTACGGTCAGATCGAAGACCAGCACGACAAGGTGGACAAACCTGTCTCCTTAGCAGCGGCATTCGGCAGATAAGAATGCTTTCATGACACGGCGTACGGATAATACGTCGTAGGGTGCAGTCCGAAAAAGGGCTGCACCTTTTTTGCCTGTAGATCGAAGTTCCGATAGCAAATACCGCCTGTCTTCTGTGGTATCATATGTTCTGTCCAAAGATAAAGGGTCATAGGATAAGGTACACAGATGAAACAGGAAAGCGAAAACATATACCGTCTCCTCCACCGGGCCCAGGAATCTGTCTTGCGCGCGCAGGAGGACCTGATTGAAGCCGGATCTCAACTGTCGGAAGTGTCCTGTGATCAGGACAATGCTCTGACAGAGAGCCTGGAGCATATGAGCAACTCTCTCCACATGGCAATTCTGGAACTGGACGACCTGATTCCCGAAGATCTTCCGGACGAAGATGCCCTATCTTCAGAGACAAAAACCTCTCTTCTCTCTGGAATCAGTTCCCTCCCCCGCGCCACTGCGGAAAAAATTTCAGACCTGATTCCTGACCATCCCATGGAGAAACTTGCGGGCCTGGTTCCGGATACCGCTGTCGAACGCATCAGCGAGCTCCTTCCCGACCGGGGCAGGGCTTTGATCTACTCTGGTCTGGATCAGATTCCCCGCGGCAGGGCCAGTCGGGAAATCAGACCGGGTGCTTTAATCCTGGAGGGCGGCGCCTTTCGTGGTCTCTACACGCAGGGCGTCTTAGATGCCCTGATGGAGGCCAATATCAATTTTCAGACGACTGCGGGTATTTCAGCCGGGGCACTTTCCGCTCTGGGCTATGTCTCCGGAGAAATCGGCTGGTCTGCCCGTTTGAATCTGAGCCTGCGCCATGATACCAACTATATTGGTCTTGACGCCATGCGCCGCGACCATGGCATCACCGGTTTCTCCTATATTTTTGAGGACCAGCTCAAAGAGCATCCCATCGAACTAGATCGCCTCAACGATCCTCGCCGCCGCCTTGTTGTCGGGGCAACGGACATGAATACCGGTCTGGTGCATTTCTTTGAAAACGGCCGCTGCAGGGATTTTTTTCGCGCCGCGCGGGCTTCCGCAACTGTCCCCTATGTCTCCCGTCCCGTTGTCATCGATCAGGTTCCCTATCTGGATGGCGGAATGGTCTGCAATATTCCCTATCAGTGGGCAGTTGATGAAGGCTATGACAAAATTGTCGTTGTAAAAACCAGAGATCACTCCTATCGCAAGCCGACGGGCGGCGCCTTCCGCCAGCAGAGAATCAACCATCTCTACTATCACAACTATCCCAGACTCCTGGATGCGCTCAGCCATTCCACAGAGAATTACAATGCCCTTTTAGATCAAATTGACCGGGATGAAAAAGCCGGCAAAATCTTTGTTTTCTCCCCCAAAGATCCCGTCGAAATCAACCGCTTTGAATCGGACATGGATAAGCTCGGCGATCTCTACTGGAAGGGATATCGTGAGACCAAACAGCGCATCGAAGAATTAAAGGAATACTTATCGAAATAACAAAAAGAAACCCCAGCCAGACCAGGATTGGAATGGATGGGGTTTTCTCATGATGCCGCTGGTCGGGCTCGAACCGACACGGTGTTGCCACCACGGGATTTTAAGTCCCGCGCGTCTGCCAATTCCGCCACAGCGGCAGATCTGCCGTATGGATTCCATACAACAAAAATGGGACCTATAGGGCTCGAACCTATGACCCTCTGCTTGTAAGGCAGATGCTCTCCCAGCTGAGCTAAGATCCCGCGTGACTCATGCGAAATATTCTGAGACTTCCTCGCATGAAACGACCCAGGAGGGGCTCGAACCCTCGACCTCCGCCGTGACAGGGCGGCGCTCTAACCAACTGAGCCACTAGGCCAAAAATGAAAGGTGATCAAAAAGTGGACCTTCAGGGACTCGAACCCGGGACAAACCGGTTATGAGCCGGTTGCTCTAACCAACTGAGCTAAAGGTCCAAAGAGCCGATGATCGGACTCGAACCGATAACCTGCTGATTACAAATCAGCTGCTCTGCCAATTGAGCCACATCGGCACACTTCAAATGACTCCGACGGGGTTCGAACCCGTGTTACCGCCGTGAAAGGGCGATGTCTTGACCGCTTGACCACGGAGCCCAAACTCTTTATCACTTGTTTGCGGATAAAGAAAACTCCCCAAGTAGGGCTCGAACCTACAACACCTCGGTTAACAGCCGAGTGCTCTACCATTGAGCTATTGAGGAATATTTCTGAAAGTATTCGATTAGGATACCTTCAAAACTTCATACAGATGAATTGCAAACCGCGGATCTTTTCTCACACTTTTTGAAAATGGTCATCTCATTTTCTATGAAAATGGTCATCTCGCATCCGCGACTTCGTCGCTTCTGCTCGATGTGTTTGCTTCGCAAACTCTTCCATTTTCTACGAAAGCGGTCACCTCGAATCCGCGTCTTTGACGCTTCTTCTCGGTGCATTTGCTTCGCAAATGAACTCGCTCGAAAACAGGTCGCTCCAAGCGCAAGCGCTCTCGCTCCTCTTTTCCTGCTCGTCCGCTTTCTTCGCTTTTGGTCAAGCCTTCGATCGATTAGTGACAGTCAACTGAACACATTGCTGTGCTTACATCTCTGCCCTATCTACCTTGTACTCTGCAAGGGATCTTATGTCCTTTTGGACGGGATATCTCATCTTGAGGGGGGCTTCACGCTTAGATGCCTTCAGCGTTTATCCCGACCAGACTTGGCTACCCGGCGGTGCCTTTGGTAGACAGCCGGTACACCAGTGGTCCGTCCAACCCGGTCCTCTCGTACTAGGGTCAGCTCCTCTCAAATATCCTCCGCCCGCGCCGGATAGGGACCGAACTGTCTCACGACGTTCTGAACCCAGCTCGCGTACCGCTTTAATGGGCGAACAGCCCAACCCTTGGGACCTGCTACAGCCCCAGGATGCGATGAGCCGACATCGAGGTGCCAAACCACTCCGTCGATGTGAACTCTTGGGAGTGATAAGCCTGTTATCCCCAGGGTAGCTTTTATCCGTTGAGCGATGGCAATCCCACTTTATACCACCGGATCACTAAGTCCGTATTTCTACCCTGCTCCACCCGTCGGTGTCGCAGTCAAGCTCCCTTCTGCCTTTGCACTCTGCGGATGGTTTCCAACCATCCTGAGGGAACCTTTGAGCGCCTCCGATACCCTTTCGGAGGCGACCGCCCCAGTCAAACTCCCCGCCTGGCATTGTCCCCCGACCGGTTCACGGCCGCAGGTTAGAAATCCAATACTGCAAGGGTGGTATCCCAACAGCGACTCCTCCAGGACTGACGTCCTGGGCTCTCAGTCTCCCACCTATCCTGTACATGCAGCACCGAATCCCAGTACCAAACTGGAGTAAAGCTCCATGGGGTCTTTCCGTCCTGGCGCGGGTAACCAGCATCTTCACTGGTACTTCAATTTCACCGGATGCATTGTTGAGACAGTGTTCAAATCATTACGCCTTTCGTGCGGGTCGGAACTTACCCGACAAGGAATTTCGCTACCTTAGGACCGTTATAGTTACGGCCGCCGTTTACTGGGGCTTGAATTCAAAGCTTCGCCGAAGCTAACCTCTCCTCTTAACCTTCCAGCACCGGGCAGGCGTCAGCCCATATACTTCACCTTGCGGTTTCGCATAGACCTGTGTTTTTGCTAAACAGTTGCTTGAACCTATTCTCTGCGGCCATCCGAAAGGATGGCACCCCTTCTCCCGAAGTTACGGGGTCATTTTGCCGAATTCTTAACAATGCTTCTTCCGTCGGCCTTAGGATTCTCTCCTCATCTACCTGTGTCGGTTTGCGGTACGGGCTCATATCAAACAATAGCGGCTTTTCTCGGCAGCCGGCTCACGCGCTTCGCTACTTGTATTTCGCTCCACGTCACGTCTTCGGATTGATGAGCGGATTTGCCAACTCATCTCCTACCTCGCTTGTACCGGTCTTTCCATTCCCGGCTCGCGCTTTCCTTCTGCGTCCCCACAGTTCTGTTGATATCAGGTACAGGAATCTCAACCTGTTGTCCATCGGATACGTCTTTCGACCTCTCCTTAGGCCCCGACTTACCCAGGGCAGATCAGCTTTACCCTGGAAACCTTAGATATTCGGCCGCGAGGATTCTCACCTCGCTCTCGCTACTCATTCCGGCATTCTCTCTTCCCGTACCTCCACCGTTCCTTATCGGTACGGCTTCGTCGGCCTGGGGAATGCTCCTCTACCGATGTATCTTAGATACATCCCACAGTTTCGGTATCGTGTTTTAGCCCCGGACATTTTCGGCG
This sequence comes from Shuttleworthella satelles DSM 14600, assembly GCF_000160115.1. Taxonomy (GTDB): domain Bacteria; phylum Bacillota; class Clostridia; order Lachnospirales; family Lachnospiraceae; genus Shuttleworthia; species Shuttleworthia satelles. The sequence goes on from NZ_GG665866.1 coordinate 769,400, forward strand.
CAGGACCTCTCGACTAGTGAGCTGTTACGCACTCTTTGAATGTGTGGCTGCTTCTGAGCCAACATCCTAGTTGTCTTCGAAATCCCACATCCTTTTCCACTTAACACGTATTTGGGGACCTTAACTGGTGGTCTGGGCTCTTTCCCTTTCGACTACCCAACTTATCTCGTGCAGTCTGACTCCCGGTCATCATCTTTCTGGCATTCGGAGTTTGATATTCTTTGGTAAGCTTTGACGCCCCCGCGGAAATTCAGTGCTCTACCTCCATAAGACTAAACCGAGGCTAGCCCTAAAGCTATTTCGAGGAGAACCAGCTATCTCCGGGTTCGATTGGAATTTCTCCCCTATCCACACGTCATCTCCACCCTTTTCAACGGATGTGAGTTCGGTCCTCCATTGCCTTTTACGGCAACTTCAACCTGCACATGGATAGATCACCCGGTTTCGGGTCTACGCTATGTGACTGACTCGCCCTATTCAGACTTGGTTTCCCTTCGGCTGCAGGCCTTAAGCCCTTAACCTCGCCGCACTGCGTAACTCGCCGGACCGTTCTACAAAAAGTACGCGGTCGTGCGCATTCTCATTGCACTTCCACAGCTTGTAAACACAGGGTTTCAGGTTCTCTTTCACTCCCCTCCCGGGGTTCTTTTCACCTTTCCTTCACAGTACTATTCGCTATCGGTCACTAAGGAGTATTTAGGCTTACGGAGTGGTCTCCGCTTCTTCCATCAAGGTTTCTCGTGTCTCGATGTACTCTGGATCCCGCCTTGTCAACGCAGACTTCGCTTACGGGGCTGTCACCCTCTCTGGCAGGCTTTCCCAAAACCTTTCTGCTGTCTTTGTTGAATCAATTCTGCGGTCCGAACCCCACAGTGCACGCACCATGGTTTGGCCTCTTCCGCGTTCGCTCGCCGCTACTTACGGAATCGATGTTTCTTTCTCTTCCTCCGGCTACTTAGATGTTTCAGTTCACCGGGTTCCCTTCCATAGCTTATGGATTGGGCTATGGATGACCGGAGTTTGTCCGGCCGGGTTTCCCCATTCAGAAATCCGTGGATCACAGCTTATGTGCAGCTCCCCACGGCTTTTCGCAGCTTATCACGTCTTTCTTCGGCTCTTAGTGCCAAGGCATCCACCCTGCGCTCTTTTTTGCTTGACCTCGTTATGAGCACTTAGAGAATAACGAGCCTTTGGCGAAGTTGTTCTCTTACGTGCGATACATGCACGACCCTTGATGAGAGCGAGTCCCTTGGGACGAAGCTCGAATCTAGTCGTCGGGCACGTTATGAGCACTTAGAGAATAACAAGCATCAGCGCGCTTATTCCTCTGTTCTCATTCCTCGTTTTGATGCATAGCGTTGCATCAGCTTAAAAAAGCTTGTGTTTTGATCTTTCGATCGGTTTGTTAATTCTCGGATGTCTTGATATTTGTCGATCCTTCTGTCGCAATCTCCATCTCATTCGCAAACAGGTTCGCTTATGATCTGCAGATTCAGAAGGTCTTTTTATCAATTCTTCTATCTGTATGAAGTTTTCAAGGTACTCCCTGATCTCTCAGGTTGACTGAATTTATCAGTCATTCCGGTGTTCAATAACTTGAGCACTCGAATGACGAATAAATCGTCTTCTTCTCAATAAAAAGAAATATCTGGCGGCCACCTATTCTTCCGGGCCGTCTCCAGCCGAGTACCGTCGGCCGCCTGAGTCTTAACCATCGTGTTCGGGATGTTAACGGGTGTTCCCCCCAGGCGCATCGCCACCAGAAATATAAAGTTATCCTTGAGCCGCAAGGATCGGAAAAAACAATGCGTCGAATGCTTGCATTCGTAAACATTTGTTTTTGATGGTCCTCGGGGCGAATGCCCCGGCTTATCGGCTCTGCCGATAAGATGCGCTCAAACACTTGCGTGCCTGATAACTCAACAATGAAACAACGCTCTACTCGATCTCTTAGAAAGGAGGTGATCCAGCCGCACCTTCCGATACGGCTACCTTGTTACGACTTCACCCCAGTTATCAGTCCTGCCTTCGGCAGCTCCCTCCTTGCGGTTGGGTCACTGACTTCGGGCATTACCAACTCCCATGGTGTGACGGGCGGTGTGTACAAGACCCGGGAACGTATTCACCGCAGCATGCTGATCTGCGATTACTAGCGATTCCAGCTTCATGTAGTCGAGTTGCAGACTACAATCCGAACTGAGACGTTATTTTTGGGATTCGCTTGGCCTCACGGCTTCGCCTCCCTTTGTTTACGCCATTGTAGCACGTGTGTAGCCCAAGTCATAAGGGGCATGATGATTTGACGTCATCCCCACCTTCCTCCGGGTTCACCCCGGCAGTCTCCTTAGAGTGCCCAGCTTCACCTGCTGGCTACTAAGAACAAGGGTTGCGCTCGTTGCGGGACTTAACCCAACATCTCACGACACGAGCTGACGACAACCATGCACCACCTGTCTCCGATGCTCCGAAGAGAGACGACATTACATCGCTTGTCATCGGGATGTCAAGACTTGGTAAGGTTCTTCGCGTTGCTTCGAATTAAACCACATGCTCCACCGCTTGTGCGGGTCCCCGTCAATTCCTTTGAGTTTCATTCTTGCGAACGTACTCCCCAGGTGGAATACTTAATGCGTTTGCGACGGCACCGATACCCTTCGGGTACCGACACCTAGTATTCATCGTTTACAGCGTGGACTACCAGGGTATCTAATCCTGTTCGCTCCCCACGCTTTCGAGCCTCAGCGTCAGTAATCGTCCAGTAAGCCGCCTTCGCCTCCGGTGTTCTTCCTGATATCTACGCATTTCACCGCTACACCAGGAATTCCGCTTACCCCTCCGACACTCGAGCTGAACAGTTTCCAATGCACTACCGGGGTTGAGCCCCGGGCTTTCACATCAGACTTGCTCTGCCGCCTACGCTCCCTTTACACCCAGTAAATCCGGATAACGCTTGCTCCATACGTATTACCGCGGCTGCTGGCACGTATTTAGCCGGAGCTTCTTACTCAGGTACCGTCATTTCTTTCTTCCCTGCTGATAGAGCTTTACATACCGAAATACTTCCTCACTCACGCGGCGTCGCTGCATCAGGCTTTCGCCCATTGTGCAATATTCCCCACTGCTGCCTCCCGTAGGAGTTTGGGCCGTGTCTCAGTCCCAATGTGGCCGGTCGCCCTCTCAGGTCGGCTAATGATCGTCGCTTTGGTGGGCCTTTACCCCGCCAACTGGCTAATCATACGCGAGCCCATCCTATACCACCGGAGTTTTTCACACAACAAGATGTCTTATCGTGCGCTTATGCGGTATTAACAGTCGTTTCCAACTGGTATCCCCCGGTATAGGGCAGGTTGCTCACGCGTTACTCACCCGTCCGCCACTCGAAATAAAACCGTCACTCCGAAGAGATCGTAATATCATTTCTCGTTCGACTTGCATGTGTTAAGCACGCCGCCAGCGTTCATCCTGAGCCAGGATCGAACTCTCATGTTAAAAGTCCTTCATTCATCCGCCTTTTAAGTTCATCACACAGATCCTTTAACAGATCACATATGATTCTTCTTCGCGGACGCATGCTTCCCAGAATGAATTAGCTTGGCTAATCCTTTACTGTTTTTAAGGTCCTCAGATTGCTCTGAGATTCGCTTTGATTCTCTTAGAATCTTTCAAGGTTGTTTCATTGTTCAGTTATCAAGGTTCTTGCTGTCCCTCGTAAGCGGCAACTTAGATATGATATCAAGACCAGCCCGGCTTGTCAATGGTTTTTTCATGACCCTGCTCAATTTTGACTGATTTTCAAAGCCACTCACGCGGTGCAAGCATTATGTTATCAAAGAGCAAAAGCCCTGTCAACATTGATTTTCCGGGCTTTTCTCAACACCTGTCTCTTTTCAGAGATATTGTGTTCGCTCTCATTTACAACCACTAAATCTTCCCATTTTCCCTCGCGCCAACACATTTCGAGGCCCATGCTTTCGTCTGAAAAGAAAAGACGCTTTCGTCCGAAAACCAAAGACATTCTTTTCCTCTCAGTCCCGGCCCATTCGGCTCTGCGCGCTACAGTCCAGGGTTCTATGGTCCCGACGCGATCAGGAGGTCCTCAGCGGAAAAGCAGAGTCAGGGGATTGTATTCGCTGATCATTTTCAGGACAGCGCTTGCCCCGATTTGTTCTGCCCAATAGGCCCCCTGGGAAGTCCAGGAGAAAATTTCCACCAGGTACATAAGAAACCAGGTCCGGATCAGGCCGACGCCAAGTCCCATCAGGCCTCCAAGGGCGTGACTGATTCCGCCGATCACCGGCGCGTGGCTGGCTGTGTCAATCACTGCCGCGACAATGGCTGTCACAATCCACGCGATCACAAGAGCAAGGAGGAAGGAAATCGCCCTCATAATCCACCCTGTGATCACAACTGCCGCCTGGTCCGCAAGACTGCGTCCTGTCTGGTCCACCGCGTCTTTAATATTTTCGGTCGTCTGATCCGCGGTGACCTGAATTTTCAATTGCCCCTTCTCATAGGCCTCACGCAGCAGAGTCGGCAATTTCATATATATCTGTTCCGCATGCTGCTCCAGATAGGTCTGTAAGAGACTCAGCGGAATCTGTGTGTCAGCTGAAATCCTCTTTCCAATCTCTGACAGAGGAGAGCCCTGATCGCCTGCCTTCTGTTTCAAGTCGTTCACAATCTGGTTGGTCGCTTTCGCCTTCTGTTTCTCCCAGTATGCCTGTGTCCGCTTCGCAACCTGCTCCTGGACCACGTCATCCAGCGGCGTGTATTTTGTCAAGGCCTGGTTGATTCCCGGTGTCGCGACCAGGACAAATATCAGAATAAAAATCCCGGAAACCAGGCCGAGGAGCATTTTCAGAGCCCCTCGCCTCAGGCCTCTGATCACAGAGCAAAAAATGATCACTCCAAAGATAAATAAAGCTATGTTCAAGTTCTCTCCTCTCCAGGTCGTCTTATTTTAGTCTGGCATGATCCAGAGATCCCTCCCGAACAAAGAGATAGTCTCTGGATCCGCTTCCCGGGATCACCGCTCCCACAGCACTCTTAAGATCTCCGCTGAATTTGCGTGTACCCGCCAGATTATAGATTTCCAGCCTCTTGTCTCCGTAGAGTGCAATTTCGTTATTCGCGAGCATTTCGACCCTGTTATAACTCATATCGATCTGAGCGCGGCTGACACGACGCCCCCGATTATTAAAGGTGTACAGATAAAGCGTATTCTGACCGGCCGCATTTGTGCTGGTCGTGATATAGCCGAAATAACTCTGGTTAAAATAAACGCTGCGAATCTGCCCCTCGACAGGAAGCTCATTGAGCAGTCCGGGCTTGGTATGATTGTGGTAGAGCAGAATCTTTTTATCTGTGTAAACAGCCAGATTTCCACCTTTGACGTACGCGATCTCCCCGATCAGGCTGTCGTCATAATCGAAGCTCGCGACAATATGCTTGTCGGCATTTTTGCCCGCAGCGCCAAAATCATAGATCTGCAGCCTGGAATGCGCCTTTCCCCCGCTCACATCGGCAAGAGCCAGCGCCAGACGCTGTCCGTCCTGTGAGATGGCAATGGATACGGGATATCCTGTCGTCTCAAGATGTACTTCCCCGCTGGCTGTCAGATTGCCATCCGCGTTATAAAGGTGCAGATAGCCGACCTTATCATTTTGCATGAGAACCGCGATCGAACCATTGTCGGCGACCTTTGCCTCCGCAACAGGCAGATTGGTCGTGATATGGGCCCGGTTCCCCTCTTTTGAGAAGAGATAAATGCCTGTCCCGCCCCGGTCATAGATCACAGCATAGACATCTCCCGCGTCCAGATGGGGCGAGCTCATCTGATAGGACTGGCTCCAGAGCAGATCGCCCGCCGTCGTCATATAGCTGTTTCCGTCTGTATTGTAAGCCAGAATATTATTTTGAAAGAGCTGATACCCGGTCCCACTGGCGTCGTCCAGTTTCTGGCTGGAGATCACCCTGTAGCTTCGGTATTGGCGCCTTCTCTGCACAAAAAAGACCAGAAAGACCAGCCCAATGGCCAGGGCAATGAAAAGAAAGAGCTTCCAGTGTCTTCGTATCAAAGTCCCAAGACGCAAGAGAAGTTCTCTCAGCGACCGGCCGATTTCCCTCAATAAATCCATCACTCTGTTCCTCAGGCCTCAAAATCTTTCTCATGAAGAATCAGGCGGCCCTCCGCATCACTTCTCTTACTTCCCAGGCGGGAGAATTTCTTCTTGAGTCCGCCTGACTTGACCCTGTCCATCGCCTGATCCACAATCTCAATCACCTCGCTTAAAGACGTGGGCTGGTCGATCTTCTGGATCATGTTGATGCGGTTATAAAGAGCCAGAACTCCCATGGAATCCACACTGCACCCGTTGTCATTGGCATATGTCCGCCCAAAAGCGACCAGCTCATCTGTGGTGAAAACAGGGATCCTGATTTCATTCACAAACTTAGACGCAAAGGATCGATTCATCGCGAACATTTTCTGCAGGGAATCCATATCGTCTTCCAGAATCATGAGCACTCCGCTCGTATCTGTATCCAGAAGCGTATTGAGCGTCGCGACAGATACTCTGGAAAGAGCGCCTGCCTTCTCTATAATCAGTGCCCCGCCGCGGATCTTATCGAAGAGCTCAATCACATTCTTCTCGTTTAATCTGACCGCGTCAATCTTCCCCGCGGGGCCTGCTGGAAGCTTGATCTGCCTCTTCATCAGCTCAATGACCCCGGTTGCCAGGTTGGTCTTGCCGGATCCCCCAGAACCAATGATCTTCAGATGCGCTTTTTTGCTGTCGCCCAGCAAGCCCTCTTTGACCCCTTCTAAAGCCCGGCTCAGGTGCGCCTCCATCCCCTCAATCGCGACATAGGAGGAGAAACGCGCCTTCTCCTCATCCGTAAGCTTTCTCGGAGCTTCCGCAGCTTTGGGTTCTGCCGCGGCATTGTTATAGAAGACATTGGATGCCTGCATGCTTTCAACTGAGTTAAACTCCTGGTCGTCAGTCACCCATGACGCCCGGGTCGCCTGCATGTGGAAGGCCTCTTCAATCGCGTCGCGTCTGACTTCTTCCTTGTTCTCTTGATCGGCCTTCTCCTCCTGCTCTGTTTTTGCCGGCTCTTCTTCGGCGTCCGCGTTCTCCGCAGTCGCTTCCTCGTCCTCCTCTTCGATCACGAATTCCTCATCTCCGAATCGAGAAGAAATATGTCCCTTCAGAACTGGCTGTGCCGGTTCCTCCGTCGACTTCTCTGACGCAGATTCTTCAGACTCGCTTCTCTCCCCTGTCTGCTCCTCTGACGCAGATTCCTCAGATCCAGTTATCTTCTCGTCCGGATCTTCGGCTCCAGCCGTATTCTCTTCTGAATCCTCCACTGCTGGCTCTTCCGACGAAGCCATCTTCTCGTCCGAATCCTCCACTGCTGGCTCTTCCGACGAAGCCATCTTCTCGTCCGAATCCTCCACTACAGATTCTTCCGCTCCAGCCGTATTCTCTTCCGAATCCTCCACTGCTGACCCTTCCGACGAAGCCATCTTCTCGTCCGAATCCTCCGCTACGGATTCTTCCGACGCGATCGGCTCTGCGGCCGGCTCAGCTTCTTCTCTGCCCTCATGGAAATCAAACTCAGGTATGATCAGCTGATCATCATCTTCTTTCGCTACCGCATCCTCTTCTTCCGATACTGCCGTCTCTGCCGTCCTTGCCTCTGCGGCTTCCTCATCCGAAGAAAGCATTTCCTCATTTTCTGTTGCTTCTTCCGCATTCTCTTCGTCTGCAGACGCGCGCTCAACATCCTGCTCCTCAGTCGCGGGATTCTCTTCCTCTCTTTCTGTCAGCTCTGCGTTTTTCTCCCCGGTCTCAGCGGCGGCGGCCGCTTCATCCTCTCCAGTCTCTGCAGCGGCAGCCGTTTCATTCTCCCCGCCATTTAAGCGGTCGATCTCACGCTGCAGCATGTTGTTGATGTCAGAAACTGTCTTACGGGCTTCGCGGTAGTCTACTCCCGACGAATCCCCGGAGACTGCGCCTGCTGCCTCCGAGAGTCTGGCAGACGCGTGCTGCAGCATCTCTTCCTCGACAAGATCCTCCACAGAAGCTCCGGCCTCCAGTCGGGGCAGGACTTCGGTCAGGCGCTCCATAATCTCATTGGCCTCGACCAGCGCCTGCGCTTTGGCTGACTCCAGCTTCTTCTCCCCCGCTTTCTTCAGGACTTCCTCTGCCTCTTTGCGCGTCTTCTCCCAGTCCTTCACCAGGTCGTCAATCGAAAGCTGTCCCTTGATCTGGATATCGTCCTCGGACTGGTCCGGGACATCCATGGAGATCTGCCCGTCATCATCGATTCCCAGGCCCCGGTAGCGCTCGCGCAGATCCTGGTCGATAACCTTCTGCGTCTCTCTGGCCCTCTGAGCCCCCAGCTCCTTCGTCCCCTCAGAGACACGCAGGAAGGGGAGCTCATCTGTCAGTTCCTTGATGTTCTCCATTTTCTCCTGCACCTGCTCTGATCCCGTGGCGCTCATGATCTCTTCAATATTCTGCTTGATCTTCTCCTGCAGGTTGACCGTATTGAACTTAGTCGACGGGATATGGATTTCGGGAAGGGGTATGGTCTCTGCAGACGTGCCCTCCTTCTCGGATCTTCCTGCCTCCTGACCGGAAATCTCCTTGATTTCGTCTCTGTGCCTCTGGCGGAGCTTCAAGTAGATCTGCTCCTGATCCGGATCCAGAGGCGCGTAAATCATCTTCAGCTCCAGAGCCTTCTCTACATAGGGTCCGTCGCCGAACCAGAGAATGATTTCATTACAGAGGCTGACGCACTTATCGATCTGTCTGGTCTTCTGATAGAAGAGAGCCAGCTCTAACGCCCAGTCCTCTAAGAAATCATTCTCCTTCAAATCCTCGAGGATTGTAATCAGATCCTCGTCGCTGACTCCCCTGGCTCGGGAGAGCTGATAGTTGATCACATAGCGCAGGCTGTCATGGGGAGCAATCTCCATGAACTCGGTGTAATACTCCTGCGCTTCATCCAGTTCCTGTAAGCGGATGCATACCAGGGCCAGTCGATAGATCACCATTCGCCCGATCGGACTTCTCTCATGCGCCGCCATCAGAAGCTCTTTGGCGCTGTCCAGTCGGCCGACCTCCTCATACAGTTCCGCCGCCTTCATCAGCGCGTTGACGCTCGGCACCTTGCGCCAATTGTTCGCGTCCAGCTGACGGGCTGCCTCCTCCATATCCTTGCGATCGATCAGACCGCGCACACGATCAATCAGTTCCTTGTACTCATATCTATCCAAAACGTTTACCTCTCCACCGCTTCTTTCCCTAAAAACACCTTTAGCCGGTCGTCTTCGACCGGCTGATCAGGAAAGTATCACCTGTGCGCTCTGTAGTAGTTGATCAGACATCCGTCCAGGATAATCTGTCTCTCATCATCCGTCATCGCGTCCACATACAGGCTGAAGGGAGTCAGATGACCCTCGTGAACGGCATAAGCCTCCACCCGGCTCTTTCCCTCTTTGATTGCCTCACGCACCCCGGGCACGAAGATATAGTCCAGATTCTTGAAGGGCAGATCCCCCGCCGGGATGGTGAATGGAATCATCCCCCAGTTGATCAGATTGGACCGATATCGCTTGGTCGCATACTCATTTGCGATATTGGCCCAGCCTCCCAGAACCTTCTGACAGGAGGCCGCCTGCTCGCGGGCGCTGCCGTCCCCCGGTTTGACCGCGAAGATCGTGCTGCCGATCCCGATGACATGGCGATTGATCTCCGGGAATTTCTCCTTGATCGCCTGCATGATCTCATGCACTTCCGCAAATGCCTTCCCGGGGCAGGAATCCGCCTCTATGGCCTTCTGCGCCTTCTGTACCTCCTTGGCCCGGCCGACATATGCCGGATCCCGGCGAGAGAGCGCGAACTCAGCCAGTTTCAGAGGATTCGACCGATAGGAAGACGTCTCCCCGGAGGGAATGAGCTCGTCTGTCGTCGTCACCGGATCATGAATCTCAGATACCAGCTTGAGGATCAAATTCTCCGGTAGGGGACTCATCTTAGGCCAGTCCTTGATATTGGGGCCAAAGGTAAGCTCCGCCTCAGGGTCCGCTTTCCCCACGGCATCAAAGACCCGCTTCTGATAAATGCTTCGGTCAAAGAAATACTTTGGCTTGGTAAAATCCGCGTCGATATCAGTGGCCGCCGTCAAGAGACCCTTGTTAGCCGCGGTTGCCGCGATAGATCTGGCGTCCATGAGGGCGACCGAGGATATCTGACCATCCTGAATCTTGGATCCCTCGCGGTTGGGGAAGTTGCGGGTGGAGTGGCGAATTGAGAAGCCATTATTGGCCGGGGTATCGCCCGCGCCGAAACAGGGACCGCAGAAGGCGGTCTTAAAGACCGCTCCCGCCTCGATCAGGGAGGCGGCTGAACCATTCTTTATCAACTGCATGTAGACCGGCATGGAGGCCGGATAGACACTGAGACTGAACTCATCTGCTCCTATATCGGCCCCCCGGAGAATATCCGCCGCGTCCGTAATATTCTCATATCCGCCGCCGGCGCATCCCGCGATGATCCCCTGATCGACATAGAGGCGGCCGTCCCGGATCTTATCCTTCAGTGAGTACGATATTCTGTCTCCCAGAGAGACCTGCGCCCGCTTGGTCACCTGCTCTAAGATATCCTCGAGATTGTGATTGACCTCTTCAATGGTGTATGTATAGCTGGGATGGAAGGGCATGGCGATCATGGGCTTGATCTGAGACAGATCGATCTCAATCATGCCGTCATAATACGCGATCTGGCCAGGCGCAAGCTTCCGATAGGCATCCTTGCGTCCGTGGATCTCGTAGAACTCCTCTGTCTTCTCATCCGTGGCCCAGATCGAAGACAGGCAGGTGGTCTCTGTTGTCATAACATCAATGCCGATACGGTAATCGACAGAGAGATTGGCCAGGCCGGGTCCCACAAACTCCATCACCTTGTTCTTGACATAGCCGCATGCGAAGACCTTCCCGATGATGGCCAGAGCGATATCCTGCGGACCAACCCCCTTCGCGGGTTTTCCGGTCATGTAGACTCCTACCACCTGGGGCATATCAATATCATAGGTCCTGCCCAGCAGCTGCTTGACCAGCTCGGGTCCACCCTCTCCCATAGCCATGGTTCCGAGAGCCCCGTAGCGGGTGTGAGAATCGCTTCCCAGAATCATCTTGCCCGCTTCGGCCAGCATTTCTCTGGCAAACTGGTGGATCACTGCCTGATGCGGGGGCACATAAATTCCCCCGTATTTCCTGGCTGCGGACAAGCCGAACATGTGATCATCTTCGTTGATGGTTCCTCCGACAGCGCAGAGACTGTTATGACAGTTAGTCAGAACGTAGGGAATGGGAAATTTCTCCAGGCCGGAAGCTCTGGCAGTCTGAATAATCCCCACATAGGTAATATCGTGGGAAGTCATCTTGTCAAATTTGATTTTGAGCTGCTCCATATTGTCAGAGCAGTTGTGGTCGCGAAGAATGCCGTAGGCAATGGTCTGCTTTCTTGCCTCCTCACGATCGATTTTTCTGCCGCAGGATGCTGCGAGAATCGCATCCGCCTGCGATCCGTCGGCAACGATCTCACTGCCGTTCAGAAGATAAACGCCTGTCTCAAATAACTTCATATTGCCCCCAAATCCAAGTCCCCGGGCAGGGAACGTAATTTCTTTAAGGTTAATGATCCGCGACCTTCGTAACGGCCTGTATCAGGGAGAATTATAGGAAATGATCTCTGTCAATTCAAGGATTCCCGGACTTGCGAAAGATCTGCAGAACCCTGTCCACCCTGTCATCCTGACGATGATTCTGCTTCCTGCGCGTCTCCTGGTCCAGACCTGATATTGCCGCATCGACTTTCGCCCCGATCTCTGTTTTCGGATCACTCTCCCGCGTCCCGGACGCGGTTGAATTCTCTCTGCTGTCTCTCTCGGGTAAACTGCTCTCAAGCGGCTGATCCGGGGTCTTTTCTCCCTCTGACTTAGCTTTCCGCTTCTGATCTGCGGGGCTCTCTCCTTTGACCCTGCTCTCAAGCGGCTGGTTCGGGGTCTTTTTTTCCACCGGCTTAGCTTCTCGCTTCTGATCCGCGAGATCCTCCCCTTCGACCTTACTCTCAAGCGACTGGTCCGGGGTCTTTTTTTCCACCGGCTTAGCTTCCCTCTTCTGATCTGCGAGCCTCTCTCCTTTAGCCTTACTCTCAAGCGGCTGGTCCGGGATCTTTTCTCCCGCCGGCTTAGCTTCCCGCTTCTGATCTGCGGAGCTCTCTCCTTTAGCCTTACTCTCAAGCGGCTGGTCCGGGATCTTTTCTCCCGCCGGCTTAGCCTCCCGCTTCTGATTCGCGGGGGCCTCTCCCTTGGCTCTGCTCGTAAGCTCCTGGTCCGAGGCATTTTCCTCTGTCAGATCCGCTTGCGATAGCTGGTCTGCAGCTCCTTCCTCCGCGGCCTCATCCTCCGCGGCCATCATTTGCGCCCGTCTCTCAAAATATGCCGGATTCACGCGGATTTCAGGCGCTGGCCCGGCGTAGGAAAGGGGGACAAACGTACCGCCCCGGTCAGCCTCCCGGGCCTTCTCCTTTTCCCTGGCGATCCGTCGATTCTCATCATCAATCAGATGCAGGTATTTTTGGCTGTCTGCCATATCCCGCAGCTGACCGTGCAGCTCCGTCTGATTGTCCCTCATATGGCGAAGCTCTGTTTCAATCGCCGCCTTCATCTGCCGGTGAATCTCATCCAGCTCCTCACTGGTTCGATTGACCAGATCCTGTATCTCCTCCAGAGACCGGTCTGTGTACATTACGGAAGCCGCATAGACATCTTCCGCCTTATGCCGGGCCTCGGAGACGATCTCATCTCCCTGGCGCCTCTGCCTGCGGTATGCCTTATCCCGCTCAGCCCAGGTCAGTTCACACTCATCTACCATGTCGGTGATCGCGCCGTTTAACTTCTCCAAGAGGTCAAACATCTGCTCTTTGTTGACCACAACGCGTTCTCTGCTGTCCTCATATGCTTCTGCCTTCGCGAAGAGCACGTGAATTTCGCGCAATATCTTCTCGCTGTCATCTTTCGCGCCCATGTAAATCTCCTGAATAAGCCCATCTCTTACGGCTCTAATCATATCATAAAAGGGAGATAGCTGATATTGCCAATCACTATCTCCCTTCCCCTTCTCACGCGATTCCCCGCCCTGTTCCATCGAAATGCTTCCCGGATAAAAAGCCTCTCTAAAAATAAAAAACCTCTCCAAAATGACTGGGAATAAAAAACGCAGGACGTTACCCCGGTGGTTAACTCAACCCAGGCGCCCCCGAGGCACACGGGAATTCCCACTTAGTGCTGCTTCATTCCTGACCTGACACGGTTCGTAGGCTCTCATTGCTCGGGACCCGAATATCAACGCCACCTGCCGGGGGCGGCTCCTGCACTCCGCTATTATAGCGGCTCTGAACTTCCTGTGTCAATCCGGCTCCCTGGCCAGCCAGTCGCACCAGCTTCCTGGCCAACCTGTCACTGCTTCACGACCCTCTTCATGGTAAGCCTGTCACACCCACAGCTTCCAGGCCAGTCTCTTATTGCCTGTCATGATCTGTCCCCTTTGCCTTTTTCCTCCGCAGCTCCGCGAAGAAATGACTGAGCAGAGCAGAACAGTCTTCCTCCATAACCCCTTTTTCAATTTCTGCCTGGTGGTTAAACTCCCTCATCTGCAGGAGGTTAATCACGGATCCGGCGCTCCCCGCCTTGGGATTCATGGCGCCGATGACCACCCTGGGAATGCGGGCCTGTACAATTGCCCCCGCACACATCTGACAGGGCTCCAAGGTCACATAGAGCGTGCAGTCCTCCAATCGCCAATCTCCCAGCTTGCGACAGGCCTTCTGAATCGCGGTGATCTCCGCGTGCTTCAAGACACTGTGATCTATGTTGCGGCGATTGTACCCCCGCGCGATAATCTTACCCTCACGCTCAATCACACAGCCGATCGGGACCTCCTCAATCGCCTCCGCCTTCCTCGCCTGGCGGATGGCCTCTTTCATATAATATTCTCTGCTCTTGCGCACACCAATTTCCTCATGCTGTTCTTATCTTAAAACCGCGCAGGCAGAAATTCCCGGACAAGGCAAAATCCTCGAATATCACCCCAAAAGCCCTTCTGTCATCGGTTTTCTTTCTGTCCTGCCTGAAAATTATAACAGGGATTCGGGAAAAACAGAAAGATTCGACCCTGAATCCGCTTTCAAATTCGAATCCAGATCCCCCGTCATTTATGGATTCCATCTTTTGTTAGTTGTCATAAACTCCCTTCTCCCGGCCTTCAGAAAAGTTTTTGAGAATTATTCTTATTTCCTATTGACAGCCTTTTTTAAATTGCCTACAATACAATCACATCAATTAAGTGAGCTCGCAACCGAGCTTCGAAAGGAGAATTCTTTATGTCTAAATGGGTATGCAGTGTTTGTGGTTATGTTTTCGAGGGAGAGCAGGCTCCTGAGGTCTGCCCCGTATGTAAGGCTCCCCGTGAGAAGTTTATTGAGCAGTCCGCAGAGATGGGCTGGGCCGCTGAACACGTTGTTGGCGTAGCAGCGGATGTTCCTGAAGATATCAAGGCAGACCTCCGCGCGAACTTTGAGGGAGAGTGCTCAGAGGTCGGCATGTATCTCGCAATGTCTCGTGCCGCTTTCCGTGAGGGTTATCCCGAAATTGGCATGTATTACAAGCAGGCCGCCTTCGAAGAGGCTGATCATGCGGCACGCTTTGCGGAAATGCTGGGTGAGGTTCTGACCGATTCTACCAAGAAGAATCTCCAGATGCGTGTCGATGCTGAGAATGGCGCGACCTCCGGCAAGACTGATCTGGCCAAGAGAGCAAAGGCCCTGAATCTGGATGCCATCCATGACTCTGTTCATGAGATGGCCCGCGATGAGGCCCGTCACGGCAAGGCATTCGCAGGTCTTCTGAAGAGATATTTCGGCTAATTCAAATCCCATATCATCCCCTATTCGGAGGCTGCCTTCAGATAACCGCGCCTCCTGCCAAAACAGCTCAGACCAGATGGCCTGAGCTGTTTTTTACTGAAAAAATCCGTTTTGGAATTCACCTTCAAAGTTCTTTAAAGAAAGTGAAAGACCCGCCTTGCGGCGAGTCCTTCGGGGGAGTTGTTATGAAAAAGATGTTTGTTATCAAAGGCATTCGTTCCCTTTGATAAGACAAATATAACAGGCAGCTATGACGCAAATGCGATCTCTCTGTGTAAATAGGATGAACGTTTCCATGTTCAGGAGCCAAAACGCATCTGACGATCTTCCTCAAAAAGCTCTTGAAACAAGGCGACTGGCGACCATTGAAGGTTGGTCTGCGTCGCCATGGCTTTGAGCCTTACCGGAGGGAGTCCAGTTTCCTTCCAGGCGGCAAGAAACCAGTCCAGATCCCGACTCCCGAATCCGACCATCAGCATCATCTCCTCCGGGAATTCCGCCCCCATATAGACGCGGGATTCCTCTGTAAAACCTGTCATTTTCGCCAGATAGCCGAGCTTCTGCCAATAGCCGGGACGCTCGATCCTGACGACTTCAATATCCATTCTTTGCGCCAGTCGACGAATCTCCCGCAGACGATCCTGATCAACACAAAACAAGAGCAGTTTCCTTGTCATCTTCTCATCTCCCCTCTGCCGGCATCCTGTCTTATAATTCCGGATTTTCGCAGGAGCACGGCCGCTTTCGGATTTTCCCTCTCTATCAGCGCTATCTTCTCCTGACGGGTCAGCCTCTTATAGGCCGCCTCTCTCTTCAGAGCCTCCTTCTTGTCATCAAAGCTCTCATAATAAACCAGCTGAACCGGCCGGCGGGTTCGGGTATACTTTGCCCCCTTTCCGGCATTGTGGGCTCTCTCCCTCGCCTTCACATCTGTCGTATAACCGGCGTATATGCTGTTATCGGCGCAGCGGAGCAAATACGCGAAAAACTCTTTTCCCATCAGGACTGCTCCCTCTCTCTTAAGCGGTTTGACAACTCGGCAAACTGTTTAAGAGTCAGCATCTCTCCCCGCACCGTCGCCGGCAGACCCATTTCCTCGATGACCTCTGTAATCTGTTCTTTGGGAAGCCTGATGTCCGGCGCGTTTTTCAGACCGTTGGTCAGTGTCTTGCGGCGCTGGTTAAAAGAGGCGCGAATCACCCGAAAGAGATATGCCTCATCGCTGACTTCAACAGGACAGCTCTTGTGACAGGTCAGACGAATCACCGCGGACCCGACCTTGGGACGGGGGATAAAAGCGCTCGGGGGAACCTGAAACATAACTTCAGGTTTGGCGTAATATTGCACCGCGAGGGAAAGCGCCCCGTAATCCTTGCTCCCCGGGCCCTCCTGCATACGGTCTGCCAGCTCTTTCTGCACCATAATCGTAATCGATTCCAGGGGAAGATGACTCTCAAATAAGGACATAATAATCGGAGTCGTGATGTAATAGGGCAGATTAGCGACAAGCTTGATGGGGCGGCTGGCGTTCTTCTCCGCAATCAGCCCGGACAGGTCCAGCTTGAGGACATCATGACAGATCACCTCGACATTATTATAAGAAGACAGGGTATCTGCCAGAATCGGAATCAACTTGCGATCCAACTCGACAGCCAGAACCTCTCTGCCTGCTTCACAGAGATACTGGGTCAGTGTCCCGATCCCGGGTCCGATCTCGAGAATGAAGTCCTCCCTGCTGATTTGGGCGGCATCAACAATTCCCTCCAGAATATGCCTGTCAATCAGAAAATTCTGTCCGTATTTCTTCTGAAAAGAGAAGCCGTATTTCTCCAGGACCGCGATGGTGCTGCCCGGACTAGCCAATCCTGCCATCTCTCACCTCCGGATATAGACGCATCGCGTTTTCCTCTGTGATGCTGACTACTTCATCATAAGAGATCCCTCGAATCTCCGCGATTCGCCCGGCGATATAGCGCAGATTGCGGGGATCATTGCGCCTCCCCCGCCTGGGCTCCGGCGACATATAGGGGGAATCCGTCTCTAAAACCAGGGAGCGGATCGGAATCGCCTCCACTGCCTCACGCAGCTTTCGGCCATTCTTAAAGGTGACCACCCCTCCTACGCCAATGAAAAAGCCCAGCCTGACGTACTCGAGCGCCTGCTCTTTTGAATAGGAGTAGCAGTGGATCACCCCCCGAATTCCTTCTTTTGCCGCCTCTCGCATAATCTCCATGGTATCTTTGGCCGCGTCGCGGGAATGAATCACCACCGGCAGACCCAATTCCCCCGCAAGGGCAAGCTGTCGCTGAAACCAGTAGATCTGCGCCTTTCGCTCTTTGGGATCCTTAACCCAGTAATAATCCAGGCCAATCTCTCCGACTGCCACGACCTTGTCTTCTTGGGCCAGTTGGCGGATTTCTCTCATCACCTGCTCGCCGTAAGATCTGTCCGCCCAGTCCGGCTGCTCTTGTGTCTGCCGGTCGCGCGTCGGATAAAAATCCCGGATTTCCTCCGGGTGAACTCCCACTGCCGCGTAGATCCAGTCATATTGATGGGCCAGAGCAAGAGAACGGCGGCTGCTCTTGATATCGGATCCGACATTGACCAGATGAGAAATCCCTGCTTCTCGTACACGAGCCAGAACTTCCTCCCGGTCCTGGTCAAACTCCTCCCCATCCAGATGGGCGTGCGTCTCAAAAATCATTCCTGCTCCTCTTTCTCCTGACATGGCCCGCTGATCCCAAACCGGGATTCGCCTCGGCATCCTCCGCGCAGAGAATCATTCCCTCGGACAGAACCCCTGCCAGACCGACGACTTCATTTGAGAAGAGAGCGGATGCGGGCTGATCCCACATCCGCTCTCAAGGCACTCTATCTTCTCTGACCAAAATCCGGCCAGCCTGTCTGTGCCGGAAAATGCTTACAACAGGGACTCCTGACCTGTCGACGCAAATATCCCGCAGTAATGCCGGGGCAAAGACCGTCAGGATATCTCCGAACCGCTGGGAAGATCCTTCTCGGGGCTCATTAAAACCACATTGCCCTCGGCGTCCTCCGCGCAGAGAATCATTCCCTCGGACAGAACCCCTGCCAGCCTGGCGGGAGCCAGATTCAGAAGAACCATCACCTTCTTGCCCACCATCTCTTCGGCAGAGTACCACTTGCGAATGCCGGAGACGATTTGAACCGTCCGGTCACCAACCGCCACCTGAGAGCACAAAAGCTTCTTAGATTTAGCTACCGGCTCACAGGACTGAACCTGTCCGACCACAAACTGCATCTTGCCGAAATCGTCGAAAGAAATCTCTTCTCTGGTCTCAACATGAACCGCGTCCGCCCGGTCAGACTCCTCTTCTGCCTCCGGTACAAGAGACTTCTGCCCGGCCTCAATCTCCGCAACCTTAGCCATTGTCTCCTCTAAATCCAGACGGGCAAAAAGGATCTGTGGATGATCTGTCACTCGATTGCCCGAGGGATAATTCCCGAACGTAGAGAGACGATCATAGTCGATCTGACCGATATTTAACTGGTCCAGGATCTGATCCGCCGTAGAAGGCATGAAGCTCTTCAGGAGGCTTGCCCCGATGGCAATCGACTCGACGAGATTGTAGAGCACCGTTGCCAGACGATCCTGTTTGTCCGCGTCCTTAGCCAGAGCCCATGGCATGGTCTCGTCAATATACTTATTCGATCGTCTAAAGAGATGGAAGACTTCTGTAATGGCGTCCGCCACATGCAGATCCGCCATTTTGTCCGTCACCCTCTGGACCGTGCCCGCGGCATAAGCCTTGAGCTCTCTGTCGACCGGCTCCTCGAGGCCCTTATCCTCTACAAGTCCGCCAAAATACTTATTGGCCATACTGATCGTGCGGTTGACCAGGTTCCCCATGGTATTCGCCAGATCCGAATTGACGCGCTCAGCCATGAGTTCCCAGGAGATAACGCCATCGTTCTCAAAGGGCATTTCATGCAGCACGAAGTATCGAACCGCGTCCACACCGAAGATATCCACCAGGTCATCCGCGTAAATGACATTACCCCTGGACTTGGACATCTTGCCGTCCGCCTGCAGGAGCCAGGGATGACCAAAGACCTGTTTGGGCAGGGGCTGTCCCAGGGCCATCAGGAAAATAGGCCAGTAAATGGTGTGAAAGCGAATGATGTCCTTGCCGATCAGATGCAGGTCCGCGGGCCAGTACTTCTTATAGCGATCCGAATGATTCCCGTCGCAATCATATCCGATTCCCGTGATGTAGTTGGTCAGAGCGTCCAGCCATACATAGACGACATGCTTGGGATCAAAGGTGACCGGAATCCCCCAGGAGAAGGATGTTCTGGAGACGCAGAGATCCTGCAGCCCGGGCAGGAGGAAATTGTTCATCATCTCATTCTTGCGGGAGACCGGCTGGATGAACTCGGGGTGACTCTTGATATGCTCGATCAGCCGATCGGCATACTTACTCATCCGAAAGAAGTAGGCCTCCTCAGATGCCCTTGTGACAGGACGTCCGCAGTCGGGACATCTCCCGTCGACGAGCTGGGAATCGGTCCAGAAAGCCTCGTCGGAAGTACAGTACCAGCCCTCATACGTTCCCTTGTAGATATCCCCCTGGTCATAGAGCTTCTTAAAGATCTTCTGTACCTGGGCCTCATGATCCGCGTCTGTTGTGCGCATGAACTTGTCATAGGAAGTGTCCATCAAATCCCAGATACGCCGGATCTCGCCGGAGTTCCTGTCCACCAGCTCCTTGGGACTGATGCCTGCCTCCTCGGCCTTGATCTGGATCTTCTGTCCATGCTCATCGGAGCCTGTCATGAAGAAGACATCATAGCCCTCCTGGCGGCGGAAGCGGGCGATAGCATCCGCCAGAATGATCTCATAGGTATTGCCGATGTGGGGTTTCCCTGAGGTATAGGCAATGGCCGTTGTGATATAGTACTTACCCTTGTTGCTCATCTCTTCCTTATTCCCCGTACTTGAACTCTTCTACCGGCTTATCTTCTGAATTCTCCTCATCCGCCGGCGCGTCCTGCTTCTCCTCAGAAGGAGTCTCTTCCGGAGCATACTGCTTGGACTCCTCTATTTTCGGCTCTGCGCTCTTTGTCTCTTCATCAACGAAGGCATCCGGTTCTGCGGTGGGCGCACTCTTCTCTCCCGCATTCCCCTCCTCTGTATGGGAAACAGGCATTTTCTCCCCACACTTGGGGCAGTACGCAGACTCCTTGGAGACAGAGCTGCCGCAGGTCGGGCAGGTCTGCGTCCTCTTTAAGACCTCGACCGTCTCCTTCTTCTCCTCTAATTTCTCCAGCAGAGCCTCGATTTCCGCGAAGTCCTCTCCGGGATCATCACTGTGGTCCTGATAGTAGCGCCTGCCCAATTCTGCATAGGCGTCTCTTAACCTGCGCTCCGTATCCTTGACCTCATAAGTGGCCTTGGTTACATCTACGGCAGTCTTTACCTTGTCACCGACAACCTGACCGGCATTTACAACTGTGTTGGTAATCTCGTCAAATAAACCCATCGTATGCTCCTTTCTATGACGCCGGCGCACTTGTCAAAAAGCGGCGTCTAATCATCTGTATTATACCTGTGTAACTCTGGATGCGCAATTTATCCGGCCCAGACGAACCATGTGTAGAGGTAACCCGCCAGAACCGCCGCCAGGGTATAAGGGACTCCCACTTTCATAAAGTCCGCAAATCCCGTCTCATACCCTTCTTTCTTCAGCAGTCCAACCGCTGTGATATTGGCAGACGCCCCGATCGGGGTTAAATTTCCTCCCAGAGTCGCTCCCGTCAGCAGACCAAAATAGAGGATATAAGGAGAAATCCCTAGTCTGGTCGCCAGCCCGGTCAAAACTGGCAGCATTGTGGCCACATAGGGAATATTATCTACAAAGGCGGAGATCAAAACTGACCCCCAGACGACCAGACTGTAGAGCCAGAAGAGATGACTGCCTCCGACCTCTGCAATCAGCCTGGTCAGGTCTTCAATCAGGCCCACCTGTGTCACCCCGGCAATCACGATAAAGAGTCCCAGAAGGAGAAAGAGGGTCTCTGTATCAAGGCTGCGAAGGGCTCTTCTCACTCCCTCTCTCTCGCCCGTTTTCACCCTGTCGCCAAGCAGGGCAAGCCCTGCCAGACCCAGACAAATGATCCCATTGCTGATCTCCGGCTTTCCCGGAATGAAAGAGGCTCCAATCAGGAGAGAAATCATGGCCAGAAGCAAAAAAGAGGGCCATAAGCTCTTGACCTGTGTCCGCTCCGTCACCAGCGTTTCCTGCGTCAAATGGCGAAACTCAAACCGCATAATGGGGATCGTCGCCAGTGCGCCCAGTTCTACAGCGAAGAAAATTCCCGGCCGTCCCTGCATGAAAAAGAAGTCCAGAAAATCCATATTGGCATAGGAACCGAGCAGAATGGACGTCGTATCCCCCACCAGAGTTGCCGCCCCCTGCAGATTCGAGGATACCGCGATCGAAAAGATCATGGGAACCGGGTTGATCTTCAGCTTTCTGCAGACCGCCATCCCGATCGGGGCTACCATCAGAACCGTCGCGACATTATCAATAAAAGCGGAGATCAGACCGGCGAAGAGCGACATGAGAATAATAATCCACATGACATTCTTCGACTTCTCCATGATCAGGTCTGCCATCAGAAGCGGCATGCCGGAGGCGATGAAATAATCAACCAGAATCATCGTCCCGCTGATCATCATCAGAACATTCCAGTTAATACTGGAGATCACCTGCCCCACAGGCAGAATTCCTGTCACTAAATAGAGGGCCGCCACTGCCATCGCCGCATGCGGCCGGTATTTCTGCCTGGCAACCATGACAATATACATAAGAATAAAGAGAACCAGAGCCAGTATTTTCATTCGCTATCTCCACTCCTATGATAAAAGAGACCCAATCCTCGTGTGGGTCGAATCTCTTTCTCCGCAAACGTCTCTCCTTCAGAAATCCTCCGTCTCCGAAAGAGCCTGCTTCAAAAACAGCTGCCTCGAATTCGCACCTTCGGCGCTTTATCGACTAGTGATTTTACAGTATTTCTTCTTTCCCCGGCGCAGAAGGAATTCCTCAGCGAAATCAGATGGCCTGTAAGACGTGTGAATATCTGTCACCTTATCCCCATTGACAGATACACCGCCCTGCTCTACTGCCCGGCGGGCATCGGAACGGGACTGCGCCAGTCCGCAGAGGACAAGAACGGACAGAATGTCGATTTCTCCCTCTTTGAAATCTTCTTCCCTGACGACCGCCTGCGGCATATTGTCAGAAGACACGCCCCCGGCGAAGAGCGATTTCGCCGCTTCCTGCGCCTTGTCAGCCTCTTCCTCTCCGTGTACCATCGCGGTCAGTTCATGGGCCAGAATGCGCTTGGCCTCATTGAGCTGGGCTCCCTCCCAGCGGTCCATCTCATCAATCTGCTCCAGGGGCAGGAAGGTCATCATGCGCAGGAACTTGAGAACATCCGCGTCATCTACATTTCTCCAGTACTGGAAGAAATCATAGGGGGATGTTTTCCCGGGATCCAGCCAGACAGCTCCGCCGGCTGTCTTTCCCATCTTCGTCCCGTCATGCTTGAGCAGAAGGTTGATGGTCATAGCTGCGGCATCTTCTCCCAGCTTCTTGCGGATCAGCTCTGTTCCGGCCAGCATATTGGACCACTGATCATCACCGCCGAACTCCATATTACAGCCATACTCCTGATAGAGCTTGTAGAAGTCATAGGCCTGCATAAGCATATAGGAAAACTCCAAAAAGGACAGTCCGCGCTCCATGCGATTGACATATGCTCTGGCACGAAGCATGTCATTGACAGAAAAATGAGCTCCGACCTCCCGCATAAAATCCAGGAAATTCAGATTGCGCAGCCAGTCCGCGTTATTGACCATAAGCGCCTTGTCTTCCCCAAATTCAATAAAGCGACTCATCTGTTTCTTGAAGCACTCACAGTTGTGATCGATCTGCTCGACTGTCATCATAGATCGCAGATCCGTTCGCCCGGAGGGATCCCCGATCATTGCAGTTCCCCCGCCGATCAGAGCAATTGGGCGATTCCCGCCCATCTGCAGGCGCTTCATCAAAGTCAAGGCCATAAAGTGCCCTACATGCAGGGAATCTGCCGTCGGATCAAAGCCGATATAAAAGGTCGCTCTGCCATGATTAATCAGATCTTTGATTCTCTCTTCATCCGTCAGCTGCGCAATCAGCCCTCTGGCCACTAACTCATCGTATAAGGTCATCTCATTTCTCCTCGTCTCTGGGGCTACAAAATCAGTCCTTATGATACAATCTTCCCCCACCTTATGCAAATTCCCGCAGATGCATCCTGCTGCATTCCCGCAGCTGCGGGTCTCATACGTCTGTCCTTTGTCTCAATTTCTTCTGTCCCAATTTCCTCAGAACCCTTATTTCGTCACAGAAGCGACATAGGCATCCAGGAAATCACAGAGAGCCGCGTTCATTTGTCCATAGCTGTCCTCGCGCAGCTGAGAGGCATTTTTCACATAGGGATACTTTTTACTGTCTTCTTCCAGATTTCTCTCAGACGCAATCAAAGCTTCTACCGCCT
This sequence comes from Shuttleworthella satelles DSM 14600, assembly GCF_000160115.1. Lineage (GTDB taxonomy): Bacteria > Bacillota > Clostridia > Lachnospirales > Lachnospiraceae > Shuttleworthia > Shuttleworthia satelles. The sequence goes on from NZ_GG665866.1 coordinate 792,979, forward strand.
CCGGCGTAAACTCCGGATGACACTGGAAGGCGTATGCGCGGTCAGAATAGCGAATGATCTGCCGCGGACAGCCCTCAGAGAAAGCAAGTACCCTGGCCTCCCCGGTTAAACCCGGCATATCCCCGTGCCAGCTTCCAATGTTCATTCCATCCGCAAACGCCTTCAAAAGAGGATCCTTAAGCCCCTCCTCAGTCAAATGCAGGGGAACGGCTCCGATTTCCCTGTGAGGACTGTGCTCATAAGGCGCTCCAAAGGCCTGACCGATCAGCTGCGCCCCCAGACAGGCCCCGAGGACTGCCTTCTTTTCCCTGACAAATCTTTGGATCAGGGCAATTTCTTCTTTCGGATCATAATAGGGAAAATGCTCTCGATCCTCATTCGGAGTCTGAGGACCACCCATAACAATCAGCATATCATAGCCGCTGATCTCGCTGGGAATCGGTTCCTTCAGGTAGACATGGACCTGGTCGGTCTCATATCCCCTGGCCCTGGCCCAGTCCAGATATGTGGCCGGCTGCTCAAATGCTTCGTGCAGCAAATAAAGAATTTTCATTTCTCTCTTTCCCTTTTCCCGTGTACCGCGGCTCATCGCCTTCAATTGAAAATTCGTTGCCTTCTCTGACATTCTGATTTCTCTCCGCTTTTTCCCCTGCACAAATGAAATCTGTTTTTACAGAGTCATGAGCAATGTCCCTGCCGCAATCAGAATACAACCGAGCAGAGATTTGACGGTAACGTCTTCGTGAAGAAAGATAAACGCCAGCAGAATTGTGATTACGACACTCATCTTATCAATCGGAACAACCTTGGATACATCGCCTATCTGCAGAGCACGATAATAACAGAGCCAGGAGGCGCCTGTTGCCAGGCCTGACAGGATCAGAAAAATCCAACTCCTTCTTCCTATTTCAAAGATTCCCTTTTGACTATTCGTGATAAAGACCATACCCCAGGCCATGAGAATGACAACGCAGGTTCGTATCGCCGTCGCAAGATTTGAGTTGACGCCATTTACGCCAAGCTTGCCCAAAATAGAGGTCAAAGCGGCAAAAACTGCCGACAGAATTGCAAATATCATCCACATAAATACTCCTATATCGAATCCTTCTATTGAAAAAAGCGAGTACTTTCGTACTCGCCCAAAAGAGGTGCCAACCAGATTTGAACTGGTGATGAAGGTGTTGCAGACCTTTGCCTTACCACTTGGCCATGGCACCAAATATGTGCTCGAAACACTTTCTCAATATAGCAGAGGGGCTGAAACCCGTCAAGCCAGTCTGAAGGCAGATACCTTCAAAACTTCATACAGATGAATTGCAAACCGCGGATCTTTTCTCACACTCTTCGAAAATGGTTATCTCATTTTCTATGAAAATGGTCATCTCGCATCCGCGACTTTGTCGCTTCTGCTCGATGTCTTTGCTGCGCAAACTCTTCCATTTTCTACGAAAGCGGTCACCTCGAATCCGCGTCTTTGACGCTTCTTCTCGGTGCATTTGCTTCGCAAATGGACTCGCTCGAAAACAGGTCGCTCCAAGCGCAAGCGCTCTCGCTCCTCTTTTCCTGCTCGTCCGCTTTCTTCGCTTTTGGTCAAGCCTTCGATCGATTAGTGACAGTCAACTGAACACATTGCTGTGCTTACATCCCTGCCCTATCTACCTTGTACTCTGCAAGGGATCTTATGTCCTTTTGGACGGGATATCTCATCTTGAGGGGGGCTTCACGCTTAGATGCCTTCAGCGTTTA